>NZ_JBWKXA010000006.1:0-76117 GCF_059422505.1 Pedobacter sp. GW821-FHT01D05 | reverse complement strand
AGCCCTTTATTTTATCCACCTCATCATCTTTCGGTATTTTTATCCCCAACCCGTGGTCTGTGTCCCCACAGACCACTCCTTTCTTTTGCAACATTTATCTTTTCGTTCTGTGGGGACACAGACCGAGGAAGAAGAGTCCAGAGTTTGAAGTACAAAGCTTAAAGACCAAAGTTGTTTATTTTATCCGCGTCGTCATCTTTCGAGATTTTTATCCTTAATATTGCAGCATAAATTTTACCTATGAATGGCATGGTGCTCATCATCGATGATGAAAAGAAAATCTGCAGTTTACTTTCCAGAATTATAGAATTAGAGGGGTTTAAAACCCTACAGGCCAATACCGGGAAAGAAGGCCTTAAATTGCTTAAAAATAACGATGTAAGCATTGTAATCAGTGACGTAAAACTACCCGATGTTAATGGGGTTGCACTGGTTAAGGATATTAAAGCCATAAAATCTTATGTCGAAATTATAAACCTTACCGCTTACGGTACCATTGCCGATGGCGTTTTGGCGATTAAAAACGGTGCATTCGATTATCTGGTAAAAGGCGATGATAACGACAAAATTATTCCGCTGTTGTATAAGGCAATGGATAAATCAAATCTACAGCGCAGGGTTTCTGATCTGGAAAACAAAATCGCTAAAAAACATAGCTTCGAAACCATAATCGGTCAATCAAAAACTTTAAAGGAAGCAATTGATCTGGCTAAAAAAGTAAGTGCAACCGATACTACTGTTTTATTATTGGGAGAAACAGGAACTGGGAAAGAAGTTTTTGCTCAATCGATCCATTATGAAAGCCCTAGGGCTGCAAAACCATTTGTGGCCTTAAATTGCAGTGGCTTTAGCCCTGATTTATTGGAAAGCGAACTATTCGGATACAAAGCAGGGGCTTTTACGGGTGCCAATAAAGACAAAAAAGGGCTATTGGAAGAGGCTAACGGCGGCACCCTATTACTGGATGAAATCGGCGAGATGAACCTCGATTTACAGGCAAAGTTATTGCGTGTACTCGAAAGCCAGACTTTTATCAAAGTAGGCGATACCCAAACACAACAGGTAAACGTTCGGATTTTAGCCGCCACAAATAAAGATTTAAAGGCCGATGCTGCCTCTGGAAAATTCCGCTCCGACCTTTATTATCGGCTTTCGGTTTTTACCATCACCTTGCCTCCGCTACGCGAGCGCAAGGCAGACATCCCTGCACTGGCTAAGTTTTACCTGAAAGAATTTGCCGATAAGGTAAACCGATCTGCACCAAAAATGGATGATAAGATCTTATCGATATTGGGCGATCATAGCTGGAAAGGAAATATCCGGGAACTTAAAAATGTGATCGAACGTTTGGTAATCCTATCTGACGGAGATACTTTAAGCGCTACGGCCTTACCTCCTGAATTTTTTGAATTTACGCCGATAGAAAACGATTACAACCTACAACAGATAGAAAAGCAGCACATTCAAAAAGTACTCATCCATACCAAAGGCAATAAAACAGAAACCTCGCGATTACTGGGTATCGGTTTGACCACACTTTACCGTAAAATAGAAGAGTACCAGATTAGAGAGGTCTGAAGGCTGGAAGGTAGAGGGTTGAAAGGTTTTCTCGTGCTGTCAGATATTTCTATCTGACATAAAATGCAATGCTTTAGCTGAGAAGTTGTAAAGCTGCAAATCCTTTCAGCGGATTAAAAATTCAGTTAACACCGTTTCTAAAGATAAAATCGTATTACTACTTATGCACTCGTTTGAAAATTAGCGCGAGCATTGAATTTTAGTTTTTCTCATCCGTCTTACATCTCACATTCCCTATGCGCCAAACCTGATCCATTTATCACCTTCATGGCCAAAGATAAAAGAACCCGGGTGTAACATTTCGGCGATATCTTCTATTAGCGAAACGGCATTTTCAGCAGTTCTTTCGCGGTTAACATCGTCATTCAATAAAATGATTCTGTTGTTTTGCACGGCTTGCCAATCGGTATTTAATGCTGCAGGTACTTCTCTCATTAAATCGGTTAAAGTTTTACCCGGCTGATAATAAATAATAAAAACAGCGCTTAGTATGTCAGTCTCTATCATTCCACCTGCCAGCGAAATTTCTTCTGATAAAAAATATTCCGGATTGTTGCTCGTATCTAAACAGGCTACAGGCATTTTATCCATAAACTTAATCTTGTGCTCCACTAAATCTAAACGTTCCTGTAATTCTTCTTGCTGAGCAGCATCGAGGCCGATAAATAAATCGTTTAAAAAAGACATCTGCATTAAATTTATTAATTTGTGCAAAAATAACATTCCTAACCGCATGCGAGGCTCATTTAATTATATATTTTGGTTTTTTTGTGTAAGCTTATTCTTTTCATGTAAGGAAAATGCTGATCATCAGGACAAAAAAGTCTTTAATATTAATCTCGATCAGGGTTTAACCTCTATTGATCCGGCCTTTGCGCGCAACCAGAATGCGATCTGGATGACCAACCAGATTTTCAATGGTTTGGTACAGATCGACTCATCCTTGCAAACACGGCCCTGTATAGCCAAAAGCTGGCAGGTTTCGGAAGATGGGTTAACTTACACTTTTAGCCTGCGTAACGATGTTTACTTTCATGATGATCCTATTTTTAAAAATGGCAAAGGGCGCAAAGTAACTGCAGGTGATTTTGTATATAGTTTTTATCGTTTAATCGATCCAAAAGTAGCCTCATCAGGCGGATGGATTTTTAGTGATAAAGTGCAGGATAAGCATAATTTTATCGCATTAAATGATTCTACTTTCCAGATTAAGCTGGTACGTCCTTTCCCACCGTTTATGAGTCTACTCACTACACAATACTGCTCTGTTGTACCTAAAGAAGTTGTAGAACATTATGGTAAAGATTTTAGAAGTCATCCTGTTGGCACTGGCCCTTTTAAATTTAAATACTGGAAAGAAGGTGAAATATTAGTGCTTTTAAAAAACGAGCATTATTTTGAAAAAGATGCCAAAGGGATAGCACTACCCTATCTTGATGCCGTTAAAGCCAGCTTCATCACCGATAAACAAAGCGGTTTCATGAGTTTCCTGAAAAAGGATCTGGATTTCTACTATAATGTAGACGGCAGTTACCGCGACGATATCCTGACCAAAAGCGGGAAGATGACCTCAAAGTATAAAGGAAAATTTACATTAACCAAAAGCCCATACCTGTGTACCGAGTATGTAGGTATATTGGTTGATAGCAGCCTTTCGATTGTGAAGAAATCGCCATTACGGTTAAAAAAAATCAGGCAGGCCATTAATTATGCTATAGACCGTGATCGGTTAATTAAATACTTAAGGAATGGCATTGGCGTAGCCGCAACATCTGGTTTCATTCCTAAAGGCATGCCTGGTTTTGATAGCCTGGCTGTTAGGGGATATGCCTATAACCCAAAATTGGCTGCCAAACTTTTAGAGGAAGCTGGTTTCCCGGAAGGAAAAGGTATGGGAGAAGTAACCTTAAATACAACCACAACTTATAAAGATCTGATCGAATTTATTCAGGGCGAGCTTACTGCCGTAGGTATTAAAGTTAAAATTGATGTAAGCCCAAGTGCTAGCCTAAGAGATTTAATGTCGAAAAACAGCGTAAACTTTTTCCGTGGTTCCTGGCTTGCCGACTATGGCGATGGCGAAAATTTCCTTTCGATGTTTTACTCAAAAAACAAAGTCCCTTATGGACCAAATTATACTGCTTTTTACAATAAAGCATTCGATCAATTGTTCGAGAAAAGCTATTACGAAACCGATAACGAAAAACGTTTTGAGCTGTACCGCAAAATGGATCAGATGGTAATGGATTATGCTCCGGTTGTTCCCCTTTTCTACGACCAATCTGTAGTGATGCTGCAGAATAACATCTCAGGTTATTCCTTTAATCCATTAAGTTTGATGATTTTAAAAAGGATAAAGAAAAACTAAAAAGCCTCCCGATTTTTACCGGGAGGCCTGAACTATATATTTAGATTGGGTTTTATTGTTGAACGCCGCCCATACCACCTTGTTGCTGATCTTGTTTCACATCGTCGTTTTTGATTTTTTTCTTCTCCGTAAATTTAAGCTTACCGAATGAATAACTAAAGTTCACACCGAAAGAACGTAATGGGTAATAAATGTTAGTGCTCTGATAAAGTGTACTTACTTTATTTCCAAGTGTTGTAACAGAATTATTTACGGTTTTAATATGCAGATCGCGGGTAAATGGATTTAAAGTATTGATGCCAATTGAGCCTTTTTTGTTCAGGATATCTTTTTTGAATGATGCCCCGTAGAAAATCATTGCATCTGTTTTACCTTGATACGTTCTTCTTGGCGAGTTTACCACACCAAACAATTCGAAATTATAACCTTTGCCAAATCCGTATGCAGACCGGCCAAAGATATTATAGTTTAAAAAGGTACCTGTACTTATTCCTGTTTGCGTATTGCTCACCTCATAGGTATTAACACCAAGATTAGTCATTAAAGTCCATTTTGGTTTTGGATTGTAGGAGGCAAAAACATTCGCTCCATAAGTTTGTGCCACTCCCACATTTATATATGTGGATAATGTTTTCTCAAATCCGTTCTCTTTTAATGGAGTGATAGAACTTTCGATTACCCCACCTGTGCGACGGTAAAATACTGATGCATTGATCACAGATCCTTTAATAAAGGTCGAATAACCAAGCTCAAGGTTATCACTTAGTTCAGGACTTAATGTTGGCTCTCCTTGTCTGATATTAAACTGATCGCTCTCATTACGGAAAGGGTTCAAATAGGCTAAACTCGGTCTTTGCACCCTACGGTTGTAACTTAATTTCAAAGTTGCATTGCCTTTAAGTGTTTGCGAAATGATCGCGCTTGGAAATAAGTTAAAGTAGTTATTTTTCTGAATGCCCGGATTAATAGTATTGAAATCGATACTGGTATATTCTGACCTTAAGCCACCTTTAAAGTTTAATTTTTTACTTAATTTAAAGCTAATTACCCCATATGCAGAGGCTACATCTTGCTTGTACTCAAAATCCTGGTTTGCATTATTAGAAAATTCACTATTGATGTTTCTGAAAATGCCCTTTGCACCTACCTCTAAAATAGTCGATTTGCTAAACGGATAAGTGTAGTCTGTTTGTATAGTGTATTCCTGATTTTTACCGGTATTGTTATTATTTACAGCAGGAAATGAACTTCCAATAATTTCGTTTTGGAAATCTGTTGTATTTCTTCCCGATGATAATTGGCCAGAAATTGTGAATTCTTCTCCTTCTTTTTTAGTGGTATGCTTATAGTCTACATTCCAGTCGAAGTTATTAAAACCCATGTCCATATCACTGATATTTTTAAACGGCACACCATTTAAAACATAATCCGCACTTCCCGGACCACCATTTGAAAAGTTATTGTATTTTATATTAGAGCTTACGTTGTTATAGGCATTAAAATCATAATCAACACCAAAACTACCGTTATAACCTTTACGGCTCCATTTAGAAACCCCGTCTTGCATAATGTTAGTTATCGTTGTTTTGCCAATGGTATCCGTACGCGTACTATTTTCAAATAATACTCTCGAATCCTGAGCATAGGCCAAATTTGTACCCAGACTTGCATTTACACTTAAACGACCCGTTTTCGCAGTTAGGTTAAATGCACCATTGTTCTGACGTGTACCTGCAGATGCATTTACCGTACCGCTTACGCCCTGCGCATTTGATTTTTTAGTGATAATATTGATGATACCCCCTGAACCTTCAGCATCATATTTTGCTGATGGACTGGTAATTACCTCTACACTTTTAATCTGTTCAGCAGGAATCATTTTTAAGGCGTCAGAAACGCTGCTGGCCATCGTTCCAGATGGTTTACCATTAATCAACACACGAACGGCACCACCGCGTAACTGAACATTTCCATCAACATCAACAGATAACATCGGCACCTTACGCATTACATCTGTTGCATCGCCGCCGGCATTTGTGCCATCAGCCTCTGCGTTATATACCATCCTATCGATTTTATTTTCGATAACTGCTTTAGTTCCCTGAACCTGAACATCGGCCAAAGTATTTTCGCTCGATGAAATGTAGATTGTACCTATATTATTATCGGGTTTTGATGGTGTGGTAGTAACCAAAACAGATTTTGTTTTGTAGCCCATAAAACCGATCATTAACTTATATGAATCAGGCGATACATTTTGTAAGGTTAATTTTCCTTTTTCGTCAGTTACACCACCGTTTATAGATTTGTTGTCTTTTGCATTAATCAAGGATACAGTAGCGTAATCAATTGGTTTTTTAGTAAGTGAATCAAGTATAATGGCAGTAATACGCCCGGTAACGGTAGATTTTTTTGGTCCTCCACCCAAGCCGCCGCCAGTAAACTGAGCATGCGCGGTAACAAATAAGCCAAGAATGAAGGTAAGTAGTAGAAGTTTTTTCATGTTAAGAGTTAGTCTTTTGTAATTAGTCTACGCAAATTGCATTTTGTTACAATTACAACCTATACTTTTTATCCTAACACTTCTAATTTGTCGGCAAACACTATGCTTTTATCGGTAAAAGGAATCATTGTGAATGGAAAAATGTAAAACGGAAGATGCGAAGGTTACCTTACAGCCACATCCATCTTACATTACACTTTACCTCGAAATATTATTCGGCCTTGAATAAACCATTTGCATTACATTAATATTCCGCATGGCAAAGGCAGCCTCACAATAGTTTAAGTAATAATTCCACTTGCGGATAAAAGTTGCGTCAAAACCTAAGGCTTTAACTTTATCGAGGTTCTTATTAAATTCTGTAAACCATAAATGTAATGTTCTGGCATAATCTAAGCCCAGATCTTTTAAGTCGACAAGCGTTAAATCGCCAGTTTCATTTATCGCTTTATTTATCGCTGCCACCGAAGGCAAAAGCGATCCGGGGAAGATGTGTTTCTGAATCCAGTCTACACCGCTTCTCAATTTATCATACCGGCTATCGGGCGAGGTAATAACCTGGAAAGCAAAAATTCCATCAGGCTTCAAGAGCTCCTGACATTTTTCAAAATAGGTTTCCAGGTACTGGTGACCGACAGCTTCAAGCATTTCGATAGAGACAATTTTATCAAAGGTCCCTTCAATTTTACGGTAATCCTGAATAATGATTGATACCCTGTCAGATAAACCCTCAGCCTTAACCCTTTCTACAGCTAATTTTTGTTGTTCTTTCGAAATGGTAACCGAAGTAACACGACAGCCATAATTTTTGGCTAAAAAAATTGCATTACCGCCCCAGCCACTTCCTATTTCCAAAACGTGATCAGTCGCTTTAATTTTTAATTGTTTAGCTAATCGATCGTACTTGGCATATTGAGACGCTTCTAAGCTCAAATGCTCAGTAGAAAAATAACCGCTGGAATAAGTCATGGTTTTATCCAGAAAAGTAGCGAAGAAATCATTATTGAGATCGTAATGCTCCGAAATATTTTTCTGCGATCCGGCCAGAGTATTAGCCCTACGCACATGGTACATCTTGTTCACCCACTTAAAAAGGTTTAACGCAACAGATTTTACCTTACTACCAGTAACAGAAGGTGCATTTTCAATATTCAGTATTACCCACTTAATTACATTCGTAATATTAGTGGTATCCCACAAACCGGAGGTATAACCTTCTCCAAAGCCGATATCACCATAAAGTACTATTGATTTAAAAAAATCAGGATGATTTACCTGGATATTTGCTTCAATTTTATGTACGCCATTGCCAAAAACCCAAATCTCTCCACCTGGCAGCGAAAGTTCTAATTTACCCAGTGTCATTTTAGAAAGTGCGGTAAGCACTACTTTTTCGAAAAAACCTGTGGATGTTTTGGTAGCAGCAAGCGTATTCATATTCTTTTATCTATTTTATTTGTGGTTTATACGGCTTATATACGTTGCGTTGCAACTCAGGGTTTTCGGCTTTTGGGTGAAAAGGTATTTTTTTTATCCAAAGTTTAAAAGCCTGCCAATGGATCATGCCCATTATCTGCAAAGGAATTAGCGGAATGGAGAAAAAATACTTCAGCATATTGCTGTTGGTTAAGGCTTTTTTCGCTCCCTTTAAGGTACTGATAAAAAACAGGTTACCATTTTTATCCAGGTCATCAATTTTAATATCGAGTGCATCCCCAGGTACATTTAATCTAAAATCGAAGGTATCATCATGATCTATAAATGGGGAAACATAAAAATATTTTTTGGTTATTTTTTTGAAAGTATCGCCCTGTAATTCGTCTTTTCCAAAGAAAAAAAGTTTCATTTCCCGGTAGGTATTACTGATTTCGGCCACGCAACAAACCGGTTTGCCCTGCTGATCGAAACAATAGTAAAAAGAAACCGGATTAAAATTATAGCCTAAAACATTAAGGTTGGTAAGCAGTTTTATTTTCAGCTCCTTACCATCCACCCCATTTTCTTTCAGGTAATTTTCTATATGCTGGCGGGTATTTTTAGTCTGATCGGGATTATCTTTTGGCAATTGAAGATGCTCTGCATCTCTAAAAGAAAAGAGGTTAAATTTATTAAGGCTAAACCAGCGAAGCTTTTTACTCAGCAGGTTCAATTCATCCAGATCGATATAGAACATATACACCCTGTACCAAAAAGAATGTTTTTTCGGCGCTAAGCGATGGTGCATCACTTTTGCTATATATATGCTTGATGTGAATTCCATTGTTATTACAATTTACGAAATTTATAGTTCATGCCTCCATTTTGAGTTCGTCATTTCGAGCGAAGTGCAACGCAGTCGAGAAATCTATATCAATTAGCGCGCTCACTAACTTAACCTCATTCCCGCGCAGGCGGGAATCTTAATACAATTTACAAGCCAGACTAAAGCATTACGATTATCTTCGATGAGCAATCGTGGTTCCCAATCAACCCGATAGCTATCGGGTTGGGAATGACGTAACTGCTTTATAACTCCATGCACAAATCAACAGCACTTTTATACGCATCTTCGTGGAAACCATACTTAAAATAGCTGCCACAATAATATATCGGTCCCTTTTCATTTAACCTGTGCAATTGCGCTTGTGCCTGCATGGCCGAAACATCAAACAAAGGATGGTGGTAATCGATTTCTTTAATAATCTTTTCAGGGTTTAAGGTTCCGGTCGGATTAATGGAAACAAAGTAATTTTGTTTTTCAGAAACACCCTGCAGGTTATTCATCCAATAAATGGTACTCGGCAATAACTTATCGCCCTGTTTTTCTACACGGTAATTCCAGCTGCTCCAGGCTAACCTGGTTTCAGGCATCTGTTCTTCGTCGGTATGCACTACAGCTTTATTCAGCTGGTATTTAAATTTCGAAAGCAGTTCGGTTTCGAGTGTGGTTTTATCTTTTACAATTTCGAAAGTCTGGTCGGCATGAGTGGCCATAATCACCTTATCGAACTCAAATACTTCTCCTTTCTCGTTTTCGACTTCAACTTTACCGTTTGCTAATCGTTTTACCGAAATGATTTTATTGTTGATTTTGATCCTGTCACGGAAAGGTGCAATCAGTTTTTCACGATAAGACTGACTGCCATTTTGCAAAGTATACCACTGGTGTTGCGTATCTAAACCTAAAAAGCCATGATTTTGAAAGAAGCGGATCAAAGTTACAGCTGGAAAGTCCAAAATCTGTTCCATCGGTGCACTCCACACAGCAGCACTCATGGGAATCAGGTATTGCCAAAGCATATCATCACTGTAACCAAACTCCTTAAAAAACTTTTCTATAGAGTAGTCCTGATATTCTGGCTTATCCAAAATCTCTATACTTTGTTTATTGAAACGGTTAATCTGCATGAGCATTTTCAGGTATGAAATGTTGAACAGATTTTTTCGCTGCGCAAAAAGATGGTTTAAGCTCGAGCCGCTATATTCTAGTTTCTTAGGCAAAAACTGAACACTGAAAGACATATCCGTTTTCATTACTGGCGCATCAATTTCGGCAAACATTTCAGTTAGGTTTGGATAGGTCTGATAATTAAAAACCATAAAACCACTATCTAAATAAACAGGTTTACCATCCTCTTCGAGCGTTATGGTATTGGTATGCCCACCAATATAACCGGCTTCTTCGAAAAGCGTAATATCATATTTGTGTTGCAGTTTATGGGCGCAACCCATGCCTGCTATTCCTGAGCCAATGATGGCGAGAGTTTTCATTTTTATTGAATTGAGATGTGAGACCTGAGATTTGAGACAGATAAACCATACGCCTTAAACCGTATACCTTATACCTTATACCTTTGCAAACAGATAATGGCACACCATCCATTCATTCCCTTTATTGTAATTGAACAGTTCGGCGCAAGACATGTAGAATAACCGCCAGTACACCCACCATTTCACCGCCTGACCTTTACCGTAGGTCGTTTCTAAAATAGGCATGATTTCCTTTTTATGTTTGTCCATATTGCTTAACCAGGCTTCGGAGGTTTTACCGTAATTGCTTCCATTTACTACCCAATGTTTATCGATCTTGAGGTCGTCGTTAAAGTAAAAAAACAGGTGATTGGAAGGCATAATGCCTCCGGTAAAAAAGTATTTACTCATCCAGTCGGTTTCGTCTATCACCTCAAACTTGTAAGCCAGGGTTTTGTGGGTAAATATGTGTACGAATAACTTACCGTCTGGCTTCATAAAGGAAGCCACTTTGTTTAACAGGAATTTATAATTACGCATGTGCTCAAACATTTCTACCGAAACTACCCGATCGAATGTATCGGCAATCGTAAACGTATTCATATCGGCAGTTAAAACCGTTAGGTTCTGTATTCCACGCTGTTTTGCCGTTTCATCAATAAAAATTTTCTGTGTAGCAGAATTAGATACCACGGTAAAAGTACTCTTCGGGAACTTTGCCGACATATAAAGCGATAGCGAACCCCAACCACAGCCCAGTTCCAAAACATTTTGGCCATTCTGTAAGTCGGCCCTTTTGCAGGTTAAGGCCAGCATATCATCCTCCGAGGTATCTATATCTTTAACACCTGGTTTCCAGTAACCACTACTGTATTTTAAGTTTTTGCCAAGACAATACTGAAAAAATGCAGTAGGTAATTCATAATGCTGTTCATTGGCATCCGCCGTATTTACCGCTATAGGCGATTGTTTCAGCTCGGCAACCAGATCCATAAATTTTTCCTGCTGTAATTCTTCGTTGCCCAGCGTTTCATCATCCAGGCGTTGTTTGCATAATTTTCTGATGCCGATACGCAATGCTGTATCCGGAAGTTTGTCGTTTTCTAAAAGTTTATCGTACCACATTTTAAGATAGAGGGTTATAAGGTAAAAGGTTTAAGGTTTTTTGAAGACTTCCAACTATTTCTTCTTAAACCACGGAAAAAAAGCGCTCGTTGTTTGTTGATATTTTTGATAAGCTACAGGTTTGCTCCGTAAATTTTGCTCTTCATTATTCGGAATGCCGGTAACCCTGGTTAGTAAATATAAAATAATAGCAGGGCTGATGATGGCCAGGATACCCCAGGGCGAGGCCAGCGCAAAAATGACATAAGCCATCCAGGTTAACCATTCGAAAAAATAGTTTGGATGCCGGCTGTAGTACCATAATCCGGTATCGCAAACTTTACCTTTGTTACTGGGATCTTTTTTAAATGCAGCAAGCTGCCTATCGGCAATCATCTCACCAAAGAATGCAATTACCCAAACCGCAGCGCCAATATATTCTAAACTAGAAATGGCCTGTGAAGGATTGGCCGTAATAATAAAAAACGGAATGGCCAGTATAACATTGGATATTGCCTGAAATTGAAAAAATATAAAAAAATTCCGGTCCGCTTTGTCTCCCCATTCTTTGCGAAGTTGCGCATACCGGCCTTCTTCTTCATCTAAATGACCTATAACGCGCTGCCAAAGGTGGATGCCCAACCTGAGCTCGGCGATTAAAAAAATACCACAGATTAAAATTTTGCGGGGATCAAATCCGTCCGACAGAAAAAAAGTAATCAGCGTAATTACCGGAAAATTCAATGCCCAAAAAACATCAACTACTCCGGCATTTTTGATTTTTTTTGCCCAGAGCCAAACCAGGGCCATAATTAAACAACAGGCAACAAGAGAGATGAGGACAATAAAAAGTAGATGTTTGGTTTGTGGCATAAGGTTTAAGGTAAAAGGTTTAAGGCCAAAAAGCCCAACTAGCAAGCTTATTAAACTTCAAAGCAAAAGCCCCACACCCTCAATTCTACATACTATGCCTTAAGCAGTAATTCTTTAACACCTTCGCCATCTTTTAGTTTGAATAAATGCACTAAAACATAGGCTAAGGTTGCTATGCTACCTAAACATACGAACAAAATGGCCATAGAGATTTTAAGAATAATGCTTTTTTCTTTATAAAACATCCAAAGGGTGATAATGAAGATGTTAGCATAAAAATCCCACAATGTGGCGCGCATCCAGGGGATGCTGCCTAGAAAGTCCCATTGATCAAACAGGTTACTTTCCAGCGAGGTAGCGATTACCTTATAACACATAAAAACCAGCAAGGCCGAAAAAACAATTTTGAGGAATTTGATCATCAGAATGGAAATTTATTTAAAACAGATTGCCCTATATACGGTAAGATAAGCAAAAAGGATTTTATTGTAAAAACCCCGGGATATTCTCCGTGATTTCCGTGCATCCGTGGCTAAAAGTAAATGTGTGGTTTTTGAAAAGCAGGTTGCTGCTCGTTTCGGCTACGACAGTCCTGCCATTCACTACAATCTTTTTGAGGTATTTACGTGCTGGCACCAGGTATTTGCCTCTTATGAAACAACTGCTTCATGCCTCAGCATAGCAGGGGTAAAACTGTGCAAGAAACAGCATTGAAGGAGGGAATCATCAAATGAAACTTATGCTATTTCCTTCAGCAGCGTCAGAATGAATAGTTGTATGGTTAATTCAGTGCTTCTGTGGCGAAAAAAGCTAAGGCTTATTAGTGAACCAAATAGGGCAAAAAAATGGTCTGTGAAGACACAGACCTTATAGTTACGTAACAACCCTTCGCCTATGCTCAGGGTGGCAAATTAATTAGTGAAATATGTTTTCAACCTCTTCTTAAACCTTTCTAATTTTTATAATACGCATCCAGTGCAATACCTTCATTACCGGATAGGTTGGATCAAATTCCCACCATTTGGTAGCAAAGTTAGGACTGTTTGGTTTTTTGTGGTGGTTGTTCTGAAAAAGTTCGCCCATTAATAAGAAATCCCAAGGTAATGAGTTTTTGCTATGATCGTCATTATCATGGTTAGAATAGCCATATTTATGACCACACCAGTTTACAATTGCCCCATGTAGAGGACCCATCAAAAAATGGATCGGTAACAATAAATACAGCCACCAGTGGTTGGCAAACGCAACATAAAAGCCGATATAAAACAGCCCACATGCAATTCTCCAGGCCCATGAATTTCCAATTTTATCAACAATCGGCCATTCGGGATAATTTCCCTGGAAAGCTGGCTCTGGCTGTATTTTAAATTGAAGATAATTCATATACATATTTTTTGTTGCAATCATCATCCCGAAAACATCCTTAAAAAAATGTGGAGAGTGCGGATCTTTTTCAGTGTCGCTGTAAGCATGGTGCATCCGGTGCAAGATGGCATAAGCCCTGGGGTTTAAAAATGATGAGCCTTGCGAAATCAGCAATATCAGATAGAAAAACCGCTCCCAAAAAAGCTCCATTTTAAACATCTTGTGCGACGAGTAACGGTGAAGAAAAAAGGTTTGACTAAACAGGGATAAAAACCAATGGCAAAGAAAAAAAATGAAGATAATCATGTATAGGGTGTATGCTTTATAAACGTAGTTTGAGGGCGTTTAGTTTTAATAGCGTAGAAAAACCGCTTTAAATTAAGCGTTTAGATAAAAAGAATAAGTTGTACCATAAATATAGATTGTCATCCTGAGCTTGTCGAAGGACCTGTTTAAATACACTTTAAGGTGTTTCGACAGGCTCAACATGACAGCATTTGAGTTGAAACTGCCTTTATAGTACAACCTCTTCTTTTAAATTATTTATTATCTACCGAAATCGTCTTGAACACGTACGATATCGCTTTCATCTGATGGGTTTGCAGCATCGGTATGTTGCCATATTTCTGCTACAACACCCCAATCGTCTAAACCGATTAAACGGTGACGTTCACCTTGTTGTAATTTGATCTGATCTTTTGGAGCGTATTTTTTCACTTCACCTTCTTCATCAGTCTGGCTGGTCTTAATGCCAACGGTACCTGTTACCACTTGCCAAATTTCGGCTCTGCGGTGGTGATATTGCCACGAAAGGCGTGTATTCGGTGCAACGATTAAAATTTTCGGGCTTAATTTACCGCCAATTTTAAGGTCTTCAACATTTAGTCCATCAAAATAAGTATCGGCAAATTGTTGCGCCTGCGCTTCGTCTATTACAAAGAAACCACCCCATGGACGTGTTTCATCGCGGTTTACTACATTAAAACCTTCAATTTTTAAACGTTGTGCTACGCTTTCAAATATTTCTTTTTTGTCGTTTGTCATTGATAAAATATTAGTTTTCTAATGATTGTTGAGGTTCACAGGCCTTAATTTATCTCCTGTGTGGTTCTATAATTTGCCGCAAAAATAAGCCTAATAAATTAAAAAAGCCTCTTCAAGCTTTTTATTTTTTTAAACTCAATTTACGAATCGCCTTAAAATACGCCTATACAGTGGTTAAGGCGGTAAAATTATTGCTAATAACATTTTAGCAAGTGCTGCTTTAGTATGTTTGATAAATATTAATACCTGCTAAAAATGATCCAAAAATTCGCCACCTGTATCTTCCTCTTTTTTGTTCTCGCCCAGAAAACCTCAGCCAAAGTTTACTATATCAGCAGTGAACAAGAATTTAAGGCAATTGAATCTATTTTGGTTCCCGGCGATGAAATAGCAATCAAAAATGGAAATTATGCCAATTGGGCAATAGCCATCAGCGCAAAAGGCACTTCAGCTAAACCGATTATTATCCATGCAGAAAAACGGGGGGCGGTCACTTTTTCAGGGAATATTACTCAACCTGTTTTTAAAATTTCAGGAGATTATATTTTTGTCAAGGGGATCAATTTCAAAAATGCGGTACTGAGTAAAACGGGAATATTGATTGAGTTAAACACAACTAATAATTGTAAGATATCAGACTGTAATTTTTTCGCAAATCAGGTTAAATCGCAGTTTACCCCTTTAGTTGTTGTATCAGGTAATGGCAGTCATAATGTTGTTGAAAGCTGTAGTTTCGTAGCAAATGTAGATAATCAGGATGTGCAGGTTAAAATCACCAAAGAATCTTATCCGAAATTTACGCTGATCGAAAACAATGTTTTTAGTGATAAAGTGAAAGTGAGCTGGCAAAACGGTAATGGTGGTGAGTGTGTACAAGTAGGTCAAGATCCGGTATTATTGGGCAATCAGCGTCCGGAAAGTACTGTACGCAAAAACAGATTTATCCGTTGCAATGGTGAAAATGAAGTGATTAGCAATAAAAGCAGTGGTAATAAATACCTGAACAATTATTTCGAAGATAATGATGGGGAATTGGTAATGCGTGGCGGACATGATTGTATAATTGCCGATAATACATTTAAAGGAGGTACAGGTGGCATCAGAATTAATGGAACGGGGCACATGGTGATCAACAATAAAATTGATGGCATCCAAACGGCTATTCGTTTAATGTACGGCATGGCAAAAGGAAAAGATGAAATCGGTTTTTATATTGCGGCCAGCGATTGTATGATAAAAAACAACACCATATCAAATGCTACAACGGGTATATTGCTTGGCGACAGCAAGGATGCAGACTGGACCGGAAAATTCGATACTAAAAGATATCCCTCGCCGGTGATGCAAAGTGTTGCCCCTTTTAACAATACGATTGCAGAGAACAAATTCAAAAATGTAAAAACCGAAGTATTGAAGAAATAATATTTAACATAAAAGAGATTGTATCAAAAGTGATGTCCAAGAATTAAATCAGAATTATTTAGGTGTTGTCGTCATTCTCGCGCATGCGGGAACCACGCAGTGCTCAGCAAAGCTAATCCTAAAGCTTATGAAAACTAATGCGTTAAGATTTCCAATCAAGTTGGGAATGACGATCCATCGAAATACTATTCCACAATTAAATTAGTCAAACTACTTTAGTACAATCTCTTTTTTAAGTCAGTTATAATGTCCTATTGAACCTTATTCACTACAAGATCATCAAAATAAATGTAACTGGTTTGGCTTGAGCCCCATACCGCAACATCTTTTCCACCTCTAAAATTGTGGAATGATAACCTGTTAATCAAACGTTGTGCATCATTGGTCGTCCAACGGATAGATTGATCCAATACGGTAGTTCCGTTGATGATAACCTGTACCCAACCGTTGGTGTTTGATCCGGTGTTGCTTTTTACATATAAATGAACGGTATAAGTATTGCCTTTTACCAGGCTACCTGATGAAGGATAAGATTTACCGAAAGTATCGCCGCAAGGGCCTGCCATATCCCTGTGGTAAACATAAGGCTGAAAAAACACACGGCTACCGGTATTGTACCACATTAAACGTAAACTTCCTCCGTTACCATCGCTGGCAATGTCGCATCCGGTATTGCCTTCACCGATTAAGAATCCGAAGCCAACTTTACCGCCTCTGCTCCAGTCGAACTGACTGTGAAAACGTACTTTAAAGGTAGCTTCGTATGCTGAACCATCTGATATATCAGCACCGGCAATTAAACCATTCGAAACAGAATTGGGTGCGAGGGTAGCCCTGGCCCAATTGCCCGAAATATAGGCCCTACTTTCGTTCCAGCCCGTTAAGTTTGCGCCACCAAAATCGGCACTGGCTTCGCCATAGGTATAGGTGCCATCGGCATGGGTAAAACCGGTGTTGATATTACTTGGAATAGCCTCTGTAGTAGCTTTGGTATTTGATTGTGCTACAACATCAATGTTTTCTGGAATTGATTCTACGACTTTGTCTTTCTGACAACCGTAAAGGCTTAGGGAAAATACAAGCACCAGTGATGCAATAAAATGCGTTGAATTCATTTTCTGACTCATGTTAGTTTTAGTTAGATTTAAAATTTGGTTAGTATTATTTTTAAGTGAGGTGTAATCTCCTATCCTTGATAGTTTATTACTGATTTAATTTGGTAGCTGTTTTTTATTCTTTTGGTTAGCTTGATCTGATACCCTAACCTAATCAAAAATGTAATTCAAAACAGACGACAACTACCTTAAAAACAGCTAAATTGGATTTAATTGATGTTACAACGATTGAAATATTTACACTGAAATATTGCCAGAGCCGATTTTATAATAATGCATAAGATTCATGAACCTTTAAACTGCAGTTTACAATTACTTTTTTATAATCCCTGGCTTCAATATCACCATTAATAAGTTTAACAAGCAACATAACAGCCTGTTCGCCTAAGGCCTCGGGGTTTTCTTCGATAGATGCAATTGGCGGGGTACTGAGATAGGTAATAATAGGATCGTTACCGAAGCCTATACATTCGAGTTTTTTGGCATAAGGATGTTCAACTGAACGCAAAAATTTAATCGTATCAAATAATAACTTCTCTTTAAATGCCACTAAAGCAGTAGGTCCGTTTTCAGGATCGCTAAATAGGTTTTTAATGGCTACACGGGTATTTTCATCATCAAAATCGGTATAAGCTACATGATTAGCATTAAAAGAAATATTGTTATCCTTAAGTGCATTAATGTATCCAGAGAAGCGATCGTGACTAAAATTGACCATTTTTGGCCCGCCAAGATAAGCTACTCTTTTATGTCCGCGGTTAATCAGGTATTCAGTGGCCATATAGCAGCCCTGATGCGTGTTACCCAATACTTTATGGCAGTTAAGGTTAAAGCTTGGATTACGGGTATAATAAACTACCGGTATTCCTATTTTTTCGAATTGATCGAGATGGGCGAAATCGGAAGTATGTTTGGAGATGGCTACAATTAATCCATCTACTCTCGAGCCTAAAAGCGTAGCCGCAGCAGTTACCTCCATTTCAAAATTATCGTGCGATTGACTGATAATAATATTATAACCGTTCATGGTAGCCAACTGTTCCATGCCATAAATACTGCGTGTAAAAAAATGGTCGGAAAGATTGGGCAGTATAATACCGATAATCCTTGATTTACGGTCTCTAAGCCTTAACGCAGAAATATCGGGTGTAAAATTTAACCTGGCGGCGAGCTCCTTTACCCGCAACTTTGTACTTTCTTTAATCCGTGGATAATCTTTTAACGATTTGGAAACGGTAGAAATAGAAAGCTTTAACTCTTTTGCAATTAATTTTAATGTAACAGGTTTATTTTCCATAGGTAAAGGAGGTTAAGCGTTACAATGTGGTGAGCGTTTTAGTAAAGGTTAGGGGTTAGTGTTTAATACATAAACTGCCCCTAACCCACTAAACATTAATGTACTAAGGGATTTTATCCAATGCCGGAACATTGTTTTCGTAACCCGTATAGCCTTTATTTTGATTGATACGGCCCTCTGTATTAAAGCGCTGCGCTGCTGCCGGAACAGGCCAAAGCACATGGTATGGGGAAATCCTGAAGTTGACCCCTAATACTGTTGGTACCTTGTTCCGGTAAAAATCGTTCTTTTCTATAATCCTGTCGTAAAAGAAATTATTATCAGAAAAGGTGGCAAGATTATAGCTTTTTCCATTATAGGCAGGCTTACCTGTTGTTGCAAAGATATAGGCAATACGGGTAAGCTCTGTTTTACGCGGTTCTTCGTAAAAGAGTTCTCTCGCTCTTTCGTCTAATATCGTTCCAATAGTAACTGCTGAGGCATCAGTTAACAGTGCTGCATTGGCCCTAGAACGCACTTGGTTTAAATCGGCCATCGCCAGGGCTAAATTCCCTTTCCAATAATAGGCTTCCGCCCGTAATAGATAGGTTTCGGCCAAACGGAAGATATACCAGTCGGTATTGGTTCCTCTTGGCGGTGTCCAATATTTATCAGCCGCAAGTGCATTGGTAGAATTGATAAAAGTTTTATAATGTGGCCAACCAAAAAAATGGCGGATGGTATCTAAACCTTTATTCAAAAACATGTTGTTTACATTCGCAGGGGTCACATCTACCAGCGGTTTACCATACAGCGCTCTTTCGGCAACGTTACTTCCCGTTTTAATGGCAGGGTTATTATATACCAGGTCAGTCATGTTCATCCACATGCCCGGTGCATGGCGGTAATCGGTATTGTCTGTCCAGATATTTTTGGTGCTATATGCGGTACCACGGTAACGCCCAATTCCCCGGCCATACATTAATGTTAAAGGTATTTCTACATTTACCCCATCTACAATGGCCTGGGTGGCACCAGATGGTGTTTTCAAATTGGCGAAATGCCAGGCAGGTACACAGTTACGCATTACTTGTGAGCCCAAATCGGTAGCCCCGGCAAGTGTTTCTCTGTCAATGGTTAAAAAAAGTGCCTCCCGGTTAGCCGCAATAGCTTTATTATCCATCCGGTGCAAATCCCAAACCACATTTTTGCTTGCATCACCGGCAGTACTTCCGAAGCGGGTCCGCATTAAGCTATATGTTCCACTGTTGATTACATTATTAGCTGAGGTAATGGCTGCATCAAAATCGCCCAAAGCCAGATTAACTTTGGTAAGCAGGTGGCTACAGGCGCCCTTGGTTACGTCCCCACGATC
Source organism: Pedobacter sp. GW821-FHT01D05 (assembly GCF_059422505.1). Classification (NCBI taxonomy): domain Bacteria; kingdom Pseudomonadati; phylum Bacteroidota; class Sphingobacteriia; order Sphingobacteriales; family Sphingobacteriaceae; genus Pedobacter; species Pedobacter sp. GW821-FHT01D05. Next base: position 56,365 of record NZ_JBWKXA010000006.1, on the reverse strand, counting down.
TACATTATCCTTTAACCATTTTTCGGCAAATAAAAGATCTTCCTGCATTTTTTTCAATATCACGTCGCGCCTGGTCGAAAAGTAATCCAGTTTGGGAGATGTGATATCTTTTAAATTCAACGGTACGTCGCCAAATTGATGTACCAAACGGTAATAATAATAAGCACGGTAAAAATAGGCCGCACTAAGAATAGCATTTCTTTCGGCCTCATCTTTAAAAGTTACATTATCGATGTAGGTAATCACGGTATTGGCCATACGTACTCCTCTAAAACCTTCTGTCCAGTAAAACCCGATCCTGTTGAAATCAGGATTGTCCAGATTCGCATCGGGCGTTACCCGGGTATCCATATCCTGGGCCTGCGTGGTTTTATCGGTTGTTCCGTCTACAGCTACTTCAGAGAATATGGATTCGGTAACAATGGGCGCCATATCGCCGGTAAATTCTCTTCTCACGTTGGCTCCAATCGCTGCAATAGCTGCTTTCATCGCGGCTACACTTGTTAAAGCGGTTTGAGGCTCCAATTGTGATAATAATTCTGAATCGAGATTTGATTTTTTACATCCATTTGCTGATAGTAGAACGGCCAGGGCCACAAACGGAATTATTTTTTTATATGTGATATTCATCTTTGTCATTTTTTAAAGGGTAACATTCAGTCCGAAAGTGTAAACTCTTGGTGTTGGAACCGGATTTCCATTATTATCTGCAGTTTGCGGGTCCCATTGGTTCCAGTTTGGCGCATATACACCAGCATTACTTACATTGGCATATATTTTTGCACCCTGTACCCTCAGTTTACCCAGAAAATCTTTGGGCAGGCTATAGGCAAGCGCAATGGTATTTAACCGGATAAACGAGCTTTTACGATACGAATTAAAACTTACACCACTTAAACCCGAATTTAGGCGGGCATAATCATTAATGGGGTTACCGGGAGTCCAATAAGGTACAGCATATGAGCTCGATCGGCCAAAACCTACACTGCCAGGCTGATTTTTAGTCTGGTTATCCGCCCTAAGCTGCCCCCAGCTAGATATAAGTTGAAAAGAAAAATCGAAATTTTTATAGATGTTAAAATCGTTGCGGAACGACCAATTGAACCTTGGGCTTCTGTAGCCTATAAACTGTTTATCCAGATCGTTGTACACATAATTTCCATCTACATCCAGTAATTTAAAGTCGCCCGGCTTAATACCCTTGTTAAACTTATTAGCTTCTGCCACTTCATTTTCCTGCCATACCCCTAAAATTTTATACTCCCAGATTACATCGATATCTTTACCGATAAACCATCCGTTACCCGGGTCATCATTAGGTGTGGCCAAGCCAACAATTTTATTGCGGTTAAGTGAAAGGTTTGCAGAAGTGCTCCAGGTGATATTTCCGCCTGTAAAGTTTTTACTGGTGATGCTAAACTCAAATCCTCTGTTATTTACCCGGCCCAAATTGGCAATAACATTTACATAGCCCGAAACATTCGGTAAAGTCTGACCAATTAAGAGATCTGATGTTTTCTTGTCATAAAGTTCAATAGATCCGTTGATTCTATTGTTCAAAAATCCAAAATCCAAACCAAGATTTAACGACTTTGTTTTCTCCCACTCCAGGTTTGGATTACCCAAACGCGAGCTGTTTACAACCGTATTCACCTCTCCTGGTGTACCACTGCCGTTAACCGATTGATACTTGCCCCCGGTTAAAGTCTGGATAGCTACATAAGGATCAATCACGTTGTTGGCATCCCTGATTTCTCTGTTTCCATTGATACCGTAAGATAAACGCAGTTTTAAAAAATCGATCCATTTAACCGGTTTCAAAAAGCTTTCTTCACTTACTGTCCAGGCCACTGCAGCAGCAGGGAAATTAGCACGTTTTTTAGAAGCTCCAAAAGCAGAGTACCCATCTCTACGCACAGAGCCTGTTAAAGCATACCTGCCTTTGTACGAATAATTTACCCTGGCCATCAAAGCATCGCCCGTGTACACCTTATCATCGCTGCTTACGGTTGGTTTGTTACCACTTTGAATGTTATGATAACCCAAAACATCTGTTGGCGCAAAACCCTCATTACTGGCAATGGTATACCAGGTAGAATATTTTTCGGCATTAACCAAAAGCGTTACATCAATGTTATGATCTGTTGCAATGGTCCTGTTCCATTTTAAGAGGTTATCCAGCTGCCAGTTGTATCTGGTTTCCTGCGCCCTTGATGCTGAACCGCCAGGTATGGTTACATTTGGATTTTTAGAAGATTGGTGGTTAAAGGTGCGGTATTGATCTAAACCCGGACTAAAATTAGCTTGATAAGTAATACCAAAAGGCAATTGTACCTTGGCATAAAGGCTACCAAACAAAGTACTCTGTTTTTGCAACCTCGAATTATAAGTTCGGTCAAGAAAAGGATTACGGGCATTAAGGCCGTTATCATCGGTAGGGATTCTCCTCAAAGAGCCATCTGCATTGTAAAAATCGCCGTAAGGAGATAAATCCGGCAGTTGCGAAAACTGTGCTTCAATAGCACCCTCATCACGGTCGGCAAATTGTAGGTTCATACCCAGGGTTAAAAACTTAGCCGCTTTACCTTCCAGGTTTAACCGGGTACGGAAAGTGCTGAAGCCACCACCAGCAATAATACTTTCGTTTTTAAGATAACCAAGCGACATGTAATAAGAAACTTCTTCTTTTTTCCCACTGAGGCTTAAGGTATGATCCTGGCGTTGGCCCGTTACAAAAAGCATATCGTACCAATCGGTTGTTTTTCCGGCAAGGTAGTTGGCCTTCTCGTTGGCCAAAAGACCAAGACGGCTTAACCAAAGATCAGTTGGATTGGTGGTGGTTTGTCCATTTAACCATTGGGTAAGTGTTACGCCCTCTGGCAGGTTATTGGGGTCATTGTAGATATACGGTGGGTTTACCCCGCCACTACGCTGTACATCAGCACGCCAGTTTAAAAAACCCGGGCCATCATACACAGGTTGATCCTCGGCCAGGGTAGCCATCCCGAAGTTTGTATTTACGGTAATGGTTGGCGCGCCGCTTTTTCCTTTTTTAGTGGTAATGGCTACAACCCCCGTTGCTGCTTTAGCACCATAAACCGCAAGCGAACTTGCATCCTTAAGTACATCAACCGATTCGATATCGTTGGGGTTAATATCAGACAGCTGGCCGATAAAAATAACACCATCTAACACAATCAGGGGCGTTGTAGTACCCGTAAGCGTTGTCTTACCACGCACAAGCAGATCTCCTCCACCTTTAGCGCTGTTATTAAAACCAACACTTAAACCCGGGATATTACCACGAAGAATATCGGTAACACTATTTGGATTTTCATTTTCCAGCTGCGTGGCTTTAATACTCGAAACGGCACCGGTAACATCTTTTTTCTGTGCAGTACCATATCCGATTACCACTACATCGTTAAGGCCTTGCACACCATCGTCCATCGTAATATTAATAGTGCTTCTACCGTTTATGGTAACTTCTTGTGTAGTAAAGCCAATAAATGTGAATACCAGGGTTTGATTGCCATCAGGAACCTTTATGCTATACTTACCCGAAGCATCGGTTAAGGTGCCAACTGATGTATTTTTTAGCCTTACACTTACCCCTGGAAGCGTTATGCCTTTGTTATCTTTAATAGTACCCACAATAACAGTTTGGGCAAAAGCACTGCCACTGCCAAGCAGCACCAGAAGCAAAAACGCAACTTTTTTTGCCTTACCTGCACAGATGCGCCTGAGGTATAGCAATACTACTTTTTGGTTGTAAATTTCACTCATAATTATAGTTTAGTTAATGATTATCTATTAAATGATCTTTGTCGCAGTCAGAACGGCCAAATGCTTAGCTGTAAAAAGTTCAGAACTTAGTTAGATGGCAAAACGGCTGCTGAAATAGAATGGAATATTAGCCTGAAAAAAAATGAATAGTCCCAGCGAATGGTGGCCTTGGTTGATTCTTAAACATGGATAATTTGGTTAGACTTATTTATCTAATATAAAAATCTGTAGCGCCAGATGTAAAGGGCTATAATTCAAATAAGCTAAAAATGTGCCTCAGATTGGATTTACAACGATGTAATTAATTTCGGGTTTTATACTTTATGTTTTCTATTACCACAGATGGAACAGCTAAACATGCACTTATTTGCTTGCATTTTAGTAGTTAGCCACGGAGGTGCAGCAAACGCGAAATACATATGCGTTTATTATCCTGAGAGATTATTTATTGTATAAAAATCAACACGAATGACATGAGATTTAACGAATCAATATATTGCGTAGAATCGTCATTAAACCCCACTAAACAAAAAATGGTGCCTGAAAATATTTCCGGCACCATTTTCTTATTGAAATTTTCAGTTTTAATAACCTGGATTTGGAGTCAGGTTAGGATTATTTTTGATTTCCGAAGTCGGAATCGGAAACAATAAATGTTTGGTTTGCAAAGGTTGGTTTACACTTTTGTTAATGTGACCAACAAAATTATCAAAACCATTAGTGGTTTCATTGTACACTTTACGCAAGCGAACCATATCAAACCAGGTAATACCTTCGTAACACAGTTCATGCCAGCGCTCTCTCCAAACCGCTTCTTCAAACTGCGTTTGGCTCAAGCCTGCAAGATCAGCCAGTTGAGCCCTTTTCCTTACAGCATTTACCGCAGTATATGCAGCAACATTCGGGCTACCATCTGCCCTGTTCTGTGCTTCTGCATAAATTAATAGCGTTTCGGCATAACGGATCTGTGGAATATTCAGATCACTCCTGCTGGTACCTTCTACACCTAGTGTTCCATTTGCAATCAGATCGAAGTGTTTAAAAACATAAGGTTTACCACGGTTAATCAGCGGCATTTTAAAGCCATCGGTATAATAATCGGTAAAGAAATAACCTTCTCTGTTTTTAGCCCTTAAATCTCCTGCTTCATACGAACCATAAAAACTTGCTGTTGGGATAGCAGTTCCAATCCCATCAATTTTAGAAACCAAAGGCTGGTGTAAAGGTAGATATGAAGACTGTAAAGGATTACCAGATCCGGCAGCATCATTGTACTGGATTCCGAATAAATGCTCCACTTTATTGTCATTCTTCGCATCGTGCAGGGCTCCATAACTTGGAAATAATCCAAGTGATGCAGGATTCCCGGTTGAATAATCGATTACCTCTTTGGCTTTATCTGCAGCTAATTTATAATAAGCTGCTCCCTTGTTAAGGGGTTGTCCGGCCATGGTTAAATATACTTTTGCCAGTTCCGTTTTAATTGCCGCTGTAGAAATACGCCCGCTTGCATCCATAAAAGGCAAACCTGCTGCTTCTGCAGCAACCAGATCATCAACAATCTGCTTGTATACCTGTTCTTGTGGTGTACGGGAAGGAGAAAAATTAGGATCGTTAGGACTGGTAATCGGTTTTGTAATCAAAGGTACATCACCCCATAAACGTACCAGGTAAAAATAGGCCCAGGCCCTGATGAAAGATGCCTCTCCTAAAATTCTTTTTTTCTGCGCATTATCCATCGGATTAATGCCCGGAACTTTATCCAATACCAGGTTGGTTTGTGCAATCACTTTGTAAAAGCCGTTCCAGGTTTGGTTAACATGCAAGTTTGTTCCATCATAAATTAATGAATACAAATTATTCAGGTCGGAGTTTTGCGCGGTTTCGGTAGATTGTATTCCCGTTGGTGCATCCAGCATCTGCCAGTTGTTGGAATAAATACCAGCACCGTTTCCAATAAACCGGATCTCTGCATAAACAGCAGCAATACCCGCCTCTGCATGCTCGGGTAAAGTATAAAAACTATTGGGCGAAAGATTGGTGGGATCTGTTTCATCTAAAAACTTCTTACATCCAGAGTTCCCGATTATAGCACCGCTTAGCAACAACAAAGCAGCGATATTTTTTATATTTATTTTCATTTTGATATCCTTTCTTTAGTTAATGTTTATAATCCAATGTTTAAGCCTACCATGAAAGTAGTTGGCTTTGGATAATCGAAAAATGTTTGACCTTGTGCAAATGCATTTCCATAGGTGGTTACTTCAGGGTCGTTACCTGTATACTTGGTGGCCAGGAAGAAATTCTGAACAGATGCATAAACGCGGAGTTTACTTAAGCGTAATTTTTCCACAAGTGTTTTATCAAATGTATAACCGAGTAAAAGATTTTTCCCGCGGATGAAAGAACCGTCTTCTAACCAGTGGGTATCTACGTTGGTTACATATCCGGCAGACTGATCCCTGATGGCGGCAATCGGTGTATTCTGGTTCTGAGGAGTCCAGGCATTTAATACACTGGCAAAACTATTGGCCTGTACCTGTCTGTCCTCACCCGAGTGGTGGGTCATATTCAATACATCATTACCATAAGAATATTGAAGCTCTACAATCAGCTCTAGGTTTTTATAGCGGAATGAGTTACCGAACGATCCCCAGCCTTTTGGTGTTCCGTTACCAATAATCTGACGGTCGGCATCTGTAATGGCATGATCGCCGTTTACATCTAAATATTTAATGTCGCCCGGAAGCAAAGTTTTACCACCACGGTAACTTACATATTTAGCGGCTTCTGCCCTTTCGGCCTCGCTCCAGGTCCCTAAACGAACAAGCCCCCAAAATGAACCCACGGGCTCACCTACCCTGATAATACCAGTTTGATTGGTGAAATTTGGGTTACCCACCCCAAAAATATCATCAGGAGTAGCCAAAGAAAGTACTTTATTACGGTTAAGGGAAATGTTGAAACTGGTTTTCCAGGTAAAATCGTCAGTTTGTACGTTTACTGTATTAATCCCTAAATCTAAACCTTTGTTCTGCATAGAGCCGATATTTTTTCTGATCACCGAGTACCCTGTGGTACGCGGAACCGGTGCATCCAATAACATATCGGTTGTTTTTCTGTAATAAAGATCGGCTTCTAAATTAATGCGGTTATTAAACAAGCCTAATTCTAAACCCGCATCAACCTGAGCTGTTTTTTCCCAAACCAGATCTGGATTTGCCAACCTACCGATACCAATGCCTGTTACCCTACTATCGTTAATAATAGCTGAGTTATTCACTAATGTGGCTAGCGATTGATACGCAGGAAGCTCTGAGTTACCACTTAAACCATAACTGGTTCTTAGTTTTAAGTTAGAGATGGTTTTGTTTCCTTTAAGGAAATCTTCATCTGAGGCTTTCCAGGCCAATGCTGCCGAAGGGAAAAAGGCGAATTTATGGTTCTCTCCGAATTTGGATGACCCATCTACCCTACCTGTAAAAGTAACTAGGTATTTATCTTTAAAGGCATAGTTTAACCTTCCAAAATAAGAGTTAAAAGCCGATCTGTTCCTGCTAGAACCCACTGTAATCGATTTACTTCCAGAGCCCATATTGTTGTTTCCGTAGAAATCGGTTACAAAATTCTCGGCATGGCTGGTGTTGGTAAAGAAGTTGGTGGCCTGCCACGAGATACCCAATAACGCATTAATGGCATGCGATTCGGCAAAACGTTTGTTATAGGTTAAATAGTTTTCCAATGACCAGAAGGTTTCCCGATCGTCGGTAACGTTCGCCGTTCCATTCTGTCCGTCAGAGATACCGTATAATTGTTTGGCATTGTACTCGTTAATGTTACGGCTTACAATATTGGCACCTAACTGGGTACGGAACTCTAAATCTTTGCTAAAGCTAATGGTAGAGTAAATACTCCCCAAAGCAGTTTGGGTAACCATTCCATATTTTTGATCGGTTAAGATGTGCACCGGATTGGAACCTCCTTCTGCCCATGGAATCAGTTTATTATCGCCCCACTTGCCATCTGCCAGTTTAATTGGTAGAAAAGGGAATGCTTCTGTAATCATACGGACTGAATTTAAACCGCCTGTTCCCTGATCAACAATGTTTTCATTCTGGTTATTGTAGCTCAAATTACCACCTACCTTTAACCAGGGTTTAATTTTACTGTCGAAATTAAACCTGCCCGAATAACGTTTTAAATAAGAGTTCAGTAAAAGCCCCTGGTCATCGCGATAGCCTGCAAAAACACCGTAGGTACTATTTTCATTCCCACCTGTAAAACCCAGCTGATGATTTTGCGAAAGTTTATTCTGTGTAGATTCTTTTAACCAATCGGTATTATATAGTGGATTTCCACTGCTATCGAAAAATTGAGGTAAAGCAATTCTGGCTGCTTTTGGAACGGGTGTGGATGCATAATTTCCTGCTGCCCACCCTACCGGATCGTAAACTTTGATGTTATCGTAAGCCAGATCCTGCACTTTAACATATTCGAAGGCATCGAGCATCTTCACATGGTGTGCCGCCAGTGTATTTATACCAAAATCTGCATCATAGGTAATGCGCTGGGCATTTGCTGTTCCTTTTTTGGTCGTGATTAAAATTACCCCATTTGCACCCCTTGCACCATATATGGCCGTTGAAGATGCATCCTTTAACACCTCAACTGAAGCGATATCGCTTGGGTTAATGTAATCGATAGCATTACTGTTCTGTGTTTGCGAGCCCACTGGCAAAGCCACGCCATCTACTACATAAAGTGGATTGTTACTTGTATTGATTGAACTAAATCCGCGGATTTTGATATTAGTCTGTCCGCCGGGCCTACCCGAGTTGGTGTTTACCTGTACACCAGAAATACGGCCAGCTAGCGCCTGGTTTAGGGATGAAGACGGACGTTCCTGAAGCTCACTTGCTTTAACCACACCAACAGAACCCGTGAGGTCTGTTTTTTTTACCGATCCATAACCAATTACCACTACTTCATCTAACTTATTGGCTTCGGCAGGCATCATTTTAACGCTTATGTTGGCTTCATTGCCCACTGTAACATCTTTATTTTGATAGCCTACATAAGAAAAACGGATCACATCGTTCGGGTTGGCCTCAATACTGAATTTACCAGCTTCATCGGTTACAGCAGTTTTACCTGAAGAAATATTTTTGATGCCCACTCCAGGAATAGGCATGTTTTTTTCGTCTAATACAGTTCCGGTAATTACTTTTCGGTTTTGGATATGCATTAAAGGCATTCTTCGCTCAGAAAATCCATCGGATTTTTCAGCAACCGGATTCATCGAAAAAACAGGACTATTGAGCAAAAAAAGCACAGAAAGCCCTGAAATCTTTAGTAGATTGATTTTCATTGGTTTAGGTTTAGTAAATGGTTAGTTAATAATATATAATTCAACTGCTAGCAGCTAAAACGTTTTATCAATTATTCAATAAAAATAACTGATGGCAAATATCATTTTTAATCAGAAGGCTTTGAGTTAAAAGCAATTGTGTGATGGGAGATCGTATTTTCAAACTTTTTAAAAACTACACACAAATAAACTACACAGACATATACTGCACCACATGCAGCAAATATTCCTAAGCTCATCATCATATTCGGTTATTGATAAATCGATTTATCAATTCAATATTAAATATTTTATCACAAAATCAAGAATATTATTTCGATCATTAGAAATACGCTATCGTATAAATTCGATTACAGTATGATTACTTTTACAGGCACTGATTTTTTTGAATAAATATTCCAGGTAAATCAAAAAATGGCTCAGTCTAAATTCATTATGCCTCACCTACTTAAGTGTATTTTTAGGAATTGAATAAAAAAAATGAGTTTTTTTTTCAAAAGAAGGGTGCTCAGTTTTATCACAGCGCGCATTAATCAGTTCGCCTATTTTTAATTGCTGGGTAAATCCGTTAAAACGAGAAAGCCCCATATTTCTATGAGGCCAATTATTTTGTCTTATTAGCATCCACCAATAAAACTAAACCAAACAAACTAATGAAACTAAAAGACAAATAAGTTTGAGAATTGTTTTTAATAAATAAAAAATATTAAAATATTTTTTATTTATTAGGTTATAGGAGAAAATAGATGCTGCTCAAACTACGTTTCAAAGGTTTCCAATACTAAAAACAAACCATTTGCTGAAAGATGGACGTGTCTTATGCTGAATTACCCTTCACAAACTGCAAAGTGAGATCCGCATCAGAACATGAGAAAAAACGATAATACAAAAAAGGCACCGAAAATTTCGGTGCCATTAAATGTTACACTGTATTTCTGATTAATTTAAATCAAAACGATCTAAATTCATTACTTTATTCCAGGTGGCCACAAAGTCTTTTACAAATTTATCTTGTGCATCTGTGCTTGCGTATACCTCTGCAATTGCCCTAAGTTCGGCATTAGAACCAAATACAAGATCAGCACGGGTTGCGGTCCATTTTGGCTGACCAGTTGAACGGCTGCTTCCGATATAGAGTTCTTTATCTTCTCCCACAGCTTTCCATGCAGTTTCCATATCCAATAGGTTTACAAAAAAGTCGTTAGTTAACTGACCGGGTTTTCCGGTTAAGACACCATTTTTCGAACCATCAAAATTTGTATCCAGCGCACGTAAACCACCCACCAACACCGTCAGTTCAGGTGCAGTTAAAGTAAGCAACTGGGCTTTATCAATCAGGAATTCTTCCGTAGGAACAGGAGATTTTGAATTACGGTAGTTACGGAAACCATCAGCAGCGGGCTCTAAATAACCAAAAGATTCTACGTCGGTTTGTTCTTGCGAAGCATCCATCCGTCCAGGCGCAAAAGGAACTGTAACTGAATGTCCGGCAGCAGCGCCAGCTTTTTCAACTGCAGCATTACCTGCCAATACAATTAAATCGGCTAAGGAAACTTTTTTACCATCAATTTGTGCTGCATTAAATTCACTTTGAATATCCGATAATACGCCCAATACTTTTTGTAATTGTGGAGGATTGTTAACTGCCCAATCTTTTTGAGGAGCCAAACGGATCCGCGCGCCATTGGCACCACCACGTTTATCAGAACCGCGGAAAGTAGAAGCCGAAGCCCATGCAGTAGAGACCAATTCGGCCACACTCAGTCCTGAAGCCAATACTTTTGCTTTTAATGTTGCGATATCGCTCTCGTTAATCAATGCATGGTTAACCGCAGGTATTGGATCTTGCCAAAGCAATTCTTCCTGCGGTACATCTGGCCCCAGATAACGTGCCAAAGGTCCCATATCGCGATGGGTTAATTTAAACCATGCCCTGGCAAATGCATCAGCAAACTGATCTGGATTTTCTAAGAAACGTCTCGATATTTTTTCATAAGCCGGATCGAATCTTAAAGAAAGATCGGTGGTAAGCATGGTTGGCAGATGTTTTTTCGATCCGTCAAATGCGTCAGGAATAATAGCCTCCGCATTTATAGCTTTCCATTGATGTGCACCGGCAGGGCTTTTTGATAATTCCCATTCAAATCCAAACAGGTTTTCGAAAAAATTATTGCTCCACTGCGTTGGTGTTGTGGTCCAGGTTACTTCCAACCCACTCGTAATGGTATCAGCACCCTTTCCAGAAGCATAACTATTGTTCCATCCTAAACCCTGGCTTTCGATACCGGCGGCTTCAGGCTCTTTGCCCACGTGATCTGCTGAAGCAGCACCATGCGTTTTACCAAAGGTGTGCCCACCAGCAATTAATGCTACTGTTTCTTCATCATCCATTGCCATGCGGCCAAAAGTATCGCGGATATCTTTCGCAGCAAGGATTGGGTCTGGGTTTCCATCCGGGCCTTCAGGGTTTACATATATTAATCCCATTTGCACTGCAGCAAGTGGTTTTTCTAAGTTACGTGAGTGAACATCTCCATCGGCATCGTCATCCGTAACCACTACGCCATGCGCCTTATGTGCACCATCAGAACCGTGTGCATAACGGAGATCGCCACCCAGCCAGGTTGTTTCTGAACCCCAATATACCGATTCATCTGCTTCCCAAACATCCTCACGCCCGCCGGCAAAACCAAAAGTTTTGAAGCCCATTGATTCTAGTGCGATATTTCCTGTTAAGATCATTAAATCTGCCCAAGAAATTTTGCGTCCGTATTTTTGTTTAATGGGCCAAAGTAATCTGCGGGCTTTATCAAGGCTCACATTATCCGGCCAACTGTTCAGCGGTGCAAAACGTTGTAATCCGGCACCTGCACCACCACGGCCATCGCCTACTCTGTAGGTCCCTGCACTGTGCCATGCCATGCGGATAAATAAACCTCCATAGTGACCAAAATCTGCCGGCCACCAATCTTGCGAATCGGTCATCAGTGCATGAAGGTCTGCCTTTAATGCGGCTAGATCTAAACTTTTAAAAGCTTCGGCATAACTAAATTCTCCATCCATTGGGTTGGATAAATTAGAATGTTGACGCAAAATACTCAGTTTTAACTGCTTTGGCCACCAGTCGCCGTTTCGGGTCCCGCCACCACCTACATTACTTTTCATGCTGCCATTATGAAACGGGCACTTGCTAATATCGTTCGATTCTTTTTCCATATATATTGTCTTTTGTTAGTGAAAACTGATCCGCTATTAAAACTTAACCAGATTACTATAAATTTAGAGAATTGAAAGAACTAATCACAATCATTTAATTCTATAATGGAATAGTTAGAATCTATTACTATGCTATATCAGCAATTTAGGAGGATGCCAGGGCTTAGATTCATAAAATATAACTTTATGTTAATCCTTCCTTAAAACAAAAAGGCCTACTAAGTATTTAACTTTTGGAGGATTGATGTAACTGTTTTTCTCAGAATATACCCAGAAATTTCTTCTTCTTTTTACCGTTCTGTTTCCTTGCTTTTTCGGTTGCTTTTACTTGCTGGGCCCATTGCATTTTTGCTTTCCGAATGCTGTCTTCCTTCGCTGTTTGCAGCGATTGTCTGTACTGTTCATTTGCAATTTCAAATGGTGACCGGTATGAGGTTGCCGGTAAGGCTGTAATATCATGGTTTTCTGTCTTAGTTAAGCTATAAACTACAAAGACAACAACTAAGGTGCAGGCGGCAGCGTAGCCTAAAAAAGCCTTTCTTGGCGCATGGATGTAATTTTCCTGGTGATATTCACCGGTCGAGCCATTGTATTTTATTCCAGCCTTCAGGGCGAGCGGTTTTAGTGTTGCGAGCTCTTTTTCAAGCTTTTCGTTCTTTTGCTGTGCCTCACCGTATAAGGCGGCATAATGCAAGACTTCGTTGGGTATGGTGGTTTTCGCGTCCCTGGTATCTTGTGGTGCCGATAATAGCCCGGCAGTAACTGCTTTCTGCAGTTCCATTCCACTGGCATACCGGTCATCTGGATTTTTTTGCAGGCATCGTCCGATCAACTTGATTAACCATTGGGGTACCTGCATTTCTGCATGTAGAATATCGTCCTGAAACATATTTTCCAGATTGCTTTTACGCAGTAACATGGCATCGGGGATTTCCTTTTCAAGATGTGCGATCATGACCGTGTTGCGGGAGGTATCGCCCCCTCCTTCGAGTGGAAAAGGAACCTGCCCGGCCAGGAGTTCATACAGAATAATACCGTAACTATAAACGTCTGTCTGTAACAGCATTTTTCCCTCATGCTGTTCTGGCGCCATAAATTCTACTGCTCCGGCATGGCGAATGCTTGTCCTGCGCTGCTCTTCACTCATAATGGCCAGGCCAAAATCCAGTAGCACGTAATTGGCAGTCTGCGTATTGTACTTCACATTATTGCTTTTAACATCACCATGTTTAACCCCAAACTGATGACAATGTGCAAGTGCCGCAGCCAATTGTTCAGCTACTTTCAATAGTTCTTTAACAGTGAAGACTTTTTGATGCGGAGGCAATAGCAGTTCGCTAAGTTCGGGGCCTTCGATGTATTCCATTTCTATATAAGGAAAGGAACCGCTATCGGTGATCCCCGAACTAAGTATCTTCACCACATTCGGGCTGGGATGAATATTTACCTGCTGTAGCTTATTCACTTCATTGAGGAAATTCCGGTAGTTTTTATCGCTTTCATCTTCCACATAAATTGGTGTGGGGATAAGCTTAATAGCAGAATAAACCGGTCCCATGCGCATCCCCTTGTAAACAGATCCCTGCCCACCGGTTTTTAAAGCCCCAAGGTTTTGTAGCCCTTCTGCAATTGTAAAAATTTTACTCATGATGCTGCGGCTTAAAACTAAATTCCAATACGACCGATTCTCCTAAGATAATCTGATCTCCCTCGGCTAATTCCTGGCCGATCTGCGTAGCATGGAGTTTTACTGTTTTTTCGGTTAGCGCTGAACGCAATTTAACCTTATTGCGGGGCGGTATCCCACCTTCATCTGCGAAGATTAAAAATTTGGCTGTGTTGGTGTCCCATTCAATATGCGCGTGCTGCCTGCTGATGTACTTATTTCGTTCATCATCACTTTCCGATGGAAATGCAATGTGGTTGGTACGGAAATAACCTTCATCAGATTGTGCCTTTTCATCTCTGCCGATATTGTATTTCCCTCCCGTGGAAGTTATTTCATAGCTTGGCTGTAAAGTCGTGCCGCTAAGCGCTTTCAGGTAGGCTTTAGACTCCTGCTTAACAAAATGGGTTTTGGTTTTAACCAACAGTGCTACTGGCAGCTGCTGCATTTCTACCGCGTCGTCCGGAATAGCTTCATCGAAAGCAACTGTGAGTGACCAGCCTGAGGGCAGATCCAGCGAATAGTCATCACTGATGCGTTGTATCTCGTTTTTTAATTGGTCGGGATCATCGGTGAATACAGCAGCTTCATACACATGGCGCGCTGCAGGGCTGCAATGGATAAAAATACCCAAACCTTTGATATTTGCGCCTTCTCCGCCCTCCGCTTTTTGTAACTCCTGTTTTACAAATTGTAGTAATGCGTGCCTGATTCCCTTCACATCGTCGGGATGTTCCCCACTTGCGCTTTTGAAGAGGTCGAATATCATTTTCATCTGTATGTTTGTTAGTGCTTGCTACTGTGTTATTTAAAATATCGAATTAAACATCTGCTCCGCTCCCAATTATAGTAAAGCTACACAAGCTATCGATTGGTTGATTGATTGATGGTTTGAGTTAAAATGTTTCAATGTCTTCAATTAAATTCCGGTATAGCTGTATTGTCATCAGTTTTGGCCGAAGGCACAATGCTTTTAATATAGCCACCTTCTTTCAAAAACGGGATTACATGCCTGCCAGCCAATCGTACAGCGTCCGATGATCCTTTGGTGGCCTCAATGCGTATGCAGACTACAATATGGCCCTTGCCAGTTGCAGTCGGTGCAAAAAATACGTACCAGCCATCATTAATCTGCTGTTTCTTCCAGATCCGCTCCGGCGTACCGGTTTTACCAGCAACGGCCAGTCCTAGCGTTTGCGTTTTTGGACTGCTCTGTTTGATCATATACTCCTGCATCAGCCTGGCGTATACCGGATTGTTTACCAATTTCGTACCAGTTTTTATCGCCTGTGGCTGATCGCTTACTTTAAGTACAAACCTGTTTGCAACCATGTTTCCATTATTTGCAATACCCGCAGCCATTCTAGCTACTGCCGCTGGGGTTGCAATAAGTGCGCCCTGCCCCCAAGACATCCCGGAAATTCCCTTTGCCCTGGTCTTTCGGATATTGTTGGGATCATACTTTGGTTTAGTGTTGAATTCGGTCCTGCGCCAAAGCTGTTTCCATTTTTCTTCCTGTGCTGCGTTTTCGCTGGGCTTATTGTAATAATATCCTCCGGCCCCATGCAGGAACATGCCTGTTTTTAAGTACAGCTCGCCCATGTTTTCCTGCAGCTGCTCCTGGTTTGCAAGTTTGATGAAATAGACGTTGTTGGATTTCACCACCGCCCGTTCCAGATCAATCCATCCCGTTTCATCCGGCTCAATACCTTTTGTACGGATACGCTCCCAGGAGGCCACCTGATATTTTTTTTCGGCAGCGGCCATGCCCAGTTTATTGAAGGATGCCATGGCGGTAATCAGCTTAGCGGTTGAGCCTGGCTGTGTGAAATTGGTAAAGCCAAGGTCAGCGGTCGTTGTCCACCCCGAAAGCTGGTTCTGTTCTGCATTGGTCATGGTTAACCGTTCCCAATCATGTATGGGTGGCAGCGGATATACGGCTGAAGTAAGGACATCACCCGAACTTGCTTCCATGATCACTACAGAAACCCGGTTATCCGATAATGAAGTGTCGCGGGCAATTGACTTTTGTATCTTGGTCTGCAAGCCGGCATCCATTGTTAATTGTACATCGCGGTTTTTATTTTTAAAATCTTCAACTTCTTTGCTACTGATTCCGGCAAGGAGTAACGGAGAAAGTGCGGCGTAATCTTTTTTCACAACCGTCATTTCCTTAACTCCCCGCACCAGGAAACGGTTTTCACTGTACCTATTTGCAAGGACGGTAAAGCTCTTTACAGGCAGTTTAAAGCCGCGGAGTTCAGCCGCGTGTTCATAATCGGCA
Organism: Pedobacter sp. GW821-FHT01D05; assembly: GCF_059422505.1. Lineage (NCBI taxonomy): Bacteria > Pseudomonadati > Bacteroidota > Sphingobacteriia > Sphingobacteriales > Sphingobacteriaceae > Pedobacter > Pedobacter sp. GW821-FHT01D05. The sequence goes on along the minus strand of NZ_JBWKXA010000006.1, from coordinate 40,045 downwards.
AAATAGCCATTAATACTTCCGTTAAATATACCTGAATTTGCATCGCCTGTCCAAAAAAACAATTGTTCTTCGAAAGGATAATACCGGTCTAAACGCTGATGCACTGCAGAATCGAGATTGTAATCCGGAATACCTGCACCAATAAGTTTGAAGTGTTGCGCCCTCACACTGTCAACGTTACTGGTTGCCATTAAAATGCCCTTGCGGTCGTGTATGGTTCCGGCTTTTAAACGGCTCATCAATATTGCAATACGGGGATTATAACTGAACATTCTAGCGCCGCTACGGTCTGCTACAAGGGCCGGCTGTACTACCCATTTCCGGTTGTTCAGCACATAGCCCGCTACATTAGCGCCCAAGAGCAGGATGCCCAAACAAGCAGCAATCAAGGCCGGCACAAGGTTTTTGTCCTGCGCCTTGGCGATGTACTGCATCTGTACTTCGCTGCCCCGGACAGCAGATACCGACATCAAAAATCCGGCGGCTAAAAAATTGAGTACAAGTGATGATCCCCCATAACTTTGAAAGGGCAGGGATACCCCCGATAGCGGTAGCGCTCCGGTAGAACCACCTGCTATGAGCAGAAACTGTACAAAGGTGGATACGCCAACTCCTGCACTTAAATAAAAGAGAAATGGTGATCCGGTCCTCCTCCCGATAATAATGGATCGGTGAAGGTACAACAAGAACAGCAGGAAGATGCACAATATGCCCGTTAATCCAAATTCTTCACCTATTGAAGGTAAGATCATATCAGTATGTGCTTCAGGAATGGTTTTGGCAAAGCCCTGGCCTACGCCCTGGCCGGTTGCGCCACCTGTAGACATGGCCCACAAACCGTTGGCCACCTGGTCGCCGCCATAAACCTCATTGTTCCAGGCATCCTGCCAGATTGCTTTACGATCTCCCAGGCGCTGCACAGGCCCAGGGAAGACGCGGTCCAGATATGGAATCTGATCAATCGTTAAAAAAGCCGACATGATTACCAGCACCATGATGGCAGACTCACTGAGCTGCCTGCGCCCGAAAAACATCAGCGTACCCACCAAAAGCAAAGTGATTGCGGTGGATATCCATATGTTTTCAAAAATCCATGAGGCCAATACGTATAACACGATAGCGCCTGCCATGAACATAAAATCGCCCCGGGAGAATGAAAATAGTATAATAAAGGTGAAACAAACCACCATTGCCGGACCAAGGTCTCCCAATATCAGAAATAACATGAGGGTTAACAGTATCGCCAATAAGGCAAAGGAGAAAAATGACCATCGTTTTTTCCAGCTCATATATTCACTGATCAGTTTCTCGTTTACGGCAAAAAATCCGGCAAGAAAAAAAATGATCAGGTACTTTACCACTTCACTGGGCTGAAACCCGAACAGGTTTACCTTTACACCACTTCCTTCTGGTCCGGTTCCGAATAAGATCGTGAGTGCCAGCAATCCAATGGCGGCCAATGCCCAGGGCCATCCGTTTGCAGCTGATCGAATGTTCTTAAATAAAAGCAGGCGATAAACCCAGGTATCGGTATTGAAACGGCGCAATTTAATGCACAGCATCAATAAGATGCCTCCGAAACCCATTAACAGGTATAGAAGGGAATCTTTAGCTAAAAAACGGTCGCGCAGCGGATCCTGCAAACTCAGCAGCATCAGGAATGATATGCCTGTGAGCATCATCACTACGGGCAATATGACCTGATCGGCAGTGCTGAATTTCCATGACAGGATAAGGTGGACAAGTAAAAATCCACCGATCAGGCTTCCGCAGATAATCATAAACCACTTGTTGAATTCTTCGGGTGTTCTGATGATCAGTGATTTTTCCTTTTTGAGGATATTAAAGTCCCTGGTAGAGAAAAGCTTTATCGTATGTGGACGCTGTTCAAATGTAAAGGTGGTATTTTCATCAAGATTTTGTACGCCCTTTGAGGCGCCAAACTGAAAACCTGGTTTTAAAGGCAAGACCTTAAATGCCTGGTTGCCGGGCAAGTTGGCGAAAGTAAATTCCCCGGTAGCACCAGTACGGGCATAGGCGGTAAGCTGTATTAATTTTCGTTTATTGGCAGTATCCAAAGTATAAACCTTTGTGATGCCATTTGCTTTTTCAGTTATATTTTTGATGGTTTCTGTCGGCTCATCGTTGTAAATACTGTCCTGTGGCAAGATCATTTCCAAACGGACCAAAACACCTGGCGCAGCTTTTTTATTTTCTATAATTTTCCCACTGATATCATGCTCACCTATGGCGAGGTTTACCTTGGAGGGATACGTGCGGGGTTTACGTTGCTCCTGGTCGAATTTAAGCGAATCATCACCCGTATAACCGAGCAGTGCACGGGATGCCAGCACCCTTGCTTTAAATGATTTACCCCCTCTTGCATAGGCCTCGTCTGCAGGCAAAAAGTACCTGCGTTTGTTCACTTCGCCGATATTATCGAGTTCCTGGACATTAGGCGTTGCAGATGCAATGGTTTTTTCTATCAGGTCAATGTCCCGCTGATCTTCAAAATAGTAACCTTTTTTAAGTAGGTTACGGATATGTTCGGCGGGTTTTTCAGCATTCAGGTTAACCATCGTACCGGCTTTTAAGCGTGGTGCAACTTCTGCAAATCTGGGTTGAATGATCGCGTATAACTGGTAGAAGAAGAGCGCGAGAACCGTTGCGGTTGCTAATATAAAGATCCGCTCACGAGCCCTGCTCACTTTTACTGCTCCTTTATTTTGCTCCATTTTTCGAATCTGCGGTTTTAGGGGTATTACCTTTTAGTAGACTAATCTTCATCAATTCTGCATTTACCGGTTTCCCGTCAGGAAAATGGATGTTATTCTGTATAGGGATTAAACAATTGGTGAAGGTGATATTTTTGAGTAACACTGCCTGGTCTGAAATGGCGATAGCGGTAGCGAAGCCTTTAAACTGCAGGCTGTCCAGCTTCAATAGCCTGGATGGAGGGAGCATCGTTATGGCTGCACCTTTATATCCGCTATCCGGTTGAAGCACAATACCCTTTGCAATAACATACAGCGTGTCTTTCCGCAGGCGTAAAGTATCGCTGATCAGTACCGGACTTTTAAAAATCGAGTCGGATAACACAAGCGTGTCCCCAAGGGCGTGGTCAAATGCATCTTGTAATAACTGTTCCTGGCTATTTCTCACCTTTTGTTTCGGTAATGGACTAAGGGTAGAGACCGTATCTATCGTATGCTGGTTCTGCACGTACAAAAATACGGTAGTGCCAAGGAGGATGAGGCATAAAATGATAAGCGCGGTGAACCAATAATTTCTTTTGGGCCCTGCATGAGTTGACGGTGCTGGATTTTCAGGCAACCGTATGCCCTCATTAATTTCTGTCCCTACAGCAGCATGAACCTGTTGTTTATAGTCTGGTCTGGTAGGTGATACTTGTTGAGGCTTTTTGTTGTTCTGCAGCAGTACAACGGTGATGTTGTCACGGCCGCCATTTTCATTGGCAAGCGCGATGAGATTGCCTGCTTTTTTAGCAAGTGTATCCCCCTGGAGAAGCAGGGTGGTAATATCCTGTCTGTTTACCATATCGGTCAGTCCATCACTGCATAATACGAGCAGGTCGCCCGGCAGGAAAGGAGATTGACCGGTTTCAATATAGCTCTCATCTGTAGCAATCTGATCACTGAAGCCAATCGCCTTATTAATTTCATTGCGTTTGGGATGCTGCATGGCCGCGGTCTCGTCCAGCCTCCCCGAATCTTCAAGAAAACCCACAAATGAATGGTCTTTAGAGATTTTGATCAGCGATCCATCCCGTAGCAGGTATAATCTGGTATCACCAACATGAGCATAATAAAATTGATTATGCTCAATATCCGCAATTACCATAGTGGCTACGCAGGCCATTTCAGAAAGGTCTGTTTCTGTTTGCTTTTTGGCAATGATCATTTCATTTGTATTCCTGAATGCCATGATCATCTGCGAGATTGGATCGGCTGGACGATCTGTGAATTGCATCGAAATCTGCTCAGTTGCAATACCTGCTGCTACCTCGCCGCCCTGATAGCCACCAACACCATCTATTACAGCCGCCAAAATCAACTGATCGTTGGTAAGGGGCTTAACAATAAAGCTATCCTCGTTGTTGTCTCTGGATTTGCCGGTGTCTGTAAGGCCAAAAAAGTGTTTATCCATTTTTATTACGGGAGTTTTTAATGTCTTTAAAATGAACGATCATCAGCGCAACGACCAGCGATAACAATAAAATGGATAGCAGTTGCGACATTGGTTAGGATTTAAATAAGTTTATACCGATTATACCATTGAGTAACATCCGGGAGTTTAGCGGCAAAGAAACCCATTGTGGTGAATTGATCTCGCTGCGTGGTATCAAAACCTCGTTCAAAGTAGTAAGTTCGCCGAAAGAAGCCAAATAGAAATTACCGTCTGTTTTGTTGTAGCGAATGTGTAGGTGTGGTGAATTGACCCATTCTGATGCGATCTTGAAAATATTGGAATCTTCGCGTCCGTCATCATTCCCCGAAACGATAGTATCTTCTGTTTTAATCAGGAACTCGATTTTTTTGCCCGAAAACTGCTTGTCGGGTACGATGGCTTCCAGCCGGCCGATAAGGGCCTGGTCCTTGGACGATGTAGTATTGCCCTCAACATATTCCAATTGCGCATCGTATGGGATTTCCATATAGCCTTCGCTGTAATAAGTAAAACCCTTTAAAATATCATTGTTGATATCGAATGTCTGCGCAATACCAGTTTGGCGGGGAATAAAGGTTACCCGTAGATTTTCCGATTTCTGATTGTTGTCTGGCAGCAATTTTCCGATAAAACCCTTATCGCCCCTTGCGTAATCCGGATGTGATACCAACCGGAATACCCATTTTGAGCCAGATGGCTCAACATTTTTCCCGGCTTGCCGGTGTTCTCTTAAAATCGCATAGAATTTTTTGACTGTTTCCTGTACAATTAAGCCCAAAATCCCCTGCTTATTATCTATAAATTCACGGTAATCTTCTGCGTTGAAGGTGATGATGAATTCATGATAAAAAACAATACGATCGGCAAAAGATAATTCCCTGATAGACTCCTTAAATTTATCTACGATAAAGCTGTAAATGGTTTCCGGAGTGAGTTGCAATGCTTTTTGGTCACTGCTCTTGTTTTCATCGGTCAGAAACCAATCCTGAATACCGATACGCTTCCAGAAATTTGATTTTGTTTCCATAAGTTAGGGTGCCTATGCGGCGGTTAAGGGCAATTGTTTTTTAAAATTAAAACTGTACAGGACTAACTGAAGTATCAGGGTTAAGGTCTTCTGTGCTATCGGCAGCTTTATCTCTGGCTTTTTTGATCTCCGCGTTGATTGCACTATCCACCATCCGCTTTGCTGCTGCTGCTTCAGCTAGCTTGCGTTGGTTCGCCCATCTTCGTCTTTCCTGTGCTGTGGTATCAACTGCCGGCGGGATCGAATCTATAGGCTGGACAGCTTGCTGTGGCTGTGGCTCGTTCCCAAACTGGGAATAGCCCAGAAAAGCGATCAGTCCGATAATTGAGATGATCATAAGCGCAAACACAAAATGAGGCAAGAGTATCCCTCTTCTTTCAGGGGCCTGCGCTGTACTTTCCAATGCCAATACCTGATTACGGAGTGATTCGTTCTCCGTTTTGAGCAGATCCATAGCTGAATGGTCTATGGGTAAAGCATTGCCTGCTAAGCTTCCACTAAGCACCGCTTCATGCAAGGCCATTCCATCGCTGTATCTGAGTACAGGATCTTTTTGCAGGCATTTATCGATTAGTTTCAGGAGCCAATCCGGAACCTGCATTTCACGGGTTTTCTGTTCCTCGGTCCAGTTTTCGGGTAAGTTTGTCTTGCGCAGGTTAATCACGTCAGGCACTTCACTTTCCATATGACCGATCATTACCGAATTACGTCCTGTATCGCTATTTCCAGACAGGGGAAAGGGAACCTGGCCTCCGAGTAATTCATATAAGATGATGCCATAACTGTAAATATCGGTTTGCGGCAGCATTTTGCCTTCGTTTTGTTCGGGCGCCATAAACTCCACCGCACCTGCATGCCTGATGCTACTTCTACGCTGCTCCTCACTCATAATGGCGAGTCCAAAATCCAATAGCACATAGTTCGCTGTGTGCAAATTGTATTTAACGTTATTGCTCTTCACGTCGCCGTGTTTTACGCCCAGTTTATGGCAGTGCTCAAGGGCGGCAGCGAGGTGTTGTGCCACTTTTATGACTTCGCTTACCGTAAATATCTTTTGGTGTGGGGGTTGGAGCAACTCACAAAGATCGGGTCCTTCTATGTATTCCATTTCTATAAATGGGAAGGATCCGCTCTCGGTTATGCCGAAACTGAGCATTTTTACAACATTCGGACTGGGGTTTTCATTTACCTTTAGCAACTTTGCAACCTCATTTTCAAAATTGCGGTAATTTTTATCATCGCGGTTCTCGGTGTATATTGGAGTAGGGATTAATTTCACCGCGGAGTAGATTGCACCGATACGTTTCCCTTTATATACCGATCCTTGTCCGCCCGTTCGCAGCGCTCCTAAATTCTCCAGCCCTTCTGTAATTGTAAATACTTTACTCATATTTCTCCTAATAACAATTATAAGGATTTTTTGTTGCCTATTAATAATATAAATATGATCGGGGCTTACACAGCCCAATCCTTTTTTTGCCTGGCCAGGAGGAAATTCCTACTGCTGCCGGCATTCCCCGATGTATAACATCGGTTGGTTGAAATAATAACTGACGTTGCTAGAATAAAGTATCCAGGATTCATCTTATTTATGGAGCCATTATTATGCCAGAACCCAGGTTGGTAACGCAACAAGGTTATTAGTACGAAGTAAAAAGTGGTGGGTCTGAACTTTAGCCGACTCAACTACTGAATTATATGCGTTATTTGATCAAAAAAACAACTAAAAACCAAAAAGAAGCCTGCAATCGATGATTTGCAGACTTTTAGTTTTTTTCAATGATTTCTGATACTGATTCCAGTGGAGCCGAAGGGAGTCGAACCCTTGTCCGGTTGCAAAGCCAGAAAGGCTTTTGGCAAAATCATTAAACAGTACAGCTATTGAAGAATCACTATCATATACGTCGACAAGGGCTTTTATCTTTTAATTCTTTTCGGAGTGTTCAAAACTTACCCGTAAAGTAAAAAAGAAACCCACTCCATCTCTCAGGAAAGAAAACCTGGAAAATTCACAGCGACAACCATCTTTTTGTCTCTGAATTTCTGGCGTTGGTCGATTAGCTTCCCAGGCTGGTATAATGCTGCGATTTGCGCTGAAACGTTTCCAGTGGTTGCACGTCTTAATATCAGAACAATCAATAAAACATTATAAAAATTAAAACTCAAAGCATATGAAAACTTTATTCAAAACATTATTCGCATCATCTTTGGCATTGGTATTATCTACTTCAGCAGTATTATCAGCTAACGCAGCTGAAACCATCAAACCCGTTCACGCTTCAAAAGCATTGAGCTTCAAACGCATTAAAGTAAAGGGAAATGTAGAGCTGACCATTATACAGGGAAAACGTACAGGCATCAGCTATGCAGATGAAAACACCGGCAAAGTTAAGGTTGTGCAGAGCGGAGATGGTTTAGAGATCACCTCATTGGATAACAGCACTGCAAAACTTACCATTTATGTAAATGATATTTACCGCATCCATGCAACGGATAACGCTAAAGTGAAAACACAGGGCAAAATCAATGCACAATATTTGCAGGTTTTCTTAAGCGGAAATGCATCGCTCCACTTAAACGCACAAAGTGAAGGCTTGTATACGGTAATCGAAGATCACGCTGATTTAACTTTAAGCGGTTCAACCGGTGAACATGTGCTCGTAATGGGTAACAAACAAAAGCTAACCATGGATAAATTTGTTGCAGCAAATACAAAAACCAGCTTAAACACTGAAAATGCACTTGCCACATTGAGCAAATAATATATATATATTTTAGTTTAGGCGGTCTGTTTACAGACCGCCTTTTTTGTTTAATCGATACAGATCTGTTCTGGGGCAATCTGAAAAAAAGAAGAATGCAGCCTTCATCACCGATCGATCCTATCCTTGATCTCTATATGGCAATTCCGCATACCATTGCATATCACGAAATCGTTAAGGTTTCTCAACTTTCAATGTTAATAGCGGCTTCCCTTTTACTACGATATAAGTTGCCAGTTCAGAAGCTTTTACTTTGCCAATATTCCTGGCGGAATGATTTTTTCCAGCAGGAATGAAAAGTACTCCACCCGCTTTCAGCACAACAGGTTTTTCTCCTTCAATCACATATTCCAGCTCCCCTTCTAAAACATTAATAATTTCCTCGCCCGGATGCGAATGCAGGCCAAAGGCCTTACCTGCCTCAAAATCGACACGTACCTGGATCGCTTCGTATCCCGGAACAGAAAGATCATGTCGTTGAAGATCTGTACGTTTGATACCAGATTGTTGTGCTATCGCTTTATTTGGCAATAAGCAGCCAAACATGCCTAAAACTGCAATGATGTGTAAGAAGTAATGTTGATATGTTTTCATTTTTTTTGAGGTTTAAAGATTTATTTGGCAAGTGCTATACAATCAATTTCGATTAAAGCACCCAGAGGTAAAGCGTTAATTTGAACAGAAGTTCTGGCAGGCTTTCTTTCTGAAAGGTAACTGGTATAAATTTCATTTACCCGCTGTAACTGCGTAATGTCTTTTAAATAGATATTTACTTTAATAATACGCTGCATATCCGAATTATTCTGTTTAAGCAAAATCTTTAGGTTATCCATGATCTGCTTAGTTTGTAATTCCAGATCTGGCTGCAGCAATTTTGTTTGGAGATTTATGCCTAACTGGCCTGAAGCATATATAAGCCCATTGGCAATGACAGCTTTTGAATAAGGCGCATTATCTTCGCTCAAGGCATGCCTTACTACACTAGCATAAGGTTTACAGGCACAAACGGATATTATAAGAAACAGCCAAAATGCATTTTTCATTTCCTCTAAAGGTTTAAGACAGGAGACTGTATCATAGAAGCGATTTCAGCTCAGATGCTGTCATGTTGAGCCTGTCGAAACACCTTAAAGCGTATTAAACGGCTCCTTCGACAAGCTCAGGATGACAAATCTATATTTGTGAAACGACCTCCTGTCATACGGTTTTTACTGTTTAATGAAGTTTAAAAGTTCTGTGTTGAATTTTTCCAGTTCTTCGATGAACAGGGCATGGCCGCTTTTTTCAAGAGGAACCAGTTTAGCATTTTTAAGCAGTTTACTCATTTGTTCTGCCAGCTCATAAGAACAGATTTTATCAGATCTACCATGTAAAATCAATGTAGGCAACTGAATTTTTTTCAGGTCAGCACGCAGATCCGCATCTCTTAAAGTCTTAAGGCCCTCTGCCATGGCATATGGTGAGGCCTGCGCCTGGATTGTACCCAACCAGGCACCATAGCCTGGAGCAACACTTGTCTGGTTTGCGGGAAATATCTGACCAAAGTTGGCCAGCAACTGTGGCCTGTCTGTGTTATTCAATTTGATTAAACCGTCTACGTCATCTTTCGTCCAAAGCCCAAAGTTAAAATCGGTTCTTTTTGTCCACATTGGTGCCGCTGCTCCAAATAAGGCCATTTTAGATACGTGTGCCCCGTTATACTTGGCTACATAATGAATCACTGTTGCCCCACCCATCGAAAATCCACCAATTGTGGCATTTTTGATATTTAATTTATCAAGAATAACCTTAATATCGTCGGCAAAAACATCGTAATTGTATTTACCTCCCGGTTTGTCTGACAGGCCAAATCCCCGTAGCGTAATACCGATTACCCTATAACCTTTTTCTACAAAATAAGCGTACTGATATTCGTACATGGCATCGCTTAACGGCCAGCCATGGATCAATATTAAAGGTTGCCCTTCACCCAGGTCAGTTACATGAAGTTTTACATTTTTCTCAACTTCTATGTATTCCTCACGCCCGTACGCAGCAGCAGGCCTGTTTGTTTGTCCGTAGGTAGTAACGGCAGTCAATAATGTGATCAGCAATGCAATTGTTGAAGTTAAATTTTTCATTTTTATAAATAATGTTTAAAAGTTGTTAATAACGGCAATATGGTTTGCCCCTATCGGTCCGCAAATTTATCCGGCATTTCTTGCAAATCCTGTTAATGAAATCATAACGAAATGTTAATGGAATCAGACCACTTCAATTTTTTATTATTTTAGCGCAAAATGACCGAAATAAAAAAATATCAGCTCACCGCCTTCACCGGGTTTTTAGTTCTGATGGGGATTCTACTCTACCTGATCTATAACACGTTTGAACTAATGGATCGGCAGTATCAGGTTGATTTGAAACAAAGGTTGAAACAGTTTTACTTAAAAGACATCAAGCAAAATATCTATTCCGGCGGACTTTCCCTAGTAGACTCCTATTTAATCAACAATATCCGTTTATTAGAAAAGGAATATCATAAATCTGGTACGATAAACAACCAGTACGCAGATTCGCTACTTACAGCTATGTTTGAGGACTTACGTGTTAAAAACCCAACGGATTCCCTATTAGAAAAGACAAAAAAACTTCATAAGCTGGGTAGCAAGCTTGAATACCTCATCGTGATAAACAGTATTAGCCTACGCTTTAGCGATAACAAGCCGATCCCTTTATATAACCACTTAAAGAAATATCCGTTTTTAAAATCAAGCCTACAGTCTCAGCAAGGGTATATTATCGGAGGAAAGCTTAAATTTGCCCGGACTGAAAACATAGTAACTTCGGTATCAATGGGTCCATCCATTCCGTATTCCTATGATATCACCTTTACTTTATTTGCCGACAGCAATAACCGGCAATCTCAGATTTTAAAAAGTGCCGCTCCGGTTTTATTGCTTACCCTGTTTGCACTGCTGTTGATCTTTTTTGTCTATTACCTTACATTTAAAAGCTGGTCTAAACAAAAAAAGATCTCAGATATGAAGTCTGACTTTATAAACAGCATAACCCACGAATTTAACACACCTATTTCTACGATTATGGTGGCTAACAGAGCGATACAGAATGAAAAAGTATTTAAAAGCGAAGAAAGCATTACTGAATTTACAGAAATCATTGCAAGGCAAACCAAGCAGTTACAGACCTTGTTTGATCAGGTAATGGACATTACCCGTGTAAATACCGAAATAGAAAAAAAAGAGGTTATTTTCTGCCAATTTTTAACTGAGGTAATACAGGATTACCGTGTTAAAACGAATGATAAAAATGTATATTTTTATACGGAGGGTATACACAACGAAACGCCGGTATTCCTGAATAGATTCTGGGTGACCACAATGTTATCCAATATCTTCGATAACGCTATAAAATATAGTGATAAAACGCCTAAAGAAATACATATCACCGTTGATGGGACACCGAATGGTTTGAGGATCAGTATAAGAGATAATGGAATAGGAATGGAAAAATACACGGTTGAACATCTGTTCGACAAGTTTTTCAGGGGCAAAAATCCTGGCCGGGAACACGTTAGCGGCTTAGGTCTTGGCATGTACTATGTGCAGCAATGCATCCAGATCCATAACTGGAAGTTGGATGTGAAAAGCAGCGTCGGACAGGGAAGCGAAATTTTAATTGTGATTTAATGCAGGCCGTGAAGCGAAAACTACTTTATGTGGAGGATGAATCAGATCTGGGTAATGTAACCCGGCAATACCTTGAACTGATGGATTTTTCGGTGGATTGGTGCTGTTCCGGAACAGAAGCCATTAACCTATACCAAAAAAATCACGCTGATTACAATCTGGTTATCATAGATATTCAGCTTCCCGATGTTGATGGGTTCGGGGTAGCCGGAAAAATCAGGGAGCGCAACCCCGACGTGTACTTTCTTTTTCTTACTGCGCGCAAAGAGAAACCAGACAGGGTAAAAGGACTTACCCTTGGCGCGGTAGATTATATCTGTAAGCCTTTTGACATTGATGAACTGGTATTAAGAATCCGGAACATTATCCGGCATCAAATCCCACAGGCACAGCGGGAAAAGGAGTTAGTATCTAATGTATTGAACATTGGTGACCTATGCTTAAATAAAGACTTGCTGGAGCTAAGCATATCTGGACAAGCCCCAATAACGTTGACACAACGTGAAGCTGAATTGCTGGAATATCTCAACAAAAACCGGAACATAATTACCAAGCGGGAAGAGATTCTGGTTCAGATCTGGGGAGAAAGTGATTATTTTTTAGGAAGAAGTCTTGATGTTTTTATCGTCAGACTACGGAAATTGCTTGCTGTTTCTTCAAATGTAAAAATCAACAATGTTTATGGCGTTGGATTTATATTTTCAGTGACTGGAGTGGAGAAGTCATGACTTAGTTTTCGCATCGCCACCTTTTACGTACCGGCCGACATTAATTGTTTAAAATTGTTTGTTTTAACGATATGATTTTTGATAATTAGAATTACATTAACCCGATTATAGAGAACGGTTTCCAAGTTTACATTTGCATAGGTCAGCAAAACTTTATCGCAACCATCTAACGGAATCAGATAGGATATGCCGTTTCACTTTTAGGCTCTGAGAGTACAAAATAACTTTGAACAGTTGTGATATTGGGCAGTGTAGCGAGTTTGTTCCGCAGAAATTCGTGGTAATCGTCCATATCCCTGGTAGCAATACGGAGAATAAAATCGTGCGCACCGGTCATCTGCAAACATTCCATTACCTCGCCAAACTTAGAAACTTCGGTTTCGAATTCGATCAGGGTTTTAGCCGTATGTTCTTTCAATAGTACATGCGAAAAAGCGATCAGGTTTCTATTGATCTTTTTCCGGTCGAGAATGGCCACAATCCTTTTAATATAACCCTGTTCCTTTAATCGTCTTATCCTTTCATGGATAGTGGCTATAGACTTATGCAGCTTTAAGGATACTTCTTTATTGGTTAAAGAGGCATCATGTTGCAACAATTTTAGTATTTCTACATCAACCTGATCTAAATCTCCGTGGGTCATTGGACGATAATAAATTGAAAAAAAATATAATGGACCATCAAAAAAACAGTCAAAACCAAAATAAAGACTAAATTTTCATCAAAAAAGCAGAAATTTTCTGTAAAAAACAACGTGTATTGACATAAAAAATTATAATACTGAATTTTACCGAAATAAAAATGAATCAAATAGCCGTTGCTATCTGATCTAATCAACAGTCATGACCACAATAACAGCAAATAAAATGACTTCTGCCATGGAAGGAAAGTTCGAACATTTATCGCTTCTGGTTGGTAACACACCAATGCTTGAGCTCACCTACACCTACCAGGGGAGTGTAGGCAAAATTTATGTTAAGTGCGAGCATTACAACTTAACCGGCAGCATTAAAGACCGGATGGCACTTTACACGCTAAAAAAAGCATACGCCGAAGCTAAGATCAAAACTGGCGATCGGATTGTTGAAGCCACCAGCGGCAATACCGGGATTGCATTTGCGGCCATAGGTAAAGCTTTAGGTCATCCGGTTACCATCATTATGCCAAATTGGTTGAGCAAAGAGCGCATGGACATCATTAAAAGTTTAGGTGCAGAGATTATTCTGGTAAGCAAAGAAGAAGGCGGTTTTATCGGCAGCATTAAACTTGCAGAACAGATGGCCGCAAGCGATCCAAATATTTTCCTGCCTAAACAGTTCGAGAATATCGCCAATCCGGAAGCACATGAACATACCACTGGTAAAGAAATCTGGGAGCAGTTGCGCCTGAAAAATCTATCGCCCGATGCTTTTGTGGCCGGAGTAGGTACCGGGGGCACTATTATGGGGGTAGGAAATTTCTTAAAAAAGCAAAATCCGGGCATTAAGGTACATCCACTGGAGCCTGCAGAATCGCCTACCTTAACTACTGGTTATAAAGTGGGCAGTCATAGAATCCAGGGCATTTCTGATGAATTTATCCCTGAAATCGTTAAACTGAAGGAGCTGGATGAAGTGGTACAGGTAAACGATGGCGATGCCATACTCATGGCACAAAAACTGGCCGAAAAACTCGGCCTGGCCGTTGGCATATCATCGGGCGCTAATGTAATCGGCGCCATAAAACTACAGCAAAAAATGGGAATTGAAAGCTGTGTGGTGACCATCTTTTCTGACAGCAACAAGAAATATTTAAGTACCGATTTAATGAAGGCAGAACCTGTTAAAACCGGATACATTAGTTCTGAAGTAGACTTTATCGACTACCAGGCTTTTAGCAGATTACATTAATCAAAACAATCAACAAATAAACCACAACATGAAAAAAATCACCATTTTATTCTGTACCATCTGCCTGATCGGCCTTAGCGCATACAGCCAGATTTTAAAACCTGTAACCTGGAGTTACGCAGCAAAAAAAACCGGCCCAAATACGGCTACTGTTTTCATTAAGGCCACCGTAGATCAGGGCTGGCACCTCTATTCACAATTTGTTAAAGATGGCGGTCCGGTTAAAACAACCTTTAGTTTTCCAGCATCGGGTGCTTATACCCTGGTTGGAAAAACCATCGAACCAAAAGCCATAACCAAATTCGAATCTACTTTTAAAATGGATGTAAGCTACTTCGAAAAGTCAGTAGTGTTTCAGCAAAAAGTAAAACTAAAAGGCAAAACCGCAACTATTAAAGGTAATGTAGAGTTTATGGTATGCGACGATAAGCAATGTTTACCACCAGAACAGGTCGACTTTAGTATTCCTGTAAAATAAGCGCAAAGAGCATATGATATCCTTAAAGAAAATCTGTCTCGGTTTGCTGTTTTGCTGTGCAATATCCTTAAATGGATATGCACAGGACAGCACCAATACCGAAGAGCTGACTTTTACAGAGATTAAACCAGAAACGGCTGACAGTACTATTAAAGCAACGGATACTGTTTCTAAAATAGCCACTCCTGTTCCTGCTGCTATTCAAAAAACCATTGTCCAACCAAAAGAAGAACACAAAACCTTATGGGGAATTTTTATTGCAGGTTTTGTTGGCGGCCTAGCAGCTTTGCTGATGCCCTGTATCTTCCCCATGCTGCCCCTTACGGTAAGTTTTTTCACCAAAGGATCTGAAAAAGGAAAGGCTTTTCGGCGTGCGGCACTCTATGGTTTTTTCATCATCCTCATTTATGTGGTGCTTGGGCTTTTGGTAACGGTAATTTTTGGCGCCGATGCCCTGAACAGCCTGTCTACTAACGGTATTTTCAACTTTTTCTTCTTCTTATTGCTAGTCGTTTTTGCAGCTTCATTTTTAGGTGCATTCGAAATTACCCTGCCCTCTTCCTGGGTAAATAAAATGGATGCCAATTCTGATAAGGGCGGTATTGCAGGATTATTTTTCATGGCCGGAACACTGGCCCTGGTATCTTTCTCCTGCACAGGTCCTATTATTGGCACATTACTGGTACAGGCAGCAACAACAGGGGCTTTATTAGGGCCTGCAATAGGCATGTTTGGTTTTTCCCTGGCCCTGGCCATTCCTTTTGCACTGTTTGCACTGTTTCCATCGGCAATGAACAAACTGCCAAAATCTGGCGGTTGGTTAAATAGCGTAAAAATAGTATTGGGTTTTCTTGAACTAGCATTCGCATTAAAGTTTTTGAGCAATGTAGATCTGGCCTACCACTGGGAGTGGTTTGACAGGGAAATATTCTTAAGCTTATGGATCGTTATTTTCGGGATGATGGGCATCTATCTTTTGGGCAAACTGAAGTTTTCGCATGATAGTCCGCTGGCTTTTATCTCCGTACCAAGACTTTTTCTGGCAACAATAGTTCTTTCCTTTACCATTTACTTAATCCCTGGCATGTGGGGCGCACCGTTACGCAGTGTATCGGCTTTTCTTCCCCCACAGGAAACACAAGATTTTGACCTGTACACTGCCGGGTTACTGGCAGGAAAACAAACATCAACAAATGATGGCCCGCATAAATATGCTGATAAGTTCCACGCACCGTTAAAGCTGAATGCTTATTTCGACTATAGCGAAGGTTTGGCCGCAGCTAAAAAACAGAACAAACCTGTGCTGATTGATTTTACTGGCCATGCCTGCGTAAACTGTAGAAAAATGGAAGCTAATGTTTGGCCGGACAAGGATGTGTACCAAATGATCAATGATGATTATATATTGATCCAGTTATATGTGGATGATAAATCTGAACTGGCACCAACAGATGTAGTAATTACACCAGAGGGAAGAAGACTCAATACCATTGGTAAAAAATGGAGTGATCTGCAAGCCAGGAAATTCCAATCTAACTCACAGCCTTTTTATGTACTGCTCGATCCCAAAACAGAAGCACTACTGGCACAACCACAGGGTGCAGATTATGAAGTAACAAATTATAAAAAATTCTTAGAAAGCGGGTTAAACGATTTTCATAATAAATAAAAACATACTGGTCACTGTAGAAGTGTGGCCAGCAGTTAGTA
Organism: Pedobacter sp. GW821-FHT01D05; assembly: GCF_059422505.1. Lineage (NCBI taxonomy): Bacteria > Pseudomonadati > Bacteroidota > Sphingobacteriia > Sphingobacteriales > Sphingobacteriaceae > Pedobacter > Pedobacter sp. GW821-FHT01D05. Next base: position 23,574 of record NZ_JBWKXA010000006.1, on the reverse strand, counting down.
ATAGTTAAGACGATGACTTGGGCATTGCCGGATGGCATGCCCATTTTTACCACCAGATGCGTGATAAGAGATGTATTTATGCTGATTCAGTATTTATCTTATGATAAGGCTGAACATAATCCATCTGACGTTGTCTTCAAAGGAAACATAATCGTTTCTTTGATTTGCTGCGATTGCAATTCCAGTTGTTTCGCTGAGCAATTCATTTAATATATCCCCCCTGTTTCTATATGACATAAAACGGTAAGAAAAGGTCAGTAGTTTATTTTTTTTGTTTTTAAAGACTAGTTGGTAGTTGAGCGTGATATCGGCCCCATGATCTTGTGCTTTTTTGCTATTGTTTTTCTGTAATTACGCTCGTACTGCGTGAAATACAATTAGGATTATTATCAGTGTCTCTTCCTGCTATAGCTTGTCATTAAAAACTGAAAAATGGCAACAAAAAGCAAACACTAGACAGCGTTGGCAAAACTTTAGGCATCCAAAAAGTAAGGATTAAGAACTTTCTTATCCCTTACCTAAATTCGACTTAAAATGTGACTGACGTTCAGGAAACCCAATGTTTTCTGGATTTTCTTTAGAAGAATATTGATTTTTTCGTCGCGCCAGACGGGGTGAATTTTGGTTCCTGGGGCGTTTAGAGGAAGACTCTTGTCAGCGTTACTGAACCAAAAAAGCAGCTAAATTGCTGCTTTTCAGTTCGATAAATTTATCTGTGGAGAATATCGGATTTAAAATTTCCTCAATTGCGTTCCTTAAACGCTGTTTTGATGCTTTAGAAGCGGTTTTTTATTTGTCATTTTGGGTAATTTGGCTGAGTTTTGGCTGAGTTTTCAATCAATTATCTAAAATAAAGTTAAACAAACAAGATCGTTTAAACCACTTTAAAGCTATATTATATATCTATAAAGTGATGAATACATTATTATCCACAAATAAAAATTAATAAAAAATGGAAATTTTACCCAAATTTGCCCGTTTTTACACCCTTTTTCTAACTTAACAAGCGATCTATTTCATGGAGACATTTAAGTATACTGGCTGAGCTTTCGCTGAGTTTAATCTTCTCCTTTCTTCAAAGACTTTTGAAGACGAAATATTTTATTAAAATTCATTTAATCGGTCGAGCCGTAGTACGCCAAGACATATTAGATTGATGTTGATTGGATAACAGATTATACTATGAATGTAATGGTTATTAAATACCCTATAAGTCCAAGACAAATTATTGAATATGAGTGTTTCTTTCAATAGTTTTTCTATCAAAAGGGGATTATTCAATTCTCCCTTTAAATACACGGAGGGAGCCAATCGAACAAATTATACCACTAACAGGGTGGGACTAGGGAACAGCTGGTGCGTATAGGGGAATTTTTCAAAGAACTTCTTCGCCAAAGTTTTAACCCCTATCATGATCATTATAATCAAAAACCACTTTATACAATGAGATTTTTCCATCTGCTTCAAATTGAATTGCTTTCCTATTATCACCTTGACTTATTCTCCATACATCTATCTCATTCATTTTAAGCGATATAATCAAGCTGACTAAAGTGAATGGCTTAGGTCCTGTAGGCGCCACAATTACACGATAATCATCCTTCAAATAGCCACAAAGCGAAAATAGTTGGCGTTCGGTAAATTCGAGATCATAAATTGGAAAGATATATTTATTTTCCTCAGGAATATCTTCAAGCAGAGACTCATTTATTATTTCAAGGCTATTTTTGAATCTTTCATCGTTCGAATCTTTATTATAAAAAACAAATGTTTCCCCGTCAAAGTATTCACTCAAACCGAAAGCCTTATTCTTTTCATAGCCAAGACCAATTATTAGAGCGGTCGGCTTATTCGGAACAGAAAAATATGAAAATCCGTCGATGGGGCTAACAAATAAGTTTCTATAATTTTCTTCAGGAGGAGGTTGGAATTTGGCAAAGCTATAACCAAAAACCACTTCGACGGTAAAGCTTAAATCTTCTATATCTCTAAAATAGGCCAATACCTCAGCATACCAAACCCTTGTCATTGATGAATAGTCAACAAAAAGCTTAAAAACCTTTCCCTCAAAACCATCTAAAAAATTATTTAATAGTTGATGGATGATATTTGGATTATTCCCATCTGAATCTATAATTTCACAACCCTTTTTGACGAAAAATTTATCATTTTTTTTCCTTGTTTTATGATCATTAAAGCTTGCAAAACCAAGTACAATATTCTTTTTTGACAAAATTTCCTTCGAGAATAAAAATACTGATCTAGGCTCATAACCAGAACAATATATAGATAAATCAAAAACTGAATCTAATTCTTCTTCTGAACAATGTTTGCTAAAAATATTCATATTATAACTCAAAAATTAATTGCGATTCAATTTGATTGCTATTTCCTTTATACAAGATGGTAGAAAGATTGATGCTATTATACTCTCTCTTGGGAAAATCGAAGATTGGGTGTAATAGAAAACATAATCGAAGTTTTTTTCCTATCAATCCATTTTTACTGATCCCTTCATCCGGGTCTAGGTAAATTATAGCACCAAGATGTACACCAAGCTCTATTAGTGCGACAATGTGAGGTGAAACTTTGGAGTCTACAATGAACGATCCAGCAGGATCCATGACAAAATCACCCCTCAAAAGTTTATCTCTAAAATAAGTTCCAATTTGGTTTATTACGTCTCCCAGGTTTATTATATGGTTTTTAAAAATTTCTCGGTTTGCATCTGGATGTGCTCTAATAAGCTCAAGATATTTTTTTGAAGTATTATTTATTACTGATGATTGCTTATTGATATCAAGCACTGGTTTCTCATTTGGTTTTATGGAACTAAAAAGCGAATCCAGCAGGTTCATTAAAAATCTTGGATTTCCATCACAAACCTCATAAATAAAAGGAACGCCGTAAAATAGGGAGGGGTTTTTTCTCGAACGCCTACCCATACTTTTATTAAATTGGTATCTAAAAATTACTATAGGTAATATTTTTCTAAAAATCCTATCTTTTTCATCGGTATTTTTTCTTGGGGCTGGATTTGATTTAGAAATCCCTTTTTTATTTAGATAAGAAGCAAAACTGGGATCAATCAATGCCAGTTCCTTAAAAACGTTCCAGTAATAAGTCCCCTTTTCGTATTTACTGCTGAATTTAAGTTTATCATCTATTCGGAATGATGATTTCAGATTTCTCTCATAAGTTGATTCACCAAATAATTGGGTGGCAGCTACTCCTATATCTAAATTTTTTAATTTGTTATCCGTAAGTTTTCTGGAAAACTCGTTCCACTTAGAGGTACAGGTTTCATTATAATTCCATGTCCTGACTATTTTATAATCTTCATCCTCGGATGCATTAATAGGATCTTCCTCTATCCGATTAACCAAAGAGATTATTGGACTGGTTACTAATTTAAAATAAAATCTTTGGTCTACAGACCTCAGTTTATCAATAAGTTCGAATTGAAGCCACTGCGGACTGATTTCTAATTCATCAAAACACAAAGCCCACTTTCTTGTTTTCCCTTCACAAAAAACATTTTCAAACGAAGTACACGCATCAGATAAAAGTTGATAATAATCGTTGAAATAAAATTCAGGAACCTCTTCTAATTCTTTTTCACAAACAGTTCCAAACTTTAACCTATTAATAAGCTTATTACACGTTCTAATACGGCGATTTAATATTTTTTGCAGAGCTAAAAGATTAGGACTTATTGGTTCTTCAATATCAAAATCATCTACAAGAAACCGACATAGTTCAGCCTCCTTTTTTAAGCATGTTAATGAATCAAGTTTTGCTTCGGAAAATTCAAACTCAATTAAATATCTAAAAGTATTAGTTATGCATATAAGAATATTGGTGGTAACCAGGAATCGAGAAATAATTTCCTTTTTTTCCTGAGTGATTTTACCTTGCCCATAAAAATGATCCATTTGTTTCTTCCATTGAATGTCGGAAGGAATATAAACCGCTGTAAAAGGAAGATCAATCAAATCTGGAATATTTTCTTTTAAATAGTGATGCCCAGGTGTGGTTAACATTTTCAACAAGGTTGTCTTCCCACTACCTCTAGGTCCCATTAATAGCGAATGGTTTTTCTTTGAAAGATCATAGTACTGATCGTTAGCAATGAATGTCCGAGCCACCTGGTCAAAATCCAGATAACGCGCGTTGAACGAGTCGTTGAAATTATGCGTATTCATCTTTCTGTATTTTGAAACCAATATATTTCGGACGATCGGGAAATTCAGGTGTTAGTTCTGCGTTATAATCTCCAATAGCCTTATTAAATAATTCCTGATCATTCGGAGTGAGATAATCCAATTCAGGAATTTGCATTCTTAAAGTATCAAACAAGGCAAGTTCCTGTCCTTGATCTTTTAACCAATTCACCGATTTCAGTGCCAGTTCCTTAGTGTCAACGCGGGTACCAAAGCCCGTAAAAGTGGGGAAATAGGTTCCAGTTTTTTGAATCCATCCTTTTCTAGGAATAAGTACCCAAGTTTCGATTGTACCCATAGCTTTGCCCGGCAAAATTTCCATTATATGAAACGTGTTTTCTATTCTTAAATCATATACATTCTGCGTCGAGGAAAGGCTTCCTGCACAAAATATGGCAACAGAGTCTTTATAAGATAGCTTCGGTTCGTGTTTATGCCCATGTATAACGACCTGAAATCTATAGGATTCCAGCAATTTAATAAAGTCATCTCCATTGCTAATTAAGTCAACATCTGGATTACTTAGATTTCCATGATTGATAGGATGATGATGGCAAAGAGCTATTTTATAATCGAATTCATCAACATTGATTTCATTCAAGGCAGATTTTATTTTATCGAGTTGATCGATTGTAATATGTGATGTTCTACTACTTGCTGAATTCCTATGTGAATGACAACTATTAAACACCAAAATGAGAGTCTTATCATGCTTCACTAAACAAAAATCATCTTGCCAATATTTTGTTCGAATTCCATCCTTATCAGGAACTGGGTAATTCTGTTCAAAGTTTTTGAGACTTCCGCTTGGATCCTCGCCATCTGCACACTTAACGTTCACATCATGGTTACCGACTGTAGCCAAAAGCAAACTTGAGCCTGTGGTAGTCTGAATATTTTCAAGATATGTCCAACCAGTAGAAAGGCCTTGGGGGTCTGCTTTGTCAGCAATATCACCAGGACATAAAACCAAGTCACACTTAATTTCTTTATCTATTAACAATTTTTTTAGTGCCTTTATCGGATTTGTTAAAGGACTCCCATCGATATCATCTGAATAAAGTAAGGTTGATTGTGTTGCTCCTTCAGAAGACCTATGTTTGCAGTGTAAATCACTTATTATTGCGACCTTCATAAAATATCAAGACGCTTTAATGTTTGTAATTATAACTTCATTCTCTATTTTTCTGTGCTGAGCAAAACCTGAAATATTTCTAACCGTATTTACAACATGGAAGTCCCAATCGTTGCTAAGATCTAATGCTTCTTCGCAATGTGCGTAACTCAGAACAAAATGGGAGCCTCTATTATGTATCTCATTAAGTAATTTTCTCAATCTCTCTATATCATTAAGGCCGAAAGTGTGAGGCCCGTATTGATTAAATATCCGACGATTTTTAATTGCATATGGTGGATCAAGGTAAACAAAGTCATTTTTTTTACAATTTTCCAAAACCACGCTTTCGAAATCTCCAATTTTAAATTGTGCCCTCTCTAGATATTTTGAAATTGCCATTAATGTATCCAAGTCAATTAAAGACCCGCTACTCGCCGAATATGGCACATTAAATTTACCTGAATTGTTTGTTCTGTATAAACCATTAAAGCAAAAAGTATTTAGGTAGATGAATAATGCCGAATTATAAATATCATCAGAACTTGCATTGTACTGATCACGTATTTTATAATATTCATCCTTTCCCAAGGGAAATTTTTTGAGTTTTTTATAGATCTTCTCAGGATGCTCTTTGATATGTTCATAAGTTCTTATCAGATCAACGTTTGTATCACCCAAAATAGCATTAGGAACGGAAAGTTTAAAAAATAACTGTCCAGAACCTACAAAAGGTTCAATATATGTTCCCATGCCTGGCTTATAAAACTTTTCAAGCTCAGGTAAAAGTTTCTTTTTGCTACCTGCCCATCTCAGGAACGGTCTTGGCATACCTGCTATCATTAATGAGCGTTATCTTTAGTCATTTGCGAATATAAATATTTTTTACATTCCTTTTGGACTGGAGAATTGAACTATACCATACTGGAACTACTGGTTAAACTTAATTGCCTTATTTTTTTCTAAGAACTTTTTGAGATGTAGAAGGTATTTCATCCCACTTTTGCTGAAATACCCAGATTAGTTATAAAACACTTTTTCATTTTTAATACAGCGAAATTTTCAATACTGAACAAGATAAAAAGACAATTGCATGCCTTTTAGAATACAAAGAGTAGGATTGGTACAAACTATTTTATATCGATACTATTATCATTATAAATAACATTTCCATTGACAATTACACGATGAATTGGATCTGCTGAAATTTGGTTTTGAATTGAGTTAAGTTTTCGGTTTATTTTTTTAAGATTCTCAGTGGTTAAAATTTTATCCCTGTAGGCTTTATCAATCTCTTGCTTTTTTAAAGAATCGTCTAGCTGAAGTCTCTCATTTTCATATTTGATTCTCTCAGTTTCTGCTTTAGTCTTTTCGGTCTGTGCTTTTGTTAATTCTGTATCTGCTATTATCTTCACAGTTTGAGCGTTTGTATATTCGGTTTCTGAGCTAGTTTTTTTTGCATTTAGAAAATGTGAATGACCATAGATCAATGCAGCTACAGCAGCTAGCCCTATCCAAACAGATTTAGGTGGTTTCACCTTATCAATTATTTTAAAAACTACATCAATCGAATTGCCAGTATGAATTTCATCCAATACTAAAAGCTCTGCATCAGTAATAGGTCTACTGTGAATTATTTCGAAAACAAATTCATATAGTTCATTCACGCCCTTTGATAAAAGGTAGAAATTTCTGCTTGGCAGATAATCATATGATAGATAAATGTGAAGTTGAGTATCAGAATCATCTTGTTGAGGTGAAAACAGCTTATTTTTAATAACAGGTGGGTCAATTGTAGCTTGTGACATAACAGCGTTTAAATTTAATAGTTTTTAAAATTGAAGATATTCAAAGATTATTAAAAAAATTGTAAGTTAGCATTTTCATGGAAGGATTAATGGATAAATTGCTCCCAAGACTTCATCCCGATTTCCTAGCGAAATCCTTAGTCCAATTGTGCCCCTTTAATGATTTATTAAGTCCAATGTTAGCCGTTTCATTTGGATACAATTTCACACTTTTAAAGATTTTAATTTAAACATTCCTCATGAGCTTAGATTATGGATTTTGGTTTTACTACTATTTTGAAGAAAAGAATCGAACGGCATTAGAAAAATTCTTTAGTAACCTACAAGCAAAATTGGCTGCATTTATAGATCAAGTAAATCGTACTACTGAGCTTTATGAGTCAGATAATATTCAGCGCAACAAGGATATTGACCAACAATATAATCGCGATATTGCCAAGGCTGGTAAGCGATATGATGAAATCTTTTCTCAATACGATAATGACCCTAACCTCGCTAACCAAATTGCAAGCCATGAATCAGGAATTGATCAAATAGAAGCCTGGTATCAAAATCAAGCTGAACCACTTCTTCACAGATATAGAGAAATGAAGGATAGTTACTATAAATCTGCTTTAGGGCTTCTTCACTCAGAATTTGAAGGCGAGATCAAACAGCTTTGCGCATTACTACAACAGGAATTTCAGATTCACAAAGACTTGAAAAACGTAAGATCCGGAAATGGGGGACTGTTAGCAGATGTCGATGCTTATTTCAATCAGTTTGTTGGTCTGAATTTGAATGACATACAGACACTCAAGCAAAAAATGGATGATTTTCGACTATTGAGGAACTCCTTAACGCATGAAATGGGTAAAGTGAGCCAGCAAGAATCCTGGCTTACTAATTTGTTAACCGATCCAAATTTTCTGGAACTTGAATCTATTGGCCAACAGCAACTGGTCAGAATACTTACTCCAAACTACCTTTATGATTATCAAAGAACACTCAATTCTTATTTTCGAGGAATATATTGGGCGATTGATGAGCTAAAAGGCTATAATCAAATCGAAGAAAAACTTAAACATCTCTTTGGCTTCATTGATCCCAGTAACTTGAAAATTTCAAATTTAAATGTAACTAGCACTGCTCAGCCTACATTTAATAAAGTAATCAACCTAAATTTGGAATACGACAATAATCCTCCAATCCCCTACGTTGACCAACTTTTAGTGGAACCTAAGAATCTGCCTTCTCCAAATCTTCACACTATAGCGGTGCAAGTAATTTTCGGTATCGGCGAAAGTGACAAATTGGAGATATTAAACAAACTGGGACAAGATGAAAAAATAAGCATATTAAAACTAAACCTAGATCAGAATCCTAATGTGGTCTTCGATCAGATTTTCAACCTATTCTATTTTCAACCAGAATGTAGAACCATGAAAATTGTATTTACAAAATTATCATCATAATCCCTCATTTACAATGAAATCCGATCTGGTTAAGCGCCATGATACAATAAGTTCTAAAGATAGAAAATACGGTTAAAGTTAAACAATGTTCGATTCAAACGAAGGAGATCAGCTTTAAAAATTATATAATTATCCTATTAATTAAACAGTTGGTATTTGAGGTTCAAACTGTGCTAACGACCAATGTTTCCACATCACCCCAAAAGGACAAAGCTTAGCGTCACCACATCGACTCCATGGTGCAGTATCACATCGATTGTCTATTTCAACATCACCACCATCCTGCTGACTCCTAGCACAATGTGCTTTCATTTCGCATGGCAAGGGTTTATTATTAGTAAAGACCCTAAGAATTTGATTGATCGCCCAGAAAAGCCCGAGAAATAAACGATCGTCAGTGAAACCATTTGGTAGTGCAAAAGTACCTTCATATTCGGAATTTACAACCATAGGCGATCCTAGCTGGTTTCGAAGCATGCGAAAATCCAAATTTTTCTTTAGGTCTCCAGGTTTCAATATCTCGATTAAAAAATCTGGAAACTTCGCCCTGATCTCCAAGGCCCTATCAAAGATTATATTAATCCATATGTTGTTCCCCTCAAAATAATCGACCTTAAAGTTTTTCAACAATAGGTCTCTTGCCATATCAGAAACTTCTTTCAAACTCACATGGCTTCCTTTTAAAAAAGCACCAAGTTCTTTATAAAGTGGAACGGCATCTGCCCCATCGATAGGGAAATTTATCATTTTTAGGTGTTGCAAAGCCCTTAAAAAGCTTAGTCCTGGATTATATGTCATGAGTGCCGCATCACAGGTTGCAATTATAAAGGGAATATTACCCATCATTTCTGGATAAATAATTTCTACTAATTTTGAGATTACATTATAGGGATAATCCGATGTTTCCAAGTTGATACCATCAGCTGTTAAAAGATCTGCATAAACATAATGTTCTGCTAGATAAGCCATCCCCTCAGTGATGTGATTTCCCCCAAGTCTAAACTTAAATTCTTCACCATCCCAAAGATCAACTGCTATCACATCAATAAAAAACACTTTGTTATTTCCTATGAGCTCCGTTATTTCTTCGAAATTTTTGATTTCAATTTTTTTTCTGAAAGGTTGAATCGGGGTTCCTCTATACTCCTTTGCAACCTGATGATTAAAATAGCCTTGATCATCCTTATCGTTAGGTAAAAGGTAAGGAACAGAAAAGAATTTTTCCTTTTGTTTTCCTATCCTACTGGCAATATCCTGAATGTAATAAATTGTATTATGAATATTCATCAAGCCATATATGGTACTTATATCCTGTATAAAATGAATATATTCATGCAGATAAAAAGCAAGTGCTGCATTAGACATTTCCTCAAAGTCTAGAAGATCGTAGGGACCATCTATTTTCATCCTAAAGAATGCAGGAGTGTAATAACTATTACCGTAATACTGATAGTCTATCATAAGAGCATATTATAGAAACAAATTTCGAAACCATAAAGCTAAACATCTATTTATGAGAATATATTGTTGCTAGTAAAAAAAATTTCATTTACGGTAAATACACTCTGATTATATTATCTAAGCGACCATGTTCCTTGATAATTAAAGTTCCTTTAAATGAGATTTCATTTTTTCCTGTAATATTCCAGCACTCTTTTCACAAAAATTTCCATCCGGTTTTTTAAATCTTCAATCTGAACGAACGCAGCCTAGATTCCTTCCTTAGGATCCTTCACCTTTAACCTGCTATAGCGTTTCAGATCACCAGTAGTAATATTCTCTTCATTTTTTTTGAATTCTTCGGGTGTCTGCCAGCGTTTAATTTCAGGATCATAGATCCATAGCCCCGTACTCACCGCCTCATTATAAACAGGACGGTAATTTGCATTTGGAGCGCTTTGGCAACTTCCCATGCGGCGGCTCTACTCAGCAATAAACCCACCGTTACCCTGCAAATCTTTAGGCTTCATTTTTACTAATATTTTTAGCAAAAAAAATAATACTTTATCCCGCTTTTCAAAATCTTTTTCTACGCCTTGTGCGCATAAGCGCCGCCCGTCTGTTGCGCAGCAGCAGCGGGCGACCCGAGGTTTTTCGGACTAAAAAAACGGCCAGCCCCAAGGCCGACCGCTATCAAAAATAAAACCTATCAATTCAACGCATCCGCCCCCATCTTGGCAAATGCCGTGCAGAGATCAAAAGCAGTTTGATTATGCTTCAAACCAGTACCGTACATAATAGATTTAAATTTGCTTTCATCATCCTTGTAGTTCTTCAAGTTCTGGTGGTATCCCGTAACGGCATTATAAGCTCCGAACAAAGTACCTTTTGTGGTTTCCATCTGCTGGGTCGAGCTTGCCAACGCATACTCCAAAACCTGCTCCACCGTATTTTGATAAAGGGTGGAAAGTTCGTCCTCCCTACCATTCCGTACCACCTCCAAAGTTTCACGGTTCGGTGCCACAGCGAGCTGTATCAACTGCTTTAGATACTTATCGGTAATTTTTACCCTGCTCCAACGGTTAAATACTTCTTCCGTTTCATTGCCAATAGATTGGAAATCCCCAAAAGTTTGTGGGCTTCCCTCAACCTGTCCACCGCTCCCGCGGTATGTTTAATGCGAACACAATTGGTCATATCCTTCATCGCCGCATTCAAGGTATTTTGGCAGCATATACGGATCGGGGTAAAAGCAGCCGTTATACTTCCGCTCCCATCATGGGTGGTGGAAAGAAAAAGATATTTTTCGATACAGTCATTGCGCCCGACACGGATATAATCGGGCAGTTTAGCCGTAATAAACGTACGTTCCCCCTTTCCCAAACAGCCATCTGTTTCATACTTGATATCATCCCCACCGCCAACAATCGCATCAAAAAAAGCAAAAGCATCCACATTCTGTACAATCCTGTAATCCCTGCCGACCACGCCCAAAACTTCCTGCGTGTCCGCGCGGACAGTCGCAAAAGCCTCCGGCACCAAAATACCTTCATTCCCTCCGCCCAGGTAAACCGTATCCGGAAAATCCAACAGATCCATAGCCAAAGCATTCGGCGTAAACAGAGGCCGTTTTTCTACCGTGAAATCAAGCCCCGCAAATTTTATCGCCTCGGAACTGGTCGGATAATCCTCCACAATTGTACCCAGCCCATGCCAGGCCTTTTCCCGAACACTAAAAAAGCTGTGCTTTTCCGTGTTTTTATTGTAATTAATCTGATGTGCCATTGTCTTTTGGTTTTGGTTCAACATTCGTGATCATCGAGAGACTGACCTTGAAGAAACCCCATTCTTCGTATTGGTCAGCAAACAGCTCCCCTGTTCTAAAATCTCGTTCATGGTATCTTCAATATTTTCGTACGGCGTGCTGACCGCAGCCCGCAGCACGATAAAAACATGTCCCATTTTCATTGTATCTTCTATTAAAATCCGAAAAAACTGTTGCCCCCGAAAAACGGGGGCAACAACAATTAAGCAGGGACAACCATTTCACCCTCAATCTCCGAAAGCCTGCCCACGCAAAGCATTTTTACGCGTTCCGCAACTTCTTTGATGATAAAAGGATTCTTAGTCTTGAACTCATTCCCCTTGTCATCCTCAATCACCAGTTCACAGCGTTGGTACTGCCCGATAGCCGTTTCCTCCGCATCCTCCAACTGTGTCACTTCGAATTCTTCTAAAGTGGTAATCGTCTCTACCAGTTTATCCCTTTGGATCTTTTTGCGGTGCAGGCTTTCCACCATTTTCAAAACCTGCTCCAGATTCATCGCAGGCTTCTGTTCCGCCAACTGTTCTTTGATCGCAGCTTTTGTTGGCCCGTGCTTCACCTCTGCCCCTTTTACTTCTTCCTTTTTCACTTCCCCATTTACAGCACCGTTAATTTCCTTACCATCCTTTTTCGTTCCTGTTCCATTGCTCCCATCCTGGGCCACGTTTACACCCGCACCATCTGCTTTTGGCTTACCTGTTAACTGACCGTTTGATTTTCCGTTTTCGATTAAATTCGTTTTCATGATTTTTTGATTTAAGTATTTTTTAAAAATGATTTCTATAACATCCCCAATCGGGGCAATTGTCTTAAGCCGTGGCGCATCCTGCGCCGTGCAGGGCCTTATGGCTGTGGGTGGGCTTCTACCGTTTAAATTTTCCATGGGCTAATAATTTATGTCAGTCGGCAGGAGCCTCCTATCCTTTTGATAAGCCCCTCACCTGATCACGATCCTGTTTTCAAGACAAGGCTCTGCCGAAAAAAAAACCTCGCGAGCGCAGCGAGCAGGGAAGATTTTTTTCGAGCAGACCCCGCAGGGGCTTGGCCTTGACGGAAACAGGATTGTTCAGAAATTTGCTTCCACAAAAGGGCAGCGTGGTACCCACGATCACCTTCGAAAAGATTACCCATAGGGAAAAAGAGAGCAGAAAAGATCAGCTCCCGCTCACCGTAGAGGAATTATCCATGGTGCCGATGCCCGGGGAAATATCGGGCGAAACGCCCGACCGGAAAAAACCATAAGCCCTGCGGCCCGGTTCGAAAGCAGGAATAATCGATGAAGATTTGGCCATACCCATGCCCGGAAAACGGCAGAGTGCCGCATGCTCCAGACTGCCCAGCTTAGAAAGGTCATAGCCAACATCCTCCAGGATATTGCGCCCAAGCGATACCGCAGATTCATCTAGTGAGCCCGAACCGATCAGCATGGCCAGCAGTTCCTCGCCCCGCATAGCTTCAGTCCCTTGCTCTGCCATCTTTCCCTTTGGTCGCAGTTCCTCCGGCCAGCTTCTGATCGGAGTATCACCATCCCTTTTTTTCTTAAGATCCTTCACATGGACATGCCCACCTGAATAAGCTTCAGAACGGAAAAGTGAAGCAAAAGCAGAGATCAGGAATTCAAAGTCCTCCTGAAAGACAGTGACCCTTTTACGGACATAAGAGCCATCCTGCTGCTCATCACTCCTGGTGATGCTGATGTAATTGGTATCGTTTTTGGCAAGCATGAAATCCAAAAAGAAATGCTGCTTGCCCTTGGACGAGAACGATTCGGTTGCAATGATTTTATTTTTCATCTGTATATAATCTGTTTTCGATTGTGATGGAGCTATCAGACTTTTTCATGCCACGGTGTGTTATGAAAAATCATGATGGTTTCATGGTGTTTTTTATTGGTTACAGCACAAATTTCAGCAAGACAAAAGCAAACAGTCGGTACAAAATGAAATTACCCGGTCATGGATCACCCTATCCGATCCACAAAACAATTAAGGAGTAAAACCGTTTATCTATCAATCAACCAAATACTTAACCATGAACAACGATCAAGAAACCACAGATGAACAAGATCTGCATGGAATGCGGCAAAGAACTGTTCGGCCGCAGCGACAAACGCTTCTGCAATGATACCTGCCGCAACGGTTTTAACCGGAAGCTAAGGGCAGCAGAAAAATCAAGGGACAACGAAAACATTCCGGCCATATTTAAACAGATCAGGGCAAATTATGAAATCTTAAATCAGTACCAGCTGGAAAAACTGGAAGAAGGTACCACCATCCACATTACCAGACAGGAACTTTTAGGAAAAGGATTTGAGCCTAAATTCTGCACGAGCGTGCTGAACAAAGGATACAACGAACTTTGGTTGTTCTGTTTTGAATTCGGGTACAAAAAAGTAGGTGAAAGGCATTTTGAGCTTTGTTACGATCCCATACAGGCGAAATAACTACCACTCCAACTGCAATAAGGTTGTGTTAACCCGTGTAAATATCAAATTCCGTCGTCGGCCAAACTTCAACCTCCCCCTTAAGTTTACCCATCTGGTAAAACATGTAGATGATACTGGTCAGCTTCAGTCCTGTTTCGACTACATGATAATCAGATTCAGCAATAATATCATCCAGCTGCTGCTGCGAATAATGAAACTCCCGATCTGCCGGAATGTAAAACAGGACGCAGTTGTTTTTGCCTTCAGCGACCAACCAGCCCCTTTCCGCAAAGTAATCAGCAAGCAGCACAGACCTCGCTTTAACATATTGACTTGACTCCCTTATTTCCATAAATACAAAATAGGAAAAAGTTTTTTACTAACGAACGATCTGGCAATAATAGCAACTGTAACATTTAAAAGCCTTTATCAGGTGAAGTCATAGAGGTGGTTCATTTCCTACAAAACAAATTGCTTAAATCCAGTTCCATATACCAAAATATCGAACGGATCATCTACACATCGAAAAGCGTTCACAAAAGGCTTGGTTTATAAGAAGGAATCAAAACTGTTCAGTGACGGGAACACGGTTTGGATAAGAGCGAAAATAACAGGATAGATCCACCAGTAAAACACTAAAAATTGATAGACGGTATTAGTTTCATATCAATTAAGCAAGGCGTTTCAGATCACTGATAGGCCAATCAAAATTATCACCTCATTCAGTGTCGCGTCAGTAAATAAAATATACTGAACTGCAATCCAAAATTATCATCGCCTAAATTTCGTCACTTCAAAAGGTGAGTTCATGTTAAAAAAAGCGTCGTACATCAAAAAGATTTCCAACAGTTTAATTTTTACCTAGCTTACCAAACCGATTGATAAAAAACTAACCGATTCAATATGAGATTTCTAATATTACTGTTTTTCATCTTTACTTTTTGCCAAAACCAGAATGTCTTTGGCCAAAATAGCTCTGAAATGCCGAAAGCACCTGATGTTGCAGCGTTAAACAAATACATAGACTTTCCGGTTGATAAAAGTACAGGAACAATGAGTATCTCAGTTCCGATATATGTTCTGAAAACTAAAAGTTTAGAACTACCCATCTCCCTTTCCTATCATACGGGAGGTATAAAGGTTAACGAAATGGCGAGTTCGGTCGGCCTCGGATGGGCTTTAAATGCAGGCGGAACGATATCGAGATCAATAAAAAGTTTACCGGATGAGGCTTACTACAGCAATCGTGGTTTTTCTCCTATCCAATTCCCAGGTCTGGGATCACACCAGTTTGTAACTTATGGAAAAGATTTAGAACCGGACGTTTTTTATTATAACGTAAACGGTTATTCAGGAAAGTTTGTAATGGACAAATATCATCAAGTCCACACCATTCCGGAACAGGATATCAAGATTTTTTTAGACACGACAGTTAATTCAACTGAAACGTTCACAAAATGGTCGATTGTGACTCCGGATGGAAACCGTTATAATTTTGAAGGCGTATATGACCATGGCAAAACATATGATGGTAGTTTTGAAGCCCCTTACGACCAAGGAAATTACATTAGTGCATGGCATTTAAGTTCAATTATAACGGAATCGGGAGAGACCATTAATTTTCAGTATCAAATGGATTCTTACCACAACAGGGTAAATCTTGGAAATTCTTCAATAATAAAAACTAATGTTAACCCATGTATCACACCAAGTACAATTTCTGCCGACAGCTGGGTCAGTGGCAATGTGCTAAGGAGAATAAGCACAGATAATGCAGAGATATGGTTCAACAACAAAACAAACCTGAGGGAAGACGTTGAGCCGGAATCCAATTATTCAAAGGCTCTGGACAATATTGAGATCAAAGATATTGCCAGCGGAAACACGATCAAAACTGTTAAATTTATAACCAGTTATTTTCAGAGCAATGATAACCTGGCCCACAGCCCGACTTTGGGCATTGGCAACAACATTGAGTACGTAGCTTCCCCCTACCAGCAAAAAAGGCTTAGACTGGACGAGATTAAAGAGTTTTCTGGATCTGGAAGTTTTTTGCCGGGTTACAAATTTGCTTACAATAAGAATAACCCCATACCCATAACCCCAAACCGCCTATCAAATGGACAAGATCACTGGGGCTACTACAACGGACAATCCCAGAACCTAACTTTAATCGGAAAATACAATAACATAAATAACCAGGATTGTTCACAGTACCTTGCCAACCGTAATGTAAGCGAGCAATATAAAAGAGCTTTTATATTGGATGATATTACTTTTCCGACCGGAGGGGTCACCAAAATCTATTATGACAGCATTAGTGGGATTTCAGCTTACCCAGGGTTAAGAGTAAAAAAAGTTAATACCTTTTCGGGTGAGACAGCTGAATTTCTGGAAAAAAAATTCACGTATTCCGGCTGGCACATTACCGGAGGGCCACCGGTTTATCTACAGCATCCGATGAATACATCGGAAACGGGTCATTTTAACCCAAACGTTACCGACTTTAATGCACCAATTAGGATTGCTGCAGATAATGCTACATCGGTATACGGTATAGATGATAATTACTTTCATCCGAATATGGGAACGATAGATGATATCTACCTGGCGACAGGCTCACCCGTAAATTATTCAGGAGAACTTGCAGGTTATCATGTTTACTATGATCAGGTAGTTGAGTATCAAACGAAAAATGGGTCAATCGAATCGAATTATTCAACCGATGAGGTAGATGATTATATACCAGATTCTGATATTTACCCGTTGATTTTTAACAAACCAGCTGTTAAAGTTGGGAAACTCCTCTCAGAACTGGTCAGGAATGAAAATGGTGACTTGATTAAGCAAACAGATTATACCTACGATTTTTATTACAGGAGGATTATAAAATCGAATGACGCAGCGAAACTGTTCAATTCTCCGGGATACCAAGTCTTAACGTTCTATAATTTATATACGGGCAGTGCATTTTTAACAAAAAAGGAAGTGAGAGATTTTGTAGGGGCTAAGGAGAACAAAACAACGACCACATTTGGTTATGACGGGATACCTGCCTCTTTGAAAGATCAAGCCTGGACAACAAATATAAACCAGGCACATAATATGCCGAATCACCAGATGTTAAGTCTGGAAAAGATTAGTCTTAACGATGATAATTTCAAAATAAACCGAACGAAATATGTAGCTGATTTCAAAGAGATTCTTAAAAACACATCGGTAAACAACAATTTTGATAACCCAACTATGGGGCTAAAACAAGCTTTGATTTCAGGAAGTACCGCTTTACCTGTTGAACAGCTATCGACACTAGTCAAGAACGGGCAGGAAAAGATAGTTGGGGGAAAACTATTTCAATATCAGGGTGCTGCCGACTTGTCCGGAACAATGCACAGCAATCTTAAAATGGTCAGCGAGCTTGAAATTGAATCTCCTATCATTTATAGTCAAGGCTTTGGGGCAACAGCTTCCATAACTGGCGGCATCTGGACATTTAATAACCATATAGACTACAGCCCTAAAACAATTTTTGATTTTTATGACGATAAAAATAATCCCATACAATACCACCAGCACCGTCAACCAAACACATCCACAATTTGGGGATATAAAAAGAGTGCCCCTATCGCACAGATCAAAAATGCTGCCAAGGACGAATTTTATTACGAAGGTTTCGAAGAGACAGATCAGCCTAATATAATGCTCAATGAGTTGTTATCACATACCGGATCGAGGTATTATAGCGGATACCTCTTGGTTAATTGGGTTAAGCCAAATGCAAAAGATTATATCATTGTATTCTGGTACTTCCAGGATGGCGCATGGAAGTACGCCGAGCAGAGTTACACAGGCGCAACTACCCTGACAATAGGAAGTGCCTACGATGACATCTGCATTTATCCTGCTGATGCCCAGTTAACTTTTATTAGCCAGAAAGTAAACGTTGGAACGACTTCCATCACCGATGCACGGGGACAGACAAGTTATTATGAATACGATAATTTCAACAGACTATCTACAGTCAAGGATAATTCAAAAGATATAGTTAGTGCATCAGTCTACCATTACAACACGATTAGCACCAGCTTCCAAAATTCTGCATTCAGTACAGCTTACCAAAAAAACAACTGTCCGAATCAGGCGGTCGGAACTTCAGTCACATACCTGGTTCCCGCGGGCAGATATTCCTCTCCTTTTAGCCAACAGGAGGCAGATGATATGGCAGTCAAAGATGCAGAGAAGAATGGGCAGTCTTATGCGAATGCTCATGGAGAATGCACAGGTGGAACCCAGCTCTACTACAATGATGAAATGAGCCAATCATTTACACCAAACTGCGTAATTGGCCAAAGTGGCGATGAAACAGAATTTATAGTTGATGCAGGTGAATTCAGCTCTACGGTAAGCAAAGCGGATGCAAACAGCCAAGCATGGCAAAAACTCCAACAGGAAGGTCAGGCGCAAGCCAATCAAACATGTAGAGCTATTAGTGAAGTTGAATGGGAGTCCCAAGTTTCAGATGGAAACGTTAAGGTTTCAAATATCAAATTCTACAATGCCTCCTCAAATAATCTAGCCTTTGAAATCAGTGCTTCACAGTTGAGCAACATGTATGATACACATCATGTTAACACCGGTAATTATAACATTGTTGTCCAAGTTCAAGGGCAATATTATGATGGCAACAATGACACTGGATACAGCTCCTTAAGGTTGTCCGTTTCAACAGGGGCAACAACAATTCAACAGCTGTGTAGCAGTCACCCAGAGGCGTCCGCTACATCAACATATACTTTTAACAATGTTAATCTCGGTGATTTCACAAGATTAAAATTCAATATACTCAGCACTTTGTGCAACTAACCCAAATTTTAACAGCTGATATGAAAAAAGAACTTTATATATTACTGATCTGCCTCTTCTCAATGTTCAGATTTAGTAATGGTCTTGCACAGACAAATATTGTACTAAATAGTTATCATGGAGAAAGTTCGGTTCAGGCAAGTCAGAGCATTACGCTCAGCGACGGTTTCCACGTTCCAAACGGTTCAAATTTTACAGCATCGATTGTCTACTCCCCCCTGCAGATATGCCGGCCTATTCAAGATTATGTTGTAAGTAACCGAAACTATGTACAAAACTTTGCGCCCATGGTTCCGGGGATAAAATCACTTTCGGACATTTACACAAAAAACACCTGTGAGGTAGCATCATCAATATCTTTTTTTGATGGACTGGGCAGGCAGCTGCAGAACATTAAGGTTGCAGCAAGTGAAAATGGCTATGATATTGTTAGGGCGTTTGAGTATGACGAAAATGGAAGAGAAAAAATCAAATACCTGCCCTATGCAGATATCAATGGCGGTATAGGAGATTATAAAGAATTTGCGCTCAATAAAAACCATGGGGCAATGAAATTTTACAATCCACCAGGAACCTCCGGTTCACAACAGAGCAGTGGAATTATCAGAACGCCAAACCCTTACTCTGAAACAGTTTTTGAACCATCACCGTTAAACAGGACAATTGAACAGGGCTTCCCTGGGGCCGATTGGCAGATCCAATCCGGTCATACCAATAAAGTTGCTTATGACTTTAACGAACCGAACGAAGTAAAGCTTTGGACGGTAAATGGGTCAGCATGCATCTCAAATGGTTTCTTTACAGAGAACGAACTATTTAAAACCGTCACAAAGGATGAAAACTGGATAGAAGGGAAAGGGGGAACCCAGGAAGAATTTAAAGATAAGTCTGGGCGTACCGTGCTTAAAAAAGTGTGGCTTGATGAGACAAATGCTGCTTCAACTTACTATTTATATGACGATTTCGAAAATCTACGCTATGTTCTGCCACCAGGCGTAACAGGCAATGCATTTGAAGAAGGGGATTCCCAGTTTAATGCCTATATCTATGCTTATCACTATGACAAAAAACAACGGCTAACTGAGAAAAAAATACCTGGAAAAGGATGGGAAGAAATGGTTTATAATGCTGTAAATCAGTTGGTACTTAAAAGAGATGCGAAACAGAAATTAAATAACAAATGGAATTTCTTTAAATACGATGTAATGGGCAGGGATATTTTGAGCGGTTTACTTTCCAGTTCGGATTCGAGAACGGCTTGGCAGAATAGATTAGATACCGACAGCCAGCACCCGCTTTGGGAAAGTAGAGACAATCTAAATGCCAACAATAGTGAAACAGGCTATACTGCGAATTCTTTGCCTGCCCAAAATGATCTGAATGCCACGTATACAATTGATAGGTATTTGAATATCAAATATTACGATGATTATTTATTTCATGGAAGTACCGTATCAACGGGAACACATACCTCACGCACGAGAGGTCTTTTAACCGGGGAACGGACAAATATCCTGAATTCTGCTACTATGCTTTTAACTACAGTTTACTTTGACGAAAAAGGCAATCCAATTAAAAAAACAGAGCAAAATCATCTGGGGGGGAGTGACGTCTCAGAATTGAGTTATGCATTCACCGGATCGGTAACGTCGTCCTACAAAACCCACACTGCCGGAAATAATCTGACAACAATATCCAATACATATAGTTATGACCGCTTGGGGAGGAAAACAAGCGTAGCTCAGAATATTAATCAAAAAGGATGGGTGATAGTCAGCAAGTATGATTACAATGATATCGGTCAGCTTAAGACCAAATTTATTCATAGCGTTGATAATGGAACTACCTTTCTACAAAAAACTGACTATTCCTACAACGAAAGAGGATGGCTTAGAAGTTCAAACGCAGATAAGTTTAAACAGACGCTCAATTATGTACCGTCTGAGCTACAGAATGGTGCCCAAGCCAACTATAACGGCAATATTTCGCAGCAGATTTACTTTGGAGACCATAGTGGACAGCGGTCGTTCAATTACAGCTACGACAAACTGAATAGACTGGAAAACTCAGTTTACAGCAATGGGTCTTTACTTAATGAAAAGTTGAGTTATGATATTATGGGCAATATCCTGAGCCTTGAGCGTGGGACCAGTGGTAATCCTATCATTTACCAATATGAAGAAAATAATAAGAGCAATAAGCTTTCAAATGTCAGCGGAGGACTTTCCGGCGGATTTGTCTACGATACAAACGGGAACTTGATCGAGGACGGCACAAAGAACGGGACTGCTTATTTAACCTATAACGACTTAAACCTCCCCTCCACAGTAACCGGGAGTACCTCAGCAACTTACACCTACGATGCTGGAGGCAAAAAATTACATTCAGCCCAAGGGAACTTTGAAAGAGATTACATCAACGAAATCAATTATCAGAATGGGATATTGAGTTTTATTATAACTGAAGAGGGAAAGGCTGTCAGAATAGGAACGACAGATGACTATCGGTATGAATACAATCTTAAAGACCATTTGGGCAACATAAGGGTGAGCATTGATGATCAAGGCAATAATACTGCACGGGTAATTCAGGAAAATGAATATTATGCATTTGGAATGGTTAAACCTGGTGGCTATTTATTTGGTGATAAAAATAATTATCTTTACAATGGAAAGGAGTTGCTGGAGGTATTGGGTGAATTTGATTATGGTGCAAGGTTTTATAATCCGGTAATAGGACGTTTTAATGTTGTAGATAGGTTTGCAGAAAAATATGACCCTTTGACGCCATATAGTTATACAGCAAATAATCCTATTAACTTTCTCGATCATAATGGTGATTATATAATCATTACTGGAGCTGATTCCCAAGGCCATCAGTATTCAGTTATGTATGAGAATGGTAATGCTTATCACTATTCAAAAAATAAGGACGGAAGCCTGACTAGGGGAGGTAAATATGATGGAAAAAATGATTTTATAGAAAATACTGTTGCGGATCTCAATGAAATTGGGTCGTCTAAGTACGGTAAATCTTTGATTGGCGATCTCCAGGATTCTAAAGAAACAGTTGACATCAAGTTTTTGGCAGGAGAGCAACAGTCATACGATGATAAACGTAACTCTATTGGTTATAATCAAGGTAATGGAGGTGTTCATGATGGAGTAGCTTTCAATAAGAGTTTTATTAAATTAGGGCATGAACTTTCACATGCTTGGGATGATTTAATCGGTCGTTCAGATTTAATGCATACAAATATTGGTGGAACGAAATGGACTGAGAGAAATGCAGTAAGGTTTGAGAATTATCTGCGTGCTATGAGTGGCGAAACAAATATGAGAATGAATTATGGGGACAACGCTTTAGGTTTTGGAAGTAGTAACCCGGGGTATTTTAAAAATTACTCATTTCCCCTTCGGAAAAATGAAATATACAAACGGATAACAACAAGTAACTCAGTTTTACAAGATAATACTCGGGTTGATCAAAATATACAATGGCGCTATGACACAAGACTTCAAAAATTCACATCGGGGTACATTAAATAATATTAAGCATTGGGGAGTGTTATGTCTTCTAATATTCATTTCGTGTGCACAAAAATCTAAAGATTTATATAAAAGCACGTGTGATAAGGGAAAGACATACCAAAAGATCAATTTGAATGACTTATTGAAAAATATAAACAATTTTCAAGGAAAATATGTTGAAATTGAGGGTTTATATAAAGGGGGATTTGAAGAGTCGGCCTTACATGCCAGCAACAATGAAGAAGGAGTTTTATGGGTTAATTTTGACTATTACGTCTCTAAATGCCCACTAGTTTCACCTAAGGGCAATATAGATCTTTTTGGTAAAGAGCAGGTTTATAAAAAGATTTACGATAAGAACTTGATACTGCATGGAAAAATTAACACGACAGATAAAGGGCATCTTTCTCAATATAAAGCTACAATAGAAGAAATAACTTTAGTTAGCATCGAATAACCATCTTCGTTGCCACAGACCTGTGCCGTGAGAAATGAGGAATCGTTGCGAAGTCAAAAAGAGATGTTGGACTTTGCTTTTTTGGAACTTCTGCTGCAAGCGTAACAGCTTGGTGCCCGTAACTAATAAACATCTTACAATGTGAAAGAGTTATGAGAGAGGCCTGGACAATACGATAACGGAGCATTTTTTTACCACTTTTGATGTTTAAATTTGTCTAAAAGCGACCCAGAAAATCGCAGGTATTGAACCTATTCTTAGGGTCTATTTCCCTATTTTTTGATAATAAAAGAAAATATAGCAAATTTTTAATCAACGAAAAGTTATATATATAGTGTTCTTTTTGGAAGAATTACTGAGGATCAAGCGGAAAAGTTGGGGGAGTTAAACTCTAGGCATATATTTTCGATAATCTAAATAAGAAAAACTTAATAT
>NZ_JBWKXA010000005.1:0-521665 GCF_059422505.1 Pedobacter sp. GW821-FHT01D05 | reverse complement strand
AAAGTAATGGACGGACCTTTCAACGGTTTCTCAGGTATTATCGAAGAGGTAAACGAAGAGAAGAAAAAACTGAAAGTGATGGTTAAAATCTTCGGTCGTAAAACGCCGTTGGAGCTTAACTACATGCAAGTAGAAAAAGAGTAAGAATTTATTTTCGAAATATAAAAAAGACCGCAGAATTTATTTCTTGCGGTTTTTTCTTTTTAGATTGGTTTTTTAACCGCCCGATAAATAATTTAAGTTTTACGATTTAATTTCTTCATTGAGAACAAGGAAGTGGCCTTGTAGTGCAGTGCAGCTATACATTAGTGATTTATTATTGCAGGAATTGGTTTTCTTAATGGCTTATCTATTAAGCATATTTTTTATACCTGATATATTATAAAATATATTTCTCGCCATCTATTGTGCATTTACAAGATTATCCATATCTTTGCAGTCCTTTAAGCTTTATAGGAGCTATAAGGAATTAAATGTTACATGCTTCCAATATTTAACATTGAGTTTTAAATAAACAAAAAACACAAAATGGCAAAAGAAGTCAGTGCAATGATCAAATTACAGATCAAAGGCGGAGCGGCAAATCCATCGCCACCAGTAGGACCTGCATTAGGTGCTAAAGGGGTGAACATTATGGAGTTTTGCAAACAGTACAACGCTCGTACCCAAGATAAAGCAGGTAAAGTATTGCCAGTTGTAATTACTGTTTATGCTGATAAGTCATTCGATTTCATCATCAAAACCCCTCCTGTAGCTATCCAGTTAAAAGATGCTACTAAATTACAGAGTGGTTCTGCTGAGCCTAACCGTAAAAAAGTTGGATCGGTGACCTGGGACCAGATTAAAGTTATTGCTGAAGATAAAATGCCTGATTTAAATGCATTTACAATCGAATCTGCAATGAGTATGGTTGCCGGTACAGCACGCAGTATGGGAATCACCGTTTCTGGTGACGCACCCTGGAACAATTAATTAAAAAACAGTTTACAACAGTGGCGAAATTAACTAAAAATCAAAAAAAGGCACATGCTAAAATAGAAGCTGGTAAGGCTTATACTTTGAAGGATGCTGCTGCTTTGGTAAAAGAAATCACTACTACTAAATTCGATGCTTCAGTTGATATTGATGTATCTTTAGGAGTAGATCCGCGTAAAGCCAATCAAATGGTACGTGGTATTGCTACTTTACCACACGGAACAGGTAAAACTGTACGTGTTTTAGCTTTAGTAACTCCTGATAAGGAAGAAGAAGCAAAAGCAGCTGGCGCAGACTTCGTAGGTTTAGACGAGTATGTAGCTAAAATTGAAGGTGGTTGGACCGATGTAGACATTATTATCACTACACCAGCTTGTATGGCTAAGGTAGGTAAATTGGGCCGTGTTTTAGGTCCAAGGAACTTAATGCCTAACCCAAAATCTGGTACAGTAACTAACGAAGTTGGTAAAGCTGTAACAGAGGTTAAAGCAGGTAAAATTGATTTTAAAGTAGACAAAACGGGTATCATACACGCCTCGATAGGAAAAGTATCATTCCCAGCAGATAAAATTTATGAGAATGCACTTGAAATCATTCAGGTAATTTCTAAATTAAAACCATCTGCTGCAAAAGGAACTTATTTTAAGAGCATTCACGTGTCTTCTACAATGAGTCCTGGGATTGCAATTGAAACAAAATCAGTAGCGGGGATCTAATCATGAACAGAGAAGAAAAAAACGAAGTAGTTTTAGAACTACAAGGACAAATGCAAGAGTTTGGCAATTTTTATATTGCTGATACTTCTAGCCTTTCTGTAGAGCAGATCAATAACATCCGCCGCAAATGTTTCGAAGGTGATATCGTAATGAAGGTTGCTAAAAACTCTTTAATCCGCAAAGCGATTGAAGGTTTAGATGGCGATGCTTCTGAGATATACGAAGCCCTTAAAGGTTCATCATCATTATTATTCTCAAAAACAGCAAACGCTCCGGCTAAGTTGATTAAAACTTTGAGAAAAACATCTGATAAACCAGTGCTTAAAGCAGCATATATAGATTCATCAGTATACGTTGGCGACGACCAATTGAATAACTTAGTAAGCTTAAAATCAAGAGAAGAGCTTATTGGCGATATCATTGGATTATTACAGTCACCAGCTAAAAATGTTCTATCTGCGCTTCAATCAGGCGGTAACAAAATTGCAGGAATTGTTAAAACTCTTCAAGAAAGAGAAGGTTAACGAACACCTTAAGTTCGCAAATTAAACAAAATTATTACACACGTAAATTTTTAAAATCTTAATAAAATGGCAGATTTAAAAGCGTTTGCTGAGCAATTAGTAAACTTAACAGTAAAAGAAGTTAATGAATTAGCTCAAATCTTAAAAGATGAGTATGGTATTGAGCCTGCAGCTGCTGCTGTAGTTGCTGGTCCTGCTGCTGGTGGTGATGCACCTGCTGCTGCTGCAGAAAAAACATCTTTTGATGTAATCTTAAAAGAAGCTGGTGGTCAGAAATTAGCAGTTGTAAAACTTGTTAAAGACTTAACTGGTTTAGGTTTGAAAGAAGCTAAAGACTTAGTAGACGGAGCACCAAAAGAATTAAAAGCTGGTGTTGCTAAAGACGAAGCAGAAGCTCTTAAAAAACAATTAGAAGAAGCTGGAGCAGTAGTTGAGATTAAGTAATCACTTAACTTAGCTAAGCTAAAAATGTATTAGACACCGACTGAAAATGTCGGTGTCTTTACCTGTTTATAAACATCTCATTTTGTTTGGTTAATGAGCCTGTTTGAAATTCGAACCAAACAAATAGTTTATTCTTAAACTAAAATCTTTTAGTCCATTGGCAAAGACAGTCGAACAAAGAGTAAATTTTGCAACTAGTAAGCACATTATAGACTATCCGGATTTTCTGGATGTGCAATTGCAATCATTCAGAGAATTTTTCCAGATAGATACCACATCAGACGATCGCTCTAGCGAAGGTTTGTTTAAAGTGTTTGCTGAAAACTTTCCAATAACAGATTCAAGAAATATCTTCGTATTGGAGTTTCTTGATTATTTTGTTGATCCGCCACGTTACGATATACACGAGTGTATTGAGCGTGGATTAACCTACAATGTTCCATTAAAAGCAAAGCTGAAGCTTTCTTGTAATGATGTAGAACATGAAGATTTTGAAACCATTATCCAGGATGTGTACTTAGGTACAATCCCGTATATGACACCAAAAGGTACGTTTGTTATCAACGGTGCAGAACGTGTTATCGTTTCGCAATTACACCGTTCGCCAGGAGTGTTCTTCGGCCAAAGCCGTCACACTAACGGAACCAAGCTGTATTCTGCACGTGTTATTCCTTTCAAAGGCTCATGGATCGAGTTCGCTACAGACGTTAATAACGTGATGTATGCTTATATCGATCGTAAGAAAAAATTCCCGGTTACCACTTTATTACGTGCTATCGGTTACGATTCTGATAAAGATATCTTAGAACTTTTTGATCTTGCTGACGAAGTAAAAGTTAGTAAATCAGGTTTAAAGAAATACATCGGTCGTAAACTGGCTGCAAGGGTATTAAAAAAATGGGTTGAAGATTTTGTTGATGAAGATACTGGTGAGGTAGTTTCTATCGACCGTAATGAAGTGATTCTTGAAAGAGAAACCGTTTTAGAAGACGAACACATTGATATGGTTATCGAGGCTGGCGTAAAAAGCATCATCTTATCTAAAGAAGATGGCGCAAGTCAGGCAGATTATACCATTATATATAATACATTACAGAAAGATACATCAAACTCAGAAAAAGAAGCTGTAGAAAACATCTATCGTGCTTTGCGTAATGCAGAACCACCTGATGAGGAAACAGCCCGTGGTATCATTGATCGTTTATTCTTTTCAGATAAACGTTACGATTTAGGAGATGTTGGTCGTTACCGCATCAACCGTAAATTAAAAATGAATACCCCTGATGAGGTTAAAGTATTAACAAAAGCAGATATTATTGCAATTGTGAAATACCTGATCAAATTGATCAATTCAAAAGAAGAGGTAGATGATATCGATCACTTGTCTAACCGTCGTGTACGTACGGTAGGTGAGCAATTGTACGCACAATTTGGTGTTGGTTTAGCCCGTATGGCCAGAACAATCCGTGAGCGTATGAATATTCGCGATAATGAGGTGTTTACACCAACTGATTTGATCAACGCCCGTACGTTATCATCAGTGATCAACTCTTTCTTTGGTACTAACCAGTTATCTCAGTTCATGGATCAAACAAATCCATTGGCAGAGATCACGCACAAACGCCGTTTATCGGCTTTAGGTCCAGGTGGTTTATCACGTGAGCGTGCCGGTTTCGAGGTACGTGACGTTCACTATACTCACTATGGTCGTTTATGTACGATTGAAACGCCAGAGGGACCAAACATTGGTTTGATTTCATCACTTTGTGTGCATGCGAAAATCAATAATTTAGGTTTCATTGAAACACCATACAAACGTGTTGAAGATGGTAAAGTAGTTGTAGATTCAGACGTTATTTATTTATCTGCTGAGGATGAAGATGGTAAAACCATCGCTCAGGCCAATGCAGAGTATGATGATAAAGGTAATTTTACCACACCACGTGTTAAAGCGCGTTATGAGGGTGACTTCCCGATTATTGAGCCTGAGAAATTAGACTTAATGGACGTTGCGCCTAACCAGATTACTTCAATCGCTGCTTCGTTAATTCCGTTCTTAGAACATGATGATGCGAACAGGGCTTTGATGGGATCGAACATGCAACGCCAGGCCGTACCATTGTTACGTCCTGAAGCACCAATTGTAGGTACAGGTTTGGAAGGTCGCGTTGCACGTGACTCAAGAACTTTGATCAACGCAGAAGGTGACGGTGTTGTAGAGTATGTTGATGCTAACGAAATCACCATTAAATATGAGCGTAACGAAGATGATCGTTTAGTTTCATTTGAGGGTGATAGCAAAACTTACCGTTTAATTAAATTCAAAAAAACCAACCAGAATACTTGTATCAACTTAAAACCAATCGTTAAGAAAGGTCAGAAGGTTACTAAAGGACAAGTACTTTGCGAAGGTTATGCAACTGAAAATGGTGAATTGGCATTAGGTAGAAACTTGAAAGTGGCATTTATGCCTTGGCAAGGTTTCAACTTTGAGGATGCGATTGTAATTAACGAACGTATTGTTCGTGATGACGTTTTCACTTCATTGCATATTGAAGAGTTTGAATTAGAAGTACGTGATACTAAACGTGGAGAAGAGGAATTAACACCAGATATCCCGAACGTTTCTGAAGAGGCTACTAAAGACCTTGATGAAAACGGTATTATCCGTATTGGTGCTGATGTAAAAGAAGGTGATATTTTAATTGGTAAGATTACGCCAAAAGGAGAATCTGATCCTTCACCGGAAGAGAAATTACTACGTGCAATTTTTGGTGATAAAGCAGGTGATGTTAAAGATGCGTCTTTAAAAACTCCTCCTTCAATCCAGGGTGTGGTAATTGATACCAAATTATTCAGCCGTGCTAAGAAAACGACAAAAGCTGAGGAAAAATCGGCAATTGAGAAATTAGACAAAGGATATAACAATATCACTGAGAAATTAAAAGCAGAATTAGTTGACAAATTATTCACCATCGTAAACGGAAAAACATCTCAGGGTGTATTTAACATTTACAAAGAATTATTGGTTGCTAAAGGCGCTAAATTTACTCAGAAAATTTTAGCTGAGCTTGATTATAATCACATTAGCCCTAACAAATGGACTACTGATGATGATAAAAACGAGATGATTAAAATGTTGCTTCACAACTACGGTATCCGTGTTAACGAAGAACTTGGTGCTTACAAACGCGATAAATTCGCAATCAGTGTAGGTGATGAGCTTCCTTCAGGAATCGTACAGATGGCAAAAGTTTATGTAGCTAAAAAACGTAAATTAAAAGTAGGTGATAAAATGGCGGGTCGCCACGGTAACAAAGGTATTGTTGCACGTATTGTACGTGATGAAGATATGCCTTTCTTAGCTGATGGTAGCCCAGTTGATATCGTGTTGAACCCACTGGGTGTACCTTCACGTATGAACCTTGGTCAGATCTACGAAACCGTATTGGCATGGGCCGGTAAAGAATTGGGTGTTAAATTTGCAACGCCGATTTTTGATGGTGCTACGCACGATGAGGTGGAAGAATGGATCGCTAAAGCGGGAGTTCCTGCTTCAGGAAAAACCTACTTATACAATGGTTTAACAGGTGAGCGTTTCGATCAGACTACAACTGTAGGTATTATCTACATGTTGAAATTAGGTCACATGGTTGATGATAAGATGCACGCCCGTTCAATCGGACCATACTCATTAATTACACAACAACCATTGGGTGGTAAAGCCCAGTTCGGTGGTCAGCGTTTTGGTGAGATGGAGGTTTGGGCATTAGAGGCATTCGGTGCAGCTAATATTCTTCAGGAGATCTTAACCGTTAAATCGGATGATGTAATCGGAAGAGCCAAAACTTACGAAGCCATTGTTAAAGGTGAGAACCTACCAACACCAGGTGTACCAGAATCGTTCAACGTATTGGTACATGAGTTACGTGGATTAGGTTTAGATATTACGTTAGACTAAGTATTGAGTATTAATGTATCGAGTATCAAGATTGGATTATCCGTCTTGATACTCGGTACCAAGTACTTGCTACTAAAAACAAAAAGATATGTCTTACAAAAAGGATAATAAATTAAAAAGCAATTTCACATCAATCACGATTAGCTTATCGTCTCCAGAAATTATTTTGGAACGTTCAAGCGGTGAGGTGTTGAAACCAGAAACCATTAACTACCGTACTTACAAACCTGAGCGTGATGGTTTGTTCTGTGAGCGTATTTTTGGTCCGGTAAAAGATTACGAATGTCACTGCGGTAAATACAAACGTATCCGTTATAAAGGTATAGTTTGCGATCGTTGTGGTGTTGAAGTAACGGAGAAAAAGGTACGTCGTGAGCGTATGGGACACATTGCTTTAGTGGTTCCTGTTGCACACATCTGGTACTTCCGCTCTTTACCAAACAAAATCGGTTATTTATTAGGTTTACCTACTAAAAAATTAGATTTAATTATCTATTACGAGCGTTACGTAGTTATTCAATCAGGCTTAATGGCTGAAGAGGGTATCAACTATATGGACTTCTTAACGGAAGAAGAATATTTAGATATCTTAGATAAATTACCTAAAGAAAACCAATATCTGGATGATAAAGATCCTAATAAATTCATCGCCAAAATGGGTGCTGAAGCATTAGAAGATTTATTAAAACGTATTGATTTAGATACTTTATCTTATGATTTACGTCACCAGGCTGCTAACGAAACTTCTCAACAACGTAAAAATGAGGCTTTAAAACGTCTTCAGGTTGTTGAAGCTTTCCGTGGTGCTAATACACGTATTGAGAATCGCCCTGAGTGGATGATTGTTAAAATCGTTCCGGTTATTCCACCAGAATTACGTCCGTTAGTACCACTAGAAGGTGGCCGTTTCGCTACTTCCGATTTAAATGATTTATACCGTCGTGTAATTATCCGTAACAACCGTTTAAAACGTTTGATCGAGATTAAAGCACCAGAGGTAATTTTACGTAACGAGAAACGTATGTTGCAGGAAGCTGTAGATTCGTTGTTCGATAACTCACGTAAAGTTAACGCGGTAAAAACTGAAGGTAACCGTGCCTTGAAATCACTTTCAGACATCCTGAAAGGTAAACAAGGTCGTTTCCGTCAGAATTTATTAGGTAAACGTGTGGATTATTCAGCGCGTTCGGTAATTGTTGTAGGGCCTAGCCTTAAATTACACGAGTGCGGTATTCCTAAAGATATGGCTGCTGAGCTTTACAAACCGTTCATTATCCGTAAGATGATTGAGCGTGGTGTAGTAAAAACAGTTAAATCTGCCAAGAAAATTGTTGATAGAAAAGATCCATTAGTTTGGGATATCTTAGAAAATGTATTAAAAGGTCACCCGGTATTATTAAACCGTGCACCTACGCTACACAGACTAGGTATCCAGGCTTTCCAGCCAAAATTAATTGAAGGAAAAGCAATCCAGTTACACCCATTAGTTTGTACTGCATTCAACGCCGATTTTGATGGTGACCAGATGGCTGTCCACTTACCTTTAGGTAACGCAGCAATTTTGGAAGCCCAGGTATTAATGTTGGCTGCACACAACATCTTAAACCCTGCAAACGGTACACCAATTACAGTACCTTCTCAGGATATGGTTTTGGGTCTTTATTATATTACTAAAGGCCGTAGAACAGATGAAACCAGAGTTGTAAAAGGACAGGATTCGAATTTCTATTCTCCGGAAGAAGTGATTATTGCTTACAACGAGAAAGAATTAGACTTGCACGCATTTATCAAAGTAAGGGTAAATGTTAAACAAGCCGATGGTTCTATTGTTAATAAATTAACTGAAACTACTGTAGGAAGAGTATTGTTCAACCAAATGGTTCCTGAAGAAGTTGGTTATATCAATGAATTATTAACCAAAAAATCTTTAAGAGATATTATTGGTGAAGTAGTAAAAATGACTGGTATGGCCCGTGCTTCTCAGTTCTTAGATGATATCAAAGAATTAGGTTTCAAAATGGCATTCCAGGGAGGTTTATCATTCAACTTACAAGACGTAAACATTCCGGTAGAAAAACATACTTTATTAGAACAGGCAGCAGCTGAAGTTGAAGAGGTAAGAAACAACTATAACATGGGTTTCATTACCAACAACGAACGTTACAACCAGATTATCGATATCTGGACCCGTATCAACAACAGGTTAACTACTTTCGTTATGACTCAGTTATCTTCAGATAACCAAGGTTTTAACTCGGTTTACATGATGCTTGATTCAGGTGCACGTGGATCTAAAGAGCAGATTCGTCAGCTTTGCGGAATGCGTGGTTTGATGGCGAAACCTCAAAAATCAGGTTCAGGTGGCGATATCATCGAAAACCCGATCTTATCAAACTTTAAAGAAGGTTTATCGGTATTAGAGTACTTTATCTCTACTCACGGTGCGCGTAAAGGTTTGGCAGATACGGCGTTAAAAACGGCGGATGCGGGTTACTTAACCCGTCGTTTACATGATGTAGCGCAGGATATGATTGTTAACGACAACGATTGTGGTACTTTAAGAGGTATGTATACAACCGCTTTAAAAGATCAGGAAGATATCGTTGAGCCATTATACGACAGGATTTTAGGCCGTACTTCACTACATGATGTGTACAATCCATTGGATAACACTTTATTGGTAGGTGCCGGCGAAGATATTAACGAAGATGTTGCTAAATTGATCGAAGAATCTCCACTAGAAGGTATCGAGATCCGTTCAGTACTAACTTGTGAATCAAAACGTGGTGTTTGTGCATTATGTTATGGCCGTAACTTAGCATCTGGTAAACGCGTTCAAAGAGGTGAGGCAGTTGGTGTAATTGCAGCACAGTCAATCGGTGAGCCGGGTACACAGTTAACACTTCGTACTTTCCACGTGGGTGGTACTGCATCAAACATTGCTGCAGAATCTAACATTGTAGCTAAGTTTGATGGTGTGATCGAATTCGAAAATATCCGTACTGTTGATACACAAACAGAAGAAGGAACCGTTCAGGTGGTATTGGGTCGTTCAGGTGAGTTCAAAATTGTTGAGCCAGGAACCGGACGTATCATTGTTACCAACAACATTCCTTATGGTGCATTCTTGTTCGTAAAAGAAGGTGATAAACTTTCTAAAGGTGATAAAATCTGTTCGTGGGATCCGTACAACGCGGTTATTCTATCAGAATTTGCCGGTAAAGCACAATTTGATGCCATTATTGAAGGTGTAACCTTCCGTGAAGAATCAGATGAGCAAACTGGTCACCGTGAAAAAGTAATTATCGATACACGTGATAAAACTAAAAACCCTTCAGTTCAGATCGTTGATAAGAAAGGTGAATTCATCAAAGGTTATAACATTCCGGTAGGTGCCCACGTTTCAGTTGATGAAGGTGAAACCATCCAAACTGGTCAGATTATCGCTAAGATTCCTCGTGCAACTGGTAAAACCCGAGATATTACAGGTGGTTTACCTCGTGTAACGGAATTATTTGAAGCACGTAACCCATCTAACCCAGCTGTAGTAACTGAGATTGATGGTGTGGTAACTTTAGGTGGCGTTAAACGTGGTAACCGTGAAATCACTATCGAATCGAAAGATGGTGAAGTTAAAAAATACCTGGTTCCATTGTCGAAACACATCCTTGTTCAGGATAACGACTTTGTAAAAGCAGGTATGCCTTTATCAGATGGTTCAATTTCTCCTGCCGATATCTTATCAATTAAAGGCCCTGCAGCGGTTCAAGAATACCTGGTAAATGGTATTCAAGAGGTTTACCGTTTACAAGGTGTGAAAATTAACGATAAGCACTTCGAGGTAATTGTTCACCAGATGATGCAGAAAGTTCACATTGAAGATCCAGGAGATACTATTTTCTTAGAAAACAATGCTGTTGACCGTTGGGATTTTGCTGACGAGAATGATGCGATGTACGACAAGAAAGTGGTTGAAGATGCAGGTGATTCTACAGATTTCAAACCAGGTCAGATTGTTTCATTACGTAGATTAAGAGACGAAAATTCTCAATTGAAACGTAAAGATTTAAAACAGATCACGGTTAGAGATGCAAGACCAGCAACTGCAAGTTCTATCTTACAAGGTATTACACGTGCATCATTAGGTACTAAATCGTTCATTTCTGCGGCTTCGTTCCAGGAAACGACGAAAGTATTAAATGAGGCAGCTATTGCAGGTAAACGCGATAATATGTTAGGCTTGAAAGAAAACGTGATCGTTGGTCACTTAATCCCTTCAGGTACTGGTGTACGTGGTTACGAAAGAATCATCGTTGGTTCGCAAGAAGAATACGATAAATTATTAGCTTCGAAACAAGAAGAAGTAGAAGCTTAGGTTTTAATCTAACAATAATTTTAAGCCCCCGATGTAAAATCGGGGGCTTTTTTGTTAATGAAATAATCTATCTATTTTGTTACAGTCTCTCAAACGTTTGCGTAGAGGCACCTTCTTAATCACTTAATCTTATTCTGATAGGTTTGATTAACTTAGGTTTATGAAGTTTTTATCAATGATATTAATCATGGGCTTGGGTTTAACAAGCGCAGCGCAGGATGTTAGTTTGGCCTTACAAAAAGCAAAATTGTCAGATAGCGAAATTCTAAATAAGGAGTGGAATAATGCCGCTGAAGGATTAAATATTAGTTTTGCTAATAGTAACCTCAGGTTTGCAAAAGAGGTACCTCCAGCCGTTTCAATTCAAAATACATGGAATACTGCTGCCTGGAAAGGAGAAAAAGTACATACCCAGCTGTTACTTTGGACAAAAGCTAAGCATACCAACATCAGTATACAGGTTTCTGATCTGAAAGATCAACAAGGCAATAGCATAAAAAAAGAAAACATTACTTCAGGCATAATTAAATATGTAATTACCGACGAGTTTAGAGATGGCTGTGGCTACCGTAAAGCTGCAGATTTTGATTCATCGTATGTAGCAGACCTGATCGATACCAAACTTAATACAATCGGCATTAATGCTAAAAATACACAACCAGTTTGGTTAAGTATAAAAGTTCCTGTTAATGTAAAAGCCGGAAATTACTCAGGAACGGTCAAAATAAAAGGCAAAAAAGAATACGATTTACGCATTAAAATCCAGGTACTCGATAAAACTTTACCACCTCCAAATGAGTGGAAATACGATTTAGATTTATGGCAGCATCCTGCTGCTATTGCCCGGGCGCATAACGTAAAATTATGGAGCGACGAACATTTTGTATTAATGAAACCATATTACACCATGTTGGCCAATGCCGGGCAGAAAACAATTACAGCAAGTATTGTAAACGAACCCTGGGGGCATCAAACCTATGATGATTATCCAAGTTTAATCAAATGGATAAAGAAAAAAGATGGCAGTTGGCTTTACGATTATAGCCTATTTGACAAATACATTGCTTTTGTGATGACCATCGGCATAAATCAACGCATTAACTGCTACAGTATGGTGCCATGGAAAATTGCTTTTACCTATTGGGATGAAAGTACAGAGCAAGAAGCTGTTTTTACCGAGGCCATTGGTACTCCTGGTTACAATGCCTTTTGGAAGAACATGCTTACTGATTTTACCAAACATTTAAAAGTTAAGAACTGGTTCGAGAAGACATATATCGCTATGGATGAACGCCCAATGAAAGCTATGCAGGCTGTAATCAAACTATTAAAAAGTGTTGATCCGAAATGGAAACTCGCTTTAGCTGGCGAATACCATCAGGAAATCGAAAAAGATATCGATAATTATTGCATTGCTTCAAAATGGGAATTTCCTGCTGATGTGTTGCAAAAACGTAATGCGCAAGGTAAAACCAGCACCTGGTATACTTGCTGTACCGAACCTTACCCAAATGCATTCAGTTTCTCTTCGCCCGCAGAACAGGTATGGATGGGTTGGTACACTGCCAATAAAAATATGGACGGTTATTTGCGTTGGGCCTATAACAGCTGGACCAAAAATCCTTTAACCGATACGCGTTTTACAGCTTGGCCTGCTGGCGATACCTACCAGGTTTATCCTGGCCCGTTAACATCGGTGAGGTTTGAGAAATTGATTGAAGGCGGACAGGATTTCGAGAAAATTAAACAGCTACAGGCACTTTATACCAAAAATAAAAATACAGCAGCACTTGAGGAATTGAATAAAGCATTAGAAAATTTCAACTTAAAATCTTTATCAACTGTTACTGCAGATGAAACTTTGAAACGCGTAAAACCGCTACTAAACAAATAATAGATGAAACCATTTTTTAGGGTTGATGATCTGCCCGGTGTATTGGAATTGACTTATGGCTGAGGAGCTTTCAATAGGAATCTTCAATGGTAGCCTAATCGAAGGATAATCTTTTTCATTTACTTAACAAAAGATCCACCGACCAGGCCAAAATATTTAATTAACTGATATTTTATTTATAAAAACACTTAGTTTTGTTATTATGGAAGAACAACAAAACGAGAATCAGTTAAATATAGAGTTATCAGAAGAAATTGCAGAAGGAATTTTTTCTAACTTAGCTATTATTACCCATTCTAATACCGAATTCGTATTAGATTTTATCCGTGTAATGCCGGGAATTCCGAAGGCTAAGGTGAAATCAAGAATTATCTTAACCCCAGAACACGCAAAGCGTTTATTAGCAGCATTAGAAGATAATATTCAGAAATTCGAAGCCGTAAACGGACGCATCAAGACTCAAGAGGAGCCACCTTTTCCTATGGGCTTCGGCGGACCAACCGCTCAAGCATAAGACTATTCAAAATCTTACAAACAAATGTTTGTTTGCTATGTTAGCATAATATATATTTGTTATTTAACCATATATAGATGAGAAAAATTTTATTGAGCGCATTACTTTCTGCCCCACTTTGGGTTTTGGGGCAGGGTTTCCAGGTTAATTTACAAGGACAGAAACAAATTGGTATGGCAGGTGCAGGTTCTGCATTAGCTTTAGATGAGGCTTCCGTATTTTACAATCCAGGTGCAGTAACTTTCTTAGAGAAAAACTCAGTTTCAGCAGGTGTAAACCCATTGTTATTTAAATCAGCTTTCAGGCAAACCGGTTCGAATGTTACAGAAGATGTGAAGAACAAAATTGCTCCACCTTTCGAGTTTTATGCGGTTTGGGGTCCAAAATCAAATAAATGGAAGTTAGGTTTGGGTGTGTATACTCCTTTCGGAGGGTTGGTAGATTGGGGCGATAATTGGTCTGGTAAATATGCTTTAACCTCATTAAATTTAAAAGCAATCTATTTTCAACCAACATTAAGTATAAAAATTACCGATCGTATTGGTATAGGTGCAGGCTTTGTTTATAACCATGGCGATGTAAATCTTCAAAGAGCTATTCCTGTAAATTTTCCTGACGGCCGTTCAGGAAAAGCAACTTTAGACGGTACCGGAACAGGTTATGGATGGAATGCGGGTTTATATATCAAAACATTAAGCAATATCTCTTTTGCACTCGTACACAAATCGAAGGTAATTACAAAACTTGATGGTGGCTCAGCAGAATTTGAAGTTCCAAAGTCGTTAGAAGGATCTTTTCCCGCTGGAAATACCTTTAACGCTGAATTACCTTTGCCAGCTACCACAAGTTTAGGCGTAGGTATTCCATTGTCAAAAAGCACAGTTTTAGCTTTTGATGCAAGTTGGGTACAATGGCATATTTATCAGGATTTATCTTTTGATTATGCGACCAATACACCTGCGCTTGTTGATACAAAATCAGCGCGCAATTATCGTGATGGTTCTTCGTTTAAATTAGGTATTAACCACCAGGCATCAGAGAAATTAGCATTAAGAGCAGGTGTTGGTTATGCCTTTTCTCCAGTGCAGGATGGGTATGTAACTCCTGAGGCTCCTGATGCGGACCGTTATATTTTAAGTGCAGGTTTAGGCTATACGCCAACCCGCCATTTCGAAGTTAATGCATCGTTCTTTTTTGAAGATGTTAAATCGCGTAAACAAAAGAATATCGAAACGGGCCTGGATGGTACCTTTAAAACTTTGGTTTATGCACCAGGTATTTCGTTAACTTATAAATGGTAGGAGAAATTTAAATGAAAAAATATATATTAAATAGTTTCGTTGCTGCTATCATCCTTTTTGCAGCAGCTTGTAAACCCGAAATAGAAACGCCTGCAGGTACAACCGCCGGACAAGCTAATTTTAGTAAATACATTGCAGTAGGTAACTCCTTAACTTCAGGATATGCTGATGGCGGTTTATATTTGGAAGGACAGAAAGTTGCGTATCCAAACTTAATTGCAGCCAAAATGGCTACGGTAGGTGGTGGGGCATTTACCTCTCCTTTTTTTACTGAAGAACATTCAAATGGCTCAGGTTATATTTCTTTAACAGCACTGGTTAATGGTACCCCAACTTTAACTCCTGTAACTGATAAACTGGCTATAAGAGATGCATCGAAGCATTTAGACAAATACACTAGCGAAATCCAAAACTTAGGTATTCCCGGCATGCGTGTTGATCTGGCTTTTGCAACGGCATTTAGTGCTGCAAATCCATTCTTTGAACGTTTATTAACCGATGCCCAAGTGGGTACTACAAGTTATTTTCAATATGTTCAAACCAAGAACCATACTTTCTTTTCATTGTGGCTTGGAAATAATGATGTATTGGGTTATGCTTTAAATGGAGCGGTAACTGTATCTACTGATCCAACTACCACTTTAACTGATAAGGTTACCTTCTCTTCTTTGTATGCTAATTTTTTAAATGCCTTAACTGCCGGAGGCCAAAAAGGTATAGTTGGTACTATTCCTGATGTAACTGCTGTTCCTTATTTTAATACGGTTACCGTAGCCGCTTTATTAAATGCGGCTAAAGCAATTAATCCTGCAGCAGCAGCTATTTATATCCAAACAGGAACAGGTGCGGTAAGGCCTGCAACTGCTGAAGATTTAATCCGTTTGCCGTTTCAATCAGAAGGCATATTTGGAAAACCAAATGGTTCTGGCATTCCTTATGGCTTGCACCCCTTAAATCCGATTGAAAATAAGTGGGTATTGGATAAGGATGAAGTAATTAAAGTGAAAGATTATGTAAATAGCTATAATAGCAGCATTAAATCTTTAGCCACAAGCAAAGGTTTAGCTATTGCAGACACTTACGCTTATTTTAATCAGGTTAAAACTGGTATTAATGTTCAGGGTGTTGGTATCAATGCTTCATTTATTACTGGTGGCGCATTCTCTTTAGATGGTATTCACTTAACGCCGCGTGGAAATGCAGTAATTGCCAATGTATTTATAGATGCCATTAATGCTAAATACGGTTCTACTGTACCAAACATTGATATTACGCAATATAGAGGCGTTAAATTCCCGGATAAATAATTAGACTTTTAATGGTATAAGAAGAGGCTGTATCATAAATATAGATTGTCATCCTGAGCCTGTCGAAGGACCTGTTAAATACGTTTTAAGGTGTTTCGACAAGCTCTCCGTAGGAGTCCTTTGGACAACATGACAGGATCTAAAGTGAAATTGCATTTATGATACAACCTCTTTTTATTTCGCCGTTACTTTATCTTCTATAAAGTTTATAATTTTTGCGCTTTGATTGGGTTCAAACCAATTGATCTCTTCATCTCTTCTAAACCAGGTGAGCTGGCGTTTGGCAAAGCGACGCGTATTTTGTTTAATTGCTGAAACGGCATCCTCAAGCGATAATTTCCCGTCTAGGTAGTCGAAAAGTTCACTGTAGCCTACCGTGTTTAAAGCATTGTATTTTTTAAATGGTATTAGCGATCTTACTTCTTCTATTAAACCATCAGCTATCATTTGATCAACTCTTCTGTTAATCCGGTCGTAAAGGATAGCACGATCGGTATTGAGACCAATTTTGATGATATTAAATGGTCTTTCTTTTTTTGTTGCAGAAAGCATTGACGAAAGTTTTTGACCTGTTGACAAAAATACCTCTAAACCTCTGATCATTCTTTGTGGATTTTGTTGATCTACCTTTGCGAAATATTCAGGGTCTAATATTGCCAGCTGTTTTTGGATACTTGGTAATCCTTCTTCTTCAAACTGTTTATTCAGCCTTTCACGTATGGTTAAATCAATATCTGGCATTTCATCCAAGCCATTAATTAAGGCATTAACATATAAACCCGAGCCTCCAACCATAATGGCAAGATTGTGGTTTTTGAAAATTTGATCGAGGGTATTTAGACCTTCTATTTCAAAATCGCCAGTACTAAATAGTTGTGAAACCGAATGTGAATCAATAAAGTGATGTTTTGCCGCTGCTAACTCTCCAGCATCAGGTTTGGCCGTTCCTATGGCCATTTCCTTAAAAAACTGACGGGAATCGGCAGAAATGATTTCTGTATCAAAATGTTGCGCCAATTGTATCGCCAAAGCCGTCTTTCCTATAGCGGTGGGGCCAACAATAGAAACTAAGGTTTTTGGTTTTTTAATAGTTTGATCTGCAGTAAGCATAACATTTTAAAAGAAAAAGTCAGATGTATACATCTGACTTTGTATGGATAATAATTCGTTCATTTAATGCTGTTCCCGAAGGTTCGGGTCAGCATGACGATATGGTAATTAATAGTCGTCTTTGTGGCTATCATCTTCGAAGTTATCACTATCAGAAAACTCGTCGCCGAATTCGTCTTCTTCGCTTTCTTCATCTTCATCTCGCTCTTCGGCGTTGATACCCATTTCACCCATGGCTTCCAATTCGTCGGTATCTTCTGGCACAAAGTTCATTTCATTTAAGAAATCAAATTCACTTGCGGCCGCCGCTGCACCTCTCGGATCAACAGCCTGTGGACTATTTTGCTCCATTATTTTTGGCGCCTCACCACTGCTTTTAGCTAAAAATGGGTATTCGATATTTGGATCGGCATCTAGGATTATTTTTACCAGCTCTACATGAAAATCATAAGGGCGATCGAAATTGTAGATATAGTAAAACTTTTGATGCGGATCTTCAATAAAGCCACTTAGTTTAGAATTCTCCATTAAAACTACACGGTCTTTTTTACGTTCGCTTGGTAAATAAGCAATTTCATCACCTTTTAACCAATTATCGGTGCTTACGTAAAAAGAGGAAGATTTTTCGGCATTATAACCTGTAGATCTGTGAATAGCCTTATGCAGGTCTTCAAATGTTTGGTTTGATTTAATGTCGATCTCTCTCACAACATCATCAAAATCTTCGAAAGTAATTCTAAATTTATAAATAGCCATTATAGTGTTTTGGAACCGTAAAAATAAAGTTAATTTATAATTACCACAAATATCAGGTGGCATAAAAGACAGCCTAATTGTAGTGTTTTAGCAATTAAATTATTTATTAACAGGATTTAATCCCATTTGTTTTGCCTGATTTAGCATAAAATTAAATGCTTCTTGATAGTCGTTTGTAATCTCGCCCTCTAATATGGCTTCACGGATGGCATTTTTGATTAAGCCAACCTCTTTTCCTGCATCGAGACCGAAAGTTTCCATGATATCGTTTCCTGAAATAGGGGGCTGCCAGTTTCTAATTTTATCGCGTTCTTCTACATCCTTGAGCTTTTGCTTAACCAGCTCAAAGTTGTTTCGGTATTTTGTTTTTTTGTATTCGTTTTTAGTCGTTACATCGGCATTGCAAAGCAGCATTAAACTTTCAATTTCTTCGCCGGCATCAAAAAGTAATCGCCTAACTGCCGAATCTGTAACGGTTTCCTGCGCCAGAACAATCGGGCGTAAATGAAGCTGTACCAATTTTTGCACGTACTTCATCTTTTCGTTTAAAGGCAGTTTTAACTGTGCAAATATTTTCGGAACCATTCTGGCTCCTCTATCTTCATGCCCATGGAATGTCCAGCCGTGCCCTTCTTCAAAACGTTTAGTGGCTGGTTTGGCAATATCGTGTAAAATAGCCGCCCAACGCAACCATAAATCATCCGTGTCTGCACAGATGTTATCCAATACTTCAAGTGTATGGTAAAAATTGTCTTTATGTCCTTTTCCTTTAATAATCTCTACCCCGTAAAGCTGTGCCATTTGAGGGAAAATGAGCTGCAATAAGCCTGTATCAAAAAGATGTTTAAAGCCCACAGAAGGTTTTTTAGAGAGGATGATTTTATTCATCTCATCGGTAATCCGTTCTTTTGATACAATAGTAATACGCTGTTTTTGCGTTTTTATGGCATTTAGGGCAGCTGGATCGATGTTAAAATTAAGCTGCGAAGCGAAGCGGATTGCCCTCATCATGCGCAAAGGATCGTCAGAAAAAGTAATTTCGGGGTCGAGTGGGGTACGGATGAGTTTATTTTCTAAATCTTTAATCCCGTCAAAGGGATCTAACAATTCACCAAAATGATCAGTATTTAAATTAATGGCTAAAGCATTGATGGTAAAATCTCTGCGCAGCTGGTCATCTTCTAAGGTGCCATCTTCAACAATTGGTTTACGTGAGTCAGAACGGTAAGATTCTTTTCTGGCACCTACAAATTCGACCTCTAAATCCTGATATTTAATATTTGCTGTGCCAAAATTTTTAAAAACAGCAACTTTGGTATTCAGTTTTCTACCTACTGCTTCAGCATATTCTATTCCACTGCCCACAACAACCACATCAATATCTTTTGAAGGGCGATCTAAAAATAAATCGCGTACAAAGCCTCCGATTACATATGCTTCGGTATGGTTCTTATCGGCAATTGTGGATAAGGTTTTAAATATTGGGTTTTGTAGGTGAACCCCTAAATCCCCTGAAGGGGACTTGGAGTTCCCTTCATTTAATTCAGACTGCATATATAAGGGTAATTCATTTGTTCAAAATTAAGCAAAACATTTGGTCGGTAAAGACAGTCAGCGATTCAAAGCCCCTTAGGGGTTGGGGTTTACTTCCTAATAAACTCAAATTGTCCGCCGGGAGAAAGTTTCATAATCGTTGAAGGCTTTCTGTTGGTCCGGTTTTCCTGCTCAAAGTCTACCACGTAATCAACAGCATCAATAATTTCAGGAGCGATGTCGTCAAAGAATTTTGGCGAAGGCTGTCCGCTTAAATTTGCAGAGGTAGAAACGATAGGTTTCCTAAAGCGTTGGATTAATGGTGTGCAAAAATCGTGTTTAACAATCCTGATCCCTACACTTCCATCTGCATTGATTACATTTTGGGCTAAGTTTTTTGCCCCAGAGAAAATAATGGTTAATGGATTCTCAGCATATTCAATTAAATCATATGCCACATCAGGTATTTCGGCCACATAACTTTGCAGTTTGCTGTCTACATCCAATAGTACGATTAAACTCTTTTCTGCAGGGCGGTTTTTTATCTTCAGTAATTTATCTACTGCCTCAGGGTTACTTGCATCACAGCCTAAGCCCCAA
This sequence comes from Pedobacter sp. GW821-FHT01D05, assembly GCF_059422505.1. Lineage (NCBI taxonomy): Bacteria > Pseudomonadati > Bacteroidota > Sphingobacteriia > Sphingobacteriales > Sphingobacteriaceae > Pedobacter > Pedobacter sp. GW821-FHT01D05. The sequence goes on along the minus strand of NZ_JBWKXA010000005.1, from coordinate 501,655 downwards.
ATGGTATCCGTTGGATATAGAATAACTCCTCCTGATTTTAATACTTCAAAAGCCTTATTAATTTCGTCTCTTAACATGTTGCAAAGTTAATTTATTTAAGAAGTTTATAAGGAATGTGTTGTAGGAAACTTTGTTGATTTTTGGAGTGCAATTTTACTTAAGATTTAAGTCCCTGTGATACATTTTTTAATCGAATTGTAAAATATTTAGTTAGGATATAGCGCGTCAAAACATAATTAATTAAGGGGTGTTTTTAAACATAACAATCTGATTGTAAAAAATATAAATGATTTTCCTTTTTGATTGTCAAAATCGTTATATTTAATTCAGGTTATTTAAAGAACAACGCACAAAATGAGAACAGCACAAAAATTATTAATGCTTTTTACAGTGGTATTGGCATTAGCAGGATGTACATCACTCCGCACCGCATCAGATTATGATAAAAATGTTGATTTAAGCGGTTACAAAACCTACAATTTTTACGATAAAGGCATAGCAAGAGTTAAGCTTAATAATCTGGATAAACGCAGATTAATGGCCGCGGTTGAATCTGAAATGAACGCCAAAGGATTTACCAAATCAGACAGACCTGATTTATTGGTGAATCTGGTAGTGGTAGCCCGTGAAAAAACCGATGTATATGGTCCAGGATACTATGGTGGCTGGGGTTGGGGCTGGCGTGGCGGCTGGGGAAATCCTTTCTGGGGCGGCGGCGGAACCTATGTAAACCAATATATTGAAGGTACAATCATTATCGATTTCTTAGATCCAGCTAAAAAGATTTTATTCTGGCACGGACAGGGATCTGGTTTTAACCTGGATAGCTTTAACAAAAGAGAAGAACGTTTATATACAGGCGTAAAAGAAATATTGGCACAATACCCACCTAATGTTACAGTTGCTAAATAAAATTTAGCTGTTAAGTTAAAAGATCTGAATAGAATTTATTAATAACAAGGGCTGTTGAATTTTTAAATAAATTCCAGCCCTTTTTCTTTTTTTAGAGACATGGGATTTATTGGCTTGTAAAAAAAGAAACTGTCGATTTGCAGAAATTGAGTTTTTTATATTTGAAAAGCAGGGGTAGTGCTACTATTAACCGTTAGTCCTGCCAATGCTGCAAGTCCTCATCCGATAGAAGGATCGGATTGTGGGCTTTTCGCGAATGTCAGGTTTAGATTGAGCTGGATTGTGGTAATAAATTGATAAACTCCTCTTTGGTAGTAAATAAGGGAGAGTATAAATGATTGTCATCCTGAGCGTAGTTGAAGGATAGTTAAAGCGTTAAATAACAATCCATTAATTGCTGCGTAACCACAGGACTATTGAATTTTTGAACAAATTCCAGCCCTTTTTCTTTCATCTCTTTTTGGAGCTGCGGTCTTTCAAGAATTTGATTAATGGCTTTTGTAAGTCCGTTAGCGTCATCAGGCGAAATGTATAAACTATCTGGTCCGCCAGCTTCTTCCAGGCATGACCCTGTTGCCGCAATAACCGGAACGCCAGAGTATAGCGCTTCGATAATCGGAATGCCAAAACCTTCGTAAAATGAAGGATAAACAAAAACACTAGCCATTTGATATATACCAGGCAGATCGGAAAAAGGGATGTTTTTTAAGAATAGAATTCTGTTTTTAAGGCCAAGTTTCTCTATTTCTTGCTCAACCGTTTTAAAATAAGCCGTTTGTTTGCCTATCACCACCAGTTTATAATCTTCGCTGACCGCTTTTAAGGCCTGCACAACCAATTTTAGATTTTTACGTTCTTCAATGGTGCCAACGTTAAGAATATAGTTTTCAGGTAGTTTATAGGTTGCGCTAATCCTGCTTAATGTTTCTTTCGGGAAAGGTGTTTTAAAACTATCATCACAGCTTTGGTAAATTACATCAATCTTCTCTGGACTAATCCCGTAAAGTTCGATGATATCTGCCTTTGTTTTTTCGCTGATGGCGATAATTTTATTGGCCCGTTTACAAGCAGATTTGCTTTTCCACTCGTATAATTTCCGGTCGATAAATTTGTAATATTGAGGGAAACGAAGGAAAATTAAATCATGAATGGTAACAATTGATTTAATCCTCGTATGTTGTATGGCTAATGGAATTTCATGGCTCAAACCATGAAAAATCTGACAGTCATCCTGGGTTAAATCTTTCAGGATATTTAAAGTCCTCCATAAAAATGGCCCGTTTTTAGGAAGTTTAAGCTCAATGTTATCATTTTCGAAAAACGCATCGATCTGTTTGGCCGCTTTTACTTTGGGAGAATAAACCAGGTATTGATGTTGAGGAAACTGATGTGCCAAATGCTCAATTAAAGATCGGCTGTAATTCCCTAATCCTGTTAAGTTATTAGCCGCACGCTTGCCATCGTATCCAATTTTCATAGAGGTGTAAGGTTTAAGGTAAAAGGTTTAAGGCTTTGGGTGTTACCTTACACCTTAAGCCCTATACCTTAAGCCATTTATACTGCTACATTATTTTCTCTCAACGCATCGTTAAGTGAAGTTTTCTTATCTGTACTTTCTTTACGTTTGCCAATAATTAAAGCACAAGGTACCTGAAATTCGCCAGCAGGGAATTTTTTAGTATAACTTCCTGGTATTACAACCGAACGTGCAGGAACAATTCCTTTATATTCTACTGGCGTAGGACCGGTAACATCGATAATCTTAGTTGATGCTGTTAATACTACGTTAGCACCTAAAACAGCTTCTCTCTCAACTTTAACACCTTCAACAACAATCGCTCTAGAGCCTAGAAATGCATCATCTTCGATAATAACCGGAGCAGCTTGTACTGGCTCTAAAACACCACCAATACCCACGCCACCACTTAAGTGAACGCGTTTACCAATTTGTGCACAAGAACCAACAGTAGCCCAGGTATCAACCATCGTACCTTCATCAACATAAGCGCCGATGTTTACGTATGATGGCATCATGATTACACCTTTTGCTAAAAACGCACCGTAACGTGCACTTGCCATAGGCACAACACGTACACCAGTTGTTTTATAATCGGTTTTTAAATCCATTTTATCGTGGTAAACAAAAGGACCGCTTTTAATTTCTTTCATCTCGCGAATCGGGAAATATAAAATTACCGCTTTCTTTACCCACTCATTAATGCCCCAAGAGTTTAAAACTGGCTCAGCAACGCGGATTTCGCCCTTATCAAGCCCCATAATAACGGCTTCAATGGCTTCGCAATAGTTGCTGTATTTTAAAAGGGTTCTATCCTCCCAAGCGGCTTCAATTAATTTCTTTAAATCTGAATACATGATGTTTTTAAATTTTACGCAAAATAAATCAATTTTTGCTTATTAAATGGTTAATTGTTTAAATTGTTTTGTTGGTAGGTTAATTGTTTAAATCGTTTAAACTGGTTAATGGTGGGTAAGCACATGATATAACAGTTAACCAATTAACCAGTTTCTACAATTAACCAACATAGGAATTAACCTAATTATGTATTTTTGAATTTTATGACAGAGACGGAAAAACTTAGGATAGATAAATATTTATGGGCGATCAGGTTGTTTAAAACGCGGAGCCTGGCCACTGATGCCTGTAAAGCAGGAAGAGTGAAACTCAAAGGTCAGAATATTAAGCCTTCGGCCATTGTAAAAGTTGGTGAGGTTTATCAGGTATCAAAAGGGATCGAAAAGAAAATTATTGAAGTGGTAGAACTGTCGTACAATAGAACAGATTCGCCAACAGCCTTAACAAAATACAAAGATTTAACGCCTGTTGAAGAAACGCATGCTTTTAAATCGATGTTTCATGCACCAAACCTAAAACGCGATAGAGGTACCGGCCGCCCGACTAAAAAAGACCGACGGGAGACAGATGACCTCATTGGAGGAATGTTTGAAGAGGAGGATTAGTTAGTTCCCAGTTTCTAGTTTGCGGTTTTCAGTTTGTGTACTGATCACTGCATACTGTAAATTGAAATACCGCATCCGGTAGCTCATCATTGCTGTTTTGCCCAGTTTTTCGATCAGTTTATAATTGGCAACCGCACCAACCGCTGCACCCACAAATGGAAGCATCTGCGCAAGTTTGGCTAAATCAATATAATCGCGGTATTGCTGTTGGAAGGTAAGCCAGTCAAATTCATCAATATTGGTTGGTAATTGATGGGCTTTATCATCCCAATCCTGCATTTTCGTAAATATATTCTGGCTTTCTTCTTTGCTTGAAAAAGCCAGCTGGAAGATGTGTAAAATATATAAACGTTCGCGGTAATCTTTAACATCATATCCGTAAACTGCGGCAATATCAAAAAGCATTTTCATCTTTATACCCAGCAACAGCGGAAAATCTGCCAGGCTCATTAAAAAACCTCCTGCACCTGTAATTCCGCCTTCAGCAGCACCTGTTTTTTTGTAGTTTTCTATCTTTTGCTTAATTAATGCCTCGCGGTGCATTAGGGTTAAATCGGTAATCGGCTTCGATGTGGTAAATGTTGAACCAAAAAGCACAGCCTTAACCATCTGTTTAATCGCAGTAGTTATGGCATTGTGAACCTTATCGGGAATATAGCTGTTTATTTTTTTCTGCACTTTATTCGTCACTTTATTCAAAAGCGAAGGTTTTTGCAAAGTTTTAAACTTCCAGAAACTTAGTTCACCACTTATTTTTTGTTCATAGGTCATGCTTAATTACTACAATAATTATTCCTTAAAATTTAACATAAAATAACTTTGAAGAATAAAGAATAAACTATATATTTAGTTACCTAATAAATAACTTAATCCTTTCATTATGAAAACTTTAAAATTGTTATGCTTGCTCATGTTTGCTGCTGGAGTAGCAAATGCACAAGGCGTGAAATTTTCTGCTGATAAACCTGCAGCAGGAAGTACAGTTAAATTTACATACGACCCAAAGGGAACCAATCTCGAAAATCTGGCAGATGTAAAATGTACTGGTTATACTTTTTTTTCAAAATCCAGTCCCAAAAGCGCTAAAATTGAACTCACTAAAGACGGAACAGTTTATAAGGGAGAAATTTCTACCCCGGATAGTGTTACCGTGATTGGGCTTGCTTTTTCGGTAGGTGATCAAAAAGATGAAGCGCCTGCCGGTTATGTTTTAGCATTCACTAAAGCAGGTAAAGTGCCAGCTGAAGCTTATCTTAACGAAGCTTTCTTGTATGGATTAGCAGGAAATTACTATTTGGGGCTTACTATCGATCCAGAAAAGGCCATTTCACTGTATAAACAAGCTTTTGCTTTAAAACCCGAGTTGAAAAAGAAAAATCTAAATCAATATCTGTCGCTTGAGTACAAAGCAGATAAAGACAATGGTACAAAGTTGATTAATGAAAATATTTCGACCCTATCAAAACTGAAAGAACCAAAAGAAGAGGACTTGGGTACTGTTATTAGCCTTTACACCCTGTTAAAGAAAAAAGCTCAAGCAGATTCTATTAAAGCCATCATCATTAAAAAGTACCCTACAGGAAATTACGCCTGGAATGATGGGATGAATTCACTTTATAGCACAAAAGATTTTGCCGCACAAATACAAAAGGCCGATGAAATGATTAGCAGATTTAACCTTGATCAAACCAAAAAATTAGATGCCGGTAAGTTGAATTCCATTTATAGTATGTTAGCCAATAGTGCTGTAAAAGCTAAAGATCTGGAGAAATTTAAGGATTATGCCAAAAAGGTCACCGATAAAATGACCAGGGCAAGTTTGTATAACAATAGTTTTGCCTGGCCTTCTGCTGAGAAAAAAGAGAATATCGAGCTTGCTGCCCAGCTTTCAAAACAGTCGCTCGAACTGATAGAAGCATCGAGAAATGATGAGGTGCCAAAATATTACAACACTAAAGAAGAATACCTCAAATATTTAGACGGCGCTTATGGTATGTATGCTGATACTTATGGACTGTTGTTATATCATCAGGGAAAATTTAAAGAGGCTTTGGCTATGCAAGAGAAGGCCATTCCTTTATATGCAACAGTTCCGCCCGATGTATTGTCACGTTATGTAACTTATTTAATTAAAGATGGCCAGGATGATAAAGCATATACTGAGGCCGAAAAATTAATTAAAGAGGGTAAAGGCAATGATTCGCTAAAGAACGAATTTAAAATGCTTTATACTAAACTGAAGAAGGATGGGACTTATGAAACTTACCTGGCCAATTTAGAAAAAGCAGCATTGGAAAAAGAGCGGGCAGAATGGACAAAAAAAATGATTAATATTCCAGCCCCTGCGTTCTCGTTAACTAACCTTAAAGGTGAAACCGTAAGCCTGGCCAGTTTGAAAGGAAAGATTGTAATTTTAGATTATTGGGCAACCTGGTGCGGACCATGCGTGTCTTCTTTCCCAGGTATGCAAAAAGCCTTAAACAAATACGCCAGTAATCCAAATGTGGTATTCCTGTTTGTAAATACCTGGCAAACAGAAGAGAATAGAGAAAAATTGGTAACTGATTTTATTACGGCAAAAAAATACAATTTTAATGTGCTGTACGATACCAAAAACGTAAAAGACCCTTCCAAATTTGATGTGGTAAGTGCCTATAAAGTTGATGGAATCCCAACCAAATTTGTGATTGATGGGGATGGTAATATCAGGTTTAAAGCTGTAGGTTTCTCTGGCTCTGACGATGGTGTGGTGAAAGAAATAGATTCGATGATCGGCTTGCTTGCCGGAAAAGAATCGAGCAAATAAACAATGATTTTAATGAGGGAGAAGTTGTATCATAATATAGATTTGTCATCTGAGCTTATCGAAGGACCTGCTTAAATCCGCTTTAAGGTGTTTCGACAGGCTCAACATGACAGCCTGTCGAAACACCTTTATGATACAACCTCTTTTTATTTAGTATTCTATCCTCATTGGTGAGGTTTCCCATAGTTTAAAGGCTGCTAAAGCTTCATCGCGCATCAGTTGAATAACCGGCAGGCTCCTGTTTTCCATCGGCTTGTCTAGTTCTTCATATATAAATTTATCACTAAAACCAATGTGCTCCGCATCAGCCTTGGTATTTGCATAATAAATCGTGCCAATTCTTGCCCAATAAATGGCACCTAAACACATAGGGCAAGGCTCACAGCTGGTGTAAATTACGCAGCCACTTAAATCGAAAGTATTTAATTCGGTACAGGCCAGTCTAATGGCAGAAACTTCCGCATGTGCAGTTGGATCGTTGGTAGAGGTTACTTTATTTGCCGATTTGGCAATCAACTTCCCATCTTTTACCACTACAGCTCCAAAAGGCCCACCAATGCTTTCGCTTACATTTTGAACAGATAACTCGATTGCCATCTGCATATATTCCTGATGTTGATTGTCCATATTAATTTGATCTTTTATAAAAAACAGCACAAAAAAAATGCCCCGATTTATACGAGGCATTTATATTTTAATCGCTATCCGCTTATTTTTTGCTGTATTCTGCGTTTAAGCCTTTAATTACTTCTGAAGTAACATCTAAACTTTCGTCGGCAAATAAAATAGCGCTGTTACCTTTTGAGTAAGTCAAAACCATTTTATAACCTTTTTCTTTAGCATAACCTTTTAGGTAATCTGCCACTTTATCATAAAGTTTTTCATTTTCAGCAGCTTGCTCGTTCTGTAAAGCACCACCAGCATTTTGTTGGTAAGTTTGTAGTTCTTGTTGTTTACGTGCTAAACGCTCTTCGGTGCTTTTGCGTTGATCGGCCGATAAAGTTTGTGCCGATTGCTGGTATTGTGCCACTTCTCTTTGAAAAGCCTGACCTTTAGCCTGCATGTCTGCCTGAGCATTTTTGGTCTTACCTTCAAATTTCACTTTAAGATCTTTAAAGTATTCATATTTTGTGAGTAACGAGTCGGAGTTTACATACACAATTTTCTCAGCTGGAGAAACCGCTGCAGTAGTACCCTCTGTTTTTTTAGTTTCAGTAGTTTTAGTGTCTTTGTTCTGGCATGCAGAGAAAGCAGTTATCAAAGTTGCTGTTGCAAGTAAACCAAAGGTTTTAAAGGTTCTTCTTTCCATTCTTGTTTAATAAATTTTAGCAAACTTATATAAATTAGTTTTTATATCCAATTTAAAGAAAGGCCTATTGCAATACAAGAGTGCTTTTGCGTTTGGCGTAGCGGGTAAAGCGTTTAATTTACTCAAAGCTAAGCCTCTAACGCTAATCGCGAAAATCTGATAGTGGTGATTTGAAAAGCAAAGCCTGTATTTCAAACTGTTGTTCCTCCCGCTGTCCGCTTTATTTCATGCCAGCTTCCATCGGGTTTAGGTGGCACAGCTGGTATTGCTATTTGGGGTTGCAGGGTGGCCATAGTAAATTTCATAACACCAAACGTTCCTACGGAACGAAAAAAATGTTTCATTTTTTTTCTACCCATGAGGCGTTCCTCTGGAACGGTTTGCGATTTGGAAATCTTAATCCTTAACGTCCCCTTAGGGACGTTTCGTGGGTAGCCAATTGAATAATTGGCGTTTTCGTTCCGTCGGAACGTTTGGTGGGTGCGATAATCCTATAATATTTGCAGGTTGTGACCACCTAAACCCGATTGGAATGGAAAGCTCCCGCTTCTTCTGCGGGACTTATAATGGAAAGCGGGAGGAGACATGGATTGGAATGCCGGTTTTGCTTTCTAAAACCTGATTTAAACCTGTTTTAATCGCTTTAACTGTAATCTCTTAACAGCTCAAAATTTATCCACATATTAGTTTAAATGCCAAAATTTCCGTATTTTTGATACTTATTGTTTTTAATTAAAATATGAGCGAAGAACAGGATTTAAAGTCAAATTATTCGGCAGATAATATACAGGTTTTAGAAGGTTTAGAAGCGGTGCGTAAGCGCCCTTCAATGTATATAGGTGATACTGGTGTAAAAGGTTTACACCATTTGGTTTACGAGGTTGTAGATAACTCAATTGATGAGGCTTTAGCCGGTCATGCAGATACAATCGATGTTAGGATTTTAGAAGGTAACTCCATCAGAGTTGAAGATAACGGTCGGGGTATTCCAACCGGAATTAATACAAAAGAGAATAAATCGGCGCTTGAAATCGTAATGACGGTTTTACACGCGGGTGGTAAATTTGATAAAGATACCTACAAAGTATCAGGCGGTTTGCACGGTGTGGGGGTAAGTTGCGTTAACGCCTTATCTACACATTTAAAAGCCGAAGTTCACCGTGAAGGTAAAATATGGATGCAGGAATATAACATCGGTAAACCTTTATACGATGTTAAAGAAGTGGGTGAAACCGATAAACGCGGTACGATTGTAACTTTTAGTCCGGATGCTACGATTTTTACACAAACTACTGAATATAAATACGATACTTTAGCAGGTCGTTTACGTGAGTTGGCTTTCCTGAATAAAGGAATCACACTAACTTTAACAGATGAGCGCGAAGTTTTAGAAGATGGTAAATTCTTATCAGAAGTATTCCATTCAGAAGGCGGCTTGAAAGAATTTGTTGCCTTTTTAGATGGAACAAGAGCATCTTTCTTGCCTGAACCAATTTATATCGAGGGTATCAAAAATGGTATTCCCGTTGAATTGGCTTTTCAGTACAACGATAGTTATTCAGAAAATGTTCACTCTTATGTGAATAATATTAATACACACGAGGGGGGAACGCATATTGCAGGTTTCCGTAGGGGTTTAACCCGTACTTTAAAAGCTTATGCTGATAAATCGGGTTTGTTGAAAAATCTTAAAATGGAAATTACGGGTGATGACTTTAGAGAAGGTTTAACCGCGGTAGTTTCGGTAAAGGTACAGGAACCTCAGTTTGAAGGGCAAACCAAAACCAAACTGGGTAACAGTGAGGTAATGGGAGCAGTAGATGTTGCTGTTGGTGAAGCGTTAGGTTACTATTTGGAAGAAAATCCGAAAGAAGCTAAAATGATCATCAACAAGGTAATTTTAGCGGCTACTGCACGTGCTGCGGCGCGTAAGGCCCGCGAAATGGTGCAGCGTAAGAGTGTGATGGGCGGATCTGGTTTACCAGGTAAATTAGCCGATTGCTCAGATAGTGATCCGGAAAGATGTGAAATTTATCTGGTAGAGGGTGATTCGGCGGGTGGTACCGCTAAACAAGGTCGCGATCGAAACATTCAGGCTATTTTACCATTAAAAGGTAAAATCTTGAACGTAGAAAAAGCGATGGAGCACAAAATCTATGAGAATGATGAGATCAAAAACATGTTTACCGCTATCGGTGTAAGTATTGGTACACCAGAAGATGATAAAGCATTAAACCTAACTAAATTACGTTACCACAAGATCGTAATTATGACGGATGCTGATATTGATGGTTCTCACATTACCACATTGATCTTAACATTCTTCTATCGTTATATGAGGGCCTTAATCGAAGCGGGTTATGTTTACATTGCATCGCCACCGCTTTACCAGGTTAAAAAAGGTAAAGATTTCGAATATTGCTGGAATGATGTACAACGCGATGCAGCTGTACAACGTATTAAAGGGAATGGTAAAGAAGATAGCGTGCACATTCAGCGTTACAAAGGTTTGGGTGAGATGAACGCAGAACAACTCTGGGATACCACGTTGAATCCTGCTACACGTACTTTATTACAGGCTACAATCGAAAGTGCTGCAGAATGTGATCATACTTTCTCTATGTTAATGGGCGATGAAGTTGCTCCACGTAGAGAGTTTATTGAACGTAATGCAAAATACGCGAAAATTGATGCTTAATTGAGCTGAAAGCTCAAAGAAAAAGCTGATAGCGAAATAAATGAAACCTCTCCAAGTTAAATCTTGGAGAGGTTTTTTTTTGATTGTGGTGTAAGATGTTACCATCTTACACCACATTGAATTTTTCTGTTTTGGATGAGTTTAATTGTCATAAGTCAGATGGTAACATCTGACTGCACCTGGATCGTGGTGTAAGATGTTGCCATCTTACACGGCATTAAATTTTTCTTTTTTGTAAATTGAGTTTTTATAAGTCAGATGGTAACATCTGACTACACAAGAAAAACCAAAGCCATTCCGTTTACGAATGGCTTTGGTTCACTATAAACCTTTCAAAATGATTGTGCTATCCAGTACAAATACATTTTGATTAACTAACCATCTCAATGGATGAGATTATTTTACGGCAATTATTATTACAGGATGTAATAAGACCCTACAGGTGCCAATTCGGTTTGAGGTTTATCCTCGTATATTTTATTATCGTCCAGCATCTGGCATAGATCGCGTTCAATCGTTCTGCAGATCGTTGTGGTTGGTGTATCTGTAGGTTTATTTTCAAAAGGATCCTGAAGATGTACCGCCATTTTTTCTACCAGTAAAAAGAATGCAGCAATAGCCACCACTAAAGGAACTTCCATGTAACCAAAGTACTCAATTAAACCAAAAGGCAGTAACACGATGAATAAATGGATAGACATGTTAATGTATTTGCTATAAGTAACCGGAAAAACGGTGTTTTTTATTCTTTCCGATCCGCCCATATGGTTGCATAAAGCTGTAATGGTTTTATCGATTTCTATCTGCTGATATTTATTGATCCAGCCTTCTTGCAATGCCTTTTTTAAGTCCATGGCGTGTAACTCCAATATCGTTGCAGTTACATTTTTACGTTTTTTAATAAAAGCGATTTCCTCTTCACATAGGTATTCTTCCAAACCTTTACGTGGGTTAAAACCTCTTAGCGATTGACTTAAGGCGTAACACCAGGCAATCTGCCTTTTTATAAAACGTTCTTTAAATGCCTCAACCTCATCTAAGCCATAAGGATTTTCTACAAAAGATAATATCTGGCGCGATAGGGTTCTGGAATCGTTAACAATTGCACCCCAAAGAATTCTGGCTTCCCACCATCTATCGTAAGCCTGGTTAGACCGGAATGCTAATAGCAGGGAAATGATTGTTCCCAGTAGCGCTGGCACAGCAACAGGAATGGAAATACGTGTAACATGAAAGTTTTCATACAACACTACAATACCTATAGAGTAGCCAATAACAAACAGAAGTTCCTTTTTGATCTTTCCGAATATATAAGTGAGCGGAATATTATTTCGTAACAGCATAATATAAAGTTTAAAATGTGATAATTAAGCGTTTGCTTCTTGCAACTGTGTTTCGTTTATTTTTGTGTCAATTAAATTTTCACTGGCATGAACAGTTAATGTGTTTAATTGAATCACTTCGCAGCCTGCACGTTCTGTTAATATTTTAGGATCGATGCTATATTTATTGATCGGCGTAAAATTGTATTCTTTTAAGTAGGCAATGCGCTCTACATCAAAAGCTTCGATAAAGTTTTTGAAAGCGGCTACTGTACTTCCGTAAAAATATTCGATGCCAATGGCATTGATCTGACTAGGATATTTTGCCTTAGCTTGATTGATCTGCTGATAAAATTCGTCGCTAACATTTTCGTAATCGCGGCTGCGGCGACTCAACATTAACATATCGGTTATAGAATCTGATAATTTAAAGGCATGTACAAAAATGATGTTTAAGCTTTCATTTTTTTGATGTTGAACAAGTGCATCAATAATTTTAATGCTTTCTAATTTAAAGTCGGTTGGTACTAATACTGTTTTCATCGCTATATCTTGTTTAAATGAATTGAAAAATTATTTATACAAGTTTAGCTTGATGTTATTATAGCGAAATAAGAGTAAGATTAGAATGAGATTAGAGTGTACTCCTTTTTTGAGTGGACAGTTCACCGGTTCATTTGTCATTGGTTCATTTGTTTGGGAGCCAATAACTAAAAATCAGTTAATAGTATGAACTAATGGCCAGTGAACTAATGAACCATTAACTTTTCGTCGGCAATAAAACCTTGATCTCAGTGCCAACTCCTTCCTGCGATTTAATAGCAATACTACCTCGGTGTAAACGGATAATATTCAACGAAAGTGGTAGGCCAACGCCATATCCCTTAAAATCGTTGGTGTTAGATGCACGATAAAAAGGTTCAAATATATGCTGTATATCTGTTTGTGGTATTCCAATTCCTCTATCCGTTACAGCAATAGAAAGCATATTGGCATTGCTTTCAATACTAATACTTACCAGATTCTCATTTGAGTATTTACAGGCATTGTTTACAATGTTGCTGATGGCAAGCTTAATCAGATTTTTGTTTACCCGCAGGGTTAGTAGTTCATCATCATCAGGAAGTTTGGTAAAATCGATTTCTATCTGACTGTTGGGGTGTACCTGATTAACGGATTCTTTAATTTCCCATAACAGTTCGTCCATCCGCACCTCTTCCCAGGGTTGGTTCTTTCCGTTAAATCCAGATTGTGCCAGGCCCAGTAAACTGGTTAAGATATGTTCTAATCTTTCTGCCTCATCCTTAATTTTTGCTAATGCTTTTTCCTGTTTTGCGGTATCCTCGATGGTCTTCATTGCTAGCTCAACTTCACCACTAATAATGGTTAATGGTGTTCTTAACTCGTGCGAAGCATTACTGATAAAGTTATTCTGTGTTTCGAAAGCTGTTTCTAAACGGTTAAGCATGTTATTAAAGGTTTGGGCCAATTGTGACATTTCATCGTTACCTTCTTTTACATCCAGTCTTAAATGCAAATTTTCCGCTTTTATCTTTTTTACACTCTTAATTATATTTCTTAAGGGCATTAACATGTAATTGGAAAATTTCCAGCCAACTACAAAAGATAAAACAACAGAAAGAAAAAAACCGATAATCAATATTCTTTGCAGGTCTTTTAGTTCCCGAAAGCCGAAAGGATCGTTTGCAGAAACAATTACAATATATCTGGTATGGTTGTTTTTAAAGAATTTACCTGCGTAAAAGTGGTTTTCGACCCGGTAACGCGCCATATTGCCTGTCTTTATACGGTTATAAAAACTAGCTGGTAATTCGCGGTCAACTTTACCGGGTGCTTTGCCAGCCTCAAAGATGTATTCTTTCTCAGAGGGTAAGCGCTCCAGGTATTGATTACGCATTTTAGCGTAAACCTTATTGTTGCCATCTTCGTACAGTTTGATTTGGGCAGCAATCTTAACCCTGGCTTCTAAACGTTTATAAAAATCTTCAAAGGCGAAATCGTTAGAAAAATACCAAACAAAACCACTTAATAAAGAGATAATAATTGCCGATAGAATGGCGAAAAGTAAGGTGATCTTCTTGGCTATCTTCATTATTTTTCTTTTAATATATAGCCCAGGCCTACCACAGTGTGAATAAGTTTCTGATCGGAATTTTTATCTATTTTTTTGCGGAGATAATTAACATAAACATCAACCACATTGGTGCCAAGGTTAAAATCGATATCCCAAACGTTTTCTAAAATGTCTATCCGCGATAGAATTTTTGATTTGTTTTTGGCCATATACTCAAGCAGCCGATATTCTGTTGCCGTAAGTATAATTTCCTGTTGGTTTCGTTTTACTGTTTTTGCGCTTAAATTTAGCTGGAGGTCTGCTATGGAGACAATCTGATCTTGCGAAACCACACCATGATATCGCCTCAACAGCATTCTGATCCTTGCAAAAAGTTCAGCAAATTTAAATGGCTTTATTAAATAATCATCCGCACCATTATCCAGTCCGTTTACTACATTTTCTGTAGTACCCAAAGCGGTAAGCATAATAATAGGTGTATTTGGTTTTTGATCTTTAATGATTTTGCAAAGTTCCAAACCATTTATTCCAGGTAGCATAATATCGAGAATAATCAGATCGAACTGATTTTCTATAGCCATCTGTTTCCCGATTAAACCATCAGGAGCTATACTTACGGTAAATCCCTCATCGGTTAAACCCCTCGAAATTACAGATACAACGCTCGGTTCATCTTCTACAAGTAATAAATTCATTTTGCTGGCAAGTAATCTAAAAAATAGGGAATTACAAAATATTAATCGCTGGTTAACTGATTTTTAATGCTTTTTTAACGCAAAGCCGACACAATTGTTTGGATGATTGCAAATTGACGTAAAAAAAAGCCTCTCAAAAGAGAAGCTAGTTATGTTTTAACCACAGAGAGAATAGAGGAAAGGCACAGCGTGCGCAGAGGTTTTTCTTGCGCTTTAGGCTTCCATCATCCATCATTAAAAGGGTCATCGACTCCGCTCAGGATGACTCACCGCCGATATCGCTCAAAAAGACAAGTCGATCAAACTCCCTTTTCCGATTTTTCCTTCAAATATTTTAGCCCATCTTCAAAATCTTTCCCAATCATTTTGTCCATACTCACAAACACACACATCCATTTACTGATTAGGTTATTTTCTCCACTCATTGTCCAGGTTACCTTATTGCTGCTTTCCTCTGGCTGAATGTCGAATTTTGTATCCGCTAAACTTTCAAAAGGCTCAATAAATTTTAATTCGATATCTACCTGTTTGTTAGGTGTTACACTTTTTATTTTCATGTAGCCACTTCCTGTTTCTTTACCTTTCCATTCGTAAATATGGCCCGGTTCGCCCGCAACGCCACCGTAGGTAGTTTTTGCCGAAGGTTCCATTTTTGCCCATGGATTCCATTTGTAGAATTCTTTAAAGTCGGCAATGTTTTTATAAATTACACTGTCTGGAGCATTGATTACTGTAGACCTGCTTACTGTATAACTTTTTGGTAAAAAGAAGCCACCCAGAATAATGATTATTGCCAATACGACAATGATGCCTAGTAAGATTTTGAGAAATTTCATAATTTGATTTAGTTTGGTTAACTAAATTTATAAAGAAAGCAGTTTAAATCAAAGCAGAAAATCTATACAATTTTAATCTTCGATTGAGGCGAATTTATTTTAAAATGCATTAAATCGGCAATAGATTGTGCCTTTTGTTTAATCAGATTGGCATTTTCTCCCTTAAAAAGATCGTCTACAGTTTGGAAGAACAGGTTTTTCCAGGTCTCGAATGCCTCAGTTTGTAACGGCGTTTGTTCGTTTAGCGCAAAATGAGTAAGCATAGGGTTGCCTTTGTAAATTGCTTTTCCGAAAAGGATGCTTTCCCAGAAATCGTACATTTTAGGTAAGTGGTGCGACCAGTCTACTTTGGCAACATCGGTAAATATGGGACCTATCTGTTTATTAAGCGCAACATTTTTGTAAAATGTATCCACTAAAAGGACAATATCTTCTCTATTATGAATATCTTTTTTCATGGTACAGTGATTTTAAACTTAAAAAACCCAGAACAATTAATGACAGAAATTTTAAGGCATCGATAATGATGTATAAAATATGGTGATAACTTTTAATTGGAGCATGGCCTGCCAAAACCAGCTTTGCCCTCTCATCAAGTATTGGCAATAGCCAAAAAGTGTCTACCATTAAAAGGATCGTAACCGAGAAAAGTAAAATACTGCGGCTGTTTTTTAAAGGTGCTGGTAAGGAGGAGCCTAATATGATGATAACCAATACGATCTCTATTTTATTAAGTGCCTGAAAAACCAATTGCCCTATGCCTAAACCAAGTGGGATGGTAATTCCTGGAGCCTGGAATTTTAATGGAGCTTCTAAAAAACTAATTCCACCAATTAAACCTGCCCAAAAAATGACACAAAAGATTGTGATTAACTTTTTCATCAGGTTCAAATATCATTTAAAATGGCTTAATAAAAATGATTAAAGTCATAAAGTAAAATTACATTTATCGATAAAGCTTAAGGATCATCTTCTTGTAATTAATAACTGCTTTATATTGCATTAATATATCTCCACCAATAATACTCATAATAGGCGGGTGGCCAAATTGTTGGTAGGTTTCGCTAACCGATTGCAAATCGAAAGCTACTGTTTCGTAGTTTTTGATCTTTAACGATCCGATTTTTACCTCAGGAATAGTTGCCTGAATGGTAGTGGTGGTGGTAAAAAGAGTGGCTGCATTAATCTCTTCTGATACTTGCAGGCTTTCTGGTAGGTGTTGTTCAATCAACGATTTATCGAACACACTTCGAGAGGCACCGGTATCTAAAACAGCAAAATGTTTTTCCTTAAAAACAACAATTTCCACCAAAAGGTGGAAACCGTCGTCCTGTAAGTTTATCAGTTTTAATGGGATTGAAATTGATTTCATTGTTTATGATGTCTACTGCCCTTCGACTACGCTCAGGGTGACAAATATTTAAGTGTAAAAAAGGCCGCGGATTGAACTACACGGATATAAAAGAACGATCGTCATTCTCGCGCAGGCGGGAATCTTAAAGCCTATTGCATTAAGATTCCCAATCGAGTTGGGAATGACGAACCGAGGAAACCTATTTTAGTAATTTAATGCTTTCGTTAAAAATTAATCTTAAGAATGGCCTTAAACCAACTTCATTTCTGCCAGTACATTATTCATGTTCCTTACCGCATCGGCACTTTTGTTAAATGCAGCCTGCTCATCATCGGTTAATTTAAAATCGATGATTTTTTCCCAGCCATTACGACCAATAATTACGGGTACGCCTAAACAGATATCTTCCTGTCCGTATTCTCCTTCAAGCGAAACGCAGCAGGTAAACAGTTTTTTCTCATCACGTAAAATTGCTTCAACCAATGCAGCGCCTGCAGCACCCGGTGCATACCAGGCAGAAGTGCCGATTAAGCCTGTTAAAGTAGCACCGCCAACCATGGTATCGGCTGCAACTTTATCAAGAGTAGCTTTATCCAATAAATTACTAACCGGTAAACTTTGGTATGTAGCTAGGCGGGTTAAAGGAATCATGGTGGTATCGCCGTGGCCGCCAATTACAAAGCCCTGTAAATCGTTAGGGTTGCAATTTAATGCTTGCGATAAATAAAATTTGAAGCGGGAGCTATCCAACGTTCCGCCCATGCCGATAATACGGTTTTTAGGTAGGCCTAACGATTTTAAGGCTAAATAAGTCATCGTATCCATTGGGTTACTGATTACGATGAAGATAGCTTCAGGAGAGTATTTTAAAATATTTTCGGCAACACCTTTAACAATACCGGCATTAATGCCAATCAGCTCTTCGCGGGTCATCCCTGGTTTGCGGGGCAGGCCCGAGGTAATTACCACCACATCAGAACTAGCCGTTTTGCTGTAATCGCCGGTTACACCGGTAATTTTAGTGTCGAAACCCAAAAGCGTTGCGGTTTGCATCATGTCGATCGCTTTGCCCTCGGCAAAACCCTCTTTAATATCTAACAGGACTAGTTCGTTCGCTAATTCTTTGCGGGCAATATTATCTGCACAAGTGGCACCAACTGCGCCTGCGCCAACAACCGTTACTTTCATATATTTTATTTTAATGGTTTGCGTATCGTTAAATATTTAATCGAAGGTAGAAATAAATATAGGGTTTAAAAATCCTTTTCAAAACTTTATAATTTGATGATGGTTTACTTAATAAGTTCAAAAGCAGAAGCATAAAAGTAAAGGCCAATTATGGAAAACAAACCCATTTCAAATATCGATTATAAAGCCTTTGAAGGTAAATGGTATTCATTATATTCTATCCCAACTTTATTGGATAAACATTGGAAACAAACCACCGAAACCTACACGCTGGCTGACAACGATCATTTTGATGTTTATACTACTTATCACAAAGAAGGAAAACCTGAAGAAAAGTCGATCACTTCCAAACTGTTTTTCGATGAAGAAAAGCATGATGGTGATATGAAGGCACAATTTTTATGGCCTTTTAAAATCGGTTACTGGATTATCGAACTGGCTGAAGATTATAGTTATGTGGTTGTAGGTCATCCCGATGAAAAGTACCTGTTTATTATGGCACGCGAACCCAAGATGGAGGCTGATTTATTGGTGCACATCATCGAAAGGTGCAGGCAGAAGGGGTATGACGTAAGTGAGTTGGTGAGTCAGGAGCATTTTTAAAAATTCTTCTCATTCTGAAGGGTAATTTATGGCGTAAATATCAATACGAATGACAGATTTTTTTGGCAAACGGCAGTCTGCAAGGGATCTTTATTGCGAGAAAGGCTTTTTCAGCCTACAAAGCAATCTTTTTAACAAGCATTGCTAGTAGAATGAGAAACACGATTTTATCATTATTAAACCTCTGGTTGTGCATTTCAAATGCTGATCTCACTAATCCTCTTTACAAACGAGGACTATTTAAGCACAATGTAGCTATCTGTGGTGCCTAAACCCGATAGGAGCGGACATCCCGATTTTTTTATCGGGATAAAGCGTATAGCGGGACTGCAAACGGCGATGAAAAACCGAACCGCACATTTCCAAAAAAAACTTTTGAAATTATTATGCCTTTTTTTCTGATTGAGAAAGCAATCGCAGTACTGATTAAGACGGAATATATTTTCTTATTTTCCACCGTATTTTGTTGATAAAATCTGACAAAAGCACCTGCCAAAATTCCTATTTTTGAAGAACCGTTATTATTCTACAACGGTTAATTCTTTGCCGCACAATATGTACTTAATTTTTGATACCGAAACCACTGGTTTGCCACGTAATTATAACGCCCCCATTACCGATACGGATAATTGGCCGCGTTGTATACAGATTGCATGGCAACTGCACGATGAGATGGGGAGATTGGTTGAACATCAGGATTATCTGGTTAAACCAGAGGGGTTTAATATTCCGTACGATGCAGAACGGATACATGGTATTTCTACCGAACTGGCTGCCGAACAAGGTATCGGTTTCGACGAAATGCTGGCCAAGTTTAACGAAGTTTTAGCTAAAGCCAAGTTTATTGTAGGCCAGAATGTTGGTTTCGACGTAAACATTATGGGCTGTGAATTTCACCGTTTTGGTGTGGCTAACCGTTTGGCCGAGATGCCTGTGTTGGATACCTGTACCGAAGTTACCGCCCAGCTTTTACAATTGCCCGGAGGTAGGGGCGGAAAGTTTAAACTGCCAACCTTAACCGAGTTACATTCTTATTTGTTCGGTGTTCCTTTTAACGAAGCCCACAACGCAACTGCCGATGTGGAAGCCACTACGCGTTGCTTCCTGGAATTGGTAAAAAGAGAGGTTTTTAAAAAAGAAGAACTACAGGTTGACGTAGAATATTTTCCTCGTTTTAGAGAGGTAAACCCAGCTACGATTGAAGGTGTTGGTTTAAAACACATCAATTTAAAAGCTGCTTCTGATGAAATCCGCAAGCGTTTACAAAAAACTGAGGGCGGAGGGATTTCGAAACAGGAACTTGCAGGGAACAAACAGGAACTTGCAGCAGCTACCTTTGTGCATTTGCATAACCATACCCAGTTTTCGGTATTGCAAAGTACCATCAGTATTCCCGATCTGGTAAAAGCTGCGGCAGCACAAAAAATGCCGGCTGTAGCCATGACCGATCATGCGAATATGATGGGGGCTTTTCACTTTGTAAACCATGTTTTAAACCACAATAAAGCTGCTGAAGCAAAAAATGCTGCCGCAATCGAGGCAGGTGAGCGTCCAACAGAAGTAGTAATGACACCGATTGTTGGGGTAGAATTTTTTGTTTGTAATAATCACTTAGACCGGACCGCAAAAGACAATGGTTACCAGATGGTGCTGTTGGCGAAGAATAAAAAAGGCTATCACAATCTAGCTAAAATGTCTTCTATCGCTTATACCAAAGGTTTTTATTACGTTCCACGTATTGATAGGGCGGTAATTGAACAGTATAAAGATGATATTATTGTTTTATCAGGCAACCTATCCGGAGAGATTTCTAACAAAATTTTAAACATGGGCGAAACCCAGGCTGAAGAAGCGCTGATCTGGTGGAAGAACATGTTTGGCGATGATTTCTATGTGGAGGTAATGCGCCACAACCAGGAAGATGAAGACCGTGTAAACGAATCGTTGATTGCACTGGCTAGAAAACATGCTGTTAAATTGGTAGCTACCAATAATACCTATTACATTAACAAGAAAGATGCGAATGCACACGATATTTTGCTTTGTGTAAAAGATGGCGAAAAACAGGCAACACCAATTGGTCGTGGTCGCGGTTACCGTTATGGTTTGCCCAATCAAGAATATTATTTCAAATCTGGTGATGAAATGAAATCGCTTTTTGCCGATTTGCCGGAGGCGATTGTAAATATTAAAGAAATTGTAGATAAGATCGAAATCTACAAACTTGCCCGCGAAGTACTCTTACCTAAATTCGATATTCCAGACGAATTTTTAGTGGCGGAAGATGAAGCCGACGGAGGAAAACGCGGGGAAAATAAATTTTTGCGTCACCTTACTTATGAGGGGGCCAAGAAACGTTATGGCGTATTAACCCCTGAGGTTATCGAACGTTTAGATTTCGAATTACAGACCATTGAAAAAACCGGTTATCCGGGTTATTTCCTAATTGTACAGGATTTTATTGCCGAAGCCCGTCGCAGGGATGTTTCGGTAGGCCCTGGCCGTGGTTCTGCAGCCGGATCGGTGGTGGCTTATTGTTTATGGATCACGAATATCGATCCCATTAAGTATGATCTCCTTTTTGAGCGTTTCTTAAACCCTGATCGTGTATCCATGCCCGATATTGATATCGATTTTGACGATGAGGGCCGTGGCCGTGTAATGGAATATGTAATTGGCAAATACGGTTCCAGCCAGGTGGCGCAGATTATCACTTATGGAACCATGGCCGCCAAATCTTCTATCCGCGATACAGCGAGGGTATTGGATTTGCCACTTTTTGAAGCAGATAAGATTGCCAAGCTGATTCCGAATATGAAGCTCGCAAAAATCTTCACGCTGGATGAGAAAACACTGAAAGAAGCTTTGCGCCCTGATGAATATGAGCGTGTTGTTGAACTGAAAAATCTTGGTGGATTAAAAGATTTGAGTGCCGAAACCATTCAGCAGGCCCAGATTTTAGAAGGCTCTTTACGGAATACCGGTATCCATGCCTGCGGGGTAATTATTACGCCAAGCGATATTACCAATTTTGTTCCCGTTTCTACTGCAAAAGATTCTGATTTATATGTTACCCAATTTGATAACTCGGTTGTAGAAAGCGCGGGTTTATTAAAGATGGACTTTTTGGGTTTAAAAACCCTAACCCTGATAAAGGATACCGTAAAACTGGTTAAAAAACGCTTTGGTATCGATCTTGATCCGGATAATTTCCCTATTGATGATGTATTAACCTATGAGCTTTTCCAGCGGGGTGAAACCATCGGGATTTTCCAGTATGAGAGTCCGGGCATGCAGAAATACATGAAGGAGTTGAAACCAACGGTTTTCGACGATTTAATTGCGATGAACGCATTATATCGCCCGGGCCCAATGGAGTACATTCCAAGTTTTGTTCGCCGTAAAAATGGCGAAGAAGAAATTAAGTACGATTTGGATGCCTGCGAAGAGTATTTGAAAGAAACCTATGGAATTACCGTTTACCAGGAACAGGTAATGCTTTTGTCGCAGAAACTAGCCGGATTTACCAAAGGTGAGGCCGACGTGCTGCGTAAGGCAATGGGTAAGAAACAGAAAGACGTTCTGGATAAAATGAAACCCAAGTTTGTGAAACAAGCGGCGGAAAAAGGTCACGATGCCACAACTTTGGAAAAAATATGGAAAGATTGGGAAGCATTTGCATCCTACGCTTTCAACAAATCGCACTCTACCTGTTATGCATGGATTGCCTATCAAACCGCATACTTAAAAGCGCATTACCCTGCTGAATATATGGCTGCGGTACTGTCCAATAACATGAGTGATATTAAACAGGTAGCTTTCTTTATGGAAGAGTGTCGCCAGATGAGTGTTACGGTATTAGGCCCCGATGTGAACGAATCTGACCTGAAATTCTCTGTAAATGCCAGGGGCGAAGTCCGCTTCGGTATGTCGGCAGTAAAAGGTGTAGGTGAAAAGGCGGTAGAAAGTATTATTGAAGAAAGACTGGCAAATGGGCCTTACAGTAATGTGTACGATTTTGCCAAGCGTTCTAACACCCGCATTGTAAATAAAAAAGCTTACGAGAGTTTTGTATACAGCGGTGCTTTCGATGCGTTTGGAGGTCATAGGGCACAGTATTTTTATATTGGCCCGAACGATAAAATGAATGGTATTGAAAAGATTATCAAATATGCCAACGATTTTCAGAATAATGAAAGTACGTCACAAGCCTCCTTATTCGGTGGTTCTAAAGCCGATCTTATTTTAGAACCAAGTTTACCTGTATCGCCAGAATGGGCATTAATGGACAGGTTAAAATACGAGAAAGATGCTATTGGGATTTTCCTTTCAGGCCACCCTTTAGATAATTATAAACTCGAACTCGATAAATTCTGTACCCATGGTGTTAAGCAGCTGAGTATCATTAATAAGGTACGTATGGGCGATAACAACGAAGATATATTGGCCGAATTCGAAAAACTTAAAAACCGTGAGCTTTGTGTAGGCGGGCTTGTGGTAACTGCATCACAGCGGATTACCAAAACGGGTAAGCCATTTGGTACTTTTGTTTTCGAAGATTATGACGATGCAAGTGAAATGGCTTTATTCGGCGAAGATTTTTTAAAGTTTAAATCGTTTTTAACTGAAGGATATTTCTTGCAGATCAGGGGTAGGGTTGGTGAGCGTTTCGGAAAAGCCGGAGATTGGGAGTTTAAAATCACCTCAATTAACTTAATGTCTGAGCTGAGGGATAAATTAGCTAAAAGTTTAACTATTCAGGTGCCGATTGAGCGGGTTAACGATCAACTGATGCGCGAGATCGAAGCCATATTAGCAGACAATAAGGCAAACTCCGAGCAACAAAACTGCCAACTTAACTTCGCTATTTTTGACCGGGAAAAGGAGATTATGTTGGATATGCCATCCAAAAATCTTAAAATAAACCCAAACAATAAATTTTTGGAACAATTACTCGGGCTTAATGTTGTAAATTACAAGCTGAACTAAGGGTGAAGGCAGAAGGCTTAAAGGCTGAAGGTTTAGGCGCCCAAAACCTTCCACCATCGACCTTTATACCTTCAACCTCAAAATAATGTCAAATTGACATTACCGATGGGTTGGCATTACAATTGAATACATATATTTGAACATAAAAAAAATAATTATGGCATTAGAAATCACAGATGCAAACTTCGAGGAGCTTGTATTAAAATCAGATAAACCCGTATTAGTAGATTTTTGGGCAGAATGGTGTGGCCCTTGTCGCATGGTTGGTCCAGTAGTAGAAGAAATCGCTAAAGAATATGATGGAAAAGCGGTAGTTGGAAAAGTAAACGTTGATAACAACCCTCAAATTTCAATGCAGTTTGGTATCCGCAACATCCCAGCTTTATTATACTTTAAAGATGGTCAGGTTGTAGATAAACAAGTTGGTGCTGTTCCAAAATCAGTATTAGCAGAAAAATTAAACAAACAATTGGCTTAAATAAAGGTTGAAGGTAAAAGGTAGAGGGTTTAAGGTAAACGCAAAATCTTCAAAACTTCACTAATAATATTACAAAAACCCAAGTTCATTTGATGGATTTGGGTTTTTTTCGTTTAGAACTAAATTTATCATATTCTTAAATCATTTTTATTGTTGAGCTCTTCTTTTCTCATCAAAACGGATGTCCTTGTTATTTCCGGAAACCTTTGATCTCCCGAATGAGTAGGTAATACCAAGACTAAAGGTTTTATAATTATAGTCTGTTTTTACGGTTTGTACAAAATCGACAAAGCGAATTTCATATTTATTTACTGTGCCAATAAAAAAAGCTGGGCTGATGATCAAATTGTTGTTAAATAATTTTATCCTAGCCCCGGTTCTCAAACTACGTTGACTGTAGCTGTAAACATTTCTATCAGTTGATGGAAGGTTTTGGCTGTAATTCAAATAAAAACTTAACTGGTTAGTTGCCTTGAAACTATTATTGACACTGAATGAGGCAGCAGTTCCATTTGGAGCGCTGATTGCTTCTATTTTAGATTTTGGTGATGCATATGAAAAAGAAGCAGAAATGCTATTGTCCCACCATTTAAATAATGACCGATTAAAAGATACGTAGGCCCCAAGATTATCTTGAGTCAAAAAATTTCCTCTACTGGTTACCACTATTGGGCCGTTAACCGTTGTGAGGTTCGAAATTATATCACTAATATGTTGTGTAAATAAAGTAAACGAAAACATGCCCTTATATAGGTAGTTAAATTCAATATTATTACTGTATGAAGGTAAGAGCAATGCATTTCCGGTAGAATAATTATAAATATTTGTGTAATAGGCAAATGGGTTTAAGGCGTTCAAACTTGGTCGGTTTATCCTCCTTGAATAGTTTAATGAAAAAGTATGAACCTCGTTAGCTTTGTAAACGATATAAGCTGTAGGAAATAAAGCGCCGTAATTACCTTTGTTACGCTGATCTAAGGTAGGCGAATATCCATCCATCATAGTATACTCATAGCGTAACCCTGCTTTAGCTGTCCACTTTTTTGATAGTTCGGATTCCATACTGAAATAGGCGGCCAGATTATTTTCGGCGTAATTGAATTTGTTACTACGTGTTTCATCTAACAAGAAATCTTCTTGGATATAATTATAGTATTCAACATTAGCATTGTTGTTAAAATTAGCGAGCTTAATACCCGTTTCTATTTTGGCCCATTTATAAGGTAATGTTAAATCTGATTGAAATGACCAGATATTGTATTTTGAAAAGTTATTATTCCGAACACTGGCATATGTATTTTCAGACTCAGAAACAAAATCATTTTTCATTTCAGGTGTGTTTGTGAAAAAATTAACAGAACTACTCAATTTTTTTCCATTCGAATCGAGCTTTAAATCATGGTATAGATTGAAAGTTTGTGTAAATAACGGCCTTGAAAATTTTCCAGTAGTATTTAAAACCGAGTCAAGAGTGTTACCTGTAATAAAGCTATAGTTGTTACTAAAGCTTGTATTCGATTTGTTGTCTGAAATATTATATATAAGCCCAATGTTGTTGTGTTTATTTAGCTCATAATCAATACTTAAACCTGCTTGTAAACCAGGGGAGTTTCCCAAGCGCTGCTCATCGCTTAGAATCTTGCTGGGGCGCCCGGTTATATCTACAGATTCTTTAATAATACTGCGGTAGTTTGATTGGTTAAATGTAAAAGAGCTGTTAACTTTTTTTGATCGAAAAAAAAGTGCTAGATTGTTGTTGTACGATCCATAGGTATTTTGATGGTATGTTGAACTTACTGATCCGCGCCAGCCTAAAGATTCGTTTTTCTTTAAAACAATATTAATCAAACCACCATTCCCCTGGGCCTCATATTTTGCCGGTGGGGTGGTTATGATTTCAATTTTTTCTATATTTTCAGATCGGAAGGTTTTTAGGTAGTTTACCAAGTCAGTTCCCCCTAAATTGATGATTTTTTCATTAACCATAACGCCCATACTCCCTTTGCCAACCATAGATATACTGTTTTCGGAGACTATTAAAAGAGGCGCAACCTGTAAGGCCTCAAAGAGAGAAGCACCGTTAGCCATGATGGTATTGTTTAGATTAAATATTAATCGGTCAACCTTTCGTTCAAGAAGAGGTTTTTTAGCCTCAACAGTTACTTCTTGCAGTTCTTTATCTTTTGTGCCAAGAATGATATCTGTTAATTTAACTGAAGAACCATCAAACTTAATATCTTTTAATAGTTGAGTATGATAACCTAAACACGAAATTTTAATTTTAAATATGCCCTTACTTAAATTATTGAACTCAAAATAACCTTCTTTGTTGCTTACCCCATATTTTACAACAGTCGAATCTGTAATGTTTAAAAGTGCCACAGTTGCATTTTCAATTCCAATACCCTTTGTTTCTTTTACCCTGCCGGAAATTGTTTGTGCTGTACTATGATACATTATGACGAAAAACAAAAGAGAGCTTAGTATACCTCTTTTATAAAATAGCTTCATATAAATAATTTGATTTACAGATAGGACACTATCAATCCGAAAACGTTGCACTTAACAGAATCCATTTAAATGAGTTTAAATCGGGTGTTTACACCCAATTTTTAATATAAGTACTTCATTTAATTGATTTTTAAACAGGCTCGAATTATAAAATGTGATAAATTGAACTTGTTTTTTTAGTTTTAAGAGAAGTTTTTAGACCTTTTAACAGTAATATTACTATCACAGACTTTTTGTTATAAACTTATTTTTGTTTCTTTAATAAAAAACTAACAATCATGTCTATTAACCTATTTAACAATAAAACTCTAGGTATTTTATTGGCAGGTTTAACCCTAAACTGTGCAAATATTGCATGTGTATCGGCGCAAAACCCTGTTGAAACGAACGAACCATCAGCAGATTATAAGCCAGCATTTGCAGGGCAGACCCGAATTGCAGGTGTAAAGACCAAAACCCCTCTGGATATTACGATTATTAATGAAAAGTTAGAAAACCCTTGGGCCATTTCGGTTCTTCCGAACGGTGGTTTTTTAATTACACAAAAGCAGGGTACCATGGTAATTCTTACACCTGATGGGAAATTCAGCAAAAAGATAACCGGTTTACCCAAGGTAGATCCATCTGGTCAGGGTGGCTTATTAGATGTAACTTTAGATCCAAACTTTGCTAAAAATAGAATGATTTATTGGGCTTATTCAGAGCCTCAGGATAAAGGCGTGTTACTGGCTATTGCCAAAGGTAAATTAGCAGCTAATGAAACTACAATAGAGAACCAAACCATTATTTATCGCGCTACACCAGCTTATGGCGGTAAACTTCAATACGGTTCGAGAATTGTCTTCGATAAGAGTGGTAATTTATTTGTAAGTACTGGCGAACGTTCTGGTAGTGATATCCGAATTCAGGCTCAGTATTTAAATTCTTCTTTGGGTAAAATTTTACACCTAACTACCGATGGTAAAGCGGTGGCAAATGGGCCCTTTGCTGGCAAAGCAGATGCAAAACCAGAAATTTATGCCTACGGATTGCGGAATCCTGATGGTTTAGCGATTAATCCTTTAACCGGTGATTTATGGGAAGCCGAATTTGGCCCTAAAGGTGGCGATGAGGTGAATATTATTAAACCAGGCAAAAATTATGGCTGGCCAATTATCACCTACGGAACGGAATACAGTGGAAAAAAGGTAGGTGATGGCATTCAGCAGAAGGACGGCATGGAGCAGCCTGTTTATTATTGGAATCCAAGTATTTCACCAGGCTGCATTGCATTTTACAATAGTAACAGCATTGCCGAATGGAAAGGGAATTTATTTGTAGGCGGCTTGGGTGGTTCGCATATTATAAGATTGGTGATAAAAGATGATAAAATTGTTGGTGAAGAGCGATTGCTGGAAGGTAAAGGAGAACGTTTCCGCGATATGGTAGAAGGAAAGGACGGAGCGCTATATTCGGTAACCGATAATGGCCATTTGTTTAGAATAGCTAGGAAGTAAAATTATTTAAGCTGGAGGATGTATCATAAATATAAATTGTCATCCTGAGCTTGTCGAAGGAGCTAGTTAAATAAACTAGTAGGTGTTTCGACAGGTTCAAAATGACAAAATCTACCAAGAAATTGTTTTATGATACAGTTTTCTTTAATCCCGAGTTCATTTATTGAACTCGGGATTTTTTGTTTTAAGCTTATTGTTCGTTGTTTTTTGGAAATGTGGGGTTCTGCTTTTCATGGCATTTTCAGTCCCGCTGTCCGTTTTAGTCCCGATTTTCAATCGGGAGCTGCCACTACCATCGGGTTTATTCACCACGGACAGCAGCACAGTCGGTGCCATCAAATTGCTCAGGTTTGCCGCCAGGTCTTTAAGGCGGTAGGTTTTTGCGTTAGGGATTGTAAGGGTTCAGTACCGATCCTTCATCGGTACCGAAGCGTAGCGCAGCCCTGCAAAGCCCTACCCTTGCGAAGCTTGGGGAACGCCCTTATCAGTTAGCAGTTTACAGTTAGCTAATTGGCTATTTTTAATCCATAAAGATTTTTTTATAAATCTTTTATTAGCTTTACCCTATGCGGGTTGTAAACTACGAAAACGAAACAAGCTATGGTAATTTAGAATTGCTTGCACAGCAAGTGGTAGAAGGTTTTATAACCGGACTGCACAAAAGCCCGTTCCATGGCTTTTCGGTCGAATTTGCAGAGCACCGCCAGTATAATAATGGCGATAATGTTAAAAATATCGATTGGAAATTATACGCCAAAACCGATAAACTTTACAGTAAACGTTTTGAAGAAGAAACAAATTTGCGTTGCCAGTTTGTGATTGATGTTTCCTCATCAATGTACTTTCCTGAACCGAAAAATAACAAACTGATCTTCTCCATACAGGCTGCTGCATCATTAATGTACCTGTTGAAGAAACAGCGCGATGCTTTTGGTTTAAGCTTATTTACAGATGAAATACTGTTAAATTCGCCGGCAAAGTCTACTACTGTACATCAGAAATATTTGTTTACACAATTAGAAGAGCTGTTACATAAACCTAAGGTAAATGCACAGACTAATTTAAGCGAAGCTTTGCACCAGGTGGCCGAATTGATTCATAAACGTTCACTGGTAATTGTTTTTAGCGATCTTTTTAATACACAAACCAGTACAGATAAAACGGACGAATTTTTTGATGCCTTGCAGCATTTAAAATTCAACAAACATGAAGTGGTAGTTTTTAATGTGGTGGATAAATCAAAAGAAGTTGATTTCAATTTTGAGAACCGCCCATACGAGTTTATCGATATGGAAACCGGCGAAACGATTAAAGTACATAGCAATCAGGTAAAGGAAAATTATACCGCAGCAGTTTCCTCATATCGACAGCAGATTGCGCTAAAATGCGCCCAATATAAAATCGACTTAATTGATGCCGATATGAACGATGGGTTTTACCCAGTGCTTCAGTCTTATTTGATAAAAAGGCAAAAATTAGGCTAAAATTTGTTGCAAACAACGCAGATTCAGCGTTTTTAATAATGATTTAAATTTTAAACTCCCTTATATGTTAGAAAAAGGCGCTACAGCACCAGATTTCGAATTGAATGCTACTCCCGATCAGAAAATAAAACTTAAAGATTTTAAAGGTAAAAATGTTATCCTGGCTTTTTATCCTGCCGATTGGAGCCCGGTATGTAGCGACCAAATGGCACTTTATAATGAAATGCTAAAATATTTTAATCAGTACGATGCACAGATTTTCGGTATTTCTGTTGATAGTGTTTGGTGCCACCTCGCTTTTGAAGAAAATAGGAAATTACATTTTCCACTTTTGGCCGATTTTGAACCAAAAGGAGCGGTATCTAAAGCTTATGGCGTATATGATGAAAAACTTGGCGAAAGCAAAAGGGCGCTTTTTGTTATTGATAAAGAAGGAAAAATTGTCTGGAGTTATTTGTCGCCAATAGCCATTAATCCTGGTGCCGACGGAATTTTAGACGCATTGGAGGAATTAAACAAGAAATAAGCTATGAGTACCTTAAAACCTGAAATAAACAATCAAGATCATATTCAAGGCGATGATTCGGCGAGTGTTACCATTGTCGAATTTGGCGATTATCAATGCCCATATTGTGGTAATGCCTACCCGATTATGAAGGAAATTGAGGAAACATTCGGTCATCAGATCAAATTTATCTTCCGTCATTTTCCTTTGGCAAATGCCCATGAGTTTGCTTTTCCGGCTGCCATTGCTGCAGAAGCGGCAGGTTTACAAGGTAAGTTTTGGGAAATGCACGATGCATTGTACGAAAATCAATACCGCTTAAATGGTGAGCTGTTCGACGAATTGGCTGAAACGATTGGTTTAGACCTGGAGCAGTTCCAGCAAGACAGCACTTCGGAAGAGATTAAACGAAAAATTGAAGATGATTTTGACAGCGGTGTGCGGAGTGGTGTAAACGGAACGCCTTCGTTTTATGTAAACGGAACCAAGTTTGACGGAGGCGCAACAGACCTTTATCAGATGCTTAAAGAAAGTGCTGAGTAATTTGCATAAAAAACCTCATGTATTTTGCAATACATGAGGTATCAGATAAGGGTAACCGGAAAACTAAAAAACTAATTATGAGTTTTTAGAATTTAACAAAATTGAAATCGCTTCGTGTTTTGTTATTTCAAAGGTGCACTTCAATTATGAAGTTTTAGTGAAGAATTAAATTAATAATCTATCGTCATCACTAGTTTCTTTCCTCTGGTTAAATTGTTTTCCATCATGTTATGCGCCTGCTGTACCGTTTTTAAAGAAAAATTACCCAAAACATTTATTGATGGGGCAACTAATTTTTCAGCTTCAATCAAGCCGGTGATTTTCCTCAAGGTGTTTCCATACCAATTGAGGTTGTTATCGAGTGTGAAAGCATAATTTGAAATATTGAGTACTGAAGCTCCCTTATCAAATAAGGTTTCCCGGGTTTTTTGTGTGCCTAGAAATGTTATATCTGCATATACGCCATTTACTTTAAGCGTATCTGCTGCAATTTCTGCTGATTTATCACCAACTATATCCACTGCAAAATCGAAATAATGATTGTGATTTGCATTTAATATGATGCTTTCGAGATCTGGATTACGATAATCTATTATTTGTGATTCTTTTAATCCAATGGCTTTAATCGCATCTATACTTTCTAAGCTTCCTGCAATGGTTATAATTTGATCAAGATGCTTGGGTTTTAATAGCCTGATAAGAAAAGATCCTACAGCACCGCTTCCTCCTGTGATGAAAATACGGTCTTTCTTTTTAATATGAAGTCGGCTAAAGGTTTGCCACGCCGTTAAACCAGCAGAAGGAATCGCTGCAGCTTCCTCAAAAGTTATATTTTTTGGTTTCAGCGCAACTCGTTTTTCTGTCAACGTCATGTATTGCGCATAACTACCATTTGATCCGCCACTGCCTGAGGCAGCGTAAATTTCATCTCCTAACTTAAAGTTTTTAACGTTTTCGCCAATTTTTTCTACTATTCCTGCAAGTTCACGTCCTAAAATAGGAGAATTCATCATGTGGCTTTCCCTTCTTCCTAAACGCATTTGGTAATCAATAGGGTTAAAAGCAGTTGCTTTTAATTTGATTAATACCTCATCATTTTTAGGTTTTGGAACGGGATAGTTATCCAGTTTAAAATTTTCTGTACTACCGAATTCTTTTAATGTTATTGCTTTCATAAATATTGTAATTAACTAAAGGTTATGATTTAGTCATGAAAAAAATCAGTCCTCTTTTTCTTAACTTGGTCAAAATTGAATTTAAAAAACACAGCATGCAATGGCTTGTTTTATTTGGAGTTACTCAAAAAAAAGTGAGTTATGATTAAAGAAAGTTCCTCGAATGCATTAAATAAGGCTTTTTTGCTTAATTCATGCCGAATAAACGGTGCGTTAGATATTATTTCAGGCAGATGGAAAGCATTGATCCTGATTCATATTTTTGAAGGAATGAACCGCTTCAGTTTATTGAAAAATGTACTTCCTACTATATCTGATCAGGCTTTAGGCAAACAATTAAAAGAACTGGAAGCAGATAAATTACTGATCAAAGAAATTATTGCTGAGGTTCCGGTTAGGGTAGATTACCATCTAACGGAAAAGGGACTGGCATTAATGCCTATTTTGACGAACCTTTCGGAGTGGTATGATTTATAAATTGATTGCTGGATTTAAAACGGCAAATAAATAAAAACAAAAGCCAGGAATTAATTCCCAGCTTTTATAATGGTTAAGTTAATTACTTTTTCGAATAAAGATTTTGCAGGTGCATAAGGGCTGCTATCAATTTATCTTCATCACCTGTTAAACAATAATATTTAATTCCATTTTTGTCATTGCCAGGTTCATCTTCACGCTTTTCGAAAACAGGATAAATTGATTTAAGGGTTATACTATTCTGTTCAGGACTAACCTTAAATCCTTTCCAATGCTGTATTTGCGATTTGTTGGTGGTTTCTTCTTTGGCATTGTCTGAACTGGCAAAGGTTTTTCCAACTGTAAAAACCCCGAAATTCATTTCTTCATCAATAGAGAATGAATTTTCTGTAATTTTAAATTTAGTTTCCTTGCCATTATGTAAGATAATATCGGTTCCGCCAATTGCTTTCGCCAGCAATTGATTGATGGTTTTTACAATTTCGGCTTTTGGTTGCGCGAAGCCGCCGAATGATCCAGCCAGTAGTAAAACCAGCATTAGTTGTGTTTTCATAATTCTTAAGGTTTAAATATTTGTGTGTATCTAAATTTAAAGAATTATTTGGTTAAAACTAAAAAAGAGCAAGTTTAAACCTGCTCTTTTTTGCGCTTAAATTTTGGATTGTCATCATGCTGAACTTGTTTCAGTATCGTTTGTCTGGGACCCTGAAATAAATTCAGGGTGACATCTTGAATTAAATACATCACTTTATTCGCCGTGAATGATATTACAAATTACCCCTCAATTCCTGCTCGCGTTCTAACGATTCAAATAAGGCCTTAAAGTTACCAGCGCCAAAACTTTGTGCACCTTTACGCTGAATAATTTCGAAGAAAAGGGTAGGGCGGTCTTCAACTGGTTTAGTGAAAATCTGCAACAAATATCCTTCTTCATCACAATCAACTAAAATACCCAGGCTTTCTAACAATGCTATTTCTTCATCAATTTTGCCTACGCGTTGCGGCATCATGTCGTAATAAGCTTCTGGTGGTGCACTTAAAAACTCCACCCCACGTGCTTTCAGTTCTTTAACCGTTTTAACAATATCTTTAGTGGCAACGGCAATGTGCTGAACACCTTCGCCTTCATAATATTCGAGGTATTCTTCAATCTGCGATTTCTTTTTGCCCTCAGCAGGCTCATTAATCGGGAATTTCGAATAGCCATTACCATTGCTCATCACCTTACTCATCAAAGCAGAATATTCGGTATTGATCTGCTTATCATCAAAAGATAAAATATTTACGAAGCCCATTACGTCTTCGTACCATTGTACGGCTTCATTCATGCGGTTCCAGCCTACATTGCCCACGCAATGATCGATGTATAACAGACCAGCATCTGCAGGTTGATAATCGCTTTCCCATACACGGTAACCTGGCATAAAGGGTCCGTTATAGTTTTTACGCTCAATGAACATGTGTACAGTTTCGCCATAAGTATAAATGCCACTCATCTTAAGCTCTCCGTTCTCATCCGTTAAAGTTTGAGGAGCCATATAGGGTTTGGCACCACGTTTGGTGGTTTCTTCAAAGGCACTATAGGCATCATCTACCCAAAGAGCCAATACTTTTACCCCGTCGCCATGTTTTTTTACATGCTCTGCTATTGGATGATCTGATTTTAATGCTGTGGTTAAGATCAATCTGATTTTACCCTGTTGCAATACATACGATGAACGATCGCGCACGCCAGTTTCTGGTCCGGCATAAGCCAGGCTTTGAAACCCAAATGCAGTTTTGTAGTAGTGGGCCGCTTGTTTAGCATTACCTACATAAAATTCGATATAATCTGTTCCATTAATAGGCAGAAAATCTGGTGCTTTTGATATTTTTTCTGCGAATGTTTGTGTTTCCATTGTTGTTATTATTTTAAATGGTTGACCGCTTAATTGTTTAAATCGGTTAACTGTGTGTGTTACTTTAAAGATCTTAAGTCCTATAATCCCGAAATCTTAATCATCCTAGCTTTATTCTATGTTAATCTGCCAGCTTTTGTGGTAATTTTCATCCTCAATGTCCAGGGCATCCTGCGTAAGCATTAGCGGTTTAAAAGGATCGATCATTACCGCCAGCTCATCGGTTTTTTCTTTTCCGATCGATTTTTCTACAGTACCCGGGTGTGGCCCATGTGGAATACCTCCAGGGTGTAAGGTAATCTGCCCCTTAACTACACTCTTGCGGCTCATAAAATCACCATCTACATAATAAAGCACTTCATCGCTATCTACATTGCTATGGTTGTAGGGCGCTGGAATAGAATCAGGGTGATAATCGTATTTGCGGGGAACAAAAGAACAAACCACAAAATTGTGTCCTTCGAAAGTTTGGTGAACCGGAGGTGGTTGGTGCAAACGGCCTGTTATCGGCTCAAAATCGTGGATAGAGAAAGCGTATGGATAATGATAACCGTCCCAGCCTACATAATCAAAAGGGTGTGTGCCATACGTATATGGATAAATTAATCCCTGTTTTTTGATCAGCACTTTAAAATCGCCGTATTCATCAAAGGTTTGCAGGTTTTCGGGTAACCTTAAATCACGTTCACAGTAAGGTGCGTGTTCCATTAGCTGTCCAAACTGGTTTAAATATCTTTTTGGCGGCCTTAGCGGACTAAAACTTTCTACAATGAATAGCCTATTTTGTTCAGTATCAAACTCCATCTGGTAAATGGTTCCCCTCGGGATGATCAGGTAATCGCCATAAGCAAACTTTATTTCTCCAAATCCTGTTTTCAGCTTTCCAGAACCTTCATGTATGAAAATCATTTCATCGGCCTGGCTGTTTTTGTAGAAATAATCGGTCATCGATTTTCTAGGTGCTGCCAAAACGATGTGTAGATCGCTATTTACTAAGACAGCTTTTCTGCTTTTTAGAAAATCATCTTCGGGTTTAACATTGAAACCGATTAAACTGGTGTGCTTCAGGTGTTTTTCGCGGGCAATTTTTGGCTCAACACTGTAAGCTTCGCCCAAATGTTTTACAATGGTTGGCGGGTGGCAATGATAAACCAATGAATATAAACTTGAAAAACCTTCGGTTGATACCAATTCTTCGGCATAAAGATTTCCGTCAGGTTTACGAAAAACCGTGTGGCGTTTAGCTGGAATCTGCCCCGATTTATGATAAATAGGCATAATAAAATGATGTTATGGTTAGAAAAGAAAAAATCCTAATAAATTAACAATCAAAACGGTAATGCGTTTCAATTAAAAAGAAAGGGTAAGTGAAAATTACAGAGAATATTGAGCCATGATCAGCTTGGATAGCATCTTATAGCGACGGGCTGCAATAGCGTCGTTTACTAAATTAATATGTAATGCTTTTAAGATCATGGTTTTAATGGTACCAAGGTAAGTATTTTATTTAAAAATTGAAATTTTAATTACCTTTAATTACTTACAATATAATCATCCCAATGAAATTTATTTTTACATGCTTATTTTTTTTAGCCTTGAGCTATGCCACTTTTGCGCAACAAAAGGCCAAGTACACCATTAGGGTTATAGACCGAAGTGGAAATGCAACGAGGGGGTCTTTTTACGCTGCGGCAGATGATGGTTTAACAATTATCAGAAACCGGAAGGATACCATTAAATTAAGTGCCGACAGTATCAGTGCATTATATATTCACCGTAAAGGGATAGCCGCACCGCTGGCCATTGCCGGAGGCTTAACATTTTTTGTATTGGCCGCAAAAAGCGATAAATTGGTCGAGTCGGTGGTACTTATTGCTGCAGGCGTGCCAGTTGGGGTATCGGGCGGGTTATTAATTGGTGGTTTACTCTCTAACAAAAAACATTATAAAGCACTTCAGGCAAAAGATTTTCCTTTAATTAAATCAGACCTTCAGAAATATACCGTATTAAAATAATAACGCTTAAGTTTTATTTTGAATGGCCTAATTTCTTAGCTTTACCGCGTATTTAACCAAATCATATATGAAACTAGTATCTTATAAAACCGAAGACAGGGAGCATCTTGGTATATTTATCAACGGACATATTTATAACTTAAATAGTTGCGATAAATTGCTTCCAGATAATATGAGTACGTTTTTGCAAGGTGGTGAAGTGTTAATGGAAAGAGCAAAAAGGATAGACGATCAGATAAAAGATGGTAGTTTAGCCGCTAAAGAAGAAATTTTTTACGAGATTTTGGCGCCTGTTCCGCATCCGACCAGTTGTCGCGATGGATACGCCTTCAGACAGCACGTTGCTGCGGCACGTAGAAATAGAAAGGTTGATATGATCCCTCAATTCGATGAGTATCCAATCTTTTATTTCACCAATCACAACGCTATTCAAGGTACTGGAGAAATTGAATGTATGCCAGATCATTTTGATAAACTGGATTTCGAATTAGAGCTTGCGATTGTTATTGGTAAAAAAGGTAGAAATATTAAAGCTGCCGAGGCTGATGAATATATTGCCGGTTATATGGTAATGAACGATATGAGTGCCCGTACTTTGCAGATGGAAGAGATGTTATTGAACTTAGGCCCGGCCAAAGGAAAAGATTTTTCTACGGTAATTGGCCCATGGTTGGTAACACCTGATGAATTATTGCAATATAAAGTTGCGCCTAAAGAAGGGCATGTTGGTAATGCTTACGATCTTAAGATGACCTGCAGGGTAAATGGCATCGAAGTTTCGAAAGGAAATGCCGCTGATATGGACTGGACTTTTGCCGAAATTATTGAGCGTTGCGCTTATGGCGTAGATATCCTTCCGGGTGACGTAATTGGTTCAGGAACTGTGGGGACGGGTTGTTTCTTAGAATTAAACGGTACTGGTTTGCTTAACGATCCAAATTATAAAGTACAGTGGTTACAGCCGGGCGATGTTGTGGAAATGGAAATTACAGGGCTTGGTGCTTTAACCAATACGATTACTAAAGCAGACACCGATTTTTCGATTTTGGCGTTGAAGAAATAAAAAGGTTCTTTAACGTTTTTGTTTAATCATCCGCGCTTGAATAATGTGGTCCTAATTCTGAATTCATTTCATGATCTTTTTTCTATTACATGTTATCAATGATAAAATGTAATAGAAAAGTCGTCATCTCGACTGAAGCGCAGCGTAATGGAGAGATCTATGATAGATTTCTCGACTACGTTTCTCTCCGCTCGAAATGACGACCGTTTTAAGGTTTTAATCTCCATTTAATCCTTGCAAATAGTAAACTTAACTACCTGTGCTAACTTTAAACACCTCCGATTTAACCCCCGTAGAGCTGCAAAATTATTTGCAATATGCTATCGCCCCGCGGCCGATCTGCTTTGCTTCAACTATCGATGCCGAAGGAAATATTAATTTAAGTCCCTTCAGTTTCTTTAATATGTTTAGTACAAATCCGCCGATCTGTATTTTTTCCCCGTCAAGAAGGGTGCGTGATAATACCACCAAACATAGCCTTGAAAATGTATTACAGGTTAAAGAATGTGTCATCAATATTGTAAATTACGATATGGTGCAGCAAATGAGTTTGGCCAGTACTGAATATGCCAAAGGCGTAAACGAATTCGAGAAAGCGGGATTTACCATGTTGAAATCTGATCTGGTTCGGCCGCCAAGAGTTGCCGAAGCACCCGTGCAGTTTGAATGTGTTGTAAATGAGGTGATTGCATTAGGCGATCATCATGGTGCAGGAAATCTCGTGCTGGCTGAAATAAAAGTAATGCATATCAATGAGGCTATTTTAGATGAAAACGGTCGGATTGATCAGCATAAAATCGATCTTGTGGCGCGTTTAGGTGGCGATTGGTACTGTAGGGTTACTAACGACAATTTATTTAAAGTAGCTAAGCCCCTCGCTAAATTGGGCATCGGTGTAGACCGTTTACCATATTCGGTCCGTTTTTCTAAAGTATTATCCGGAAATGACCTGGGCATGTTGGGAAACGTTGAGCATTTACCCAGCGACGAAGAAATCGACCTGATCAGTACCCATGCAGAAGTAAAAGAAGTACTCGATGCTACCATAGGTGATATAACCAACAGAGAAAGAGAGCTGCACGAACTGGCAAAAAAGTTTCTTCATAATGGAGCGGTAGAGCTTGCTTTAAAGGTTGTTTTACTTTAAATTTATTAAGGTAATTTTTAAGCTATGCATACAATTGTTCAGGTAGACCAGTACATCATTAATTCGGCAGAATTCGCGATCCCCATTTTAGATCATTTAAGGAATCTGGTTCATAAAGCTGATGCACGGATTGAAGAAAAAATGAAGTGGAGCATGCCATTCTTTGATTTTAAAGGTACGGTTTGCCATATGGCATCCTTTAAACACCACTGTGCCTTTGGTTTTTGGAAAGGATCGTTAATGCAAGATGAGTACGGCATTTTTAAAGAACGTTCTGAAGCGATGGGTTTATTAGGGAAAATAACATCTTTGGAAGATTTGCCTTCAGATGAGATCCTGATTGCCTATATACAAGAGGCCATTAAATTAAATGAGGATAATGTAAAATTACCTGCAAAACCGAAATCTACAGCGCAGAAAGAACTGATTATTCCCGAATATTTGATCGAAGCATTAAAAGATGACCCTAGGGCCTTGGCTGTATTTCAGAATTTTAGTTTATCCAATAAAAAGGAGTATGTTATGTGGCTTGAGGAAGCAAAAACAGAAGCAACTAAACAAAAACGTCTTGATACCACACTAGAATGGCTCGCAGAAGGTAAAACAAGAATGTGGAAATATAAAAAGTAAGTTATATAATACTTACAATTTTCATGAAACGGGCCTTGTAATGGCCATCAAGATCCGTAATGGTTACCTGATGCGCTTTACCCGAAGAGGCATGGATGAACTTGATCCCATTTTCATCAATAGAATAAACAATCCCAACATGGCCTATTCTTCTTATTCTTGAATTACTGCCTGTAAAAATCAATACATCGCCTACTTTTGCGTTTTCCAAGCTGGTTTCTTTACCCGCATAGCTAAATTCGCGCGAAGAACGAGGAACCTTAAAACCAAAATTACTGAATACATAACTCACAAAACCAGAGCAATCGAAACCAACTTTAGGATTACTTGTTGCATAACGATAGGGGATACCTAACATGCTTTTAGCAAATTCGATTAAACTTTCGGATTGTTTAGCTGAGGAATTGCCTGATGGCTTATCCTCTTTAGGGAGGCTGGCAACTAGCTTTTTAACTAACTCCTGGTACTGAGCCGGGATGATGGTTTGGGCTTTTCCTGCCGTGGCAGACAAAATGAAAAACGCAATCGGGACTATTATTTTCTTCATATGTAGGAACCAAAGATATAAAAAATATCCAAAGTCGATTAAAATGTTGAAAATGAGTGCAAATAAAAAAGTCCAAACAATTTGCCTGGACTTCTGATTAAAATATTTGTTTTCGGTTAAATACTTGGGAACATGCTTTGTGCTCTTTCACCAATTAATGGAATAGGTTTTTTTTCTCCCTGGATTGCAGCAATTAATCCGATAATCCACAATACGAATAATCCAATTTGAACAATACGGAGTATATAAACTGCATCTAAAAAGCCGGTTGCAAAAATTAAAGGGATTAAAAATAAGCTTAAAGCCCAGCTCAAAACGGTTGATACCAGATGGAACAGAAGCGTTTGTTTTAAATGATATCTACTCAATTCTGTTTGATTATCTTTATACATGGCGAAATAGGCAATTAACCATCCAATAAACCAAAAGTAGCTTACTATTGCGGCATTTTTTCCATTGTCGACTGTTTTAAAAGGTGAGTTTGTTTCCATAGGTTTTTAGTTTTTCGATTTAGCACGTAAATTACTAAATAATATGGATATTACGGCGTGGTAACAGCAACAGGTAAAATCTTTCCATTAAAGAATTTATGTCCGGTTTTGGCAAAATCGGCAACATATTTCCCCATTTCGAAGGCCATAACCGGGCTTTGGTAACCAGGAAAAGCAGCTTCTAGCATTTCGGTCTGTGCCGATCCTAATGCAAGACAATTGATTTTGATTCCTGTTTCAGCCAATTCGAACGCCAAACATTCAGTTAGGGTATGCAGCGCCGCTTTACTTGCCGAGTAGGCCGAAAGCCCTGGAAATTTAACGCTCCCTTGAAAACCACCCATACTACCGATGTTTACAATGTGGCTTCCGCTTTGCATTAAAGGCAAAATATGCTGAATCATCCTGAAATGCGAAATCACGTTGCTCTGTAACATTTCGCCCAGATCAGTTTCTGTAGTTTCTAAAAAGGGTTTATTAATTAAAGCGCCTGCATTATTAATTAGAATATCAACAGACCCTAATCGTTCTTTTAAAAACGGAACTAATGCAGCGTAATCATCATTTACAATGTCAAACTCTACAGGTAAAAGTGTACAGTCTGGATTAATGCCTTTAGCAATTTCTAAGAGTTTGCGCAGTTTATCGGCTGATCGGGCAATGGCTACAATTTTGTTCTCTTTCTGTAAGCTAAATTCTAAAGCAGTTTCGAAACCGATTCCACTACTTGCACCTGTAATTATAATGTTCATTAAAAAAAGTTAAAAATTGTTGGGTATTTAAGAGATAAGTTCGTCATGCTGACCTGAAGCGAAGCGGAAAGCTACGAAGTAAATTTATTTCAGCATCTATTTGTATTAAACATATCATAAAATTAATAAAATTAAAGGTATGGGTCAATCCTCTGTAATCAGCTGACTCACCGGGTTTTTAATTACATGTAAGCCATCGCTGATCAATTTCGTATGATCAAGCTCCCTGCCAGCTTTTATTTCCAGATAGATCTGAATTTCCTTTTCCAACTGATGATAAATCTTTTTATGGTAAATAATCTCCAGAATTTCCAATGCACAAAGCCAGTCCTGCCTGTGGTTCGTTTTAAGTTGTGTAAAGATTTCGGCAAGCTGATCCAAACCTTCGCCACTTTCCCTAATCGCACGAACCGTTTGATATAAACTATGCAGTTTTAAAGTCTTATCGTCATAAATAATGTGATGCGTTTTCTCATTGCTAATTAAAGTAATCTCCTCGTAGGCGTCTTTATCGGCGGCGCCATTAAAAACTGAAACAATCGTTTCACCTATCGCCATATCGTAAATGCCCCATTCGGGTTTAAACAGGATGTTTCCATTACCTTCTGTAACCGTACAATCTTTAAAGGCAATTAAAAGAAGCTTATCTTTTTCTGTAATAATATCTTTAACTATACCGGTTACTTTAATGCCACTTTCAAATATAAGTTCAGCCTTTTCACCTAAAATTACCCCCAGGGTCTGTAAATCAGTGGGATTGTAATCTTCTAATGTCTTTACGGCATCTTTTAACTTACCCACAGGAGACGAAAAACCGTCAGCATGGTAGTGTTTTCCATGGCCTGCTAATTGCTTTCCATTAAATGCCAGTGCCGAAGGACCAGTTGTTTTAATAAAAGTTACTTCATCTTTTGTACCCACACCAATATCGGTAAATACACCGCTTACCTGCAAGCCCGAGCTATAAACGGCTGTGGCCACATTTTTACAGGCAATTGCTTTCATAATGCTTTCTGTGCCCCCTTTTCTAAAGGCCATGGTGTTGGCAAAAGTTTCCAAAACATCAATCAGATTTTGGAATGTTT
The DNA here is from genome assembly GCF_059422505.1 of Pedobacter sp. GW821-FHT01D05. Lineage (NCBI taxonomy): Bacteria > Pseudomonadati > Bacteroidota > Sphingobacteriia > Sphingobacteriales > Sphingobacteriaceae > Pedobacter > Pedobacter sp. GW821-FHT01D05. Next base: position 459,572 of record NZ_JBWKXA010000005.1, on the reverse strand, counting down.
CGGTTACAAAAAGCTGCGGTTGCGGTTTGGTAATATCGTAAGCGTAGTTAATCGTATCGATGTTGTACCAAAGTTTCTCTACATCATTTTGCATGCAGGTTGCACTTTCACCGATAGAAGAAAGCAAACCGGCACCATAAATTTTTGGATTTTCTAAAGTACCAATCAATCCATACTCAACCGTCCACCAGTGTAAGCGGCCAAGTAATGTCATTTCAGAAGGTTCACCCATGTTTTCGTTGATGTAACGTAGCTCTTTTTCTGCCTTGGCAATCTGAAACTCATCTGCATCTACGGCTTCCTTCAAAATCGATAGTTTCCTAATGGCCTCGTAAAGTTCAAAATCTTTAGCCGAAAACATGGCTTTTGCACCAATCGAACCAAAATAACTTAAATAATTATTGTAATCTGTATCGGCAATAATCGGCGCATGGCCAGCACTTTCGTGTATAATATCTGGTGCAGGTGTATATTCGATGTGATTAATCTGGCGGATATCAGCTGCAATTACCAGTACACGGTAGGCCTGATACTCCATAAAAGCAGCTGGTGGAATAAAGCCATCAACAGTTACGGCGCCCCAACCAATCTTACCCAGGTTATCGTTCATCGTTTGCAGGTCGGGAATGTGTTCGATACTTAAACCAGCTCGTTGTAAACCTTTTATGTAAGGGTAGTAAGCAACATTTTTAAGATAGCTATAATTCTGACGCATCACGTAACGCCACACCGCTTGGTCGATCGGTGTGTATTTTTCGTAATTCTGGTCAACAATAAATTGCTTTAAATGATTGGGCAATTTTGTTACCTGCGCATTATTAAAATCATTAAAATGGCTCATGGTTAATCTGAAAATAAGTTGGTCGGCAGCTAAGTTAGGATGTTGTTTTTATCTTATCAAGAAAGTGATTGGATAAATTAACAGGTGAAAGTAATAAAGGTTTAGGTGTGTGAAAAAGATAACGTTGACCATCTGTTATTGATTAGGAAAGGTGCTGTGGTATTTCATCGGGAAGCTTCGGTCGGGCTGTTCGCTGTATCTTTTGCTACCCTTCTACTCCGCTCAGGCAAACCGCAAAAGGATGTCGCTTCCATCCCGTTTAGTTAAAAAGGCTTATGCTGATGAATTAGGTTTTTTAGGCAGTTCGCTGCAGAACTAAAATAGCAGCGAATATTAGCCACCTAAACCCGACTGGCGCGTAAAGCCCGGAACGAGGCACGAGTGAGGACTTGAAGCAAAGGCGGGGTTGTTGAAACCGAAGTGCTTGTAGACTGCTTTCCAAAAACTATCGAAAATATTAAGGTTTTGGTGGAAAGGTGCTGTGGTATTTTATTATAGAGGTTCTGTCAGGCTGTTCGCTGTATCCCCGATGAAGAATCGGGGGATGCCGCTTCCATCCCGTTTAGTTACAAAGGCTTGTGCTGATGAACTTGGTTTTTTAGGCAGTTCGCTGCAAAACGAAAATAGTAGGAAATATTGGCCAACTAAACCCGACTGGAACGTAAAGCCCGGAATGAGGCACGAGTGAGGACTTGAAGTAAAGGCGGGGCTGTTGAAACCGAAGTGCTTGTAGACTGCTTTCCAAAAACTATCGAAAATATTAAGGTTTTGGTGGAAAGGTGCTGTGGTATTTTATTATAGAGGTTCTGTCAGGCTGTTCGCTGTATCCCCGATGAAGAATCGGGGGATGCCGCTTCCATCCCGTTTAGTTACAAAGGCTTGTGCTGATGAACTTGGTTTTTTAGGCAGTTCGCTGCAAAACGAAAATAGTAGGAAATATTGGCCAACTAAACCCGACTGGAACGTAAAGCCCGGAATGAGGCACGAGTGAGGACTTGAAGTAAAGGCGGGGCTGTTGAAACCGAAGTGCTTGTAGACTGCTTTCCAAAAACTATCGAAAATATTAAGGTTTTGGTGGAAAGGTGCTGTGGTATTTCATTATAGAGGTTCTGTCAGGCTGTTCGCTGTATCTTTTGCTACCCTTCGACTCCGCTCAGGGTGACCGCAAAAGGATGTCGCTTCCATCCCGTTTAGTTAAAAAGGCTTATGCTGATGAATTAGGTTTTTTAGGCAGTTCGCTGCAGAATGAAAATAGTAGCAAATATTGGCCACCTAAACCCGACTGGCGCGTAAAGCCCGGAATGAGGCACGAGTGAGGACTTGAAGTAAAGGCGGGGCTGTTGAAACCGAAGTGCTTGTAGACTGCTTTCCAAAAACTATCGAAAATATTAAGGTTTTGGTGGAAAGGTGCTGTGGTATTTCATTATAGAGGTTCTGTCGGGCTGTTCGCTATATCCCCGATGAAGAATCGGGGGATGCCGCTTCCATCCCGTTTAAGAACAAAGGCTGGTACTGATGAACTTGGTTTTTTAGGCAGTTCGCTGCAAAACAAAAATAGTAGCAAATATTGACCACCTAAACTGCGCTACAAATATTCCTTGCCTCCATGACAAACAATTACTTAGGATTATTAATGTCTTTTTGCTTTTTTTCTCCGATTTTTTTAACGCTAAACGTAAAATAGTGCTGATAGAGGTAACTGAAAAGCGCCATAAAAACTGAAACCAGTATTCTCGACAGCATTGCCAAAGTTGGATAATCTCTTAAAAGTTCCAGCAAAAACTTTAACAAAACATAGTTGGCCAATATGTTTATGAACTGGAGGTTTAAAAACCTGAAAAACTGCACCCTGCCCTTTAATTCGCTATGTGTAAATATGATGTATTTGTTGAGCAAAAAACTGGTTGGGATGGCAACGGCATAATCAACCAATAATGATGCGGTTTCTCTTTGAAGTACAATAACTCCAAAATTTACCTCTTCTGTTTTAAAAATGAAAAAGTAAGCAAAATAATAACTTAAAATGCCCAACAACAAAGTACCGCCACCAGTGGCCAGATACCTGAAATTATGTAGGGAAATGAATTTTTTAAAAGGCGGGTAAAAAAAATCTATTACGGCTAAAATTATTTTGCGCATTACTTAAAACTGTTCGTTGTTGTTATTGGGCATACATCAAATTGCATAAGCGGTCGTCATCCTGTCCCGAAACTTCTGGATCACGATCTTTTCCTGCGATAAAGATGCTGAAACGAGTTCAGCAGGACGTGGTGGCATTGAAATATGCATTTATTGTGCACCCTTTATTGTTGGGCGCAATTTACAATTATATTTTTATTGCCACAGTAATAAGATCATTTATGCAATTACTCGTTATTGGAGTAATATGCAGGTTGCGCAACAAAATCGATTACTGCGCACCAGGTATAAGAGGGGTGGGGCTGTATGCTTACGCCAACGGTATTGAGCTTGTATTTTTGATCGAGTAAATTAAAACGGTGGCCAAGAGAAGGTACACCACAATCTAACAACAAATGGCAAACAATATCTAAACTGTTCGAGTAACCAAAATCGATATTTTCGCTCATGGCCTTATTGGGGAAGTACCTGGATAATCGTTTCGAAAATTTATCCCCGTTACTGCTTTCATGCGTATCTAGATTATTCCTGTTTAAATCCTGCGCATGGCTCCGGCTTAACGAAGTTAATTTATCATCAGGATAAAACATCTGCAGGTTTTTTACACCACGTAAATGTTTAAGTAAAGAAGTGTAGTAGGAATTATTTCGCGTAATCCTGAGTTCATTGTAATTTCTGTACTTCCGAACTTTAGCATTGTAGTTATTGATGTAGTCTTCTAAAAATGTATAATAAAACTTTTCGCCGTCAATGCGGATCAGGTTCATATACATCACAATATTTTTTTCTTCGTTGGTTAAGTAAGAAGCATTAGCTGCGGTATTGGCTTTACGGAATTCGGCATCAGTCCATTTTTGAGCATTAACCTGGCAGGAAAAAATGAAGAGCAAAAGGGTAGGTAGAAGTATTTTAAACATAGGATGATTTTCATGGATAACGTCATTTAATTTTTTTTATTTCTCGGCTGTTAAAAATAATCTCGCGTAAGCAATTAGTTACAGCCTTTATCTGATAAGGCAATGTGAATATTCGTAATTTTAGTTTTAGAAAACGGTGATGAAAAGAATATTGATATTAGGCTGTTTATTAAATTTTGCGGTTTCTTTAAAGGCGCAGGTAGATACCGCAGCTTATAGAGCGGTTTCAAATCAGATAAAGAAAGAATTTGCCCCAGATAAACGGTCTGTTTATTTTAATATTCAGTTTAAAGGAGATACTGTTTTTGCAGAAAGTACCTCGGCGCAAGTACTTGAGGTGCTAAATAACCAAAGCAAAGATTTTAAGGGTTTCGTTAAGATCAATGCACTCCTTCCTTCAGACAAACTGGCCGGAATGGAATACGGATTAGCCAATCTTTCGGTCTGTAACAATAGGGCAGCCCCTCAAAATGCAGCAGAAATGATGACCCAGATGATTTTGGGCACCCCTGTTCAGGTATTAAAAAAACAAGGCGGTTACTATCTGGTGCGCACACCCGATGGTTACTTATCATGGACTGATGCTACCGCTGTGAGTGTTATGAATAAGACGGCTTTTGAGGAATGGAAAAAATCAAAACGGATTATTTTTACTTCCGATTTTGGTCATGCTTTTAGCAAAGCGGATATGAACTCCCCACGTGTTTCCGATTTAGTAAATGGCAATATCTTAGTATTAACTGGCGAAGAAAAAGCTTATTATCAGGTTATTTTTCCCGATAAACGTATAGGCTACATTAAAAAATCTGATGCGAAGTTGTTTTCGAGCTGGATAAATAGGCCTAATCCAAGTGCTGAAGCTATTTTGGCAACGGCAAAAACATTAATTGGCGTGCCCTATCTTTGGGGTGGTACATCGATCAAAGGGGTAGATTGTAGTGGTTTTACCAAAACAAGCTATTTCCTGAATGGAATTATTATTCCGAGAGATGCCTCGCAACAAGCTTTGGTTGGAGAAGATGTAGATATTTTAGAACAAGATTCGATTAGCCTTACTAAATGCCTTAAAAATTTAAAAGCTGGCGATCTATTGTTTTTTGCTGCGTCAAAATTGAAAGGAACACCTGGAGGAAGAATAACACATACCGCTATTTACATGGGTGATGGCGAGTTTATTCAGTCAGCTGGGATGGTTAGGATTAACAGTTTGAAACCAGATGCAGCTAACTTTGATGAACGTGAAAGCAAAACCCTGGTGAGTGCTAAACGTTTTCTGAACCAGATTGGTACTTCCGAAATTACAAGGGTAAATCGACATGCCTGGTATGAAGCCTCACCTTATTAAGGCTAGGTTTAAAGCAGATGTTCAACAAGTTTTAGCGTCATCCTGAGTTCATCTCAGGGTCTTAACAGTAACAGATACTGAAACAAGTTCAGTATGACGCAAGGGTTTTAATTTATTTTATGACCCTTGCGCTTTAGCGGTTAACTAAATTTTATAAAAACATACCACCCGATGCTTCAATACGCTGCGCATTAATCCATCTCGCATCTTCAGTACATAAAAAGGCCACAACGCCACCAATATCATCGGGTAAACCTACGCGGCCCAAGGCTGTGTTCGAAGCGATTCCGGCATTTACTTGATCGTTATCGCGCACTACGCCACCACCAAAATCTGTTTCTATGGCTCCCGGTGCAACAATGTTCGATCTAATTCCCCTTGCACCCAATTCTTTTGCCTGGTATTTTGTTAAGGTTTCCATAGCACCTTTCATCGATGCATAAGCTGCATAGCCAGGGGTAGCAAAACGTGCCAAACCAGTAGAAAGATTTATAATCCCGCTGCCATCATTTAATAATGCTAAAGCTTTTTGGGTTAAAAAGAAGGCTCCTTTGTAGTGGATGTTTACCAAAGTGTCAAACTGTTCTTCAGTAGTTTCTGCAAATGAAGCATGAATGCCAATACCCGCATTATTAACTAAAAAATCAAATTTTTCGGCATTAAAAACAGATTTCAATACTGTAGCAACTTCTGCGAAAAAAGCATCGAAAGTTTTGGTGTCGGCTACATTTAACTGTATCGCGGCAGCTTGTACACCTAGCTGTTTTATTTCGTTAACAGTAGCATCTGCTTCTTCTTTTTTGGATTGATAAGTGACAATTACCCCAATTCCTTTTGCTGCAATTTTTAAAGCAGCATTTTTTCCTAATCCGCGGCTACCACCGGTTACCAGGGCGATTTTATTTTGTGTTTCCATTTTCTTTTAATTTATTAAACAAAGTTAGATGGAAAGCCGCTGTAAAAATGGTGATAGCTTAAGTAAAAATGGTGACTGTTTAAGTTTTATATGGTGACAATTTCCTTATTTGCGGCCAAAGACTGGAAATAAGCCTCTCTGTACTGTTTTGGTGTTTGGCCAGAGAAGTGTTTAAAAAACTTGGTAAAGTTAGATGGATCGTAAGTTAATGTCCTTGCGATTTCGGCAATAGGCATACTTACATTCTGTAACATCGATTTCGAAATTTCCATTAAACGTTCTTCAAAGAAATAACAAGGGGAGTGACCTGTAGCCGATTTAATGGTATTGCTTAAGTGTGTGGGGTGAACGTGAATAAGCTCGGCAAAATCTCTTACTTCGAACATTTCAGTTGCCCTGCCCGATACCACATCGTCTAAATGTTTATCCAGTTCTTTCAAAAAATCGGCTGCGATTTCGTGTTGACGGGCAAAAAACTTTTGTGGGATTTTCATATTAAAGCGATTGCTGTTTAAACAAATATAATATTCGGATAATGAATATGAAATCCGAAACCTATGGTAATGATATTTGTGACCAAAGGATTACGCAGCATAAGGCAGCTTATGGCATTTATTTAGTTTTTTTTCTTCCTAACCACAATAAGCTGTTGATAATCATTTTGTTCTGTATTTCGTTGCCGAAAGTATAAGAAAGTGTGCTATTGGTTTTACCGTACTTGTGCTCGTAATCGATATCGTTATGCCCCATGTTTACATAAACCATTTTAAATTTTTTATTGCTCCAAACCACCGGGTAATATCCACTGTGCCATATTTCGTGTGCTTTTGGTCCTGTGCCCAACGGAAAGCTAGATGAATCAATAGACAGTAAAATCTGGATGTCGGGGTTTTTTCTTAAATCATTCTGCCAACGGTACCACTCATTGGGTTGTGCATTAAAGGTATTGGGCAGGTTTTTAGTTACGGGATGTTTCTTGTTTTCTACCTTAAGTATTGCTGATGTAGGCCGCCAGGTATTACTGCCATATTCACCCGACCCTAAAAAAGTCTGGTGATACCAGTCCCAGTTTTGATCGAAAGCCGATTTTGAAAGGGCAAAGGCAGAAAAATGAAAACCCATCCAACCGCCGCCATTTTCCATATATTTTTCAAAAGCTTTGCGTTGTTCAGGATCTTCCGGACGGGTATCTAAAAACAGAACAACCTGATATTTAGCCAGAAACCTGGCATTTAAGTTATTCCAGTTTGTGGTTGAGTCGTAACTGAAGTGATATTTTTTGGCCACTTTTGGGAACCACTTATTTGCTTCATGAACAAAACTGATATGCGCCTGATCGTTTTTTGCCGTGTAAAAGGCAATTACATTGAATTTAGCTCGGCTTTGTGCCTTTGTAAGGGCAAAGCTGAAAACAATAAATAAAATAGTAAGTATCGATTTTTTGGTGAAGTGCATTTGGCCAGATTATCTTACTAAATTAATTAAACGCTATTGAATTGAATTTGGCTCAAGAGATAATAAAGTCAAATTGTGGTTTTACAAACCGTTCAATCGATTGATAATATTATCCCAGTTTAAACACATGTAGTTTTTTTACAAATTTTTCCCGCTGGTACCAGTCGTTATAAACCAGTTCTACTTGCTTCACTTCAAAGGTGCCAAAATCAAAGTTCCTGTACTTTTCGATAAGAGTAAGCAAAGCGTTTATATGGATTAATTCCGATCTGAAACGGATTACTGTAGCATGTGCGGTTTGGATGGCATAACGTTTATCGATGCTCTGTTGCAGGTCTGAATTTTTAAAGCCAGCCCGCAAATCATCTCTGATTTTGTTTAAGGTATCGGTTAAAAAACCTTGAATTAAAATGCAGGATGCCGATGCCGTAAGTCCTTTAAACTGAATCTTGAAACGCTTATGCCTGGTTAAAACCTGTTGGATGAGTTGAATGTAATCCTCAACATGGATATTCTTTAAGTCGAAGCCCTCATAACAGGAAATGATAGACATTAGGGTAATGTGTATGTCGGCATGCTGATAATAATATTGTTCAGGTTCAATTGCTTTTGCTTCAGTTAAAAACTGCTGGATTTTACCTTTCGTTGCAGCATCTGGTCTGATTACGAGTGTGATTCCGAAACGCTGATCGGTATCCGAATCGATTAAATGATCTGTTTCATAATTTCCGGCAGATATCTTTGCGATTGATTCGGTATAAAGTTTATGGTAATGCTCGGCTAAATTCATTTTTTATACACAAAAAAGTCGCAGGGATAAACCTGCGACTTGATAAAACGGTCGTCATCTCGACTGAAGCGTAGCGAAATGGAGAGATCTACAAAGGCAGATTTAGCTTCGCTGAGCACTTCGTGGTTCTCGACTACGTTGCACTTCGCTCGAAATGACGACTTTACAGATAATAATCGGCATTTCAACATTTTTGAATAATATCTGATTGCTCAGAAGAACGATTCGTTTTATGCCAACAAAGTTTTCCAGCTTACTGCCGAGCCGATAATGTTTCCTAAATCGGCGATGGCTACACGTTCTTGCTCCATGCTATCGCGATGGCGGATGGTAACTGTGTTGTCTTCTAAACTCTGGTGATCAACAGTGATACAGAAAGGCGTACCAACAGCATCCTGACGGCGGTAACGTTTACCAATAGCATCTTTCTCTTCATAAATACAGTTGAAATCAAATTTCAGGGTATCCATAATTTCGCGGGCCTTTTCGGGTAAACCATCTTTTTTGGTTAATGGGAAAATAGCTACTTTATAAGGCGCCAAAGCTGGATGTAAACGCAATAATGTACGGCTATCCTGTTTATCATCGGTGCTTAAATCCTGCTCTTCAAAAGCATTAATCATGGTTAACAAGAACATACGGTCTAAACCGATAGAGGTTTCGATAACATAAGGAACGTAGTTGCCATAAGGTTTACCTTCTTCATTTAAATCGTTATCGAAATATTGCATTTTTTTGCCAGAGTACTCCTGGTGTTGTGTTAAATCGAAATCGGTACGGCTATGGATACCTTCAACCTCTTTAAATCCGAACGGGAATTCGAATTCAATATCAGTTGCTGCATTGGCATAGTGTGCTAATTTAACGTGGTCGTGGTAACGGTATTTTTCGGGCGAAGTACCTAAAGCTTTGTGCCATTTCAAACGCGCTTCTTTCCAGTATTCGAACCATTTTTTGTCTTCACCCGGACGAACAAAAAATTGCATTTCCATTTGCTCAAACTCACGCATACGCATAATAAACTGGCGGGCAATTACCTCATTTCTAAAAGCCTTACCAATCTGCGCAATACCGAAAGGAATTTTCATCCTACCCGATTTTTGAACGTTTAAAAAGTTTACGAAAATACCCTGTGCTGTTTCCGGACGAAGGTAAACTTCATCGCTTCCTTCAGCCATTGCACCAAATTGTGTGCTAAACATCAGGTTAAACTGGCGTACATCAGTCCAGTTAGAAGTTTTAGAAATTGGGCAGATTACTTTGTAATCAACAATTAAATCTTTTAGCTGTGCTAGATTTTCAGATTTAAGTGCTAGGTTCATTTCCACCTCAAGCGTTAAACCCTTTTTAACAAATCTCCAGCTCGCTTCCTCCACAAAAGGATATTTAGCGTGATCTAAAATCGTTTCCTCATCTTTAAATGTGGGCACCCAGCTCGCCTGACCTTCATCACTTAAGCCCAATATTTCTTGTTGAAATTCTTCGAATTTGGCTTTATTTTCTGCGCTGAAATTAGCCAGTTCCGAATATAGTTCATCAATTTTATTCTCCAATAACTGATCGGCTCGGTAACGTTTTTTAGAATCCTTGTTATCGATCATTGGGTCGTTAAAACCATCAACGTGTCCGCTGGCTTTCCAAACTTTAGGGTGCATAAAAATTGCAGAGTCGATCCCTACAATGTTTTCGTGCATTTGCACCATGGCTTTCCACCAGTAGGTTTTAATGTTATTTTTTAATTCAGCACCCAATTGGCCGTAATCGTAAACGGCACTTAAGCCATCATATATTTCGCTGCTCTGAAATACAAAACCGTATTCTTTAGCGTGTGATATTACATTTTTAAATTGTTCGTCGTTATTCTTTTGAGCCATAATGCAGCAAAGATAATAAATAAGGTAAAAGGTAAGAGGTAAAAGGTAAAAGGTTTTTGATCAATGGCAAAGGAACTGCAGATTTTAGAATTTATGCACTTAACTTCGGTACGCTAAGGTGTCTTAGGTGGTCGAAAACGGGCGAAAGGGAGCCTTGCGAGTCAGCTTATTTGCCCTTAAATCTCTTAAATGGTTCAAATAATATGGAAAGCAATAGTCGTGCTGGTCGGTTTCGGAGCTCCTGCTTTACGCTTTAATTTTTTTATTGCAGTGATTTTTGAGAGGAATCGTCATTGCGAGAAGGCTTTTTCAGCCGACGAAGCAATCTTAAAACGATCGTTACTAGTCTGCGCTTTAAGATTGCTTCGTCGTTCCTCCTCGCAATGACGACCTTTCTGTGGATTCTGTTAATGGTAGCGGAGTCGAAGGGTAGCAAAAGATATAGCAACAGCCCAGGCGAACCCTCCCCATAAAATGCTACAGCACCTTTACTAATCATTTGCATTATCTAATCAGGCCTAACTCAACTATAAAAAAAATCGGTGCAACTAAATGTCGCACCGATTTTAAAATTAAGAGAGTGATTAGGTTTTGCTGGCTTAAATGCTGATGTCCCTTTCCTCTTCAACACTTAAAACGCCATCAATTTTTTTGATATCTGCAAGTTTATGATTGCCCGGAACAATTACGATTACACCAATTGAATCTAAAGCCTCGATATCTTTAACACCGATTTCCTTGAGTTCTTTAACTACTAAATCTATCGTGTTATCCTTTACAGATATTAACCATTTTGTTTTCATCTTATAATTTTTTCAATTGGGCCAATTGGATCGATAGGGAATTTCGGATTAACTAAAATTGGGAGTTTATCAATCGGGAATCTATCAATTGGGAACCTATCAATTGGGTATTTTATCAATCTTGTTTTTGTAGGTGCCTGTACCAATCCGGCCCCTACATCTCTACCTGGTAAAGGTAATGCTTTTGCTGTTGAGGTTAATTTTCTCCATAAATTAATTCCTCTCAAACCCGATGCCTGTGCCCATAGTGCGGCAATACCGGCAACATGTGGGGTAGCCATACTGGTTCCGTTCCAGCTTGCATATTTAGTAGGCAGTTTTGTAGAAGAATACACGTTAACACCTGGAGCAGCAATATCTACAGCACCATAAGTTGGGTAAAGGCCTCCGTTAGAAAAAGCCGCTACGTTCATATTTACATCTACAGCACCCACAGCCATTATTGATGGGCAATTTGCAGGATGCATTACCTGTCTTACAGTGCCTGGCCTTGCCGAATCGTTTCCTGCAGCAGCAATAATTAAAGTACCTTGGGCTAAAGCACGGGCAGCAGCGGTTTCAAAAACAGCAGAATAGCCTGCTCCGGTTACAAAACCCCTTAACGACATGCTTACCACATCGCAACGGTTAGCAATTGCCCAGTTAATGCCGGCCAGAATGCCTCCATCTCCACCAGAACCGCCATTGCTTAAAACTTTTCCGATATAAATACTGGCGGCATAAGCAATACCGTATCTTTCTGTTGCAGATGGCGAGCTAGAAGGACCACAGGCAGTACCGGTACAGTGTGTGCCGTGGCCATGTCCATCCTGTGTGCTTTCTCCGCTAATAAAACTTTGATGAACAACAGGGCGGCCGGCAAAATCAGGGTGATGGAAATCGAATCCTGTATCCAATATGGCAACTTTAATACCTGCGCCATTATATGGGTTGTACCTTAAAAAGCTGGTTGGTACCACATTAGTAGCTTTTAATCCCCAGGTAGCACCAACAGATTCTACTTCCGATTCCTGCTCTTCATAGTTGTAATCTTCCGTTTCGGTTCCAACTAATACATTGGTCATTTGGTTTACCGCATCTCTGTAACCCTCTACATAATTTTGGGTACTTTCATCCAGCATTCCGATAGCATAAACTACCCTTTCTTTTTCTACAATCATTTCGCTTTCGCCTAAACTGCTGATTGAATTTTCAATTTTTGGTTTTTCGTTTACGATAGCAATACCCAGCTTGTCTAAGATGATACCATCGGTTTTTGCGAGGTCTTTATCAGTGAAAAACTCGTTTTCAAATTCTAAAGAGCTTTTTAGGTTTAATCCGCTAATAGAATTAATCTGGTTAATAGAATCGGAGGTGTTGGATCCTTCTGGTAGTAGTACCAGGTATCTTCCTGTATACTCTACTTTTTCTTCTTTTTTCAATGTTTTTGACATGGTTTTAATGTTTTAGGTTTTGCCTACTCTATTCAGGATTTTCGGCTTGTTCCTTTGTGTTAAACAATACCCAAAATTGAAATAGTTACAGTGAAAAAATGGCAGGTAAAACACTAAAAACCAGTAGTAAAAGCAACAAAATAAAAAGCGGTAAAAACAACAGTAAAATATGGGGAAAACCCCATCTGTTATCTATAAAAGTTTTATCACATTTGGGAATAAAAGTTAACTTTAATTAAAACTCAAAAATTATGGAAATGCAACATCTACCTGGCTATGCTATCGTATTTTTATGTGGGGTACTGGTATGTTATCTGTTACTAAAACTAATCGATCTTATGAAAACAAATGAAAGGCGGGGACGTCCAAATACAATGGATCCGGCAATAATCCAACAAATGGTAGATAATTACCGCAACAACCATTTAGCAGCAATTAATAAAGTATTGGGAATAAACGATGCCCATTCTGTTTCTTTCGGTTTAAAAACCCTGAAAAAATTCATTGCTGATATCGAATTTTTCAGTAAAAAAGTAGACCCACGCATTGCTGATGGTGCATTGGGTATCCGTTTCTATTACTCGGCTTATCCAAAAGATAATGAATGGAATGGTTTTGAGGATGATAAATCGATAGGAAAAAATTATGCTCAAAAACATACACTTGTTATGATTCCTACTTTAAAAAAGAAGAGCAGTGATGGGAGTTACCAGGATTACGACTTTAATCCTTTAGACCGTACTACTTTCCCTTTAAAAGAAAGAGAAAAAGCGCAACCCATTACCTTAATGGCCATGAGTTCGGATAGTAGTGACCGTCAATCGCGTGAGGTAATGGCTCAAAACCATGGACAAACCATTCCACCAGCCGATTCAGCAATAGAAACTTATTAATATCTTAATGAAATGAGCGACTTCCAGAAATTTCTGAGCGACATTTTTCTCTGGATTGAAGGAGGGACTGCATTGATTGCGTTAGGCTACTTTAAACAATTAAAGGGACAACATTGGAGGTATTTTATCTATTATCTGATCACTATTTTTATATGTGAAGTAATTGGGAAATGGGGAGGAGAATATATCAGCTTTTCAAAAACTAAATATTATAACTATATCGTTATCCCTTTCCAGTTTATCTTTTTTTACTGGCTTTATGCGGTAAAATCATTTAAGGATAAAAGACTATTTTGGATACTCGCTTTGTTGTACATAATTTCATTTATACTGAGTAGGTTATTCTTTAAGGAAAGTAAAGTATATTTTTCTTTTAGCTACACTTTTGGATGTTTACTCTTAATGTTTTTGGTTATCAAAGAATATTATAATCAGGTAAACTCAATCAACATTCTCAACTTTCAAGAAAATAGAATGTTTTATATTAATTTGGGCGTAACCTTATTCTATATCGGTACATTACCTTTTCTTACGTTTTATTCGTTATTAAGGGCTTATATCCAAATCTGGAATATTTATTTCGATTATTTCCTGGTTTCGGGCATTGTAATGTATATATTATTCTCAATTTCATTCATATGGGGAAAACAGAACTCTTAATTACAATTATCCTTTTTAACCTGTTTTTTGTGCTCTTTGTAGTGGCCATTATGGTTTATATCAAAAAATATAAGGAACGTAAAAGAGAATATCTGAATGAAATTAAAATCACCAACGAAATACATCAAAAGGAACTTTTAACTACCCAGTTAGAAATACAACAGGCCACCATGCAGCAAATTGGCCGCGAACTACACGATAATATCGGGCAAAAATTAACATTGGTGAGTCTTTATACCCAACAATTGGTGCACGAAAACAAAGTGCCTCAGGCAAGTAATAGAATTGAGCAGATTTATCATATTATTAATTCATCACTGCAGGACCTGAGAAGTTTGTCGAAAAACTTAACGAACGATAACATAAGTGAAAATGAAATTGTAACTTTAATACAGGAAGAAGTGAACAACCTCAATGCTTTGAAAAAATGTAAGGTAACCTTTCAATACAATTTCGAAAGTATAGATCTGGAGTTTGTGAAAAAGAATGTATTATTAAGGATAACCCAAGAATTTCTTCAAAACAGCTTAAAACATGCACATTGTAGCAATATTAAAATCCAGTTAAACTCTTCTCCTGAAGTTTTTTTAGTATTAAAAATACAGGATGATGGAGTAGGATTTGATTATGGTAAAATTACTTCTAATGGTATAGGATTAAAAAACATGAAAAAAAGAGCCGAGATTATCGGTGGACAATTTAATTTAGAAAGCAAACCCGATTTAGGCACTACACTTACTATTATTTTAAATGGCCCGGCATGAAAAAAACTATAGTTATTGTTGATGATCATATCCTGATTGCAAAGGCACTTCAGGGCATTATAGATAATTTTGCAGCTTTTGAGGTGATGTATGTTTGTGAGAACGGAAAAGAGCTGATTAAAAACTTCGAAAACAGCAATAAAATCCCCGATATTTTACTTTTAGATATCAGTATGCCCATTATGGACGGTTTTGAAACCGTAACCTGGATAACTGCACACCATCCGGAGGTAAAAGTAATGGCCCTGAGTATGCAGGGTGAAGAAAAAAGTGTAATTAAAATGGTTAGCAACGGTGCCAAAGGTTACCTGTTAAAAAATGCGCATCCTGTAGAACTCGAAAACGCGCTTACAAAGTTGAATATTAACGGATTTTTTTATCCTGACTGGGCATCGAAAATTATTTTCTCCAGCCTGAATAAAAGCAAAGATGTTGAGATCAAAATTTCAGATCGGGAGAAAGAGTTTTTAAAATACACCGTTACCGAGCTTAATTATAAAGAAATAGCCGATAAAATGTTCTGTAGCCCAAGAACTGTTGAAAGCTATCGCGATCAGCTCTGCGAAAAACTCGAACTTAAAACCCGGGTTGGATTGGCTGTTTTTGCCATCAAAAATGGATTTGCGTAAAGGTTAATTGTACATGATGTTTAAAATTGTGGATGAAGCAATTAACCGATTTAAAGAATTAACCATTTAAACACCCCGACAATTAACCGATTAACCCGTTTAACAGTTAAGCAATTTGTTTACTTTTGAAGCATGAAATTCCATCATTTGCTATTTTTGGTTATGGTTGCAGTTTTTACCTCATGCAAACCAGAAGAAAAAAGCCATCAATATATTAAGTTTAATACACTAGCAGAGTTATATCAATTCTTAAAATGGTCGCCAGAAAACCGTTTTCCATTAATCAGTGCCCATCGTGGTGGTCCAATGCCTGGTTTTCCCGAAAACTGTATCGAAACATTCGATAATGCCACCACTTACAATCCGGTAATCATCGAGTTCGACATTGCTTACAGTAAAGATTCGGTAATGGTGATTATGCACGATGATAAGCTCGATCGTACTTCGACAGGAAAAGGGCCGATTGGCAATTATACCTATGAAGAATTGAAGGCTTTTAACCTTAAGGATGATGAGGGCAAAGAAACGACGTTTAAAATCCCGACTTTAGATAGTGTATTAAGCTGGAGCAAAGGAAAAGTTTTATTAACCATCGATTTGAAAAAGGGTGTTTCTTATGCCAAAGTGATCGAAAAAGTCAGACAATACAAAGTAGAGAGCAATTCAATAATCATTACCTATACGGCCAATCAGGCCAGGGAGGTGCATCAATTGGCACCCGAACTCATGATTTCAGCCTCTGTTCAAAAGAAAGCAGAATTGAAACGTTTAAATAGCTTGGGTATTCCCAATAACCGTATTGTAGCTTTTGTTGGTGTTTCTGCCCCAGATAAAGAATTGTATCAATACCTGCACAATAAGGGCATTACCACTATTTTAGGTACCATGGGGAACATCGATAAAAGTGCCATGGCCAGTCCGGTAAAAAATGTTTATTATCATTTGGTTAACAATGGTGCAGATATTTTATCGGGCGATAATTTACCGCAGGCATCAGAAGAACTGGATAAGTTTAGGTATAATAAAAAAATAAGTTCAGCGCATATAAACTAACCACAGATGGAAAGGATGAACACAGATCGGTTTAACCAATGATGAAATCTGTGTTTATCTGTGCAAATATGTGGTAAAAAACATAAAATGAGTATTTCAGTTAAAAACCTTTCTAAACATTACGATAAGCAAAAGGCGGTCGATTCGATTAGCTTTGAAGCCAGGCCAGGTCGTATTTTGGGTTTTCTTGGCCCTAATGGAGCTGGTAAATCTACTACCATGCGTATGCTTACCGGTTATTTGGAACCTACATCAGGTGAGGCTGAAATTTCTGGAAAGAACATTCTTTCAGAAGCTATCGAAGCTAAAAAGCATATTGGCTATCTCCCTGAAAATACGCCGCTTTATACGGATATGTACGTAAAGGAATTTTTAAATTTTGTTGGCCAAACGTATAAACTTGGCAATTTACCTGCGCGGATTGACGAAGTCATCAAAATGGTCGGTTTAACACCCGAGCAGCATAAAAAAATCGGTATGTTATCTAAAGGGTACCGTCAAAGGGTAGGCCTGGCCCAGGCGATCATTCATAATCCGGCGGTTTTAATTTTAGATGAGCCCACTTCTGGTTTAGACCCGAACCAACTGGTTGATATCAGGCAATTGATCAAAACATTGGGAGCGGCTAAAACGGTCGTCATCTCCACGCACATTATGCAAGAGGTTGAAGCCATTTGTGATGATATTATCATCATCAGCAAGGGTAAAATTGTAGCTAACAACTCACTTGAAGGTTTGAAAAAAGCTCACCAACATCAATCATTAGAAGATATTTTCAGAAAACTTACCGTTTAATTTCATGTCTGGCTCAAAAATCGCAGTTTTACTCGTTGCCCTTTTATTTTCAAGTCCCATACTATTAAATGCTCAAAATAGTACTAACATTGGCATCGCTGCAGAAATTGGTTTACCATCAGGTAACTTTTCCAATCTTTCAGGAATTGGCCTGGGCGCATCTGTAAAAGCTGATCTTCCTGTTGCAGAAAATTTGGCCTTAACTTTAAATGTAGGTTTTATGAACTTTTTTGGTCGGCGGAATCAACTTTTCAATGTTCAGGATTTAACTTACATACCCGCTAAAGCTGGCTTGAAATATCAGCTGGGAGAAAGCTTTTATGCCGAAGGGCAGTTAGGCGCAGCATTGCCTTTAAATAAAAATCAGGAAACCTTATTTGCCTGGTCGCCCGGCATAGGCAATCAATTCAAACTTTCAGGAGGAAATAAACTCGATTTAGGCATCCGCTATGAAGCGTGGACAGGAAAGAATAATACGATCGGCTTGAACAGATCTGATACAAAAGGATTTGTGGGAATAAGATTTGCCTATGTTTTTGGGCTGTGAAACAATTGTAGTGTTTAATTGTTTGGTTTATTGGTCAAAAAAATACAATACTCCTAAAACTTATAACTTAATACAACGTTTTAGAATAAATTATTTTTTCCTTAACATTCAGTTAGTCAGTGTTTTGTGCTTTAAAATTTCTTTTTCAGGTTTTATTTGTAACGTTTTTGGCATCATGATTGTCTAAAATGGACAAATAATTAACGAACAATAAATAAAAATCACATGAAAAAAGTATTACTTTCTTTATTAATGGTTGCAGGCCTGGGCTTTGCAGCTTCAGCTCAAACAGAAGGAGCAGTTAACAAAATCAGTGTAGGACCAGAGTTCGCATTGCCAATTGGAGATTTTGGGGATGTTTATAACTTAGGCTTTGGCGGTTCAGTTCAAGGTGAGTTAAATGTTGCTAAATCTTTAAATTTAACAGGATCGGCTGGATATTTGTCTTTCTCTTACAAGAAAGAGTATAAAGATGCTTTTAAAGCATTAGGTGTAGACCTTAAGAATGAAGGTGCTATTCCAGTAAAGGTTGGTGCTAAATATTATTTTGGTGGCAATTTTTATGGCGCTGGTGAATTAGGTGCTGCTTTTGGTACTGGAGAGGGATCAAGTACAGCTTTTGCGTATGCGCCAACCTTAGGTGCATCTTTTTCGGTAGCTGATAAATCAAGTATTGATTTAGGAATACGTTATGAAGGTTGGGCGAGAAATGGCTCTACCTCATCGTTTATTGGTATCCGCGCTGCATTCGCATTCGGTTTGTAATAAAAACCATAATTTATTCCAAAGCCTCCAAGAAATTGGGGGCTTTGTTGTTTATCAGCTGATTAAGGTTTCATTGGTTACAAAATAATTTTAACTATCAAGTTAGTTTGTTTATCATTGTACTGTTTTCGCTTGATAGGTGAAGACACGGAAACTAAAAAATAATTTTCAAAAAAACTCTCAAAAAAATCAGATGAAAAAACTAGTATTATCTTTATTAACAGTTGCAGGTTTAAGCTTTGCAGCTTCAGCTCAAACAAACAAACCTGTAATTTTTGGTGTGAAAGCCGGAGTAGCCTTTCCAAACATGACCATATCATCAGGAAACGCATCAGTAAGTTTCGATGCAAAAACATCTTATTATGTTGGCGGTACAGCCGAATTTGTATTATCTGATGTAATTTCAATTCAACCAGGTTTAACTTTTATAAACAAAGGAACAAAACTGGCCAGTGGTGATATTGATTTCGAAGATAACGATATTAACACTACTGAAGAGGCAACATTAAATTTTAAATATCTGGAGTTACCGGTAAACCTATTGGCGAATTTTAAAGTAGGAAGCGCTGGTAAGGTATTCCTAGGTGCAGGACCTTATTTTGCGTATGCATTAAGTGCAAATGGTAAATATGGCTCGATAAAAGAAGATATTAAATTTGGTGAGGCAGAATCAGAATTTAAACGGACGGATTTCGGTCTAAACTTTTTATCTGGTTACCAATTAAACAATGGTTTTAATATTCATGCAGGCTACGGATTGGGGCTAAGCAGTATAGCAGATACAGATCTTTCGGATGATATTACCTTTAAAAATAAAGTTTTCTCAGTTGGTGTAGGTTTTTCTTTCTAAAAGAACCGGGAAATAAAGAAGTGGTTGTATCATAAAGAAGGTTTCTTTTGAGATTTTGTCATGTTGTCCAAAGGACTTCTGCGGAGAGCCTGTCGAAACACATAAAAGATTATTTAACTAAGTCCTTCGACGGGCTCAGGATGACAATTCTATTTATGATACGGCCTCTTTTTAAATTTAAATATTACTGATTTAATAATACACTCATTTAATCAATTCCTTTTAAATTTGCAGGAATAAATGGTTAACTTCGGCGTTTTAATAGCACATGTACGCAGTTTTTAAACGCGAGTTATTCAGTTTCTTAAGTTCGATGGTTGCTTATATTACCATTGGCATTTTTCTATTGGTTTCTGGCCTGTTACTTTGGTTTTTTCCTGATACTTCAATACTTGATTATGGTTATGCCGAACTTGATGGTTTTTTCAGTTTAGTACCTTATCTTTTCATGTTTCTTATTCCCGCTATTACCATGCGTTCTTTTGCCGAAGAGCGGAGAGAGGGAACCTATGAGCTTTTAATTACCCGGCCCATCCAAATCTGGCAGATTGTTGTAGCAAAGTACTTAGCAAGTTTGGTTCTGGTGTTATTTGCCCTAATCCCAACCTTAATTTATTACTACAGCATTTCAAAACTGGGTTTTCCTGAAGGAAATATCGATTCAGGATCGGTTATTGGCTCTTATATCGGTTTGTTTTTATTGGGTGCTGCCTTTACATCCATTGGCATTTTCTCATCTGCGTTGACTAAAAATCAGGTGATTGCTTTTGTGATCAGTGCGGCTTTATGTGCATTCGCTTTTTTAGGTTTTGATTACAGCAGTCAGCTTGCTGCATTTCAAAGTATGGAGCACATCATTAGCAATTTAGGGATTAATCAACATTATACTTCGATAAGCCGTGGTGTTTTAGACACCAGAGACCTGATTTACTTTATTACGTTTTCTGTGCTGTTTTTATTGTTCACCAAAATAATAATAGGAGGGAAACGATAATGAAGCTGAAGAATAAATGGCTTAATGCTATCATCGTTATAGCTGCATTAATTATTTTAAATGTTGTGGGGCAGTACGCTTTTCATCGTTTTGATTTTACTGCTGATAAACGTTTTACGCTGAGTGGAAAAACAAAAAGCTTACTGCAGAAAAATGAAAAACCGGTAATCATTACTGTATTTTTAGCAGGAGAGTTACCTCCTGCTTTTAAACGGCTGCAGGCTGCGGTGTCGGATATCTTATCTGATTATCAGGCTTATGCTAAGACAGAAGTTAAGGTAGTTTTTGTCGACCCTTTAGCAGGTCTTAATCAGGCCGATCAGGATACCGTAATCAATAATTTGTACGAAAGCGGTATAGAAGCAACCAATTTAAGTGTTAAAACTGAAAGTGGATTAACGCAGAAGCTCGTATTTCCGATGGCCATGATGGAAAGCGATGGCAAGGAATTTCCTATTAAACTTTTCCAGAATTTAGATACCCGAGGAAATTACGAAGACAATATAAACCGCTCAATTGAAAACCTGGAGTATCTTTTTACTTCGGGTTTAAAGAAAGTACTTTCGGGTGATAACCCCCGGATTGGCTTTTCAGAATCAAATGGCGAACTTTCCGATTTACAATTGGCTGATGCCATTCATACCCTATCTAGCAGTTATCTGGTTGGCCGTATTGATTTAAACAGTATCGATAAAGCAGGGCTTGATAAATTGAAAATGTTGATTATCGCCAAACCCAAAAAACCTTTTACCGAAACGGAGAAATACAAAATCAATTATTTCGTAATGAACGGGGGGCGAGTACTTTGGAGTATTGACCAGGTAAATGCCGAATTGGATAGTTTGCGTGGAAAAAGCGGGCAGATGGCCGTTAACAGTAATTTGAACCTCGATGATATGCTTTTTATGTACGGCGCAAGGATTAATTATAATATTATTGCCGATCCGGCAAACAGTGCAGAAATTCCGGTTTCTACAGGTGTTGTAGGGGGGCAAAACCAGATGCAATTGGTTCCCTGGATCTATTACCCGATTTTATTGCCCGATACTGCAGAAAGTGTGGTGAAAAAATTGGATGGCGTGAAATCTGAATTTCCAAGCACAGTAGATACTATTGGGGTTAAAGGTGTAAAGAAATCATATATTTTGGCTACATCTCCTTACAATAAGGTGTATAATGTGCCGAAATTGTTTAGCTTGCAGATGGTAAGCGAGCAGTTAGATCCACGGTCTTTTCAAAGTAAAGTACAGCCTGTTGGTTTAATGTTAGAAGGTAATTTTCCGTCAGTTTTTGCCGGGCGGCCCTTACCGGCTACCATTACGCAACCTTATACCCTGGAAAGTATAAGCAAGCCGGCTAAAATGATTGTAATAGGAGATGGTGATATTTTTAAAAACCAGGTATCGGAGCAAAATGGAACGCCCTTTCCGCTAGGTTTCGACCGTTATTCGCAGCGTACTTTTGGTAATAAGGCCTTATTGCTCAATATTGTTGATTATTTTACGGATAACGACAACTTAATTGCGCTACGAAATAAAGAAGTAAAGATTAGATTGTTGGATAAAGCCAAAATTAAGCTCGAAAAAACGAAATGGCAATTTATAAATGTGGTGGCACCCTTGCTATTGTTAATATTCTTTGCGATTTTTCAACATTATCACCGCAAATACAAGTACGCTAAATAATTTTTATATTTTTGAAGAAGACTAAATAATATCATGAGATTTATTGTATCCACATCAACTCTATTAAAACACTTACAAACCGTAAATGGTGCATCAAGCAGCAGTACGGTTTTGCCTATATTAGAAAATTTTCTCTTCGAAATTAAAGATGGAAACTTAACTATCTCTGCTACCGATCTGCAAACCAGCATGACAACTGCTTTGGCTGTAGAATCAAAAGAAGAAGGTAAAGTAGCTGTTCCATCTAAAATTTTATTAGATACGCTTAAAACATTGCCAGATCAGCCCATCGCATTTAATATCGATGATAGTACTTTTGCGATCGAGATCAGTGCCGGAGATGGTAAATATAAATTAAGTGGTGAAAATGGTGATGATTTTCCGAAGATTCCAGTAGTAGAAAACGCGTCTTCTGTAAACTTACCTGCGTCAGTTTTAACTGAAGCCATTACAAAAACTATTTTTGCTGTAAGTAATGATGAGTTGCGCCCGGCTATGACAGGTGTATTCTGTCAGTTATCCCCTCAGCACATTACCTTTGTAGCTACCGATGCACATAAGCTGGTGAGGTACCGTCGCATGGATAGCAAGGCAGATAAAGCAACATCATTTATTCTCCCTAAAAAGGCTTTAACACTTTTGAAGGCTGCTTTACCTTCAACTGATATTAATGTATCAGTAGATTATAATGCAACAAGCGCTTTCTTTAAGTTCGAAAATATCAATTTAGTGTGTCGTTTAATAGACGAGCGCTATCCAGATTATGAGGCAGTAATTCCAACCAATAACCCTAACAAACTAATTATCGACAGAAGTTTGTTTTTAAATACACTTCGCAGGGTTGTAATTTTTGCTAATAAAACGACACATCAGGTAAGGCTGAAAATTAGTGGAAGTGAATTGAATATTTCTTCAGAAGATTTAGATTTTGCTAACGAAGCACACGAGCGTTTAAGTTGCCAGTATGATGGCGAAGACCTTGAAATAGGCTTTAATGCACGCTTTTTGATCGAGATGTTGAGTAATTTAAGCGGTGATGAAGTTACTTTAGAACTTTCAACACCAAACAGGGCAGGGCTTTTAATTCCGCAGACCAATGATGAAAATGAAGACGTTTTAATGTTGGTGATGCCTGTGATGTTAAATAATAGTTATTAAGAAAAAAACTAATTTATTAGTTTTGTTAAGAAAGTGGCTTGGTTTTTGACCGAGCCATTTTTGTTTACAATCAACTAACACAACCAATGACAATCTATAACAATCTCTCGAAATCACTGATTTTGCTCATTGTCTTATTTAGTATGGGCCTATCATCCTGTAAAAAGGACAACCCGGATGAAGTAGTAAAAGGCCAGGCCAAGGTAAAAATGGTCAATGCAGCGCAGGCCAATGTGTATCAGGATGTTTATTTAGATAATGAAAAACTAACTACTGCTGCTTTAGCCTTTGGCGAAACCAGCGATTATGTAAAAATACCTTCAGGCAATAGAAACGTTTCTTATGCCGGCACAAATAACACCACTACAGATACCTCTTTAAACTTTACACCATCTATTACCTACACTACTTTTTTAGTTACCAATAAAAAAGGAGAGATGGAAATAGTAAGTTATGAAGATAACTTAAGTAATACCGAGTCAGATAAAGCTAAAATTAAACTGATTAATCTTACACCTAATTTTGCCACCGGCATAAACGTTATGGTACAGGGTGGTACCCAGTTTGTTAATGGATTGGCGTTCAAAGAAGCGTCAAGCTATTTTACGGTAGATACTGGATTCAATTTAAGATACACGGTAGTGGGTTCTGGTAATGTTAAAACCATTCAAAGTACAGCTTTAGAAGGGGGGAAGATATATACCATTTGGTTTAGTGGTACAACGGCAGCAACCTTAGAAGCACATATCATTACCGATAATTAATTTCAAAGTTTAATATGCTTTCTGCTATCTTTACGTTTTATTAGCATCAGCGATTAATTATGAAAAACAAAGTATTGTTTCCTAAAATATTTCTTCTTCTTATACTTACCGTTTTAATCAGCTCATGCATCAAAAACGACAATTTAATTGAAGGTGATGCTAAAGTTAGATTCTTTCAGGCTGCTTCGACTGATACTACCCAAACTTTCTATTTAAATGGGATACAAATAGGAACACCTGTTGCTCATGGTACAAATACAAGTTATGTGGTTGTTGCAGGCGATGCTGCTTATAATATAACTACAAGAGATATAAACACGGGTGTTGATGTAGCCTCATTAGGAGAACAAACATTTAAAATCGGACAGAATTATTCTGTTTTTTATTATAAAGAAAAAACAGGAGACCCTGCAAAATTGAAGGTTTATGCCGATGATGTAAAACCAGACCTTGATTCAGCTAAACTAACTTTTTTAAACCTTGGTTATACGCTAGGCTCTAGTGTTGTAATTACCGATAGCACAAATACGGCCAAACCTGTAGAATCTACAATTGCGTATGGAGCGATTAAAACTTTCAAGGTTAAAGTTAATAGAAACATGAAATTTGCCTTTAAATTAACTAGTCCTACTGCAACAAACCCACCGCCTGTGGTACCACGCTTAGATTCTCTTAATATTAATAATGGTAGAGTTTACCTGATATTATTGGATGGCGATAAAAAGGGAGAACTTAAAAATCGAATTATTTCTGCCAACTAATTTTATTGCAATATACTAGCATTTAATCCCTTTGATATTCATACTTTTGCCCAAAATTAGATAAATGGAACTACTACAGCAGCTTATAGATTTTATTCTTCATATAGACGTACATTTAGCTGAAATTGTTAACGAATACCGTACCTGGACTTACCTCATTTTATTCCTGATCATTTTTGCCGAAACCGGTTTTGTTGTAACACCGTTCCTTCCTGGCGATTCGTTGCTATTTGCAATGGGCGCTTTAATTGCTGGCGAACATGAAACCGGCTTAAATATCTGGATCATGCTTATTATTCTAATTGTGGCAGCAATTTTAGGAAATACAGTTAACTATAAACTTGGCAGTGTTTTAGGTGCAGGTGTATTTAAAGAAAAAAATAAGATTTTGAAGCTTAAATATTATCATCAATCTCACGAATTTTTTGAGAAACATGGTGGTAAGGCCATTATGTTGAGCCGATTTCTTCCAATTTTCAGAACCATTGCACCATTTGTAGCTGGCATTGCCAAAATGCCATTCGGTCGTTTTACCTATTATAACATTATTGGTGGAGTAGCCTGGATATTTGCATTATTGTTAGGTGGTTATCTATTAGGGCAAATTCCGGTAATTAAAAACAACTTCGAACTGGTTATTATTTTTATTGCTGTGGTAACCTTTGTTCCCGCCATCTGGGCAGCCATCAGAAGTCGTTTTCAACCTAAAAAGATTGAGGCAATAATTGAAGGAGAGGATATAAAGGCATAATTATAGTTCCCTACCAATTAGGGAACCATTTTGATATTTTCTTTCTACAGCTTCACTTTCTATTTTCTCATCAGGTAATAACGCTGTTTTAATGAGGTTTTTAAGCACTGGCTGACCCGCGTCAACCCAGGCAGAGTACCAGAACGATCCTGTTTTTAATATGGCAGCACGCATTTGCTTTTCTACCATGTTATTCATTTTAGTATGATAGGCTTTTGAGTAAGCTATAGCGTATTGTTTCAGCACAGTATTATTTCTTTCAGAAAAGCTATACTTTTTGTCAGAAGGAAATGATGCGCTCAGTTCAGCTTCAAAAGTTAGTACGGTATCAACCAAACTGTGCGTATGCTTTAGTATTTTCCAGATTTCTTGTAGTGGGTTTTCTATATACGCTGCTTTGCCAACAACAAAATTATAATGAGTTGAAAACAATTCGGGTAAACGGCTTTCCCAAAAGGCATGTATACCTACCTGGTTGGTGAGCTGACCATTATGATTGGCAGTAGTGTGTAAAGGAACATGTGCATCACCAATGTAATGGCCCAGGTCTGCAGAATATTTTAGGATTTTTACCGAATCACGCATTTTAAAGGCTTTAACTAGACCATAATAACTACGCTGTATTTGCCAGGGGATAATGCCATCAGTGTTAAGTTTTTTTAGGCCGTATTTAACCAGGGCATCATCCCATTTTTCGGGAATACTATCGATATTTTTCTCATAGTTCTCCACATCGAGGTAATGCCGTGGTGCTTCAAGCGTATCCGCATACCTGCGTTTGTCTGGGTCAACGGCATGTTCGGTAATGTATTTGATATTCTTTTTATAGAAACCGATCATATCAGAAGGCAAAGTGAAAACAGCAAGGCTATTTATCCTTTGATGTGCAAAGAACCCCCAAGAGGTACAAAGAAATATAGGGATGATTAACGCGGTTAAAATCGTTAATCTTTTCATATAACCTAAGATAAGCAATTTTCTTTGTAACTCAAAGGGTGCAGAAGTTAAAAATTATGCCTCTTCCATTTTTTTCATATCAAGCTTTTTCATTTTCATAACAACATCCATTACTCTTTTTGCTCTTTCGGGCGTTGCCATGAGCTCACCAATGTTTGATGGAACAATTTGCCATGAAAGTCCGAATTTATCCTTTAGCCACCCGCAAACGCTCTCTGCGCCACCATCATTTAGGAAAGTATCCCAATAATAGTCTATTTCTTCCTGGCTGTCGCAGTTTACCATAAGAGAAATAGCTTCATCGAATTTAAACTGTGGACCGCCATTAAGGCCCATAAATTTATTTCCGTTTAATTCGAAAGTAACAACCATAGGGGTTACTTGTGTAATTTTGGAATTTTTAAAAACTGTACAATAATATTTTGCTGCTTCTTCGGCTTGTCCGTCAAACCAAAGGCATGTTACAAGTGGTTTTGCCATTTTATATAAATTTTTTGTGTTACCACAAGTTAGGCAAGATTTTTAGTTTGCGTAAGGTTTAAAAGTGACGATTTAAGGGGGCGATCTGGACAATAATCTGCTCTTATGCTCCTGGCTAAGCCCCAAATTGTGCTAAATGGTGGTCAAGGTGTTTATAAAACATATTGTTCCACTCCGTTTTTGCTAATGGGCCAAACGAATGTGATTCTTTACCGTCGAAATGGACTTCGCCAAGTTGTTGGGTTTGATTAATGTAATCAATTAAACGCCTTTTCTCTTTTTCAAAATCTTTTTCACCCTTAATAATAAACTGTGGTGCCGTCTGATTATTTTTAGGATAAGGTTTCTCGCTCACCACTTTGCTTTTAACTAATTTTTTCAGGATAAATTTCATTATTGGGCCTGGCTTTGGATGAATGTCATCGTAAACCATTTCATAAGTTACATTGCAATGTGCCAGCATCTGTGCAACATTCATTTTACCCCAAAGTTGAGTGGTAGTTGGAGTAAGTTGATTAATTCTTTCAATAATTTCGCTAGTTACTGCGGGTTGGAAAATGTTCTTCATGGTTTGTTTATCTGGTAGTGCGTAATTTTACTTTACTAAATATAAGAATGTATTTTTTAAGTTTTTACCAGTTAGTTAACTCCCCTCCTTATTTTCAAGGAGGGGCCGGGGGTGGTTATTTGTTTTTAAAATGCTCTCTAATAGCTTCACATATCAGTTCTTCAGATTCAAAGACTTCAACATTATCAAATCTAATTACTTTAATTCCTTTGCTGTTTAAAAAATCAGTTCGTTCTTTGTTCGTATATTTATGATGAATAATCATTATGACTATCACCATCAACTTCAATAGCCAATTTTTCTGAAGGGCAGTAAAAATCCAAAATATAATTTCCTACACTGTGTTGGCGTCTGAATTTTTTGCCATCAAGTTTAGAATTTTGAAGATATTTCCACATGGTTGCCTCAGCAGGAGTAAGATTGTTCCTTAATTCCTTTCTGTAATTTTTCAGGTATTTGATATTATGGATCACCATGATTCAATATAACTATTTTAAAATTATTTTTTTTGCTCAGTTTACCACCCCTCGCCCCTCCTAGAATAGGAGGGGAGTAGGGAGTGCTGAGGCAAGATTAGTTCCTGTTGTTGGCGTTTGTAGTTTGAACCCTTTGGCTATACATTTCAAAAGATGAAATAACTCTAATCTTTATTACAAGGATGTGCTGGTTAGATGTTAGTATGAACCTTTTGCTGCTTATAATCTTACTAGATGAATCAGTTCCCCTCCTTATTTTCATGGAATGGTTGGGGGTGGTTTTTTGTTGGATTGTATACACATTAAATTAATTCGCTAATTTTACGGCAAAATCAGCCCTATGGAATTATCTTGCCCGGTATCAGCAGAAAGAATAAATGAAAATGTAGTTAGGATTATTGCCTTTATAGTTGCTGTGATCGCAATTACTTGTGTTGTGTTTTCAAATTATTGGGCAATTGTTTTTCTGCTTTTAGATTTTGCTTTAAGGGCATTTACAATTGGTAAATTTAGTTTGTTGAAATTTATTGCCATTAAAATTTCTAATGCACTTTCGCTTTCGCCGAAAATGAAGGATCTGGCGCCAAAAAAATTCGCGGCAACCTTGGGCTTTGGGTTCTGCCTATTGATTACCGCGGTATTTCTATTTGATTTTTATAATGCAGCGCTGATTTTTACCTCCATCATGATCGTTTTCGCCTTGTTAGAGAGCTTATTTGCCATCTGTGTAGGCTGTTATATCTATTCTTTTTTGCAGATTTTCACTAAAAAGAATGAGGCCTAATTTACTTCTTTAAAGCCTCGCGTACTTTTGGCGCGATTTTGCTTCCAAATAATTCTATTGACTTCATTAAGGCTGTGTGAGATGGGCCTCCTACATCCATATGTGCTGAGAAACGTGTTAAGCCAAAGGTTTCTTCCATAGCTAAAATCTTCTCTACCGATTCGTTTACATCGCCAATAATTAAAGCTCCGCTACTGTTTCGGCCAGCGTCGAACTGATTGCGTTGATAAGGTGCCCAACCACGTGATTTACCGATCCTGTTCATCTGAGCGGAATAAAGTGGGTAATAGTAATCTGCAACTTCGTTACTGTTTTCGCCAAATAAAGCGTGCATATGCACACCTACTTCAAATTTACTCTTGTCATGCCCATACGCTTCATAAACGCTTTTATAATAATCGAAAAGCGGCTTAAACTGTATCGGCTGACCACCGATGATGGCAAACATTACAGGTAAACCTAATCTACCGGCACGTTCTACTGATTCTGGTGTTCCACCAACAGCTACCCATATTTTTAAATTGTCGTTTACAGCTCTAGGCAACACTTCTTGATTGTTCAGTTCTGGCCTGAATTTGCCCTTCCAGCTGATTTTGGGCTCCTTGTTTATTTTGAGGAGTAATTCTAACTTCTCTTCGTAAAGTTCGTCGTAATCTTTTAGGTTATAACCAAACAGCGGAAAAGATTCGATGAAACTTCCACGGCCAGCCATTAATTCGGCCCTGCCATTTGAAATTAAATCTATTGTGGCAAAATTTTGATACAATTTAACCGGATCGGATGAACTTAAAACGGAAACTGCGCTGCTTAGTTTAATGTTTTTGGTTACTGTAGCTGCAGCGGCCAGTATAATTTCAGGACTTGATACGGCGTAATCAGGGCGATGATGTTCGCCGATCCCATAGAAATCTAAACCAACCTCGTCCATTAGTTTTATTTCTGCTATAATTTCCTGAAGTCTTTGCTGAGCGGGTTGGATTTCTCCTTTTGCATTAATCTGCAAATCGCCAAACATACCGATACCTAATTCCATAATGATAAATAATTTCAACAAAGTTAATGGATACAGGGCTAGCCATTTTTGATGTATGTTAAGAAAAGAGGTAAAGAATTATAATTAATCAGTCAGTTTACCTAAAGTTTTAAAAATGCTTTCGAGTTCGTGATTAGGATAATCGAAGTTGGTAGTGTCGATCTTGAACTTTTTACCATTCTGTAAAGTAATATTCATGAATTTGTACCTGTTACGGCTAAATGGTAGATCAGGAATAGCTTTAATCATTTTGATTTCATTCCACTTAAAAGTTCCCAATTTTAAGAGTGTGATCTCATTTTCATCTGCTATAATGGCATATTCCTCTTGTTTGGCTATTAGATTTTTGAAAAAGAATATAAGAAATACCACCAATATTGTCATTGTAATTAATGTTGATTGAAGATAACTCAGGTCACAGATAAAAGTGAGGTTAATTAAAAATAATGGGAAGAAACCAAACACATAGAGTAATGGACCCAAATTGCTATTATCTTTAACTTTTACCGATGTAATCATGTTTGAAACAGGCGTTGGTTTTTACAGCTTCATAGAAATAAGTCAGTTATAAACACCATCAATTACTTTGCTCATCCTTTCGAGTTTAAATTATTCATAGATTAAACATCAGGGCACGTATCCTTAACCGAAGATAATTATTTGGATTAGTTTTATTGGCAGATTAAAATGTATTTTTTTGTTTTGCCTTTGTTAAATTTTCCTATAAAAAACATTGTCTAGGTAGGCTTCTCTAAAAAGCGTCCTCATCTCGACTGGAACGCAGTGGAGTGGAGAGATCTATCTAGGGAGATTTCTCGACTGCGTTGCACTTCGCTCGAAATGACGACTACTCGCTGCTCTCAAAGATTTCGCTCCGAATCTGTCAATTGAAAACTGCCAATTACCGAATGAAAACTGAGCCCTACTCGATCTTCTTACCTTTCATTGCCGTAGAAATCGCTGCATCCATCACGCGTTCGGCAAATGGGCGGGTAAATTCATTCAGCTCGTCTGCTTTCTTCAGAATGGTATCTTTTTCTTGAGTCGCTAAAGCCGTTCTGAGCGCTTCGATATGTACTTTGGTTTCTGCAATTTCTTCTTCGGTTAAATGCTCAGCATGTTTTTCGATAAAACGCTCGGCTGTATAGAGCAATTGTTCACCCTCGCTTCTCGCTTCAATAAGCATACGTTGTTCTACATCACTTTTGGCATGTTCTATACTTTCGAGGAGCATTTTCTCTACTGTATCGTCGCTTAAGCCATAACTTGGCGTAATTTCTATCTCCTGTTTAACGCCCGAACGTAATTCTATGGCCTGAACAGTTAAAATTCCATCTGCATTCAGTAAAAAATTGATGTCTACTTTCGGCAAACCCGCAGGCATTGCAGGAATTCCCTTTAAGTCGAACTCAGCCAGTTTTCTGTTTTCTTTCACTAAATCGCGCTCACCCTGATAAACAGAGATTTTCATGTTTACCTGTCCATCTATTGAAGTGGTATATTGGCGACCGGCTTTAGTAGGGACTTTACTGTTGCGGGCAATAATTACATCCATCAGGCCACCCATGGTTTCGATGCCCAAAGAAAGTGGGGTAACATCTAACAATAGGATATCAGAACGGTTGCCGGCCAAAACATCGGCCTGAATGGCGGCACCAAGTGCTACTACTTCATCAGGATTAATATTATCTTGTGGTTTTTTACCGAAGAAATTTTCTACGGCCTGTTTTACATATGGTGTACGGGTTGAGCCCCCTACTAAAATTACCTCATCTATATCACCGGCAGAGAGATCTGCATCTTTTAATGCATTTTTACAAGCGGTAATGGTTTCTTCAACCTTTTCTGAGATTAACTGCTCAAAAGTTTGTTTATCAAGCGTGCACCAGATTTCGCCAAGCTGTTCGTTGTATAAATTTTGGGTTGATAATGCTTTTTTTGCAGCCTCAGCCTGCAGGCGTAAGGTTTGCATCAAAATATTATCCTGAGCAACAACTGCTACATCAAGGTTGTTTTTCTCCAGCCAGTAATTTAAAATGGCACGATCGAAATCATCGCCACCTAAATAAGTATCGCCGTTTGTGGCCAAAACCTCGAAAATTCCATTCTGGATCTGTAGAATAGAAACATCAAATGTTCCTCCTCCCAAGTCGTAAACGGCAATTGTTTTTTGTTGAGCAGGATCTAAACCAATTCCGTAAGCCAAACTTGCTGCGGTAGGTTCATTTACAATACGCATCACATCTAAACCAGCTAGTTTCCCGGCATCTCTTGTGGCCTGGCGCTGACTATCGTTAAAATATGCCGGAACAGTGATTACAGCTCTGTTAACTGGTGTTTTTAGCGCATGTTCTGCTCTTGCCTTAAGCTCCTTCAAAATTTCGCCTGATAATTCAATCGGGGTATAGAAACGGTCGCCAGCATAGATTTTCACCAAAGCATCGCTATCATCATCTATAATTTTGTAAGAAAAAATGTCTTTGTGTTCAGCTACGTCTTTATAAGAGCGGCCAAGTAATCTTTTAACTGAAAAAATGGTGTTTGAAGGGTCAGTGGTTAAGTATTCTTTAGCCTCGTTACCTACAACGGCTTCATTCTGGCCATTAAAGTATACTACTGATGGCACCAATATACCTTTACCTGCATCGTTAATTACCTGCGGATTCTTATCTGGATTGATAAATGCCACCAAACTATTGGTTGTACCTAAATCTATTCCTACTATAATTTCTTCCTTTTGAAACGAACCTGTAGCAAGGTTAATCGATATTTTTGCCATGGGCACAAAAGTAAGCAAATGTTGTACTAAAATTGTTGAAATGTTGTAAAGTTGAAATGTTATATAGATTAAATTTGATTTCTTTCAAATACGCTTAGCATTAGGAAATGAGCGCTCCGGTAATTCTTCGGTTGCAGCAGCCCTGCTGTCCCTCCCGCCGATTGAAGGATCGGCTCCGTACCATCAGGTTTATTTAACAAGAGTTCTGTTACCTAAGCGAAATTCGTCACGGATAAAATTTACTCCCGAATCTATACTTATTCTTCTTTAATCCACTATACTTCGTGCCTCTGACTCCCAACTTCGGACTAAAGACTCTGGACTATCTCTTATTCTTCTCCTCGATCCACAAACTCATGTATTTGGTGCTCTGGGCGGTATGGTGATTTAATAGCTGTCCGAAAAAATTATTTTGTCGATGTGCAGTTAAATCTGAAGTTAGTTTTTCAACTTTTTGTATGAACTCATCGGCAAAATATTTTGCCGAATACCTTTGGTTAATGATCTGTAAACCATTTTGTTGGGAGATTTTCCAGGCATCTTTATCCTGATAGAGTTTTACCGCTTCATCAATAAATAGGTCTAAATTATCTTCGATGCTACCGTTCCAATCTAAATTGCCTTTCATGGCTTCTGCGCCAACGGATGTGGTAACTGAGGGCGTTCCCACCCGCATGGCATCAATAAATTTACCTTTTACACCTGCGCCAAACTGAATAGGGGCAAGTAATATTCGATGTTTAGCAATGGTTTCTTTGGCATCCAGAGCCCTTCCTTTAATTAAAAACTTTTCGTTTTTGTTATCCAACTGCAGCACTTTTTGCGAGGCATAAGATCCAAATATATTCAAGTATGCATTTGGAAGCCTTTTTCTGAGTACTGGCCAGATCTTCGTTTTTAACACCTGAACGGTATTCCAGTTGGGCTCATGAAGGAAATTGCCAATGAAAACAAAATCAGCACGCTCTTCGAATGAAATCCAGTTTTCGATGGTCTGCTGATCGATTTCTTCTTCGAGAAATGGTAAATAATAAATCAGCGAAGGATCAATTTTGAATTGATTTTTCAGTATGTCCATTTCCACTTCCGAAATCATGATCGCTAAATCGCAGCGTAAAATTGAAGCAATTTCTCTTTTGGCCGTATCTGAAAATAAATCTAAAACTTGTTTTTTCTTGTCGCTTTGTTGGCGGGCACTTCGCAGGCAATGTAAATCTTCGGTATCTAAAATCCTAACTGCATTAGGGCATTCCTGTTGAACCCGCCAGCCATATTGCTCTTCTACCATAAAGCGGTCGAACAGTACTATTTCTGGATTTAATTCTTTCAGAAATACGTTGAAACTTTGTTCGTTTAATTTGATTTGTTCCTCAACAACGCTGGTCTTACTAAAATCGTAACTGAAATCGCTTTTTGATGCTGCCGATGCAAAAGTGATCTGATAACCTTTGGACAGAAATAAATCAACCAATTGGATCATCCTCGTACCCGCTGCTGATGAAGTGGGTTCGGGCCAAACAAATCCAATAATTAATAATTTCTTAGCGCTTGTATTCATTTACCTGCAAAATAAGCTCTTTTTTTTGGCTCCCGCAGATAAATATGATTTTCGCGGAGTGAAATGTAAAATCTGCATGATCTTTTAAAACCGCGGGAGATATTAAACGTATCTTAAATATTCTTAATTTTGCAGCTCAATTACAAGCATTACATGTTAGGATTAAAATTATTGACAGACCCACGTTGGGCAAATATTGCGGAATCAAATTTAGAAGAAATTTTATCTGACCATGCCTGGTGCGAACAAAAGGCGGCAACCAATGCCATTACCTTAATTACTCAAAATTCAGAACATCAGGATCTTGTAGATGAATTAACAGCGATTGCCATCGAAGAAATGCAGCATTTCCAGATGGTAATTGAGATTATAAAAAAACGGGGTTATACTTTAAGTCGCGAGCGGAAAGATGACTATGTTGGCCGTTTGGTGAAGTTTAGCAAAAAAGACGGAAGCCGAAATATGGCTTTTATTGACAGGTTATTGTTTGCAGCAATGATTGAAGCCAGAAGCTGCGAACGTTTCAGGGTACTTTCGTTAAATATAAAAGATCAGGAGCTGGCCAGGTTTTACCACGAACTGATGGTTTCGGAAGCCGGACATTATACCACATTTTTAAATTTTGCGCGTAAATACAGTACCGATGTTGATGTAGATAAACGCTGGAAAGAATGGTTAGATTTTGAAGGAGAACTGATCCAGAGTTTCGGAACGAGAGAGGCTATACATGGTTAATTCAGTTTGCAATTTTCGGTTTTTCATAACCAACTGAAAACATGATTAATTGCGTTGAAGATCTTTAGTGATCCAATTTTCTGATGAACCACGGGATAAGCTTTTTTCTAAATCTTTTTTATGGTAGCTGTATAACCATAGTACGATATCCTGATAGCTATTAATTCCTTTTTTCTGGTTGTTTAGTTTCAATAACCGATCAAAAGCTACGCTCATATATTTCGACATATCAGAATTATTTTTTAGCCAGAATTGGTTTTCAGTTTTAAAATCTGCTAACACTGTAGGAGCAATGCGCTCAAAAATCATTTGGTAATCGTTAGGCGATTTTATTCTGATTTCCCACAAAATACTGCGGAACATACAATAATAACCTGCATATTGGAAATTGATATCATCAATTTTGATGGCCGTGATGTAGCCTAATAAATTGGCTTCATCTTCTTTTGCAATACCTGTTTGATGTGCAATTTCGTGGCAAATGGTAAAAGGTAAAATAAAAGGAGGTAGATTCATATTAATGTTAGCCTCTCCACTTAATGGGTTGTAATAACCTTCAATGCCACTTTTTGCAACGTAATCGGCAAATAAACACGGTTTTACGCTGGTTATAGCGTAGTTAAAGGCAGTATTCTGTTTAGCCTGTAGTTGATAGCTTAGCGATGCTGTTTTAGATAAACCCGCAACCGAATATAACTTTGGTCTGCTATTCATGCTATCTATCTTAAGCTTTAAGTGCGTAATCCTGATGAGAAAGTATTTTCCTAAAGTTACCAGTTGGGTAGTATTGTATTTTTCGTTGGCTATACCCAGTTTTGTTGCTATTGCTGGCCGCGAGTAGTTTAGGCCCCAGCTTAATTTGAAAACAAGATAAAGTACTAAAACAAGGTTGAGGCATTTAATCCCAATCTGTTTTAAGCTGATTGCTTTTGCCCGATACTTTTTGAAGGTTTTGAAAAAATACCACAATAAATATGCAACCAACAGGATGTAGAGTATATCGCCAATTGCGAAGGGGAAAGAAGAACTTAATAACCTTAGCAGTTTGGAAATTAACGGATAGAAGTTGTTGAAATAAATTTTTTCGGTTAAGTTTTCACTTAATCCTATTAGAAAAACTAAAAAAGCGGCTGTTGCAATGATAAACGTTTTAGAACGGACTAACTTTTTAAATGAGATCAAATCACTTGTAGATTATAAAAAACAATAATATGGCAAGCAACAGGAAGAGTAATATTTTTCTGAACCATCGCTGCTGTTCTGCTTTTCTAAGGTATCCATCTTTTTTTAATTCCCAAGAAAAAATAATTTCGATGAAAGTTATCGGTTCAAAGATAAAATCAAAAACTGAGTACGATTCTTTTGCTCTTTTTAATTCTTCTAATCTTACTTTTTGTTTGGATAGGTGTTTGGCCTGTTTGATTTTTGATTCGTCAACCTTCCTTAAAATTAGCACTGATTGAGCTTCCTGTAAAGCTATTTCATTCCATTCATCGGGAGCGCCTACAATTAACAGGAGTTCTTCCGTTGTTCTATCTTTGATAGGAGGGTAGAAAGTAATCATCTTTTAAGTAGTTTCAAACCCTCAATACTTTCGAAATGTTTATGATTAAGTGTATCGAAAGATAAATTGTGCGCCACAGCAGTAGCTGCAATAAATAAATCAGCCTTATCGATGCTTTTACGGAATTTTTTAAGGTTATTTTGAATATCTACAGCTGCTAAAGCTGCGGCACTATCAAATGGAAATACAACCAAATTGGATAACATTGTTTTCCAGAATTCAATCTGTTCGCCTTTTGCTCCTGTATAAATTTCAAATTCTGTAATGCTAGAAATGCATAAGTTTTCAGACTTTTGAGATAAATCAAATAATCTTGTTTTTGATTTATCCATTTTTCTGAAATAATCAATCAAAATTGAGGTATCAACCATTATTATTTGGTCCGCCATTCATTTATGGATTTTCTTGCTTCATCGATTTTTTGAATTTGTGTTTCAGAAAATACTGGGCCATTTAATAAAAGATCCGAAAATTTTGTGCTATATTTTATAGCAGGCTCTTCAACTTTGTTGTCAGAAATTACATTTCTATTCTTCGCTTTTTCTTTCAACTGAGCAACAAAATCCGAAACCTCCTTCTTCATGTTTGAAGGGAGTGAGGAAATTTCCGAAAATAATTGTAAATCTGTCATTGCTAATTCATTAAGCTAAACAAATATAACAAATCTATCTTGCAAAAGTTAGGCGTTTTCCAATCTGATCGGTCGTGAATTTGCCATTTTGGTAAGCCAAATTACCTGATACAAAGGTATGGGTAATACTGGCCTGGAAGGTATCTCCATCAAAAGGGCTCCAACCACATTTGTAGAAATTATTAAGTTTGGTTACTGTCCAGGAGTCTTTTAAGTCTACCAACACTAAGTCTGCCCAATACCCTTCACGGATAAAACCACGTTTTTCGATGTCAAAACAGATGGCCAGGTTGTGCGCTGTTTTTTCAACAATTTTCTCTAAAGAGATTTTACCCTGTAAATGCATTTCTAGTAATGCTGGTAATGCATGTTGTACCAATGGACCACCAGATGGGGCTTGAGCGTAAGGCTGCTGCTTTTCTGCCAAAGTGTGTGGGGCGTGATCTGTTGCAATTACATCAATGTAATCTTCAAGAATACCTTTAAGCACACCTTTCTGATCATCTTCAGTTTTTATCGCAGGGTTCCATTTGATGAAATTCCCTTTTGAAGTATAATCTTTATCGTTAAACCAAAGGTGGTGCACGCAAGCTTCGGCCGTAATCTTTTTATCCTTTAAAGGCGTAATATTATCAAATAGTGCTATTTCTTTTGCTGTAGAAATATGTAAGATATGCAAGCGGGTTTGATAAGTTTTAGCCAGTTCTACCGCTAGTGATGATGACTTATAACAGGCCTCCGCACTGCGGATTAAAGGATGCATCTCTATTGTTAAATCTTCGCCATATTTAGCTTTAAATTCGGCCAGATTATGGCGGATGGTTGCTTCATCTTCACAGTGGGTAGCCACTAATATTGGTGCTTTGCTAAAAATGTTTTCTAAGGTTTTTTCGTTGTCAACCAGCATATTCCCTGTTGATGAACCCATAAAAACCTTAATACCACAAACGTTTTTAGGGTCGGTTTTTAAAACCTCTTCAATATTGTCGTTGCTGGCCCCCATGTAAAATGAGTAATTCGCTAACGAAGTTTGGGCAGCAATTTCATATTTATCGGCTAATAAACCCTGTGTTAAGGTATTGGGCACCGTATTGGGCATTTCCATGAAAGAGGTAATTCCTCCGGCTACGGCGGCCATGCTTTCAGTAAAAATATCGGCTTTATGGGTTAAGCCTGGTTCGCGGAAATGTACCTGATCGTCAATCATGCCTGGTAAAAGGTATTGTCCTGTTGCGTTAATTTCTTGCGCATCAGGTGCAGACAGATTTTGACCGATTTTGGTTATCAATCCATCTTTTATCAATACATCGGCAACAATTTTTTGTCCTTCATTTACAATTGTAGCAGCTTTTATCAGGTAAGTATTCATGGTTTCAAAGGTAGTAAATTAGTATTAAGTAGAGCGTATCAAGTATCAAGTTTGGGAGGATGAAAGGAAGAAATTGAGCTAAGGATTACTGTTTTATGTTTAATAAACCTGATAAAGTGGAAATACTTTTTGGTGCAGGTCTTCGACAAGCTCAGACTGACAATCGCAAAAAGATTGAAACGATAGCAGGACTGCCGGAACCGAAGAATTACGAAAATTGCTTTACTCCTATTCTGATAAAAATAAGCTTAGATTCTACATTGCACTGAAACCTTCTGCCTTACACCTTCAAACCCTCAACCTTAATCACTATCTTTGTGCGCTATGGCAAAATCGTTCGAAGAATTTAAGTTAAACAGGCAAATTTTAAATGCAGTTGCCGATGCAGGTTATACCGTTGCCACGCCGATACAGGAAAAAGCAATTGCACCAGTATTATCTGGACAGGATATTTTTGGTATTGCCGAAACTGGTACAGGAAAAACCGCGGCTTTTGTTTTGCCGATTTTAATGCAATTGAAATACGCTCAGGGCGATAATCCAAGAGCATTGATTTTATCTCCAACACGCGAACTGGCCATGCAGATTGCCGAGCAGGTAAAGCTGTTTTCTACTTATACCGATTTACGTTCTTTGGTGATTTTTGGTGGAATTGGTCCGAAAACACAGAAAGAGCAGATTGCAAAAGGAGTTGATATCCTGATTGCCACACCCGGAAGATTCCTGGATTTATATTTAGCAGGTGATATCAATACTCAGAGCCTTAAATTTTTGGTGCTGGATGAAGCCGATAAAATGATGGATATGGGCTTTATCGGTTCTATTCACCGGATTTTGGAAATCGTTCCGCGTAAACGCCAGAATTTGTTGTTCTCAGCGACAATGAGCGATTTGGTACAGAAAATTGCAGGCGATTTCTTGAATAATCCACTTGTGATTGAGGCATCTGCGCAAGCAACACCTGCTGCAAACGTAACGCAGACTTTGTATTACGTTCCGAACTTCAAAACGAAAATTAACCTATTGCAGCATTTGCTGAAGAATGATGAGGCTTTTAACCGCCTGATCATTTTCTGTAAAACAAAAACCGTTGCCGATAATATTTTCAGTTTTATTGAGCGCAGATATGGTGCGGAAAATGTTCGCGTGATCCATGCGAATAAAGGACAAAACACCAGAATTAACTCTATAAATAGTTTCAAAGAAGGTAATATCAGGGTTTTGGTGGCTACAGATGTAGCAAGTAGGGGTATTGATGTAAGTGATGTAAGTCATGTGATCAATTTCGATGTACCTATCATTATCGAAGACTATGTACACCGTATTGGCCGTACCGGTAGGGCTTTTGCCAAAGGTGATGCAATTACCTTTGCAACAGATGCCGAGAAATATTATATCCGCAAGATCGAAAAATTAATCCGCCAATATATTCCAGTGGCCGAGATCCCGGAAGGCGTTTTTATTGATGAAACCCCTTACGAAGAGCGCCAGCATATTGCAAAGGAAATCGATATGCAGAAACGTAAGGAAGATCCTGATTTTAAAGGGGCTTTCCACGAGAAAAAGCATGCTGCAGCGATAGAGAAAAAGGTAAGAGAAAAAGCCAAGGCAAAGGCTGGCAAACAGGTAAAGAGTTTTAAAAAAGGTAAAAAATTCGACAAGAAAAAGTAATGAAGTTTAGGATTACGCCTTTAAATATCGTTAGTGCCATTGGTTTGGGATTAGTGGCCGTAAATTTAGTTTCAGAGAAAAGTACAGCACCACGCCATGTGGATATGAGTGGCTTTTATCTCCTGATTTTAGGTTGCCTTATCCTTGTAACCTTTATTACTGATATTATTTTTCGCTTCATTTTAAAGGATATTAAACGTATCTGGATAATAGAGTTGATTTTCATCTTCATTGCCACAGTACTCATGTTAATTCTGCAAAAGTTAGCGTAATTAAACCGTAAAAATATCTGTACAATTCTTATCTGTGCAATCTACACATCTGTGTAATCAAATTAAATAAGCATCTTTGCATCCGGAAAAATAAACTGATACCTAAAAATCCCTTTATCGGTGTAATCATATTTAAAAAAAATGAAAAAAGCAGAAATAAAAATAACTGTTGAGTTAGACGAAGGAAATAATCCCGATAATATACTTTGGGAGAGTACAGATGCTGGAAACGCTGATAAAGTGCCAGCCAAGGCGATGTTTTTATCGGTTTGGGACCACAATTATAAAAATACTTTAAAGATAGATCTTTGGACGAAAGATATGCCTGTTGATGAGATGAAACGTTTCTTCTACGAAACTTTGCAAACCATGGGCGATAGCTTTTTAAAAGCCACAAACGAAACTTTGATTGTTGAAGATTTACGTGATTACTGTGCCCACTTCGCAGATAAGATGGGGATTATTGAAGGACAATAGTTCATTAGTCATTAGTCATTAGTCATTAGTCATTAGTCATTAGTCATTAGTCATTAGTCATTAGTCATTAAAAAATGCCAGACAAGTTAGCTATTAAACTATTAACCATCAACTATCAGCCATTAAAGTAATTCACCGATTTATACAGTTAACCGATTAACCAAAAAATATGTTAGTATTAAATAAATTCAGGGCATGGTTAGGCATTTTGTTATGCGTTATTGCAGGTTTCTGCCCAATGTTAAAAGTGCCCATTAAAGGCAATTGGAACTTGTATCAATCAGATGCCCGTTTGTTTTTGATCACTTATGCCATTATTGCCATTTCGGTATTGTTTCTCTTTATCAGAAAAGTTGGTGCCTTTAAGTTTATGAGTTTTGTAATGGCTATCTGGTATGTTTTAGCGGTAGTTGCTGTTTATTTTACTGCAAATAATTATACTAAATATGGCTTCGCCAATAAACTTATTGGTAAAGTTGTTCATTTCCAATGGGGATGGATCGTACTTTTAGTTGGCGTAATATTGATGCTTTTTAGTGTTAAGCGCGGAGAGAAGATTAGCGCTTAAGCCTTTTCGTGCAATTGAGAGGTGAGTTTTGAAACCTCGTATCCCTTTGCCTTACACCTAGCTACAATTTCATCATGGGTTTTCTTCGGCATAGTCTGATTACGGCTCATGATGAACAAAAATTTACGATAGGGGTGTCCTACCACCACATAGGAGTAATCATCTGCCAGTTCAATGATCCAGTAATCAATCTTTATCGGCCAAATAAACTGTGCCTGCAACTCTCCTTTATCTCCCTCTTCCGATGGAAACATTTTAGAATTCCTGGAATAAACTTTATCATCGCCCGGTTTTTTATAGGTAGTTAAAACATTATAATAACCATCTTTATTCAAGGTGTATTTAGTAGTGGTTTCACGGCTCCCTTTATCAAAAATGGTAGGGATTGAATATAATGAGTACCAGGTTCCCGAATATTTTTTTAAATCTAATTTGGCCACAGGAATATTTTTTTCCATTGGCAGGTGGGTTAAAAAAACAAACAGGAATAAGCAGGCCATTTTCATGATATCA
Source organism: Pedobacter sp. GW821-FHT01D05 (assembly GCF_059422505.1). Lineage (NCBI taxonomy): Bacteria > Pseudomonadati > Bacteroidota > Sphingobacteriia > Sphingobacteriales > Sphingobacteriaceae > Pedobacter > Pedobacter sp. GW821-FHT01D05. The sequence goes on along the minus strand of NZ_JBWKXA010000005.1, from coordinate 417,555 downwards.
GGGGCATTTGATATGATTTACGAAACGGATAAAAAAACAGATTTCTTAGAATTTATTTTTTGCTTTCCAGATGAAGCCATCGAGCACATAATGCGTAGCCTGTGGTAAGGCTAAAAGTGGAACCAGCAGCGATAATAACTCCGTGTTTGTAACCTGCGGCAAGCCGGAAAAAAGTTTGAAAACCGATTGATGTTCTTTCCATACCAAACCATCCCAAAGGCCTTCTTCCATATAGGCGAAAAGTACCAGGATCAATAAGAAATAAAATATCCCGAATTTTCCGAAACAGAGATCCATGATTTTATTCTTAGCGGTTTGGCCTCCGATTTTTTTCTTTTCAAAAAACCAGATAAGTGCCATATACGGAATGCCATGCGAAATTACATTTACGGTAGTAAAGGCCATATCGCCATTAAAATAAACAATGCCGAAATACCAGGCTAAAAATGTTCCGATAACGATTAAGTTGCGCGGAAGGTTAATCCATTTTTTGCTGATGATCAATATAATTTCTTTAACAATATAAATGGCGATGATTAAGATGTATCCCATGCTGGAGTATCTTAATAGCATATCGTTCCTAAAAGTGAAAAAATCGCCTTCGATAAACCAATTGAAATTTCGACCGTTGCTTAAATGCCAAAAAAGCAAAGGATACAAGGTAGCGGCGTAAATGGCAATTTTATCAATTGTAGTTAACAGCCTGGTTGAATTTTCGTTACGGGAATACAGGCGCATAAAGCCATATTGCTGCCTGATAAAATGGTAAACAGCCAAATACGCCAATATTCTCCAAAACCATAAGCCATCGAGACGATAGAGGATAACACCTATAACATAACAGGCCAATGGAATAGAGATGAGCAAGGTATACTGCTTTTTGAAATTACCCCGATTAAAATAAGTTCGGTATAAGGTGCTGTAAACATGTGCAACATCTATAAAAACAATTAAAAATACCCAATAAGCCAATGGAATACCTGATGAGTTTTGAAATTGGCCAGGGAAAAGTAAAACCAGCAATAAAGAGAAGAATGCAGGCGATATAATGAAAATAACATCGCTCCATGCAGTATTAAGCCAGGGCTGAGTTTGTTTATGAGATAACATTTAAAATCTGTTTTGCTGCGTTAATACCCTGATGAAAAGCCTCCTCAAAGATAGATACCCCGCTCAGATCACTGTGGGCAAAGAAAATTTTATGATCTATTGGTGCTCTGGCTTTTTCCAGATTTTCGCTCCAAACAAAATTTGTGGTAGGTGCAATCATCCCATGTCCCCAAACCCAGAAATCGATATTTTCAATCACTTCTGTAATCCCCGGATGAATCATTTCTAATTCAGGAACAACAATGTCAAGCCATTGTTCGTAACTCCGGGCATATGCTGCCAGTCGTGCAATTGCGGGTTCAAAATCGCACAGGGGCAGGTAATAAGTAATTACTTTTTTATCCTCCGACAGTTTTAAATGTTGTTGCGCCGAATTTACATAACCAACAGATGGCGTATTATAGGCCACATTGTCCCAACAAAGATTTATTCCTTTCGATTCTGGTAATTCGTTGATGGTAATATTGGCAATAAGCCATGGCGAATAGTTAAAAGCTTTATAGTCAATATTCCGGTTAAAACGCTCTAGTAAGCGGTTGTTTACAAATTGTGGTGTACATAAAATGATCTTTTCGGCTGTTATTTCCTCCGTGATGTTGGTATGCGTATTGAATATGGAAGCCGTTACATCGCCATTTGCCATCGATTTTAATCCATAACATAGGATTGATGTTTTGATATGATCTTGTAACTGCTTGGCAAGCTGCTTCATGATCCAGCCGTTGCCTTCGGGCCAGGTTAGTATGGCATTCTGTTCTGCATTTGCAGCTTTCCCTCTGCGCGAAGCGAAATAATGTAAACCCGCCCAGGCTGATATTTTATCTGTCTTTTGCCCATAATCATCTTTACACGCATAATTTAAATACCACAATAGGTATTTAGAATCGTATCCTTTTTCTTCGAGGTATGAACGGAAAGAAATCTTATCCAGTTTTCTGTAGCCAGGATCGCTTGATGAAGCGCTTAACGGAATATTAAATAGAAATTTGCCGTCGTTTCCTTTGGTGTTTTTTAACTGATCTACTTCACGTAAAAAGCGCTTAATCTGTTCTTTATCGGTTGTTGGTACACCAAAATCGGGTATCAGACCTTCCTGCCATTCGCCATTGATCAATAATCTTTCCTCAGGATCAAAAGTGAGGTAATAATCGTTGTAATAGGGGAGTTCTTTTTCGAAATGGGTAATTACATTGATTTCCTGCAAAAAATCGATTAGCAGGTTATCATCATTGTTTGCAACGGTAATATAATGTGCACCTAACGGATATGAGGATACTTTATTCGTGCCGAAATAAGAGTTCCCTCCGGTGTGATTTTCCAGTTCCAGAATTTCAAAATCCGTCTCTCCATTCCTTTTTAACCATCTGCCAGCCGATAAGCCTGAAATTCCGCTGCCGATAATCAGTATTTTTACCTTTTTTGTTTTACTTGTGCCCGGTAATTTTATCTTATCGCGCAAAATATGACCAGCTTTCGCATTTGGTCCCTGTAGTGTCCCTTTGATGTTGTATTTAGTTGATCTGATTTTTTTATAACAGCTGTTCAAAAAAATGCCACCTGTTATCAATCCAATCCTCAAAAGAAAAGAACGCCGTTTTAAATATGCCGATAAATCACCTTTATAAAACGTTTGCCCACTCATCTTCGAAATATTTCACTAAAATCTGGTTGTTTAACTTATTTACATCAGTTTCTACCTTGGCCATATCTTTTGGGAAGAAAAGCATCAGATCTAAACTTTCTTTCGAAACGAACCTTAAACCAGGTAAATATTGCTGAGGTTTTTTATAAATATTGTCCGGTGCGGTTGCCATAATATAGCCCCACTCGCCAAAAGAAGGTACATAATTATGGTATGGAATGGTTTTTAAACCCACACTTTCGAGGGTTTTATTAACCGTCCAAAAAGATTTTGGTGCAACGTAAGGTGAAGTTGACTGGACAACCATTAAACCTTTTGGTGCAAGTATGCCTTTAACCAGGTTGTAAAAAGCGTTGGTATAGAGTTTGCCAACAGCATAATTTGAGGGGTCTGGGAAATCGATGACAATGAAATCGAATTTTTTATGCTGCGCTTTGATCCAGCTAAAGGCATCGGCATTAATTACTTTTACCTTAGGCGATAAGAGTGCGTTTTTGTTTAAACCTAAAAGGATCTTGTTCGATTGAAAAAGACTTGTCATTCCTTTATCTAAATCTACCAGTGTTACCGAGTCAATATTGGAGTATTTTAATATTTCCCTAACAGCAAGGCCATCTCCACCGCCCATTACGAGCACATGTTTAGCAAAAGGTAAGGCTTGCAAGCCAGGATGTACCAGTGCTTCATGGTATCGGTACTCATCGTCAGAGCTAAACTGGAGATTTCCATTTAAGAAAAGCCGTAAAACCTTATTCTTTTTCGTCAGGATAATGCGTTGATAAGGTGTGCTTTTCGAATAAATAATGGTATCACTATAGGTCTGACTTTCGGAGAAGCTGGTAATTTTATCTGCGTAAACAAAGCCTGCAAGCAATAAAATAATGCTTACTATTGATGCGCTCTGCAGATATTTGGAAGCCCTGATTTCTTTTTTGAAACTTAAGCATACAATTAAAGCTACCGCAACGTTGAGCATGCCAAACATATATGCTGTTTTTACCAGTCCTAAATGCGGGATAAGCAAAAGCGGAAAAATGAGTGAGGCCAGTAGTGCGCCGATGTAGTCGAATGTAAAAACCTTCGAAACCAGATCTTTAAATTCATAACGGTCTTTAAGGATACGCATCAGCAACGGAATTTCTAGACCCACAAGAATACCCGTTAAGCTCACAAAACCATATAATACAATCCTGAATGAAGCAATACTTTCAAAAACGAGGAATAAAACCGTTGAGCTAAAACCCCCAACCAAGCCGACTAAAATTTCGATCTGAATAAACCAAGAAAGGATATTTTTCTCGAAATACTTAGATATCCAGGAGCCTATACCCATAGAAAAAAGGTAAACGCCAATGATGGTGGAGAATTGGGTAACCGAATCGCCAAGTAAATAACTGGCCAATGTACCCGCAATCAATTCGTAAATAAGACCACAGGTGGCAACAACAAAAACGGAAATTAATAAAAGTGCCGGTAGCTTTTTGTTCATGCTAACTGTGGATGGCTGAACTTATAATAATTGCTATTGCAATAATAAAAGCCGCAAAAACGATTGCTAAAGCCAGGTTTTGCTTTTCCAGGATCTCTTTCCAAAGGTTTTCGGGTGTCATTTTTTCAATAATCCAAAAAGCGATAAAGAGAACAATGATGCCCAATACGGAATAAACCAATGATGCAATAATGTACTTGATGTTAATTAATTCATTTAAACTCATAATGTTTTTATTTATGGTAAAATCTATTTACATGACCAGAATGACTTTTATTGCCATTAAATTCTGTGTTTTTTTCTACTTTATCTGGGAAGTAAGCACGCCCTTTTAAACCACTGTAGCCATAAAACCCAATAAGGGCCAGCAGTACAATAAGATAATATTTTATCGGTTTCAGATTCATTTATTCTCCATTTACAAAAGGTGAGAAATTGCTGTTATTCCATCTTCTTTTTTCATAATCGCGCATTAAAAGCCAGCAAATGGCCGGAAAAATACAAAGTAATAATATAGTGGTTATCGTATTGCCCCACATGGTTACATTGCTCACCGCTTTGATGTAAAGGTTATTTCTAAACACATCTCCTGATGATGGATACACATTTAAATGATATTTTCCCTTAGGTATTTCTGATAACACAACCGATTCTCTTGTGGAACCTTCCGACCAGCTTTCGCCATCTTCAGTACCATGATAATATTCGATCCCTTTACTTACTTCCCATGTTTTGTTATCGCTTTCGTTAACCAGTACAATGGTGGTTTCCAGCCAGTTATTGTCAACTGATGAAGCAATCTCAAATTCGATATTTGATGATTCATCATCAAGCGTAAAAGATGGCGTAATAAATGATTTGAAAGCATCAGGACCGCCTTTGGTATCATAAACAATTAAAAAATCATCGTTTATAAGCTCCTTTTCAGGTTTTACTGTATGGAACAGTATATGGAACAGCAGTACTAAGATAATGGCTACACCTGTTATCTTTAATGAGGCTGTCCACCTGTCAAAAGCTTTTGATGGTTGGTTTGCACCAATCCCAATCTGCTGGGGTAAGTCGTTTTTATCAATGTTGAATGCATTTGCAATAAATTCAGCATCAAGGTATTCGCTAATGTAATAGTCGGTTTTGTGGCTGGTTTTGCCAACCTCCTTTACAACCATAAATGGCGGGGCAATATACTCGGTAGCTTTAACCTTTTCATTCACTACATCCCAATCCACTTCACCAAGCATAGCTGTGACTACTGGCGTGTATTTATTGAAAAGTTTGTACTCAACATCTTTATAACCAATGCTTAACCCATACGATATGGGTTCTTTATAATCTGGAAGAAAATCTTTGCTGGCAATAAAATTCCAATGCCCATCGAATTCGGATAAGGTAACGTAGCCTTTATCATGGCTGGTTAAAATATATTCCCTCCAGTGGTAATCCGTACCTGCTTCCTTTTTTTCGAGATAGGCAATTATCTTGAATTCAGTGCCGTGGATATTTCCTGTTGAGCCCAGTTTTAATACCAAAACTTTTTCAGGTTGATCTAGTTTTCTGTTCAGCCTTGTTTCTGCCCTGGTAAAAATATGTAGGTACGAGAAGCAAGATGAGCAAACTATATACTCGCTTTTAGCTGGCTCGTAAAGCACAATATCTTGTTTGCAAATCGAACAAGTAATTGTCTCTGATAGTTTAAAAAATGATTTTACTGAATTCTCCATTAGCGAACAACTTCAGTTTTCTGTATTTCTATACCCTCAAAGAAATGGAGTACAGCGGCATAAATATCTTTAACCTTTTGAGTATTGTCTTTTTGGTAGTTTGATAAAAAGATATCAAAAGTTGCCAATTTAAATTCAGGCCACGTATGGATAGACAGGTGAGATTCTGTTAAACAGATTACAGCTGTAAAGCCCCCATTAGGAAAATCGTGATAAACCTCGCCAACCTTTTCCAGCCCATTTGTCTTAATTAAGCTGTTAAACAGCGCTTTACAATCATGAAAAGAAGAAAGGTGTTCAGTTTTTTCAGACGAGAACTCTGATAAAATATGTAAGCCAGGATTGTAGTTCATTGAGCGTTTGGTATCTTCCAAAAATATGAATTATTTTAAATGTAAGAATACTTTAATAGCAGAATTTAAAATGGACTATCTGCAATAAAATAATCGTTGGTATCATCTGCCAAAGGAATATAAATCCGTTCCCATTCATTACCTTCTATAACTTGCCAGGTGTGTCCTTCTCCGGCTGTATCATTGGCAATGAGTATAATCCCTGGCTCTATAATAAAAGTTTCGCCATTGCTTACTGTAAACCGAAGTTTACCCTTAAGCGTAATTACATATTGGCGCCTTGGTGCAGGGTGGGGAATTTTCTCTAAAGCGGATACATCAGTTTGTGCGAAAAAATAACTGGCATTGATATGCTGACGGATTGGTATTGTACCCGTTTCAAAGGCACATTTGTTATTTTCAATATTAATTAAACGGATGGCTTTTATGAAATTTTTAGTTGTTTCGGCTTGGTCTGTATTCATCTGCAAAATAAAGTTTGTTTTTTAAAATTTTAATTCGGTTTGTCCTTTTTGGGCAACTTCACGTTCGTGTTGTAGCAGCCATTGCTTACGCCATAAACCACCTGCATACCCTACCAGTTTGCCGTTACTTCCAATTACCCTATGACATGGTACTACAATGGCAATATTATTTTTTCCGTTTGCTGCGGCAATAGCCCGTATCGCTAATGGATTGTGTGCAGAAAATTTGGCATATGAAGTGGTTTCGCCAAAAGGTATGGTCAATAAATGCTGCCAGACTTCCTGCTGAAATTCAGTCCCTTTTTGTTTCATCGGGAAATCGAAATCCTTTAAATCGCCTTTAAAATAGTTATTTAACTGGTTGGCTACCTTTACTGTAAGTGCATTTTCTGATAATCCTGTAATATCCTTTTCAGCAAAAGTAATTACCTGTACAAATTCGTCGTCAGCTAAGATGGTTACTGTGCCAACGGGCGATTCTATAACTGATGCGTAGTTCATATCATAATTACTTTAACCACAGATTCACACGGATGAAGACAGATTGTTTTGCACATTATTTAGTCTTTTATGTTCCGCTCCTAATTTAAACTTTTAAATATCTGTAATCTCATTTGTGATGCTACGAAAAAATATCATCTGTGTTTATTCTCTTTATCTGTGGTTCAAACTTTTTTCTGCACCGCCTAAATCTGAACAAAATTACAACAATACAACAATTTAAGCATGCAATATTTATCAATAAAAGTATCTTTGCGGTTATGCAATTGGCCAAAGAGGTTAAATATTTAATTCACAAGGAAGTATTGTTAGAGTGGCGCTCCAAATATACCATTAACGGCGTATTACTCTATGTGGTTTCTACCATTTTTACGTGTTACCTCTCTTTTGTTAGCCTGGGCGATAAATTAACATGGAATGCCTTGTTTTGGATCATCATGCTTTTTGCCTCAATTAATGGCGTATCGAAAAGTTTTTTGCAAGAAACCAAAGGACAGCAGTTATACAGTTACATTTTGGCAAGTCCGGCTGCGGTTTTAATTTCTAAAACGGTTTACAATACACTGCTCATGTTGGTGCTGACTACAATTGCTTTAGGTTTTTATACATTGGTTTTCGATTCTTTTACCCCGCCCGATTTAGTGATGTATTACATAGCCGTGGTATTGGGCAGCATCAGTTTTTCTACTGTATTTACAATGGTTTCGGCAATTGCAAGCAAAGCGGGAAATGGTGGAATGTTGATGGCTATTTTAAGCTTTCCCATCATTATTCCAGTATTGATCTTATTAATTAAACTGGCCAAAAATGCTGTTGATGGTTTGCCATGGGAAAATAGTTACGATGAAATAGCAATGTTACTGGTGGTGAATGTACTGGTGGTGGCAACGTCTTTATTGTTATTTCCTTACCTTTGGAGGGATTAAAAAATGATTGAATGAGAGATGGATTGAATGATAGAATAGAGAATAACATTCACTAATTCAATCATTCAGAACTCAATAATTATATAGGTATGAATAAAACTTGGTGGAAAATTTTAGGTTCGGTTTTGGTAATTTATACTGCAATAGCAGGTTTGTTGCTTGGTGTACCGCATCTGGCTATTTTGAACGAAACAATCCGTAATCTGTATTTCCATGTTCCGATGTGGTTTGCCATGATCGTACTCTTTTCGATCTCTGTTTTTTACAGTGTAAAGTCATTAAGCAGTAAAAGTGAAATCGACGATATTAAAGCCGTAGAAAGTGTAAACGCTGGGATAGTTTTTGGCGTTTTAGGTTTAGTAACGGGCGCCATCTGGGCAAAATATACCTGGGGACAGTTTTGGAGTTTCGATCCTAAACAGAATTTTGCTGCCATTTCAATTTTGCTCTATTTTGCCTACCTCATTCTTCGCAATGCGATAGACGAAGAACAGAAAAGAGCCAAGATTTCGGCCATTTACAATATTTTTGCCTTCCCAATGATGGTGGTATTACTTTTTGTTTTACCCCGCTTAAAAGACTCATTGCATCCGGGTAACGGTGGTAATCCCGGCTTTAACAGTTACGATTTAGATAGCCGCATGCGTATGGTATTTTATCCTGCATGTTTGGGTTGGATATTAATCGGTTACTGGGTTTATACCATTCGTTTCAGAATACGTAATATAGAAAACAAACAACAACATAACTAAAATGAAAAAAATATTTTTCTCCCTGATATTAATGATGGCCACTATGCAATTATTTGCGCAGGATAATGGCGTAGAAATGGCTGATAGCCTTCGTAGCAATGGAAAGATATATGTTGTGGTAATATGTATCGTAATTATTCTTGTAGGTTTATTGGCCTACCTGTTCTCAATCGACAAAAGATTAAAGAAGATCGAAAGAGAAAACCAAACTGATAAATAACTGCGTAAATAAGAATGCGGGTTAAAATCCTATTTGGCTTTAATGGTCGGTAAATGGATATATTTTAAGACTAAGTTTATCAGTTTTTTGTATTTATCTTTCTGTAAAAGAGGTTTTTATTAATTTTAAAAGCCCTAATTAAAAATACAGCGCAGTAACTACATAAAATACCTACATCACAGTATTGTTTTTTGATTATTTATTGATCAAGTTTGGTTAGTTATAAATTAAATCAACGGGACGATTTAGGTTAACTTTAAGAAGTGATCAATACAATTGGTCACTTTTTTTGTGTGCCATTTTTTACAGGCATTTGCAATATTCGTAATATTGATCTGTTTTTTGGCTTCTATTTGTTTAGTGTTGCAACAAAAGGCTGTTTTGAATATTTTTTTTATAATTTTTTTTAGATCAAAAAATCTGTAATAATACCTATAAAAATAGTCGTTTTTATGGTGTAGGCCAACTAAGATATCTGCATTTAAATGTATTTAGGTATAGTTTTTAGACAATTTTCTCCAATGGGTATAAAAGCTGTTGTTAGGCTAAAATAGAATGGTGTTTGCTTTACACTAAGTCTTTTTGCATTTGGATATGTGCAGTTTTTTTAGGCAATTTTGCATCGAAAACTTATTCAATATAAAAAATAAATAATGGCTAATCTAGCAGACGAGAACAAGTTCTTTGCAGATGTTTGTAAGAACTTTGACAGTGCGGCTCAATTCACCAATCATCCAGAAGGTTTATTGAACCAGATTAAAACATGTAATAGTGTGTATCGTTTCCAATTCCCAATCCGCCGCGGAAACGGTTTTGAAGTAATTGATGCTTGGCGCGTAGAACACTCTCACCACATGAGCCCTACCAAGGGTGGTATCCGTTACAGTGAAATGGTAAACGAAGATGAGGTTATGGCGCTTGCAGCCCTAATGACTTACAAGTGTGCCATTGTTAACGTTCCATTTGGCGGCGCAAAAGGTGGTATTAAAATTAACACTAAACAATACAGTGTTGCCGAGTTAGAAACCATCACCCGCCGTTATACTACAGAATTAATTAAGAAAAACTTTATTGGCCCTGGTATCGATGTTCCTGCTCCTGATTATGGATCTGGCGAACGCGAAATGAGCTGGATTGCCGATACCTATATGACCATGAATCCCGGTCAGTTAGATGCATTAGGCTGTGTAACTGGTAAACCAATTGCGCTACATGGTATCCGTGGCCGTAAAGAAGCTACAGGACGTGGTGTTGCTTATGCTGTGCGCGAATGTGTAGAAGTGGCAGAAGATATGGCTAAAATAGGTTTTAAAGCTGGCTTAGGCGATAAAAGAGTAATTGTACAAGGTTTAGGTAATGTGGGCTACCATTCGGCTAAATTTTTAGCAGAATTTGGTGCTACTATTGTAGGTTTATGTGAGTTTGAAGGTGCTATTTACAATCCTAATGGACTAAATGTGGATGAGGTTTTTGCACACCGTAAAAATACTGGCTCGATCTTAGGGTTCCCTGGTGCTAAAGATTTTAAAAATTCGATGGAAGGTTTAGAGCAAGATTGCGACATCATTGTTCCTGCAGCTCTAGAAAACCAGTTTACCGAGCTTAACATCCGTAATATCAAGGCAAAAATTATTGCTGAAGGTGCAAATGGTCCAACAACGCCAGAAGCTGAAACCATTTTTACCGAAATGGGTGGTATCATCATTCCTGATATGTATTGCAATGCGGGTGGTGTTACGGTTTCTTATTTCGAGTGGTTGAAAAATCTTTCTCACGTGGCTTTCGGCCGTATGGAGAACCGTTATGCCGCTAACTCAAATGCCAATCTGATTAATACTTTAGAAAACCTGACCGGTAAAACGATTCTTCCTGAGCATCGTTTAATGATTGTTAAAGGTGCATCTGAAATGGAATTGGTAAACTCTGGTTTAGAAGATACCATGATTCATTCTTACCACGAAATCCGCGAAACGTTAATGAACAAACCAGCAACTCAAACATTGAGAACAGCTGCTTTTGTAAATTCAATCGATAAAATTGCGGTTTCTTATATGAATTTGGGCGTTTGGCCATAATCAGCTAATCGTCATTGCGAATCCCGATCCTTATTGGGATTCGCAATCTTATTATAAAGCCCTGCAGAATTTAAAACTGCAGGGCTTTTTTGTGCCTAAGTTCGCTATTTGAATCTTTTGCTGGCTGTGTAAGTCACTTCTAGCTTTTTTTATTTTGGAAATGATAGGTCTGCATTCCATAGGAGTGGGCTAGTCCTGCTGTACCTCCTGCCGATGAAGGATCGGCATCCGTCCCATCAGGTTTAGGTACAATGGACAGTTAACCTGCGTAAATCATCCGAATCCATGTTTGGTGGCTCACCAAGTGAATTATCATGTTAGGTAATCTATTAGGATGTTTGTCATTCTGAGCCTGTCGAAGAACTAATGTTATTTTTATTGACACCGCAAACATTATAGTCTGCGTAAATCATCTTCAATCTGCAGGAAAACCATTACTTGTGTATCGAAATATCAAGAGCCGATTTCAGATTTAACTGATTTTGTAAACCATTTTTAAACGTTTTTAAAAGCTGGATCAAAGCGTTGGTATCCTCATTTAAAAATGAAAGTTCAGATTCCAGTTTGATTTTGTCCTTTTCTATGCTTTTTGCTTTGATCTCTAATTGACTAAAAGTACCCAGTTTATCTGCAATTAAGGGCATTGGTATTTGTTTAATCAACTTTTTAAAATCTACTTTAAAATAAAAGAAATCGTCAGATGATACCCTTTTTAGATCAGGTTTAGCGCTTTGCACAGTGCTTAATTGAATATTACCACTATTGCCTTTAAAATAAACCTGGTACAATGGAATCATCGAACTGCTGATCTTTCCGGTAGATTGATCTAATGCGCCCAGCGATTTAAGATAATCACTTACTTCCCGGTCATTGGCAGTCAGGTTCATGGAAATAAAAGGAATCTTCCGGTCCTGAAGTACTTTTTTTTCAACCCTTTCAAAATCATCATTGTATTCATAACCTACAACAGTATCTACCTGTGTAATGGTGTTAATCCATTCAAAATCTACATAATCTTTGTAAAATCTGAAAAAGCTATCTTTTGAAAGGAGAGAAGGACTTACCGTCTGATTTTTCTTCATTAACTCGGATTTAAATTTTCCGTTTAGCCACATACTTATTGTGCTTTCTGGATTTAAGACCCGGTGCTGTGGCTTAGCTGATGGTTCAAACATCTTATTTATAAACTCATTGCTGAAATTAATTTTTCCATCAGTAAAATTAATTTTGCTAAAGTTCTCGGTATTTTGAAACGAAATATGATCAGAAAGGTTTATAAGGTCGTTAAATCGACTTTCGCCAACTTTAATCATGTTTTTGCGGTTCAGTATTTCTACCAGCGTAGTTTTTATCTGTTCTTTTTTTGGTGTATAAGCTAAAGCGACAGTTGTTTTGTTAAATAAGATATAAAAGGTCGAATCTTTGGATTGAAAGAAATTTTTATCCTTTTTAATCAGCGGCAAAGCAGATTTTTTTTGAATAAAACGGTTAAATGCTAGCGTATCTGTTATTTCAAAAGTCGAAAAAAAAGTAGTTTTTGCTTTTCCGTTTAAACTATATAGGTAAATGTTTGCCGGAATTTTCAATCCTGTGTTTAAGTCGTCTACCTTTTCCTTAATCCCTTTTTTATCTGCTCCCGAATATTGACTTGGATGTTTTATATAACTAACCGCAATGGTTTTGTATAGCTCATCAACATTAATTTTAAGCAATGCATTGGTAGACCCAGGGATGGATATATTATTGGCCTGTATTTGCCTGTATTTGAAAAAGCCAAAATAACAAAGCAGCAGCAATATTACTATTGCTGCTGCTATTTTTAAAAATTTCTTCATAAAGTATAGTTAACTGTTTAAATTGGTTAATCGGTTAACTGTAAACTGCCAACTGATCATTGCCAACTAAACTACTTAGCTGCATTTTCAATTAAAGAAAACAGATATTTCAAAGCGTTTTCATGTCCGTTCGGAATTTCTGCGCTAATATCTGCTGAAACCAATCTGCCCTTAATCGGGTTCGATTTCATGTATACATTGCCCATTTTTTCTAAAGTGCTGTTAAATTTCTTAGCGGTTTCTTCACCCCCAATTTCCGAATCTGGTACTTTGCCCACAAGGTTTTTGGCATTAAATAAAAAGCTGAAATTGTTTTTGCTCAATAGCTGTTTGTGCAGTTTGCTTAATTTGTTGTTGTATTGATTGTTGCCAATACCCTGCATTTCAGTTAACGAATTACCGAAAAATACAATACCATCTTTAATCATAAAGTAAATATCAATCGGGCTTTTCTTTTCCAATATTTTATAAATGTTGTTCTCAACAGATACATAATTTTTGTTTACGCCATATTTAATCAGTTTGTTAATCAATCTGTGATCTTCTGATGAAAACATGAAAAGGAAATCAGGCAACGTTTCTTTCTTGGTTTTAACTATTTCTTTTTGTTTGTAATCATCATCATATTCGTAAGTGGTGTAAGTAACGTCTTTGGTGTTTAATCCATTGATTACGAATAACGCATCACCTTTAATTACATTACTTACCGCTTCTTCATCTAGCAAAAGACTGAAGAGCTCAGCGCCAAGATCAATTTCTTCATCCATTTTAGCGCCCAAAAATGAACCATAGGTTTGTTTCAATAATTTAGGGAATTCTTCCAGATAAGCTTTGGTATCGATAGAATAGCTCATAAAACCAAGCGCTTTTTCGCTGTTTACATATTTCAAAAAGTTTTTGTTTAACTTTCTGTTCATGATTTTTTTATACGCATCTGCCTGTTCCTGAGCCAATTCTAAGCCTGTAGAGATGCGGAAACTTTTATCATCCATAAAAAGTTTCGCATTTAATGCACCATAACCTTTCATCAGCCCAGCTTTTCCATAAGTGCCAAATTCTGGCGCAATCGAATTATAAACATCTTGAAGGCTCGATACCCAAAGTTCTGCAATGGCTTTATTATCTAAACTCGCCGTGTATGATTTATTGTTTTCGATAGACGCGTAAGTGCCATTAAAAATCTGATCGGCCTGGGCCGTCATCCAGGTGAAAGCCAATCTCTTTTTCTTTGCATCTTGTTCTAAACGTTCTTGTTGGTAAGCATCATATTGCTCATCAACGATACCATGAACTGGAGTCATGCCGCCTGCAGTATCGAGTGCGAACTCTCTTGCTTCTTCAAAATCTGGATCTATTTTAGCAATTTTTTTAAATTTTTTGGCGGCTTTCTTTTTACCAGTTTTTTTCGTTCCAGCCGTTTTTTTAGTATTCTTCTTCGCCGTCGATTTTTTCTTAACTTTTACTTTTTCAACAACAGGGGATTCAACTGCCTCTACCATAGGCTCATCTGTCTTTGCATAAGTAGAATCTACAGCCACAGCCGCGCTATCAATAGCTATTGCATCCTCACTTTGGAACCTTATATCTTTAATTCCATAACGTGCAGATTTAACTGAATCAGCAAAGAAAGATCCTTTGATGCTTCCGGTTACAAAATACAGCATGTTGTTGTTCCATTTAATAATACTGGTGCTATCAGGTAAAACAATCGTACGGATATCGCCCTGCTGTGTAAGCTTTTTCTCTTTGTTGTCAATCAGACTTTCAAATTTTTTGGCATCTTTTATCGGAATAAGAAAACAGTTATACGTAATACTATCACTTAACTGATTAAAGTAATACATGTTTTTCTCCAGGTTAATGCCGAAATCTTCTATGCTGGTAAAGCTTTTATCGAGTGATTTTGAAGTTTCGGTCAGTAATTTCTTGCCTAGAAAAGATTCGTTAAAATCTTTTACAAACATTAACTTAAATATATTATCACCTTTAATTGTGGCAACTGTAAAGGCGTTAGCGGGTATTTTCTTAACTAGATCCTGCGCCTTTGCCAGGTTAAACGATAAGAAAAGAGCGATAGCAATTAGAATTTTTTTCATTGGATATAATTTGTTTTCAGTGGGATGAAACTATCGCGGATTACACATTGGTTTCATTTTATTTAGATAGTTGTATAGAATTAGATACGTTAATTTTTCCGTTAATTAAATCCATAATGCTGCTTTTTAACATCACTGCTTTTTTAGATTTCGAGACATTTGATGCCGGATTGGTACTACTTGTTACAGCAGATTCGAAACGATAGATGCTGGTGTAAGTTGCGCCGTTAAAAACCGCTTTATCTTTTGCTTTTAATTTATTGAATGCTGTTTTAGCGGTACCTACTGCCTGATATTTTCGGCTAAAGATTTTGGTGGCCTTGTTATAAGTATACGAGGAGGTATTAGTGGCCTTAATTTTTTGCTTGGCAAGGATGTTTTTGGTGATGTTATTGATATTTGAAACATCTTTAAAAGAAAAACTAATGGTTGCGATATAATTGTTAAAATCGCTTGTACTTTTCACATTAGAAATCCCTTCCGATTTTTTTAAATAGGCCACTGCTTCATTTAATTCCTGTTGAATTTTTTGTTTACTGGGTACCTTATAGCCCTGTACACTGTCTAAAAGCATTACCGAAGCTACTTTGGTTTTACTCTGGCTCAGGTTTATGGTAAGTACCACATCGCCGGTTCCATCGTTTTTCATGGCAATTTCTTCAATTACTTCAAAACAAGAGCTTAAAAAGGGCATCAAAACTATAAACAACAAAAGCTTATAAAACTGCTTTAATTTCATGTTAATCCGGTTTATGTTCTATTGTGGGATGTAAAAAAGGAATGATTATCTGACAGGCCAAACTTAACAATTTCAGCCCAAACTTTTAAACGATTTAAGATATTCCTTAAGATCGGTTATAAATAGGGCTTCAGAAAAAAAATATTTTCCTTCAAAAATCAGGTAATTGTCAATATAAAGACAAGAAAAATGTAAAAGAATGCTGGCTAAGCCGATTTTTCTATCTTTGTTGCCAGCTTTTACAACAAGTATAACCATGAAGAAAAGTGCAATCATTGGATTGATTACCATCGCAATTTCCGTAGGGATTTTATTTAGCTTAAACGCAAATACCGACACCTACTCTAATTTCAAACAGGCAACCCTTTCTGAGAAAGAAGAGCATGTTATGGGCTATTGGGTAAAATCGATGGGCACTTACTACGACGCCGTAAAAGACGCTAACCATTTTTCATTCCATATGAAAGATGAAAAGGGAGAAGTGAGAGAGGTAATTTACGCAGGTACCAAACCGCAGGATTTCGAAAAATCTGAAAAATTAGTGCTTATCGGTAAAATGGATAAGGACAAATTCTACGCATCGAAAATTTTAATGAAATGCCCATCTAAATATAACGATAACCTTGTTGAAATTAATAAAGACGGTAAGGTTGATACGGTGGGTAAGTACGGTGAGAAAAAATATAACTAATTTTAATGGATATTCAATTTGTAGGCGAAAACCTGCTACCGGGTAAAATCGGGCAGTTTTTTATTGTGCTGGCGTTTAGTGCATCATTACTTTCAACAATCGCATATTTTTATGCCAGTCGCGATAAAAATTTAGAAGATAAATCTTGGCGTAACTTAGGTCGGATTGGATTCCTGGTTAATTTTGGTTGTATCATTGGTATCGGAGCAATTTTGTTCTACCTGGTACTGGGCCATTACAATGAATACAGTTATATTTATTGGCACTCTTCAAAACAGCTTCCAATTCATTATATTATTTCTGCTTTTTGGGAAGGACAGGAAGGAAGTTTCTTGCTCTGGGCCTTCTGGCAATCGTTTCTAGGTACTCTATTAATCTGGAAAGCTAAAACCTGGGAGCGTCCTGTAATGACGGTTGTAGCTTTCTCTCAAGTATTTTTAACTTCAATGCTTTTAGGTGTAGAGATTTTTGGTGAGCGCATCGGAAGTTCCCCGTTTATTCTATTAAGAGATTCTCTTGATCTGAAATCAATGGCTCCTGTAGTTTTCGCAAACCCTGAAAACTTCGCCAATTATTTAAAATTTATTACCGATGGTAGAGGATTAAATCCATTGTTGCAAAACTATTGGATGGTTATCCACCCACCAACCTTATTTTTAGGTTTTGCCAGCATGATTGTGCCTTTTGCCTATGGAATTGCGGCTTTGTGGCAAAAAAGGTATAAAGAATGGATTAAACCAGCTATGCCCTGGGCGCTTTTTGCGGTAATGGTTTTGGGTACAGGTATTATTATGGGCTCTTTCTGGGCTTACGAAGCGCTAAATTTTGGCGGTTTCTGGGCTTGGGATCCTGTAGAAAATGCTTCTTTAATTCCATGGTTAACCTTAATTGGTGCCGTACACGTAATGATTGCGTATAAAAATACAGGACATGCTTATTTTACGGCAATTGCCCTGGTTTTTTTAAGTTTCTTATTGGTGCTTTATGCATCGTTTTTAACCCGAAGCGGAATTTTAGGTGATACATCAGTTCACTCGTTTACCGATATGGGGATGTTTGGCCACTTAATTTTATACAATGTTGTTTTCGCTGTTTTAGCAATTGTGCTCATTGTAGTAAGATGGAAAGAATTGCCAATTACCACCAAGGATGAAGAAACTTATTCGCGCGAATTCTGGATGTTTATTGGGGCTTTAGTGGTAACCATCGCTTGTATCCAGGTAATATTCTCTACATCAGTTCCTGTATTTAACAAAGCCTTTGGAACAAACTTTACTCCGCCAATTGATGCTGTAAAATACTACAATCAATGGCAGGCTCCTTTTGCGGTATTAATTACCTTAATTTCAGGTTTCTCTCAATATTTAAAATACAAAAGGACTGATCCACGCAAATTTTATAGCAGTCTGGTATCGGCTATTATTTTCTCTATTGTGTTAACAGCAGGTTTGGTATATGTGGCTGAGATTTATACCAACACCATGTACATCCTGATTACCTTTAGTTGTTTGTTTGCCGTTCTTTCTAATGCTGCAGTATTATATCAGGCTTTCGGTGGTAAGGCAAAATTGGCTGGATCGGCAATTGCACACATTGGTTTTGCCTTCCTGATTTTAGGTGCATTAATTTCTGCCGCTACAAACCAACCTTTATCAATTAATGATACTAAATTTATTCCGGTAAAAGATTTCGAAAAAGTAGAAAAACCTGGCGAGAACATCATGTTATACAAAAACGAACCCAAGAAAATGGGTAAGTACACTGTAACCTATGTTGCCGATACTGCTGTAGCACCCAATACCATTTATACCCTCAATTTTAAAGTTTTAGATAAAGAAGGTAAGGTTAAAGAAGATTTTAACTTACATCCGCACGTGCAGGAAAACGAAAAAATGGGCTTAATTGCCTCTCCTGACACTAAGCATTACCTTACTTATGATGTTTATACCCACATCACCAGTGCGGCCATTAAAAAAACATCACATGAAGATCACGAAGGTCATTCAGATGATGAAAATTATAAAGCGCCGCGTATTGTTAAGGTTTCGGTAGGAGATACCATTCACACCTCAAGTGGTATTGTTACCGTAAAAGATTTAAACAGAAAACCTACTGCAAAAGATTTAGTTTTAGGCCAGGGCGATTATGCTGTTGGTTTACCATTAGAGGTTAACGCTGCAGGTAAAGTTTACAATACAGAGCCTATTTTCTTGATCAAAGGAAATAATACGTTCGATTTTGCCCGTAAGGTGGATGAACTGGATCTGAAATTCCGTTTTGCCAGGGTATTACCAGATGAGAAAAAAGTGGAGCTTCAGATCTTTGAAAAACCGCAACAGGCTAAAGACTGGGTAGTTTTTAAAGCAATAGAATTTCCTTTCATCAATTTATATTGGGCAGGTACTATTGTAATGGTTGTTGGTTTCTTACTTTCAATTTTCAGAAGAAGAAAAGAGGCCAAAACCGCATAAAATCATGGAGGTTGTTTTATTAGGTTCGGGAAACGTTGCCACACACTTAGCAAAAGCATTAAAAGCCATAGGTGAAGATGTAGTACAAGTGTACAGCCCAAACCTTAACCATGCAGCGTTATTGGCTGATCTGATAGCGACCGAAGCTGTAAACGATTTAAATGAGGTTAAACAGCATGCTGATTTATATATTATCTCGGTAAAGGATGATGCCATTGAAACCATAGCCAAATCATTAAAAAATGTAAGCGGTTTGGTGGTGCATACCTCCGGAACTACCGATATTAATATTTTATCGTCACAGGTAAAAAAAGCAGGTGTTTTTTATCCTTTGCAAACTTTTTCGAAAGATAAAGCGGTTTCATTTGAAAATATCCCGCTTTGTATCGAAGCGAGCGATGAAAATCAATTGGCAATTTTGAAGAATCTGGCAGCTAAAATTAGCCGTCAAGTATATGAGTTAGGTGGAGAGAAAAGAAAAGTATTACACCTTGCAGCAGTATTTGCCTGTAATTTTCCGAATCACCTATATGCTCTGGCGAATAAAATTTTAAGTCAGAACGGTTTGGATTTTGAAATCATCAGGCCGTTAATTGCCGAAACAGCCGATAAGGTAATGGGCAATCTACCTGAAAATGTGCAGACTGGGCCGGCAGTTAGGGCTGACGAAAGCACTTTAAATAAACATTTGAGCATGTTAACCGATATGCCCGAATTGCGGAACATTTATCAAACATTGAGCGATAGCATAAAATTAACGCTGAAATAGCATAATTACGGCTTTTGCTTCTTACTTTTGCAAAATAATTATGAGCATTTTTAAACTAAAAATAAATTTTGAAGAAGCAGATCACGAATCTATTGAATTACCAATAGCAGCGGGAGAATCTGTTTTAGATGTTTGTCTGGATAACGGAATCGAATTACAGCACAACTGTGGTGGTGTTTGTGGTTGCAGTACCTGCCATGTATACGTAACAAAAGGTATGGATAATATCGAAGAGATTTCTGATAAAGAAGAAGACTTTATCGATAGAGCTGTTCGTCCGAAAATTACTTCCCGTTTAGGTTGCCAATGTGTGGTAATTAACGGCGATATCGAAGTTACCATTCCAGATCAGTCTGACTTTATGGGACACTAATTAGTCTGGAGTCCGAAGTCTTCAGTCGGGAGTCGATTAGCCGATTTAAACCGTTAACCGATTAACCAATTCAAATAATTAACCAACAACAAAACAACATGAACAACGATAAATTTGCTTTACCTTTTTACTGGAACGATTACGAAGATATTGCAATGTCTTTATATGAGAAATTTGGTGATGATTTTACAGAAGCCAAAATCTACCGTATCCGCTTTACCGAACTTTTAGAATGGGTTTTAGCGTTGCCAAACTTTAAAGGCACCCGTGAAGAAAGCAGTGAAGGCCATTTAGAGCAAATTCAATCTGCCTGGGTTTACGAGTGGAGAGATAATCAATAATTAGTCCTGAGTTCGGAGTCATCAGTTCAGAGTCAGTACCGAACGCTTAACCCTAAACGCGCGAATGTTTTTACAAAAACTAAAAGAGATCACCACTTTCATTTTTGATGTAGATGGTGTGCTTACCGATGGATCAGTTCAGGTTACTGATAATGGGCAGTCGTTGCGCACTTTTAACATTAAAGATGGTTACGCCATGCAGTTGGCGGTTAAAAAAGGATATAACATCTGTATTATATCTGGTGGAGATGGTATTGCTATGGGGAAGCGTTTTTTCAATCTGGGTGTAACTGATGTTTTCCTCGGAACAGGAGATAAGGTGGCCATTTTTAATCAATATCTTCAGGATAAAAACATTACTGCAGGAGAAGTACTTTACATGGGCGACGATATTCCTGATTTAAAAGTAATGAAATTGGTAGGCCTTCCAACCTGCCCAGCTGATGCAGTAGAAGAGATAAAAGCGATATCTACATTCATTTCTCCTTACAATGGAGGCAAAACCGCTGTCCGCGATATTATCGAAAAAGTAATGAAAGTACAGGGCAGATGGCATGATGAAAATCCAAATGCTGCCGATTCGGGTATGTAAATTGGTTTAATAGCCATTGGTTCATTAGTGAATTAGTACAGGTGCCATAACGAATCGTCTTCCTGAACTTGTTTCAGGATCTTTCAGGCAAATAGATTTTTAGTTACCTAATCCTAGCATAGCGAATTCGGATGGTAAAATTCTTTACGAGTTGTCATCAAGAGGGGAGTCGAAAGATCTTTTCGTCATTCATCCAAATAGCTAATTAAGTTAAAAATTTCTCCATTCCGCAGTGCTGCAGTCGAAATGACGACCAAGTTATCGTCACCCTTATTAGAATCGAAACATCTTTAGAGAAGATCAAAGATTATAAATCTCAGACATTAAAATTTGCAATACACCAGATTATATGCGAAATTTACATTAATAAATTAATCAATCGATTGATTAATTTATTAATGTAAAAAATATTAAATTTAGTCACATGAGCACATACCTTGTACCAGTAGATTTTTCGAAAACAGCAGATCACGCAGCCAAATATGCCGCCAGGCTGAGTTTTGCGATGACGAACTCCAAAATCATACTGCTTAATGCCTATTATGTTTCAGCATACGAAAGCATTCTGCCAACCCCCGATTTAATTGTTACCACAGATGATCATATCGCCGATGAAATGACGAGAAGGCTCGAAGCACTGGAAAAACTTAAGATAAAAATGCTCGAAATCAATCCCAAGGCTGAAATAGGAGTTTACCTTACAAGAGAAACAATCTTACGTTCTATCATCGATCGGGTAAATAGGGAAGAGATCGAACTTATTATTATCGGTAGTAACGGTAAAAAAGCGAAAGACGAAAGCGATATCGGTTCTAATGCGATCAAAATTTCTAAATCAAGCCCGGTTCCGGTGTTGGTTGTTCCACCTAAGGCCGATTATCAATCGATCCGTAAAGCCATTTTGGCCTGCGATTTTAAAAAGGTTAAAGAGGTGATCCCCATGCATGCACTTAAAAATATTTTAAGCAAACATGCCTTAGAACTTTTGGTACTTAATATCAATTCTGGTGATGTGATTGATTTGAAGGAAGAACACTTTTTACACGAAATGCTCAAAGATTTTTCTCCAGCTTATCACTACGCTGATCATCCTGATGCCATTAAAGGAATAGTAAAATTTGCTAAAAGCGAAGAAGCTCAGTTAATTATCGCATTGCCTAAGAAATATAGTTTTTTCGAAAGCTTATTGCATGAAAGTGTATCTCAAAAGCTAACCATTAAATCGCATGTACCAGTGTTATTGTTGAAAGATTAATAAACTGGATTTTGCAACAGCTAAGTTACATAGTGCCGTTAAACTTTTATTTTCTTTTGCACTCCAATTAGCTCAATTTTCAACCAAAAACAACAAAAGAACAACATGAAAAAATTAATGATGATTTGCGGATTAATGCTAGGTATAGCTGGTTTCGCTAACGCGCAACAAGGTGGTGGGCAAGGTAGAATGATGATGAAACCTGAAGAGAGAGTAAAACAGTTAGACGAAAAATTAAAATTATCTGATGATCAAAAAACAAAATTGACCACTGTTTTTACCGAGCAGGCAGAAACCATGAAAAAAATGCGTGAAGAAATGCAAGGTGGTGGCGATAGAGATGCAATGAGAGAGAAAATGCAAAAGATGCGTGCTGACAATGATGCAAAAGTAACTGCAGTATTAACAGACGATCAGAAAAAAACTTACGAAGCTTGGCAAAAAGAGCAACGTGCCGAAATGGAAAAACGTAGACAAGGTGGTGGAAATAACTAATCCTGGTAAAATATCAAATAAGAAAAGCGGCTTTATGTCGCTTTTCTTATTTTAGCAAAAAAATAAAATATGCCTGCCAATTTCCCTCCCATTATTTTAGCATCTAAATCGCCGCGTAGACAGGAACTTTTAACCCTTATGGGCTTAGATTTTAAAGTCGAACTAAAAGATGTAGACGAAAGCTACCCGCCAAATTTAAGTCCCGCAGAAATTGCCGTTTATATTTCGGAACAGAAAGCTAAGGCTTTTACCGCTAACGGTGAAATAGTGATTACAGCTGATACCATTGTAGCTTTAAACGGAGAAATTTTAGGCAAACCCGAAGATAGGGCGCATGCACAGGAAATGTTAAAAAAGTTATCGGGAAGCAGGCATGAAGTTTTTACAGGTGTAACACTTGTTAAAGGCGATAAAATTCATTCTTTTTACGATAGGACAGAAGTTTACTGTAAATCAGTTACAGCTGATGAAATCGACTTCTATATCGATAATTATAAACCCTTTGATAAGGCTGGAAGTTACGGCGTGCAAGATTGGTGGGGTATTGTAGTGGTACAACGGATAGAAGGCTCTTATACTAATGTAATGGGGCTTCCAACTGAAAAGCTTTATAACGAGCTTCAGAAATTTATTTAAAACTCCTTGTGGAATTCTCTTAAAAGTTTCATCATCTCTAAAAACAACCACGATGAAAACGAGAATTAACGAAGTTACCATAGCAGAACCTTGTTTGCAAAACTGGGATGAAATGGAAAAAGGTGAAGGTTTTAATTTTTGTAAGGCTTGCAGCAAAAATGTAATCGATTTCTCAGGTTACACAAATGCCGAAATCATTAATGTATTGGCAAATGCAGGTTCGTCTGTATGCGGTCGCCTGAGCCAAACTCAATTAAACCAGCTCAACTACCATTTAGCTATTGTGCCAACAAACAATAGAAACTGGATGAAATATCTTGGTGTACTCGCCATAGGGATGAGTATTTTTGTGATGGATGCCAGGGCAGAAAATTTCAAAATGCCGATTGAAATAACAAGAAGTATAAACCACAAAACAGATGATAAAAAAACCGTTGTACCAAAAAAAATATACGGTTACGTTATCGGTGCCGACAATAAACCTGCTGCAGGCATAAGATTAACCATTCTTGACACCAAATTTTTTGCATTAACCGATAAAAACGGGCGGTATGAAATCACTTTAGATAACAAATTTGATCTAAACAATAATAAATTAGTGGTTGAAAGCATGAGGTATAGGGCATTTTTGACCATTGATTTTTCTAAGGAAAAACAAAACAGCCTTAAGCTTAATAAGGCTGAGCCCATGATCATGGGAATGGTAATCCCCTCAATTAAGAAGAAATAATCCTAAATTAATATACGCTAATCTCTCGATGATCCATATCCGTATGGATCATTTTTTTATATCATGCTGGCCAAAACCCCCATCTTTAAATCATAGGTAGAGAGTGTTAAACGGTTTATTTTTGCTCTGCCCAATACATAGTTGGTAATTAGTACCGCAATCACAATCATATCTATCCTTAATGGGATCATACCTGGCATTTCGGCCCGTTCTTTATGCGTAGCATTGAGTAGTTTGATCGAAGTTGCAATGTAGTCGTCGAAATTGAACGCGAAAGTTTTGACCGTGTTAATATCAGCTTTTAACCTGTTTTTTCTAATAATAAGCTCGGCAAATGTTTCGAATGCCCCCGCAGATCCGATTAAAATTTCTGGATGGTATTTTTCACAGATTTCGAAAAGATCTGCCAGTTGATTTTGAATGTGAAATAAAATGGCATTCTTTTCATCGTTGGCTATGGGATCTGATTTAAAGAACTGTTGCATTAAACGCGCTGCTCCAATGTTGTAACTTTTTTTCCAGATCAGTTTTTCGTTATCGCATAAGATAAATTCTACGCTTCCGCCACCAATATCCATAATCAAAGATATCTCTGTAATTGCTCCGCTCAGTTTTACACCCTGGTAAATTAACTCAGCCTCTTCATCGCCGCTAATCGTTTCGATGCTTATTCCGGTTCTTTCTTTTACGGCATTAACAAAATCTTGCCCGTTTTCTGCGCTTCTAACCGCCGAAGTAGCCGTAGCCCTTACCTCATCAATCTGATATTCAGCAATGGTATGGCTAAACGTTTTAAGGCAGTTCACGCCTCTTTCAAAGGCTGCAGGAATGATAATATTGTCGTTGATTCTTCCTTCGCCCAATTTAACAGGCACATTGTTCTTGTATAAAATTTCAGGCTGATTTCCTGTTGTTTCAGCAATAAGTAAATGGAAGGTATTCGTACCCAGGTCGATAACTGCAATGCGCATAGTCTATATTTTTGTATTTTGGAAAGCTTTGCAGTGGTTCTTTGGTAACTGTTTCCTGCTCTCCATTAAATCTCGTTATTGTGGGGGCTAAATTAAGGGTAGTAGAGCGAAATACCATCGCCATAAGGTTTATTTTTCAGTGGCTGTTGGTTTTAGCATGATAGCAAGTGGCTTATAAGTTTACGCTCTTGCGAGGTTTCCATAAATAGTAGCACAAACCCAGGTTAATAAACGGGATAGCAGCGGCAGCTCCCGATTTTTCATCGAGACTACAGCGTATAGCCCGACTAGCTTTAGTACGAGTATTGCAATTGCTTTCCAAAATCTACTTGTTTATTATTGTGTGTAATTTCCGTGGAGTCGGATGTTACCATCTGACACGGCAAAAAAATAAAATAACTGGAGTTGCTACTTAGTTTTACCTGAACAGTTAGGATACATCCCACTTCACTAAATAACCTGTTGTCCCGTGGTGTCAGATGTTACCATCTGACACGGGAAAGATCAATTATCCAAATTTACTGGAATAGTATACAGTCAGATCGTAACATCTGACTTCATAAAATCGGATTAGCATGAAAATTTGCATTAAAACAAAAAAACCGATGCTTGCGA
The DNA here is from genome assembly GCF_059422505.1 of Pedobacter sp. GW821-FHT01D05. Lineage (NCBI taxonomy): Bacteria > Pseudomonadati > Bacteroidota > Sphingobacteriia > Sphingobacteriales > Sphingobacteriaceae > Pedobacter > Pedobacter sp. GW821-FHT01D05. The sequence continues at coordinate 391,693 of NZ_JBWKXA010000005.1, read as the reverse complement.
CATCGGTTTTTCAATTTATATTTAATTAATTACTCGAAGTATTCTTTCATTCTTTCGAAGAAACTCTTATCATTTTTACCCGGTTGAGGCTTAAAGTTTGGCGATTCACGTAATTTCTCTAAAGCATTACGTTCGTCGCTACTTAAAGCTTTTGGAGTCCAGATGTTGATGTGGATAATCTCATCACCTCTATGGTAAGAATTCACTTCTGGTAAACCTTTACCTTTTAAGCGTAACAATTTTCCGCTTTGTGTACCCGGATCGATTTTGATTTTTGCTTTACCATCAATTGTTGGCACTTCAATGCTCATTCCTAAAGCAGCATCAACGAAGCTTAAATGTAAATCGTAAACGATATTGTTGCCTTCGCGTTTTAAGGTTTCGTGTGGCGTTTCTTCAATTAAGATAATTAAATCGCCTGGGATACCGCCATTAGGTGCAGCATTTCCTTTTCCACTCATGCTTAACTGCATACCTTCACTTACACCAGCAGGAATATTGATGGTAATGGTTTCTTCGCCACGTACAACACCGTCTCCATGACAAACTGTACATTTTGAGGTAATTTGCTGACCGCTACCGTTACAGGTAGGGCAGGTAGATGCTGTTTGCATCTGGCCTAAAATAGTATTGGTTACTCTACGCACCTGGCCGCTACCGCCGCAGGTACCACAGGTACTTACCGATGATTTATCTTTAGCACCAGAACCATCGCAGGTTTTACAAACAATTAGTTTATTAACCTTGATTTTCTTTTCTGCACCATGTGCAATTTCCTCTAGTGTTAATTTAACTTTGATACGTAGGTTAGAGCCTTTGGCTACACGACGACCGCCGCGTTGCTGGCCGCCACCACCACCAAAAAAGCTTTCGAAAGGATTGTGACCACCAAATACATCGCCGAAATTGCTGAAAATATCGTCCATGTTCATGCCGCCACCGCCATAACCGCCGCCACTTGCGCCGCCAACACCCGCATGACCGTATTGGTCATAACGTTGTTTTTTATCGGGACTGCTTAAAACTTCGTAAGCTTCGGCAGCTTCCTTAAATTTATCTTCAGCAGCTTTATCTCCCGGATTTTTATCCGGATGATATTTAATTGCCATCTTGCGATAAGCTTTCTTTATCTCATCAGCGGCTGCGCCCCTAGTTACGCCTAATACGTCGTAATAATCTCTTTTACTCATCTTCTTTATAAAATGATTAAATGATTGAGTGAAGGAATGAGGGAATGTTAATTCAATCATTCAAAATTCAATCATTCAATAATTATTTCTTACGCTCCAACTACAACTTTAGCAAAGCGGATTACATTATCATTTAAGGTATAACCTTTTTCAACTTCATCAATCACTTTCCCTTTAAGATCATCGCTAGGAGCAGGGATATTGGTAATTGCTTCGTGGAAATCGGTATTGAAAGGTTGACTGATGCTTTCTACATCTTTCAATCCTTTCTGTGCTAAAGTGTTTTTTAGCTTTGTGCTTACCAATAAAATACCCTCTTTAACCGGGGCAACATCAGCAGCAGTTTCCATTGCTTTTAATGCACGGTCGAAATCATCTAAAACAGGTAAAAGTGAAACAATTACATCTTTACCAGCGGTTTGCAATAATTCTACGCGTTCTTTTTGTGTACGACGTTTATAATTGTCGAATTCAGCGTATAAACGTAAATATTTGTCGTTAAGCTGTTGAACTTCCGCTTGCAATTTTTCTTCTGCAGATAATTCGGGCGCCTGCTCAGTTTCAGCAATAGGAGCATCAGTATTCTCTACATTCTCAGCAGTATTTTCTGATGTATTTTCAGGATTCATTATATTTTCTTCTTTATCGTTATTTTTCTTCTTATTAAACATAATACTGGGCTGAATTTTTTTGTGTTGATCTCAACTATTTTGCCATAAACGGAAATCAGCCAAGCTGTCAGATTTATTTGTATTTATCTGAACAGATTGGCTGATTAGCTGACGGATGTCAGAATTTTTTATACGATTTGCGCATCTTCGTGCACAACTCCATTCTCGCATTTAATAATGCGCGAAGGGAAAGTACGGATGATATGGTAATCGTGTGTAGCCATTAAAACCGCAGTTCCGGCCTGGCTAATTTGTTTTAAAAGGGTTACAATTTCTTCTGATGTTTCCGGATCCAAATTCCCTGTAGGCTCATCGGCAAGAATAATTTCCGGATCATTTAACAATGCTCTTGCAATAACAATACGTTGCTGCTCGCCACCAGAAATTTCGTGTGGCATTTTTTTGATTTTAGAACGTAAACCAACTTTGTCTAAAACATCTTTAATGCGTTCGTTAATTAGTTTTTCATCTTTCCAACCTGTTGCCTTAAGCACAAATTCAAGGTTTTTTTCAATGGTTCTATCGGTAAGCAATTGAAAATCCTGAAAAACTACACCCAATTTACGGCGTAAAAAAGGTACCTGACTTTCTTTCAGGTTTTTAAGGTCGAAACCAGCAATATTACCTTCTCCATTACCAATATGTAAGTCGCCATATAATATTTTAAGCAAACTGCTCTTACCCGAACCTGTTTGGCCGATCAGGAAGACAAATTCATCCTTTTCGATGTGTAAATTTACGTTTGAGAGGACTAGATGTTTCTGTTGAAAAACATCAACATTGCTTAAATGAATTACTGAGTTGCCTGCCATATTATATTTCTAATTTTGCAATCTGCCCGAAAGGCAAATCTTTAACCATTTCCATAATGTATTCTTGCTTGTCGCCAAGTCCGAGTTTTTCCAGCGATTTATCAGGTCTGTCAACCCTAAAATAAGCTAAAAGTGTAAACTTGTCATCTCTTAACTGTACGTAATCTGGAATTTTGGCTATGCCTTTAACTTTAACGATATACATTGTGTCCAAAAGTAGCTATTTAAGCTGAAAGACCAAAGGAGAAAGCTGAAACACTAATTTTAGAAATTCAATTTAGGTTGTTTAAGAACTCAACGGTATTTACATTATCTGCATAGTCCCAAAGTTTAGGGTGCTGGCTTTGGCCAAAACCGAAAGTATTTAAACTTAAAGGCGATTTGCTAATCACACATTGAATGTTTTCTGATTGGTTTTTCAGTTTATCTTCAAGCGCTTGTAACTGCTCGTATTCTTCATAAAAGAGAACAGCCAAAGGTGATGTCAGGCTTTCATCTTCTTTTAATAACAAGAAGCCATTGTCGAAGTGTTTAGCCGCATTAACCAGATAGATAGATTTATTGTAATCGTAATTATTATTATATTTAAAGTGGTTGATAATAGGTTGAAAACTTTCTATACCCTCGTAAAAATTAGCAATGTCATATCCTTTTGGAAAATAGATTTTAGAAACATTTCTACAGCCTAAACCGAAATAATCAAAAATATCGTTACCTAGGTTTTGGATATCCCCGAAACTTTCCGAACCATCCAAAACTGCGACACTGTTCCTGTTTTTTCTGATAATGTTGGGCACTTTACTGAAATAATAATCGAAATAGCGGGATGAATTGTTGCTTCCGGTTGCAATTACAGCATCAAAATCCTTTAAGCGCTCTACATAATCTATTTTATCCTGAAAAGCAGGTTCTATTTTGACGAGTTCGGCAATTACGGCTTTTATTAATTTATCATCAGCCGAAGAAAGTTTGATTAAAGCAATATTACCTGTGGCCAATACACTTAAAACATCATGTAAACCCACCAGTGGAATATTCCCTGCCAGGATTAAACCAATCTTTTTAGGTGAGGTACTAAACTTAACTGATTTGAACCAAATGGCCAAATCAGCCTCATTTAACATTTCAGCAAAAGATAAAATCGATTTTTTTATGTTTTCTGCAGTAAACCATGCATTAGTACTTTCGGCACTATAAAATGCATTTCCTAGTATGTCAGTAGGGTTTGTAAGCAATTTACCCAGTTTGTTGAATGCGATTATTACTTTTTCTTGAGTTAATGCTGACATATTTAGAATTATTATTAAGTGATTATATCTTATATTTGCAGCGCAAAGGTAAACTAAGCAAAAGAATTAGACGAAAACATGGCGATTAAAATAACAGATGAGTGTATAAATTGTGGGGCTTGCGAACCAGAATGTCCTAATAACGCAATTTACGATGCCGGTACTGCATGGCGTTTTTCTGATGGTACAAATTTAAATGGTATCATTGATTTTGGTAATCAACAAATTGAAGCTGATGCAGCTCAGGAAGCAGTTTCGGATGAAGTTTATTACATTGTATCCGATAAGTGTACAGAGTGTAAAGGTTTTCATGATGAACCTCAATGTGCGGCAGTTTGCCCGGTTGATTGTTGCGTAGATGATGAAGATATCCGCGAAACAGAAGAAGAATTATTAGCTAAGAAAGCTTGGTTACATCAGGAAGGATAAGCTTTATAAAATATTTATAATATTAAAGGCGCCATTTGGTGCCTTTTTTAGTTTATAGAAAGTTTATAATTTTTTTTATTCTTTCTTCAACAGTAAAATCACCTCTAATCTGCAAAATTTCTTTGTTTAAATCTTTAATCCAATCCTCATGTACTTTTAACGACCTGCCTGTGAAGCCGGATTTGATCGGATCAATATCATAGTTAGTTGCCCATTCGATAAAATCCTGATATTTTTTTATTCTTTCAGGATCCTGATAAATTACAGCTCCATAACGTTCAAATTCTCTTTTTTTTAATCTATTCAACCTCACTTCTGGTGGAAGCCAAAGAAATACAATCAGATCGAATTCTGGAAAAATACCATCGCCCCAGCTCACACTTGAGCCACCAAAAACCCAATGATCACTTTCTGTTAAAGCCATTTTTATAAGGTCATTTCTTTCCTTAGGATTTCGTTTTGTTATAAATGGAGGATCAGTAGGTATCCAGAAATATTGATCACTGTCAAAATAGGGGATGTTTAATTTTTTTGCCAGGGCTTTGCCAAGCGTAGTTACGCCAGAACCAGAAGCTCCAAATATGTGAATTTTCATTTGTTTGAACTGAATTTAGCTCAAACATCGCATTTATTAGGAATAATCAAAACCGGACAAGCAGATTTTCTCGCCACGTGTTCGGCAACACTTCCCATTAAAAAATGGTACAAGCCTGTACGTCCATAAGTGCCAATAACAATTAAATCTGATCCCCACTCGTCTGATTGTTGGATAATACCATGCGCTGCGGTATCAACAACACTTAAATAAGTGGTTTTTACACCTTTGCTATATTTCGTCTCCATTTCTTTGAGCAAAATGTGGCTGTTTTCTTCACTGTTGTCATAGGTTTCTAAAAATACCGGTGCCAAAGTTAAATCGGGGTTTACATTAGCAGGGATAGGTTCGATAATGTTAACCAGTGCTACTTCTGCTCCAAATTTTTCAGCCATGTCGTAACCGGCTTTTGCCGCTTTTTCCGAGCAGGTACTATTATCAACGGCGATTAATATTTTTTTAAAATTCATGGCGAGCATATTTAAAAGGTGATCATCATAAAAATAACAAATTTGTGTGCAAAATGTTAGGCAATGGATGTATTTTATTAGTTTTACAATAGTTACACGAGCATATTTAAATGGAAAATCAATACGGTATTTGTAGGGTTGCTGTAGCGCCCTTAAGAGCTGATGCATCAGATAAAGCAGAAATTGTTTCGCAGCTTTTATTCGGCGATCACGTCGAAATTATTCAGAAGGAGGAACGCTGGTGGCTCATTCAAAATGGCTACGATGGTTATCAAGGCTGGATGGATTTCAGACAATTGGCCCCCATTACCCAAAGCCAGTTTGCAGCAATGCACGGTTGTAAATTACTTGCTCCATTAAGTTTCAATAATGTGCTAACAGCAGCTGATGGAAGCTCATATCATTTAAGTCCGGCAAGTAACCTTCCTTTTTTAGAAGATGGTTTTTGTTATGCTGGCGAGGAAAAATTTAAACTGAATTTCGAACCATACGACAATAGTGCTGTAGATTTTACCGATAAAGTTACCGAAACGGCAAAATTTTTTCAAAATATCCCGTACCTATGGGGTGGAAGGAATTTGTTTGGCTTAGATTGCTCTGGTTTTGTACAAACTGTATTTAAAATGTTAGGCATTAAGTTAAACCGCGATGCCTCACAGCAGGCAGAGCAAGGTGAACTGGTTGGCTTTTTGGCTGAATGTAAGGCTGGTGACGTTGCTTTTTTTGATAACGATGAAGGCAGAATTACCCATGTAGGCATTATGTTAAGCCCGAACGAAATTATCCACTCCTCAGCCAAGGTAAAAATTGATCCGATTGATGACCAGGGCATTTTTAATAAAGAATTAGGAAAATATTCGCACAAATTGAGAATTATCAAACGTTTTGTGGAATAGTAGCCGAAAATGTATCCTATATAAAAGATACATTTTTTATGCCATCTAAATTTAAAATTCAAATCTCAAATCCCTGTCATGAAGAGTGGGCGGGAATGCAAGCTGATTCAAACGGGAAATTTTGCAGTTCCTGCCAGAAATCTGTAATAGATTTTACCCATTTTACTGATGCAGAGTTAAAACGGTGGTTTAACCAAAATCCAGGGAATAGTTGTGGAAGATTTAAGCCCGAGCAGCTTGATCGTTTAATTCGTGTAAAATCGAATTTTGCAATTAGCCGATTTAAACCTAGCCTGATTGCAGCCTCTTTATTTGCTTTTTTGAGTTTTCCAAAATTGGTTAATGCAAATATTTCGTTATCATATCCCACATTTCAGACGGATAATAAGAAATCTCTAAAAGATGATGTTTTAAAAGAAAACACTGAAGATGATTTTGTTACCATACGAGGTAAAGTTATTGATAAAGGTGATAAATTACCGTTAATTGCCGTGACTATCAGGGTTAAAAATTCAAAGATTGGAACAACTACTGATCGAAATGGAGAATTTGAATTAAAGTTGGACAGAAAACAGTTTAAGGATAAAATAATTCTGGATATCAGGTATATTGGATTTGAAAATAAAGAGCTAAAAGTAAATCTCAATAAAAATGATGTTATTTTTGTTGAAATGAAGATGGATCAATCTATTTTAGGTGGATTTGCTATTATTAATCAGCCTACATTTTTAGAGCGTATTGCCCAGCTGTTAAATGGGTAGATTAAATCTGTCCCATCTCCCAAACCATTACCTGCCGGTCATCTCCTGTAGAAATGAGGTATTTGCCATCATGGCTCCATATGATCTTGTTGATGGAATGAGTATGCCCGATACCTGCTTTCTCTAAGCTTAAAATTTTGTATAATTTGAAGTTCTCTGCATCCCAGAGTTTGATGCTTTTATCCTGGCTGCTCGTAGCGAAATAAGGCAGGGTAGGGTGAAAGGCAATATCGTAAACAGTAAACATATGTGCCGGAATGGTTTCTTTAAGCTCATAATTGGGCAGATTCCATATTTTTAACTGTGCATCCCTACTGCCCGAGATTAAGTATTTACCAGTTGGATGATATGCCAAAGAAGTAACAGGTAATGAATGCCCCTCCAGCGATTGTTTCAAGCTATAATCAGCAAGGTTATAAATCCTGATCAGGTGATCCTTACAACCAAAGGCCACTTCACTTTCGTTAGGTGCAATTGCAATAGCCCTAACGGTATCGTAAGCCACCTGAAAACGGTAAATCTCTGTAAAGTCTACTAACGACCAAACTGCAACTGTACCATCTTCCCCAGTGGTTAGAAGTTCATTTTTACCCTTTACGGTTTGTATGTTGAAAATGGGTTTGGTATGTGCATTTATTCTGGCAATTACTTTCTGATCATCAAAATCATAAACGCTAAATGCACCACTGCGTTCACCGATAAATAATTGTTGATTGTAATAGTGTAAACAATATACCGAACTCTGTACCGGCATTTTAACCTTTACAAAAGCCATGGTATTTAACGACCACTCTACAACACCCTTATCGTTTCCTGCACTAAAAAATATACCATCCTCATACGAATTGGCTAAAGCATATACAGGGTTTTGGTGTCCGGGAAGGGTTTGCAGGTGTTTGAGCATGGTGCGGAGGTTGGAAGGTTGAGGGTTGGAAGGAGGGAAGGTGTAAAGCTGATCTATATCTTCGAGTCTTGTAGCCCATTCCTTTATGTGAATTTTTAAGTGAATTGGTCTTTACTATTTAATTTTTGCTTATGGAAAGTTTGAGCTTTGATCGTTTGTTATTAAACGAGGTATTGCTAAATTACTGAAAAACTTCAATTAGAAAGCCACCAATGTGTACTCTAAATAAATATAATATCAAAATTATTACTCCAGTTAATAGATAAGATTTTGCCCTTCGAAAGTTCAATTTCTTAAAATTTATTAATATGAAAATCACGCAGAGTAGAATAGTAAATACTAATGCTCCCCATTCTCCGATAAACATATTTAATGGTAAACTTGCAAGTCTATCAGATTCTGCACTTTCTCCTAAAGACATCCAGAATATAATGGGAATAATTAATGCGAAAAATAAAGTACAAATAAAAAAAGCTCCAATAAAGATCACTAAAAAATGCCAGATCAATATTTTTGACTTTATGATCGCATTAATCTTATCCAACATTTTTTCATTATTTGTATCTTTTATTTGAGATTAAGGTGGGGGCTTTAGCATTTAAGACCTTACACCCTCAACCTTCCCGCCTTCTACCTTTATTGATGTCTTTTCTCTAAATTCTTAGCAATATCCTGAATAGATAGTCCTTTTTCTTTCAATAAAAATAAAAGGTGGAAAACAAGATCTGACGCTTCTCCAATGAGTTCTTCTTCTGATTCAGCAAGGGCGGCGATTACGGTTTCTACACCTTCTTCACCAACTTTTTGGGCAATCTTATTTAGCCCTTTGCTACGCATTTTGTTGATGTATGAACCCTCAACCGGGTTTTCATATCGATCATTAATGATGTTTTCGAGTTCGAAAATAAAGTTTTGGTTAAAATCTGTTTTAAAACAGCTGCGGCTACCCGTATGGCAGGTTGGACCAACGGCGTCTGCTTTAATTAGAATGGTGTCGTTATCGCAATCCACAAAAAGTTCTTTAACAAATAAAAAGTTGTTGCTGGTTTCACCTTTTGTCCAAAGGCGGTTTTTAGAACGCGAAAAGAAAGTTACTTTGCCTTCGGCTTGGGTTTTTTCCAGTGCTTCAGCATTCATGTAACCCAGCATCAAAACCTCTAAAGTTTTGTAATCCTGAATGATTACAGGGAGTAAGCCAGCTGTTTTATCCCAATCAAGGGTTGATATATCGATATTCATTTTTATGATGTTTCCGTCATTGCGAGGCACGAAGCAATCTTACTACTTTTGCAGGTTTCGAACCCATAGCATTAGGATTGCTTCGTTCCTCGCAATGACGAGTTAACTATTATATTCTCACCGGAATATGATTCCTTTTCAATTCTTGTTTTAAATCAGGGATCAGGATTTCGCCATAATGAAATACCGACGCTGCCAGTGCGGCATCAACATTGGCTTTTTGAAAAACCTCGGTAAAATGCGCCATATTACCAGCTCCACCTGATGCTATAATCGGGATATTGATCATTTGGTTAACTTTACTGAGCAATCCACAATCAAAACCTGCTTTTGTGCCATCATGGTCCATCGAGGTTAACAAAATTTCTCCTGCGCCTAAATCTTCAGCCTGTTTAATCCAGTTTTCGGTTTCCAGTTCGGTAATTAGCCTTCCTCCATTTAGGTGGACCATATTTTTACCGTTTACATATTTGGTGTCGACTGCCAAAACCACAAACTGCACACCAAAGGTTTTAGCCAGATCTTCTATTAATTTAGGATTCCGAACTGCTGCCGAATTGATGCTGATTTTATCTGCCCCTGCATTTAATAATGCTTCGGCATCCGCAATTTCGGTTATTCCGCCACCAATGGTAAAAGGAATATTTAATTGCCTGGCAACCGATTTAACCATTTCAATCATCGTTTTACGACGCTCGTGAGTGGCCGTAATATCCAGAAAAACCAATTCATCGGCACCCTGTTGTGCGTATTGGGCGGCCAGTTCAACAGGATCACCTGCATCGCGTAAATCAACAAAGTTTACACCTTTTACCGTACGACCGTCTTTAACGTCTAAACAAGGGATTATTCTTTTACTAAGCCCCCCGCCCCCTAAAGGGGGAGATGCAAGCTGTTTAGCCTGTATGGTTTCTTTTATTTTTTCCAAAACTGAGTCTAAATTATTGTAAAGTTCAGCATTTTTAAATCTAATTATCTTTATTCCAAATTGTTCGATAATCCTTTGTCTTTCAATATCATTATTGATAACTTCTGGTAGATCATGAATGCTCCCATCTAATTCAATAACTAATTTTACCTCATGACAGTAAAAGTCAGCGATAAAACATGAAATGGGATGTTGCCTTCTAAATTTTACTCCTAATTGTTTATTACTGATAACTTGCCATAGCAAATTTTCTGCTTCAGTAACATTATTTCTTAGGCGTTTAGCATTTTCAAAAATTATATTTGATGCACCATAAAACATATTAGGTTCATTGACTTGTAAAAAATCAAAATCATCCTCATTTATTTTATAGGTCATTTTTATTGACTATGCTATTAACTCCCCCTTCAGGGGGCTGGGGGGTTAGATACTTGACAAGGCCTTCAAATTCCACTCTTTAATTTCTTCGATGGTAATGCGGTCTTCGTAAATTGCTTTTCCAACCACTACACTTCTAATTGGGTACTTGGCCAGGTCGTAGATATCCTGCATCGAACTTACACCACCTGAAGCAATCAGTTTAATCATAGGCGAATGTTCAAGCAATTTTTCATATAAATCAATAGCGGCGCCACCTAGTTTTCCATCTTTGCTGATATCGGTGCATAAGAAACGGAAAAAACCTAAGGAAAGACATTTGTCAACATAATCCATCAGTTTAATTGGCGAACTTTCCATCCAGCCCGAATATTTTATGACTTCATCTAAAACATCGATTGCAATGACGATACGGTTGGCGTAATCGTCTTTTTTAGCAAAAGCTTCGCTTAGTTGAGGTAAAAAATCAGGATTGGTAATGGCCTGTGTACCTACAATTACGCGATGAATGCCAGCATCAAGCAAATTGGTCACCTGCTCAATGGTTCTGATGCCACCACCATACTGCACTTTCATTTCGGTTTTTTTGATGATCTCGAAAAGTGCTTTTTGATTGCTAAAATCGCCTTTTGCTCCGTTTAAATCAATAATATGGATGAAATCTGTACCATTTGAGCGGTATTTTTCTATCATTTCGGGGATCGAAACATCATATTCTGTTTTTTGGTTGTAATCGCCTTCACGAAGACGGACAACTTTTCCATCCAAAATATCAATAGCAGGTATTATGTACATTTTATAAGCTTAAGTTTGAAAAATTTTTTAATACTAGTTCGCCGGCTTTTCCCGATTTCTCAGGGTGGAACTGAACGCCGTAAAAATTGTCTTTTTGTACCGCTGCCGAAAACTTTAAACCATAATCAGCAGATGCGATGTCAAAAGTAGGGTTATATTCAATAAAGTACGAATGCACAAAGTAAAATTGTGTATTATCTTCAACACCTTCAAATAGTGAATTGTTTTTCGGACTCACCGCATTCCATCCCATGTGTGGTATTTTGATATTCAGCGACTTATCGAATTTTTTGGTTTTAACCGGAACGATATTTAAAAGCGCTGCATCGCCCTCTTCTGAATGTTCGGTAATAAGCTGCATGCCCACACAAATGCCAAGAACGGGTTTTGTTAGTTTTTTAATGGCTTCAACCAAGCCTGTCCCTTTCAGTTTTTCCATGGCTGCCCCCGCATGGCCAACACCAGGGATGATGATGTGGCTATATTTTTCGAGGTCGTTTTCGGTGTTTACCATGCCGTAAGCCACATTTAAGCGATCTAAAGCTGCGGTAAGGGAGAAGATGTTGCCTGCTCCGTAATTTACTATTCCAACTCCTAAATCCCCTGAAGGAGACTTTGAATTTTTATCGTTCATACAATTTGCATTATATTTTTGTTCCTGTTTTGAAAATGAATGTCAGCTTTTCAAAGGTGCTGTAGTCCCGCTATCGCTTATATTCCTCTCCCGATGAAGAATCGGGATGCGGGCTATTCCGCTCTATCGGGTTTATTAACAGCGGATGGGCGTCAAAACCCTCCGCCTTAAACCTTTTAGCCTTCCATCTTTCTTACAATAGCCCCTTAGTACTTGGCAAAACCATTTTCTCGGCATCGCGTTTGATTGCCATTTTAATCGCTTTCGCAAATGCTTTAAAAATAGCTTCAATCTTATGGTGCTCGTTATCACCTTCTGCTTTTACGTTTAAATTGCATTTTGCAGCATCACTGAACGATTTAAAGAAATGATAAAACATTTCTGTAGGCATATCGCCAACTTTCTCGCGTTTAAATTCAGCATCCCAAACAATCCAGTTTCTTCCTCCAAAATCAATGGCTACCTGTGCCAGGCAATCGTCCATTGGTAAGCAAAAACCATACCTTTCAATGCCTAGTTTATTGCCTAATCCTTTAGCAAAGGCTTCTCCAAGCGCAATGCCAGTATCTTCTATGGTGTGGTGCTCATCAATATGTAAATCACCTTTAGCAATTACCTCTAAATCTACACTTCCATGTCTGGCAATCTGATCAAGCATATGATCGAAGAAGTTTAATCCTGTTTCGATTTTGGCTTTTCCTGTTCCGTCCAGATCAAGGTTAATGGTAATATCGGTTTCGTTGGTTTTGCGTTCGTGGTGAATTTTTCTGCTTCCTGCTTTAAGCAGGTTGTAGATGTCTTCCCATTTCCTGGTTTCCAGAATAATCACATCCAACAACGTTTCATGTTTATCTAATGCTTCAGTAGAACCCAATGCATCATTCTGACGAAGAAAAATCGCTTTAGCACCCAGGTTTTTGGCCAAAACCACATCATTTAAGCGATCGCCGATCACGAAAGAATTTTTCAGATCGTAATCTTCACTGAAATATTTTGTTAACAAAGCAGTACCAGGCTTACGGGTAGGGGCATTGTCTTTCGCAAAAGTTCTATCAATCACAATTTCACTAAAATGAACGCCTTCGCCCTCAAAAGTATCCAACATAAAATTGTGGATCGGCCAGAAATTTTCTTCAGGATTTGAGAGTGTTCCCAAGCCATCCTGGTTGGTAACCATCACCAGTTCATAATCCAGTTCGGCTGCAATTTTTGATAAATAATATAATGAGCGCGGATAGAATTTAAGCTTCGCAAAGCTATCTACCTGTTCATCGTCAGGCTCGATATTTAACGTTCCATCGCGGTCTATAAATAATACTTTTTTCATAGGAATATATCTTTTTTTAACGGTAATGAAGCTATCATGAGCATATTTTTCACAAGTTTCTATTTGATTTTTGTGTTCAAGAGCTCGCAGGCTCGGTTCATTGCTGTTTGCGAGCGGTATGCTCATGATGGTTTCATCTTAAAAATTTTCTAGAACAGTTAATAGTTTGTCGTTTTCTTCTTTTGTACCCACTGTAATCCTCAAACATCCTTCACACAAAGTTACTTTAGAGCGGTCGCGTACAATGATACCCTGATCAACCAAAGTGTCGTAAATTTTTAAGGCATCGGTAACTTCTACCAAGATAAAATTAGCATCAGAAGGATATACTTTTTTAACAATATTTAGTGCAATTAAAGCCTTACTTAAACGGTCTCTTTCTGCAACAGATTCTTTAATCCAATCGTTAACCTGAGCGATGTTTTTTAGCGCTTCAAAAGCTAAATCCTGCGTAGCCTGATTGATGTTATAGGGTGGCTTAATTTTGTTCAAAACATCGATCACTTTTGTTGAAGAAAATGCCATGCCTAAACGTAAAGCGGCAAGCCCCCAGGCTTTCGAAAAAGTTTGCAAAACCACTAGGTTTCCGTACTCGGTTAACTCCTGAATGAAGGTCTTCTGACGGGCGTAATTAATGTACGCTTCATCCACCACAACGATGCCATTAAAGTTGGCTAAAATGGTTTCAATATCTTCGCGGTTTATCGAATTTCCGGTCGGATTATTTGGTGAACAAATGAAAATTAATTTCGTGTTTTTGTCGATCGTTTCTGCGATCTTCTCCATGTCTAATTGGAAGTTCGGGAGCAGGCTAACCTTGCGTATTTCTACATCGTTTATGTTAGCCGAAACTTCGTACATTCCGTAAGTTGGTGGCAGTACAATTACGTTGTCTTTTCCAGGATTACAAAAAGCGCGGAACAATAAATCTATCGCTTCATCGCTACCGTTTCCTAAAAAAGTGTTCTCAATGGGCACACCTTTTATTTTGCTGATTGCATCTTTCAGATCCAGTTGCAATGGATCAGGATAACGGTTGTAATTTGCCGGTAATGGCGAGCCATAACTGTTCTCGTTTGCATCTAAAAATACTGATGCCTGACCTTTAAATTCATCCCTTGCGGTAGAGTAGGGGCGAAGGTTTTTTATATTTTCTCTTACTAAATCGTTAATGTCCATTTTAATATTTTTATTCGTCACCCTGAATTTAATTCAGGGTCTTTTTAATTATATAGATGCTGAAATAAATTCAGCATGACGGCCTCATTATATAGGTTTACCTTAATTTAATTCTTCAATCTAATACTCACTGCATTCTTATGCGCTTCGAGGCCCTCAGCTTCTGCAAGTATTTCAACTGTAGTGCCAATGTTGTTTAATCCATCAGCCGATAGATGCTGAAAAGTGATTTTTTTCAGAAAAGCATCAGTTGATACGCCCGAATAAGCTTTTGCGAAGCCACTGGTTGGTAATGTATGGTTGGTTCCAGAGGCATAATCGCCAACACTTTCTGGTGTAAAATTGCCTAAAAATACCGATCCAGCGTTGATAATCGATGGAATAAGGCTTTGGAAATGTTCAGTAGCCAATATTAAATGCTCTGGCGCATATTCATTTGAAAATTGCATCGCCTCATCTAAATTTTCAGCTAAGACAGCATAAGAATTGGCTATTGCTTTTGCTGCTATCTCTTTTCGTGGCAGGATAGTAAGCTGATTTTCAATCTCTTTTAACGTATCAGCAATGATCTGATTAGAAGTAGCCACTAAAATAGCCTGACTATCAGATCCATGTTCAGCCTGCGCGAGTAGATCTGCAGCAATAAATGACGGATTGGCAGTCTCATCAGCGATGACCAATACCTCCGATGGTCCGGCGGGCATATCGATAGCCACTTTATTTTGAACCATGGTTTTTGCTGTGGTTACATAACGGTTGCCTGGACCGAAGATCTTATATACCTGTGGTACACTTTCCGTTCCGAAAGCCATTGCAGCAACAGCTTGTGCACCTCCAATCAAGAATAATTTTTCTATACCCAGTAGCACTGCGCAATAAGCCAGATAACAATTGGTTTTACCATCACGCTGCGGAGGAGAGCACACTACAATTTCTTTACAGCCTGCGATGATTGCCGGAGTAGCCAGCATTAAAAAAGTGCTGGGTAAAACGGCAGTTCCACCTGGAATATAAAGGCCAACTTTTTCAATTGCCCTCGATTCGCGCCAGCACACCACGCCTGGCATTGTTTCGATTTTATCTTCAGTTTTTAACTGCGACTGGTGAAAAGTTTTGATGTTTTGGTAAGCCGTATCGATCGCTTTTTTTGCTTCAGCCGGAATGGTAGATGCAATTGCTTTCAATTCTTCCGCATCTAAAAATAGCTTCTCGAGATCAACTTTGTCAAATGCTTTTGCAAAGTTAAAAAGTGCCTGGTCGCCATCTTTTTTTACCGTGCTGATGATGTCGGTTACCCGTTCTTCAACCAGTTTATCGTCTTCAATTTGCCTCGAACAAAGTTCTTCAATTTTTGATTTAGATAAATCTGTATAATTGTAGATTTTCAATGTTTTATAATTTAAAATTAACTAATAGTTAATATGAGTTTAACGATTTTATCTGATTATTTTCTCGATTGGCATTACTAAAATACCTTCGGCACCAGCTGCTTTTAAACTGTTTATTTTATCCCAGAAATCTTCTTCGGCAATTACAGAGTGAACGGCAACCCAGTTCGGTTCGAAGAGTGGAACCACGGTTGGACTTTTTACACCCGGAAGTAAATCGACTACTTTTTGAAGGTTATCCTTTGATACATTTAGTACCACATATTTGTTAGATTTTGCACTGAGTACAGAGCGGATGCGCTGCAGCAATTCTGCAACTTCAGGATTGTTGGCTATTGATTTGTTTCCGATTAAAACAGCTTCCGATTGCATCACATCAGCGAAAGGTTTTAGTCCGTTGCTCTTTAATGTTCCGCCTGTTGATACGATATCAAAAATGGCATCACTTAAGCCTAAACCCGGACCAATTTCTACGGATCCGGAAATGGTTCTGATATCAGATTTTATTCCTTTTTCCTGTAAGAATTTTTCGAGGATTACCGGGTAGGAAGTAGCAATCGCTTTGCCATTTAACTCTTCCAGTTTTTGGATATTACTGGTAGCCTGAACAGCAATTTTTAGGGTACATTTTCCGAAGCCTAATTTTTGCAGATAATCTACCTCGGCTTTGGTTTCTACAATTACGTTTTCACCAACAATACCCAAATCGGCAATGCCATCCTGTACATATTCAGGAATATCATCATCCCGAAGGAAGAGAATTTCTAAAGGAAAATTGGTAACGGTTGAGATGAGCGAGCTTTTGTAGTTTTCGAAAGATAAACCACAGTTTTTAAGTATTTCTACAGATTTTTCGTTTAACCTACCCGATTTCTGGATAGCGATTTTAAGTGTTTTCAAAGTATTGAATATAGAGTGAACAAGAAATTATTTTACGGAAAAAAGTTTTGAAGTACAAAACAAACATATCATATCGCCTATCGGCGATGGTGTAAATGTAAGTGATGGTTCAAAGTTAAATTCATAAATTATTTCTGCCAGTATCAATACGTTAGCTGATAAGCGCTGGCAAATATAGTGTTTGAAATGGGAAAACAAAAAATAATGGCACTTAATTTGCCATTATGCTGTTTTTATTGCCAATAACCATTATTTTGTATTAAAATTTTACGTATTTGAAAAAGTTCCGCTTTCTAATTCTGCCCTTTATTTTATTTATTTCTGCCTGTGGATGGTTTAAAAGCCCACCAGAGATCGGGAAAGTGCTTGCTGAACATTTCAAGAATAAAATCTACAAAGATTTCGATACTGTAGCTTATGATAGCATTTTTGTGAAAACAATGGACAGTCTTTCGGGCAAGTTCGTTAATCCAAAAACCATTAAAGCCTTTTATGCCAATAATTATGCTCAACCTAAGCTGGTTACGCAGTTTTACATCAATGGCGAGTTAGACTCGCTGGTAAATTATTTAGATCAGAGTAAGGTGCATGGCTTTAACCCAAAGATTTTTAAAACTGATGAGATCAAAAGTTTGTTAGCAGCGTTAACGGCCAATAAATTTAAAAAGGTTGAAGAAAGTTATCCTGTAATTGCCAAATTAGAGTTATTATCAGCAAATGCTTATCTGAACTACAATAATTACCTTAAATATGGGGTGGTAAACCCACGCACTATTTTTTCGCGTTATTACATTAAAGTTAAACGACCGGATAGCTTGGGGATGACTAATCTTTTAAATAGTAAAAGTCTTGTGGACACCTTAAAATCTGTCCAGCCAAAATCGGCTCAATATAAAGCTTTGCAAGCTGCCTATTTAAATACAGATCTTAAAAGTGAGCAGCGGATTTTATTACTGAACATGGAACGTTTCCGTTGGAAAATGCCAGAGACAGGGGACAATTATGTGCAGGTAAATATTCCTGATTTTAGATTAACCTGGATCGATAAAACAGATACTGTAATTACAATGAAAGTTTGCGTTGGTGGGAGGCGTGAAAACGGTTATGAAGAGAAGCTAAAAGCCTTTGCAAAATCAGGCAATTTAGATGATAAACCAAAGAACCATGAGACACCTTTATTGTTCAGCAAAATCAATTCTATTCAGGCCAATCCGATCTGGAATATTCCGGTAAGTATTGCGCAAAGTGAGATCTATTGGATGGCCAGAAAAGATCCATATTATTTATCAAATAGTAACATCAGAGTGTACTATAAAGATAAGCTGATTGGTGAGCCTGATACCATCAATTGGAATAAGTATTCACGTGATAAATTACCCTTTAAATTTAAGCAGGGATCTGGCGGTGGAAATGCTTTAGGAAAGTTCAAATTCATCTTCGATAATAGCTCGAGTATTTACCTGCACGATACCAATAACAAGAACGGATTTAACCTAACAAACCGGGCTATAAGTCATGGTTGTGTGCGTATCGAAAAACCACTCGAATTTGCCGAACTCTTGGTGAAAGATTCTTACACTTATGATAAGCTTAGGGCAGAGGTGGATTTACCCCCGATTGATAGCACTCACGTAAAATGGTATAAAAAACGCATGGCGCAAAAGGCTGATACGCTTAAAACCTTTCAGTTAAAACCAGCCTGGTTTGCCCCAAAGAAAAATGTTCCATTACTGATCACCTACATTACTGCCTGGTCTCAAAATGACAAGATCGAATACAGGCCGGATGTTTACGGCATGGACGAAAAACTTTGGGCAGCGATGAAGAAGTTTAGGTAAAATTCGGTCGGCAGTTTCGATCTTCTTCGTTAAAAGGATTAACTTTGTGTTGTTTTAACACAAATTAAAGAATGATCGATCAAAATATCAAAATCGCTGTTGATGCTATTGTTTTTGGCTATGAAAAAGGAAAGCTTTATGTACTGGCTGTTCAGCAGCGTTTTGGTAAGTTAGCCGATCGCTGGGTTTTACCGGGTGGATTTATTTTAAATGATGAGCCTTTAATAACCGCAGTAGAGCGAGAGCTGAAAGAAGAGGCCGGTATAACCGTAAATTATCTTGAACAGCTGGGTACTTTTGGTGATGATATCAATCGTGATGAACGCTTCAGGGTAATTTCTGTAGCTTATTTTGCACTGGTTAATCCTAATAATTTTGTATTAAAAGCCGATACTGATGCTAAAGATGCGAAATGGTTTCCCGTTACTCAAATTCCGGAATTGGGCTACGATCACAATGAAATGGTTAATCTCGCACATCAGCGTTTAAAAAGTAAACTCACTTATCAACCAATCGGTTTTGATCTGTTGGATCAGGAATTTCTCTTTTCCGATCTTGAAAATCTGTACTGCTCCATTTTAGAAAGAGATATAGACCGACGGAATTTCAGAAAAAAAATTCTAAGTTTTGGAATTGTTACAGAAACCGATAAAGTGGTTAAAATGGGTGCTAGTGGCAGGCCGGGCAAACTTTTCACCTTCGATAAGGCAAAATATAATCAGCTTTTGAAGGAAAATTTCCAATTCGACATTAGGTTTGCGTAAAATAAACACAAATTATTCTTTGCATTCTAAAAATGATTTTTATATTTGTGTAAATAATACGCAAATATATGTTAAATCTTAATCCAAGTTTTACTCCGCTAGGCGAAAATAACTTAATCGAATACAAATCTTTCTTATTTGCGGGTGGCGAACCACACATTAAAATTTCGAACAATTTTGATGTTGCTGCTCCGGTTACCATTACGCAAAGAATAAATTCCTTTAATGATTTAGGTATGATCTGTATTACGGTTGATGCCTTGAGGAGAATTGGCGTAAAAGAAATCGAACTTTTTATACCATACTTTCCGGCTGCAAGGCAAGATCGGGTGATGATTCCTGGCGAGCCTTTATCGGTGAAAGTTTATGCCGATATCATTAACGCCATGGCTTTGGCAAGTGTTACCGTTTTTGATCCGCATAGCGAAGTAACACCAGCCTTGCTCAACAACTGCATAACGGTTTCCAATCACGAATTTATAAAACAGGTGATTGCAAAAATAGGTGCAGAAGTAAAACTCATATCCCCTGATGGAGGTGCCTTAAAGAAAATTTATAAAGTATCTGAATTTTTAGGTGGTGCAGAAGTAGTAGAGTGTTCAAAAAGCCGGGATGTAAAAACAGGAAAACTTTCAGGATTTAAAGTATATGCAGAAGATTTAGCTGGTGCTGATTGTTTAATTGTAGATGATATCTGTGATGGTGGTGGTACATTTATTGGCTTGGCAGAAGCGCTAAAGGCTAAAAATGCTGGGAAACTTTATTTAGCGATTAGTCATGGCATATTTAGTAAAGGTTTTGATGAGCTGGGCAGATATTTCGAGCAAATTTTTACTACTGATTCGATCAAAGAAGTTGATCATGATGGGGTAACACAGATAAAATTGGTTGATATTTTAAAATAAACTTTGGTTATTGCTATATAAAATGTAAAACAGATGAGAACCACAGTTATCCATAGTTCAATATTCGGCCTGGTGGTTGGTGATGCTTTAGGTGTTCCTGTCGAATTTAAGAGTAGGAGCTATTTGACCAGGTTTCCCGTATTGGACATGCTAGAGTATGGTGTTCATGGTCAACCTATGGGTACTTGGAGTGACGATAGCTCGCTTACGTTTTGTTTAGCCGAAAGTCTGTGCAGTGGTTATAATTTAGATGATATTGCTCAGAAATTCCTTCAATGGTTTAATGCTGAAATTTGGACCCCTCATGGAAAAGTTTTCGATATCGGTATAGCAACGGCTGAAGCCATCAAAATGATAAAACGTGGCGCTGATCCGGTTTTATGTGGTGGAGCATCAGAAATGGATAATGGAAATGGATCTTTGATGAGAATTCTACCTCTGTTATTTTATCTTCAAGATAAAAACGACTTGCAGCATATTTTTCAGCGGGTAAAAGAAGTTTCATCCATTACCCATGCGCACTTTCGGTCGGTTTTTGCTTGCTTTATCTATATCGTTTATGGTTTGGAGCTTTTAAAGGAAAAGGATAAAAGTGAAGCGTATTTTAAAATGCAGTTTAAACTCAAAAATTTTATCGCTGATAATGATTTTGAGCAAAGGGAAATAGATCTGTTTAAAAGGGTTTTGATAAATGATGTCTCAACAGTTCCAGAAAACGAGATTTATTCTTCTGGTTATGTGCTGCACAGTCTCGAAGCTAGCTTATGGTGTATCCTCAATACCGGAACTTATCAGGATGCCGTTCTAAAAGCAGTTAATCTTGGCGACGATACTGATACAACTGGGGCAATTACAGGCGGTTTGGCAGGTTTGATTTATGGTTTTGAATCTATTCCTGAAAAATGGCTTAATGCAATCGTTAAAAAAAATCAAATAGAAGAACTCTGTGAAAAAATGAATATGGTGGTTATGAAAAAGCAGAAATACAATGTTGCAGATATAAAAGAAAGTACTGAATTTCTATTTTTTTGGGGACATCAAGGTCCGAAAAATGGAACGCTTTCTAAAGCTTGTTTAAGCCAGTGGTGGCCGTCTCCATTTGTTGAACATGACATCATCTATCAAACAGCTGAACATTACATGATGGCAAAAAAGGCTTTATTATTTGATGATCAACAGGTTTTTGAAAAAATATTAAAGAAAAAATCTCCCAAAGATGTAAAAGATCTGGGGCGACAGATCAGAAATTTTGATGCTGCAAAGTGGGATGCTCATAAATATGAAATTGTAAAACAAGGAAATCTACTTAAGTTTTCTCAAAATGAAGATTTGAAGTTTTTCCTTTTGCAAACTAGAGATAAAGTCCTGGCCGAGGCCAGTCCGGTTGATGCAATTTGGGGGATCGGTTTGGCTGAAGATAGTTCGAATGCTTTCATTCCCGGAAATTGGAAAGGTTTAAACCTATTAGGGTTTGCATTGATGGAAGTTAGGGATGAGATACCCAATCTTTGATGTTAAGACCAATCATTAATTAACGAATTAGATAAAATGATTTTAGAACTAATCAAAGCCGATATAACAGAAATAAAAGCCGATGCAATCGTTAATGCGGCAAATAGCTCTTTGCTTGGTGGCGGAGGGGTAGATGGTGCCATTCACAGAAAAGGTGGTAAAGCCATTTTAGAAGCTTGCGTAGCCATCAGAGATAAACAAGGGAATTGCAAAACCGGAAATGCCGTAATTACAACGGCAGGTAATTTACCGGCAAAATATGTGATCCATACGGTTGGACCTGTGTGGAATGGTGATAGCGAAGAAAAAAATGCTTTGCTTGCAGATTGCTACCGCAACAGTTTAACCTTAGCCGTAGAAAATGATGTTAAGATTATTGCTTTCCCAAACATCAGCACAGGGATTTATCATTTCCCTAAAGATATAGCAGCAGATATTGCCATTGCCACGGTAAATAATTTTGCTGAAGAAGAAAAAATAGAAAAGGTAATCTTCGTTTGTTTCGACGATGAGAATTACCGGCTCTATGACGAAAAACTCAATCGCATTAAACAATGATATGAGTTGTTAACAGAATTACAAAATGAAAATAACAGTAAAAAAATATAAAGAACAGATATTAGAATGGCCAACTTCAGGATGCCATATTATGGCTCAGTATGATGATGAAAAAATAATCGTTTATCAAGCTTACCGAAAAGAAATCGGTGAATTTGCAGTCAAAAATCAATTTTTTGGAGGTGAATTCAGCTTAAACCGAATGACATGGATTAAGCCTAATTTTCTATGGATGATGTACAGAAGTGGTTGGGGTAAAAAAGAAGGACAAGAAGTTACTTTAGCAATACACCTTAAAATATCCGCATTCCGTAGTTACCTTGAAAATGCGGTTTATACATCATATGATCAAACTGAGGGTGTTTCGCATGACGAATGGAGAAATGGCTTAGAAAGCGCTAACATTCGCTTGCAATGGGATCCAGATCACGATCCTTATGGAGCAAAACAAGAAAGAAGAGCAATCCAGATTGGATTAAAGAATATTTTCATCCATTCTTTCGCTAAAAATGATATTTTGTTAATTGAAGATATCAGCGAATTTGTAAAGGAACAGCATGAGTTTGTTCAAAATCATCAACTGGAAAATTTAATCATACCCGCTGAAAAACCTTTCCTTTTTAACGATGAAACATTGAATAAAAAATTGAAACTCATAAATCAATACGCTCATGGAGAATAAAATAACAAAAGGAATCAGTAAGCTGCTAAGTTATATTTTGAGACATTCACCAGAAACCATAGGCTTAGAACTTGACGAAAACGGTTGGGCAGATGTAAATGAGTTAATTGCCAAGTTTGACCTTTATGACAGAAGAATAGATTTTGAACAGCTTGATTACATTGTTGAAAATAACGACAAAAAGCGATTTGCCTTCAATGATGATAAAACTAAAATAAGGGCAAGCCAGGGGCATTCCATTTCAATAGAGCTAAACCTTGATGAAGCCGAACCATTGGCCTACCTGTATCATGGTACAGTTGAAAAGTTCCTGCCGGGTATTAAATCGCAGGGACTGCAAAAAATGAGTAGACAGCATGTGCATTTAAGTGCCGATAGGGAAACGGCCAATAAAGTAGGTGGCAGGAGGGGGAAACCGGTTATCCTTACCATTAATAGCGGAGAGATGCACAGGGCAGGCTATAAATTTTATTTATCAGCTAACAATGTGTGGCTTACAGATGTTGTGCCCGCTGAATATATAACGTTTTAACATGGGCAGAACATTAGTAATAGGTGATATACACGGGGGATTAAAAGGTTTAGTTCAGTTATTCGAGCGTGCAGAAGTAACAAAAGCTGACAAGCTGATTTTCCTTGGCGATTATGTGGATGGATGGAGCGAATCGGCACAGGTAATTGATTATTTGATGCAATTGGAAGAAAGCCATCAGTGCATTTTTATCAAAGGCAATCATGATGCCTGGTGTATTGATTGGTTAGAGAAAGGTATGGTTGATGAGGTTTGGTTTGTTCATGGTGGTAAATTAACCATGGAGAGTTACAAAGATACTTCTGATGCGATCAGGCAAAAACACTTAAATTTCTTTGAGCGGATGAAAGATTATTACGTGGATGAGCAGAACAACCTCTTTATCCACGCGGGTTTTTCTTCCATGCACGGTCCTGAGAAAGAACGTTATTCATCCAATTATTCGTGGGACCGGACACTTTGGGAAATGGCACTGACTATGGATAACCGGATCAAAAAAGATTCGGCAATTTATCCGAAACGTTTATTGCTTTATCACGAAATCTACATTGGCCATACCCCAACACTTTACTACAATGTTAACATACCCATGCAGGGTTGTAATGTTTGGAATATCGATACCGGCGCTGCATTTACCGGGAAATTAACCTGTTTGGATATCAAAACAAAAGAATTTTGGCAAAGCGATACCTTGCAAAGCCTTTATCCAAATGAAAAGGGAAGAAATAAATAATTAATAATAAATAAAATACCATGATGAATCCATTATTATTAACAGACGGTTATAAAGTTGACCACCGCAGACAGTACCCAGAAAATACTACATTGGTTTATTCTAACTGGACGCCAAGAAAAAGCAGGCTAGAAAACGTAAACCATGTGGTGCTTTTTGGCTTGCAGTATTTTATCAAAAAATACATCATTGAAGATTTTAACCAGAATTTCTTTAAACAGCCAAAAGAAGAAATTCTTAAAAAATACGCCCGCAGGATCAATAATTACCTGGGAGAAAATTTGGTAGGTATACAACATATAGCTGATTTACACGATCTGGGTTATATTCCAATGGTTTTTAAATCATTACCAGAAGGTGCTGAAGTGCCTTTGCGTGTGCCCATGTTTACGATGTACAATACAAAGTCTGAATTTTTCTGGTTAACCAATTATTTCGAAACCTTACTGTCAGCAGTAGTGTGGTTGCCATGCAATTCTGCTACCATAGCCAAACAATACCGTGCCATTTTGGATCAATATGCCGCAGAAACCTCTTCAGTTCCAGAATTTGTAGATTGGCAGGGACACGATTTCTCTATGCGCGGAATGGGTGGGATAGAAGCTGCGGTAACTTCGGCAGCCGGGCATTTATTGAGTTTTACCGGAACAGATACCATTCCAGCCATCGATTTTTTAGAAGAGTATTACAATGCAGATTCAGATAAAGAGTTAATCGGTGGATCAGTAGCTGCTACAGAACACTCTGTAATGTGTATGGGGACCAATACTGGAGAGCTCGAAACCTTTAAACGTTTGATTTTAGAAGTTTACCCGAAAGGAATTGTATCTATCGTTTCTGATACCTGGGATTTATGGAAAGTGCTGACGGAGTATCTACCTGTTTTAAAAGATAATATTATTGCCCGTCCAGGTAAAGTGGTAATCAGGCCAGATTCGGGAGATCCGGTTGATATTATCTGCGGAAATCCAAATGGTAAAAACGAAAATGAGAAAAAGGGTGTGATCGAACTGCTTTGGGACGTTTTCGGTGGAAAAACCAACGACAAGGGATTTAAAGAACTCGTTCCGCAGATTGGTGCCATTTATGGAGATAGCATTACTACAGAAAGAGCTACCCAGATTTGCGAACGCTTAAAATTGAAAGGTTTTGCCTCTACCAATGTTGTTTTTGGCATCGGTTCATTTACCTATCAGTACAATACACGCGATACTTTTGGTTTTGCGATGAAAGCCACTTATGGAGAAGTAGACGGCATCGGTCGCGAGATATTTAAAGATCCGATTACCGACGATGGCACCAAGAAATCAGCAAAAGGTTTACTACAGATTTTTAAAAATACGGAAGGCGAATACGAATTGAAAGATCAGTGCAGCTGGGCAGAAGAAGCACAGGGCGAATTGAAAGAAATTTTTAGAGATGGAAAGTTATTGACCGATTATTCTCTCGCCGAAATTAGAGAAAGGCTAAAGAATAGTTAACTTCGCCAAGTTTTTAATCGACTGGCTTTTGGCTGGTCGATTAATTTTTTGAAAGATACAATGCAGAACAACCCCACATTTAACCATCAGGCTGATATCGTAAATAGTGCCATTAGATTTATAAACGCATGGTTTAAACAGTCGAAGGCCGTTACCGACGAACTGAATGATTTTTTTATTCTCCCAGGTAATAAAGTTATTGGTAAGGATGTTATTATTGGTCGGTTGAAAGGTATTTTCGGCCGTTCTGATGAATATGTTGGTGGCAGGTACGATATTATTGATGTTAATTTCGAACTTTTGAATGGTGATAAAGGTATGGGCTTTGTTGAAGGCGTTGCGGGCTATAGAGATGTTGTTCAAAAACAATCGAAAATTGTAAGCGGACCCTTTAAACTGTATTTCGCATTGCACAACGGTGGCTGGAAAATTGTAAATATCGAATTTCCGGGCTTTAGTTATTAAAACGACTTTATTACAATAGTAATTCGCCACTTTCCATAATTTTTCTATCTTTGGTTTTTAATGAATTTCCTTTATCCGGGCTTTCTTTTTGCACTAATATCGGTTGCCATCCCGGTTATCATTCATTTATTCAATTTCAGGAAGTTTAAGAAGGTTTATTTCTCTAATGTTCAGCTTTTAAAAGAAGTAGAGCAGCAAAATTCTTCCAAAGAAAAACTTAAAAACCTGCTTATACTTTTGTCGCGGATTTTGGCAGTCATCTTTTTGGTGTTGGCGTTTGCCCAGCCTTATATTCCAGCGCACAATCAAAAAACTACCGCTTTAAATAATGTAGTAAGCATTTACATCGATAATTCTTATAGCATGGAAGCCATTAATAAAGATGGCAACCTGCTCGATGAAGCCAAGCGGAGGGCAAAAGAACTGGTAAAAGGTTTTGGAATGAACGATCGTTTTCAACTCCTGAACAATAATTTTGAGGGAAAACATCAACGGTTGTTAAACAAGGAAGCGTTTTTAAAGGCATTGGATGATGTTAAAATCTCGGCAGCAAACCGTAATCTCCAACAGATAATAAACCGACAGGGGAATGTTTTAACGGGTTCTGTAAATAAGTATAGCTTTCTGATCTCCGATTTTCAAAAAAATATCTCCACCGTCAATAAACTCGATACAAAAGCAGATATTCAATATTCATTTTTGAAACTGAATGCCAATACATTGCCGAATGTTGCAATAGATAGCGTTTGGGCACTTTCGCCAAATCATCAGCCGGGCGCAAATGAACGATTGGTTGTGCAGTTAAAAAATTACTCTGAAGAAGAAGCAAAAAATATTCCTCTAAAACTCAGCATCAACAACCAGCAGAAAGGATTAGGCGCAGTAACCATACCTGCAGGCAAAACGGTTAAAGATACCCTGAATTTCTCGGGATTGAACGCGGGATGGCAAAAAGGTATCATCAGCATTAAAGATTTTCCGGTAACCTTTGATGATACGTTGTCATTCAGTTTTAAGGTCGATGAAAGTTTTCCAGTTCTGAGTATTAACGGAGCCAATGCCGGCAGTTACATTAAGGCACTATTTGCTGCCGATCGTTATTATAAACTCACAGAGAATGCCGAAAGCAATGTGAATTATAGCAATTTTGCCAGTTATGGCCTGATTGTGTTGAACGGATTAAAGAATCCATCAACAGGATTGGCACAACAGTTAAAAACCTATTTGAATGCAGGTGGTACAGTGGTGCTTTTTCCTGATTTAGATGCCAATATTCAAAATTATAACTCTTTTTTAAGCGGGTTATCGCTTCCTGCCATTCAAGTTTTGAATACGACAGCAAGCAAGGTTGACCAGATTGATCTGCAAAACCCCATTTTCAAGACTGTTTTTGAGGAAATTCCGAAAAATCTTGATCTTCCAACAGTTTCCCGTTATTATACTTTTGTAGAGAAAAATACCTCGAATAAAGAAGATATTATGTTATTGCCCGGCAGAAAACCTTTTTTCTCTAAGTATGGGGTAGGCAACGGACAGGTCTATTTATCAGCATCTGGATTAAATACAAGTGACGGAAATTTAGCCCGCCATCCGGTTTTTGTGCCACTGATTTATCGTTTGGCATTGAGTGGGGGAAATGAAATGCCCTTATACTACAACCTCGGTAACGATAATGCATTGGCAGGTAAAAAGATTACACTGGCTAAAAACCAAAGTTTAAAAATTACTGCGGATGGTTTCGAAGCGATTCCTGAAACCCGTCAGGCAGATGGAAAAACGCTGATTTACATAGCAGATCAAATAAAAAATGCAGGCTTTTATAACCTGAAACTTGCAGATTCGCTACTTGCTATTTACAGTTTCAATAATGGCAGAACAGAATCTGACATGCATTATTTAGACAAAACAGCACTCAATCAGTTGGCTGACAAGGGCAATCTGAAAATATTTGATACCGATAAAGATGCCGTTAAATTAATTGCCGGCGCCAATAAAATCGGGCAGACTTTATGGAAACTTTGTCTAATTTTGTCGCTGATTTTTATTGCAGCAGAAATTTTGCTCATCCGATTTTTTAACAACACAAAAAAAACAATATGAATCTCCTGGTTAAAAATGTTACCGTTGCCGATCCGCAAAGTAAATTCAACACTCAACAATGCGATGTTCGGGTAGAAAATGGCAAAATTAAAAACATAGGTAAATTAACCGCCGATAAAAGCGAAACTGTTTTTGATGCCCAGGGCGCTTTCTTAACGCCTGGTTTTTTCGATCTAAACTGCGTAGCTGGAGATCCGGGTTTCGAAACCAAGGAAGATATTCAAACATTAACCGCAACCGCAAAAGCTGGAGGTTTTACAGGCTTGGCTTTATTGCCGCAAACCAGTCCGGTTGTACAGTCAAAATCCCAGGTAGAATACATTATCAATAAGGCCAAAAATAATCTGGTTGATGTTTTACCAGTGGGGGCGATAAGTCAGAACCGTGAGGCAAAGGAGCTTGCCGAACTTTTCGATATGCAACAGGCTGGTGCAGTAGCTTTTTCTGATGGGGATAGGGCCTTGCAGGATGATGGTTTTATGAGCCGTGCATTACAATATGCAAAAGGCTTCGATGCACTATTGATGGTTTATCCTGAAAATAAATCCATAGCTGGCAAATCGCAGATTAACGAGAGCAAAAACTCTGTGCTGTTGGGCATGAAGGGTTTACCTGCATTGGCTGAAGAAATGCATATTGCCCGCGATATTTTCCTGGCATCTTATAATGAAACCAAAATCCACATTAGCAATATTTCAACTGCCGGGGCTGTAGCACTGATCCGTAAAGCAAAGAAAGATGGCGTTCAGGTTTCGTGCGATGTAACAGCACATCACCTGGTGTTTACAGAAGAACTTTTGAGCGATTTTGATAGCAACTATAAGGTTAAGCCACCACTGCGTGGAAAAGCAGATGTAAAGGCACTAATTGCTGGTTTAAAAGACGGAACCATCGATGCCATTACTTCTCAGCACCGTCCGGAAGAAATCGAATTTAAAAATGTAGAGTTCGAAATTGCCCACTACGGCATCATCGCTTTACAAACCGTATTGCCACTGTTATTAAAGGCTGGATTGGATATCGCTTTAATTGCAGAGAAATTGGCCATTAATCCGCGCAAATTATTAAATTTAACTGTTCCGGTAATCGAAGAAGGCGCTGAAGCCAACTTTACCATTTTTAACACGACAGAAAAATGGTTATACAATGCCGCAAATAACCAATCAAAATCGGCAAATAGTCCGTTATTGGGTACCGAGCTTACCGGAAAAGTAACTTTGGTTTATAATAATAGTCAGTTTCAAATGAGCTAAAAGTCTAAAGACTAAAGCTGAAAGATCAAGATAGTTGTGATCTAATAATCCTTAAATCTTAAAAATCCTAATTGTATGGACAATAGAGTAAAAAAAGCACTAAGTGCAGCCATTAACAAGTATGCTGAGGTTTCGGCTACCAATGTAGAAGGTTTTGAAACAGAGTTATTAGCTGCTTTTGAACTTGATGTTAACTTTTTAGATAAAGCTACTGCTTTCGATGCCGTTTTTGATGCTCATCCAAAGTTTGAAGAATTGCGCGAAGTATTTTTCGATTTATTAATGGTGAATTTCTTTAGCAGTGACGTACAGAAACTGGAAGACGATTATTTGGAAAGTGAGGAGTGGGCGAATATCGAAGAAGAAACCATAGACAGAGGAACCGAATTATTAAACCTTCTGCTTTACATTAAAGAATGCAAGGATGAAGATTTAGATCCTGAATTGGGCGATTTCTTAAAAGAGTTTTTGTTGGTAGAAGATGATGAGTTTCAGGATGAATTCGAAATTTATGAAGAACTGATCAGCAACCAGCAGTTGGCAGAAAGCAGTGTAGAAGAGATTTGTAAAACCGCTGCAAATTTGAATATCAGTGAAGAAATGCAAGAATTATTTGTACCTTTTATGGCCTTTTTCCTTGATGTAGAGGGAAGTGCAGAAACAACTAAAGAAATAATTCAGTATAGTAGTAACAAATCGTTCGATTCTGCTACTTATATATTAATTACAACAATTAATAGTTAAAATAATTTATCATGGAACAACAAATACTTCAAGACGAAAAGAAACCCAATGCACTGGCCTTTAAAGTTGCAATAAGTTTTGCAGTTTATTCAATTGTATTAATTTATCTGTTAAAATTGCTTGGTATTGATGCAACAAACCCGGATTTACCGATAGCAGAAAAAATTATTGCAATGATTCTCTCTTATGGTGTATTTTTTATATCGATAATTTATACCCAGATTACACATAAGAAAGAGCTTGGAGGGTATATTACGTACGGAAGAGCATTTTCTACCGGTTTTAAGGTAGCTGCTTATGCCGGTTTGTTTGTGGGCTTGCTTTTCATTTTGTATTACAAAGTTCTAGATCCAACTGCTTTAGATAAAATTGCTGATGCAGCGATAGAAAAAGCGAATGGTAATGAGCAACAGATAAAAGGTATTGAAATGATGCGCGGATATATGTGGATTTTTACTGCTTTTGGAGCTGCTATTGCCTATACATTACTTGGCTTGATTATAAGTTTAATCAGCGCAGCTATTCTTAAAAAAGATAGAGTTTAATTTTTTATAAAGTTTTCCAACGTGCAGGTTTTATCATTTAATTTGGTAAAGGTTGCACGTTTTTTCGTTTTTCGTCATCTCGACTGAAGCGTAGCGAAATGGAGAGATCTATCGAATTAGATTTCTCGGCTACGTTGTACTTCGCTCGAAATGACGACCCTGGGAGTATACATATTTATTGCTGAAGGTAATAGAAATGAAATAACTATCTTTGAAGGAAATACTTGGTCAAAATTTAATTTCTTGCCAAAATGGAAAATAATAATAATATTGAATTAAGAGAAAAGATACGTTTAGGTCTTAGCCTAGCTTTCAAAAAATTGGTTGCTTACAAAGCTAAGAACGACGGTGTTTTGGTTTTTTCAGACCAGGGAAAAATCGTGAGAGTAAAGGCTAAAGACATAAAATTATAATTAAGATCAAAAATTTTGAACGTGCAGGTTTTATCATTTAATTTGATGAAATTTGCACGTTTTACTTTAAACAAACCTCGCAGGTTTTAGAAACCTGCGAGGTTTATGCTTAAAAAATGGATATATCAGTTGTAGTACCCTTATTTAATGAAGATGAATCTTTGCCAGAGTTAACGGCCTGGATTGATAAAGTGATGATTGCCAATAACTTCAGCTATGAAATTATTTTGGTTGATGATGGTAGTACCGATAGATCGTGGGCGGTGATTGAAGAATTGAGACTTCAAAACCCTGCCATTAAAGGCATTAAGTTCAGAAGGAATTATGGTAAATCGGCAGCTTTAAATGTTGGTTTCGAAGCTACTCAGGGCGATGTGGTTATTACCATGGATGCCGATCTGCAGGATAGTCCGGATGAAATCCCTGAATTACACCGCCGCATAAAAGAAGAAAAGCTTGATATCATTTCAGGCTGGAAAAAGAAACGTTACGATCCGATTACGAAAACTATCCCAACTAAACTATTCAATGCGGCTACCCGCAAAATGAGCGGCATAGAACTGAACGATTTTAACTGTGGCTTAAAAGCTTACCGTAGCGATGTGATCAAAACCATCGAAGTTTATGGTGAAATGCACCGTTACATACCAGTAATTGCCAAATGGGCCGGATTTAATAAAATAGCCGAGCAGGTGGTAGAACACCGCGCCCGTAAATATGGCACAACCAAATTTGGTTTCAGCAGATTTATAAACGGCTTTTTAGATTTACTTTCCATTTTCTTTGTGGGTAAATTCGGCAAACGCCCAATGCACTTTTTTGGTTCGTTAGGGGTTTTAAGCTTCTTTATCGGTATAATTATGGCACTTTACATATTATTCGAAAAGAAATATTTGATATGGCAAGGTTTAGCTTACCGCGATGTAACCGATCAACCTTTGTTTTATTTATCGCTGGTTGCCATTATTGTTGGTTCGCAGATGTTCCTGGCCGGTTTTATTGCCGAACTCTTATCGCGTAACGCACCAGAAAGAAACCAATATTTGATAGAAAAGGAATTAAGGTAGAAGGTTAGAAGGCGGAAGGTTTTATCCGCCCAATCCCTCAACCTCTAACCCCTCAACCCTCAACCCCAAAAAATGTTTTTCTCCATCATCATTCCTCTTTATAATCGTCCTCAGGAAATTGACGAACTATTAAATACCCTAACCAAACAAACCTATTTACAGTTTGAGGTTTTGGTTATTGAAGATGGTTCGAAAAACGATGCAAAGGCCATTGTAGCTTCTTATGCAGATAAACTGGATATTAAATATTACTTCAAAGAAAACGCGGGGCAGGGTTTTGCCCGTAATTTTGGTTTCGAAAGGGCTACTGGCGATTATTTTATCATTTTTGATTCAGATATCCTTGTTCCCAGCGATTACCTTGAGATCGTCAAAAATTACCTCTACGAACATCATTTAGATGCTTACGGCGGCCCGGATGCTGCGCATGAGAGCTTCACGCCTGTGCAAAAAGCCATCAGCTATGCCATGACATCGCCTTTCACCACCGGTGGAATCCGCGGGAACAAACAGCATGTAGGGCAATTTCATCCACGCAGTTTTAACATGGGCGTTTCCCGTCAGGCCTGGGAGAAAGTAGGTGGTTTTATCTTAACCAGGTTAGGTGAGGATATTGAATATAGTATCCGTATTCACGAAAACGGCTTTAAGATCGGTTTGATTCCAGACGCAAAGGTTTATCATAAACGCCGGACAAGTTTTAGTCAGTTTTATAAACAGTTACATTTTTTCGGGAGAGCAAGGATCAATATTTACAAACATTTCCCAAAAGAATTAAAACTTGTACATTTTTTTCCTGCACTATTTACATTGGGTTTTGGTTTCACCATTTTGTGTAACTTTATATATCCTCCATTGGCATATGT
This sequence comes from Pedobacter sp. GW821-FHT01D05, assembly GCF_059422505.1. Lineage (NCBI taxonomy): Bacteria > Pseudomonadati > Bacteroidota > Sphingobacteriia > Sphingobacteriales > Sphingobacteriaceae > Pedobacter > Pedobacter sp. GW821-FHT01D05. Next base: position 358,450 of record NZ_JBWKXA010000005.1, on the reverse strand, counting down.
TTGTAACTTCTTCTTATTGATTTACTTTATGTTGATATTTTTTCATTCATGGTCTGTAAATAAATCGTTAAAAGTTGCATTTTTGAGCATTATATCTTCGTTTATCCAATTAACCGCTTATGGTTTAGGATTTATACAGGATTTATTTAAACGTGTGGTATTCAAACAACAATGATAAATTATTTAAAAGAAAGTACGTTCGCCGTTAATGATGTAATTCAAAAAGCGTGGAGCATTACCAAGAAACACTATTTCTCGATTGCTACGCTATGTTTTTTGATGTTTATTACCGCAAGTGCATCGAGTTTAATGGCCTTTTTTATTAAAGATGTAAGCAAGGCATTAAGCGTTGTGATGGTGATTATTTTCGTTTTGCTTTATTTTACCATCAACCTTTCGCTGTTTAAATATATTTTCCATTTAATGGACGATGAAGAAAACGATGTGAAAATTGTGGATACGCTTCCAACCAGACAACAAATTATCAGATTCCTATTGGCTACCCTTTATTTTGTGGGCTGTATCCTCGGCGTTTATCTGGTGGTAATCCTGGTTGCTTTTCCTTTTATTTATACAGGTATTAATGTAACAATTGTTAAAAACGTGGCCATTTCAGTTGGCATTATTGCCATATTTATCACTTGGTTAAGAATTTCATTTTTCCCGTTTTTTATTATTGATAAAGGCGCAACGCCTTTCGATTCGATTAAATTGAGTTTGGCTACCACTAAAGGAAATTTCACTAAGATTTTATTGCTATTAGTGGTTTTAGGTGGAGGTTATTTAATTTATCTCTTACTAAACTACCTGCAATGGCCGTTGGTGGCTTTCATTGTAAATATTTTAAGTTCATTTATCATCGTTCCACTTTCTAGTGTAGCCTTAACTGTTGCATACCGCAAAATTTCGAGCGAATATAAAGGCGATGAGCATCCGGATATTTTGCATAATATCGTTTAACCCCCAGCCCCTAAAGGGGAGTTAAAAATCAGATTTAAATTTATGGAAAAAGAAAAGAACGGCAGAAAGGAAAAGTCCCCTTCAGGGGGTTGGGGGCTTAAAGCAGCATTAAGTAAACCCTTTGCGGCATTTGTAGTTTGGCAGATTAACAAATGGAAGCATAATGCCCTAAATGCTCAGCATAATATCCTGAAAAAGCTGATTGATGAGGCTAAACATACTGCATTTGGAAAAGATCATCATTTCGCTGAGATTAAAACCTATGCCGATTTTAAAAAACAGGTTCCCGTTCAGGACTATGAAGGATTAAAATCTTATGTAGATCGCGTAGTAGCGGGTGAAGCCGATGTACTTTGGAAGGGTAAACCACTCTATTTTGCCAAAACATCAGGTACCACTTCAGGTGTAAAATATATTCCGCTATCGAAAGAATCGATGCCTGAACATATAAAAGCTGCCCGCAATGCTATTTTAACATATATTAATGAAACAGGCAAGTCCGATTTTGTAAACGGAAAGATGATCTTTCTGCAAGGGAGTCCGGTTTTAAGTGTAAAACACGGAATCAATGTTGGGCGTTTATCAGGTATTGTGGCCCACCATGTGCCAGCCTATCTGCAAAAGAACCGATTGCCTTCTTACGAAACCAATATTATCGAAGATTGGGAACAAAAAGTTGATGCCATTGTTGAGGAGACCATCAATGAAAACATGACTTTGATTTCGGGTATTCCACCTTGGGTACAAATGTATTTCGATAAACTTTCAGAGAAATCGGGCGGGAAGAAAATTGCCGAAATATTCAAAAATTTTAGTCTGTTTATTTATGGTGGTGTAAATTTTGAGCCTTATCGGGCAAAAATTGAACAAAGCATCGGGAAGAAAATTGATGCGATAGAAACTTACCCAGCTTCGGAGGGGTTTATTGCCTACCAGGATTCACAAAAGGATAAAGGTTTATTATTATTGGCCGATGCGGGGATTTTTTACGAATTTGTTCCTGCTGATGAACATTACAATGATAATCCGACACGGTTATCGCTTGGCGAGGTTGAACTAGATACCAACTATGCGTTAATTTTAAATACCAATGCTGGTTTGTGGGGCTACAGCATCGGCGATACCATTAAGTTTGTTTCGAAAAACCCTTACAAAATTGTGGTAACCGGACGGATAAAACATTTCATTTCTGCCTTTGGCGAACATGTAATAGGAGAAGAGGTAGAACAGGCAATTTTGAGCGTGGCCAATGAAGAAGAGGTAGAAATTACAGAATTTACCGTTGCGCCTCAGGTTAACCCTGAAACTGGTCAATTGCCTTACCACGAGTGGTTTGTAGAATTTTCATCTGCACCAAAAGATATGGCTGCTTTTAGCAAAAAGGTTGACGAGGCTTTGCAAAAGAAAAATATTTATTACTTTGACCTGATTGAAGGAAACATCCTTCAGCCATTGATTATACGTACTTTGCAAAAAGATGCTTTTGTAAACTACATGAAAAGTGAAGGGAAGTTAGGTGGACAGAACAAAGTACCGCGTTTGAGCAATGATAGGAAGCTAGCGGATGGGCTGGAGAGGTATATTGTTTAACTAATCTTCCTCGGTTCGTGTCCTCACGAAACGAAATGAGGAAAAGTAGCTGACGCTTTGGAAAGGTACATTATTTAATTACCAAATTCGTCATTGCGAGGAGGAACGACGAAGCAATCTTATTAGGCAAGTCAGATTGCTTCAGCTCGCTCAGGCCCAGCTTCGAAATGACGGAGCTATAATTTAGGAGTGAACAATAAAATGCTTAATTAAACCTTAAGCGTTACGATATAAAAAACGATTTGAAAAGAATAACCATATTAGGTTCTACAGGAAGTATAGGTACACAGGCGCTAGAAGTGGTTAGGGACCATCCCGATACATTTAAAGTAGCTGTATTATCGGCCTTAAAGAATTCAGCATTACTTATTCAACAGGCGAAGGAATTTATGCCAGCCATTGTTGTAATCTGTGATGAAAGCAAGTACGGCGAAGTTAAAACTGCTTTGTCTGCGCTAAATATTAAAGTTTTGGCAGGTGAAGTCGCATTGTCAGAAGTTGCTGCCTATGATGATAGCGATGTGGTATTAACGGCATTAATGGGCTCTGTAGGGTTAAAACCTACTATTGCTGCCATTAAGGCTGGAAAAAATATTGCTTTGGCCAACAAAGAAACACTAGTAGTAGCGGGTGAATTGATTACACAACTGGCGACTGAACACCAGGTTAAAATTTTACCGGTCGATTCGGAGCATTCAGCAATATTTCAATGTTTGGTAGGCGAGGAGCAGAATGATATCGAAAAGATTTATTTAACAGCTTCCGGTGGACCATTTTTAGGCAAAACAAAAGATTTCTTATCCACAGTAAAAAAGGAGCAGGCTTTAAAACATCCCAACTGGGTAATGGGCGCAAAAATCACGATCGATTCTGCGTCTTTAATGAATAAAGGCCTGGAGGTAATTGAGGCAAAATGGTTGTTTAATCTTGATGTAGATCAGATTGATGTAATTGTTCACCCTCAATCTATCATCCATTCAATTGTTCAGTTTACAGATGGATCGATGAAGGCACAAATGGGTGTTCCGGATATGAAATTGCCTATTCAGTACGCTTTAAATTATCCCGATAGGCTAAAAAACAATTTTAAACGTTTTAACTTCCTAGATTATCCAAACTTTAGCTTTCAAAAAGCCGACATGGAAACATTCAGGAATTTAGACCTGGCATTTACTTCATTAAGAAAAGGCGGAAACATGCCTTGTATTTTAAATGCCGCGAATGAAATTGTTGTTGCCGCATTTTTAAAGGATAAAATCGGTTTTCTGCAGATGAGCGAGGTTATTGAACAGTGTATGGAAGAAATCAGTTTTGTTGAAAAACCGCAATTGAGCGATTATTTAGAAACTGACAAACATAGCCGTATCTTAGCCGGCGAATTAGTAACAAAAAGTATAGTTTAACATCTAACATAAAAATTTTATAAGAGAATATGAATGGATTGATTATGGCGGGGCAGCTGCTGCTCGGATTGTCTTTATTGGTAATATTACACGAATTAGGGCATTTCCTGGCAGCCAGGGCATTTGGTATTAAAGTAGAAAAGTTTTATTTATTTTTTGATGCCTGGGGTTTCAAGCTTTTTAGTTTCAAAAGAGGTGATGTTGAATATGGAGTGGGATGGTTGCCACTAGGCGGTTATGTAAAAATAGCCGGAATGATTGATGAGAGTATGGATACCGAGCAAATGGCTCAACCAGCACAACCCTGGGAATTCCGCTCTAAGCCAGCCTGGCAACGTTTAATCGTGATGCTTGGTGGTATTATCGTAAACGTAATTGTTGGTATTTTTATCTTTTGGATGTTGACTTTTAACGTCGGACAGAATTATACTGTTAACAGCAAGCTGAACGATGGTATTTCTGTAGGTGCAATTGGTAAAGAAATCGGTTTAAAAAATGGAGATAAGATTTTGGCCATCAACGGCAACAAGTTAATCCGTTTTGAAGATGCGATATCGAGCAAAGTATTGTTTGATGGAGCCCAGTTGACCATTTTAAGGGATAATAAAACACTTTACATTTCTGTTCCGGATATTATTTTAAATAAAATATCGAAAAACGACAAAGAAAATTTTATCTCGCCCAGATATACGATGGAAAGTGTAGAAAAGGTAAGTGCGCCTGATGAAAAAGCAGATAAACCATCTTTTTTTGATAAACTGTTTGGCAGAAAGTTCGAGAAACCCGTATATCCAGCATATACTGCAGGGATTAAACCGGGCGATAGTATTTTATCGGTTAATGGAAAACAGATTACTTTTTTCGATCAGTTTAAAGAAGAGGTTTCTAAAAACAAATTAAAACCAATTACCATTAATGCGCTACGCAAAGGCAAAGAAGTAAAGTTCGATCTTAAAGTAAGCAAAGATGGAACGATTGGAATTATCCCTAATTTAAAAATGCCTGAAACTGCGCATGTAGATTTTGGCTTTATAGAGTCGTTGCCAGTTGGGGCAACCATGGCATGGAGCACTTTTGTAGATAATGCAAAAGGTATTGGTAAAATGATTACCGGAAAGTTAAGTGCACGCAACATCAGCAGCCCAATTGGGATTGCCAAGGTGTATGGCAGTACTTTCGACTGGGTTAAATTCTGGACTTTAACAGGATTGATTTCGATGGCACTGGCATTTATGAATTTATTGCCTATTCCAGGCTTAGATGGAGGCCACGTAGTATTTCTTTTGATCGAAATGGTGCAACGTAAGCCAGTAAGCGAAAAAGTGTTGGAAAAGGCGCAAATTGTGGGTTTTGTAATCCTGATCTGTTTAATGGTGTTTGCTTTTGGTAATGATATTCTAAAATCCTTCGGTAAGTAAAACCAAATTTATATAATTGCCGCAGATGCGCAGATTTGACGAATCAATCTGAACATCTGCGGCTTTTTAATTTAATATGCACCATGAGCGCAGCAACAACAGATATTAATTATTTCGATTTTTACGCCTTACCGATCCAGTTTAATCCAGATCAAAATGTGGTTAAAACAAAGTTTTATGCATTTAGCAAGCAGTTTCATCCTGATTTTTATGCCAATGAAAGCGAAGAGAAGCAGCAAGAAGTACTCGACCTGTCTACTTTGAACAATAAGGCTTACCAGACACTCAGCAATGCTAAAAAACGCTTAAAATACGTGCTCGAATTAAAAGGGATTGTAGAAACAGACGAGGCTTATCAACTGCCACAATCTTTTTTAATGGAAATGATGGATGTTAATGAGGCTTTAATGGATCTGGAATTTGAGCCAGATGCCGAAAAGCTAGCGCAGGTAAAACGAGATGTTGATGCCATAGAAAAAGATCTTGCTAACGAACTGAATGATCTGATAGGCCGTTTTGATGGCAACCCAACAGCATCTGATGCACTACTGCCTTCGATTAAGGATAATTTTTACAGACAGAAATACGTTGATCGGATCAGGGAACGCTTGCCGAAATAGATGGAAGAAGTTTGAAGTCGGAGTCGGAGATCCGAAGATAGTAGCGTAAAAACAAGCGCCCAACGCTGTGTACTTTGTGCCTTTTCTTTGTCTCCGCTGCGGTTAAAAGATGGGAAGCCCTAAATCTTCCACCTTCGACCCTTGTAAGACACCCGATTGTAAAATCATTTTTTAGTTTTTGATAGGCAAAAGCTTTGTTTTACTTTAGGAGCAAACAATCAGATCAATGAATAGCTCCCTTTCTATTTTTCGCAAAGTGGCCGTGGCAGAAGGCATATCCTATCTGCTTTTATTATTTGTAGCCATGCCGTTAAAATATTTTGCAGATCTTCCTTTGTATGTAAAATATACCGGATGGGCCCACGGATTATTATTTGTATTATATGCAGCCACCTTAGTTTTAGCTTGGCAAGAACAAAAATGGAAGTTTGGTAAAGCCGTTTTGATTTTTTTAGCGTCACTTTTGCCCTTTATGCCCTTTGTGGTTGATCGTAAATTGAAAGATGAACGCGCGCTAAACTAATTGCCTATTACACAAATTACTTACCTTAGTATTATGCGTTTAATAAATGATTGCCAGAGGTAGGTTAGATATCCGTTTTACCGAACTTTTTAAGGGTGCACTATACTGTATTGGTAGTGCTTGCGGTTTTAAAAAAGAACAGCCCCGGTTCCCTGAAGCGCAGTTGCCCTGTCTTTCTGTTCGTACAGGTTTAAATCTCGTATTAGAAGCGCTAAATCTTGAACCTGGCGACGAAATATTGGTTGCAGATATTAACATTCCGGATATGTTTGCAACCCTTGCTGCCTATCATTTAAAAGTTGTACCATTACCTATTGATAGAAATACACTAGGCATATCTGCTGGCCAGATAGCATCAGCTATTACACCCAAAACAAAGCTGCTGCTCATTACCCATTTATTTGGTGGCATAATGGATACCGGACCATTGCTTGACATCGCCAAATTGCATAATCTGATCGTAATAGAAGATTGTGCACAAGCTTATGATGGAATTTATGAAGGTAATTTAAAATCGGACGTGGTATTGTTCAGTTTTGGACTAATTAAGACAAATACCGCCTTAAGTGGTGCTATACTTCATATTAGAAACGAGCAACTATTTACTTTGGTAACAATATTAAACAATAGGCTGCCGGTGCAAAAAGGCGATCGATACTTCAAAAAAATAATTAATGCTACCCTGATTAACATTCTTGCCTCAAGATGGCCATTTACCCTGGCTTATTGGCTTTGCAGGCAATTTGATAAAGACTTTGATGCTTTTATTTCCGGTTTTACAAGAGGTTTTCCTGGCGCAGATGTAATGGAGAAAATCAAATACAGGCCATGTTATGCTAATTTGTGTATGTTGCAGCATAGATTGGATGATTTTGATCAATCTCGTATTTATAAGAGAAAGATACTGGCAAACCAGTTGTTATTGAATGTTGATTCGCGAAATATTATTGGTGCTGCAAACTTAAGGCATACACACTGGGTAATTCCGATAGTTGCGGCTAATCCATCACTGTTAATCGATAAATTAAGGGAAAAAGGATTCGATGCCACGTCAAAAGCCTCCAGTTTAGTTAAGATAGGTTTCACGGGTTTGCCGTTAAAAACTTCAAATGAACTAATACTTCAAAATTTAGTTTATCTGCCAACGGATATGAAAATGAGTAAAAAAGAAGTTAAACAATTGAACCAGTTGTTATTAGATCATCTGTTAAATGATGGAGGTTTTAGTAAATCAGATCAGATATAAAAAGAAGCAAATAAAATTTGCGAATTAAGTGCTTAATTTATACATTTGCATCCCGCTGAATAAGCAAATGCCCAGCTGGCGGAATTGGTAGACGCGCTGGTCTCAAACACCTGTGGGAAACCGTGCCGGTTCGACTCCGGCGCTGGGTACGATTAAAAAAATACCTGCTAAAGGTAAGTAACCGGGCTTTGAACATTCAAAGTCCGGTTTTTTTGTGCCATTTGCTAGTTTAAATGCGATTCAGGTGCATTCAAAGAATTATACCTCCCCGAACTACAGAATTACTTATCCTTCTCTTAGGGCTGTCTGCTGATAAACTAAAAGAACCTGCCCAATTATTTGGCAGAAAGCTTAAACGAACAACATCTTTAGGCGGCTTTATGCAGGATGCAGCAGGACGGTTGGGCGCGCCACGTTTTATATATTAACCGGAAATAAACCAGCAGCTATATAACGCTAGCTATAACGTATAGCCAAATATATTCCGGAATTTATGAAAAGCATCCATTCTTTTATGCTTGCAGCCTTTATGCTCGTTAGTATTACCGTTTTTGCCCAACCCAAAACACCAGATTGGGTAAGCAAGGTGGGTGCGCGGAAATTCAGTTTTAAGCAAAATAACTATCTCGTAAACAAATATGGAGCGATAAATGATGGTAAAACTTTGGCTACAAAAGCCCTTCAGAAAGCCATTGACGATTGCGCAGCGAAAGGTGGGGGTATCGTTTCTTTTAAAGCGGGCAAATACCTTACGGGATCCATTTTTATTAAAAATGGGGTCAATTTAAAGATTGATGAAGGTGTTGAAATTCTGGGTAGCCAGAATATTAAAGATTATCCTGAAATCGATACACGTGTGGCCGGTATCGAAATGAAATGGCCTGCGGCACTAATCAACATTCTAAAACAAGATAAAGCTTCTATTTCGGGCAAAGGATTGATTAACGCCCAAGGCAAACCATTCTGGGAATATTACTGGAATTTAAGAAAAGAATATGACACGAAAGGCTTAAGGTGGATTGTAGATTATGATGCCAAACGTCCAAGAACGATACTGGTCGAATCGGCCAGGGATGTGGTGATCAAAGATATTCATGTACAACAGGCTGGATTTTGGACGGTGCAGATTTTGTACTCTTCTTATGTAACGGTAGATCATATTACCATTCGGAACAATGTAGATGGCAGTGGCCCGAGTACAGATGGAATTGACGTCGATTCTTCGTTATGGACGCTGATCGAAAATTGCGATATCGATTGTAATGATGATAATTTCTGCCTAAAAGCCGGTCGCGATTGGGATGGCCTAAGGGTAAACCGACCAACAGAATACGTCGTAATCCGCAATTGTGTGGCGCGTAAAGGAGCAGGCTTGCTTACTTTGGGTAGCGAAACTTCGGGCAGTATCCGTCATGTGTGGGCCACCGATCTGGTAGGCTATGGAACGGGTAATGCAATTAATATTAAATCGGCCAAAACAAGGGGAGGTACGGTAGAAGATGTGTATTTCGGTAACATTACCATGCATGGTGTGGGCAATGTAATTCAGGTAAATCCGAACTGGAATCCTGCTTACAGTTATTCTACTTTACCGGCTGGATACCATCCGGATTCTATCCCCGCACATTGGACCAAACTTTTAACCCATGTACAACCAGCAAGCAAGGGCATTCCTAAAATACAGAACATCAACGTGTTTAATGTTACCGCTACCGGCGCTAAAAAGGCAATCAACGCCATTGGTTTTTCAGAAACCATATTGAAAAACTTTAATCTCTCCAACCTGAAAATAGAAGCAGCTACTGCCGGAACGATCGATTTTGGGCAAAACTGGACTTTTGATCGGGTAAATATTACAGCGGCAGACCAAAGCGCATTGAAAGTAAGTAATTCAGTAAGTGTAAATCCTTAGCTGTTTCGGAAAAATGAAAAGATTTTACAGTTTATTTTACTGCCTAGGTTTATCGGTAAATACACTTTTTGCACAGGAAATTTATCCGCCAATCTTAAAATCGGGAACCTGGCACAATGAAAATGCAAGTTTACGGTACCGTCCGGAGGGAAGCGATTTTATTATCCATAATGGTACAAGAAGGTTTACGAGAGCCTTATACGGAACCAATACAGCGTTCCGGGTCGAGGCTGGCGATCTGCCTGAATTTGCTTTGTATATGCCAGCTATGGGCGGTAACCTGCAGTTTGGCTTACTTGATGGCAATAACAGCAAATGGCTGATTAAGGCAACAGATATTACCGCCAGGTACCGCCCAGGATCGATGATTTACACCATAAAAGACCCATTGCTGGGAAATGGTACTTTGCATTTAACCCTTCTTGCATTGAGCAACAGCGATGGAATGGTGTTAAAAGCCCGTTTCGAAAATGTGAAAAAGGATGTAGAACTGCTTTGGGTTTTCGGTGGAGCAAGTGATAAAAAGTTTAGCCGTAGTGGCGATATGGGGGTAGATCCCGAATCTTCTTTTTACCTCGAAAAACAAAACTGTAAGGATAATTTATTTACGGTTACAAAGAACAGTTTCGAGCTCCAATACGCCAAAATCAAAAAAATCACTGGACTTTTTCCGGCCGAAATCAGAATTGCTGATGCTGCTGATTTATCTTCTCCTTTAACTTTAAATCAATCTAAAACACAGCAAAATCCAGTAATTTCCGGAAAAATAAGGGTAGAAAACGATAAAGATTTTTATGTATTGATCCAAAATCCTGAAAAAGATAACGCCCCTAAAAACTGGGATAGTACTACGCAGTTTACGGAATCGGAAAAGAAGCGTAAAATTTTAGCCGATCGGGTACAGGTTGATACACCAGATCCCTTTTTCAACACCATTGGTGGTGCTTTGGCCATGGCTTCTGATGGGATTTGGGAAGCACCATCTTATATGCACGGTGCCATTGGCTGGCGGATGCGTTTGCCCGGTTGGCGTGGGCCTTACACTGCCGATCCACTAGGTTGGCACGATCGGGCAAGAACACATTTTGATGCATATGCCAAATCGCAGGTGCTCAATCCGGAAAGCGGACCCGTTTTGGCCGATACTGCTTTTAACCTTTCGCGATCAAAAGAAGCCATGGGGACTGCAATGTTCAGCAATGGTTACATCAGTCGCGAACCGGATGGAAAATCGATCAGACCGCACCACTATGATATGAATCTTGTGTATATCGATCAATTACTCTGGCATTTCAACTGGACGGGCGATTTAGCTTATGTAAAAGAAATGTGGCCCGTAATTAAAAGGCATTTAGCCTGGGAGAAAAGAGTTTTTGATGCGGATGATAATGGCCTTTATGATGCCTATGCAGCCATTTGGGCAAGCGATGCATTGCAATATAGTGGCGGAAGCGGAACACATAGCTCAGCTTATAACTACCGCGCGAATTTAGTTGCCGCCAAACTTGCCCGTTTGATCAATGAAGATCCAGGTGTTTATCAAAAAGAGGCCGACAAAATATTAAAAGCCATGAATGCCCAGCTCTGGATGCCAGAAAAAGGCTGGTATGCAGAATATAAAGATGCTTTAGGTCTACAGCAATTGCATCCGGCTGCAGGTTTATGGACGGTTTATCACAGTATAGATTCGGAGGTACCAGATGCTTTTCAGGCCTGGCAGAGTTTAAGGTATGTTGATACCAATATCCCACACATCCCGGTAAGGGCAAAAGGACTCGAAGATAAAGGTTATTATACCCTGTCAACCACAAACTGGATGCCTTATGAGTGGTCGTTAAACAATGTGGTTTTAGCCGAAGTTACCCATACGGCCCTGGCCAACTGGCAAGCAGGCAGGACTGAAGAAGCCTTTAAACTTTGGAAAAGTGAACTATTGGCCAGCATGTACCTTGGAGGAAGTCCGGGTAATTTTGCCCAGGTTTCCCGCTATGATGCCATTTTAGGGGAATCGTACCGCGATTTTGGTGATCCGGTAGGCATTAATTCACGAACACTCGTTGAAGGGCTTTTTGGTGTGGTGCCTGATGCACTGAATAAAACTTTGCTCATCAGACCAGGTTTACCACAAGAATGGGATCATGCGGCCCTAAATATTCCTGATTTTTCTTTTTCTTTTAAACGAAAAGCATCGGTTGATACCTATGAGCTGTTGCCGAGATTTGCCATTAGGCTCGGACTTAAAATGCGCATTAAAGCTAAGCGCAATCAATTAAAATCGGTTAAGATTAATGGAAGAGCAGTAAAGTGGGAAAACGTTGCCAGCGCTATTGGCTCACCCGAAATCGAGATTGAAAGTGCAGCGGCAAAAGACTATTCGGTGGAATTGATTTGGGGAGGTGAAACCTTAAATCCACCCAAAATTAACGTTGTCTATACCGCTGGTTCGAAAATGGAAGTCGATTTTGGAAAGGCTAAAATTGTTAAAATATTTGATCCCCAAAAGGTGCTTAACCATATAAATGCAAGTGAAAGTAAACTTAGTGCAAATGTTCAGGGCGAACCAGGCGACCGTACCTTCTTTGCTCAGATTAAGAATGGTCCGTTCACGTATTGGTTTCCTGTTTGTTTTAAACTGAAGGCGGCGGTGAAAAAGTCAGATCAAATTTTAGATTTAACGGCTAAAGAATGGACAGGTAAAAAGCTGGAAACACAAGATTTATCCGCTTATTTTAACGATCAGGTCGGTCAGATTTTTAACCATAAATACCTGTCGCCACGGCCACAAACTACAACTTTACAATTGGCCTGGCAAGGTATTGGTGATTGGACGCACCCGAAATTAAAACCTGAAATTAATGATATGGGCTTGCGCAAACTGGCGGGCGCAAAAGGCGAATTTTTATTGCCTTCTGGCGTGGTTTTTAAAACACCATCAGATAGCACTTCAAAAAATATCATTTATACTTCTCAGTGGGATAATTTCCCCCGAAAAGCAGAAATCCCACTTTCTGGTAAAGCAAGCGGGATATTTTTCCTTTTGGCCGGAACAACCAACCCCATGCAAAGCAGAATGGATAATGGCAAAATTACGGTTCAATATACCGATGGGTCTACCCAAAAACTGTTGTTGCGTAACCCCGAAAATTGGTGGCCAATTGAACAGGATCTTTTCACCGATGGTTTCGCTTTCGATACAGGTGCAGAGCGGCCAGTACGTATACACCTGAAAACGGGTAAAATTGTAACCGCACAAGATGGCGATAGCTGGAATGGAAAAGACATAAAAGGAGGTGCAGCAACAGCATTGGGCCTAAAGCTCGACCCTAAAAAAACACTGGCTAAGCTTACCTTATCTGCCATTTGTAATGATGTAATTATTGGTTTAATGGCGCTCACTTTAGTTCGTTAGTTAATTTGAATCATGAAGTATAGCGGTAGGATATCGAAAAACATAGTATTGCCAATTTTCTTGGTCTTATTGTCTTTTGCTACTGCTTTCTCAAAGTTGAAAAACAATATTGCACATTATTCTACCGAACATGGGCTTTCGCACGATGGTGTGCTCTGCATTACCCAAGACCGCGACGGCTTTATGTGGTTTGGTACTTTTGATGGCCTAAACCGTTTCGACGGGACAAATTTCAATATTTAAATGATTTAGTAAAATAAGCGGTATGTGTAGAATTAAAAACCAATTTAAACCCTTGATGCTCTTCGTAATGCTTTTCATCTGCAATATTGTTTTTGCACAGATTGACCGGCAAGCATTGGTAACACGACATACTGTTGTGGTTAAAAAAATAGATTCCCTTTCATCCTTATCTGTAGGCAATGGTCGCTTTGCTTTTACCGTTGATGCCACAGGATTGCAAAGTTTTCCGGATTGCTATGCCAAAGGTGTTCCATTAGGCACACAATCGCAATGGGGATGGGGATCGTACAAAAATGAGGGTAAGTTCAATATAACCGAGGCTTATAAATATTACGATCAATATGGTCGCAAAATTCCTTACACCGTGCAGTTAAATACACCACTTAGGGCTAAAGAGGCTAGTAATTATTTCCGCCAGAATGTACACCGTTTACAATTGGGGAATATTGGTTTCGATCTGATTAAAAAGAATGGCCAATTGGCCAGGGCTAACGATATAAAAGATATTAACCAAAACCTAAACCTCTGGACGGGTGAAATTAAGAGTAGTTTTACCTTAGAAGGAATTCCTGTTGAGGTAACTACGGTTGGGCATCAGGATCTTGATCTGATCAGTGCATCGGTGTCGTCGCCCTTAATTTTAGCAGGAAGGTTAAAAATCAGGGTTAGGTACCCGGTAGCTACTGGCGAATGGGCAGATGTAGGAAACAATTGGAGCAATAACAACGAACACCATTCACAGGTAGTGGCGCAGCGTGCCGATGGTGCTTTAATTAAGCGTCAGATCGACTCTGCAGTTTATTATACTTCCTTTTCGTGGAAAGGTAAAGCGCAACTGGCCGAGAAACAAGCGCATTATTTTACCATTACACCTAATAAAACCAATCATGCATTTAGCTTTAGCTGTCTTTTTTCGCAGCAGAAAAGGAATGAGGTGGTTCCGTCCTTTGCACTGAGCCAACAGAATAGTTTAGCACAATGGAAAGCCTTTTGGATGAGCGGTGCTGCGGTCGATTTTAGCGGAAGTACTGATAATCGTGCATTTGAACTCGAACGCAGGATTATCCTTTCCGAATACCTCACCAAAATACAATGTTCGGGCGATTTCCCCCCACAAGAAACTGGCCTAACCTACAACAGCTGGTTTGGTAAACCGCACCTCGAAATGCATTGGTGGCATGGGGTTCATTTTGCGCTATGGGGCAGGCCTGAGTTGTTAAATCGGAGTACTGATTGGTATTTTAAGGTTGCGGATAAGGCAAAGAAAATTGCGCTGGTACAGGGATTTGATGGCTTACGCTGGCAGAAAATGACCGATAATAAAGGGAACGAAAGTCCATCATCAATAGGGGCAATGTTGATCTGGCAGCAGCCGCACCTCATTACCTTTGCCGAATTGGAATATCGCGCAAATCAAGATGGAAAGGTATTGCAAAAATATAAAGACCTGGTATTTAAAACGGCCGATTTTATGGCTTCTTTTGCGCATTACGATGCCACAAAAGGTCGTTATGTACTCGGGCCAGGATTAATTCCGGCACAAGAGCGTTTTAAAGCCGAAAGCACTTTTAATCCTACCTATGAGCTGGCTTATTGGGCGTGGGGTTTGAAAACAGCGCAAGAGTGGCGTTTGCGTTTAGGCATGCCGCGAAATGCAAAATGGGATGAGGTGATGGCTAAATTATCTAACTTGCCTGTACAAAACGGCGTATATCTGGCTGCAGAAAGTGCGCCTGATTCTTACACCAATCCCGAATATAAAACAGATCACCCCTCCGTATTGGGGGCATTTGGTATGCTGCCCGAAACAAGTTTGTTGGATAAAGCTACCATGCGTAAAACCTTTGATCTGGTTTGGAAAGAGTGGATCTGGAACGATACCTGGGGATGGGATTTCCCGATGACAGCTATGACAGCCACACGTTTAGGTATGCCCGAAAAAGCGATAGATGCCTTGCTGATGCCTGTGCAAACCAATACTTATCTTATTAACGGCCATAACTACCAGGATGACCGCCTGCGCATTTATCTGCCTGGAAACGGAGGTTTACTTGCCGCTGTGGCTTTAATGTGTGCTGGCTGGGATGGAAATAAGACCATAAATCCTGGTTTCCCTAAAGATGGAACTTGGAAGGTGCAATGGGAAGGCTTTAAGAAGATGATGTAGGAGGATGGAATAGGTTAGGCTATAGGTTTTTATTTAACACATCCAATGAGATAAAATCTTTAAAGAATTGATTCATAACATTGCGGCCTAGCGTACCATCTGGAGTGAACGCTTTTATAAGTTTTTACTCCGGATTTTTTTTGCCTGTCAATCCAGGTAAAACTAAGATGATTATGAATAAATGGTGTTTTAATGCCCGAACAATTTGAATGGAAAAAAAATCATGTCAACTAATCCTCGGCTTTGCCGGATAGGTTATAAAATAGGGTTTTACAATATTCTTTCACGCTAATGAAAATTGTTTCTTAATGCTATTCAACGGCAGATAATTGAATGGATAGACTTTGCATGAAGCTATATTCTACTCTTTTATTTAAAAAGTAGATAAAAAATACTATGTTTGCGACTTTATTTTTAATAAGTCTAAATAGTATTTGATCCTTATTTCATGAAGATAACCTTAACTCATGCGGCATTATGCCTTTTTTTCTTTTTGTTTCTCTCAAACAGTGCTTCTGCGCAACAGACCGTAAAACTGCAGGGATATGTACGTGATAGTCAGGGAAACCCACTTCCCGGTGTTACCATCAGTGTTGAAAATACTAAATTAACTACCTCAACAAATAACAAAGGTTATTATAGGTTGCAAGTGAGCCAGGGCAAGCTAATTTTACATTTCAATTTTATCGGTTTTAGGCAATCGGTCAAAACGATCGAGATCAGTGGAGATACAGATGAAAATGTTGTTCTGACCGAATCAAATTCAGATCTTCAGCAGGTAGAAATTACCGGGCGTAAAGAAAAAGCCTATAAAACCAAGGCGACCTTTATTGGTAAGATTGAAAATGAACTCAAAGACATTCCTCAATCTGTTTCCTATGCCAGTAAGGAATTGATTGCCGATCAGGGCCTCATGCGCGTTGGTGAGGTAGTGAAAAACTTTAGCGGAGTAAATCAGTTCAGTTTTTATGATGACTTAACCATCCGTGGCTTTCGTGTAAACGGACAGAGCAATACCCAGTTGCTGAACGGACTAAGAACAAGTACAGGTTTCTGGAAACAATCGCTCGCCAATTATCTGGAAAGGGTTGAAGTGCTAAAAGGTCCGTCTTCTGCACTTTTTGGAAATGCAAGTCCAGGTGGTGTGGTAAACCGGGTAACCAAAAAGCCGCTTGATGAAACCAGAAGATCCATTAGTATGACTATGGGAAGTTTCAATACATTCCGTGGGCTTGCCGATTTTACCGGACCGGCATCAAAAGACAGCACTTTGCTTTACCGCTTAAACCTTGGCTATGAAAATGCAGAAACTTTCAGGGATTTAATGTTTGACAGGAACTTTGTTATTGCGCCTTCGCTTACCTTTGTCCCGTCTGAAAAAACGAGGATAAACTTTGATCTGGTATATACCGATTCGAAAAGCAGGCTCGACAGGGGGCAGCCGATTTTTGGCAGCTTCGATTTAAATTCGACTCCTCAGTCGCTATCCCTGAACACTACAAACGATTACCTGAACGAGCTCACCTATAATGCAACGATCTCGATTACCCATAAAGTAAGCGATGTATTGAGCCTGAATGCTTCATATCTTAAAACAGGATATTCAGAAGATCTGAATGAGCACCGTACTTC
Source organism: Pedobacter sp. GW821-FHT01D05 (assembly GCF_059422505.1). Lineage (NCBI taxonomy): Bacteria > Pseudomonadati > Bacteroidota > Sphingobacteriia > Sphingobacteriales > Sphingobacteriaceae > Pedobacter > Pedobacter sp. GW821-FHT01D05. The sequence continues at coordinate 341,327 of NZ_JBWKXA010000005.1, read as the reverse complement.
CAATTCTTATGGTGTTGATGGCAATGGTGCCGTGATCAATAATCTTGCTGGGATGAATGTCCAAATTAGAAAACGCAAGCGTTTTATCGATAACTTCTCCGGCTATGTAAATTACACGCCTACAACCGGACCCATATCACATAAGATCGTAGCAGGTTATGATTTTGGGAGTGAAAAAACGCCAGTAGGCGGTTCGCAGATGACAGCAAGTGGTTATAGAAATGCAGCGAACAATGGTTCTATCCCGACCTATGTGGTCGCCAATAAGAGCAGGTATCTCCTTGATGCTGCAGGAAACCCAGTACCCAATGTTCCGCACTTCAATCTTAACGACCCGTTGTCATCCCAGAGAATGCAGGATGATAGCAAACTTTTCTTTGCTCAATCTGTAGTGGCCCCAGCATATTATTATCTTAACTCAGGGTATATTCAGGATCAGTTAAAAATTGGCGCGTTGCAGGTTTTACTTGGAGTGCGTTATGAATATTATACTGATTTTGCCAATTATAAAACTCAAACCGAAGCGAAAGCCAATTCACATGCCTGGTTGCCACGATTAGGCGCTGTTTATGCCATTAATTCAAATATCAACTTTTATGGAAGTTATGTTGAAGGATACAATCCTCAGACCTCTGCCACCATATCAAACCCAAATGCAGGTGGGCCATTTGATCCCTTGAAAAGCAATATGATCGAATTTGGTGCAAAAACCAGCTGGCTCAGGGATCAACTGAGCATTACCGCCGCCGTGTATCAGATCAAGCAGACCGGAGCGCTGTATGCAACACCAGGCGTAATTGATTTACTAAGGCAGATAGGGGATGAGCAATCTAGAGGCTTCGAAGTTGATGTCGTTGGAAAAATTATGCCGAACTGGAATGTAATTGCATCGTATTCATACAACAGGGCGAAGATACTTGAAAGCGGTACAGCAGGAGAGATTGGGATCCAAAAGCCGAACGCACCAAAAAACACTGCAAATTTATGGACCCGTTATAACTTTATTGATGGTGCAGCCAAAGGTTTTGGTATAGCATTAGGGATAAATTATGTAGATAAGAGAAACCTGAACTATGATGCGAAGTTCTCGCCTGAAGATCAGATTACCTTACCATCATTCACGCTTCTTAATGCCGGGCTGTTCTATAATATCGGTAAACTCCAGCTTCAGCTAAATGCAAATAACATCGGAAATAAAAAACACTGGGTGGGCGGATACGATTATCTACGGTTATTTCCGGGGCAGCCAGAAAACTATATGCTAACGGTTGGATATTCATTTTAATGGCCAAAAGTAAATTCAAAAAGATTACCGGCTGGCTCCATCTTTGGATAGGGCTGGTAACAGGAGTTGTTGTCGTGATCGTATCCATCACGGGATGCATTTATGTATTCAATGAGGAGATATTTGATGCCCTACACCAGGATATTGTTTACGTTCAGAAAATCGGCCGGCCGAAGCCGGTTTCTGAATTGCTTGCCAATGCACAACAAGCGGTTGGCCCTGGTAAAGTCCTCTCAAATGTGAAGATTTCAGCAGACAACAAAAGCTATGTGTTTTCTGGTTTTAAGGTTAATAAAAAGGAAAAGATGAACCTTTGGTATTTTAGCCAATTTGAGTATTTAAATGATATTTATGTAAATCAGTACACAGGAAAGGTTCTGGGGATAATTGATGTCCGTTACGAATTTTTCAATATCGTTGAGCAGCTGCACAGACAGTTGTTATTGGTAAAACCTATCGGAAGTCTCGTTGTGGGTTCCTGCATTCTTCTATTTCTTGTGATGCTCATCAGTGGTTTTATTCTTTGGCTGCCAAAAAACTACAAGCAGTTTAAAAAAAGTATTACAATCAAATGGAATGCAAAATGGAAACGGGTAAATTACGATCTGCATAATTCATTGGGATTTTATGTTCTGCCAGTGGCGATGCTTATTGCCATTACAGGTTTGGTATGGTCTTTTAAATGGTGGGAAACCGGGATATATAAACTTTTGGGAGACAAGGGAAAGACTGGTTTTGCGCGGACACTGCCCATCATCAATGCTAGTGACTCGACATTAAACAAGATTGACCTCATTCATTATGACCTGGTAAAAAAACTAAAAGGTGATTGGGTGGAGATCGGAATCGGCATCCCGACTGAAACCAATAAGGTTTCGACCTCATTTGTCAGTATTGAGAGCAATAAAGATGGCTGGCGGGGTGTTAGTTATTATTTTTACGATGGTAGGACTGGAAAGATAATTGATGTTTTACCGCATTCACAGAAAACGCTGGGCATGAAATGGAGAAATTCAAATCTTCCGATGCATACAGGTAGAATATATGGTCTGGGCACACAGCTATTGGCTTTTTTTGCTGCTTTGATCTGTGCTTCCCTTCCGGTTTCAGGGTTTCTGATCTGGTTGGGGAAAAGGAAGAAAAAGCCTAAGTCTTCCCTTAAGTTGGGTTTGAATGGTTAAAAATGGACATTTAATTTTAATATTGAACCATGATATTTCTATCCATTATTTCAGATAGAAAAGATCGGGCTTTTTGACTTATGAGATCAGAGATGTCATTTCTTTTCATCACGCCTGATCCGCGAAATCTCGCTCTTGTGGCTGCATCGTTCAGAAATATCATATCGAGTTCCCTTAAGAACCGGATGAACACCTCCTTAAACATATGGGGGCTATTGTCATCTCTCGCAAAGGCAGATTTTGAAATCAAATTTACATTTTCAGTCACACATACCCTTCTTAATAAATCCAGGTTTTCTAAAAAACCTATCTTTTTTAAGTAATCCGGGGAATGGTATAACCGACTATATTTCTCAAATGTTAAACGCTTTATTTCAACCAATTCATCAATAAAATTGGATAGCGACTTATATCGTATACACTGCTTTTCGATCAAAATACATTCTTCATTCGTTATTTTTTCTAAAACACAGATCACCAGCTCGTCTTTGTTTTTAAAATACCAATATAGAGATGGAATACTCACCCTTAACGATTTGGCTATATCTTTAAGGGGAGTTTTTTCAATTCCAAAATATGAAAAAAGCTGTATTGCTGCATCTATTATCGTGTTTCGATTTAACATATCATATAAATTTCATAAGGATATCCGATAACACTAACTGAACTATTTTGATTTCTGACTTGCCAGCCCCTTTTTAATTTTCATCATAATACCATCAGGAACAAAGTTGGGGAGTTTAGCGTTAAACCAGTTTTGAAAACCAACTACTTTTTTCCCACTACCTACCAGTAGATGCTTTACACCCTGTATTGCCACTTCTTTGGGAGTCATCGGCTTGGTTTTATGAAGATTTGTAGTTTGCATCTCAGGTGTGGTAAATCCAGTATCCACAGTACCAGGATAAAGAGACGAAACGATAACTCCGGTCCCTTCCAATTCGGCGGCGAGCGTTTCGCTAAATGCCTTTACGAAAGCCTTGGTGGCAGAGTAAACAGAAAAATATGGCATTGGTAAAAATGCGACCACCGAAGCTATGTTCATGATCCTGCCGGATTTGCGTTTGACCATATCTTGTGCAAAAAGCTTGCTTAAAACGACCAGACTGGAAATGTTTAATTGAATCATACTCAATTCTTCTTCCAATGGCGTTTCAGTAAAATTGCCATAGTTGCCAACACCAGCATTATTTACCAGATGGGTCACTAATAGGTTTTCGTCTTTCACCTTTTGGTAAAGGTTTTTAGCTGCATTCACATCAGAAAGATCTGTAGCGAAATATTGAACCAGAATGCCATACCTGTTTATTAGTTCTGATTGCATTTGCTGTAATTTAGCTTCCGTACGGGCAACCAATATCATGTTTAACCCTTTAGCTGCCAATTCATTCGCCATTTCGTAGCCAATTCCTGAGGAAGCACCGGTAATTAATATGTATTCTTTCATCTTTAGTAAAATTTATGTGAGTAATTTTTAAGTATGCTGTTAATCAGGTTAATCAAGAACAGTCTCAATTCCAGAAACAAGTCTTTGCGTGTATTTTGACCTATCATATCTTTTCGTGCAATTGTGGAGGGATGAGTTTATACATTACCGGGGTAACAATCCTTGATAATATGGTAGAGCTGATCAGCCCCCCAATCAATACAATGGCAAGTGGCGCTATCTGCGGATTGGGATTCATGGCAATCGGGATCAGACCACAAATGGCCGTAATAGAAGTAAGTACAACAGGTAGGAACCTGGTTTCGCCGGCAATATGGATCGCCTCATCTATGCTTTTTCCATCTTCCCGCAATTGGTTGGTAAAATCAACCAATAACAGCGAATTCTTTACCTGTATGCCTGATAAGCCAATGAAACCAATGATAGATACCAGCGACATCGGATTTCCTGTCATCAGCAAAAATATCACCCCGCCCAAAACGCCTAATGGAATAATTGACAAAACGATAATGATTCCTTTAAATGTCTTAAACTGTAGCAGTAGCACAGCGATAAACAGGAAGGTACTGAGGATGATCACCGAAAGGAAATTTCCGCCTAGCGCATCACCTTCCGATTCAGCCTCCCCAGATAATTTATAATAATATCCCTTGGGCATTTTTAACTTGTTGAGTTCGGGAACAATATCCTTGAGAATATCGTTTGCCAAAACATTATCCTTGGTGAGCGAGGTAACCTTTGCAAACCGTGATTTATTAAAATGGTTAATTGCAGTTGGAGAGGTTTCCAGCCCAATGGTTGCAATCTGATCGATCTGAATTGGTGCACCCTGGAAATTGTTCACATAAAGGTTCTTCAATGCATTTAGATTTGAAAACTTATCACGTGGAATGGTGATTACCACATTCCTCGAATCACCCCGGTCATCAATGTAATCCCCAACAGTCAGTCCGGCAACAGCCAACCTGATCACCTTGTCAATGTCGCTGGTCAGTACGCCTAATGTCCGTGCCTTTTCCTTATCAATCTTGATTTTTACATCTGACTTATAGGCATTGAGTTCATTGTTGATGAAAAAAGTACCTGGGTGTTTACGTAACAGCTCCTCCACTTTGAACGAGAGCGATCGCAGGGTATCCTGATTCTCTCCAAAAATCCTGACCACGATATTTGCCTCTATCGGAGTGCCCTGTTCAAAATCCTTCACCTCTATTTTTGCATAGGGGAAATCAGTAAATTTGCTTCTGAGCGTTTTGATCAGTTCAGTTTTGTCATTTGGGCTTGTCTCTTCTTCCAATTGCACAAAAATCTGGGCAAAATCCGGTTTTATATCCTGCTGATGCACGTTGTAATAGATCTGTGGATTACCTTTTCCTACATTAGAGGTGTAATAAACGATTTCCTTATGTTTTTTAAGTTCCATTTCCACCAGCTTTGCAGCTTTATCGCTTTCTGGGATATTTGCCTGTAGCGGCATTTTAATATTGATTAGAAACATCGGCTTTTCTGAGGTAGGGAAAAGTTTAAACCCTGCCAGTGGGAAGAGTAAAAAGGCCAATACGCTCAATGCAATCGAAATACTGATCGTTACTTTTGGCCACTTTAACGCCAACGGCATAATGCCACGATACGACCAGGTTAAAAAGCCCTGCAATTTTTTTAAGAAATAATTTCCCTCCCCATGGGTATGGGTTTTCAGTATCTTGCTGCCGATAAAAGGCACGAGCGTAAGCGCCACAATCATAGAGGCCAATACACTGGTAATAATGGCCATAGGCAGACTTCGGATAAACTCTCCGGCCATATCAGGTAGAAAGGCTAATGGTAAAAATGCAATAACAAGCGTTGCAGTACAGCCTACAACAGCTACCCCAATCTGCTTGGTGCCCTTTAAAATGGCATCCTTTCTGGAATGGCCTTCCCTTAACCACCTTTCTATATTCTCTACAACAACGATACTATCATCAACCAATAGCCCCAATGCTACCACAAGCCCAACAATACTGAGCTGGTTGAGCGAGAAGCCTAAAAGATTCATTGCAATAAGACCGAGGGCCAGTGAGAGTGGAATGGAAATCATTACGATCAGCGATGGCCTGAAGCCCAAAGGTAACAAGGTAACCACCACTAATAGTATGGCCAATCCAAAATCAAAGCCCAGGTGTCCAAGCCGCTTTGATACCATATCTGCCTGGTCAAAACTCTTGACCATTTTAATGTTCTGTGGTAAGGTTTGAGAAAATTGTTCCAATACCGGAGTGTACTCTTTCTTAACCTGACTGATATCCACATTATTTTTCATCGAAGAGGTAACCAGTATGCAGCGTTGTCCATTGATCCTGGTAATGTGGTTAATGGTGCCGTCCATATAGCTCACATGGGCCACGTCCTTCAGGTATATTATTTTTCCGTTGGCATTATAAATGATCGTATTGGCCACATCTTCAACATTTTTGAACTTACCACTGGTCTTTACATTAAAGACCTTACTCTCCATATTGATACTTCCTCCTGGAATGTCGGCCGCCTCACTTTGCAGACTGCCTATAACCAGGTTTAATGGTATTTTTAGCTGGGCCAGTTTATCGAGTTGCATGTCGATGCGGATTTCCTGTTCTGGCATTCCGGTATACTTTACCTCTCTCAAATTGGTGATCTTTTCCAGCTGGGTCTTCAATTTGTCTGCATTATCGCGCAATATTTTGGACGAAGCGGTGTTTGAGATCAGCGCTACCTGAATAATCTTTACATCTGATGAGGCAATTTTTTCGGTCTTGATCTGATAAATGTCTTTTGGAAGTTCACCGTTTTTCAGCGCATTTATTTCTGTTGATATTTCCTGGTATTTGTTATCCACATCAACACCATACTTGAACTTGATCTGTATCGCTGCTACGCCATCTTCAACTGTGGTCAGGATTTTATCGATGTTCTCGAGGCCATAGATTTTATTTTCAATGGGCTTTACCACCTGTTCTTCCATATCCTTCGGACTAGTGCCGGGGTAGATAACCGTTACCAGATATTGCGGAGGGTGGGTAGTCGGATCTTCCGAGCGGGGCATGGTAAAGAGTGTAAGCAGTCCCACCACTGCCACAAGCACAAATATGATCAGGGTAAACTGGTAGTTCTTTACAGCAAAATTTGTAATTTTCATCTCGTGGTCTTTATTTGATAATTTTTACGGTGGATTGTTCGTTGAGGTAGGCGCTATTAGAAATAACTATGCGATCTATTCCTTCCAGTTTATCTTTTAGGTAAACATTTTTATTGTCAAACTTCAGGATGGTTACAGGTACTTTTCTAACACTGTTTGTACCTTTAGGGGTAAAGATGTAACCCGTCTCTCCATCTGCCTCTACAAGGGCGCTAAATGGGATTACTGTCTTGTTTTCTGAAGTATTGGTTTCGATTGCCGCTTTCCCAAACATGCCAATTGCAGGTTTCAGATTGCCCATCTGGAGCTTCAGCTCTACCTGAAAAGATCCTATAGAAGCATCAGCCGATTGAAGTTTACGCAATACCGTTGCCTGGAATGGCTGTTCGGGATATCCATCAAGATAAACAACAGCCCGTTGTGCAGCACTGATTCCTGCCCACTCCAGGTCTGTTACCCCAACTTTTAACAGGTAGCTGTCAGTTTTTTGGGTTGAGCCCGTCATTAGCACCGGCATTCCGCCACCAATCACTTCGCCTACACTGGCAACCTTTTTGGTTACAAAACCATCAGAGGCCGCATAGATCCTGGCATAACGCTGATTGAACGCGGTTGCCTCACTTGTTTTTTTTGCAACATCCAATGCCGTTTTGGTATTCTGCAGTTGTTCCAGCGTAAATACGCTGTCTTTGTAAAGGTTTACTGCCCTGGCATAGTCACGAGTGGCCTTATCTACACCAAGGTTCGCCTGGGCCAGACCGGCCGCAATCTCGGTGGTATTCAAGGTGGCCAGCAATTGCCCCTTTTTAAAAAATTGTCCTTCATCTACCAGGATGCTGCTGATTACCCCGCCAATTTTGAAGGAATAATTCGCTTCATTTTCGGTACCTACCAGTCCAGTGACCTGAATAGAATTTGTTACTCCAAAAGAGGAAATGGGCGCAACCTTTACAGAAATGATATCTGGCTGGCCAAGAGGATTTGTATTTTTCGGTTTTTCTTTGCAGGCAAACAATAGTGATGTAAGCGCAATAAGTGTGAGTTGTGTCTTGTTCATGATATTTATTGTATGTTGAAACTAGCGTTGGCACGTTCGATAGCAGTAAGGGATATCCAGGTGTCAAATAGGGCAATGTTGGATTGAAGCTGGGCATCTACCCATTGGTTCTGGGCGTCAAGCAGCTCTATATAAATGGCCATTCCCTCTTTATAGAGCTTGGTCATGTCATTATAATAGGTTTGACTGGTTTTTAGTTGTGATTGGGCCGCCTGGTACTGAGCTAAAGCACTTTGCAGGTTTGCCCTGCGCACGTTCAGTTCGGTAAGCAGCTGCTGGGTCACATGGTTGGTTTGTGCCGATACAGCCTGTTCACTGGCGATAGCCTGTTTTATCTTATAGCTGTTCCGTCCTGAGGAAAACAGGTTCCATTCCAGTGAAACGCCCAGCAGATAATATCTGCTTTTCTGGTTAAACTTCCAGTCAAAGGCCTGCGAACCCAGATCGAGCGAAGTGCCGACTTTGGGTATAAGATAAGATTTGGCAAGGCCGGTAAGGTTTTTATTTATTCCTTTGGCAATCTCAAGCTTGGCCAGTTCCTCACGACCATTCACCTCATTAAGCAATAGATTGTCCTGCGCGGGCAGCAATGGGACGTCGTCGGTCAGAATGGGCTCCGTTAATGGCCTGTTTAATAGAAAATTGAAATAATAACGGGCAGATTCCTCTGTTTTTTGAGCAGCGGTAAGCGATGCGTTTATTTTTGATACCTCGTTCTGGCTACGGATCACAGCCGTACGGTTGATCTTGTTGTTCTCAAAGAGTTTCCGGTTTACCCTTTCACCTTCTTCGAGCAGTTTCAGAAAAGATTGATAAATCCTTATTGCATTTGTAGCCTTAAGATAGCTGTAGTATGCCGTTTTGATTTCTTTTACCAGTTCACGCTTATACATCATTATTTCCGCTTTCTGCAGGTCCACCTGTTGTGCTTTGATCCTTTTGTTATATACCAGTTCGGCATTCAGGATGGGAAGACTGGTGCGAAACTTGGCATCGTAGAAGTTATCGGGGTTGAGCAGTATACTTTGGTTTTCAAGCTGAGGAAAGGAATTGCTTCCTGTGAGCTGATTTAATGTGGCGTAGGCGGCATTAAAAAGATCGCCTGTGGGAAAATCAATTGTTCTGCCTCCGTCGGCTTTCGTATAAGTGGTAGAAAAAGTTACGCTGGGCAGAAACATGCTTTTTGCCTCTTGTAGGGCATAAATGTTCTTTTTCAAAAGGAAGTTTTGCTCCTTGATGCTCTGGTTTGATGCTAGCCCCTGTGAGATATAATCGTTCAAACGGTTTTGGGCGCTTAGCCCCAATGGGAGCAGGATGACTGAGAGCTGTAAGACGGTCAGTCGGTAAGCAATGGGTAGTTTTCTGATGTAGTTAATCATTGTAATAAATTTAAACAGTGTTCAGTAATAAAATAAAAAAAAGGTTAACCCTTTTCCAATAAAGTAACAAAACTTGCATATCCATTCTCCATAAGTTCCTTGTTGGTCTTGTGTTCGAAACTCATAGTTCTGTCCTTACAGAAAAGAGCGCAGATGCCATGGATAGCAGATAGGATCATAAATGTAAGATACTCTGTATCCATGTCTTTGAAGCGTCCAGCCTGTTGGCATGCTAAGACCAGGTCATGTAGGTGCTTTATTGCTTCTTTTGCAATCTGGAAACCGCTTTCTTCGGTATTTTTTAATGGTTCTTCAACCAGGAACATCAGGTTATAATAATCTTTATTCTCCTGGGCAAACTGGATAAATGCACGTCCAGAGGCTTTCAGGCGCTCAAATGGGTCTATAACCGAATCCAGCACCCGAAGTTGTCTAAGAAGTAGGCTAAAGCCCTCTTTATGGAGTTCCTGAAAGATTTCACCCTTATCCTTAAAATGGAAATAAATTACCCCTGCACTATAGCTGATCTCATTGGCAATGTTGCGCATACTGGTCTGTTCATAGCCATTCTGAAGAAATACTTTTCTGGCACCGTTCAATATGCGCTGTCTCATTTCCTGCTTCTCTCTTTGCTTTCTTTCTGTAATGCCCATGGATAAAATAATTTAGAAGATATTAACCTGATTTAGGAAATAACTTTTTCATTTGCAACTCTCATTTTAATTGACGGTACAAATGTATTGAACAGTGTTCAATAAAACAAATATTTTTTTAATTGATTGTATATTTTACTTAACCTTGATGATTTTGCTTCCCCCGTATTACCTTCTCTTCATTTAATGAAATTAAGAAATTCAAATATATCTATCAGGGTTCGCCATTTTGTTTTTTAATATGCCATATAATGTATTAGCGGTAATTCAACTGGCCCAACCCGAAGCCTCAACGACGGTAAAAAACAATCATCCGTAAAAATGTATCATATCTTCCCACTTCTGTATAATTAACCTAAAGAGCCCTTGTCTCATCTTTGCTTCATCGTTTAACAAAATAAAAGATTATAATAATGAGTAAGACAATTCTAATTACAGGAGCATCGTCAGGATTTGGACTAATGCTTGCTAAAAACCTTCATCAGAAAGGTTTTAATGTTATCGGTACCAGCCGTGAACCACAAAAGTACCAAGAGAAACTTCCTTTCAAACTATTAAGACTTGATATCGATGACGACAGGTCAATTCAATCCTTTGCGGAACAAATTGCGAATGAAACCAAACAGTTAGATGTTTTGGTGAACAATGCAGGCTTTATGGTTACTGGTATTGCAGAAGAAACGCCTATGGATGTTGCAAGGCAACAATTTGAAACTAATTTTTGGGGAACAGTAAAAGTGACCAACGCTTTACTGCCTATTTTCAGAAAACAAAAATCCGGACAGATCATTACCGTTAGTTCTATAGTAGGTTTGATTGGCCCACCAAATTTATCTTATTATTCTGCTTCGAAACACGCTGTGGAAGGATACTTTAAATCATTGAGATTTGAATTAAACCCATTCAATATAAAAGTTAGCGTGGTAGAGCCTGTTTGGTTCAAAACTAATCTTGGACACAATGCGATTGCATCAACGGGCAAAATTGCCGACTATGACACGTACCGAAAAAAAGTAAATGCAGCAACGCAAAAAGGTATAGACGAAGCGCAATCCCCCGAAGTTGTGGTTTCAAAAATCACCAAATTAATTGAAGCTAAAGAACCGAAATTCAGTAACCCTGTGGGCAAAATGAGTGGAATGATTGTCTTCCTACAGGCCTTTGCACCGAAAATGTTTGAGGGCTCTATCTTAAAAAGTGTAAAATAATGATGAACAACCAATAAAAATCTCAAATTATTTATAATAATGAAAGCCGAAAAAATAATTACCCACGCAGAAATTACTGTAATGCCTGAGGTGATGCAGGAAGTTTTACCACAAGCAAAGGCCGCAAGGGAAAAAATATTGTTGGAGGAAGGTTGCGAGACATTTATTTTAACAACTAAAAAAGAAAGTGAGAACACATTAGTTATTTTTGCAGTGTACTCCTCGCAACAAACTTATGAATGGCATCTGGAGCAGGATTATGTGAAAAGTTTCTTTAATTTTTTGGATGGAAAATTGAAAACTGCACCAGTGGTGACTTATCTGAAGGTGGTTTAAAACAGGTAAAACGAATAATTACTTTATTATAAGTCTACCTTCATGTATCAAAATTTTAATAAATCTAATTCATCATAAATATAATGAAGCATTATAAAACAATCACTGAACTTTATACTACAAATGGCTTTCTGCCACCGGAAAATCCGATGTTGGGTTTAGTAACGTTTGAAGATATAAAAGGGTGCCAATTTGTAGAAACCGAGTTTACCCTGGGCTTTTATAAAATAGCTTTGAAGAAAGTAAAGTCGGGCAATGTGATGTACGGCAAAACGAAGTATGACCATGAAAATGGTTCTATGTTTTTCCTAAAACCCAATCAAATTGTGCAGATGAATGACATAGAGCTCACCGAGAAAGGTTTTATGATTTATTTTCACGAAGATTTTTTAGTGAATCATCCATTGCATTCAGGCGTTCAGAAATATGGTTATTTTGATTATGAGGCCAATGAGGCATTGCATATTTCACCCAGAGAAGAAGATACACTTTGGGATTTGTTCGATAAAATAAGGGTTGAATATTATAATAACCAGGATGAGTATAGCAGAGACATTATGCTAACCCATATCGATTCTATTTTAAAATATTCCCAACGTTATTATAAGCGTCAGTTTTTAAATCGGACAGTGCTTTCGGGTACTACGGTTTCGAAATTTACCAATCATTTAAAAGCATATTTTGATAGTGGCAAACTGAAAGAAAACGGATTGCCAACAGTAAAGTATATGGCATCTGAATTATCTTTGTCAGCAAGGTACTTGAGCGATTTATTGAAACAAGAAACAGGCAAAACGGCATTAGACCATATACACATTGCATTGGTAATGGAAGCAAAAAACTTGTTGATGAGCACTGACAAAACTGTTGCCGAAACAGCCTATCAATTAGGATTTGAAAATCCACCGTATTTTTCAAGGCTTTTTAAAAAAGAAGTAGGAGTTACACCTACTGAATATCGAGAACAGTTTTTAAATTAATATCTTTAAACCTTTTGCATGGCAAGCCAAACTGGCGTATTTTCTTTTTGCTGAAACCTACGCCAATTTGTATCGCTCATTATTAAAGTAAAACATTTTAAGAAAGCGTTCTTGACTCATTATTGATTGGATAAGGGATGCTTTGCCTTTATTACAGCTTTACAATAATTAAATTTCTAAGGAGAAGGGACCAATAGCACGGCATCGGCAACTGCTTTTGTTCCGTTCGATTTGATTTCGATATATGGCCTGTTGCTGCCGGAAAATGAATATTTACCAAGACTCACCCATTCTCCCGAAGTTTGACCAAGCACTTTAACCTCGGCACTTTTTATCAAAATGGTTTTATGTTCTTTGCCATCAAATATCTTAACAACTGTCTCTATATCTGGCGATCCGGCTTTCGGATAGTAGGCATAAACATCATATGTTCCGTTTGTAGCTAGTCCGGGGTTATAACGTACAGATCTTGTGGTGTCTGCGTCCTCTGGGGCCTCAAGATAATCAGGACCATAACCACCTTTTTTTTGCACCGTCCAGTTGCCTTTTATCTGTACTTTATCCGTGTTGTTGTTGTCAATGAGGATATCGGGGGTACTTCCATCGGCCAATGGATCGCTTTTTAATTGCTGCTGCAAACGGCTTACATCGATTTTTTGAACCGAAAGATTGCGGTCTATTGCCTGAACAGCGGCCATTGCCGAAGATTGTCCAAGTACCATAAAAACCGGTTCCATCCGGATGGAACCGTAAGCAATGTGTGTAGCAGACAGGCAGACCGGAACGATGAGATTTGAAGCTTCATTTTCCTTTGGTATGATTGCCCGGTAGGAAATAGGGTATGGGCCAAACCCACCTTCTTCTACATTGCCCTCATTTTTGACCATGCCATTAACCACCAGCCTATCGCAGTTGTGCGAATCCATGGTGTAGGCTGCCATTCCGATCCCATCGGATACAACTTCCTTGCCCTGACAGTGGTGCTGGGTCATTACAAGAGTTCCAAGCATCCTCCTTGCTTCCCTCACGTAGAGCTGATGTGACCAGTTGCCGTTGCCGGTATATTCATCTTTGGGGTATCCCCATTGACTGATCTCTTTTCGGATATGTTCTGGGATGCGGGCATCGTGACTAACAAAATAAAGCAGGCCTTTCGTGTAAGCTATATGGGCTTTCCAGATCTGTTCGCGTTTTAAATAATCTGCATCAGGATATTCCCAGTTCATCCCAATCATATCGGTTGAAAAACCATTTCTGTTATTGATATCTGTCTTTTGATTGGGCATCCCGCTCCAGATAAAGACATCTTGAAGGGATTTCCAGTTTCTTTTTTCCATCTGTCTGATGAGCAGCTCATAGCGTTCGGGAACATAATCTTCAGGCTCGGTGATCGGGATTATGTTGGCGGGGTTATTGGTGAGGCAGATCCTGAAATTATAGGCCTGTACCTTTTTATCACCGCTGCCTTTGTCGATCAGTTTCTCTGAAGTAATTCCCCAAAGCAACCCGCTTGACGGATCTCCTTTAACTTTATAAGGATCTATGCCGTCCGGAAGCTGATGCCCGTTCATGAGTTGTACACCATTGAAGGTTTCGTTATAAGTACTGTTTGCTTCGCGCCCCACAGCATAGGATACCCCTGCTTTAGCCATCAGATCTCCCTCATAGGAGCAGTCGATAAATACTTTGGCCTTTACAGTGCCCACTTTCTTTTTTGCCGGATTTTCCAGCGTGATGGCTTTGATCAGGGTTCCTTTTTTTTCTACCCCAGTAATCCGATTTTCGTAGAGAACAGGCACCTTCGCTTTTTTGATATATTCGTTAAAGAGGTTTTCAGCAACGTGAGGTTCAAAGATCCATTGCTCAAACTTGCCGTAATGTTTGCCTATTCTTCGGTAAAAATCGAGGGCAAGGCCGCTGATGGCATATTTGTTTCCGATATCTGTCAGGCCCAGCCCCCCAGAGCTCATTCCGCCCAGGTTTTTTCCGGGCTCGATCAAAAGAACGGATTTTCCCGATCTGGCGGCAGTGTAAGCCGCTATAACTCCTGAAGAGGTTCCCCCATAAATACAGATGTCATAGTTTTTATACAATGAGCTTTGTGCTTTAGTACCTGTTACAGGACATATGATTGCGAGTAAAATGTATATAAGGATATTTTTCATCATCAGTATTTGGGGTTTTGAATGAGTTTTGGATTGGTAACGATCTCTATATTCGGAAGTGGCCAAAGGTAATCCCTTCCGGTATCGAAAACACGGACTTCGATCACCCTAAGTTCTGCCCGGTTTGGTACAGCACTGTAATCGGCCAGGCCATTTATATCAATCTGTGGTGCCGATACCAATAAACCTTTTTGTACCCGGCCATAAAAGTTTCCGGTCATCGCCTTATCAGCAATTTTCCACCTGCGCAGATCAGAAAGCCTGAATCCTTCCATGGCAAGTTCATACATCCGTTCTTTACGTACAAGGCTCCTAAATTCTACCATTGTTTTTCCTGTAGTGATCGGCGGCATGTTAACGCTAGGCCGGGTTCTTACCAGGTTTATGGCATCATATACAGACTGGTCGAGCTGTCCGAGTTCATTTTTTGCTTCCGCATAAATCAACAGTATCTCTGCGTATCTGATCTGGATCACATTCAGCTCTGAATTTGTCCGATCGGCCTTATCTTCCAGATCGACATATTTTTTCCAGCAGTAACCGGTAAAAGTGGCGAAAGCATTTAGGGCATCCTGGTTATCTACGCGTGTAGCAGGAGTGGTATTGTAGTTCCAGCATTTTACGCTGTCCCGGTGTGTTTCAAACTGGTAGTTGTAAAATATAGAGCCTGGAACTGCTATGGTAAAGCCAAGTCGGGAATCTCTGTTTTTATATGGAGATGTAGGGTCGTACAGGGGAGACTTGTCAATATTGAGCCCATCTGTGCATGGAAAGGCGTCAACAAGCGACTGGGACGGTACTTTATTGGTGAAGCCCAATCCATTGCGCGACAGCAGGTTATTGGGGGTAGAATGCATTTTTGTTTTTGAGGCCTTCAGGTATTGAAAAGCCCATATGATCTCAGGCGAGTTTTGTCCGGCGTAAGAAAACAGTGTGCCGAAATTATTGTGCAGGCTATAAATTTTCAGGTCCATAACCGCTTTTGCGGCTTCTGCAGCATCTGCCCATCTCTCATTGTTCAGGGCAGCTCTGGCTTTAATGGCAAGCGCAGTACCTCTGGTTGCCCTTCCTACATCTGCAGCGCCATAGCTAACAGGGAGATCAGCGGCTGATTCAGTCAGTTCTTTGAGCACAAAGTTTAGTACCTCAGTTTTTGGGGTTTTGGGCAGCTGTGAATCTTCAAGTGTCAACACTTTAGTAACCAAGGGTACACTCCCGAAATAATCAATGAGGTACTGGTAAGTGTAGGCACGCATAAAACGTGCTTCAGCTTTACTCCTGTTGTAGATGGCAGTGGTGGCCTTATCTTTTACTTTGTCGATATTGTCCAAAATGAAATTACACTTGGCAATTACTTTGTATCCCTCTGTCCATACGCTTAAGGAAAAGCCGTTATTGCTATCCTGGTTGCCCTTGCCCAGACTCTGCAGCGCACTGTTGTTCCTGTCCCAACCGATATCGGTACTGTTGTCGGTAAGCAGGTTAAGTGGCATGTTATCCAAAGGGGCATAACTTGCGTAACGGTACAGGCCGTTTACAGCCAATATCAGCTCATCCTGGTTGCTGAAAAACGATTCATCTGAAGGACCGCTCAGCGGGCTTTTATCCAGGTAATCCTTTTGACAGGATAATAGGGCTGTGCATAAAAGCACGAGCATTAAGTGGTATATTTTAGTTTTCATCTGTTCTGTTTTTAAAAAGTGGCTTCTAAACCGAAAGTATAAACCTTAACCTGAGGGTATATGTTGCCTCCGCCAACCGGCGCTTCTACATCATATCCTTCCCAGAACCTGTCGAATGATGACAGATTGGATCCGTTTGCAAAAATCCGGAGCCTTTTAAGTGTAATTTTCTGGGCAATGCCAACTGGCAAAGTATAACCGATCTGGACGTTTTTTATCCTCAGGTATGATGCGTCTTTTAAAAAGAAGGTAGAAACCTGTTCGTTATTGGTTTCGCCGAAAGCAAGACGTGGATATTTTGCATTGGGATTATCCGGTGTCCATCGGTCTTTATTGTCTTCCCTGATGGTTCCGCCAATTGCGCCGCCAACATTAAATGGTAAGATACCAGGGCCTGCAAGATAACCGTTTGCTTTACCAACCCCTTGTACCAGTATCGAAAAGTCAAAACCTTTATAAGAGCCGCTTAAGGTTGAAGCATAAGTGAACCTTGGCAAGGTGCTGCCGATAACGATTTTATCAGCCTCATTGATCAGGTTATCTCCATTCTGGTCCTTATAGCGGATATCTCCGGCCTTTACCGTACCAAACTGCTTGGCATGAGCGGCAACCTCTGCATCAGAAGCAAAAAGCCCCTCAGCCTGGTAACCGAAAAGAGAACCAATGGAATAACCTTCACGGTTAACGGTCAATCCGGTTTGATTGACACCTTTGGTGTCCACAATGGTGTTTTTTACGTCTGAAATGTTGAAGCTGACGTTATAGTTAAAATCTTTTATCTTTCCTTTGTAGGCAAGACCAAGTTCCCAACCGTTATTATCTACAATACCCGCATTCTGAAAAGGTTTGCCGACGCCTACTATCAATGGAATATCTAACTGAAGCAATATATCGCTTGTTCTCCGCCTGTAATAATCTGCAGTAATGCTCAGGTTGTTGAACAGGGTAAGATCAATACCAATATTTTTTTCTTCTGTGGTTTCCCACGAAATCATCTTGTTGGCCAGCGTGTTTAAGGCAGCAGTATTTACAATTTGCTTTCCAAGCGTATAGGATTCAAGCAGGATCGTGGTAATAGAAGGATAGGTACCGATGTTCTGATTGCCCAATCTTCCCCATGAAAGCCTTAATTTAGCTTCGTTGACCACTTTTTTTAAGCCGGCCATAAAGTTTTCTTCCGAGATGCGCCAGCCCGCCGATGCAGATGGAAAAAAGCCGTATTTATTTCCAGATGAAAAGCGCGAGGAGCCATCATAACGGGCATTGACTTCCAGGAGATACTTGTTTTTATATACATAATTAAACCTGCTGAACAGCGATTGTAATGCCCATTCTTCTTCACTGCCTGTTGCCTGTTGGTTTAGGGCAGAACCGGCGTTCAACACCGGATAATCTGGCAAGATGTATGTATCACGGAAAGCAGTAGTCCATTCATTGAAATAATCCTCGCGTGATGCCCCGGCTAAAAATTTTAAGCTGTGGTTCCCAAATGTTTTTGAAGCAGTAAGCGTTGCACGTATATTGTTAAAAAATGATTCACTTTTATTTTGCGAGAGTGAAGTTAGGGCAGGGGTGAGGAAACTTGTGGCACCATTTGGGAGATAGGACTGGATTGCCTTTCTGAAATTTTTTGATGAGGATAGCGCATATTTTGGTGAATATGCGGCCTCGGCCTCGAGCCATTCTACCGGTTTGTAGTTTAGGGTGGCATTAATGCTCCCAAAAGGCCCCCGGGTACGATTGGTGCCGCCATCTTTACTGGCCGAAATCGGATTGGAACCATTCCATCCAACGCCCCACTGGCCGTTTTGGTTAATGCCGATCTGATTTGCAGGGATTCCGTTCATCCATTGAAAAATTTCACTCGATGATGCTGCGGGATCGGTGGTGATGGCATTCACAAACTGCAGGTCTATTCTTGCCTTAAGTTTGTCAGAGAAAGTAATGTCCGCATTGTTCCGGATAGTATAGCGTTTGAAGCTCGAATTTTCAATAATCCCTTTCTGATCAAAAAGACCGAATGAACCTAAGAGCCTTACTTTTTGAGTGCCACCCTGGATGGTTAGAAAATGGCTTTGCTGTAAGCCTGAGCCAGTTAAGGTCTCTTTTTGCCAATCGGTATTTGGATACAGATCGGAACTAACTCCACCTTGCTCGCGGTATTTTTGTATCAGTGCTTCAGAATATAACGGTGTGCGTCCGGTGTTCACATAGGCCTCATTGGTCAAAAGCATATGGTCCAGTGCATCAACAAGATCGGGCATATTCGTAGCTTCCTGCCAGCCGATATAGTTGTTGTAAGATACATTCACTTGGTCGGCAACCGCCCTTTTTGTGGTGATCAGAATTACGCCATTTGCGGCCCTTGAACCATAAATAGAGGATGATGCGGCATCTTTTAAAATGGAGATAGACTCGATCAGGTTAGGGTCAATGTTGTTCATCGAACCTTCGATCCCATCGATCATTACCAGGGGATTGGGATCGAAGAAAGTTCCGATTCCCCTGATCCTAATGGTCCCGCCGTCACCTCCAGGTCTTCCAGAACTCTGTCTCACAGTAACACCCGGTGCCATTCCCTGCAACGAAGCAGATGTTTGTCCCATGGGGCGGGCGGCAAGATCTTTGCCAGAAACCTGTGAAACCGCTCCGGTCAGGTTTACCTTTTTCTGGATGCCGTAGCCCACAATAACAACATCGTTCAGGTTCTCATCAAGGGGCAAGAGTTTAATGTTTATCCGGCCTTCCGTTCCAACGGGTATTTCCTGTACTGCGAATCCTATGTATGAAAATACCAAAACATCTCCTGTATTGGCATTGATCTTATACTGACCGCTTTCATCGGTTACCGTTCCGCCACTAGTTCCCTTTATCTTTACACTCACCCCTGGGACTGGTTTCCCGGTCTCATCGGTAACAACGCCCGTCCGATCTTCTTTTTTTTGTTCCCCGATGGGCTTGTTTTGAATGCGCTCTTCACTCTTTTCGGGAGATGCAGCCTTTTGCAGTACAATGTAATTCTCCTTTAAAACCCAGTCGAGCTTTTTTCCCTTTAAAGTCAGGTTCATCACATCAGGAAGCTCAGCCTGTTTAAAACTGACAGAAATTTTTTCAGAATCATCAAGGAGCTTGTTGCTGTAGAAAACAGTAAAGCCTGTTTGTTTTTTGATTGTCCTGAATACAGAAGCAATGGTGATGTTTTTGCCTTCAATACTGATTCTGCCTACTGTTTGGGGGCTTGCCCCGGTAATGAGGATGAACAGCAGCATGAAAGCAACCGGCAATGAAATCCGGCCCGTTCGGGTAAGGTTTTTGTTCATAACAGTTAAAGTTTATATTGGTTTCCCTTAAGATGCAGCTTTAACCAAAATGGGTGAACGGAACCTGAAAAAATTATCTGAATGTTAATATTCCGCTTTCCAGTTTAGCCTTTATGCCTGATGACAATTCTAAATTTGATAGTACAACACCCAGGGGAAGTTTCTTATCGATTTCACCGGTAAAGGTCTGTTCCGATATAGAAGGCGATTTCCAGTTGATTTTTACATCATACCAACGGGCCAGTACCTGTGCAATTTCGGCCAGAGATTGGTTATGGAAATAATAAGTGCCGTTTCGCCACGACAGTACCTCCGGGGGATCAAAAGTTTTGATGATAAGTTTACCATCGTCATAGCTTACCTGTTGCTCTGGCTTTAACATGATGGATTCATTTCCTTTAGTGGCCGAAACCGATCCGGTTATAAGGGATGTTGCAAAATTTTTCACATTATAGGCGTTTACATTGAAAGAAGTACCATGAACCTTGATGTCCGCAAATCCGGTATGTACGATAAATTCCAATTGTGGATTGTGGGACACTTCAAAATAAGCTTCCCCTGTTAAATAGACTTCCCTTGTTTTTTTATCAAAGCTGTAGGGAAAGCGCAGACTGGAAGCAGAGTTCATCCAGACTTCTGTTCCATCGGGCAAGGTAATCTTGTAATCTTTAGTTGGTGGTACGTGCAGGGTTGCCCAATCTTTATTGCCAGCTCCTGCTGGGGCATAACTTAATTCTTTTTGTTTGGTGTGTACTGTGGCACCGTCCATGTTAATGGTACGACCTGCTGTGAGTTCGATTATCTTGCCATTATCTGTTTTGAGATATACCTGTTGTTGTACAGTACTTTTTTCTTGAGGTGTTAACTGCTGTTTATTAAAAAAATACCATATCAAAGGCAATCCGATCAGTAGCATTGCAGCGGCACTGATATACCGCCGGTTCCGCTCATAAAAAGAGCTAACTGGTATTTGCGGAAGTTGAGTGTCAACATTTTCCCATGCTTTTGTTTCGTCAAGACCCGAGAGGAAAGATGCTGTACCCGGTTTTTTCATTTTTGATTTCAGCTCTTCCCAGAATTCCCTGGTATCGGGGTCTGCCAGAATCGCTTCTTCAGCAATAAAATCATCGCCCTCACTTATCGTGCCTGCAATCTTTTCAAATAAAAGCCCTTTTATAAAATCCTCGTTATATTCCATCTCTTATTTATAGATGCAGTTATAGTATCATTAGGTGAACGCTCATCTGAATGTGATCAATTTTTCCTGTAACATTTTAACCGCAAGCTTCAAATGCGTTTTTATTGAATTAACAGAAAGCCCCATTTCATTGGCTGCATCCTGATATTTTTTATTTTCCATGTAAACCAGCTTAAATGCTTTTTGGCGCTGGGCAGGAAGCTCGTTAAGGGCAAGGTTAATGGTGTTTTCGCTGCCGGTCTGTTCTGATTGTTCAATATCCTCCTCCAGGTTTATCCTTTCCGTATATTCATCCATTTTTTGCTGGGTAACTTTTCTTGTCCTTAAGGCCATTAGGCATTGATTATGCACAGCCCTGAAAAGGTAAGCTTTAAGGGAGCTGTTTACAGCGTGGTAATGTGATTTTTGCCACATGGAAATAAACAGGTTTTGGACCAGATCTTCCGCCTCCATTTCGTCTTCCAGCATCATATATGCTTTTAGCGCGAGTGGTTTGTAATATTTTTTAAATACCTGTTCGTAGGCAGTCTTTTTGCCGTTCTTGAGGTCATTCAATAATATTTGGTCAGAGATCTCCATTAATATAGATTAAAGCAGGCGATAAATATATACTTTGAAATTCAGAAAAGCAAGAAAGGTCTGGTACTAAGCATGATGCAGCTGTTTCCACTGTTTGGATTGAGGATTTAAGCCTCGCTGATATTTTATACAGCTGTAATGTGAACAAATAGTTAATAGGATAAATGTTCAGATATATTTCAGGCTCAGCCTTTCAACAGGTGTTTATTTTTAGCTAAAATTTATCCAATTATGGCTTTATAGTAAAGAGGTAGTTAGGCTGTGGCCGTTGCAGAACCCTAATTTGGATTGTTGAACAGTTTAGCTGAAAAAACAAATTTTTATACACAATAACACAGATGGTTTTATGAATAGAATAATTTTTCTGCGTATAAATTGTTATGCCATCGTTGCCGGAAGTTGAAAAATTATCAAAGTCGTAAAATTTGTTAAATGTTTGTAGGCTATGTTAAGATAATATAATTTTGTCTACTAATACTATAGATTTAATATATTATGATACCCAAAACAGTTACTTATCTCCTTAATCCGACCTCTAATACATCCTGTAATAACTTTTGTTGCTGTTGTTGATCCTCTGGTGTTAGTCTCTTCTCTAGTTTTATTTTTTTAATGACCCATGTGTAAGGGAAATAATCGAACGGAAGTAGATATGCTAAAGTCACTATGTCTGTATAATCTTAACATGATGTGAATCGAAATAAAGGAATTGCTGACTGGAATTGGAAGCGAAAATGTTGAATGAATAATCTAAAATCAATGATAAAATACAATACCCAGAGGTATAGAAAGGAGCTTGCAAAAAATAGAATAGTTACTGAATATAAATAAGGGAAAATGCGTTTCTGCATTCTCCCCAGATTTCGACCATTACCGGAGATCAATTGGCGTTGCATTCGGTCAGTTCATTCAATGATCATGTCAAAATTATGAATTCTGCACGGGAATTTTTCATATTGCTGAAGCTTGTTGCAGTTTCATGATTGGCATAAAACAATATAAATTATGAAAATAAGCGGAAAGTCCTGGAAGGACTCGCATAACACACCTTTGTCAAAAATACTTTTATTGCCCTGCCTAACAGGAATTCTTCTGGCTTCCTCCGTTCTGCAGGCCAGGGCAAAAAGAAGTGGCGAAGGACAAAATATTAACCTCCTCTCTCATTCAAAGGTAGCCCTTGTAGCAAATTTGACAGCGTATAATTTTTCTGGCAGTTCCTTGGAGATTTCAAATATCTCAGTTCTACGCTCGCGGACTGTTACAATTAAAGGAAAAGTAACAGACGAAAAGAACCTTCCCCTGCCTGGGGTAAGTGTTAGGTTAAAAGGAACGGCCCAGGTGGTATCAACAAATCCCGACGGCGAATTTCAACTGGTTACCGAGCTAAATCAGCCTACTTTAGTTTTTACCTATGTAGGTTATAAAACACAGGAAGTGGTTTATAAAGGCCAACCACTCTCTATAAAACTTGATCCTGATCAAAGTAAGCTTGAAGAAGTACTTGTGGTAGGATATGGTACGCAAAGAAAAAGTGATGTATTAGGCTCAGTGGCCACTTTTAATGCAAAAGCGGTAGAAGAAAAGCCGATATCAAGAGTTGAACAGGCGCTCATCGGCCAGATGGCCGGCGTTCAGGTAAGACAGCAAAGCGGTACACCAGGAGCTGGTTTAAGTATCCAGGTACGCGGGGCTGGCTCAATCACGGCAGGTAATGAACCCCTTTACGTATTGGATGGCTTTCCTTTGGATGTAGCCAGTCAGAATGCCTCCGGAGGTATTTCGAACAGCCCGCTCGACAACCTTAATCCTAACGATATCGAGAGTGTTCAAGTATTAAAAGATGCTGCTGCGGGAGCCATTTACGGTTCGCGTGCCGCAAATGGAGTAGTGATTATCACAACCAAAAAAGGTGTTGCGGGCAAACCAAGAATTAGTGTGAATGCCAATGCAGGTATTAGTTCGGTAGCCAGAAAGATCGATGTGCTTAGTGCTGATGAGTGGGTTGCCCAGGCAACAGAACTGGCCAACGCTGCATGGGTAGCCTCTGGTACTGGAAGAACTGCTGCCCAAACCAATGCTGAAAGAGCCGCTATTTTAGGCCTTGCTCCAGGTACCATTAACACCTCTTTTATGACCGATCCGAGATGGGCACAGCCCGGACACCCTGGCCTTGATTATGTAGACTGGCAGGATGCCATCTTTACCAATGCACCTTATCAAAACTATGAGGTTTCAGCAAGCGGAGGAGCAGAAAATGTGACCTACTTTATTTCAGGTAACGTACTTAACCAAAACGGAACGTTGATTAATTCCAATTTTAAAAATTATGGTTTAAGGGCCAATGTGGAGGCCAATGCGAGTAAGAAACTTAAATTCGGTATCAACCTTGCGCCATCTTATTCTGTTAATAATGCACCTCCGGGCGAAGGTAAGGATAACCAGCTCATGAATGCTTTACAGATGGTGCCGGTAGTTGAAAGTTCGGCAGGCTTAAATTCTGGCGCTTACGGCAACAGCACCTACACCTGGGCGAGCCCAAGGCTAATCAGTCCGTATGCCTATCTCGAAACTGCAATGAACAAGGTAAAAACCTCGAGATTATTGGCTTCAATATATGCAGATTATCAAATAGTTAAAGGCCTTTCAGTAAGATCGAGCTTAAATTATGATAACGTAGACAGAAATACTTCAAAATATACATCCGATCAGGTTACCGTTGGTGCAGCATCAGCTTTATTAACGAATCCAGGTCTTTACTCAACCGGCTCTTACGCGGTAACCAAGAAACAAAACTTTCTTAACGAGAATACCCTTAACTATACCACAACAATTGCCGGTGTCCATAAGATTTCTGCCATTGCGGGGGTGTCGTACAATATAGTGCATACCGAAGGGGTAAGCCTTGCAACGGCCGGAGGTTTTGCCAACGATATCATCAAAACCCTTAGTAATGCCATTGCCAACGCTGCAGGGGTAACCACTACAGGAACTTCAACCGCAGCTAATAATACCCTGTTTTCGTACTATAGCAGGCTTCAATATGCTTTTAAAGACAGATACCTCTTATCTGGTACCATCAGAAGAGATGCCTCTTCTAAATTTGGATCCGAAAACCGCTGGGGAACCTTCCCTTCAGTATCTGTCGGATGGAAAGTTTCAGAAGAATCTTTTCTTAAGGATGTTAAAGCCATTAGTGAGTTAAAACTAAGATTAAGCTGGGGTAAATCGGGCAATAACAACATTGGCGACTATAATGCCATAAGTACCCTGGTAAATTCGAATTACGTATTTGGTGGTAATACACCAACAACGGCTACCGGGCAGGTGGTTTCGGGCCTTGCCAATAAAGCGCTGAAATGGGAAACATCCAACACCTATGATCTTGGTTTAGACCTCAGTCTTTTGGCCAACAGAATCAATTTCACCTTCGATGCCTATCATAAAAAGAATACCGATCTGTTGTTAAACCTGCCGGTACTATCTGCAAGTGGTTTCAGTACAAGTTTACAAAATATAGGTGCGGTGGTAAACAAAGGATTGGAATTCGGACTGAATACGGTAAACGTAAAAACAGCCAATTTCACCTGGACGATGAATGCCAACATTGCCTTTAACAAAAATGCCATAACCGATCTTGGTCCAACACATGCCGATATCGAAATCGCTTCTGCTTATAGCGGTAGCAATGCACCATATCTGCTGAGGGAAGGACTCCCTGCTTTTAGCTATTACATCACTAAAACCGATGGAATTTTAACAGCTGCAGATATTGCCAATCCGGCTGTGGCAAAAGTATCCGGACAGAAAGTTGGCGACGCGAAATACGTTGACACCAATGGCGATGGAAAAATCAGTGCTGCCGACAGGGTAGTAGGTGGACAGCCTTCTCCCAAATATACCTGGGGCTGGACAAACAATTTTAAATATGGGAATTTCGACCTTGGTATACAGCTGTATGGACAACATGGAGGTTCGATACTTTCTTATCTGGGCCGTGCAATCGACTTTTCTGGAAGTACAACCGCAAATGTACTTGGCGTATGGAGAGACCACTGGACGGCAGCAGATCCCAATCCGGATGCGCCAAGGGGTAGGCTGGGCGCTACTTATACCTATCCAAACGTAACCTCTGATTGGGTTTACTCCAGCGATTTCTTTCGGGTGCAGAACATTACTTTGGGCTATAACCTGAAGGGATTGATTAAAACTCCCGGCATTTCTTCGGCAAGGATATTTGTGGCATTGGAAAACTATTTCTCCCATGACAAATATAAGGGGGGAGCGAATCCCGAGGCGCAGAATACGAACGTAAGTGGCGATGCAAGCTATGCAATATCAGGCGATTACGGTTCGGCACCATTAAGTAAAACAGCTTCAATTGGAATAAACATTGGCTTTTAGAAGAATAAGATGAAAACGAAAATATACTTAACCCTGTTCTCCGCAATACTGCTGTTGGGCAGTTGCGAAAAACAATTAAATCAAACACCAGAGTCGAGTTTGGCTACAGAGAATTTTTTTACCAATAATAACGACTTTCTTCAGGCTGTAAATGGGGTGTATTCCCAGTTGAGCAATTATCCCAGCCAGACATTGTGGCTTGGTGAAACGCGCAGCGACAACTTAAACGCGACTTCTGATGGTAACCGCGATTGGGACGGGATCAATAATTTTACCCCGAGTATTACCACCACTGGGTTTATCACTACTGCCTGGAAAGCCAATTTCAATGGCATATATAATGCGAATACGGTTCTGGCAGCATTAGAAACCAAAGGAAGCGTGCTCACTGCCGCAAATGCAACAAGGTATGCCGCCGAAGTCCGTTTCTTAAGGGCATTTTATTATTTTTCCCTGGTACGGACTTTTGGCCAGGTGCCATTAATATCGACCGTAAAGAGCGCTGTGGAAGTAGCAAGCATTCCACGTAGTTCTGTAGCCGATGTTTATGCACTGATCGAATCTGATCTGCAGTATGCGGCAGCCAATTTACCCGCAAATTTTACCGGAACTGATCTTGGAAGACCAACTTCCTATGCTGCAAAAGGGCTGTTGGGACTGGTTTATCTTACCAAATCGGGGCCTACTTATGGTATAAACGGACCTGGCCTTAACAGCAATGAATATGATAAGGCTGGGGCTTTGTTCGATGCCGTACTTACCGGGAGTCCTTACAGTTTTGCCTCCAATTATGCATCAATATTTTCTTACACCAACGAAAACAATAGTGAAGTGGTGTTCGACATACAGTTTGCTTCGAGTTTAAACGGAGCAGGTTTTCCTTCCCATTTGGTGCCTGTAGCTTATTGGACCAGTAATGGGATTTCTAACAGTTTTGGGAACGGCTATGGAGCCAGTACCTTTCCGGTATCAAAAAGTCTGGTCAATTCTTACACCACCAATACGGTAAGCGGCAGCGATGTGCGATATCCTTTCAATGTAGCCACCACCTATACTGCTGGTCCTTTTATTAAAAAATATATTGATGTGGCTAAAAAGGGCTTATCGGGAAGAGATTGGCCGATTAATTTTATCGTACTGCGTTATACCGATATATTGCTCATGAAAGCCGAATGTATCCTTCATGGTGCAGCAGGTTCTCAGGCAGATGTTGATGCCAGTGTAAATAGGGTAAGGGCCAGAGCTGGAGTTGGTGCTTTATCTAACGTAACCATTCCGATTTTGATGCAAGAAAGACAAAGAGAATTTTTGGGGGAGGGACTTCGCTGGAATGACCTTGTTCGGGAAGGATTAGCAGTTTCACAGATGAATGCCTGGAGAGTGGCAGATGCGATTACGAAAATTAATGAAATTGTACCGAACTATGTTATTTATCCGGTGCCTGCAGCAGAAATTCAGACTGCACCTGGCCTTTATACTCAAAATCCGGGTTATAACTAGTATATTATGGTAAGAATAAGGTTTTAATTCAATAAAATGATCAAGAGAAGTTTAATCATCATTGGTTTTTCGTTACTGTATAATGGAGCAATATTTGCCCAGCGAAAGGCTGGGCAAAAGCCCAACATTGTTTTTATTCTGGCTGATGACCTGGGTTATGGAGATGTTGGTGTTTACGGGCAAAAACAGATTCTCACGCCAAATATTGATAAATTGGCCAATGAGGGCACTCGGTTTACCGATTTTTATGCCGGTGCTCCGGTCTGTTCACCCTCACGGGGATCTATTCTTACAGGTCTCAACACCGGGCATGCTACAATTAGGGGCAATGCAACCGAACAAGGAGGGCTTGCGGGGAAAAAAGGGAAAAATGTGGTGTACCGGGCCAATCTTACCAAAGATGATTATACTATAGGAAACCTGATGCAGGATGCCGGTTATAATACTTCATTGGTTGGAAAATGGCATGTAGATGGATATGATTCGCTCGCTACACCTTTACAAAGGGGATTCGATAAATTTTCGGGATGGCTGATTAACATTCCCTCAACTTATGCAAGCACCTATTGGCCTGATCACCGTTACATTAATGGAAAACTTGTAACAGTTGATGCTAATACCAATGCAAGAAAAGGCTATTATGAAACCAATATCTGTACAGATGAGGCCCTTGCTTATCTGGAAACCCAAAAAGATAACAAAAAGCCTTTCTTTTTAATGCTGAACTTTAATAATCCGCATTCACCACTGGATGTGCCAGACCAGGCCATCTATAAGAATAAAAACTGGCCTGAAGATATGAAGACCTATGCGGCTATGGTGTATTATTTAGACCAGTCGGTAGGTAAAATAAAAGATTACCTGATCAAAAGTGGCCTGTCGGAGAATACAATTGTGTTTTTTGCATCAGATAATGGCCCAAGGTCGGAGCCTACCAGTCAGCTGAAAGCGGTATCCGAATTCTTTGATTCGAACGGTAAACTTAAAGGGTACAAAAGGGATATGTACGATGGAGGGATCAGGATTCCGTTTATTGCATGGGCGCCTTTTATTAAAAATGCGCCGAAAACAAGTGATGTGCCGGGGTATTTCCCTGACATTATGCCAACTTTTGGAGAGATTGCCGGTAAAACTACCGGATTCCGTACAGACGGTACTAGTATATATCCGGTTATTAAGGGTGGTAAGGTTAAAACCGACCGCTTTTTATATTGGGAATTTTTTGAATTGGGCTTTGAGCAGGGCGTGCGTTATGGCCGGTGGAAAGGGGTGAAAAGACATCATAAACTCGAACTTTACGACATTAAAACGGATATTGGCGAAACCAATGATGTGGCTGCTGCCCATCCTGATATTGTGAAGAAAATTGAGGATTATCTTTTAACCGCCAGAACAGATTCGCCTTATTGGACGGTAAAATAAAGAGGGTATTCTCTACCTACATTCAATCAGGAACTAACGGTTTATAATTAAAATAGTTTAAGAGCCTGTTTAAATTTCATTATAAATTATTAGTATGTCAGTCTGTCCAAAGGACTCCTGTGGAGAGTGCAGTCGAGGATTCGTTTTTCGGTATATTAAAAGAAATCGACTCCGCTATCATTGACAGGTTCCAGTAGAATGGTCGTCATCTCGACTGTAGCGCAGCGAAATGGAGAGATCTTGTGCCAAGTTATTGAATCAAAGTTAAAAGATTTCTCCACTGCGGTCGAAATGACGATACTTCAAGACCATTCACCTGCTTTATCCATCTGTCATTCATATTGATTTTTGCGAAATAAATTAAGCCTCGGTGTGACAAAAATGTTAGATAAGTAAATAATTGTATCAAATTTAAACAGGCGCTAAGTCTGAAGGTAAAATGGAGCCCATTTTTCATGTTTGGCTATTGGGTTGGGGATTGGTTTCTCTTAAACTCACTTGGCCTCATGCCATATTTCGATTTGAATACCGTAGAAAAATAATTTGGGGAGGAGAATCCGACCATATAGGTGATTTCTGCGATTGTATATCTTTCATTGATCAATAGAAATTTTGCTTTTTTTAGCCTTCTGTTAACGATGTAGTCCGTTACACTGCAATCCAGCAAGGCCTTTACTTTTCTGTATAGCTGCACCCTTGAAACCCCCAGGGCTTTGCTGATCTCCTCTACACTGAAATTTTCATTGCCCAGGTTCTGCTCTACGAGACCGGAGAAATCATTTACAAATTTTTTATCCAGGCTTTTTGAAATAGGTTGCCTGTTACCGGAACTGATATCGCTTGTGTAATGAGACTTTAGCAGGAGTCTGTTTTTCATCAGGTTCCGCACAGTAGCCAGTAAATACTCATAATTGAAAGGTTTAACGATGTAGGCATCTGCCATACTCTCGAAGCCATTGATCTGTTGTTCTACACTGCCCTGTGCCGTGAGCAGGATGATGGGGATATGGGATGTACGAATGTCGGATTTGAGCTTCTCTGTAATTTTCTTCCCGGAAAGATCTGGCAGTACCACATCGCAGATGATCAGGTCTGGTACCTGCTCGTAGGCAGAAGTGATCCCGCTCTCGCCGGTATTTGCAATAAATACCTCGTATTCCTCATCAAGTTTCTCAGCCAGATAATGCAGAAGGTCTGCATTGTCTTCGATGATCAATACCGACCGTTCCTTTAATTCACGCAACAAATCATGGTTATTTTCTCTCTTGAGATGCTCTAGTTCGCTCGTATAAATTTTCGCATTTTCATAAAGCTCTTCTCTTTCTGCCTGTTGGGTGTGTTTCTCTTCTTCTCGAAGGTGTGATGACCCAAGGGGCAGGGTGACGGTGAAGATAGTACCGTGCCATTTCCTGCTTTCTACGGTTAGGTCTCCATGTAAAAGATTCATCAGTTCCTTCGAAAGGGAAAGGCCCAATCCAGATCCTTTTCTTGCGTTCGAGTCTGCCTGATAAAAATGTTCAAATATATGGAGGATTTCTTCCTGGTCCATTCCAGGTCCATTGTCTTCCACTTTGATAGAGATATGAGCATCGTCTTTACTCACTGTAACGTGAACTATTCCATTGGCTGGCGTAAATTTTAGTGCGTTAGATATCAGGTTGAAAATTACCTTATCAAACATGTTCACGTCAAACCATACTGTTATATCCGATTCTTTAGTGAAGAGTCTGAGGTCTATATTCTGTTTTTTTGCAGCGAGCTGAAAGGTTTCAATAATGTCTGCAATAAAATCTATAAGATTGTTCGATGTTGATCTTATGCGCATCTTACCATATTCAATCCTTCTGTACTCAATGAGCTGGTTGATCAGGCGCAACAGGCGAAAAACATTTTTATTGATCAGCTTCAGGTTTTTTCCTGCAAGTGCATTAATTTTTTCATTATTAATCAGATCTTCCAGGGGAGAGAGTATTAAGGTAAGGGGCGTGCGGAATTCATGAGATATATTGGTGAAGAAGTTCAGTTTGGCCTCAGTCGCCTCTTTAGCCTTTTCAGACATCTCAATAAGCTTATTACGCTGGTTAAGGATTTCGAGGTTATTCGCCTCCAGGTTTTTGTTGATCTTCCTGTTTTCCAGTAGGGAGAAAAAAGCCAGTCCCCCGAAAACCACAGAGAGCACCAGGGTAACCACGGTGACGTTTAATGTAAGCTGTTGGTTGTCAAATAAAGAACGTTGTTCAGCCAGGAGTGATTGCTGCCGTTCGATATCTCTCTGCTGGCTGCTAAATTTATTCCACTGCAGTTTCATGAGCTGAACATTCGATGAATCTATCACCACAGACTGAAGGATATTTTCTTTGAGGATGGATTCTTTTCCAAGAATACGGAATGCTGTGGAAATTGCCTCTTTGCCTCCCGTTGGATAAAGCAAGCTGGCATCTATCACTTTGCCATCAATCATCTGAAGGCCGCCCCCTTGTCCAGGTAGCGCATCTATTCCAATAATGGCCACCTTCCTTTTTATTCCGAGTTTACCTAACGCCTCCCTGGCTGCAGAAGCCATCTGGTCATTATGAGCAAAAATTAGGTCCGTGGTACGCAATGCCTCCTTCATTTTCAATAGCTCGTCAATAGCGTGCGATTTTAACCAATCTCCATAGATCTGATTCGAAATTCTAATATTAGCAGATTTTTGGAGCCCTTCGGCAAATCCTCTCTGGCGCTCTATTGTGGGAGAGGAGCCGGGAAGTCCCATGATTTCTATTATATTTCCTTTCCCTTTAAGCAGACCAGATACATACTGCCCAGCCATCTTGCCAATCTGATAATTGTCTGCACCGACATAAGCGGTATAAGCCGAAGATGATGTTTTCCTATCGATAATAACCACAGGAATGCCACTATTATAAGCCTGTTCAACGATTGGAGTGAGCGGCCGTGCCTCGTTAGGAGATATAATCAACAGGTCAATATTCATTTTTAATAGTTCCCCTACCTGCGAGATTTGTTTTCTATTGCTGTTGTTTGCATCTCTATATACCAATGTGGCACCCGGATGCAACGAAAGCTCCATTTTCATCTCTTCCAGCATGGTTCTCCGCCACAGATCCGAGCCAACGCATTGTGAAAATCCTATAACGTATTTTGCTTCCTTTTTCTTGTTGCTACAGCCACAAAGAATAGCCGTTAGGATGACCATTATAAGTATCCTATAAAGGAAGTGAAGTCTTGCGGTCATATTTATCATTTTAATAAGGGCAGTGTCTGGCACCGGTTGTATCTGGTTAGGATCCTGTTTGTAACAAAATAATTTTAAAGATAATCAAATTTGAAACTTTAATGAATTGGCGCTCGGCTGCGAGTTGTAGGATGAAAGGTACAGATGCATCAAAATCTTAATATTGATGTTTCAAAAGTGTAACTACATCAGATCAGGTAAAAATAATAAATTTTAATTAACTGTTAGTCAGTTATTTATGTGATGTGTCAAGATTGTATTTTTTTGGAACAGATTTGTTATCCTCCCTTCCCGTTTTTGACCAATTTGCAATCCTCAACCAATAAATAAACCCTTATGAAAAAACATTCCGTCCTGGCTTGGTCCATGGTCGTAGCCCTAGGCGGCTTTCTGTTTGGATTCGATACAGCCGTTATATCAGGAGCTGAAAAATCCATTCAACAGTTTTGGAACCTTTCAGCATTTGCACATGGACTTACCATATCTATTGCACTTATCGGTACAGTAATCGGCTCTCTGGTAGGATCCCGCCCATCTGATTATTTCGGAAGAAAAAATACACTTTATTTCGTAGCCGCAGCATACTTACTTTCTTCACTGGGTACCGCACTGGCAGATAATTGGTATATCTTTTTAGCATTCCGCTTTTTGGGTGGTTTAGGTGTGGGAATCTCTTCTGTTACTGCACCCATTTATATTTCAGAGGTGTCTCCGGCACATAGAAGGGGTCGGCTTGTAGGGCTTTTTCAGTTCAATGTTGTACTGGGAATATTGATATCTTATCTTTCAAACTATTTGCTAAGCCAGGGAGGAGAGGCATCCTGGAGATGGATGCTTGGTGTTCAGGCATTTCCATCTATAATATTCCTTGTGCTAATCTACTTTATTCCTGAAAGTCCAAGATGGCTTATACTTAAACGTGGTGCATACGATAAAGCGTTGGAAATCCTACGCATCATAAATCCACTAAACTGCGATGAAGAACTTGCCGCCATCAAGAAGTCAGGCCAGGATATGCTGAAAGACAAATCTTCGGATGGACTTTTTTCAGGAAAGTACAACAGGCCTATTGTCCTGGCCGTGCTGTTTGCCTTCTTCAATCAGGTATCTGGTATAAATGCCATTATCTATTACGCACCAAGAATTTTTGAAATGGCAGGGCTTGGTGCGCATTCTTCACTTTTATCAACTGTTGGTATCGGAATGGTCAATTTTATATTTACGCTTCTTGCGATCAATATTATAGATAAAGTTGGGAGAAAAACACTGATGCTGATCGGCTCTTTCGGACTGATTATTTCTCTTGGACTTGTTGCAATCGCATTTCTGGGTGGTTCATCCAACGGGTTTGAGATCCCGATTTACGTAATGCTCTTCATTGCTTTTTTTGCTTTTTCGCAGGGGGCAGTTATCTGGGTATTTATTTCAGAGATTTTCCCAAATCAGGTCAGGGCAAAAGGGCAAACACTCGGCAGTTCTACCCATTGGGTAATGGCAGCACTGATTGCATTCTGTTTTCCCTATCTGGCAGAGTCATTTGGAGGTGCAAACATATTTTTCTTTTTCTGTGCCATGATGGTATTGCAGCTGGTATTCGTTTGGAAGATGATGCCTGAGACAAAGGGGAAATCTCTGGAGCAGATAGAGACTGGAATTGTAATGCACTAAATAAAAAAGAAAGACAAGAATATGATCACACCTGCTATATGCTTTGGCGAAATATTATGGGATGTGCTGCCTGATGGGCGCATGCCAGGTGGTGCACCGCTAAATGTGGCCTATCACCTCAATAAGCTTGGCTTGTCCAGCAGTATCATCAGTAAAATCGGAGATGATGAAAACGGAGTAAAACTGGAGCGTTTGCTTGATGGTTGGCAAATTAACAAAAGCCTCCTTCAGCGCGATACGATACACCCTACCAGTGAAGTGATTGCCCGCGTGGGCAGTAGAAATGAGGTTTCCTATGAAATCGTGTTCCCCGTGGCATGGGATTTTATAGATCACCAGTCCACGATCGATAGTGCACTGAAGCCATCCACATATTTTGTGTACGGAAGCCTGGCCTCCAGAAATACGCTTTCCAGAGAAACGCTGTTCAAATTCCTGGAAAGCGATGCGATAAAGGTATTTGATATCAATCTCCGCCCTCCTTTCTTTGATAAGAGCCTTTTGGCAAATCTGATGGAACGGGCAGATATCATAAAATTTAACGAGTCGGAGCTACACATGGCCCAGATCCTTTTCGGGGGAAGGTTCATAAATGAGAGAGAGCAGGTCCGTTTTATACAGGAACGCTTCAGTGTGCCAGAGGTAATCGTAACTAAAGGAGAATTTGGGGCTTCCTATTATAGAATGGATCAATCTTACCATGCCTGGGGATCAGAGGTGAAGGTTAACGATACCATTGGGAGTGGAGATTCATTTCTTGCAGCCTTCATTGCCAGTCATCAATTGGGACTTGCACCAAAAACCATTATAAAAAATGCGATCGGAATGGGTGCTTTTATCGCTACCAAAAAAGGGGGCTGTCCGGAATATGAGATTGAAGAATACAAAAAGTTTATTGACGAAATATTTTAACTGAACATTAATACTAACCAAATCTGAATTTTATGAGAAAAATTTTCCTTACCTGGCTTTTTGCCTGTATGGTAACGGGCCTGGCATTTGGCCAGACCAGGGTAATCAGTGGCGTTGTCACCGACAATGAATCCATCCCTCTGGAAGCTGTAACCGTAGTTATCGTAGGTACCCAAAGAACGGTGACCACAGATGCTAATGGTAGTTTTAAAATTGAAGCTTCTGCCGGTCAGTCGCTTAGGTTCATTTATATTGGAGCTGAACCGTTGACCATTCCCATTACCGCAGAGTCGGCCAATCTTAAGGTCAAACTCGACATCGCGATCAATAAGCTCAACGAGATCGTGGTTACGGGTTATCAGAAGGAACGCAAGAAAGACATCACCGGAGCGGTCAATGTAGTTGATGTTTCGAAGATCAGGGATATTCCTTCTGGTAATGCTGTAAAGTCTCTACAGGGAAGGGTTCCGGGGGTACTGATTACCACCGACGGTTCTCCGACTGGCCAGGCAACGGTAAGAATCCGTGGCATTGGAACTCTGGGCAATAACGACCCACTTTATGTAATCGATGGAGTGCCAACCAAAAACGGGTTGGAACAGTTAAACCAGAACGATATTGAATCTATTCAGGTGCTTAAAGATGCGTCATCAGCAACTATTTATGGTTCACGTGCAGCGAATGGTGTAATCATCATCACTACAAAAAAAGCCAAAAAAGGTTATTCAAAGATCGACTTCAATGCCTCGACGTCTATTCAGAATTATGCCACCAAACTTAAAACGCTTAATGCCGAGGAAAGAGGCCGTGCCTATTGGCAGGCGGCGGTAAACGATAAGGCCAACCCCAATAATAACCAGATTTATCAGTATGACTGGAACAATAATTTTAACAACCCAGTACTAAACCGTGTAATCTTTCCGGAGTATATCGATGCGGCAAAGACCATGAAGGCTGCAGATACTTACTGGTTTGATGAGATTGCACAAAATTCGATTATCCAGTCCTATGATGCAGCCCTTTCCAATGGTGGTGAAAAGGGAAACAGTCTTTTTTCAGTAGGTTATTATGATAATAAGGGTATCGTAAAGGAGTCTAGAAGCCGAAAATATACGGCAAGATTCAATTCTGATTACAATTATCTAGACGGCAAGTTAAAGATCGGGGAGAATTTTTCAGCAAGCTACATTAAGAATGCCCAGATCCCATCAAGCGATATTCTATTTGCCTCGCTCGTGCAGCAACCTATTGTACCGGTATATACCACAAGCGGAGGCTGGGGAGGCCCTGCGGCAGGAATGACCGATAGACAGAACCCGGTTAGACTAATAGAAGACAATAAGCAGAATGATTACAATTTTTATAGGCTCTTTGGAAATGCATATGCAGATTACCAGATCATTCCTGGACTGAACTTCAGGACAAATTTCGGTGTAGACTATAACGGTAGCTATCAGCGCCTGTTAAAGAAATCATATGTTTCTGGTTTTTTGGCTGATCCTGCAAACCAGGTGAGCAATGCACAGACCTATCAGGGTAATATCATCTGGCAGAATACCCTTAACTATAAGATCACTAAGGATAAACATAACCTGGAAATACTCGCCGGTCAGGAATACATAAAGAACATCAGTCAGGAGTTTTCTGCAAGCAGACAAGGGCTTGCGATAGAAAATATTGATTATGCCTACCTTAATGCAGGTAGCTCAAATACCCTCAACGGGGGAAGTGGGGCGGGAAACAAACTGTTGTCTTATTTCGGTAAGGTCAACTACAGTTACAACGACCGTTATATTGCCTCTGTAACCTTGAGGAGAGACGGCTCTTCGCGGTTTGGTAAAGATAACCGATACGGTACTTTCCCTGCTTTCTCACTTGGTTGGAGAATGAGTGAAGAAAAGTTTATAAAGGATCTAGGTCTGTTTTCTGATCTGAAGCTTAGGTACGGCTGGGGCCGTTCTGGAAACCAGGAAATCCCCAACAATGCTACACGCTCCCTATACTCTGCTATTTACGGGACTGACCCGACATGGGACTTTGATAAGGGTACCGCATATGATATCACAGGTGCAGGTACAGGACAGTTGCCATCTGGTTTTGCCCTTATCCAACAGGGCAACGACAACCTGAAATGGGAATCGCTAAGAGAGTCGAATTTTGGTTTGGACTTTGGTTTATGGAACAATAAGCTTACTGGTTCTGTTGATTATTTTATTAAAAAAACCTCAGATATTCTAATAAGTCCCGCTTACCTGGCCGTACTTGGAGATGGAGGGAATAGCTATAGTAATGGGGCTTCGCTTCAGAACAAGGGGCTTGATGCGATTCTTACCTATGAAGATAAGATTGCTGATGACTTTAGCTTCAGCCTGACGGGTAACTTTTCGCTCTACAGGAACAAGGTGACCTATCTCCCTAAAGATGTGCTGGCTTCCTATCCCGGCAATGGTACCGACAAAAATGTACTTGGAAGGCCTATCAACTCCTACTTTGGATATATTGCCGATGGCCTCTTTACCTCACAGGCAGAAGTAGATGCTTATGCCAGCCAGCCTGGAAAAGGATTAGGCAGGATTAAATATAAGGATATAAACAATGATGGCGTGATTAACGATCTGGACCGCGACTTTATAGGCGACAATAGTCCCAAGTTCACTTATGGATTGAATGTTTCCCTTAGCTATAAGAACTTCGATATGAGTTTTTTCCTACAGGCCATTAATGTGGATGTAGTGAATGATTTTAAGACTTATACCGATTTTTCTTCACTTTGGACAGGTACGAACTGGGGCAGCAGGACGCTTGATGCCTGGAGTCCTTCAAATCCAGGTTCTACCATTCCAGCGCTCACTCTTGTAGACCGCAATAATGAAGGCAGGTTTTCTACTTATTTCATAGAGAACGGATCTTACCTCAAGTTGCGCAACCTACAGATTGGTTATAATCTTAAAAAGGCACTGAATATGAAAATACAGAACTTCAGGGTATTCGTTCAGGGCAGTAACCTGTTTACCATAAAGAGCAAATCTTTTACTGGTACTGATCCTGAGATTCCCAATTATGGATTTCCTGTGCCAGTTGTTGGTACCCTTGGGCTAAATATTACATTGTAAAATTAGATATATCAAAAGATGAAAAAATTAATATATACACTGGCATTCTTCGCTACCTTATTCTTTTCATGCGAAAAAGCCCTTGATGAGCCAGCACAGGGGGTAGTTTCAGGCGATGATCTGAATACTCCGGAGAATATTGATAAAATGGTCATTGCAGCTTATTCTGCACTTGGAAATGATCACTATACTTCTCCATATTCAAGCATGTGGCCGTATGGAAGCGTTCGAGGAGGAGATACCTATAAAGGAGGGGATGGACCCGGAGACCTGTCAGAGTTCCATCTGTTTGAGACATTTTCCCTTAACAGACCTGACAATGGCCTCATCGACCAGCTTTGGTTCAGGCTGTATGTGGGTGTCGGTCGAGCCAATGATGCGTTGAGAAGAGTCGATGCCATGTCTGCCGCTGAATATCCAAACAAGGTTCAACGCCAGGGAGAACTTCGCTTTTTGAGAGGACATTTTTATTTTCTGCTAAAGATTCTTTTCAAATATGTTCCCTTTATCGATCAGAATATGGCAAAAGCCGACTATCCGTCCATTTCCAACAGGGCCTTGAGTAATGATGCGCTTTGGACGAAGATTGCAGATGATTTCAGAGCGGCCGTTACAGCGCTGCCTACAGATCAGAACGATAAGGGCAGGGTAAACAAAAATGCTGCGAAAGCTTATCTGGCTAAAGTGCTGTTGTACCAGGCTTATACCCAAAGCGAAAATAATGCGGTAAGTGGTATTGATGCTGCTAAATTAAATGAAATAAACACCTTATGTGATGAGATCATCACATCGGGCAAATTCAGCCTGAGCACGGATTATGCCAACAACTTTTTATCTGCTTCTGATAACGGCCCGGAATCTGTTTTTGCTATCCAGTATTCAAAAGATGATGGTACGCCAAAGGGGAGACTGGATTACGGGCATGCGCTTAACTATCCGATGAATCAGGAGTATGGATGCTGCGGTTTTAATGTGCCTAGTCATGATCTGATCAATGCTTTTAAAACAGGAACCGACGGATTGCCTCTTTTTTCCACCTACAACAATACAGATGCAGCAGCTTCTCTCGACTTTCAGAGCAGTTCATTCGATCCACGACTTGATCATACCGTGGCCAAACCAGGTGCACCTTTTAAATATAAGCCAACATTTGTATTCCAGCGCTCATGGTCAAGAGCACCAGCTATTTACGATGCGTTTGCTAGTATGAAAGAAGCAGTACTTCCCGACGACGCTTCTTTTCAGAAAGTTCCACCATTTATCGGAAGTTCGAAAAACTGGCAGATCATCCGCTATTCAGATGTGCTGCTTTGGAAAGCAGAAGTGCTGATAGAGCTGGGGCGGCCATTAGAAGCTGTTCCGCTGATCAATCAGGTTAGAAACCGTGCAAACCTAAGTCGTAATCTATTGAAAAATGCTGCGGGAAACCCAACTTCAAATTATAACGTTCAGCTTTATCAACCTGGGGTAAATTGTACCTGGAGCCAGGATTTTGCAAGGCAGGCCCTAAGATTTGAAAGAAGACTTGAGTTCGCTACAGAAGGTTATCACTTTTTTGATTTGGTGAGGTGGGGGATTGCTGCGCAGACTATGAATGCTTATTTTTCGGTCGAAAAATCAAGGGTTGCCCATCTCGCCGATGCCAGGTTTACAGCAGGAAGGGATGAATATTTCCCTATCCCTTTAAATCAGATTAACTTTAGTAGCGGGGTGTATAAACAAAACAACGGATGGTAATATTTCTAATGTCCAGGGAGCCTTCCCTGGATATTAGCTTAAATTTTAAAAAATACAACATGAAAAACAATTCTATAAGATCGGTGTTCTTTTTGCTTTTTTGCCTGTTCTCTGTCGGTTCCAGTGCCCAATCTACAGGAGGCGAAAAATACAGGCCAGCTTTCCATTTTTCACCAAAGGCACATTGGATGAATGATCCTAACGGAATGGTGTATTATAATGGCGTTTACCATCTATTCTTTCAGTATCATCCCGGTGGTACAACCTGGGGACCTATGCACTGGGGACATGCCACAACTAAAGATTTCTTTAACTGGGCGGAAAAGCCCATAGCACTTTATCCAGATAGCCTGGGAACTATTTTTTCGGGAAGTATCGTCATTGATAAAGACAATACCGCAGGATTTGGTAAGAACGCTATGGTTGCGATATTTACGCACCATAACCAAAAGATCGAAGAGGCCAAGACTGGCCTGCACCAATACCAAAGTATTGCTTATAGTAATGATGAGGGCGAAACGTGGACTAAATATAAGGGTAATCCTGTGCTTCCAAACCCTGGGATAAGCGATTTCAGGGATCCCAAGGTGATGTGGTATGAACAAGGCAAAAAATGGGTCATGACCTTAGCTACAAAGGACAGGATCACTTTCTATTCCTCCCCAGATCTTAAAGCCTGGAAACACGAGAGCGAATTTGGAGCCAACCTGGGCGCTCATGGTGGGGTTTGGGAATGCCCGGATCTATTTCCACTCAAAAGCAATGGTAAAACGGTATGGGTGCTTTTAGTTAGCATCAATCCCGGAGGCCCTAACGGAGGTTCTGCAACCCAGTACTTTACAGGAAACTTCGACGGGAATAAATTCGTGCCAAATTCTACAAAAGAGAAATGGGTGGATTATGGAACCGATAATTATGCAGGGGTTACCTGGTCTAACACCGGCGAAAGGAAGATATTCCTTGGCTGGATGAACAACTGGCAGTATGCCAACCAGGTACCTACCAAGGCATGGCGTGGTGCTATGACACTTCCCAGAGAACTATCGCTCGCAAGTGTTGATGGAGCGTATTATCTTCGTTCGTTACCTGTAAAGGAATTTTCGCCATCATTAAAGTCTGTTTATAAGAAAGGACCTGTTACTATCGATAAAGAGATTGACCTTTCTGCGTATGCCAAGCTTCTGGATGGAAAGTTCAAACTCGATCTTAGCCTTGAAAATGCCAGCGACCTTAATATTGTATTATCGAACGTTAGCGGACAAAAGCTAATTATAGGCTATAACAAAAAGAGCAACAGTTACTTTATCGACAGGGCGCAATCTGGCGAAACATCATTTGGAAAAGGATTTGCCAAAAAACATAGTGCGCCCAGGTTACTGGCCGATAAGAAAATCAATATTAGCTTGATCCTGGATGTAGCATCCGTAGAACTTTTTGCCGATAACGGATTAACTGTGATGACAGATATTTTCTTTCCGGGTACTGCTATTAAAACAATCAAGATTCAAAGCAGTGGTGTTAGTAAGTTAAGCAATCTTTCGCTGTCAAAGATTGATCAAAAGCAGTTAAAATAGCATAAGAGGTTATATCTTGAATATAGATTTGTCATCCAGTTCAAAGGACTCCTACGGAGAGAGTAATTTATTTTATAAATTAATATAAATGACAGGAGAATTTAAAAGATTAAATCTCCTCCGATTATCGTCAGCAATGACGACCTTTCTATAGGATCTGTCAATAGTAGCGGAGTCGATTGCTTTAATATATCTAAAAACGGGTCTTCGACTCCGCTCTCCACAGGAGTCCTTTGGACAGACTGACATACTAATAATTTAAAATAAAATAGGCTCTAAGCCAACTGTATATAAGCTGGCAGGTCTATCCATTTCAGACCGCTATGCTCTTAATGAAGCTAAGTGATTTTAAGTAATAAAACCTTAATAAAAATCAACTAAAATAGCGCCTGTTCTTTAAGGTTGCTATTTTAGTTATTTAGGCTTGCCCTGCAGTACCCATATCTTTTAGCTTAAAAGGAATTAAGCCTAGGTTTAGTTCCAATAATTAATCAATCTCTTATTCAGGATTCCCATATCTTGGAAATGTTATGGCCTGTTGGTTGGCTAACCAAAAGCTAATTGGGGAGACTATCTGTTCAATTTGGACATGAGGAGAGCTCACTAAAATATTTTTGCGCAATCGATTGCTTAAATCGATTATTTTACGAAATTCGTATAACCAGATATTAATATTTTAATTCAACCCAAATATGTGGGGCATCAATGAAATCAATTGCGCTGGTGAAGATGATGAAAAGATTGACAGACACTGCGTAAATACCATTTTTTTGTCTTTTATTTCGCTGATCGCCAGAGATAAATTATTTTCTTATTCAACTAAAATTGTTCATAATCGCACTGATATTTAATGAGAACTTTGAAGCCAGAATGAAGCGAACGATCTTCCTTATTTCAATCTTTCTTTTCTTGTTTTCTTGCGCTAAATCACAAGAATTTGTATTTACACCGCTTAATGTTCTTCACGGCCTGAGCGACAACCAGGTTCGTTACATGCTTCAGTTGCCCGACGGACGTATGGTTTTCAAAACGACTGGTAATATCAATATCTATGATGGCGCAGGGTTTAAGTATATTCACCGGGATTCGCAACGCAAATATCCGCTAAAAACATACGATGGTTTTTACAGAATTTATCTGAGTGGCGATTCCATACTTTGGATAAAAGACTATAAGGAACTTTTAAGGGTTGATCTGCGCAAGGAGAAGTATACACAAGATTTAGCGGGTTATTTCAAAAAGATAGGTTTTCCAAAGCCAATAGATAATTTCTTCATGGATACAAAGCAAGGGCTGTGGTTGCTTATTGGTGACAAACTTGTGCTTAGCGATCATACTCAAGAATTCGAGCTGTCGCAGAATCAGGGAAGATTGCAGGATGTGAGCGCTCATGAAGAAAAACTGTATCTTTTTTACAGTACAGGAAAGGTAATCTGCTACGATCTGAGCTCGAAACGTAAGTTGTACAGTGCGGCTGCATATCCCGATACGCATTACGCTAGGTTTGGCAATACTTCCTTGGTCGTCAAGGGGCGCAATGGTTTTTATCAGTTGCGAAATGGAACCCACGGCGGGTTCTTTTTCTTTGATCTTCAAAAACAGGCCTGGAGAAAAATCCTTGAGACAGAATATACCTTAAATACCTTAGTGGTGGATGCTAAGGGTAAAGCATCTATCAGTTGCGCCAAGGGGATTTGGATAATTGATTGTTTTAGTAGTGAAAAACGTTATTGGCCGCTGCTAAACAAAACCGACGGAAGTAAACTGAATACAGAGATCAGTACACTGCTTTATGATAAGCAGGGCGGATTCTGGCTGGGAACCGTAAATCAAGGAATACTTTATGATCATCCCGAAAGGTATATTTTTAAGCATATCGGCGCATCGTATTTTCCAGGTGCCTTATTAGGCGATATCATGGTGAAAGCATTTTCTGAGGACGTATCGGGGAACATTTACCTGAAATGTAAATCTGGAT
This sequence comes from Pedobacter sp. GW821-FHT01D05, assembly GCF_059422505.1. Lineage (NCBI taxonomy): Bacteria > Pseudomonadati > Bacteroidota > Sphingobacteriia > Sphingobacteriales > Sphingobacteriaceae > Pedobacter > Pedobacter sp. GW821-FHT01D05. Next base: position 298,157 of record NZ_JBWKXA010000005.1, on the reverse strand, counting down.
TTTATCGTTACAAAACCGCTTTAAGTAATGGTAATGCACTTGAGAAAATTGATGTTTTTTCGATTCCCCCACCAGTACGCCATAAATTGGAATATCCTCAAATGTTGATGGATTATAACATAGACCATACCGCAGAACTTATTGATTCCAGAGGCTGGAAATGGATAGGAACGGGAGATGGGCTGAGGTTATTTAAACCTTCCGGGGAACAGCATGTGTTTTATACTAAAGATGGGCTGTCAAACAATTTTATACAGGCGATATTAAAAGACAGCCATAACAACATCTGGATCACCACCAGTTATGGCATTAACAAGCTTCAGATTGATTCGATCAGTGGAAATGTTCACTTTACCAGTTTCGATTCAAATGCTGGCACATTAGACGGAGAATATACAAATCAGGCTGTTTACGAAAGTTTGAGTGGTGACCTTTATTTTGGAGGAATAAATGGATTTAGCATTTTGAAACCCAGTCGCCTTTTGCAACGTAAGCTGCCCTTTAAGCCTGTCTTTACTAATCTGTTCTTAAAAGGAGAAAAGGTTGAACCGGGCAAAAGTTATGGTGACCGAGTAATTTTAATCAATAGTGCACCTTATATTAAGAGGATACAGCTTGATTATAACCAAAACTTTCTCACTTTTCAGTTTTCAGCGCTTAACTATCAGAATCCATCCCAAACCTTTTATCGATATCAGCTGATAGGGATAGACAGGTCCTGGCGGGAAACCTTCAGTCGCAGGGAAGATGGCGTAAACGGGCATGGTGTTCTCGAAATATCGTATACCAATCTGCCTCACGGTAATTATAAGCTAAGGGTAATGGCTTCTAATAACAATAAAGAATGGAGTGGACCGGTTTCAGAACTAGATCTAACTATTAATGCACCCTGGTGGCAGACTTTGCCCGCAATTATCTGTTTCGTAGTATTGGCTTCAGTCTTGATATCAGCAGCAATATTTGCTTATATTTCTCACACCAGAAAATCATTGGAACGCACTCATCGCGAAGAGCTTTTGTTGCTCAGGATTCGTAACTTAATTGATCAGCAAAATGTGCTTCTCGCAGAAAAAGAGAACCTCCCTGCAGCAGTTGAGGAGCGTAGCGACGCTTCAGAATTCAAAACTGGCCTCAACCAGGCCGAATCTGAATTTCTAGAACGGGCGATGAAGCTGGTAGAAATGAATATTGAGGTTACAGATTATTCTGTAGAGCAGCTCAGCCGTGATCTTAATATGGACCGTACCGGACTTTACCGAAAACTCATTACACTCCTTGATAAATCGCCATCACTGTTCATTCGCAATGTTCGCCTGGAGAAAGCGGCACAATTAATTTTGGAAGGTAAACTCAATATTTCAGAGATCACTGAAAGGGTGGGGTTCAGCAGCTCAAGCTATCTGGGTAAATGTTTTTATGAACGGTATGGCTGCAGGCCTTCGGAGTATGCCCGTAAGGTGAAAAATCAACGCCATTGATACTTTTTGCAACATAGTTGTTGTCTTAACATCACCGTTCAGCGGTATGTTTGTTATGATCAAATAAAAACTTTATGATGCTTATGAAATTTTACAACAAAGCAGGTGGTTTGTTTATGCTTTTTGCATTTTTACTAACCATGAACGGGTGGACACAACCCATACAAAAGACCGCACAAGGGTTGAAATTTACAGCCCGGCAAATGGATATTTCAGTTGAGTTCTATTCAGAAAATACGGTAAGGGTTAACAAAACACCCATTGGCAAACCTTATCTTAAAACCAGTCTTTCAGTTGTGGCAGTGCCAAATAAAGTAGCTGTGAGGTATGCAAAAAAAGGGCAGAATCCGGTAGTAAAAAGCAGCAAAATTCAGGTCGAGGTAAATGGAGAGACTGGAGGGGTTTATTTCTATGATGCTTCGGGCAAGCAACTCCTGCAGGATAAGGACGGAGGTACACTGTTTTCGCCTGTAAATGATGCCGGAACCTCATCATTCAAGGTCAGGAATGCTTTTTCGCTGGATAAAGATGAAGCTATATATGGTGTGGGCCAGATCATGGATAATAAATTTAACCAGCGCAATTCCTCACATCTGATGAAAAATGAAAATATGTCAACTTATTCGCCATATTTTCTTTCTGTAAAGGGTTATGCGGTATTCTGGGACAATTATTCGATTTCTAAGTTTGAGGATAAACCAGAGGAGCTATCTTTTGAAAGCCTGGGCCACTGCGCTGATTACTATTTCATGTTTGGTAATAATACGGATGGGGTAATCTCAGAACTGCGTGGACTAACCGGTAAAGCCCCGATGCTTCCGCTATGGGCTTATGGATTCTTTCAGAGCAAGGAACGTTATCATACACAGGATGAAAGTTTGGATGTTGTTAAAAAGTACCGGGACCTGAAAGTTCCACTGGATGTAATTATTCAGGATTGGCGCTATTGGCCGGAATATAATAAAACGGATAGCGCCTGGAATTCACAAACCTTTGATAAAGAGCGTTTCCCTGATCCAAAAAAATGGGTTGATGAGATTCATAGTTTGAATGCGAAGCTGCTGATTGTAACATGGCCGGGCTTTGGTCCGAAAACACCTCAGCGCAGGGAGTTCGACAGTAAGAACATGATCATTAATTTTGATACCTGGCCCCCGAAAAGTGGTGCAAGACCTTATGATGTGTTTAATCCAAAAGCACTTGATATCTACTGGAAATACCTCAATAAGGGAATATTCAGCTATATTGGTAACGATGGTTGGTGGCTTGATTCAACAGAACCTGACCACATAAATGTTAAAGAATCTGATTTTGACCTCCCTACCCATTTAGGCAGCTACAGAAGTGTGAAAAACGGGTTCAGTCTGATGCATAATAAAGGTATCGCAAGTAATCAGCGTGCTTCAAATCATGACAAGCGCGTGGTGATCCTTACCAGATCGGGCTTCATCGGCCAGCAGCGTTTTGGATCCAACACCTGGAGCGGAGATGTTACATCGAGCTGGGAGATGCTTCAAAAGCAGGTGCCGGCAGCTTTAAACTATACCTTGATGGGGATACCTAACTGGAATAGCGATATCGGTGGTTTTTTTGCCGGGCGCTGGCGAGATAATGGTGGTAATAAAAACCCTGAATTTCAGGAATTATATGTTCGCTGGATGCAATTTGGAGCTTTCAGCCCAATGATGCGTTCTCATGGAACCGACTTGCCACGGGAGATCTGGAATTTCGGTGAACGTGGCTCATGGTGTTTTGATGCCCAGGAGAAATCGATAAAACTCCGTTATAAATTGCTGCCTTACATATATGGTACATCATGGGATGTAAGCGAAAATAACGGAACCTTTATGCGCCCATTGATCATGGATTTTATCGCCGATCAGCGTACGCATGAAATTGGTACTGAATATATGTTTGGCCGCTCGATCCTGGTTGCGCCGGTAACGAAATATCGGGAAAGGAAATCTCCGGTTTATCTACCTAAAGGAAGTGGCTGGTATAACTTCTGGACGAATGAATATAGCTCGGGCGGACAGACTGTTGAAACAGACGCTCCTGTTGACATCATTCCATTATATGTGAAGGCTGGTGCTATCATTCCATTCGGTCCTGATGTACAGTATTCTACCGAGAAAAAATGGGAGAATCTTGATATTCGGGTTTATGAAGGCGCAGATGGTAGTTTTACACTTTATGAAGATGAAAATGATAATTACAACTATGAAAAAGGGGCTTACACTACTATTGTGTTGAAATGGGATCAAAAATCAAGGGCATTAAATATTTCCGATCGAAAAGGAAGTTATACCGGAATGTTGGCAAAGAGAAACTTCAATGTTGAGCTTATCCCTTCGAATGCTAATAAAACCATTGCCAAAACAAAAAACGTCCGATCAGTCCAATATAAAGGCGAAGGGATTTCTATTAAATTTTAATCGAATCTTATCCGAAGTACGCATGCAGTAGGAAAAGCTGTGGTTTATTGTTAACACGGCTTTTCCTCAATACGCTCTTTTTTAATTTACGGAGTATATCAATGGTATTTATTATCAATAAGCTACACACATAACAGATAGAGTCGTCATCTCGACTGGAGTGCAACGGAATGGAAAGATCTTTTAAACGCTAATTTCAAGCTTATATCCTTTGCCACGTATAACAACAATGTTGATGTTGGGATCAAGCTCCAGTTTTTTTCTAAGTTTTGATATAAACATATCTAAACTACGCCCTACAATAACACCTTCATCTTCCCAGATCTCTTTTTGTAGCCGATTTCGCTCTATCGTCTCGTTAGGAGACATGGCAAAAATGAGCAGCAGCCGGGTTTCCGTTCCGGTTAGTTCTATTGTTTTTCCATTTATTGTAAGGTTCCGATTCTTCGCATCGAACAACACCGAGCCTAGGGTGAACATATTAGTATTCTGGACATCATTAGGTAAAACTCTTCGCGGTTTAACCGATCTAAAAAATATAAAACCAATAAATGCTAAAAATGGCAGGCCAGCCAGAAGATATCTATTTTTGGCTGTATTTATGCCCGTTGGTTTGAATTTAATGTTGATCATGTAACATGCTCTGGGTTGCTTTCTTCCTTTGCATGTTACAATATCATTTTTTTTATTTTTGGAGATGGCGTATCCATACACCACATCGCCGCCGTCGCAGTTCAGAACATTAACAACATAATCACTTGAAAGCGGGTCTTTTGCCAACAGGCGCAGGGTTGTATTGACCAAGGATTCGGGTTGAAAAGTAAGCTCATGCTCAAAGCTAATCTGATATTCATTCCCGGCGATCTTTTTTACCGGAAGAACCCTTGATGTACTATCGCCCGACTGCAGGAGCAATTCGTGCCCGATTTTGCGGATTAAAACTTCTCTTCTGGAAATATCAAAATCGTCGCTATCCGCTATACTGAAAGCCACACAGATTGCAGCGATAAACAAAAGTATTATCGATCCAAACAAGTATTTGCGTTTCTCGAAGAGGAGATTTCGGCTAAGATGCATGGTGTCAGCTTTTTATTTACAAAGTTTGCATTTTTATTTACAATCCTGGTTCTTCAGACGGGAAGATATTCATGTAATTTCGATGAATCAATTTTATAGGATATGAACAGTCAAAGAAACGTTTTTTTGTGGTCTGCAAGAAATTTTTTTTCGAGACATTCTTCCAGGTTTACCTGTTTTCTTACTCGTAAGTTTTATCAATTAAAAATGAAATAGCATTTTCAATTTCTGAGCGTCCCTCTGTCGTTTTTAGGTCTAATCCGCAAAAAGTACAGTCGTTTGTAGTGGCATAAATGTCCAGATAGTAAATTCCCGATATCAGCAGTGCTATAATGGCCCGGTATCTTTTGGCTTTTTCCTTAAAATGTGGGTCGGTAAGACTTTCAAATAAGCGTGCACCATTTTCTTCACGGTCGTTTGCCAGCTTTTTTAACGATTTCCTGTTCTCTATTAATCCCCAAAGCAGAATTTTCTGTAAATCCTTATTTTTGAAAACATAATCAAATTGGGAGAGGAGCATTGCTTTAGAGAATGTTTTCCCTCCATCATTAACCACAGGCCCTCCTGGCTCATCTTTTATATTGCTCCAGAAATCCTGCGAGCGGATATATTCATCAATGAGTTCGTCCTTCCCTCCAAAATAATTATAAATCAGTTTTTTGTCTAAACCCGCAGTACGAGCGATATCGTTCACCTTAAGACCTGAGAAACCTTTGGTATGGAGTATTTTCTCTACCGCATCTAAAAACTTCTGCTTGCTTTTTTCTTTGTTTCTTACCGATTTAACCGCCGTTTTCTGTTCCATGTGATGCAAAATAATCGTGCTGGAAAATTACACAATCAATTTTAATTATTTTTATCACCAATCGGTGATATATTGTATATTTGTTCACAAAAGAGATGAATAAATGATGATGAATTTCTTTGCTATAACCAAACTATATTAACACCACCTCAAATAATATGAAAAAGGGAATTCCTATTACCGAATTATCTGTACAAGAATTATATAAAAAGAAGCAGAGTTTGCAAGGCGTACTGATTGGACTTAGCGTGGTATTGCTTGCCGCCAGTGTGATCATATTTTATCTTGCCTTTTCATCAAAAATGCCAAAAGTACTTGTCATAGTTCCTATTTGCTGTTCGCTAACATTTTTGCCAGCTTTCATTAGCTTGAGCCAGATTAATACTGAAATTAAAAACAGAGAATCCAAATAATAGTTATCGATGTTTCCAGATTGCCTAAACTGTTCCACTCCGGTTACGCAGAATTACTGTGCGAACTGCGGACAAAAATCTACTACACACCGTTATTCCATTAAACATTTTCTTGAACATGATTTTATTTATGGTGTTTGGCATGTAGATAAAGGCATCTTATTACCCTAAAAGGCCTTTTCACGCGGTCAGGGCACAGTGTCCGCGAATTTATTCAGGGCAAAAGGGTACCGTATTTTAGTTTTGTGACGCTCATCCTGCTCATTCTGACGGTATCAGGTCTTATTGCGCCGTATACACACGGCAATATGTCTGATCTGATGCCTCAGGGAAGCAGATCGATGATGAATGATCTTGAAAAATTTATCTCTGGTCATCCAAAGCTGGTCCTCATTATTGCCATTCCTGTTTACTCTTTTTTTAGTTTTATCTGCTTTAGAAAAGCGAAGCTTAATTTTTCCGAACACCTGGTTTTAAATTCAAACCGGATTATCGTTGAACTGATCATTGGCCTGTTTGTTGCGGCACTGACCATTTTTTACACCAATACCAAAGTGCTGGTATTTTTGTATTTCGGAGTATTGAGCTTTTTTGACCATTTTTATAGCATCTGGTTTTATTATCAGTTTTTTTCTGGATTTAACTATAGTAAAAAAGCCTTGTTATTCAGAAGTATCCTTGTTCCGGCTTCTTACTACGTTTTGTCATTTTTGATCGGCGTGGTATTTGCCATTGTTAAAATGAGGCATTAATAATTTTTCATCTACCTATGAAAATTATGCTGCAAGTTTCAGGCTTGCATTTTTGTGAGGCTGTATAATAATATAGATTGTCATCCTGAGCCTGTCGAAGGATCAGTAAATTCACACCTTATGATACAGCCTCTATTTTAATTTTAGCGTTCGCAACCTGACTAATAACATTGCTCCATTCATTTTCCATCTTCTTTTTTCGTAACTTCTATTCAAAAATGGTATTTTTCGTTGATGGATGTAATTGCAAATTTCCCTACGCTTGATATTAGTGAGTTTTGGCCCGAGCAAGATTCGGGGAATAACTTGCTGTATCATGAAATAATCGGGGAAAGGCATATCGAAAAACCACATAAACATGATTTTTTCCTTTTTATGCTTTTTGAGCAGGGTAGCGGCCTGCATACCATCGATTTTGTAAATCATCAGGTTGCTGGAGGTCAGTTGCACTTATTGTTTCCTGAGCAGATCCATAAATGGGAGCTCGGCGAAGAAACCCATGCCCATCAACTTATGATTAGTAGGAGCATATTCGAAACGCTTGCCAATTCTTTACGTTTTTCATTAATCTTATACCAAAATTATCCGGTAATAAACTTAAGTGCCGATGCTTACGGAAAAATCCTGTACGAATTTCATAGTATCAGATCTGAACTCGCAAAGCCTATAATACTTTGGGAAATTATCAATGCCAGGATCAGGCTTATTGCGCTGATGCTTAGCGAGGAGGCAGAAACGCTGTTCAATAACCAAACGGTTTACCAAACCAAACCTGTTCTGTTTAGATACCGCTCGCTGATCGATATGCATTATAAGAAAGGAAAAACTTGTTGCATTTTATGCCGATCAGTTAAGTATTTCGGCTAATTACCTGAACATGCTCTGCAAAAAACATTTTCATGTGTCAGCCACAGCACTCATCCATGAACGTTTAATACTCGAAGCAAAACGGATTTTACTCACTACCGAAAGGCCTATTAAAGCCATTGCTTTCGACCTCGGCTTTTACGATGTGGCTTATTTCTCTAAATTCTTTAAAAACCAGACCCACATTACCCCACGTGCATTCCGCGAACAGTAATGAATTGCACAAGTTATAACTGCCTAATTCGGCGAATAAGTACAGATAGTTATAAATGATACAATTTTTGATATAAATCCTACTATTCATAAACATAACAGAACACTATTTTTGTAATAAAGAATCCTGTTATGACAAACCCAAATTCGATCTCGAGAAAAGATTTTATTAAAAGCTCATCTATTTTGCTTGCAAGCACCTGCTTACTGTCAGCAGAACAGGCAATTGCGGATGAAAGTGTAGGCCGCTTCTCAGAAAAAACCTTGACTTTAAAAAACGTTAGGCTCGAAACTGGATTCGAATATGATCAGGATGAGGTAATCAAAACAAAAACCGAACTTTTCATTGTTGAGATGGAAGAAGGTAAGGTAAAACGTGTTCTTCCTAATAACCCTGCTGCAAAAGCAATCGATGCAAAGGGATTGTTAATGCTCCCGGCTTTCAGGGATATGCACATCCATCTGGATAAAACCTATTACGGATTGCCCTGGCAGGCGCATTTGAAGAAGAACAGATCTGTAAAAGATATGATTGCTTTCGAACAACAGATAATTCCTGAGCTGTTAAAAACTTCTATACCACGTAGTGAAAAATTAATTGAGTTACTTCAATCTTACGGAACAAGTTATGCAAGGTCGCATGTAAATATCGATCCTACCTCTGGATTAGACTCATTGAAGCATTTGGAAACCGCATTATTGCATAAAAAGAAATCTTTTCAGGCCGAATTGGTGGCCTTTCCTCAACATGGCATATATTATACTAAATCTGCGGAACTGCTGAAAGAAGCAGCCAAAATGGATATAGATTTTATCGGGGGGTTAGATCCAACTTCTATTGATGGTGGTATTGAAAAACACATGGATTTCGTAGTGCAGTTGGCGCTGGATCATGGAAAGGGGATTGATATCCACCTTCATGAGTCGGGTGAATCTGGTATAAAAACAATCGAATACCTGATTGATAAAGTAATGGAAAACCCGGCGTTGAAGGGAAAAACCTATGTGAGCCATGCTTTTGCATTGCGGTATCTCGATAAAACCAAAACCGAAGAAATAGCCGAAAAGCTTGGCGCGGCAAAAATGGGTATTGCCTCAACAATCCCACTTTCTGGTAACCCGATGCCCGTTCCTGCGCTGTATAAGTATGGTGTAGAAGTGGTAGCGGGTAATGATTGTATTGTTGATCATTGGAATACTTTTGGCACAGGAAGTATTTTGCAAAAGGCCAATATAGCTGCTCAAATTTATGGCTATCGTACCGAATTTGAACTTTCAAGAATATTGAAACTGGCTACAGGTAATATTCTTCCTTTAGATGATAAAGGAAAAAAGCAATGGCCAAATGTAGGCGATAAAGCTAATGTAGTACTGGTTGATGCCAGTTGCTCGGCAGAGGCTGTATCCCGTGTCTCACCTGTTAAATCATTGATCCACGATGGGAACCTGGTTTTCTAAAGCTAGAATAAATTGAAATATTTCTGATAGAATGCGCTTACAGCGGGTGTTTTAGGTAGAAAAATCTTATCTTGATTTTACACACAAATAAATCTTAAGGATATGAAAATTACATTAGACACAAAATCCCTTTTGCTAGGGTTTTTAGGCGCAGGCTTAATGTTTACAGCCATCAGTTTTAAAAACGGACAAGATCAAAGCGGTGGAAGGTACCGCACCGAAGTAAATGCCAATAATCTTGTAGTTATCCTCGATACTGAAACCGGAAATTACATCATTGCGCCAGCCATGCAGTCGGCAGGGAAAGTACAATGGATTAAAGGCGAGTTTAATAAAACATTTAGTACGGCGATAGACAATAAAAAAGAGCCTAGAGAATAGCACTATTATTGTTATCACAGGAGATCGTCATTTCGAGCGGACCCCGAGCTATCGGGTGCAAAGCAGTCGAATCCATGGTCTGTGTCTCACAGACCATCTTTGTTTTCTTTCCATAGGAAATTCTCATGAGCTTGTCATCCTCAACGGAGTCGAAGGATCTTCTTGCAATTAACTAAAGATGATGAAGAATAGTTTACTTCACACTTATCCGTTCCACTACTGGTTTACCAGTCGATTCTTCAGTGCCTTCCACTTCCGCATATTTTACATTCGGAAGCCAGAAACTGCCACCCTGAATCCTGATAAACAATCGTGTAACCCTGATTATCCGGTTGTTTATGGTTACCGAAACGCGATAGCTTTTATCACTATACCTTTGTAGGTAAAATGGTAATTTTTTATGCGATACAAACCTAAATTCATACTTGTCAGCCCCCAGTTCCTTCGTATCGATGCCATATGCAAACTTACGTTGGATATAGCCCAAGTCTTTTTTCTGTCCTTTTTCACCATAGCGGATCCAATAAACCTGAATAGGATCATTAGCATTGATGCTGCCATTTTCTTTTAGGTTTAACGCATAAATCAGGGTGTTGGTATTCGGATCGCGTTGAAGATAAAAAAGCATGTGATCTACATTTTTAGGCGTAGGAAAACTGATAGGGGATGGATCTTTCGATTGTGCCCATGTTTGGGGTGAAAACAGGAAGAAGGTTAATACTATAATGAAGAAGGTTTTGAATATAATGGGTAGTCTAGGTGGTGTTGGATACATTTTAAGCTTGTTATTTAAAAGAGCGTTTAGGCAAAGGATTAGAATAATTTTTAAGTATCGGTTTTGGCTTGATCATGCGGGGTTTCTTTATTGACCTCATTTAGCTGCTCATTATAAAGCCGGTCTGATTCGGCCTTACAATGTTCGTAATCATCTAATTTTTCGCAAGATGTGTTTCCGTGGATCTCGAAAAAATCCCTGATGGATGGATAATCAAAATAAACTGACATATTATTAAATTTAGGTTACCAATTTTGGAAGGGATAGCCATTGATCGTTCGCCGAAAACAGTAAAGGGATCTGTTTTCAAACTCATCTTTTCTGCCATTGCAGAAGGAATTAGCACCTTGTTAATCAACAGGTTGCTTAGACATCAAAGGGCCATTCCCTACGTCTTTCTTGATAAGTATTAGACGTCATGGACGGAATCGAACCGCCGTACTAGGTTTTGCAGACCTTTACCTAACCACTCGGCCACATGACTATATGATCTTTTCAAGTAGCTTTAGATTCACTTTTTGAAGAAGACTCAGCAAAAGTAAAAATTAATTACTATAAATTCTATAGAAATAGTAGTTTTTTTTATGAAATTTGTGATTGTTTAACTTGTTTTGTTGTTTAATTTGTTGATTTTTAGTTGTTTGTGTCTGTGAGATAAATTGCAGATAGATCCTGAAACAAATCCGATAGCTATCGGATCAGGATGGCGATCGCATTCTCAAAATTTGTCATCCTGAGTGCAACGAAGGATCTTACAGTTGACTTTATATTCTTAAATAATTAAAGATTCTTCACTACATTTAGAATGACAAACGCCCTGCTTAAATCAATAATTGTAAATTATTTAGCTGTAAATCAGTTATTTATGAATAAAGTCTATAAAATCTATAGGAATACTTGTTTAAATTGAACGAAGTTTATACTTTTACAAAAAAATAATAGTTCACTAGCAAATTTACGTTCAATATGAAACTCCGCAGACAACCTCAGCCATATTCCCTGATCAATTATTCGGATCAGTATAACTGCTGTTGCCGCTAATATAAACTAAGATACAGATCACCTGCTAAAGGTTTTCATTCAGATATTCTTATTTAAAAATCCTGGTACCCCGGGGCCTTTTGATAGAATATTATGGTGGTCATGTATTTCAGTCAATAAGTTGCCGGGGTATCAGGAACGGCCTAACTAATCACCACCACTAGTTTAGGTTAGTACTCTAATTAATTCACCACCATTAATTAGTTGATTTATACAGAAGAAGGGAGAGTCAGTACTCGTTGAACTTCTAGCAACTTTCCATAGGAAAAAGTGCTCAAACTGATCTAGCAATAGATTATAAATTAACCAATAACAAGTAAACTCACTGTTTCTCGTTAGGATTTCGTTAAAGAATTGCAACTGTAAACGGTTTGTAGCCGTGCTATATGGTTTTAGGTAGGCTAGTGTTAATACGCATCATTAACATCATCAAAGATATATAAAGAAATTCCTGGTTCATAACAGGTTTATATTTGGTTAGAAAAAGGGGCATGTCTGGATAGAATGCCCCTTTGTTTTAGCGGTTGGTGTCCCACCGACCGATATAAAATGGTAAACGATGGTACTCGTTGCAACGAGGATCAGTGAAATCTGCATTTGCAGTGCAGGATGAAGATTTTATGGCGATAATCGCCTTTCTCATGCATCCCCGTTACAAATGGGGGCGATATTAGGATATTTGATCATTTTTTCAACCATAACACATTTAATGGAATATAAGCTCAAATGGCCTTATATTTCTTAAATGGTAACAATTTGAAATTGGAGCTGTCATCCTGAACATAGTGAATGATCTTTCCTTCAAAATTGACCCTGAAATAAATTCAGGGTGACGATCGCATTGAGAAAACTCTACCCCAATTTCCTTCCCGTATTAATCACATTAACGCCGTTAAAACGGGTAGTGGCACTTCCATGTGAAACGGCACTTGCTTGCCCTGGCTGACCTTTTCCATCCGAAAATGTCCCGCCCAACCTGTAGTCGCTTTTATCGCAGCGTTGTACACAGGAGTTCCAAAATTCTTGTGTATTGGCTTGGTAGGCAGCATCTTTAAACATGCCTGCAATTTTGCCATCCTTAATTTCGTAGGCCAGCTGTGCGCTGAATTGGAAATTATAACGCTGTTGATCGATAGAATACGAGTTACGGCCAAACATATAAATACCTTTCTCTACATTTTTAACCATATCGGCAGCACTTAGGGCTGCATTTCCAGGGGCTAATGAAACATTTGGCATCCTTTGGAACTGAATACTGTCCCAGCTATCTGCATAACAACAACCCTGTGATTCTTTTAAACCTAAAATATGTGCCTGATCTCTTATGGTTTGGTAATTCACCAAAATCCCATCTTTAATAATATCCCATTGGCCACATTTTACACCTTCATCATCATAACCCACGGCGCCTAATGAACCCACTTCCAGTTTATCGCCAGTAATGTTTACCTCTTTACTCCCGAAGTTGAATTTTTTGCTTTCCCATTTATCCAGCGTTAAGAAACTGGTTCCTGCATAATTCGCCTCATAACCTAAAACGCGGTCTAACTCTGTAGGGTGACCGACAGATTCGTGAATGGTTAGGAATAGGTGAGAAGGATCTAAAACCAGGTCGTATTTGCCAGGGGCAATGGGTTTGGCTTTCAGTTTTTCATCAACATGTACTGCGGCTTCACGTACGTCTTCCAAAATATCGTAACGCTTTTTGTACATCGTAACTGGCCCACCTTTAATTTTTTCTTCGTCTTTTGTTTTCAGGTATTCAAAGCCCATACCCATTGGTGCACTTAAGGCATTTCTGGTTTCGAACTTACCACTGGCTGCATCTGTTTTGGTTAGGGTAAAGGTTGGCCATATCCTGTGGATATCCTGATCGATATAAGAACCATCGGTTGACGCAAAATATTTCTGCTCATTGATCATAAACAGGTTAGAGCTGATGTATTTTGCACCGCCTTTCATGGCCTCACTATTTACCTTTAAAAGCAAATCAACTTTGTCTGCGATGGGTACCTCAAAGGCATTGATTTCGATAGGTGTTTTCCAGCTTACTTCCCCATATCCTTTTTGTGCCGCCAATTGAACAGGTTCTTCCATGAGTTTAGAATTTCCTTTGGCAATAGCTACAGCAGCTTCTGCAGCTTTGGCGATGCTGGCATTGTCCATGTTGTTGGTTGCTGCAAAACCCCAGCTTCCGTTGGCAATCACACGCACACCTAAACCATATGATTCTGAATTGGAAATGTTTTCTACCCTTGTTTCTCTAGTAGCCACTACCTGATTTAAATACCGTCCTATACGTACATCGGCATAAGTTGCACCTTTGCTTTTTGCAGCGTTGAGGGCAACATCGGCCATTTTTTTCTTTAGGGCAATATCAACAGGCGTTAAAGATTCTTCAACAGAAATAATTTTGCCAAAGGCAGGTATATTGGGCATCATGCTGGCACCAAGGCCAACACCTGTCATGTATAAAAAATCTCTTCTTCTCAATTTTTTGATTTTTATTAATAAAAAAAGGGTCGTCATCTCGACTGGAATGGAGAGATCTATCTAGGCAGATCTCTCGACTTCGCTGCACTTCGCTCGAGATGACGATTGAATGATGCCCTTCGACTCCGCTCAGGGTGACCTTCGGAGGGAATAGGTGTTAAATATATTATTCTTAAAAAAGATCGTCATTTCGACTGTAGCTGCCGATTTTTCATCGGTAGCGAAATGGAGAAATCTATTTAAAGAGGTTACCATTGTCTTACACTTCAGTCGAGATGACGATTCAATTAAATCGCATCCGATAGTGAAGTAAAGGTAAAATCGCGGATTTTCATTGGAGGAATCAATCCACTCCCTGTTCTCACCGGCTTACCTAAAGCCTCTACATTGTTGAGCATAATTACCGGACTTTCGTTGAACCTGAAATTCTTGATCGGGAATTTAATCTCACCATTTTCGATGTAAAAAGTGCCGTCGCGCGTTAAACCAGTGAGTAATAATGTTTGAGGATCTACCGAACGGATGTACCAGAAACGGGTAACCAATATGCCTTTTTCAGTACTTTTGATAAGATCTTCCAATGATTGTGTTCCACCTTCGATGATCATGCTGCGGCTAAAAGGAAGCGGTTGAACATTTTTTTGTGCAGCCCAATATCTTGAATAAGACAGGTTTTTAACTACTCCTTTTTCAACCCATTGTGTTCTTTTTACCGGTAAACCTTCGCCCGTGAATGTTGAAGACGGGATTTCAGTATTCATTGGATCAGAGTAGATATTTACGTTTTCTGAGAACAATTGCTCTCCTAAACGGGTACCACCACCCTTTTTGCTCATAAAGCTCCGGCCTTCATCAGCACTTCTGGCATCAAAACCCCTGAACATATTACCGATAATATCACTGGCTGCAAGTGGTTCTAAAATAACAGTATATTTTCCTGGTTCGATGGCTTTTGCACCTGCAGAGCCATTGGCTTTACTTGCTGCAATTTTGCTAAGTGCCAGGGTATCCATTTTGTCGAGATCATTAAAGCCTTGCTCAACGTAGCCCGATCCCGTTCCTTGTTTGTTTCTAACGGTTACCGAAAAAGAAACATCGGTACCTTTATTGTAGGCAAATAAACCTTTAGAGTTCATGATCGCGTTAAAACGGGTTGAGTTTTCCAAGAAACCGGCTGCATCTAAACCAGCTGCCTTTGATACACTTAAACTTTTTCCTACCATTTCGGCTCTGGTATCAGGCGTCATGGCGGCAGTTTTAGCATTATATGTATTCGATTCCGCAAAAGTCTGTGGACCTAATGGAGGCATAAATTCAGGGTTTTCCGGTGCCAGCATGGCCAGTTCTTCTGCTCTTTTTACCACCTTTTGTAAGGAAGCATCATCAAATTCATTTATCGTTGCCGAACCCGTTTTTTTACCAAAAGTGGAGCTAACCCCTAAACTCATGGTACTGATCTGCCCTGCGGTAGAAACCGCATTGCGGGCATAACGGATGTTCCCACCATCAGAACCGTTTAAACCTACTTCGCAGAAATCGGCTTTCGAATAACCGATTACTTTTTTTAATATCGCCTGGGCTTCTTCTTTACTTAATATGGCCATAATTATATTTTTCTTGCTGTATTGATAACATTAACTCCATTAAACCGGGTAGTGGCACTGCCATGCGATACGGCACTGCTTTGAGAAGGCTGCCCTTTTCCATCATTAAATGAACCTCCTAAACGGTAATCACTTTCATCGCAGATGGCATTACACGAATTCCAGAATTCCTGTGTATTGGCCTGGTAAGCTACATCGTTCAGCATACCTGCAATTTTACCATCCTTAATTTCGTAGAATATCTGTCCGCCGAACTGGAAATTGTAACGTTGCTGATCGATAGAAAAACTTCCATCGCCAATGATGTAAATGCCTTTTTCAACATTTTTGATCATATCATCAACACTCAGTTTTTCTTTACCTGGCTGCAGCGATACATTTGGCATACGCTGAAACTGAACATCATCCCAGCCTTGCGAATAACAGCAACCATTTGATTCTGTTAAGCCGATAATATGTGCCTGATCGCGGATGGCCTGATAGCTTGTGAGTATCCCATTCTTGATCAGATCCCACTTTTTGCATTTTACGCCTTCATCATCGTAGCCAACAGCACCTAACGAACCTACCTGGGTTTTATCGGCCACAATATTTACTTTATCACTGCCAAATTTGAAATTTTTTGATTCCCATTTATCTAAAGTAAGGAAACTGGTGCCTGCGTAATTGGCTTCGTAGCCTAAAACACGGTCTAATTCCGTCGGGTGGCCAACAGATTCATGTATGGTTAGCCAAAGGTGTGAGGGATCTAAAACCAGATCGTATTTACCTGGCTCAACCGATTTTGCTTTTACTTTTTCTGTTGCTACACGGGCTGCTTCTTTTACATCTTCCAGCATGTCGTAACGGCCTTTATAGCGGGTTACAACACCGGTAACCTTATCTTCCGGACGGGCATGCATATATTCATAACCCTTTCCTGAAGGCGCACTTAGGGCATTACGCGTTTTAAATTTACCCGATTCGCGGTCAACTTTGGTTACGTTAAAAGTTGGGTAAATGCGGTGAACATCCTGATCGATGTAAGAACCGTCAGTAGAAGCAAAATATTTTTGTTCATTAACTGCGAAAATAACAGAATTTACAAAATTGGCTCCATTTTGCATGGCCACGTCGTTTACATTCAAAAGCAGGTCTACTTTCTCCTTAACCGGAACTTCGAAGGCATTAATTTCGATTGATGTTTTCCAGCTTACCTCACCGTAACCTTTTTGCGGAGCCAGTTGAACTGGTTCGCCCTGTATTTTAGCATTGGCTTTTGCAACGGCAACCGCTTGTTCGGCTGCTTTGGCAATGGCATCTTTGGTTACATTGTTTGTTGCCGCGAAGCCCCAACATCCGTTAGCTAAAACACGGATACCTACACCATAGGATTCGGTATTGGCTACGCCTTGAACACGTTTTTCGCGGGTGGCTACAAACTGGTTTAAATAACGCCCGATGCGGATATCTGCGTAAGTGGCACCTTTAGATTTTGCCGCATTTAGTGCAACATCAGCAAGTTCCTTTTTAATTTTTACATCAACTCCGTCTAAGGCCTGTAAAGGGTCTATGGGAGTTCCGAATGCAGAAAGGTCGGGAAGGAGTAGGGCACCCATACCCATTCCGGATAAGTAGAGGAAGTCTTTTCTTTTCAATTGTTTGAATTTAGTTAGTTTACGCTTTCAATATAGCCAATTATGAGGCTAAAACTGGAAATCGATTATAACATTTTAGTTTCAAAGCTGAAAAAGGAGCTGTTTTTTGTGAAAAGGTGTTTTTAGTAAAGTTAATTTCGTCATTTCGACTGAAGCTGCTGATTTTTCATCAGTAGCGAAATGGAGAAATCTGTTTTGAGAGGTTTTATTATTAGATCTCTCCATTTCGCTTTGCTTCAGTCGAGATGACGAATCGATTTTAAAAAGCCAATATCCTCGATTCGTACCATAAAAAGCCAGCAGCAAGCAGAAACCCTGCAAAAAACCACCAGAGTGATACTTCTTCCTCTAGAATGGTATCTGTTAACTTGTTTTTGGCTTCCGTAGTATTCAGGTTTTTGATAAACTGATGGGTTCCATCAAGCTTTTGTTGGTTTTTGAGTGCTTTCCAATCGGTTTTTTTGTAAATATATACTGGCTCAACGGCTTGATTTACTTCTAAATTAGCCCAGCCTGATTTTTGAGGCCAGTAGAAAGCATCCCATTGGAAAAGAAGCTCCATGTTTTGCCGTGGACTAAGTAAAATACTATCGATTTTTAATTGTGGGACCCTGTCTGATGCTGCCAGATCTGCAATAATCCTCGTTTTTTGGTGAATAACGGGGAATTGAGGAATGATGTTTACAGACTGAATATCATTTCTTTTTCTCGCTGCATTGGCCAAAAGTTTAGACCAATAGGTTGCATAATCAGTTTTTTGCCCTGAAAGTAACCAATTGTAGGTGGCGGAAAGTGTAGAGACTAATACTTTGCCATAACCGCTGATGCTGCTATTGACAACTATTTTACCGCTGGCATCGGCAACAATGGGCTGATCAGTTTGATTAGCCCTTAAAAATACAGCTTGTTCAAGTGGTAAGGGATTAAATTTATGATGATCTTCTATCACGATTAAATTTAATGGGTTGCCTTTTAAAACAGGAGATTCAAAACGGCCAAATTTACCACTGAGTGTTGTCAAAGCTTTTGTATTTGCAGCCCTGATCAATAATCCCATTCCATTATTAACCGCAAGATTTATTGATGACCTTTCACTTGGGCTGATGGCCGTTAATTCTTCTTCATCAATGATCAGGATATCGAATTTTTTTAAGGATGATGTATTGATCTGATTAAGGTTGATGCTATCTATGTTAAGGAAATCGAAAGCAAATTTATTTTTACTGATCTGAGTTCTAAAAGCCAATGGATATTGATTTTCGTAAAGCCAATTTTTTAAAAATTTATATTCGAAGTCGGGAAAAGAGGCTAAAATCAGCACTTTCATCGGCGCTTGGTCGCCCACTTGTACCGGAACAGGTTCTTTAGCCACCGTATCCTTTTTCTGTAGCGCAATTAATTCGTAAATGGCTTTTCCTATTTGTTTAGGATTCGTTTTAAATGAAAAAGATTTATTCGATTTTGCCTCGATAACGATCGAATCTACTGCTTTACCTAAACCTTTGAACAAAAGTTTAACCGTTTCGCTCCCTGAGTTTTGATAAGTTCCCTGAACCTGAAGTGGTTCGCTGGTTTTTAATTTGGCTGGCCAGTTGGCAGAAATGATCCCGCCAGGATTTGCCGAAGGATGAAAAGTAATCTGGTATCCTTTGAGCTGCTCCAATTCGGTTGCATTTAAACCGTAACCATAAATATTCAGTTTTCGGATATTGGGATTGGATTTTAAGAAATAGGAGAGATCTGGAAGATTTATAGCCTTCGTATTTTTTAACCCTATCGGGGAGAGCGCATATTTTTTCCCCTTTAGTTTTGCAATAGAATCGAGATTTGCACCATCGGTGAGTAAAATAATTTCATCAGGATTTTGTTTTACATGTGATTTGTATCTAATCGGTACAATTAATAGAATAAAACAGCCCACGGCAACGATATTCGCTAAAATTCGCCATACTAATCTAGCCCGATTTGTTCGGTTTACCTCTTTGTAGAGAAAAAAGGCCATTAACAATACCCCAAGCAGAATAGCGATGTATTTAAATTCCATATCTATTTGCCGGTTTTGTTGAGGTTATTAAAATAGTTTTGGTACAAGGCCGAGGCTGGACTAGCGCTTTGTGTCTGCGGTTTTGCTGTTTCGGTATTGATCATTTTTTGTATAGCCTGTTGAACCTGATCAATCTCTTTAAGCATCAATTTATTTCCTGTACTTAGCTTTCTTAAACTGGTTAGGGCAATTAAATAGGTCGAAGGATTGTCGGCTGCGGCACCGATCATATATTTTTCTGTTTCGCTTAGTAAAAAGCGATCTTGATCACTGAATTTTTTATCTGTTTTTCTGCTTTCTAATATTGCAAGCGCTATTTTTAGCGAGGCTGTCCTTTTTTCTTTTTGCTCGAAGGACATTTTTTGCACAGGCTGCGTGATTTTATCTAGCTCGCCACTTAAACGTTTCTCGGGTTTTAACGCTGCCGTTTTTACGGTGGTTTTGGCTACATAAGCCCGCGATTTCTGTTGTAGATCTTTCAGTAATCTGAGCGCTTTATATTCGTAGGGTAATGCTTCCTGGGGTTTATAGGTTCTTAAACGGAGTTCTGCATTCCACATTTCAGTTAAAACGGCCTTTAGCTGTGCTTTCATTTCTGGTTCGAAGAAGGTGGCATCTTCTGCGATATCATGTTTGTGCGCATATTTGTCCATAATGGTGCTCACATCACCAAACTTCTCCTCTCCACCCTTATGTTCCGCATGCTCATCGTGGTCATCATGATCACCGCCGATTTCAGTTTCATTTTCTTCTCCCAAAAACTGTCCGTAACGCAACCGCAACAGCTTCTGGTCGATACCCAGATCGTTGCTTCGGGTTTTAAAAGTTGCAAGAGGCAATGTCGATTGTTCTTTCAACAGTTTCTCGGTATCGATAATAATCTGTCTTTCGCTCCTGAAATATTCTGGAACCAGGTTAACGCCATTGGTCATTCCTGCTAAACTCATTAATTCTGTAGTATCTACAATCGAAACAAAATAAACATCCGAACGGCTCGATTGACCGTGGTTATCCATCGCTTTGATGAAAAAGTAAAGTTCATCGCCTGGTTTCATGCCAAGGCTTTTTAAATCAATCAGTTTACTTAGCGTGAGGTTCTTTTTGTTGTCAAACCTTGTATTAAACAATAGTTTTTTCTCGGTGAAACTCACACCTTCACCTTTACCACTGGCCATGGTTGCCGATATATAGGCGTCGTTGATGCCATAGTCATCTGTAAGTGATACGTTCAGGTTAATCTTTTGCGGCTGACCGATATCAATAGTAGTGTGCTGTTTGGGTTGTGTAATTTTAATCGTAACGGGTAAATCAGGAATGAGCTCGATCTGGTACAGATCTGATTTTTTGCCATCCAAGTCCAGTTGGTAAAAGCCTGATTTGTTGACGGTTTTGCTATAGTTCCATTGTGTATGTGATGCATTTAAGGCTTTTAACGAAACAATTTCGTTGTCGTTAAAGATGATTTTCAGGTTTTTAGTACCAATGTTCGTTTCGATTTTCCAGTCGATTCTGGCACCTGTTTCGGCAGCAATTGTAAACTGTTTTTGTTTACGTTCTCCTTTTCCGGTATAGGCTGGCGGAATAATGGTGGCGCTGAAATCGGAAATTTCTGCCGGAATATTTTCTTTAACCTTAGGAACAGATGTTTTGGTTTCCTGAATAGGTAGACCGTCTTTTTTGGTCTGAGGGATTTTGGTTATTCCAAAACTGATCAATAAAGCTGCAAGTAATATTACCAAGCCTAAATATAATTTCTTCACAGGTTCTTTTGGCTGCGACAGGTTGGGGATTATATTTTCGATTTTGCTGCGTTGCAATTGTTGCAACATCGATAATTCAGCCTGATTTTGCAGTAGGAGATCGGCACTTTCTTCCAGTTCGGGATATTGGTTGTTTACAAAACGCGAAACATCCTGATCGGTGGTTTTCCAAATGGGTTTTATGGATAAGAAAATGCCCAGAATAACAGGAAAAATAACTGCAGAAAGCCATGGAGAAAAATGCAGCAGGTAAACGCCAATAACCGATAAAACCAAAGCAATGGCCAAAGCAATTGCAACGGTGCTAATCAGATAATAGCTAACCCACTTTATCCTTAAGTTACGGATCCAATTTTGTCCTTCAGTTTTTAACATAATTCGGTTTTTTTCTGAATGATAAAATACGTTCGGCGGTAAAAATCAATAAAGCTGCTATCCAGAATGTAATTCCAAGCGACTCGTTTTGGGTGGTTTTTGTGGCTTCTGTTTTAGAAATCTCGGTAACTTCTTTTTGCTGAACTGATAATCTCCGCTGATCGGCAGGGTTGTCTTCAAAGCCAAAGTCTGTTGAATTTTTTGCGCCGATCACAATCGGCATCAATGCTTTTACAAATGCACCATCCCAAACCAGTTCGTTCCACTGCGGGTTAAAGCGGCTATAAAAATGGAATGTATTTAGATTGTTTACCTTTTCGTTTGCTAAGATTGCATTTCCGAAACCATCGGTCCAAATTTTTTCGGATTGATTGTTCGAAACAATCCTTTTATTCAATTTAATTTGGCGCCCATAAATGTTTATAGTAGATGGTGTAGTAACTACTTTCCCTTTTTCATATTGAAATAGGGTTCCATTCTGTGCAATTAATGATCTGAAGGCTGATGTAACCGCATCATCTGCTAACCAAAAGCCGATGTCTACCTTCGCAGAAGCAGGGTTAATAATTATTTTTCGCTTCGTAAAGCTCCCAATAGCCTTTAATGCAGCAATGACGTATTTGCCATCTGCAATTCCAGAAGCTTCATGTATGGCGATGTTTATTGGTGCATCGCCTCCTGAATTTAAAGCTTTATAAGTAGTATTGGATGGATTCGATTTTGCTTCATATTTCTTTCCTGCATATCCGGCAATCCAGCTGCTAAGCGTATCGGTTTGGTTTAGCGGAATGTACTTTAGTTTATAGCCAAGGGTTGGCAGTGCATTGCCAAAACGGTTTAAGCGCCGATCGGCAAAAAGATAAACTTCAGCTCCCGGTAGAACAATTTGATTAGCCGCATTCAGCAAAGCTGTATAATTTAGGCTATTGGCCTGTGTTGTTCGATTATCAGCGGTATCTTTTAAGGTTAACGGCGTAAAACCCACATTAAAATCATGGATTTCGTAACCTTTTTTGAGCAATGAATCAATCGTCTTTTTATTCGAAATGAAAACCTGTTGAAAAGTTGCTTTGTCAATCAAAATCCATCCTTTTTTACTATTGCCTGAAGTATTTTTTTTTAAGTAAGGCTGTGCCAGAAGAAACACCAGTAGTACCAAAAGCAAGCAGCGTAGCAACAATAATAGCCAGTCGTTAATTTTAAAGCTTTTTGAGCTTGCCCTCGAGCTTTCGCCAAGCAGTGCAATGCTACCAATCTTAAGGGTTTTGCCCTGTTTGACATTCCATAAGTGGATAATGAGCGGAATAATTAATCCTGCCAGCGCCAGTAAACCTATGGGATATAAAAATTGCACGGTTTAAATTCTAAGTTTACTTCTTTGTTTTAAAAAATCTCTTAAAGCCTGATCTAAAGGCTCGTCCGTACAAATGGTTCGGTAGAAAATTCTTCTGTCGAGCATTTTAACTCTGGTTTCTTCTAAATAAGAAGCTAGTTTACTTTTATAGTCCTGTCTGGCTTTTTCCTGATCAATCTGAACGGTTTCCCCTGTTTCCAGGTCTTCGAAAGTGTTATAACCTTTAAAATCAAGATCCTGTTCGTTTCTTGATAATAGGTGAAAAACTACAATTTCGTGTCGAAGCGTATTTAAAGTGTCCAACAATTTAATAATCTCTTCATCGCTTTGATAAAGATCTGTCACGAAAATGAGCAGTTCACGTTTTTGGGCACCAGCAAATAATTCTTTATAATGAATG
Source organism: Pedobacter sp. GW821-FHT01D05 (assembly GCF_059422505.1). Taxonomy (NCBI): domain Bacteria; kingdom Pseudomonadati; phylum Bacteroidota; class Sphingobacteriia; order Sphingobacteriales; family Sphingobacteriaceae; genus Pedobacter; species Pedobacter sp. GW821-FHT01D05. The sequence continues at coordinate 274,795 of NZ_JBWKXA010000005.1, read as the reverse complement.
GGTTTGGTGAATTTTCCTTTAGGATTAATCTGCTCCAACTGGTAAAACAACCTGGCCAAATGCTGGTAATCCTGCTTTGGGGCCATAGAAAAGATCTCCGAATCTTTCAGTACATATAAACCAATGGCATCGCCCTGTAAATTTGCAAGATAGGCCAGTGAGGCACCAAGATATTTTGCATAATCTATTTTGGTAAAATCGCCGTCACGATGGTTCATCGAGGCACTGGCATCTACTAATATGCGCACGGCAATATTGGTTTCCACTTCCGATTCGCGTATGTAATAACGATCGGAGCGGGCAAACATTTTCCAATCGAGCGAGCGAAGGTCATCGCCAGGCTGGTAACTTCTATATTGACTAAACTCCAATCCCGGTCCCTTTACGGTACTTTTATTAATGCCGTTCATAAAACCGTCAATCGTCATTTTAGCCGATAAGGAGAGGTCTTTAATGGCCATCAATATTTTCGGATCGAGCAGTTTTTGCATTAAATATTCGCTTTTGGTTTCGAAATCGCTTTAATCAATTCGTCGGTTACTTTGTCTGATGAAACATTTTCAGCCTCGGCTTTAAAGTTCATTAATACCCGGTGTCGCAATACCGGATAAGCCATGGCCTGTAAATCCTCCATGATCACAGCATACCTGCCTTTAAATAAGGCTCTTGCTTTTGCTGTTAAAATCAATGCCTGCCCGGCTCTTGGGCCTGCGCCCCAACGTACCCATTCTTTTACAAAATTTACAGTCGTAGTATCAGGGCGTGTGGCGCGGATGATTTCACTTACATAAGTAATTAAATCATCGCTGATGCTTACTTCGCGGGTAATGGCCTGCAGTTCTTTGATTTCTTCTGCACCGATAATCGGGTTGATCACCGCTTTTTTACTTCCGGTGGTGCTGCTTAAAATCTGTTTTTCTTCGGCTGCCGTTGGGTAACCGATTTTGATGTACAAAAGAAAACGGTCTAATTGTGCTTCTGGCAAGGGGTAGGTTCCGGCCTGTTCAATCGGGTTTTGTGTAGCCAGAATAAAAAATGGCCGGTCTAAAGGATAAGTTTGTCCGCCATAAGTTACTTCAAATTCCTGCATGGCCTCTAATAGTGCCGATTGGGTTTTTGGAGGCGTTCTGTTCACCTCATCTGCCAGGATAATGTTGGCAAACAATGGGCCTTTGTTAAATTTAAAAAAACGTTTTCCCGTTACATGGTCTTCTTCCAGTATTTCGGTGCCCACAATATCGGTAGGCATTAAATCGGGGGTAAACTGGATTCTCCTAAAAGAAAGATCTAAAGCCTGCGACATGGTCCTTACCATTAAAGTTTTTGCTAAACCTGGTACACCTTCCAGTAAACAATGTCCGCCAGCCATTAAAGCAATCAGCATTTCCTCAATGATCACATCCTGACCCACAATTACTTTTTGTATTTCGCTTTTTAAAAGGGAGATCTTATCGATCAATATTTTTAGGTTGCTTTCTGAACGCTCCAAAACGGTTGATTTTTTAGTATAACGATATTGTGCTTCAATATAGGGCATATTGATAGATAGTTTTAGCCCAATGGAAAAGAATATCAAAAAATTTACACGATAATTAGGATAAAAAAGCAGAATAATAAAAAATGGAGGTAATTTTAGGGTGATGCAGAGAGCTAAATTTACATTTGCGAGATTAAAATATAATTCGGGCGATTGGGATACCGATCAGCGCATGCCATCCAACCTCTTAAATTCTCTTCTCGAGTATACAACCATTCCTTTGGATGAAGAAGAGAAAATTGTAGAGCTGAGCAGCCGCGATTTATTTAAATATCCTTTCTGTTATTTAAGTGGGCATAAACTCGTTCAATTTAGTCAGCAGGAAGCTGTAAATTTTAAAACCTATGTGCATAACGGCGGTTTCGTTTTTGTGGATGACTGCAACCATGATATTGATGGTTTATTTGCCCGCTCGTTCGAAACACAGATGAGCAACCTTTTTGGTTCTCAGGCTTTGAAGAAAATCCCTAATAACCATGGTATCTACAACGCTTTCTTCAAGTTTGAGAAAGGCCCGCCAACCACTTCTTTCGAGTTAAACGGCTGGGGTGATGATCTGGTGCACGATTACCTGAAAGCGATTACCATTAACAATAGGATAGGGGTATTGTACAGCAATAAAGATTACGGCTGCGAGTGGGATTACGATTTTAGGAACAAACGTTTTTTAGCTGAAGACAATACCAAGTTCGGGGTAAATATTATCCTTTACGCCATGGGGATCAACAGTTAACAGTTGACAATTTCCATTTGGCTGTTTTTTCGTGCTGTCAGATGTTGCCACTTGACAGGTTTATGCGATTCATTAATTAAATCCGGAAGCAGCAGATGGTAACGTCTGCCGCCACGCTTAATTGAACCAATACACCTACAGTGCATACGCGGTTTCGGCCTTCGATTGATTCAGCACCAAAAAACTCTGGATATTTCCTACATAAGCCAGTGCGCCTATATTGTCTCTCAGGAAATTGTTGTAAGAAACCATATCGGGCATGGCTACCTTGAGCATAAAATCGAAATGTCCGGTAAGGTGATAACATTCCATCACTTCAGGGTATTTTTCCATTTCGGCCTTAAACGCCCTTACAATATCTTCTGAATGTATGGTAAGTTGAATGTGAGGAAAGGCGATAAAATGCGACCTCAGTTTATCGATGTCTACAATGGCAACTGTTGATTTGATATAGCCATTTGACCGCAGTTTTTTAATGCGATCTACAATGTGGGTCATGCTTTTTCTAAGCTTTCCCGAAACTTCTTTATAGGTTAATAATCCATCACGTTGTAAAAGATTTAGGATTTCGATATCAGTCTGATCAACTTTTTGAGGTTGCATGTAAATACTTAGTGTATAATTGTTTCTTTTTTGTTCGCTTTTGTGCAGCCTAAAAATAGTTAAAATAAGGTATATTTATATAATTTATTGTCGTTATTTAAAAACATACTTAGTGTATAAATTACAATAATAGTGAAAATTATGGAGTGCAAATAAAAATTATATTCTGCCAGCTTATTTTTCTGGTATACTAAACCAAATTTTAGGATGTTTAGTGTTCCATAAAAAATAATTTTTACCAAAAAATTAAGTTGTTGCGGTATAATTTGCTTAACTACTGATCTTTACGCTATAATTAATTTAACCGCATATTATTTTTCTCATGCATAAAAAACACAATTTCGGTGCCGGCCCGTGCATATTGCCGTCATCTGTAATGGAACAAGCTGCTCAGGCCGTAATCAATTGGGGAGGGATGGGTTTATCTATTTTAGAAGTTTCTCATCGATCACCAGAATTTGAAGATGTAGTACTTAAAACCCAGCTTTTGGTGCGCGAGTTATTATCTGTTCCCGATCATTATGCTGTACTTTTTTTGCAGGGTGGGGCCAGTACACAATTTGCTATGGTTCCGATGAATTTTTTGAGTGAAGGGAAAAAAGCCGCTTATCTTGATACCGGTTATTTTGCACAAAAAGCCATTAAAGAGGCCAAATTGTTTGGCGAAGTAGAACTAGTTGCATCTTCGAAAGATAAAGATTATGCTTATATCCCAGTTGATTTTAATAACGATAAACAAGCTGCATACCTACATTGTACTTCAAATAATACGATTGAGGGGACAGAAATATTCGATTTTTCTACTGCCGGTGCGCCGTTGATATGCGATATGTCATCAGATATTTTTTCCAGAAAAATTAACATCACCGATTTTGATCTTATTTATGCAGGTGCCCAAAAGAATATGGGCCCAGCAGGAATGACGCTGGTTATCGCTAAAAATGAATTTCTTGATCAGGCAAAAAAAGAAATCCCATCAATGTTGGATTATCGGGTATTCCGCGATAATATGAGCATGTACAATACACCACCGGTTTTTTCTATTTATGTGGCCATGCTTAATTTATTGTGGCTGAAAGATCAGGGTGGTGTTAATGGAATAGAACAAAAAAATATAGAAAAGGCAAAATTATTATATGCTGAAATAGATCGGAATCCGCTTTTTTATGGTACAGCCGATGTTAAGCACCGCTCTCGAATGAACGTTACTTTCTTAGCCATTAATAAAGAAGTAGAAACTGAGTTCTTAAAATTTGCGGCAGATCAGGGGATTGTAGGCATAAAAGGCTATAGAACTGTTGGTGGATTTAGGGCCTCACTTTACAATGCACTCCCATTATCGAGTGTTGAAGTATTGGTAAATGCCATGACCAGTTTTGAAAAAATATACAGTGATAAAACAGTTCTTGAACTCGGATAATCAGTTAAACGATGATAAAAATCTCTCCATTAAAGGCATTACAGCCAGGTAAAGACATCTTTGATCTGATGATTTCTGATCAGGTACACGGTAAGGTGCACAAAAATGAGCAGCTTTCGTTTGAAGACTTGCTTAATCTGTTCGGATGTCCTTTGGATGATCGGCCTGCTATTTATGTTTATGAGTTCCGTAGCGAATTTGGTGTAATGAGGGGCATTTGGGCCGCTACCGATCTTTCTCAAACACCAGTTGATGCAATTAAAAGGCACGAAGAAACGGTATCGTCGAAAGTAGAATCGCTTAAAATAGACCGTAAAAATAAAGCAACGCAAAAATCGCCAATCTTATTGGTCTATAAAAAAGACAAAGCCTTAGATGCGCTTATTGATTTTGTGGTACATACGCGTAAACCTTTGGCAAGTGAATGGTCGCAGATGGAACATTTTCTTTATCAGGTATTGGAAGAAGATGTTATTGAAAAATTTGTTACGGAATTTATGAAACTTGATACGGTTTACCTTGCCGATGGTCATCATCGTTTGGAAGCAGCCTGTTCGCTACAGAAAAACACGTCTCAGCAAATCAGTTCGCTTTTTGTTTCTGCCGATGTAATTTCTATAGGTGCCTTTCATAGAGTGGTTTCGGGGGCAGATATTTCTTATTCACTGTTGATGGAAAAACTGAAAGCATATTATTATATCTCAAAAATCCCCAATAACAAAGCTTATAAACCCGATCAGAAAAATAGGTTAGGCCTTTGTTTTAAAGGCGAATGGTATCAATTGGATTTAAATCAGGCTTCTATGGCATTGTCAGCAGTGCCTGATACAGTGATTTTACAAGATAAAATCCTCTCAGCTGCGCTTGGTATCAATAACCCTAAGGAAGACGGAAGATTAACTTGTTTTCCAGATTGCAAGTGGTCTCAATTTCTTGCAGCGCTGAATCAGGATGAAACGTCAATTGGTTTTTCTCTTTTTCCGATGACAGCGGATGCATTTATAACTGCTGCAGAAATGGGTGAGTTTTTGCCGCCCAAATCTACATGGATAGAACCCAAGATCCCGCAGGGGTTTATGGCGAGTAGCCCGGTGGCCATAACGGCGAAAGGAGAACCTGTAAGGGTAAATTAGTAGTTAAATCTCTAAAACAAACGATATGTTCGATCTCGATTTAGAAAGTATAGCGCAGATAGGGGCTACCTTTCTGATCATTGCTTTCTTTTTAGTGGCTTTGTACAAAAAGCGCCTTAAGGTAAACAAGAAAAAAAATGATGGAGAGCAAGATTACCTGCATTGGCTCTAACCTGTTATATTGATTTTAACGGCGGCACGGTATTTTTTTTGTTGCGGTAAATCAATTTAGCTTTACGTTGAGTAAGTTTTGCAGTTAATTATACCCATAGCAGTTGATTATAGCAATTTGATTATGGTTAAATTTTATACTTTTGGGTTATTGATATTTACAATTTAACCCGATATATTTTATGAAAATGCTTTTTAGAGTTTGCACACTTTCTATTTTAATCTGCTCATCTGTTCTGGCAAGTGCACAAACCGTTACCTTAGATTATTTTTTTAATCGCGAAACCCGAAAGAATAAAGCGGGGGAGGTAGAGCGTTTTCATTATTTATGGGGCAAAAGCGATTATGGAAATTTCTTTATTTTAGGGAATATCTTTAAGAAACAAGGCTTTAAGTTAGACTCTTTAGAAACGGCTCCAACTGCAGCCAAGCTCAAAGGAACTGATGTATATATAATTGTAGATCCTGACCGGCCAAAAGAAAACCCAAAACCAAATTATATACAGGCGGCAGATATTACTGAAATTTCTGCATGGGTAAAACAAGGAGGCGTATTGGTGATGTTTGCTAATGATAGTGCAAACGTAGAATTGCCTCACTTTAATAAACTAGCCAATGTATTTGGTATGCACTTTAGCAATGAAATGCAAAATCATGTTATTGATGATAAACATTTTGAAGACGGTGCTATTTCTACCAAAAATAACCCTGTATTTAAAACTGCACAAAAAATATTTATGAAAGATGTTTGCGCTATTGAAACCAAGAATAGTGCAAAACCAGTTTTAAAAAATGCAGCTAATGCAACAGTAATCGCCTCGGCTAAATATGGTAAAGGAACCGTAATTGCTATTGCCGACCCATGGTTGTATGACGAATATGTTAACGGACGTTTACCAAAAGAAATGGGTTTCGAAAATGATAAAGCGGCTGCTGATGTAGTGGCGTGGTTAAAAAAACTGTCGAAAAAATAACGGCATTAAAGTTTATCTAGTTTAAGATAACCCAAATGAATTTCATCTTCAGGTAGATCGCCTGAAGATGTTTTTATTTCGATATGGTATTTTTGTTTCGATTCTTCGCTTAAAATATCTTCAATTTTATAAATATCGTCTACATCAATGCCATACTTTTCATCGATGTGGGCATTGGCACCTTTTATTGAATTGGTTTTAAAAAATGCCGTTTTCTTGGCCTCCTGTATCGCCTTGGCCCGTTCACGATGCACAGATAAAACAATATAATGTTGTTCGTATAATTGGTTGGATTGGTAACCACCAAGGTTAATGAAAAACAATTTATCAGTAGAATTGGGCGTTTTACTATCTCTTAATTTAATGTTGATTTCATAATTGTCGACCTTCTTCACTTCCCGCCAGCCGTCTATATGGATACTGCTTCCTGCTTCGGGCCAAAATGCTTTAATTTCGGGAACAAGTGCTTTAAGCGAATGGGCAATGCCGAAGAAATAATCGTGCTGTTCTACATTTCTTTTCGGTGCTTTCGATCCTAATAAAAGCATATATAATTTTGGTTGCGGTGTATCCATATTTAATTTGTTGACTTTTCTTTTAACAGTAATAAGCAGAATTGGTTCTTAATATTTGTGATTTTCTCTTAACTACAAAGGGCACGGAGAGGAAGGCACAGAGATTAAAGGGTTGAACAATCTTCCTGTAATATGATCTCTGAATTCGATTTAAAAAAGATTCTTCGCTGCGCTGCCAATGACAGATTCTAAAAACCGGTCGTCATCTCGACGGGAGCAACGCGCAGTGGAGAAATCTTTTTACTATATTAAAAGATCTCTCCACTGCGGTCGAGATGACGATTTATCTTAATCTATCATCCCAACTCCTTTATTTTTTTCTAAAACTGACCCCTCAGGATGACAAATTAAAATGATTAACAGTGCATCTGTCTTTCCGTGGCAAAAAAACAAAACAATTTCCCTTTTTTAAGATTGTATGAATTATAAATGGATACTAAAACAGCAAAACAAAGAATTGCCATTATTGGTGGTGGGCCGAGCGGTCTTTTTATGTATAAAAGATTAACAGAATCAAAAGCGGCCAATTTTGAGATAGACATTTTCGAGCGTAAAGATTATTTAGGTGCGGGTATGCCTTATAGTGCCGAAGGTGCTAATGTAGAACATATCACCAATGTATCAGATAATGAAATTCCGATCATTTTTAATTCTATAGAAGATTGGGTTAAAATAGCACCTAAAGCGGTTTTAAAAAAGTTTAACATCAACGAAGCGAAATTTAATGAATATAAAGTATTGCCCAGATTGTTTTTTGGAGAATACTTATCTGCGCAGTTTAATCTGCTTAAAGATGCAGCGGCGAAAAAAGGGATAAAAACCAATGTACATTTAAAATGTGTGGTAGAGGATATTATCGATTCTTCTAAAGATAATCAAGTGACTGTGTGCGTTAAAGATCATCACAAGGCCTATTTCGATCATATTATTATCTGTACTGGGCACAATTGGCCTAAAAAATATGAGGGCAGGATTCCCAATTATTTTGATTCTCCATACCCACCTAAAAAAATAGCATTAAAACTTAACCACGCTGTTGGTATCATGGGATCATCGTTAACTGCTATTGATGCCTTAAGAACACTGGCCAGACAAAATGGTAAGTTTGAAGACAATGAGGACGGAACCTATCGTTATCATTTAGAAAGCAAAGGCTTTAAAATTGTAATGCACTCCCGTAGCGGTTTGTTACCCGCTATTCGTTTTCATCTGGAAGATTCTCATTTAGGAAAGGAAGAAACGCTAAGCAAAGCCGAAATTCAGGCGAGCATAGCTGAAAACGGAGGCTTTTTACCCTTGGATTTTGTATTCGAAAAGAATTTTAAAGAGATGTTTATCGAAAAAGATCCGGCATTTTATAAGCAGATCAAAAACATGAATCTCGAGGAATTTGTAGCGGCCATGATGGGCTATAGAGAAAAAATGGAACCATTTGATCTCTTTAAGAAAGAATACGATGAAGCCGAAAAATCTATAGAAAAGCGAAAATCTATTTATTGGAAAGAAGCTTTAGCCGTTTTAAGCTTTGCCATGAATTATCCTGCCAAATACCTTTCTGCTGAAGATATGGAGCGGCTCCAAAAGGTATTAATGCCCTTAATTTCTATTGTAATTGCATTTGTACCCCAAAGCTCGTGCAGAGAATTATTGGCACTGAACGAGGCTGGTGTGTTAAGCATTGTTGCTGTTGGAGATGATGCAGAACTTAAACCCTTAGAAACAGGTGGTGCGGATTATCATTACACGGTAGATGAAAAGAAGGTTACTGTTCACTTCGATACTTTTATCGATTGTGTTGGCCAACCACACCTTTCTTTCGATGATTTTCCGTTTAAAAGTTTAATCAAGAATGGAACAGTTAGTCCAGCCATGTTGCAGTTCGAGTCTGCTGATAATGGAAAAGAAGAAATGAAGCATAATGATTTAGTGATAAAGAAAGGTAATACTTACTTTTTAACTGTTCCTGGCATTACCATCAACGATCATTTTCAGGTGGTTAATGAAGCGGGACAGGCGAATGAAAGAATTTATATTATGGCTGTTCCGTACATTGGGGGATACAACCCCGATTATTCTGGAATCGATTTCTGTGAAGCCGCATCTGAGGCGGTGTTGAAGCATGTTTTAAGGGAGAATAACTTTAGTTAATAAGATTCTCTATATATAAAATGTTGTTTCATGTATTTTGATTACACGAATACTGCAGCAAAGTAAGCTTAACTTGTGAAGTAAATTAGTGTGTTTATAGAAAAATATGGCTAGTAAAACGGTTTATGATTTGCTTTTTACAGGATTATAAACAATTGTTTTTTTGAAAGTTAGTCTATTATGCTGGTGTTTGGTTTATTTCGTGATTCAGAACAGAAATTACTTAAAAATAATATGTTTGATTTAATTGTTTTTAAAAGAAAAAATTGCCTAACGTAGTATTGGACCCTGTTTTGGGTGAAAAAACAAACGTTTGCGCTTAATTTGTGTTATGTCTTTTTTGAATTACAAAATTTGCAAAAATGGTATCGCATATTTGGGTTTAAGCCAACCTGAATATGATTCTATAGCCATAATTTTAGGCGCTAACCAAACTATCATTTAAAGCTTTTTCCTTAACAGTTATTCGTTATTAGAATATCGTTTAATAAAAATATAAAAATTAGTTAATTTATAGCACTTCCCAAAGCGTGCAACGGTTTAAAGCTTTACTTCTCACGCATTTTTTAAGCAAACGTTTGCGTTAAGAAAAAAAAAAAAACACCTTTCTTAATATATACCTTGCATTAACAAATCATAACTAGCCGATATTTTATTTTACTATTACGAGCAAAAAAGAATCTTGTCAACTAGCAAGAAAACAAAGAATAAATAAAATAACCAAAGAACCTCTAACCAAGGTATATAACAAACAAGCAAACAAAAACTAATCATTCTTATGCAAGTTAGGTTGCATTAAGAATTAATATTAATCAATTCTAAACCATATCCGATGATCAAAAATTTTACTTTTTGTCTTAAGGCATTGCTTTGCCCAAAATCTCAAATCGAGATAGTTTCTTAACTATATTTTACCAATCGAGTTTCTTCTTTAAACACTTAAACTTTTAATTAAACTAATAAAATGGTTAAAATTTATACAAGCGTTTGTATTGCCTTGTTTTTATCTGTTTTTGGATCGCAATCTTTATATGCCCACGGGGCATGGCTTAAAACGGCTAATGGTGGTTATTTTGTTTTTCAGCAAGATACAACTAAAGTTAAAAAAGATTCGTCCGCTTATTCCATTAAAACCGATACAATTGGTCAAATGGTTAAAGCACTACAGAAATTTAAAACAGTACGCGATACGATCAACATTCGTTCTTCAACACCTGTTCCGAATTTATCGTTACAGCAAATTATTAAAGGTAATTTGACTGGAGTGTATGTGCAGGAGCCAAATGGTGAACCCGGAACCGAGCAAAGCATTATTGTACAAGGTGCATCAGGTGTATTGTTTACTAAAAAGGATATTTATGCATTGCAGCCGGCAGTATACTTAAACGGTGTTCCACTGGTTCAAGATAATCCTTTTGCTTTTGACGTACAGAAATACGATTTTAATAGGATTGGCCCTGCTACTAATTTACTTTCACAGATCAGTATAGATAATATACAGTCTATCTCAGTAATTAAAGATCCGTTTGAATTGGCTAAACTTGGACCAAATGCGGCAAATGGTGCTATTTATATTACTACCAAAAATGCGAGGGCAGCTGGACTAAGAGATATTAGTACAAATGCCTATTTTGGGTTTGTTACCGCACCAAAAGTAAATACTGTTAACGGTGTTTATGAAAATAACTTCAGAAAACCGTTTTACCAGAAATATGCAACTGCAGAAAATTATGCAGGTTATGCCTCTTACTTAAGAGACTCAACCAATACTGCATATTATGGTCCATCAAACTGGAATGATTTGTACTATCAGAATACGCCAACCTTTTCTGCCGATTTAGGTATTACAGGTGGTGGTGATCGGGCAAACTTTAGATTTTTTGGTTCGGGCACCAAAAATGCTGGTAATGCCGATGATACCAATATCAATAAATACAATTTGTTTTTTGGTATTAATATGGCCCCATTTAAATGGCTTACTGTTTCAAGTAGTGTAAATGCGGCCCGTTTAGATCGGACCAGAAACAAAAGCTTGCGCGATCGTTTTGCTGAAACCAGGTATATCCCGGATTTAACTAGTCCGTTATCTCCTAATTCTTCTATTTATGGAAGCTTTCTGGATGAGAATAATAAAAATGTAGATAATAACCGCAATACCATTTTAAATGGCAATCTGATATTAAGTGCCAGGGTTAATAAGTTTGTTATTTCATCTAGTCTGATTTTTGATTATAACGAAGGGATCAGGGATTACTTTACACCTTCTACTTTAATGGATGGTGTAAGTTACGTTTCAAATTATTTTGGTTATAGCCAACGTTTATTGCAGAGTAATACCATTTCGTATAAATATGAAATTAACAAAGCAAATACAGTTGATTTTGAAATAGGAGAGAGCTTTCAGGGCGATACTTACAAATATAATTATGCCAGAGCATATAATGGCCCCAATGATTATGTAAAACTAAACTTTGTGGATGGCCGTGAAAAAATTAATGGTGCAGATAATCCTGATTACCTAAATACTTTAGCCAGAGGCGATTTCTACGTTTTTAGATACATCGATAAAGAAAGAAATAATTTAATGTCTTTTTATGGTTCTGCCAAGTATAGCTATAAAAACCTGTTAAATGTAAGTGCCTTGCTAAGAAGAGATGGAGCATCAAACGGCCAGCCTGATAGCAGATGGGTTACTACGCCAGCTTTTAATGCCACTTTTAATTTAAAAGAACAGTTTTTAAAGAACAATACTTTTTTTGATAACCTACATCTTAGTGCCGGATGGGGTAGAAACCTGAGGATTTTTCTTGATGACAGATATGCTGCCGGCCCTCAGTACCGCTCAGAAAACGGATGGTTTGAAGAACCAACAATCCCTGGTTATGGTGGTAGGTTAGGAATTAACAGGCCATATGAGAGTGGATTTATCGGATATGGTATCAGCTTACCTTATTCTGATCGTACTAACATCACCGTGGATGGATCTTTCTTGAAAAATAGAATCAATGCAGCAATTTCATTATACAATCGAAACGATAACAATAATATTATTGGGGTTCCTGTTCCTTTTGAAACGGGTTATAGTGTTAACTACCAATCAGGATTGGACATTAATAATAAAGGTTTAGAATTGATGTTGAATGGTGTGATTATTAGCAAACCAAAAGGATTAAACTGGAATACAACGTTAAACCTTAATTACAATAAAAATGAAGTTAAAGCATTACCTGATGGTTTAACAGCGGTAATTAGCGGAGATAATAAATTGGCCGTTGGTAAACCCGTTGGGAGTTTTTGGTTATATAGTAATAATGGAATTTACAATACCAATGCCGATATACCAGCTGGCAGAACTTTTAATGGTATCCCGATGAAAGCTGGAGATCCAAATTGGGCAGATTACAATGGCGACAACCGCATAGATAATAAGGACAAGGTTTTAACCGGAGATAGGTTACCGAAATTTTTAGGGGGTTGGAACAATACATTGGCTTACAAAAACTTCGATCTTAATTTCAATTTCATATTTGCACTGGGGCAGAAAGCAATTAACCAATATGAAGCTACCCGTTATGGTTTTATCAACCGCGAAGCTGGTAACGACATCAACTCGGTAAAAGAGGTTTCTTCTTGGCAGATATTCGATAACGAGAAAACATACCCCATTTATAACCCATGGAGTGATGTTGATGCTTACCGTGCAGATCAGGATTTATTCTTAGAAGATGCATCATACCTTAAGCTAAGGTCGGTAACACTTGGTTACGATTTTGGTAAAACAGCAATCTTTAAACAATCAGGAAAAACTGTTAGAAGAGCATATTTATATGCAACAGCTATGAACCTGTTTACCATTACTAAATTTTCGGGTGTAGATCCTGAGTTGGTGAACTACAATGGGTATTATGATGGTGCCAACTTAACCATCCCAAGAACATTTGTATTGGGCTTTAAATTGGATTTATAAAATAATTATACAATTAATATGAATTATATAATGAACAAAGAAAATAGGTTTTGCAAAACTGCTATCGCAATTTTTGTATTACTGATCGGCTTGGGTAACTTTTCTTGTAAAAAAATAGATGATGTACAATCTACAAGATTATCTACAGAAGAAACGAACTGGAAAACCTTAGAAGATGCAAAAGCCAACCTTTTATCTGTTTATGGCCTGCTTCGTTCTGCAACCGTGGCGGATAACGGACATTGGTTAATGGGCGATTTAAGACAGGGCGATTTTACCATTACTACACGTGCAGATTTAAAGGCCATTGTAAATGGGCAGCTTAATGCCTCATATCCGGTAATTAACAGGATTACCAACTGGAGAAGGTTTTATGCAGCGATAAATTCTGCAAGTCTTTTTGTAGAACGCGCTAAAGAGATTAAACAATTAGACCCACGTTATACCCAGTTAAACCTTGATGTAGATGTAGCGCAAGCCAGAATGTTAAGAGCCTTTGCTTATTTTTACATGAGCAGAATTTGGGGCGATGTGCCTTTGCTAACTTCCTCTCATGATGGTGAGTTTATAAAACTTGGCAGAACTCCGCAACAAAAAGTTTTAGCATTTGCAACCAATGAGTTGTTGGCAGCAGCTAAGGTGGTACCTTTTCGGTATGGTGGTACCGATCCTATTATGCCAGGTTTATATTATGGTGCTAACTGGCCATCATGGAATGGTATTGTTTTTACCCGCTTATCTGCATATATACTTTTAGCACATATCGCTGCTTGGCAGGGTAATTATATCGATGCAGCCATCTATTCGAAATTCGTTTTAGATAATCAATCTACCCAATATTTTGTAGATGGTGCCAACCCGTTGGATTATATTGATATGAATGCACTAACGGAAAATCAGAACAACTATAGTCCGTTTGCATACAAAAGGGCAAACTTGATGGTTGGTTTTCCTTTCGAAGCGGGCAACGGTTTATCAACCGCTAACGGACACTTAGAGCAATTAACATTGGCTTCGCCGTTTATTCCAAAATCACAGCCAGAAATGTTTGTGTCAAAGGACAGTATTATTCGCGCCTTTAATGCCCCAAATGATCTTCGTTTTGGCGTTGATCCTGTAACGAACTTATACAGGACAAATTATTTCTATGGTTTTGAATCTGAGCGCCCGATTTTTAATAAAGTAAAAGTTATCTATCCATCTAATACTTCGGGTAATGTAACCTTATTCAGTTCGTCGATGGTGTTTAGCCGAATGGAGGAAATTACCTTATTAAGAGCTGAGGCGCTAGCTGTTTTAGGTTTAAGAGATGAGGCACTTAACGCATTGAATAGGGCTTGTGCACTAAGGGGTTTCAGCTTTACAACAGCTACACCAGATTTGGTTGCGGCAATTTTTCAGGAGCGGAGGAGAGAATTAATGGGCGAGGGTTGGAGATGGTATGATATTATAAGATATAATAGAATTAAAAACCCTCAAACTGTTTTTGCCACTAAAAACGGTACGCCGATGACATTTAAGCAGTTTGAAAATGCTGGTGGTATTTACTGGCCGGTATCACAAGATGTAATTAATGCAAATTCATCAATTACTCAAAATCCATATTGGCAATAACCTACCTAACTAGTTATAAAATGAAAAATTTATCATACAATAGAATTACATTTTTTCTCTTGGGGCTTATTTGCTTGTGCTTTACCGCCTGCAAAAAAGATGATTCGCCTTATCATGATTATGTAAATACACAGCAGACTTTTAATGGTTCTGCCATGGATTACCTCAAGGCACAGCCTAAAGGTACATTCGATTCTTTGCTCTTGGTTTTAGACCGTTATCCTTTTTTGAAAGATTCGCTAACGAACCAAAAAGTAACACTTTTTGCGCCGGTGAACAAAAATTTTGAAGCCGCTGAGAAGTATTTAAACATGGTACGTAAAAACCAGGGTAAGAAACCAGTCTATTTGTCAAATGCAGATCCTAACGAATTGGGGTATATGCTTTGTAAATACATCATCAGAGGAGACAGAACTACCGATGCCTACATCAACAATGTAGATGGTATGTTATTGAAAAACATTGTAATCGACTACCAGATGCACATTAAATATGTGAAACTGAGCTCTGCAGGTTATATTGGCGGTGGGCCAGCAACATTAAATTTTAGTGATACTTATGGTTCCATTTTTACTACCTATTGGGTAACAACTACAACCAATGCAGTTAATGTTAAAACCAATAATGCCATTATCAATATACTCACACCAATACACAACTTTGGTTTTGATGAATTCACCAACAGATTGAACAATTAAAAAGTGATGATGAAAAAAAATATAAATCTAGTGCGAATATTCTTAACCATTTTAATTAGTGGCATAGTCTTATCGTCATGCAAAAAGAATTTACCTGAAGAGCGTTTGTCCATAGCCAACGATTCTCAGTACATACAATACTTATATCAACCTGTTCTTGGTAGAAATACCCTGTTTGCCAATAATTTCCAATATGGAAATTCGAGCAGGCCATTAGATTTTAAGATTGTAAATATGCGCAGTTTTACTGGAGAGCCGGCACCAGAACTAACTAATAATTACCCTGTGTTAGTTTGGAAAACGGCTTATGATGGTACAGAGAAATCGCTAAATGAGATCAATGCAAAACGAGTGGTAGAAAACCATCCGTTATTTGAGGTAAGACCCCATTCAGGAGAATTTTTAATGTGGGCAGCGGCTAACTCTAACATGATAAAAGCACAACCAGATTCTGGTTATGTTTTCGATGTAGAAATGTCTAACTCGGGGGGAAGAAAGTATTATCAGAATTTTCGTCTGCGCCCACTACGCGAAAGACCTTACGAGCCATCTAATTTAGATCCTGTTACAGGTCAGGGCACCTCGGTTTCTGTGAACCCTACCAGTGTAAATATTACGGGCGAACGCGGTCAGCCTTTGAATACCAGAGATGATGTTCAGGTATTATTCAAAAAGGCTGGTAATGGTAATAGTATCACATTCAAATTTGTAGATACCCTATCCAATCCTATTAATCCAGATAAGTTTGCCACAACCGATTGGGCAAATCTCGTACATGGTTTTAACATGGTTAAGGATGCCACCAAGGTGAAGTATGATGTTGCATACCCTATACCCTTAAGTACGTACCCAACCAAATACACCACACTTTCCGGAGATCAGGCCCGAATAGTTTTCAGGTTTAACAGGCAGGCTTTTGGTAACGTGCTTCAACAATGCTACCTGGCATTCAATTTTAATATTTACGAGAAGGGAGACTGGGAGATAACTTTCTGGTTTAAGCGGGACAAACCAAAATTTGATAATGATTAATGGAACAGTATAAACTAAAACAAAACATATTTCCGATGAAGTATTTTTACACCATAGTTATTTTATTGATTTTTGGTTTCCAAAATTTAGCTATTGCCCAACAACGTATTGTTGTAACCGGAGTAGTTATAGATGGATCATCAAAATCAAAAGAAACAATACCCGGCGTTAGTGTTACCAGTGGAGGAAGTTCATTAGGTATTACAGACAATAATGGTAAATTCAGGGTAACAGTAGCTGGAAACTCTTCTTTAACATTTAGTTATGTGGGTTACGAATCTACTACCGTAAAAGTAAACAACCGAACCAATATTTCGGTTACTTTGGGTACTGATAACAAAACCTTGAAAGAGGTAACCGTTACAGCTGGTTACCAAACTAAAACGAAAACGTTAATGACGGGTTCTGCGGTAACCATATCTGGTAAGGACATTCAAGGACAGCCAGCAAGTGATGTGATGTCGCTATTACAAGGTAAGGTAGCTGGTTTAAATATCCAGAACAATACTGGTGCTCCAGGCTTTAGGGGTAACGTAACCATTCGTGGTATTTCGAATATTAACGTTTCTGGTTCTGGTAATGGATCATTTTTAACACCAACTTCTCCATTATTTGTAATAGACGGGGTACCAGTTGATGATAATACTGATTATTCTTATGGCTTTCAACAAGCAGGTCCTGGCGTTTCACCAGCCTCACAAATTCCACCAGAAGATATAGAAGATATTACAGTTTTAAAAGATGCAGCAGCTACGGCGCTTTATGGCTCAAGAGGTGCATATGGTGTAATTTTAATTACCACAAAGCGTGGTAATTCGAAAGTACCAGTGGTACGTTATAATGGCTCGGCATTTATGTCAACTGTTCCGCAATTGCGTTCGGTAATTGGCGGTAAGGGCGAGCGGTTGTTAAGAATCGATCAGATTTTGCGTTATGATACAACTTATAACCATGCTATCGATTTAATCAACTCTACTCCGTTTTTATCCGATAGTTTAAATGCTTATTACAATAACTCAACAGATTGGCAGTCTTATTTTTATCGCCAAACTTTTAACCAAACCCATAATTTAAATATTTCTGGGGGAGATGTGAAGTTTAACTATAAGGTAGCATTAGGCGCTTATGATGAAAAGGGTATTCAAGAAAATACTGGATACTCTCGTTATAATTTGAATATGAATATGAGTTATGCCCCAAGCCGAAAGTTTAAGCTAGAAGGGCAGTTGAACAACTCCATACAGAAGCAGCAAACGGGAAGTGGTAACGGACTCCAGAATTCGGGAGTCGCCAGTGGCGGAAGTTCGTCATCCTTGCTGCCCGCGCCCTCGCTATACTCTTCAGTTAATTCAGTGCTAGGGGCGCTAACTACGGATAATGATAATAAGGTATTAAATACTTCAGCACAATTAAATGCAGAGTACGAGATTGTACCAAATCTGAAATTGGGTTCATATTTAAACTATACTGCAAAATCGAGTACGAAGGATAACTTTTCTCCGGCGGCACTAAATTCAAACCAGGCAGAATATTATACTTACAATGATCGGGCTACTACCTTGTATAACCGTAATCAACTTTCGTATGTATACTCATTAAAAGAAGCTGGTGAAGATGCACACAACTTTACTGTATTTGCCTTCTCAGAACTAAGAGCCTCATTCTTTAAATCTGATGCCATATTAAATGACAGGGTCGTAAACGATCAGCTGAGAGGCCCGTTAACCAATATGACAGATTATTTAACTTCTAAAGGTGGAACAATTGGATATACTGATTTAAGAACAATAGCCTTTGCTGGTGCATTTTCTTATAACTATAAACAAAAATATGTAATCGATTTGAACTACCGTGTGGACGGACTTTCTACCAATGGGCCGAACGCAGGTTACAAGAAAAATCCTGCTATAGCGGTAAAATGGAATTTTGACAGGGAAGAATTTTTAGGAACTCCAAGATGGTTAGATTATGGAGATTTCCGTTTAAGTTATGGTTCTAACATTACACCTAATGGAAGTATCTATCAGGCTTATGGTAAATATTCTGGAGGTAACCGTTATAATAACAGTAACACAGTAATATCCAACTTAGATTTCTTGCCAAATTTAAGCTTAGAGCCAACTAAGGCCACCACTTACAATGCAGGTTTTGATATCGGTATTTTTAATGGCAAATTCACCTTAGCTTTTGACACATATTATAAACAGACCGATAATATTTTCCAGGAAAAGGCACTTTCTACAGCTAATTCATTTAATCAGATTGCTTCTACAGAAATTAGTAACGTTAACTATGGCTGGGAGTTTCAGGCTACTAGCAGACCATTAAATGCAACTAGCCCTTTTAAATTGACTTTAAGCGCAAACTTAGCGATTAACAGAGAGATACTTGCGGCCTTACCTGATGGGTTAAGGGAGAAAATTCGCTTTGATACAGATTTAGGACAAGATATTTATTACCGTTTGGGTATTAACTCTTTGTCTAACTATTTGTATAATACGAAAGGTGTTTACAGTACAAATGCTCAGGTTCCTGTAGACCCACTTACCGGTTTGCCTTATCGTGTCGGTTCAAACGGTCTTTTGAACTATTTCCGGGCAGGCGATCCAATATTTACCGATTTAGATGGTAACTATGTTTTAAACGAGTACGATAGGGTTATTGCAGGAAATTCACAACCTCAAATTACTGGAGGGTTTTTCACATTGGTTCAATACAAAAACTGGAGTTTAGAGGTTAATACTTCATTTACCTTACAAAGAGATATTTTAAACAACAGTTTGGCATCGCAATTTGCACGTTTCGGCAATCCAAACCTTTTGGGCAATCTGGTGCCGTTATCTGAGTACAGTTACTGGGCATCGGCTGGCGATATGGCTACTTATGGTAACCCATTGGATTTTGTTAGAGCGCAATACCTGGGCCCATTCAGGTATAACCAAACCTTGTTCCAGGAAGACGGATCGTACTTTAAATTAAACTCTGTAAAGGTATACTATATGTTTAATCAAAAATTCACGCAACGCTTTGGGATGAACAGGGTAAGCATTAATGCTACGGCTTCTAACCTAGGTTTTATTACGCGTTACAGAGGGCCAAATCCAGAAAACGTAACTGCTTTAGGTAGAGATGATTCTGGAGGTTATCCTGCCTCTAAACAATTTGCATTGGGCTTAAATATTGAATTTTAAATCGGACATGATGAAAGCGAAAAATATAAAATATTTACTGGTTGCTACCTTACTATTATTCGTAGCGCCTGGATGTAAGAAATTTCTTAACGTTGAACCTATAGATGCACTCTCTGGAAACAATTTTTGGCAGACCAGAAACGACGTTGAAGGATTTACCAACGGAATTTATTCTAGATTAAGAGATAAAATAGGTTTTAGTGTAATAATGCCTGCACTTGAAGTGAGAGGGAACTTTGTAAAAGTTGTTGGTACAATTGATAATAGTGGGAATAACGTGTTTAACAATTTAATTGTTAATAATTTAAAATCTCCAATAACTGGTTCAACAACATACGACGGTAGATTAAGAGCTATTATGGATTGGAAGGCCTGGTACGATATTATTGCCGCGAGCAATATATTGTATTACGAAGTAGATAATGTTCCTTCATCCGCCTTGTCAGATGCAGACAGAAAAAGATACAAGGCAGAAGCCGTATTTACACGTAATTTAAGTTACATGTTTATCTGTAAATTATTTGGTGATGCCATTTACTATACAGAAGCTTACAATAGCAAAGCACTACCGCGTACGCCACAGGTAGAAGTAATGAAAAAGTGTATTGCAGATATGAATGCTGCAAAAAATGATCTTCCAGAAGCTTATACCGATGCATCGTTAATTGGATTGAGACCTACAAAAGCCAGTGCAGTTGCGCTGTTAATGCATTTAAACATGTGGGCAGCAGCTTGGGATACCGGAGATAAAACTGGGTATTATAAATCGGTTTTAGCACTGGGAGAAGAGATGGCTGGCTATAAAAATTATTCATTGTTGCCAATTACTGTTGAAAATACCCAAAAGATTTTTAAAGGCCGCTCTAGCGAAAACTTATTTGGTGTTTTGCAGGATTATAATTACGGTGAAACATTCTCAACCTTTTCTAATTATTCTTATTTCTTTTCTCATTTTCCAATTCGTGGCGGTATAACTAAAACCACCAGTTTTATGGCCTATGATAAAGATTACATCAACAAACTTTTTCCTGCTGGTACACCTGATGCCAGGGTATCCGTATGGTTTGAAAACTATAATGCTGATAACAACACTTTCCAGTTTAAGAAATACATTAATGTATATGCAACCGGATCGGGTGCAAGTTTGAGTATAAACAGTGATGATAGTGCGGTGATTTTTCGATTACCTGACGTTTTGTTACTTGCCGCAGAAGCTGCTGCAGAACTTGCTGATGATGCTCTTGCACGTACCTATGCCAATCAGGTAAGAGCTGCTGCCGCAGCACCGGCACTTACCACAAGTGGTGAAGAATTGAAAAACGACATTTATAAGGAACGCTGTAGAGAATTAATTGGCGAAGGACAATTCTTTTTTGATCTGGTACGTACAAAAAGAGCCGTAAACACGGAATATTCAAAGGCAGTAATCAGTGTTGGTAATTTTAACAATGGCGCATGGACCTGGCCTTTAATCATTAGTGGCACTGAGCGTTCTGCTAATCCATATTTAGTAGGTAATAATTTTTGGAATTAAGACGATGAAAAAACAAAACAAAAATAAAGCATTTTTACTGGTATTGATCGGTACTGTGCTCATGTTTGCGAGTTGCAAAAAATACTATTTCGATACTGGTGTGCATGATCCAAAATACAATGGAAGTGTATTACAGTATATGAAAGACAAAAAGCCCTTTTTCGATAGCACACTTACTGTTGTAAACCTTGCTGGTTTAACTGAAGTGCTGGATAAAGAAAATGTAACCTTTTTTGCGCCACCCAGTGGCTCTGTTTTCAAAAGTATTAAAAGACTTAACCAGTATTTAAGAAGTAATGGTAAAGATACCGTATCGAAACTTAGCCAAATAAAACCAGAGGTATGGAGAAACACCCTTTCTCAATATATTTTTAAAGGTGCTAACTTGTTAAAGGATTATCCACAAAGAGATACGCTTTCTTATCTTGCATATCCAGGTCAAAATTATACTTCTTATGGGGGACGTATAATGAATGTTGGTGCAATTTTTAGCGATGCAGGTGGTGTTAGTTATGCTGGTTACCGTCAGTTATTCCTCGCTTATATACCAGATCTGTCAAATCCACAAGTGGCCTTGCAGAATAATCCTGTTGCTACTTCAGATATACAGACTACAAATGGTGTATTGCATGTACTAACAAAAATTAAGCATAATCTTGGCTTTAATACCGATACGTTTATAGATCAGGTAGTTGCAGCTGGCATATTACCACCTACACCATAGCTAATTATTTATTAATTTAAATTAACAGATAAATGTTAACAAACATAAAATATAGAACAGGCATATTGGTAGCAATGGTGGTTTGCCTTGCTGGCCTAATGGTTTCTTGCGAAAAAAGTAAGGGACTGGCTGATGATCCATACGCTGGAGGAAAACAGGTTTTAGGGATTACTTTTATCTCTAAAACTACCGACCCTGATATTGTAAATGCAGGAACAACTTTAAATCTTCAGGTTAAAGGCTTAATGAAATATAAAGATAATTTTAAGCTGTACGTAAATGAGATCGAAGCTGAAGTGCTAAATTATACTGATAGTACCATTCAATTTAAGGTGCCACTAACGGCCAGTACTGGAAGTGTTTGGATTACTTCTCAAGGTCAAAGCTTTTTTGGACCAATTGTTAAGGTTGGGGGGAAAGTGGCTGTAGATCCTACTTTTAAAATTATAAATGGGGCCGGAACTGTTGCTGCCGCTGGTATAACAACAGTTTTTGATGCCGAAAAACTACCTTCAGGAAGGTTTTGGCTTGGCGGCGGATTTACAAGTTTTGAACAAAGGGGTACGCTACTATCTCCTAATGGTGGCATAGCTCAAATAGATGCTGATGGTGGGTACATTACCTCAGATATTAATTTTGGGAAAGGTGTAATGGGAGGACTTGGAATTATTACTTCGATCAATAGAATATCGAGTGGTTCACAGAACGGCAAATTTATTATAGCAGGTAGCTTTTCTTCTTTTAACTCTTGGCGTCTAAACAGACAAACCCTTAACAATATTACCAGGTTAAATGCTAATGGTACTTTAGATACCGTTAAAACTGCCGATAAAGATGCCTTTGGTAATTCTTTAGTGCCCATTGTTAATCCTAAACCCGGAGAAACCTGGAAAAATGGCGATACTGTTGCCGCATTTAATGCCGGGGTAGATGGTTATGTGAAAAAAACCTTTGTTTTTGGAGAGCAGATTTATATTGTCGGTAATTTCCAGAACTTTAAAAGGATATACTATCCAAATTCCAGTTATGATGAGAAAGTTTATGATGTAACCCGGATGAAACAGATTGTGCGTGTAAATGCCGATGGATCGATGGATTCTACTTTTCATTATAATAAAAACACACGCCAAAGTGCTGCTGCAGGAAACGGTGGTATTTTCGATGCTACGATGCAGAGCGATGGTAAACTTATTTTAGTAGGAGGTTTTAGCTCCTTTAACGGGGTAACTGCCAACCGGATTGTTCGCTTAAATTTAGATGGTTCTGTTGATCAGGGCTTTAGCGTAGGTAGTGGCGCTGATGGAGACATTTATTCTATAAGATATAATAGTGTAACCGATAAAATTGTGGTGTGTGGTAATTTTACCACTTTCAATGGAAAAGCATCTCCTGGTATTGCCTTGTTAAATTCTAACGGATCGGTAGTAAGTACATTTATTGGTGCCGCTATTACTGGTGGTATAGCAACTTTCGCAGGCCAGCTCAATAGTGGTAAAATAATAGTTTCCGGTTCATTCAATAGATATGGTGATTACCTGCGTCAGGGCTTTATGATTTTAGAACCTAATGGCCAGCTGGCTGTAGGCTATAATAATACCGGAGGTTTTCAGGGTAGAGTATATGATATGATTGAAACGCCAATATCAAATGGTTCGCAGGTGATTTTGGTAGGTGATATTACCAGGTTTAATTCCATATTGCCACGTAACGTACTTAG
This sequence comes from Pedobacter sp. GW821-FHT01D05, assembly GCF_059422505.1. Taxonomy (NCBI): domain Bacteria; kingdom Pseudomonadati; phylum Bacteroidota; class Sphingobacteriia; order Sphingobacteriales; family Sphingobacteriaceae; genus Pedobacter; species Pedobacter sp. GW821-FHT01D05. The sequence goes on along the minus strand of NZ_JBWKXA010000005.1, from coordinate 251,024 downwards.
ATTAATCATTTCTAATTAACTGTACACTTTAATTATATAGATATGAAAAAAAATATAATATCAGTTTTTAATGTAAAAACTATAGGTACTGCACTCGTTTTGGGCTTTGTTTTACTCCAATCGGCCTGCAATAAAAATTTTGATAGTGTACTTCCTAAATCGTTCAGAAATGATACGCTTGGTTTAGGTACCAATGCTAAAAAAGTATTGTACATTATATTGGATGGGGTAAAAGGTTCGGTTGTTAGCAGCCTGGCACCAAGTAACCTGACACAAATTACTACAAATTCGATTTATTCTTATGATGGCGTAGCCGATTACCAGAGAAATGTAATAACTAACGCGGCATCCTGGACTACCATGCTTACGGGAGTAGATTATACTAAACATAATGTTACCACAGAGGCTTTCACAGGTTTAAATTTGCAACCAACCCCAACATTATTTAGCGGAATTAAATCAACTATCCCAACTGCCAGAACAGTTTCTTTCGGTGCAACAGCTGCATTTAACGATAACCTGGCAACTGATGCAACCGTTAAACAAACCCTGTCTGATGATGCAGCTGTTAAAACTGCAGTTATTACTGAATTAACAACTAGCAATCCATCATTATTGGTAGCGCAATTTCACAGCGCTGAAACTGCTGGTGCGGCTAATGGATATACTGCATCTACTGCAGCATATACTACAGCCATTAATACATTAGATAGTTATGTTGGAGAGATCCTGGCAGCTTTAAGGGCGAGAAAAACTTATGCCCAGGAAAATTGGTTAGTGGTAATCGCATCTAATAAAGGAGGAGGCCCTACTTCGGGTGGTGGTGCAGGTTCAAACATCTATGCCGACGATTCCCGTAATACTTTTGTGGCTTTTTATAACCCTAAATTTAAACCGAATCCTGTAACAAAACCCGATGTAAGTAACCTGCCTTATGCAGGAATTGGCCCGAAGTTTAATGCAACCAATGGTGCTGTACAAAGCGATCCTAATTTTTTAAATTTAGGTACAAATGTTGAGGCTACTATCCGTTTTAACATCCGTTGGGATGGAAGTGCGGGAAATTCGGGCTACTGTGCAATTCTCCAAAAAAGAGGCCTTACTAGTGGAATAACCGGAGGTGTACCGGGTTGGGCCTTTATAAAAGACGATGGTGGCATTATTACTTTTAATGCGAGCTTCACTGGGACTACTGGTAACAGCCAGACAAAAGGGCCGGCATCTCAAAAGATAGATGACGGGAAATGGCACTCCGTTGCAGTAAGGTTCTTTAACAATGGTACTACCCATACAGCCAGTATGTTTGTTGATGGTATAGCTGCGCAAACCGCTAATTTACCCCTAAATGCAGGTAGTGGAAATTTAAATACCACAGCGCCTCTACAGTTTGGAAAATATACTAGTGTAGATTGTTTTATTACCGAATTTGCGGTTTACAATGTAGCTATTCCAAATGCCGATATCATAGCGGCAAGTAAAAAAACACCATTAACTGCGATATCAGATCCATATTACAATAATTTAATAGCCTATTTTAGAGGTAACGAAGGTGTTGGAAATGTAATAAATGATGTGACTGGAAAAGCACCTCAAATGAATTTAGTAGGGACACCTAATTGGACTAATTTTGCTGATATTTCACCAAATCTGTCTCCGGCAATATCCGAAGCAGCTTTTAAAGCTGTGCCTAATGGCGTTGATATTCCGGTACTAATCTACAATTGGATGAATATTTCCATCCCAGCCCAATGGAGTTTGATGGGTAAATTTTATAACCCTTCAGTTACTTTACAAACAAACTAATTAAATATTAGAAATATGAAACTCAATCATTTCACAATATTATGCGCCGTTGCCTTAGTGTTAGGCGTAACAGCTTGTAAAAAATACGGTTACAACATTCCGGATGGTTACCCTGACGATTCTCAGAATGTTGTTGAAGGCAAGATTGATACCAATATGAAGGTGATCGATAAGTCTATGTATGCAAAAGCGAGGGTATTTCCAGGCTTAGTAGATCAATCGGAACCGCGTGTACAAAATGCTAAATTTACCTTAGATTTAAACTTTACCGATCAAACAGCTGAGAATCTACGTATATCAGTTGCTCCAGAGCCGCAGTACAGCACTGGTTATTACGCTGCTCCAGGTGAACTGGTTAAAATAGAGGTTCCGGCAGGTATTGAAGGTTTAACTGTTCAGGTTGGTGGCCATACCGATAACCTTGCAGGTAAAAGCCCATTATTGCGCGACCCAGTTATTTATATGCGTCAGCAACTTTATGCAGGCGCAAACTATGTCCGTAATTTATATGGTGGTACCATTTATATCCGTGCAGGCAGAGCCTATCCAAACCCTGTAGAGTTTACCATAACCAATGCTTGTGTTTCTCCTGATTTTATTCTAGGCCAAACAGTAGATGCAGACTGGGTAAATAAAGTAAAAGCTTCTCAGGTACCTTGGCTAGAGTTACGTAGCAAAAGGGTGATTTTCCTGGTGCCAAGAGATAAAATTATAGCTACATTTTCATCATCCGAGCCTTATACTAACCCAACTGTTGCTTTGGGCAAATGGAACGATGTATTCGATCTTGATTACAACGCCTGGATGGGATTATCAGATAATGCAGCAGATGCAAGAGATAAAAGCCCGCAGGGACCCTGGAGAGGGATATTGGATATTCAGTTATCAGCAGGTTATGGCCACAGTGGTTTCCCTTTTGTAGGTTTGAACGATAGTGAGTGGTTTAAAGGTTTTACAAGTCTGAAAAACATTACGACCAGTAATGGTATGTGGGGGTCTTACCATGAGTTCGGCCACAATTGTCAACAGGGAAGAGTTTGGAGCTGGAGCACTTTAGGCGAAACAACCAATAACTTATTTAGCTTTAAAGTAGCCAACAGAATTGGTGCCGATTATAATATTTTGCACCCTTCAGTTTCAAGTGGTTTTCCTCAGGCCATAACCTATGCTTCTGGTACAGGTGCAAAAAATTTCGATACCGATGGTGCAATGAACGATCCGTTCAAACGAATGACACCTTTTGTGCAGATTTTTGAGAAATATGGCTATGGTGCCATGACTCACTTGTATACTGAAGCAAGACATGCGGCGCGTTTAAACTCTAGCGATATTACCATGCATAACTTTGTATACGAAAAATTATCTGACTATACTCAAACTGATTTAGCCCCATTTTTTGATGCCTGGGGAATTAATTATAGCGATGCTGTAGCGGTTAAAATGTCTAATAAATATCCTTTGTTGACGAAACAGCTCTGGACTTATAATCCTTTAAATAAAACAGGAGGAACTGGTACTATTACTTATACTACCACTGTTGTATCAGCAAGTTCTCCTGCACAAGAGGGATCAATTGCTGCTTTGGTAGATAATAATTTAACTACTTACTATCATTCTCAGTATTCAAGCCCAACACCTGCACAATCATACCCTTTTACCTTCATATTTAATGCAGGTGCCAATATTCCTATTAAGGGTATGTATTTTAATGGCAGAGCCGGTACCAATAGGGCCGGAGATGCTAAAGAGGTAGAGATTTTTAGCAGTAGAGATAATATTAATTACACCAGCATTGGTACTACCACTTTACCAAATACTGCCAATAGGTTCGAATATATATTTCCCAATGGAAATATAAATGCCAAATTTTTCAAAGTAATTGTTAAAAACGGATATACCACTAATCCTTATGTGGTATTTGCTGAAATGAATTTAATAAAGCCATAATTTAAGAGATCATGAGATTAGATAATAAAATTTTTAAAGTCCTTTCATTGGGCCTTCTAAGCGTCTTAATTTATTCTGGCTGTAAAAAGTACGATAACCCGCCACCAGTATACGAAGACCTAAAAAGATCAACAGGTTTACAGCGTAAGGTATTAATTATCAGTATTGATGGATTAACTGGGTCTGAGTTGCAAGCCGTAGCACCTACTAATATTACCGAATTACAAAAAAACTCAAAGTACACCTATAATACCTTAAAAACAGCATCTGATGCTGCAGGTTGGGTTTCTTTGCTAACAGGCACAGGTTTTTCAAAACACCAAATCAGTGGCGATAATTTCGAACGGGTTGCAGATCCAAATGGAGATGATCATGCGCCGATTGTATCTTACCGTAATGTATTTGATTATGTAACACAGTACAAAGCGGTTAAAACAGCCTTAGTTACACCTTGGGCTAATTTGCGCAATTATATGCGTAATGCCGATTTTTCTCCAGTGGTAACCACCGACCTTGCGGTTAAAGACAGCACGATAAGCATCTTGAATAGCCAAACAAATTTAGGTACAATGGCGGTTAATTTAAGAGAAGTAGAGGCTGCCGGAGCTAACGGTGGATACCTCGCCACTAATGCGAATTACAAAAATGCCATAATAAAGGCTGATGAATATGTTGGTAATATTATGACTGCACTGAAAGCCAGAAAAAATTATTCAAATGAAGATTGGCTTGTCATTATAACCAGCAATCACGGTGGTAGTAGCGACAACCCTACTAATGGTTTTACATTAGTGTATAATCCTGCATTTAAACCTTATGAACTAAAGAAAACAGGTTTTAACCCAGTTTTATTCAACAATGCTACTGGAAGAGCTACTTTAACTAATGACAATAACCTTTACGATGCTGGCGAAACAAAAAGTTTTACGGTGCAGATGGATGTGAAATTTAATTCAGTTCCAAGTGGCTACTCGAGCTTTTTTAGTAAGAGTACTAATCTAAGTGGTCAGTCAATTACAGGTTGGCAGTGGGCACTTTATCCTGGAGGCAAGTGGGTAATTACTACTGGAGGAACTTTGAATGGAGGTGGCGGAAAACAAGATGTATCATCGACAGATTCTCCCGGAACAGATTGGCATACCTTAACCATGACGGTTGAATACATCAATTCAACAACAAGAAACTTAATTATGTACATAGATGATAAGCGTCAAAATGCAACCGCATTAAATATTACTGGCAGAAAAAGTTTAAGCACAACAGAAGGATTTAGAGTAGGCCATAGAACTGGTGATAATGATACGCCTACATCTTTTTATGGTGCTAATTTAGCTTATTTTAATTCAGCTTTAAGTGAGGCAACTATTAAAAGCAATTTAGGCTTAAAAGATATTACCAAACATACTAATTACGCAAATCTAATTGGTTTTTGGCCAATGGATGAGGGTGCAGAGGGTAGTTTCTTTAATAAGGCTCCTGGTGGTTATAATATGGCCCTTTCAGGTTTGTATAGTTGGGCAAATTTAGGGGCTTTGTATCCTCCTGGTACAGCTGTAGAACCTGTAACATCAACATTATCCATTCCATCAACAGTGAGTGACGTTTCTGCACTTACTTTATATTGGATGAAAATAAATATTCTTTCTGATTTTGGTTTTGATGGTAAAACTTACCTTAAAAACTTTGAAATAGAATTTTTAAAATAGTAGTTAGTTTTGTTAGTGAGCCCCTTGCCGCCTTACGGAGGCAAAGGGTTTTTTCTGTTTTAGGGGGTAACTATATGCAGTAAACTTCATCTTAGCCCGTAGAACTTAATTTACTTAACTGCTTAATGGTGAAAAATTGCTGCTAACTACCCCAACATAAAAATTGTAATTCAATTTGCTTACAAATTAACTCCTCGGTAACATATTTAAAACTCAAACGTTTGCGCTAAAACATTTTCATCATTATCAGTTAATCATCAGTAATTTGGAGCAACAAACAAAATTATACACACAGCATGAAGCGAAAATTAACCATTTTATTAACATCATTATTTATTGCCGGGCAAATCAGCGCACAAGAGCTGCCCTCCGAACTGCAAACCCCCGAAGTGGTTTCGGTAAACCGTTTGCCTATGCGGGCATCGGCTTTTGCATTCGAAAACCAGGATTTGGCAACTAAAAGAGCTAAAGAAAAATCAGCATATTTTTTATCATTAAATGGTAGCTGGAAGTTTAACTGGGTAAAGGATCCGCGCAAAAGACCTACAGATTTTTATAAGGTAGATTTTGATGATAAAGGCTGGGATAATTTTAAAGTACCTGCCAACTGGGAAGTGAATGGTTACGGGCTTCCAATTTATGTAAACCAGCCTTACGAATTTGCTGGCCGACAATTAACCGGAGCCAGAATGAATCCTCCATTTGATATTCCTGCTGATAATAATCCGGTAGGTTCGTACCGGAAGAAAATCAATATACCGGCTAACTGGAGCGGCAGACAGGTGTTTATTAACCTGGGCGCTGTTAAATCAGCTTTTTATATCTGGGTAAATGGTAAAAAAGTAGGTTATAGCGAAGATAGTAAACTGGCTGCGGAGTTCGATATTACCAAATATGTTAAACCTGGAGAAAATACTATTGCATTACAGGTATACAGATGGAGTGATGGTACCTATTTAGAATGCCAGGATATGTGGCGCATATCGGGAATAGAGCGTGAGGTTTATTTATATTCTACGCCAAAATTAGATATCCGCGATTTCAAAGTTATTGGAAATTTGGATGCCACTTACACCCATGGATTGCTAAATATAGATTTAGCGGTAGAAAATTATAAAATCGATCAGCGCACCAACCACAGCCGCCCAGATAGTTTTTACGTAGCACTTGATTTAGTTGATGCCAAAGGAACTCATGTTTGGAAAGATGCCACCACAATCCAAAAAGTGCTGGGCAATTATAAAACCAGTCTTTCTTTTAAAACACAGATCAGTAATGTAAAAAACTGGTCGGCAGAAATTCCTTATTTATATACGCTTTACATCACTTTAAAAGATAAAGACAATAAAATAATTGAGGTAATTCCACAGCGCGTGGGCTTCCGTTCGGTAGAAATTAAAGGGAGCGATTTATTGGTTAATGGTAAACGTGTATTTTTAAAAGGAGTAAACAGACACGAACACAATGCCACGCAGGGCCATACTTTAACCCATGCCGATATGGAGAAAGATATGGAAATGATGAAGAAACTGAATGTGAATGCAGTTCGTCATTCTCATTATCCGCCAGATCCTTATTGGATGGAACTTTGCGATGAATATGGTTTGTACGTAATAGACGAAGCCAATATCGAATCGCATGGTCGTTATTACAGTTTGGAAACTACTTTTGCCAACGATAAACAATGGCGTATTCCTCATCTTGAGCGCATTACCAGAATGTACGAGCGTGATAAAAACCATGCATCAGTAATTACCTGGTCGTTAGGTAACGAAGCCGGTAATGGTGTTAACTTTTACGAGGCTTATCAATGGCTTAAAGGAAAAGATTTCCGTCCGGTACAGTACGAAAGGGCAGAGAGCGATTTCAATACCGATATGATTGTTCCGCAATATCCTTCTCCAAATTATCTGCCACGTTATTCGAAACAGGATAAAGAAACACGCCCGTTTATCATGAGCGAGTATGCCCACATTATGGGTAACAGTTTGGGTAATTTTAAAGAATATTGGGATGCCATTGAGAACAACCCCAAACTGCAGGGCGGTTTTGTTTGGGAGTGGATAGATCAGGCGATTGATACCGTTAAAAATGGTAAACGCATCATGGCTTATGGTGGCGATTTTCCGCTAAGTGGCCCGGTTGACGAAAACTTTAGCGATAACGATTTTTGCGTAAAGGGTGTGGTTACCGCCTACCGCGGCATGACGCCAATGGCCGTAGAATTGAAAAAAGTACATCAATATATTAAAACTACTTTTAACGGCACCAACCAGATCAATATAAACAACAGCTATTTCTTTAAAGATATTAGCAACGTACAATTAAACTGGGAATTGGTTGAAGATGGAAAAGTGATTCAAAGTGGTGTGGTAAGTAACCTGAATATTGGTCCGCGCCAAACACAGCTATTAAGCATACCATTTAAAACGAATTATGCTGCAGGCAAGGAATATTTCTTAAATGTGCATTACCGCTTAAAAACAGCTGAACCATTTTTAGAAAAAGGTTATGAAATTGCTTACGAGCAGATCGCATTGGCGGGAGCGCCTAAGGCCAATGTTTATACCAACAACAAGAAAACTTTAAAAGTTGAGCAAACAGCAGAAAAAGCAGTAGTTAAAGGAAGCGATTTTACCATTACTTTCGATTTAACTAAAGGAATGTTAATAAGCTATATTTCTAAAGGGCAAGAATTATTGGCTTCAGGTTTACAACCAGGCTTTTACCGTGCACCAACCGACAATGATATTGGTGCAGGTTTAAATACCAAATTACGTATGTGGCGTAATGTTTATCAGGATAACAGTACAAGTAACATTAAATCAACTGTAAATTCAACCGCTGATGGCTTTACCCTAACCGTTAAATCGTCCCTACTTAAAGGTGATGCAGAAACCACACAAGAATTTAATGTATTAACCGATGGAACAGTTAAAGTGAATAACCAGTTTAAAGCCGTAACAGGCAACTACAAAAGTTTAATGCGTATTGGTAACGATCTGCAGCTGAAAAATGATTACAGCAATATCCAATGGTATGGTCGTGGACCAGGTGAAAATTATGTAGATAGAAAAACAGCATCATTAATTGGAATTTATAAATCAACAGTTGCTGATCAGTATTTTCCTTATGCACGTCCACAAGAAAGTGGTAATAAAACCGACGTACGTTGGGTAACTTTTACCAATAAAGCTGGTAAAGGTTTACGCTTCGAATTTGCAGATCAGTTATTGAGTTTTAATGCGTTGCCATATTCGGTAGAAGATTTAGATCCGGAGGCTGAGAAAAAACAATATCACTCTGGCGAATTGGTAAAACGCAACCAGATTTATATACACATGGATATGCAGCAATTAGGTGTTCAAGGGATCGATAGTTGGGGCGCTATGCCATTAATCCAATACCAAATCCCGTTTAAAGATTACCAGTACAGCTATTATATCAAACCGATTAAATAAGCTGTCAAAGGCTATTAAAAAAATATAGGCGACTCGTCATTCCCAACTTGATTGGGAATCTTAAACCAAAAGCATTAAGATTCCCACCTTCGTGAGAATGACGACCGTTCTTTTTTAATCAAACTAACATTACCTAACCAAAATAAAATGAAACTTATCAAAATCTGCTTTAGCTTGTTGCTGTTTTCTCAACTTAGCTTTGCACAAGAATCAAAACTAGCTGCTACACCTCCAATGGGCTGGATGAGCTGGAATATTATGTCCGAAAACCCGAACGAAAAAGATATTAAAGAAATGGCCGATGCAATGGTTGCCAGTGGAATGGTGAAAGCAGGTTATCAGTATATTTTTTTAGATGACTGTTGGCAAGGTGGCCGCGATAATAAAAACAAAATCATTGCCGACCCAAAGAAATTTCCTTCAGGCATTAAAGCCCTGGCCGATTACCTGCACAGCAAAGGAATGAAATTGGGTATTTATTCTGATGCTGCCCCTTTAACCTGTGCTGGTTATACCGCAAGTTTAAACTTCGAAGATCAGGATGCCAAAACTTTTGCTTCGTGGGGAATCGATTATTTAAAATACGACTATTGCAATGCTCCAGAGGATGTTGAAACTGCTAAAGCCCGTTATGGTAAAATAGCCCAGGCGCTTCGCAAATCGGGTAGAGATATTGTATTGGGAATCTGCGAATGGGGTCCACGAGAACCCTGGAACTGGGGTGCAGAGGTTGGTGGACAAAGCTGGCGTACTACTTACGATATCAGAGACAAGTGGAATGATGTAGAAGGTAAAGGTGGAGTAGGTATTTATAACGTTGTTGATAAAACAGCCGCATTGGCAAGTTTTTCTGGTCCAGGTAAATGGAACGACGGAGATATGTTAGTGGCAGGCTTACACGGTACAAAAGGTCCTTCGTCGGCTTTTAATGGCAATGGTTGTACCCAAGCTGAATATCAAAGCCAAATGAGTTTGTACAGTATGCTTAATTCGCCATTATATGCAAGTTGCGATATCCGTAAAATGGATAATGAGGCAAAGACCATTTTTACAAACGAAGAAATAATTGCATTAAACCAGGATGTTTTGGGAAAACAGGCCGAAAGAAAAATCAAAACCGATATCTGGGATGTTTTTGTTCGCCCTTTGGCCAATGGCGATTTCGCCATAGCGATTTTGAATAAATCGGTATCTGCCCAAAATGCAAAAATAAACTTTGCCGAGTTAGGGCTGACCAATAAATACGAAATCAGGGATTTATGGAAACATAAATTAATTGGCAAAAATAACAAGTGGAATGGTAAAGTAACTGCTCACGAAACGAAGGTTTTCCGCCTAAAAAAAATATAACACCTAAATAACAACAAACCAAACACAAATGAAATCATTATTATCTCTTGCATTAGTAGCTACTGGCTTAACCTCCTTTGCTCAAGATGCAGTAAAAGACCCCGCAACAATTGTCATTACACCACAGCACACACTTTCAAAAAACGACACGGTTTTTAGAAAGGCCATTGCCAAATGGAGCGATGAAACCTTAAAAAGTAGCGATTATAAGCGTATCAAAGCCCAACCTTCAGCTGAGGTTTTTCCAGGAACAGTAAAGACAGGTTTTCAGTTTGTAAATAAAACGGTCAGCATCGAGCATAAAAAAATGGCCGATAGCTTAGTCTCAATTGTATCTACCCTAGGTTACTCTGGTTACGATAACGCGACCATGTACAGTACAGGTTTATATGCGAAAGCTGGTGAGTACATTGAGATCGATGTACCCAAAAACACCAATGTAAACGAACTTGAAGTGCAGATCGGTGCGCATAGTGATCGCTTAAACTATTGGGTAGCAGGCAAGGAAGATTGGCGCAGGATGCCCATTATCACCAAAAAACAGCAATTGGTAATTGGTAAAAACAGATTAGCATCACCTTTCGGTGGATTGATTTACATTAATATTAAACCTAAGGCCGAAAGTAGAAAAATTGATTTCAAAATCAGCCATGCTGTTGCAGCTCCACTTTTTGTATTGGGCAAAAGCACGCAAAGCGATTGGGAGAGTCAATTAAAAAACAATAAAGCACCTTGGGGCGAAATGGCCACTGAAAATGTAATTTTGACCTTACCTGATAGTGTATTGCAAACCATCAAAAATCCTGAAGAAGTATTAAAGCTATGGGATTTAGTTGTACTTGGAGAGCTGGATCTGGCCAATATGCCAGCACCGTTTTATAGGGCCCAACGGATGGTGCCAGATGAACATATTGGCGGAGGGTATATGCACAGTGGCTATCCGATCATGATCCACCATTCACCATCGAGAAAAATGCTCTCGAACGAAATTATGGCCAACCCTGAGTTATTGATGAAACCAAGTAAGGGAGGTGCAAATTGGGGCTTTTTTCACGAAATTGGTCACAATATGCAAAACTTGAACTGGGTTTTTGGTGGCACTACCGAGGTGAGCAATAACTTCTTTTCAATTTATATGTTCGATAGGTTAATGGGCGGACGGGATGATTCGCATACAGGAGTATCAAGTGCAAATACGCAAAAAATGATGAAAAAATATTTTGCCGAAGGTGCGGGTTATGAAAAATGGAAAAGTGATGCCTTTTTAGGATTGATCATGTTCCGCCAGATGCAGGAAGGCTTTGGCTGGGAAAGTTTTAAAGCGTTTTTTAAAGAATACCAAAAAATCGGACCAAGCATAGGCAGGTTAAACGATCAGCAAAAACGCGATTTATGGGTAAAAACGTATTCTAATGTGGTGAAAAGAAATTTAGCCCCGTTTTTTAATACCTGGGGTGTAGGCATAAGTGAAGAAACACAGAAAGAACTGAGCGTGCTTCGTACATGGAAGCCTTATAATTTTCCACCAGTAAACTAACTGTAAGCCATTTTTAATTAACTCAAACTAAATTGTAATGGCAGTAAGTAGAAAAATTGCTTTAAACACAAACGAACAAAGTGGAAATCAACTTCATATTTATGAGGTTAACCCGATTATTTTTTATTCTGGTGAAGCAGACGAACTCAATATCGAGCTTTTAGAATTCAATCATGGCGAACTGATCATTAAATCGCTGTCAACCGCCATTTTAAAAGTGAAAGCGTTGACAATGGAAGACAAAGCATTTACCATTAAATGGAAACAGAACGCTAAAGGTTTAAGAATTACCCTCCCTGATGGACTGATTAATGATGAAACCAGAGAAAAGTGCACGTTAAAAATTAAGTTTTAAACTTTCCAGACTTCCGAAGTTTAATCGAAATTTGGCGGTAAAACTCCGGAAGTCTTTGGTTTTTAAACCGCATAGGTCTTAAGGGATGTAGCGTTTCTGTCTTATTTTGCGTTTTAGTTTAAATTAAACAAATGAAACGGACGGTATTTATTTTAACTTCAATTGTGCTGGTAATGAGTTTGATATGGGCTTGTACTGATCGCAATGAACCCATGCAGGATGTTGATCAGGCGGAATTAGAAAGGCTTTATAAGGACATTGAAAAATCGGCTCAGCAATTTACCTGTGAAAATGCCGGCGAATGGAAATTCACCGCTATCGGAGCTAAAGCCTGCGGAGGCGCATCAGCTTATATTGCTTATTCTGTAAAAATAGATGAAAGTACTTTTCTGAAAAAGGTTGAACAATTTACCAAACTACAAGCCGATTACAATCAAAAATATGGTGTATATTCTGATTGTGCATTGGTAATACAGCCGAAAGGGGTAACCTGCGATAATGGGAAACCTAAATTTACGTATTAAGATTAAATGCTGCGTCGGATATTTCTGTTCTGACGTTACAATATTTATAACCACTTATTTTAATTGTCTCGTAGCGCATTTTCGAAGTATTCGGAAATGCGCGTTTTTAAGGTAACAACAGTAGTTCCCTTGTGCTCAGGATCAGTTTTGCCATCCACTACAGTTTGGGTCATGTCAATAAAATTTTGGCTGGCATCTGGTGTGAAACCCATTTTTCGCAAGGTTGTGTTCCATTCCTTCGGTGGAATTTGTTTTGCTTTAACCTCTTTATTTAATACTTTTTCAAAAGCTGCAGCTACATCGTCAGAACTTAGTTTTTCGGGTCCAACAATTTCATAGATTTTAGATTGACTATCTTCAATTAAAACATCAGCTACAAATGAAGCTACATCCATCGGTGAGGCCATCCGTAAAGTTAAGTCGGTAGGGTAAAAAGTAGGTAGTATTCCGTTCTTTTTAACTTCGGGCAGCTGAGCTAACCAATTGCTGTAATAATATGCAGGACGAATAAAAATCTGGGGAATGATCAGATCTGTAAAAGCATGTTCTAGCATGTACGACATTAATAAATTACCTGTTCCTTTATTATATTGCGCACCAATTGAAGATAATCCGACAACTTTTTTAATTGAAGACTGGTTAATGGCTTTATTGTAATTTTGGAGAATAGTTTTTGTTTCACCTAACACATCTTCTGTTTTTCCAGTTTCAGGTGTTAAAGCAAAAAGGGTATCACCACCTTTAAAAGCTTCGATTAATGAATTTAAATCCATAACATCGGCAATAGCTACTTCGGCACCTTTTTCTTTAATTAATGAAGCTTTATCGGGATGATGAACAACTGCTTTAACGTTTAGTTTTTTAGCCAATAAATGATCTACAATCGCTGAACCAACCTGCCCGGAAGCACCTAAAATTACGTACATAACAAGATAATTTAGTTACGAGCGTTTTCTTAATCAACAAGAAAAAAGAGGCTTAGTTTGTATTTTTTGAATTTGTTATTATTTGATGTGTTCTTTTATAAATACCTGAGGGTTGTAAAACCGTTCGTTCAGTTGTTTATTATTAAAAGTTAGCCAGCTTGCACAGCCATAATCATCAAATTTTTTTCTGATTTCTAAATGAAGATGATGATAATCGCCACCATATTTTTTACTTTCCTGAGGGGTGAATAACCTGGCCAATTTGGTGTTTTGATCAACATTTTGGCCATTGCTTACATACACTTCTTTAAGATGTTTGTAAGTAGTAAACATGGTTAGTCCACTAGGTAGTTTATGCCTTACAACAATTGTGCGTTGGTTTTCGCCCAAATGCACAGAGCAGACTACTCCATTGGCCATGGCGTAAACATTAACCAGTTTTGCTTTAGGCTGTGTCGGGTTAATATCAATAGCTGTGTGGATATGCCCTTTAACATAACTATCTCTATGATCGCCAAAAATGCTGATGATTTTGATGTTATTTATTTTTTTACGGTTAGCTACATCAAAAGGAAGAAACCAGTTGTCGGCTGTTTTTGCTGGAGCAGTATCGGTATAATAAGGTTTCCAGCGATCGCGATCTTTTTCAATCGTAGGGGTTTCGAATAAAAGTGTCGATAAAAAGATAAATACTAATGTTTTCATGCTAAAGATTTATAAAGCAAGATAATGATTTTATCGGTATAAACTATTTTTATAGTTTAAAAAGAGTTGTCAACTTTTATAGGCTTTCGTTAGAAAGTTGACAACTCTGATTTATTTTTTTTCCGTGGTGTCAGACGTTACCATCTGACACTATCGAAATAATTTTAGAATCGTAATTTATTAGCGTTTATTAACCTAACAGTCAGATGGTAACATCTGACTGCACATTAAAACTATCGCTGTTAGCGAGCGCATTAAGATTGCTTTTCCGAAGGTCGGGACAGGCTGTCGGCTAAAAAGGCCTTCTGGCAATTGACGATTTATCTTTTCGTGGTGTCAGATGTTGCCATCTGACACTATTTTATTTTTGGTAAACATTTTGATTTGTCGAAAGTCAGATGGTAACATCTGACTGCACCTTTGGAAAGCGAACTAAGCCAAAACGTCTTCTTTCAAAGCCTCTGCTGCTGGATTAACCAGGGTACCAATTAGCTCTGGAACCGGAACATCAGTGCTTTCGCTATAACCGTGGGTTAACAACCTTACCCGATTAATGCATACCCTGATAAATTCTGGCACAAACAGATCAAATTTCTGGAATTTAGGAGCCAATTCTGGATTTTCCTGTTGAAATTCTAAAATCACATCTGCCACCTGACGCCAGAATTGTTTTTCATCCAAGCCCACATAACTATGGAAAATGTTACTGAGGTATCTGCAAACGGCATCAAATATCCCTGAAAGGATAAATAAAGGCGCCAGCTCATCATTAATTTCCCTTAAAACATCTACCAGATCATTCGGTAATTTTGCTTTCGATTCTTCTGTTAGTACAATTTCTTCCACAAAATCTTTAATAATAATGCGCTCGGGTACGCCGTTTTTCATCACCAAAATGGTGTTTTCGCCATGCGGACTAAAGAAAAAGGCATGTTTATAAAAAATCCTTAACACTGGCTTTAAATAAGCAGACAGATAGGCATTTAACCAGCTTTCAGCATCCAGGCCAGATTTTTCGATTAACGCCTGTACCATACTTTTACCATTGTCATCTACATAAAGCAGACTCGCCATGGTCATGATGTTTTCACCTTCTAACAGATAATTTTCAGCACTTTCGCGCCAAATGGCCCCTAAAAATTCCTGATATTGATATGGAGAATCCGGAATTTCAATGTATTGTGGGTGGGTATAGGCTACTGTTGCCACTTCGCCCAAAAGCACCACACGTGTCTGTTTTAAATACTCATCGCCTTGAAGCATGTCTTTTGCCCATTGCGTCACTTTCGGTGCAATAGCCAGTTTTTTAGGCGATAAGCCCCTGAAAATCGAGGTATTTAGGATCGAAATAGCCGTTTTTACATAATGTTTTTTAGGCTCACTTACATTAAAGAAAGTACGGATGCTGTTTTGACACATGTATTCATCATTGCCTAAACCAACAGGTACAATTAAATTATGGGCAATATCGTGTGCCAGTTGTAATACGATTTTATTGTTCCACTGCCACTCGTGTACTGGGATAAAAAAATAATCTTCAGGTGGTAACTGTTGTTGGATTAATACCTGATTAAAATCGTAAACCTGCTTTAAGCTGAGTTCTTCATTATAAAAAGAAAATGGAGAAATACTTTCGATACTTTTAAATTCTGCTCTTGTTTTATGTACCGCTAACCAAGCCAATTGTGTTCTTTGAGCAGCTTCTGGAGCATATTTACCTTGATCGCTATGGTTAAAACCGATACGTCCTTTGTTGATGGTGGCCCAGGGATGCCCATCCATTTGATGTTCGATGGTTTGGTAATCAGCATTGGCTAATTCATCAGCGGTTAACCTGCCTTTTTGATGAATGTAAGCATCGGCATATAAGGTATTTAGGGTTTCTTCAACAAAATGTGCCAAAGTAAATGGTTTAATGCCAAAAGTTTGCTGTAGTTCGGTATAAAAAGCAGGTGCATTGTTCACGGCTACACTTTCACCATTTACAAATTTTTTGACGCTCTGTTTATCGATATGCAGGTAATCTAAAGCACGTTGCTGACCTGAAAAAGTATAATAAATCTCATCAGAATCGGTAGTGAGGCGGAAATCAGAATTTCCTTGTTCATCTGTATTGATCAGCATTGGTTCGGCTAATTTTTCGTGCATCAACTCTACGATCGATTTTGCGATGTAGTTGCGGTTTACTTTATCCCAGATTTCTTTATTTAAGGGTTTTATGTGATTGAAGTTGTTGTAATTCATAGTATTAATTTTTTATTTGTGTTATTTCAGAGTTGATTGTGATCTCTGTGAAATACTGTCATGTTGGGCCTGTCGAAACACATTCAAAAGTATTTAACTAAGTTCTTCGACAAGCTCTGGATGACAAATCTTTGGTTTGGTCTGGATTTTAAATCCCGACCAACATGTTCAATTTAATCTTCAGATAATTGCAGCGCTGCGTTAGATAATTCATTTTCCTGTATTTCATCTGCTATGCTAAACTGCTGGAAAGCAATCCGTTTTTCTACATTATAGATTTCGAAGCCTAAAATGGCATTGATAATGGATGCATTGCGATAGGCACCCATGCCCAGATCAGGTGTTACGAAACCGTGGGTATGCAGTTCAGCATTTTGAACAAAGATTTCGTTTCCGTTTACATCAATAGCATAGTTGCGGTGTACCTGAAAAAGCCCATCGGCATTACGTGCGACACGGTCGTTTATCCCTGATAAGAAACCAGGCTCATTATATTTGTAACCGGTTGCCAATACCACAAAATCAGTATCAACGGCAAAATCTTTTTCGCTTTCGATATGAAAAAAATCAAGCTCGTATGTGCCGTCTGTTTTTACCGTTAAATTGTTCAGTTGACAGTTGGGCATCAATTCAGCATTAATTTTTTCTCCATCAACACTCAATTCGTAAAGTTTATCGAAAATCTGGTTGATCAGTTCGAAGTTTATGCCTTTAAACAGTGAATTTTGTTTTCCTAAAAGCTGTTTGCGTTTGGCATCACTCAGATTATAAAAGTGGTCTACATATTCTGGAGAAGTAAGCTCAAGTGTCAACTTAGAATACTCCATCGGGAAAAAGCGATCAGGTCGGGTAAACCATTTTAATTTTAAACCATTCTCCGTTTCAGGCAATAAATCGTAGAAAATTTCGGCTGCACTCTGTCCAGAGCCAATTATCGATACCTTTTTTTGCTCTAGTAAAGTAGATTTAAACTTTAAATACGCTGAAGAGTGTATCGCGTTTTTATGAACGGGTGTAATAAAGCTGGGGACTTTTGGGGCTGTTCCTGTTCCGAGTACGATTTTCTTGGTGAAAATAGTTTCGCTTGCTTGCGTTACCTGATCAACTTTTTCTACCTGATAAACACCATCAATATAATTTACACTGGTTACTTTCTGTCCGAAATGGCAGTTTTGCAGGTGATTAATCGCCCATTTGCAATAAGCATTATATTCCTTTCGTAATACAAAAAAATCTTCCCTGATATAGAATTTATACAGGCGGTCTGTTTGTTTAAGATAGTTTAAAAAGCTGTACGGACTGGTTGGATCGGCCATGGTAACCAGATCGGCCATAAAGGGAACCTGTAGGGTGGCATCGCTTAACATCATGCCGGGGTGCCAGTTAAATTCGCTCGCCTGATCTAAAAATAAAGTTGTTAAGCTACTAATAGGGGCACATAGTGCCGCTAAACCCAGGTTGAATGGACCTATACCGATCCCTACAATGTCGTATATTTTTTGATTCTGCATTTAAATTTCCTCCGTTTCAAATTCTGATGATTTAGCCATGGCATATGCCTTCGCCTCAGGGAATTTTTCCCAATACCATTGGCGGTGACAGAAGGTAAGATTGGCCATTTTGTAAGGCATCTGGATCACTTTTTCTAATTTAAATCCTAGTCTGGTTACAAAAATGTGCATCGCGCGACTTTCAACAGCTGCTTCGCCAATGCATTTACCTACTTCGGGCTGTTCAAAAATGAAATCCATTAAGGCCTGACCGGTTTCGAAGCTGAACTTTTTATCTTTATCTGTTGGTGCAATCAGTAAATGCGCACCATAATCGGTCGTTAAAGCTTCGTAGCAGGCACCTACACCATCGCGCATAGGCCAGTAGGGCTCTATGGTAAATGTGGGTTCGCCATTTATTTCGCCGATAAAACTGTGCGATGAATCGTTTGGTAATAAAGTTCTATAGAATAGCTCTAAACCCCTAATCGGTCCATCCATCTTCCAAATGGGTTTGGCATGTTCCTGGTTAAACCAATCATGAACCATTTCCAGATCGCGGTCGATATTAAACGGACGGATATTGATTGTTACATTTTCTTTAGGGAAAAACCTGCTGTAGAGCACCTCTTTGGTTTTCGGTTTGATCAGGTTTTCGGAGAAGAAATATTTAGATAAAGGATTCGGAAATTCACGGTAAATAGCCGGATTATCGATAGGTGCACTGGCCTCGTCGATATTACATAAATTGGTAAGAAGGTTACCTTTTACCTCCCAACTGCGGCGGTTAATAATGTAATCTACCAGGCCTGTTGTATCGCTGTTTTCGAACTGTTTAAACTCCAGGTAAACGAGATCGATCAAGGTTTTTTCGTCGGCCAAATTGTTGCTGGCGATGGCATTTAAAACACCTAATATGTTATTGATGAGTAAGTAATAGGTGAGTTTAGGGATAATGTATTTGTTCGGTACAATCGAACCACTTTCTGCAGCAATGCCAGGCAATACCTTTTCTAATATCTCGGCTTTGGCATCACTAAAGAAAAAGCCCTGATTATCCCTAAAATAAAGTTTTGCGGGATAATAATCATTATCCAGTTCTACCATCACATTTTGCTGGTGGAACTCAAAAGCCATCCCAAAATTATTGTAAAGCCCAACAATCGGTGCAACACAAAGGTGCAGGTATTGTTTAAACCAGTTAACAGCAGTGTGCGCAACCGTTTTGTTTTTGCTGATCGCTGCTTCTTCAATGATGTTTACAATTCTTGGTTTTTGGCCTAACAAAGCATCCTGACAAAGTGCGGCTAACAAGGTTACATTTTTTTCGGCCCCTTCTCCCTTAAAAGGATTGTGCCTGATACTGATGTTGAAACCATCAATGGTTTCGCCTTTATAATTTACGGTGATAAATGCAGGGTCGGTAATGAATTCAATTTCAGGGAATTCAGCTTTGGCCGCTTTGCCGTATTCGGTTTTTAGAAGTTTACTTACATCATAGCCACGGTGAAGCTCTCTAACTAGGTTTACCCTTTGCGAGTTGGTTATTTTTACGTGTAACGAAAATTTAAGCATCCAATCGCTCGATGCATGGTAAACTGTCCTTACCGAAGATGTTGGTGTATATAATTCTCCAAAATGCCCGAGATAAAATAAGAGCTTTTCTTCCTGCATCGCTTTTACGCTAGGGAGGGTAAGCAGGTATTCGGCCTCCCATGGGTGCATGGGTACCACCTTATGGCCAGGGTGTTGATCGATTAAATGAATGATTTCAGCATGGTTACTATCTAACAATTCAATTCTGAAAAGATCGGTCATGTCAAAACCTTCCGCATTTTTCTCCACAATATTTTCGGCAGAAATTAGGAAATAGGCCAGCTGGAAACGACCCTGTGTTTCTGGTGAATATTTAAAAAGCTCTTCTTTACCGTTAAAGCCAGATCTCCCTTTAGGAAGAGGATGTGCATTGTGACCTAAAAACAAGGATTGCTCAGCCTCAATAAAATTCATTTTAACAAAATTTGCAGGCCTGCCATTCTGTTTGAAGAACGATAAAAATGCTTCAAGATTTTCTACACTGTTGGCTAAACGTTGTTTTACCAGGTTGGCATCAACATTCGGAAATTCTTCAGCACTGAACTGGATGGCCAGTTCCATAAACCTGTAAATGTTAATCGGACTGATTGCATCTGTAGCAACATTACGTTCGATTATAGGGAAATTAAACACATGCCTGCCACTATCAGCATAAAATTTTAAAGGTGCATATACTTCGAAACCAATGTCCGTAAAATCGAACCGGATACGCAGGCGATCGGTAGTGTCAACCAAATAATTGGCTAAAGCCTCATCATATTTAGGTATACCTAGATAACGGCTCCAGTTGTTGAATTCTCTGCAATAACTGTTTAAAAGTGCATTAAAATTAGTTTCTTCTGAAATCTGCTGAAGCCTGATTGAGTCTAACGTATTCGTTTCCATGTTTTTTAATGATTTTAATAATGTTTTCAATATCGCTGATGGTAGTAAGCGGGTTTAGTAGTGTAAATTTGAGGTAGAATTGATGGTTAATCTTGGTGCCGGCAACTAAAGCCTTCCCTTGATTAAACATGGCTTTTTTGATGTACTGGTTCATGGCACAGACATCTAGCTGCACATTTTTTGGACGATAACGGAACACCAGGGCGCTGATGTCTGATTCGTTCATCAGCTCAAAATCATTGTCTGCGTGCAAGAGATCGGCAATTTTGGCTGCGGTTTCGATAATGGTATCAAAATAACCACCCAATTTGTTCCTACCCATCATCCGTAGTGTAAACCATAGCTTTAAAGCATCAAAGCGTCGGGTGGTTTGTATTGATTTGTTTACCTGATTGGGTAAGCCATCCTCATCATGATCTTTTGGATTTAAATAATCGGCATGGTGCGTAATCAGGTTGAAAAAGTTTTTGTCGCGTACGAGGAAACCGCTGCTGCTTACCGGCTGGAAGAAAGATTTATGGTAATCGACCGTAACCGAGTGGGCCATTTCGATACCGTTCAACAAACTGCGGTATTTATCCGTTAGCAGTAGGCCACAACCATAAGCGGCATCGATGTGGAACCAGGTGTTGTATTTTTTGCTGATAGAAGCAAGTTCTTTCAGTGGATCAACATTTCCGAAATCGGTAGTTCCCGCTGTACCTACAATGGCAATAGGAATGTTGCCCTGATTAATTTCCCGCTTAATGGCATCTTCCAGTAAAACGGTATTCATTCTAAAGCTGCGGTCCGTTTTGATCTTGATTACCGATTTTTCGCCCAAACCTAAAAGGGAAGCATTTTTCTGAATACTGAAGTGCGCTTTTTCGGAAACAAAAATCCTGAAACGAGCCGCTTCCCGGGGCAATCCCTCTACTTTAATGTTGTGGTTTAGTGCCGTGATGGAATAATAATCGCGGGCCAATAACAGCCCCATTAAATTGCTCTGGGTGCCACCGCTGGTAAAAATACCGTCTGCTTTTTTGCTGTAACCAATCTGGTCGCAAGTCCATTCGATCAGCTTTTGTTCAATTAATGTACCCCCGGCACTTTGGTCCCAGGTATCGATTGAAGAATTGATGGCCGAAATCATGACCTCGGCAGCTACCGCTGGAATCACGATAGGGCAGTTTAAGTGTGCAATATAGGCAGGATGGTGAAAGGCAACCGCATGGCTGGTGTAAAGCTGTTCAACTTCTTTAAGCAAAGCATCGTAATTGTCGTGCGTTTTTTCAAATTCAATCGAATCAAACAGCGGTCTTAATTCCGACGGCGATACACCACTAAAAGGCTGTTGATTGTTGTTGAGGAATTTTTTTACCGCCTGGGTAACTTTTCCTACTGCATGCAGGTACTCTGCTTCATTTTCGTGGTGAAAGATTTCCTTGGTCGGACTTTCCGTAAGGAAATCAATAAGTTCATGTTTTTCGAGGTCTGATGTGAACATTAGTTTTTCAATTTTTCAAAGGATTAGGGTTTAAAAGGCAATAAAATTACAGGGGCATAACACGCTATATTTTTCAAATAACATTTGGTTTTGAGCGGTTCAAATAGGTGAGCGGTTTCAACAGTAATTCTAGTTGCTAAGGTATATTTTTATTTAGATTGATTAAAAATAATAATTAAAATATTTTTAACACATTGTTAGTAAGTTGTTTAATTGCTAATACTTAACCGTTTTAGTATAACGTTGAATAAAAAAATAAAATATTTATTTGGATTTAATCTAAATAAATGATTGCTTTGCGCAAAAAAAAAGTCATACCATTAATGAAACCAAATAATTAAAAATGAAAAATCTATACTTAATAGCGATCTTGATCTGTGGATTTATCTTAACTGGTAGAGCACAAACTGTTACCGGGAAGGTAATTGGAGAAACCGCGCCGCTTGCGGGGGCAAATATTAAAGTTGAAGGCAAAAATGCTTCGGCTACAACAGCTGCCGATGGTAGCTTTGAATTGAAATTAACCGAAGGTGCTTACAAATTGCAGGTAAGTTATGTAGGCTATACGACCATACTGCAAAAAGTGAGCTTGGCTAAAGATCAGACCGTTAATCTGACCCTTTATTTAAGTCCAACGTCGAATATGCAAGAAGTTGTGGTGGTTTCATCGCGTAAACCGACCAAAATTAGCGAGATACCGGGTACCGTTTGGGTAGTAGACGGTGCGAAAATTCAGGAACAGGCAAGGGCAGGAATACCACTTAAACAAACCTTAGCACAATTGATCCCGAGTTTGGATGCCGGGCCGGAAGGACGTACCAATTACGGACAGAACCAGCGTGGCAGAGATGCATTGGTGATGATTGATGGTGTATCGTTAAACAGTACACGTGGTGTAAGCCGTCAGTTCGAATCGATAGATCCTTTCAACATCGAGCGTATCGAGGTTTTATCTGGAGCAAGTGCAGTTTATGGCGGTGGTGCAACAGGTGGTATTATCAACATCATTACTAAAAAAGGACAGGACAGTCAACCAAGTTTTACTACGCAAGTTGGTGTACGTAGTGGTTTAAAAGAAAAAAGTGATCATGATGTACGTGTAGCACAGGCTATTTCTGGTGGGAGCAAAGATTGGAACGGACGCATTGGTATGGCTTTCCAAAAAAACAATGCAGCTTATGGTGCAGATGGAAAACAGATTTTTACCGATATTACACAAACCGATTTACAGTATAACCAATCGTTCGATTTTTTCGGAAGTACTGAATTTAAATTGACTGAGTATCAAAAACTATCCGTGAATGCTCAATATTACAATTCGGGTTACCGTGGCGATAAAGACCTTTTCTTAGGCGCAAATTATGGTGGATTATTATCAAATCCTGCACTTTTAGAAATGAGAAATGGATACTCATCAGATGTTGATCCAAAAACAAGCAGGGCCAATATCAATGTCAATTATCAGGCTAGCGATATTTTGGGCGGGCAAACACTTTATGTACAGGCGGCAGCAAGAAACGAACAATTTAGCTTTCACCCATTCCCAGGGCAAGCGGCAATACCACAAAGACTTTACAGTGGTTCATCCATCCAAAATACAAATTACAGTGCTTTAAAACTGGTATTAAACAAAGACTGGAACAGATTGAACCTTACTTATGGTATTGATGCAGATAACGAAAACTTTAACGCACAGCAAGCCCTGTTCGATAGGACAAAAGCCTTTGCATCTGGTGGTTTAAACAATAGCACAATAGCCACTATTGCCCGCTATCCTAATTTCAGGGTAAATGGTTTATCAGGCTTTTTACAGGCACAGGTTAAAGTAACCGATTTTTTAAGCCTGTCGGGAGGTGTGCGTCAGCAACGTATGTTTGTTAAAGTTGGCGATTTTGTAGGCACCACTGCTTCTGTACCTTTAGCTTATGGTGTAGGCAGAACAGCTACGGCTATTGCTGGTGGTGAAAACCATTACGATGTAAACTTGCTAAACGGTGGTTTGGTATTTAAAATTAATGCAGCTCAACAAGCATGGCTTAATTTCTCGCAAGGCTTTAACTTGGCAGATCCGGCAAAATATTACGGACAGGGCAGTTACACCTTGGTAGGTACCAACTATAATTTAGGTAGTTCGATCAATGTTGGAAGTTCTCCTTTAACCGGTATCAAGACAGAACAGTACGAAGCAGGTTACCGTTACCGCACGGGTGTTTTTAATGCGCAGGTAGCTGGTTTTTATGCCTTATCTGATAAAAATGTAAAAACCAATAGCACATTTAATATCGAAGTTTTCGATGAAAATGTAAGGAATTTAGGAGTTGAAGGTTCACTATCATTAAATCTGAAAAATGGTTTCGAAGCTGGTGTAAATGGTTTGTACATTAAAACACAGAAACAAAATGCTGATGGTACCTGGTCATTACAGGATGTAACTGTTGCAAGTCCATCAAAAATTGCGGGTTATCTGGGGTATAACGGAAAAGTTTTTGGAATAAAGGCACAGGCTTTCCACTCATTTGATTCGAAAGGTTATGCTGCAGTCGGAAATGTGGTGGTGCAAAATGAATTAAAAGGCTTCACCACTGTTGATTTATTGGGTTCGGTGAAATTATTTACCGGAAGTTTATCATTTGGTGTACAAAACCTGTTGAACAAAAATTACCAAACCATTTGGAGCCAACGTTCGGTATTGTTGTATCAAGCTTTGGCAAAACCAGAAACCTTTTATTATGCAGGCCGCGGCCGTACGTATAATTTAACTTATACGCTTAATTACTAAGCTAAATTTATCGGTCGTCATCTCGACTGGAGCGTAGCGGAATGGAGAGATCTATCTTAATAGATTTCTCGGCTTCGTTGCACTTCGCTCGAAATGACGACCTTTTTAAGGAAATTATTAGTAATGGCGATTTCCTTACTTCTTCTTCAATTCTATCACCGTAATTTCCGGCCAGATCCCAATCCGGCCCGAAAAGCCCAGAAAGCCAAAGCCTCTGTTTACGTTCAGGTATCTTCCGTTTTCGGTTTTAATGCCCGCCCAATGTTTATAACGGTATTTTACCGGACTCCACTTAATCCCAAATGCTTCGATGCCAAACTGCATACCGTGTGTATGACCAGCCAATGAAAGTTGGATTTTTGAAGGATAATTTTTTACCTGCGCATCCCAATGCGAAGGATCGTGCGATAACAGGATTTTAAAATCGTTAACTGAAGTATTCTGAAGCGCTTTGTTTAAGTCTCCACGTTCTCCAAAACCAATCCCCCAATTTTCTATTCCGGCGAGTATAATTTTATCGCCGTTTTTATGCAATTCTACATGTTCATCCAATAAAAGTTTAAAACCAAGTTCTTGATGGTAAGCTTTTAACTGATTCAGATTCTGTATTTTATCTGCTTCCGTAGGCCATTTAATATAATCGCCATAATCATGGTTACCCAGAACAGAAAATTGTCCGAAAGGGGCTTTAATCTGCGAAAAATGTCCAAT
Organism: Pedobacter sp. GW821-FHT01D05; assembly: GCF_059422505.1. NCBI lineage: Bacteria > Pseudomonadati > Bacteroidota > Sphingobacteriia > Sphingobacteriales > Sphingobacteriaceae > Pedobacter > Pedobacter sp. GW821-FHT01D05. The sequence goes on along the minus strand of NZ_JBWKXA010000005.1, from coordinate 225,519 downwards.
ATAGGGCACAATCTCAGAAGAAGCATTATTCACCAAATCTCCGGTAAAAACAAACAGATCGTTCTTTTGGGCATTAATCATATCAATGCCTTTTTGTACCGCTTTAGGGTTCGTAAAACTTCCGGCATGTACATCCGAGATCTGTGTTAGGGTAAAACCATCAAAACTGGCAGGCAGATCATCAAAATATAAAGTGTGTTTAATTACGCGGTAAGCATATTTCCCTTGCGTAATGCCATAAGCGAATAAGGCGATGGTTAAACAGAACATTACAAATGCAAAATCGACCCAGTAATTACTACGGCCCAAAATGTGAAAACCTTCGGGTTGGAAATTGGTCGACAAACCTAACAGCAAGCGGTAAACATCACCGAGCAGGAGGAAAAAAGCGAACACGAGTTCTGCGACAAAGATAATCAGAAAAGCATGACTGATGATCTGGAAAAACCTGTTCATGCCCTGAATCCGCATTTGCTGTATGGCATATAGCAAAGCAAAAGTTAGCCCCACAATAAAAACCCAGAAAATAGGACTAAGCCAGGTAGACTGATTAATGGTACCCAGGCCAGACAAAACATAAGCATTAAGGGCAAAAAATATGATTGCAACTATGATGAGCGGCAATAGATTGAGTTTTCTTTTCATTGTTAAAATCTGTAAATCAGAATATGGGGTAAAAACAGAATTTAAACGCTGGTAATTAGCTACTGTTACGGTTACTGGTTATTTTTACGCTGGTTTGATTAAAGCATTATCGTTATTATGCCTTATATTTATAAATATCATAGTATGTTGAATTAAAATCAACTTCCTGTTGCGTATTTTATAATTTACTTTCTTTTATTAGCTTTGTGCGAATATGCTGTCCAAAAAAACAAAGTATGCCATTAAAGCGCTTGTTGCGCTTGGTAAAAATTTAGATAAACCACCAATGCAGATTTCGAAAATTGCAGAGGAGGAGCATATCCCGAAAAAATTCCTGGAGCAAATTCTGCTCGATCTGCGCAACGCTGGCTTTTTATACAGTAAAAAAGGTGCAGGCGGTGGTTATAGCCTAAACAAAAAACCTGAGGAGATTTTATTGGTACATGTAATGCGTGTAACGGATGGGCCTATTGCCATGGTTCCCTGTGCAAGTTTAAACTTTTATCACAAATGTGACGAATGTGTAGATGAGAAAACATGCGGAATCAGAAGTGCCTTTATCGATGTTAGAGATGCTACCCTTAAGGTTTTAACCGAAACCAGTATTGCTGACGTAATCGGTAGAGAGGATAATCTGAAAATCGGTATCGTTAATTTATAATATTCATTTTCACGAAGCCCAATCCGTCATGCTGACCTTGTTTCGGCATCTATTAGGACATGTCTTAAACCTCGCAAGTTTTAAAATATTAATCCCAAATTCATTCATTGAGTTTGGGATTTTTTTTGGAAATGAAAGTTCGGTTTTTCATAGGGGTTTTCAGTCCCGCTTTCCGTTGTAGTGCCAGCGTGAAGCCGGCAGCTACCACTGCAATCGGGTTTATTTAACAGCGATAGTAGCACGATCGGGAGTCCAGACCTCGCAGGTTTTCGAAACCTGCGAGGTCTTGTTTCCGCGTTAGGGATTGTAAGGGTTCAGTACCGATTAAGTATCGGCCCAAATCAGTTGGCAGTTAGCAGTTTTAAGCTAATAATTAAAGAATTTAAGTTATAGATTTCTCCATTTCGCTACGCTCCAGTCGAAATGACGTTTTATTTATGTAAATTTTTTCATAATAAATTACGACTATTCCTATATACTTTATATATTTGGCATATGAATTTCAATTTTATACCTAACAAATTAATCGCTATGCAAATAATGTGTTGTTGTAAAACGCAGTAATAGGAGCCTACAGATAATTTTAAGTATAAAATATGGAATGCTTCTCGGTAATAGGGAAGCATTTTTTGAATAAAGCTAACAACACATATGCAAAGTTTCAGAACAGAACTCGAAAATCCGATTGTCGAGCAGGACATTATCGATTTAGAGAATAAGATTAAAGCTTTTAGAGATGGAACCATCCACGACGAAAAGTTTAGAAGCCTCCGTTTAGCACGCGGTGTTTACGGTCAAAGACAACCTGGCGTACAAATGGTGCGTATTAAATTGCCTTTTGGTAAGGTAACTTTTAAACAGTTGTTACGTATTGCAGATATTGCTGATGAGTATGGAAGTGGAAATTTACACTTAACTACCCGTCAGGATATTCAGATTCACTATGTGAGTTTAGACCGTACTCCAGAACTTTGGGCTAAATTAGAACAGGATGATATTACGCTCCGCGAGGCTTGTGGAAATACGGTACGTAACGTAACGGCTTCTCCAAATGCTGGAATCGATGCTGAAGAACCTTTTGATGTTTCGCCTTATGCGCAGGCGGTATTTGCTTACTTTTTGCGTAACCCGATCTGTCAGGAAATGGGAAGAAAGATTAAAATTTCATTTTCTTCGAGCGATAGAGATACTGCGTTTAGCTACATTCACGATTTAGGCTTTATTCCTAAAATTAACGAAAATGGCGAACGTGGATTTAAAGTTTTGTTTGCAGGTGGTTTAGGAGCACAACCATTTTTGGCCAATGCAGTACACGAATTTTTGCCTGAAGATCAATTGATTCCTTTTACAGAATCTGTTCTTCGTGTGTTCGACCGTTATGGCGAACGTACCAACCGTAATAAAGCACGTTTAAAATACCTGGTTCAAAAATTAGGTTTAGAAGAAGTTTTACGTTTGGTTGCCGAAGAGCGTATTGCCAACAAAGTAAAAACGTTTAAAATAGATATTAATACTGTACCCCAGCCAACTTTGCCATTAGCGCAAGAATACCCTGCGGTAGAAATATTAAACGAAGCCCATTACAAACATTGGTTAGCCACTAACGTAATTGAGCAAAAACAAGCCGGATTTTATGGCGTTTATGTAAAAGTTCAGGTAGGGGATATCAAAACTGATAAAGCAAGGGCTTTTGTTGATGCCATCAGGTTGTATGTGGCTGATGAAATCAGGATTACCCAAAACCAGGGCTTGTTGTTAAAGTTTGTCCGCAAAGAAGCATTACCTTCCTTATATGCGGCTTTAAATAAAATTGGTTTTACTACAGCAGGTTTTGATAGTTTGGCTGATATTACCACTTGTCCTGGTACCGATACCTGTAATCTGGGTATTTCGAACTCAATGACCTTGGCCGAAGTTTTGGAAGAGGTAATTTATACCGATTTCCCTGAGTTTATCTATGAGAAAAACATCAAGATCAAAATCAGTGGATGTATGAACTCTTGCGGTCAGCATGGTTTGGCTGAGATTGGTTTCCATGGAAGTTCGGTAAAAGCTGAAGGAAAAGTTGTTCCGGCAGTTCAAGTGATGTTGGGCGGTGGTACTGTAGGTAATGGTGTGGGTAGAGTAGCAGAACGTGTAATTAAAGTACCTTCTAAACGTGCAACAAGTGTTTTACATTTCATCTTGAATGATTTTAAAGCCAATAACCTGGAGGATGAGAACTTCCATCAATATTATGATAGAAAAGGTAAAGATCATTTCTATCAGTTGTTAAAACCGCTGGCTGATTTAACTAACCTTAAAACAGAAGAATTTGTAGATTGGGGACATGTAGAAGAGTTTGTGACAGCAATTGGTGTAGGTGAGTGTGCCGGCGTAGTGATCGATTTAGTTGCTACTTTATTGTTAGAAGCTGATGAAAAATTTGATTGGGCAAAGCAAAACCTGGATAAAGGTGCTTATGCCGATGCCATTTATCACACTTACAGCACTTTCGTAAGCGCTGCAAAATCTTTACTGTTAGATAAAGGCGTAAACAGCAGCACACAGGTAGGTGTAATCCGCGAATTTGATAACCATTATGTAGAAACTGGAGAATTTAATTTATCGACCAATTTCTCTGACCTGGTGTTACAGATCAATAAAAATGAACCAACAGCTGAGTTTGCTCAGAAATATTTCGAAGAAGCAAAACAATTTTTAAATCAGATTAAAGCGAAAAGGAGCTTAGTAAACGCATAACATGGGAGAGCAGAGATTAAACGTGGAATCAAGGATAACCCTTTTAGGTGCAGGTCCTGGAGATCCTGATTTATTGACATTGAAAGGGGTTAAAGCGTTGCAAACTGCAGATGTGGTTTTGTACGATGCCTTAACTAACGAAGCTTTATTGGAGCATGCTCCGGCAGAAGCCATTAAAGTTTATGTAGGAAAACGTTCAGGTGAGCATTCTTATCCTCAGGATACCATTAATAAATTAATGATTGATTACGCTTTAAATTATGGTCATGTAGTGCGTTTGAAAGGTGGTGATCCATTTGTTTTTGGCAGAGGTTACGAAGAATTGGATTATGCAGCTTCATACAGCATTCCGGTGAGTGTTATCCCTGGTATTTCGAGTTCTATTGGTGTACCAGGCTTGCAGCAGATTCCGGTTACACACCGTGGTATGAGCGAAAGCTTTTGGGTAATTACCGGAACAACCACTTCGGGAGAAGTTTCGGCTGATATTTACCAGGCTGCAAATTCTAATGCAACTGTTGTCGTACTTATGGGGCTTAAAAAATTACCTAAAATTGTAGAGATTTTTAAAGCTGCAGGTAAACACCATTTACCAACCGCAGTGGTTCAGAACGGATCTGCAGAAGATGAAAGATTAGTTGTTGGCGTGGTTGAAACTATAGAAAGTTTAGTACAGCAAGAAAATATTAAAGCACCTGCTTTATTAATTTTTGGAGAAGTTGTATCATTACATCCATCATTTAAGAAATTAATTAAACAATATGCAAGTATTGCCTAACCAACCTGATAATGCAGCATCTTTTTCTGAAGAAGAAAAAGGTAACCAGCTCTTTCCAGTTTTTGTAAAGCTGAACAAGCTGCGTACATTATTAATTGGTGCAGGAAATATTGGGCTCGAGAAATTAACGGCGATCGTGAATAATAGCCATAGTGCTACCATTACGATTGTTGCAGAGCTAGTATCGCCAGAAGTTTATGCGCTTATCGCAAATTATCCGCTGATAAAAGTTAAACAGAAAAGTTTTGATGTAGATGATCTGAATGACATTGATATTGTTTTCGCGGCAACCAATAACAATATTTTAAATGAAGAGATCAGAAAGGTGACGCATGAGCGTGGCCTGTTGATCAACGTGGCTGATAAGCCAGAACTTTGCGATTTCTACTTGGGATCAATTGTTCAAAAAGGTGATTTAAAGATTGCCATTTCTACAAACGGCAAATCGCCAACTATTGCCAAACGTTTAAAGCAGATTTTAAACGAAGGTTTGCCTGCCGAACTTGATGAAACGCTACAGAATATGAGTGCTTTGCGTCAGACTTTAAATGGCGATTTTTCGGCAAAGGTTAAAAAATTGAATAAGGTTACCCAAAGTTTAATTAACCCTAAAAAAAGTTTTGCCGAGCAAAATATTAAATGGTTAATCTGGGCCGCCTCAGTTTTACTAATTGGTGCTATCGGGTTTTCTTTGTGGAATACCGAGCCAGAATTTCAGGCTTTCCTGATCAATATTGATCCTTTATTCTATTGGTTTTTAGGTGCCGGGTTTTTATTCGCATTAATTGACGGAGCAATTGGCATGTCGTATGGTGTTACTACTGCATCGTTCTCATTAGCGATGGGTTTACCTCCTGCATCGGCAAGTATGGCCATTCATATTTCTGAGGTAATGAGCAACGGAATTGCAGGTTGGATGCATTACCGTATGGGTAACGTAAACTGGAAATTATTCAAAATTTTAATCCTTCCTGCTATAATCGGTGCTGTTTTAGGTGCCTATATCCTTTCTTCGTTAGAACATTATAGTGCTTATGTGAAGCCTATTGTGGCGGTTTACACCTTGTTTTTAGGCGGAATCATTTTAATGAAAGCTTTCAATGTGAAAAGAAAAAAAGCCGATCAAAAAATTAAAAAAATTGGTTTATTGGGCTTTGTTGGTGGTTTTATCGATGCAGCCTTTGGTGGTGGCTGGGGCTCGATCGTGTTATCGAGCTTAATTGCAGGCGGGCGTCACCCATTATTTTCTTTAGGTACCGTAAAAATCAGCCGCTTTTTTATAGCCACCTTAAGTTCCCTTACATTTTTTACCATGTTAGGTGGCAAACACTGGGAAGCCGTTGTAGGTTTAATTATCGGTAGTGCAATTGCATCACCAATAGCTGCAAAAGTATCGAATAAAATTTCTGCGAAAACCATTATGGTTGCCGTGGGGATTATTGTAATGATTGTAAGTTTGCGCAGTGTAATTATGTTTATTTTAAAATTAATATAGTGATGGAGAACCTAGAGGAGATAAAAGCAGCACTGGCAGGTTTAAGTACAATTGATAAACTGAAATTTTTAGCAGATAAATATGCCGGCCATATTATATTTTCGACCAGTTTTGGCTGGGAAGATCAGGCGATTACACATTTAATTTTTTCAAATAATATTCCGATCAAGGTTTTTACTTTAGAAACCGGACGTCTGTTTCCAGAAACCTATTACGTTTGGAACCGCACCTTAGAAATTTATAATAAACCCATTCATGCCTATTATCCGCAAAATGAGCTGTTGCAGGATATGGTGAATACAAAAGGCCCGAGCAGCTTCTACGAGTCGGTAGAGAATAGGAAAGAGTGCTGTTATATCCGTAAAATCGAACCTTTAAAAAGAGCATTAAAAGGTAATGAAATCTGGATAACAGGAATCAGAGCCGATCAAAGTGCCAACCGTGAAGATATGCACGATTTAGAATGGGACGAAGGCAATCAATTGGTTAAATTCCACCCTATTTTCGATTGGACTTTAGATGATGTGAAAACCTACATTAAAGAAAATAATATTGTTTACAATACCTTGCATGATAAAGGTTTTCCGAGTATTGGTTGCGCCCCATGTACAAGAGCAGTACAGCCAGGCGAAGATTTTAGGGCCGGTAGATGGTGGTGGGAAGACCAGAGTAAAAAAGAATGCGGCTTGCATGCTACTTAAGGTATAAGGCTGAAGGCTAAAAGGTAGAAGGTTTATATTCCTTATTGGATGAAACGTTGGAATATCCCAACACTCAAACCTTCCAAACATTTTTAACAACAACGACAACAACAAATATAACAAGTTGAATAATTGAGCAATTTAACATTCAATCATTCAACATTTAAACATTCCAACAATTGAAATGAGTACATATAATTTTGATTATTTAGATGAACTAGAGGCCGAAGCCATTCACATTTTACGTGAAGTAGCAGGTCAGTTTGAAAAACCAGCCTTGTTATTTTCGGGTGGAAAAGATTCAATTACTTTAGTTCGTTTGGCAGAAAAAGCTTTCCGTCCGGGGAAATTTCCTTTTCCTTTGGTACATATTGATACAGGCCATAATTTTGAAGAAACCATCACTTACCGCGACCAGATGGTAGAGCGGATTGGCGAGAAATTAATCATTGGATCAGTACAAGAATCAATAGATCAAGGTAAAGTTGTAGAGCAAACAGGCAAAAATGCCAGTAGAAATGCTTTGCAAACCGTAACCTTACTCGATACCATTGCAAAATACCAGTTTGATGCCTGCATCGGCGGAGCGCGTAGAGATGAAGAAAAAGCAAGGGCTAAAGAACGTATTTTCTCTGTTCGTGATGAATTTGGCCAATGGGATCCAAAACGCCAACGTCCTGAACTTTGGAACATTTACAACGGTAAAATCCATAAAGGAGAAAATATCCGTGTATTCCCGATCAGTAACTGGACAGAATTAGATGTTTGGAATTATATCCGCAGAGAGAAAATAGATCTTCCAAGTATTTATTTCTCGCACGAACGTGATTGTATCACCAGAAATGGTCAGCTGATGGCTGCATCACCTTTTTTAAATATGGATGATGAAGATGTGGTAGAACGCAAACAGGTGCGTTTCCGTACTGTGGGCGATATGTCATGTACTGCTGCGGTAGAATCGGATGCGACTTTGATTGATGATATTATTTCTGAAATCAGCGCTTCGAAAATTTCAGAGCGTGGTGCCCGTATGGATGATAAAGTTTCTGAAGCCGCAATGGAAGACAGAAAAAAGGGGGGATATTTTTAAAGGAGTATTAAGATTAAAAGTATCGAGTAGCAAGATTAATAACCGTCTTGATACTTGATACCAATTACTTAATACTAATGTCTTAATACTACAATAAAATGAACATATTAAAATTTTTCACAGCAGGCAGTGTAGATGATGGTAAAAGCACCTTAATCGGCCGTTTGTTATACGATACAGATTCTATTTTAGCTGATCAATTAGAAGCTTTACAGAGCTCTAACCGCAAAAATGATGACGGAACAATAGATTTAGCCATTTTAACCGATGGTTTAAGGGCAGAGCGCGAGCAAGGTATTACCATTGATGTAGCTTATAAATACTTTCAGACCGAAAAACGTAAATTTATTATTGCCGACACACCTGGCCACATTCAATATACAAGAAATATGGTTACAGGTGCTTCTACAGCCAACCTCGCCATTATCTTAATCGACGCCCGTAACGGCGTGGTAGAACAGACCATCCGTCACTCCTATATAGTTTCCTTATTGGGCATTAAACATGTAGTGGTTTGTATCAACAAAATGGATATGGTTGACTATAGCGAAACCGTTTATAGCGCAATTATAGAAAAATACAAAGTTTTGGCTCAGCAATTAAAGCTTGCCGATGTAACCTATATTCCGGTTAGTGCCTTAAAAGGCGATAACATCGTGCAAAATTCAGGTAACATGGATTGGTATGAAGGAGAGAGTTTGTTACATTTCTTAGAGAAGGTAGATACCGACAATTTAGATAAATCGCAATTGGCCCGTATGCCGGTGCAGTGGGTAATACGTCCACAAACAGAAGCATTGCACGATTACCGCGGTTATGCAGGTAGGGTATTAAGTGGTACCTTTAACTTAAATGATAAAGTTACCGTATTGCCTAGTGGTGCGAGTTCTACAGTTGAAAAAATTGAATTTTTTGATCAGACACCAGATGCAGCTCACGCTGGCCAGTCGGTGATTATTCACTTGAAAGATGATGTAGATATTAGCCGTGGCGATACCATTGTAAATGCTTCGGCATTACCACAGGAATCGAAGCTGATTGAAGCGGATCTTTGCTGGATGGATGGCCGTGCATTAGATACTTCTATCATGTACAATATTCAGCACAACAGTAAAATCACCCGTTGTAAAATCAGCGAGATTCTGCATAAGGTTGATATCAATACACTTGAAAAACATGCTGCTGACGAATTTAAATTGAACGATATTGGCCGTGTGATTATTAAAACAGCTGATGCTTTGGCATTTGATTTATATGATGATAACCGGGCAAACGGTTCAGCAATTTTGGTCGATACACGTACAAATTTAACCGTTGGCGCCTTAATGTTCAGGGCAGCAGTAGAATAAATTGTAAAATGGATAATGGAAATTGATCAATGACCAATAGTGAAAGCTTCAAGGAATATAGATAAAATCTTAATCTTCTTAATTCCTTAATGGTGGAAAATGGATGATGAAAATTGTGAAACGATGAGATCTTTATTTCAGCTTATTGATCCGGAAATCATACAATCCTGAAAATCTTACAGTAGAGAACCACAACCAAATATAATAATGAAGACTTTAGTTTTTAATCTAAAGTGAAAGCAATTTCAGCGGGGCGCCAAATAGGTTAGCCCCGTTTTTCGTTTGACGATTTTTTAAACATTTTAAATATAGACGCTTTAAATTTTTTATATCTTAGTTTAAGTCCCTCAGATAATTTTCCGAATAAACCAAAAACTATGCACGCTGGAAAGAAATATACCTTTTTTGAATTTATTGTATGGACCCGACGGGATATTTACCGTTTAACCGTTCTTGCCATTATCCCTACTGTACTTTATCATTTTTGTAAGTTCACCTTTCTCTCCATTTCATGGGTTCCGGTAGCACTTTTAGGTACCGCTGTTTCCTTTATTATTAGTTTTAAAAACAATGCCAGTTATTCGCGGCTTTGGGAAGCCAGGCAGATTTATGGCGGAATTATAAATGCGAGCCGTGCCTTTGGGGTAATGGTACGCGATTATCTAGCAGCTCAGGATAAAACAACAGATGTTCAGATCATTTTTTACCGTCATTTTGCCTGGTTAACCGCCCTTCGGTTTCAGTTAAGAGAGCCAAGGGCATGGGAAAACGCGAACGACCCCCGCAATATTGAGTACGCCAGATTGTACCATGTTTCCGAAAAAACTGATAAGTTAGAGGATACACTATCAAAATATCTTTCAGCAGATGAATTGAAGTACATTTTAAGCAAGAAGAATAAGGCCACCCAATTAATGGCTTTGCAATCGAGCCACATTAATAAATTGGCATCTGCCGGAAACTTATCCGATTTACAATTACAATCCTTGCAAAACTCAGTTACCAGTTTTTACGATAACCAGGGTAAAGCCGAAAGAATTAAAAACTTTCCATATCCGCGCCATTTTTCATCGATAGCCACCATTATGTTAAACCTGTTTGTGTTTTTGGTGCCCTATGGTCTTTTAAATGAATTTAACAAATTAGGCAATGGTACTTTGATTGAGGGTTATTCCATTTGGTTAAACGTTCCGTTTGCGATTTTACTCACCTGGGTTTTTAACTCTTTGGATATTGTTGGCGAAAGTTCTACAAATCCTTTTGAGGGAAGCGCCAATGATGTACCCATTACCAATATCTCGCGGACAATAGAAATCGACATGAGGGATATGCTTGATGAAACTGACCTGCCTCCTGTGCTAACACCAGAAAATAGTATACTGATGTAAATTTCCATTATGGAAATGATGGAAAATAGTCATCGTATTTATATATTGATTAGAAGACAATAAATCACAGTTACCATGAAAAGAAATATCCTTTACCTTGTTTTGGCTGCAATCCCATTTGCTTATGCCTGTACCCAAAATAATAAAACAGCTACTGGCGCTAAAACTAAAACCGATTCTTTGGTTAATGAGAACTGTTATGCAGCAGGTTTTGAGAAAGACAGTGCAGCCATGAATGTGAAAATACTGGCCTCAGGTAAAGTTACTGGTTCATTATTGGTTAATTATGCCGATAAACCGCATAATAATGGTACCATAAACGGAAAATTTAATGGCGATACCTTATTGGTAGATTACCGCTTTAAAACTGGCGAAGATACTGTAAAAGTTTACACCAATCCATTGGCTTTTTTAAAGAAAGATGGAAAACTAATTATGGGGGTAGGACAAATAGAAACCACACTTGGTAGATCTTATTTTGTTAAAGGGAAACCCATTAATTTTGAAGCAGGCAAGTTTGTTTTTCAAGAGCTGGATTGTAAGTAAAACTAGATTTTTTGAGATAAAATGAAATCTTTAAGCTTAAAAATTTTCGTCAGCATAGTGGTTATTTTGATTTTCATTAAAGTAATCTATTCCTTCAATATTGATTATAAACGAGGACTTCACTTTGACCATACTATAGGAAATATAATAATAACGATTTTGGCCGTATTGGTTTTTATAGCCTTGTTTAAATGGTTTAAAAAGTAAGAATTATTTGTACCACTACTGGTCTTAGCGTCTCGCTAAGACCATGTTCGTTTTGCCACGAGGCACAGCACACATAGAATCTCCAATCAGTTGGTCATCCTGTCCAAAGGACTCCTGTGGAGAGCGGAGTCGAAGGATTTTTTGATTAGATCCTATGTGTCAGAATAAAGATTCTCCACCGCGTTCAGGAAGATATGTCCCTCATTAACCCTAAAATCCCCTAAATCAACACCCGCTAAAAAGCTAAATAAAATTATTTTAAAATAAATTACTACAATTCCCATAGGCTTTATATATTTGTATTATTAACAAACGTATAACAAGCTTAAATTATCTGTTATGATTTTGAATAAAGTAGAAAAAGCGAACATTGAACCAAGAATTACTTTAATAGGTGCAGGTCCTGGCGACCCGGATTTATTTAGTTTAAAAGGTGTTAAGGCATTAAAAACAGCTGATGTTGTTTTATATGATGCAAATGTGAACGAGGCTTTATTGTGTCATGCGCCAGATGGTATTCCGAAAGTTTACGTGGGCAAACGTTCAGATGATGAATCGTTTTCTCAGGATGCGGTAAACAAATTGATTGTTGATTACGCTTTAAACTACGGTCACGTGGTACGTTTAAAAAGCGGCGATCCGTTTTTCTTTGCAAAAGGGTACGAAGAAATAGATGCTGCAGAATCTTACAGTATTCCTACCGAAATTATTCCGGGCATTTCGAGTGCAACCGGTGCGCCAAGTTTGCAAAAGATCCCGATGATTTATAAAGATTTGAGTGAAAGTTTTTGGGCAGTAACCGGAACAAATTCAAAAGGTGAAATTTCTGAAGATTTGTACATCGCAGCAAAAACCAAAGCAACTATAGTTGTTTTAAACGGAATTGAAAAAGTAAAAGAAATTGCTGCAATATTTCAGGGGGAAAATAAAAACCTTTTGCCAGTAGCGGTAATTCAAAATGGTTCTACACCAGAAGAAAAAATTGCAGTGGGTATTGTTGATACGATTGCTGAAATTGTTGAAGATAAAAGAATAACGGCCCCAGCTTTATTAGTTTTTGGAGATGTAGTATCATTACACCCACAGTTTCAGCCAATCCGCGATTTTTACGAAATTATCGCTGAAGAGTACTAGATATTTTTAAACCAAAAATATATTTGTTTTGTTGTTAAAAACCGCTTATGGATTTAAGCGGTTTTTTTACATTTGGTAGAAGCAGTCCTTTGTTTTTAAGCCTGATTGGAGCGGAAAGCCCGGAACAAAGTGAGGACTTGTAGCGGAAAGCAGGACTGTAGCCTGCCACAAAGAACTAAACCATTCACTTTCAAAAAGCGCTGCGTATATCTGCGAAATCAGCGGGAAACCATTGGCAGAATTCTCCCGCAGATTTAAGATGATTACCGCTGATGGAATTTGAACTGTTGATTGGAACCAACTTTGTTTTTAAGCCTGATCCGATAGCTATCGGATGAAGCGGAAGCCCGGAGCGTAGTGAGGACTTATAACGTAAAGCAGGTCTGCAGTCCGCCACAAAGAACTGAACATTCACTTACTAATGAAAAACTAAAGTAAATTTATACAAATTGGATCTCTCCGTTTCGCTTTGCTCCAGTCGAGATGACGATTTTTCCCTTAAAATAATCAACTAAAAATATAATTTTCATTATTTGCAAAACTCAAAACAATTAGTAACTTACTTAGGTTATCTACACCAAATATTTGATGGAAATTATACATATAAGCGCCGAGTGTTACCCAGTTGCAAAGGTTGGTGGTTTAGCCGATGTAGTAGGGGCCTTACCAAAATATCAAAATAAATTAGGCCACATTGCCAAGGTGGTTGTTCCTGCGTACGATACCAAATTTATCCGCGAAAGCGAATTTGAAGTAACTTACGATGCATGGGCAAACTATGGTAATCACCACTTTCAGTACCGCATTTTAAAAGAAAGAACCAATAAATTGGGCTTTGATTTATACGTGATCCATATTCAGGGCTTAACGGACCGCCCAAATGTATATGGTTATAGCGATGATACAGAAAGATTTGTGGCTTTCCAGATTGCTACGCTTGATTGGATTGTACAGTGGGAGCATCGTCCGGATGTACTTCATTGCCACGATCACCATACCGGTTTAATTCCGTTTATGGTTTCAAATTGCATAAAATATAAAGCAATTAGCAGTGTCCCGACGGTTTTAACTATTCATAATGCACAATACCAAGGTCAGTTTGGGTGGGATAAATTATATTACATACCCGCATTCGATTTATGGAAAGGTGGTTTACTGGGCTGGGAAGATGCCATTAATCCTTTAGCATCGGCCATTAAATGTGCATGGAAAGTAACAACGGTTTCGCCAAGTTACCTGGACGAAATGATGAACAATGCCCGTGGCTTGGAAAGTTTGTTGAGACAAGAGCGTTGGAAATCGGTAGGAATATTAAACGGAATTGATAGCGAGGTTTGGGATCCGGAAACAGACCCGATGCTGAGCAAAGGTTACAATTTAAAAACAGTTGAAGCTGGTAAACTGGCAAACAAAACAGCACTCTGCGATGTTTTTCAATTAGATCCATCTAAACCCCTGTTTACTTTTATTGGTAGATTGGTTGATGAAAAAGGTGCCGATTTATTGCCAGATATTTTTTACACAGCTTTACAACAGCATGGCGACAATATCAATATCCTGGTTTTAGGATCAGGCGATAACTGGGTAGAGGGCCGTTTAAATCAATTAAAAGACATTTTTACTGGTAAGTACAATGCCTATATTGGTTATAATGAGCAGGTTTCGCACGAAATGTATGCTGGTGCAGACTTTCTGATCATGCCATCGAGAGTGGAGCCCTGTGGTTTAAATCAGCTTTATGCATTAAGGTACGGAACTGTTCCCATTGTGCGCAGGATTGGTGGATTGAAGGATACTGTAATTGATATTGGCGACGGAGGTTTTGGAATTTGCCATGATCAAACGAGTATTTGGGATGTTACCCATGCCATTAACCGTGCTGTTGAGTTATATAACGATAAGAAGACTTTTAAAGCAGTAAGAAAAACAATGATGAAAATAGACCATTCGTGGGATAACGCAGCATTAAATTATATAGAATTATACCAAATATTAAAATAAGCTTAAAGATGACTGACAAAGTTTTAGGCGTTATCCTTGGCGGTGGCCAGGGCTCTAGATTATCGCCGCTAACACAAACACGTTCTAAACCGGCAGTTCCAATTGCTGGTAAATACCGATTGGTAGATATTCCGATTTCGAATTGCTTAAATTCTGGAATTCATCGAATGTTTGTGTTAACCCAGTTTAATTCGGCATCCCTAAACAAACACATTAAAAACACCTATCACTTTAGCCATTTTAGTACGGCCTTTGTTGATATTTTGGCTGCTGAACAAACTGTACAAAACTCAGGTTGGTTCCAAGGTACAGCAGATGCCGTTCGTCAGTGTATGCATCACATTGTTTCGCACGAATTCGATTACATCTTAATTTTATCCGGAGATCAATTGTACCAGATGGATTTTAAAGATATGATCGAGAAACATATCGAAGCCAATGCAGAAATTACCATTGCCACTATTCCGGTAACGGCAAAAGATGCAACCGATTTTGGTATTTTAAAGGCCGATGAGGAAAACATGATCACCTCTTTTATCGAAAAGCCTAAAACGGGTTTAGAAGACTGGGTTTCGGACACTGGTGAAGAAATGCAGGGTGAGGGACGTAATTTCTTAGCTTCGATGGGTATTTACGTTTTCAACCGCGAATACCTGATCAATATTTTAAATGAGAATGAAGAGGAAAAAGATTTCGGCAAAGAGATTTTGCCAAGAGCAATTTCTCAGAGCAGGGTTTTAAGTTACCAGTATGAAGGTTATTGGACTGATATTGGAAATATTTCATCTTTCTTTGAAGCCAATTTAGGCCTAACAGATGAAATTCCTAAATTTAATATGTTCGATAGTAACCATGCTATTTTTACCAGGGCACGGATGCTGCCTCCTTCAAAAATTTCGGGTACCACTTTGGATAAAACAATTATTGCCGAAGGCTGTATCATTCAGGCGAGCAAAGTAGAACATGCTGTTTTGGGAATCAGATCAAGGATTGGAAAGGATACGGTTATTACGAATGCTTACATTATGGGCAGCGATAGGTACCAAACCTTAGAAGAGATACAGGATGAAACGGGCAAAGGAAATTCTTTAATAGGGATCGGCGATCGTTGTTTTATTAATAATGCCATCATCGATAAAAACTGTCGCATTGGCAATGATGTAAAAATTAATGGCGGCGATCATTTGGAAGATGGGGACTTTGAGCTTTATGCCGTTAAAGATGGTATCGTGGTAATTAAAAAAGGTGCTGTTGTGCCTAGTGGAACAGTAATTTAGAAAAAATACGAATTTTCATAAAGCCAGTTTGGAGTAATCTAAACTGGCTTTTTTGTTTTTAGATTTCACAGGTTTAATCCATACGTCACCCTGAATTTATTTCAGGGTCTATCGTGCAAGGAAGATGCTGAAATGAATTCAGCATGACGTTTTGGTAGAAAATAAATTGAAAAATATTTACACAATCTCTTTTTGACATTTCTTCCTAACATTTTTCCGATCGGCTTGTTAGTAAATAAACAAAATTATATTCTATGGCCGAACAGCACCTTTATCAAACAGGAATTATAGGAAATTGCGCTTTCATTGCACATGTAAACAAAAACACTGATATATCTTGGCTTTGCTGGCCCCGTTTTGATAGCCCTTTTGTATTTGGCAGTTTATTGGATAAGAAAAAAGGTGGTGAATTTTCAATTCTACCTCAGGGTGAGTTCAGTTCTAATCAATATTACATCGAGAATACCAATGTTTTAAGAACAGAGATCACTGCCGAAGACGGGAAATACCGGATTACCGATTTTGCACCACGATTTCACCTATACGATCGCTATTTTAAACCGTTAATGCTCATCAGAAAGATCGAACCTTTGGAAGGTAACCCACGTATTACCATCAAATGCGAGCCGGTTTGCGATTATGGTAAAGGTAAAATGAAATCGAGCAGGGGCAGTAATCACATTGATTATCTAGGCTGCGATGAAAACATCCGTTTAAGCACCAATGTATCGCTTACCTATATTTTTGACGAGAAAGCATTTGTACTAAATGAGGCTAAATACCTTATTATGACTTATGGCCAAAATTTAGAGGCCCCGGTAGTAAGCACCGCCGAAAATTTTTTGCGTGAAACCATCGCCTATTGGCGATTGTGGATTAAACATTCATCAATCGCTGGTTTTTACCAACCTTTTGTAATCCGATCGGCCCTAGTGCTGAAAATCCATCAATATGAAGATACGGGGGCAATTATAGCAGCCAGTACAACTAGTTTACCAGAATCGCCCGGCAGTACCCGAAACTGGGATTATAGATATTGCTGGTTAAGAGATTCGCACTATGTATTAACTTCACTTAACCATATTGGTCATTTTGAAGAAATGGAGAAGTATTTTAATTACCTTTCTGATATTTCACACGCAGAAGATACACGCTATCAACCCTTGTACGGTATTGCAGGAGAAAGGGAAATTACCGAGCATACGTTAAGTCATTTGGAAGGTTATAAAGGCGAGCAGCCCATTAGAATAGGAAATCAGGCCTATGAACACATTCAGAATGATATTTACGGTCAGGTTTTAATTTCGATGTTGCCACTTTATACCGACCACCGTTTTGTTTTTTCCGAACGTAGCGATTCGGTAAGGTGGATTGAAAGCGTGCTTTCTAAAATTGAGCGCACAATCGATGAAAAGGATGCCGGAATTTGGGAATTCAGGAATATTGCCAACGTACATTGTTACAGTAACCTATTTCAATGGGCAGGCGCACAGGCTGCTTTAAAAATGGCTAAAACGATTGGTAACGAGGATTTTGAGCAGCGTGCAAAGGTTTTAATCGATAAGGCTGCGGCACATATAGAGGCCTGCTACGATCCAGAAAGAAAAGTGTACACCAATGCTGTAGGAAGCACACATTTAGATGCCAGTACGCTACAGTTGATCATGATGAATTACTTGGATCCGGCCTCAGATCGGGCGAAAGATCATTTAATAGCTTTAGAAAAGGAGTTGAAAACGGAAGATGGACTATTTTACCGTTACTTACATGCTGACGACTTTGGTAAACCAAAAACAACATTTTTAATCTGTGCCTTTTGGTATGTGGAAGCTTTGGCCTGTGTTGGCCGGACCGATGAAGCGATTAAAGAATTTGAGAATATTATTAAATATTGTAATCACCTTTTGCTGTTCAGTGAGGATGTTGATGCTAAAACGGGTAGCCAATGGGGTAATTTCCCACAAGCGTATAGCCACGTGGGTTTAATGAATGCGGCTTATCGTATTGCAATTAAACTGGATAGACCGATATTTTTGTAAGGTGATAAGTGGATTACAAGTCCAAAGTTCATAGCATTGGTCGGGATTGCAAATCCCGACCAACTAGTTGTTCTTTTAGCTATTTAAATTATGAATCGTCACCCTGAATTCATTTCAGGGTCCATCCTGCGGGAAGATGCTGAAATAAATTCAGCATGATGACTTGAGTTGGGAAAGGGCAGCTAAAAATTGATTATTTTTCAATCAGTTGTCTTTTCACCAGCCGAAATATTAAATAATTAACTCCGCCCTACAAACGCCTCTTTTACTAAACTCCAAAGCAGTTTTCGCACTTCATTAAAATCATTTAGGTAATATTTTGCTTCCGAAATGTTGTTGCCAACTTTAATGGTGAAAGCATCATCTGGTAATGCCCTAAAAATATCTTCATCAGTATGGTCATCACCAAGGGCCAAAATAAAATCAGGGTGTTTATCGTAAAGCCAGTTTAAAGCAGCTTTTCCTTTATTCACTTCCATATTCTTAAATTCTATCACTTTATTGCCAGGCATGAGTTGCAAACCTTTATCGGCAGCTAAAATTTTCATATGGCTGATAATTTCATTTGCCCTTAAATCGCCAAGTCCTTCTTCTGCTTTGCGGTAGTGCCAAACCAGAGAGTAACTTTTCTCCTCAATAAATGATCCTGGAGTGCGGTCTGTATAAGTTTCTAATAGCGTTTTTATTTCTTGTTTCCACTGGTCGGTTAAAAGTGGCAGGCTGTTCCATTTATCTCCGTTCGATTTTTGCCAGGCACCATGTTCTGCAATCAGATCTACCTTTAGGTGTCCAAACCACTTTTCGAGGGTTTCGTTCCTTCTCCCACTAATAATCACAACTTTATTTGCCTTATCAAGGGTTAGGTTTTCAATTAAATCATACAATTCGGCATCTGGCGAAGCGTCGTCAATATTTCCGGTAAAATCTACAAGGGTACCATCATAATCTAAAAATAGCACACGATTTTGTGTTTGCGCATATTTAGCTACAATCACTTCATTAATAGCATTTACTGCATGTTTTGTTAATAACGATTTTTGAGAATCTTTCACTTCGTTTAATCTTAAAATAAAATTGTTAACCCAATGTTTAACATTGAATTTTTGTACAATTGCACGCATGGCTTTCATACGTATTTGTTGTTCTGAAGGCAACATTTTCAGCGCTGCTACAATAGCCTCCATAATATCACCAATGTTATTAGGATTTACGATTATGGCATCAGTTAATTCTTTGGAAGCTCCCGCCATTTCGCTTAAAATTAATACACCATCATTACCGTTCCTGCTGGCCACATATTCCTTACTTACCAGGTTCATTCCATCGCGCATAGGCGTAACCAAACAGATATCTGCTGTGGAGTAAAGGGCTGATAGCACTTCAATAGGGAAGGAGCGATAAAAATAATTTACCGGAATCCAGTTCATTGAACGGTACCTCGCATTTAAATTTCCAACAAACTGATCAATCTGATCTCTGAGTTCGCTATATTTTGGAACGGTGTCCCGAGAGGGCACAACGATCATAAAAAGCTCGATTTTGCCGATGTATTCAGGATGGTGCTGGAGCAGTAATTCTAAAGCCTTTAATCTTTCTAATATGCCTTTGCTGTAATCGAGCCGATCTATAGACAAGATTACTTTCATATCTTCTTTACCTGCTCTGAAATAGTCGATCTCTTGTTGCACCCGATCAGTTGCTGGTAAACCTGAAAATTTATCGAAATCAATTCCCATTGGAAAAGCTTCCACAACAATTTGCCTTTCGTTGCTATTGAGTATGTTTGATGATGAATTTACAGGGAGCAAGCGTGTTGCCGTGCTAATAAAATGGCGAACATCGTCATAGGTATGAAAACCGATTAAATCGGCACCAATTAAGCCGTTCAATAGTTCTTCGCGCCAGGGGATTAAACGGAATATTTCGTAGGATGGGAAAGGAATATGCTGGAAAAAACCGATGGTAGCATTTGGCAGTTTTTCTCTTAAAATACCCGGCAAAAGCAGCAACTGATAGTCTTGGATCCAAATTTTATCTTTTCTGTTGAGGACTTGCATAGCACTTTTTGCAAATTTCTCATTAACCGATCGGTAGCAGTCCCAGTAACTTTGTTCGTAATGCGCATAAGTAACAAGGTAGTGAAATACTGGCCATAATATTTCGTTTGAAAAGCCTTCGTAATATAGATTAATTTCGCCTTGAGTAAGGTAAACTGGATAAAGGTTTAATGCGGCAAGTTTTTGAGTAATTTCTTCCTGACGTTCTTCCGGTACTTCTATACCGGGCCAGCCGATCCAAATGGAATTGCCTGATTTATAAACGTCTCCTAATCCTGTGGCAAGGCCGCCCTCGCTCGGAATAAGGGTGTATTCGTTGTTTTCTTCGATGATTTTAACGGGTAGTCTGTTCGATATTATAACTGTCTTCATGCTTGTATTTGATGTATCCACATTATTAAAAGCATATCAAAACTGTTTTGTTTGATTTTTTAGGTCGAAAAAACATTCAAATGATTAAACGTAATTAAATACCAAAGAAAAAGTGGCGCCATTATCAGGCATTGAAACAACTTCTATGCTGCCTCTATGCATTTTCATAATGTTGCGGCTAATCGTTAATCCTATTCCAGATCCATTTTTCCTGGTGGTGTAAAATGGAACAAAAATCTTTTCGAGATTACTGGCATCGATGCCTTTCCCGTTATCGGTAACATCAATGTATAGCTTGGTGTTTTCCAACCGGTAATTTACATTGATGTGCGGGTGTTCTCTGTTCTCTACAGCGTAAATACTATTGGTAATGAGGTTGATCAGCACTTGTTCAATTAATTTCAGGTCGAGCTGAATGGTGATTTTTGAAGAGGTTTGTTCTACATCCAATACCACATTTTTAACTTTGGCAAATGGCTGCATCAATACCTTAATGTGTTTCAGTATTTCACCAATGGTATGCGATTCGAGGTTTGGTGTAGGCAGCTCGGCAATTAGCCGATAATCCTTTACAAAATCTAATAGACCAGAAGATCTTCTTTGTATGGTTTGCAGGGCCGTTTTCAGATCGTCCATTTCATCTTCTGTGAGGTTCTTTTTATCGGTTACCATCCGGTTGATCGTATCCGATAATGAACTTATAGGGGTAATTGAGTTTAAGATCTCGTGGGAGATTACACCAATTAACCTATTCCATGCTTCCGTTTCTTTTTGCTCAATCTCATCTTTAATGTTTTGGAAACTGATAATGGTGTAATTATTCCCATAAAGATTTAATGGAATAACTTCGGTAGATAATTGAATCAGTTTATCCTGGATTTTCAATTCCAGAAACCTTTTCCCCCCAGTTAAGATCTGCTCTATTTCTGTTGCAAAGGTTGGGAGGTGTTGCTTTACCCTGTGCCAATACTTATACGCTGGAATACCTAAAAGATTTGAAGCGGCCTGATTAAAAAATGCAACCTCTTCATGCTCTTTCTGAATGGTATTATTTACCACGATTACACCAACGGGAACCTGCTCCAAAATGGTTTTAATCAATTGAAACATGGCTTCTTGTTCCAATCTGATCTGTTTATGAACCTGTAAAATATCGCTGAAGGATTCGTATAGCTCAGGGAAACTGCCTTTAGTTACTTTGTTTTTAAAATTTAGGGTATGATCTCTCGTTTTAACGGCTAAAACGAAACGGTTAATATCTGATCTGATCTGATTGATATAATAATAAAGGGAAATAATCGTACCCAATAAAATTAAAGCTACGCCGATGATGGTAAACCAAAGCTGGGTGTTTTTAATCAGGTAAAATAAGAGATAGCCCAGCAGATTGATCATCAGCAGGCGAAATATTAAACGGAAAGTAAAACGTTGGTAAAACATGTTTTAGGGTTGAAGGTAAAGGGTTAAAAGGTGGAGGGTTTAAGGTGATGCGGAAATTTTAACCTTTCGCCCTCAGCCTTCCTGCCTTCAACCTTTCTTAGATTCCAAATTTCTCAATTCTTCTGTACAGTGCAGCTCTGGTTAAACCGAGTTCTGCCGCGGCTTTTGATATATTTCCTTTGTGTTTGTCAATTGCTTTCTGCACCATCATTTTTTCCATATCCTCAAGCGCCATTTCATCTGGTATAGCGTTGTTCTGTGCGTAGCGCTGCGGACTTAACTGCAAATCTTCTTCTGCAATATCAGCACCGTCGCTCATAATAACCGCTCTTTCTAAAACGTGCTGTAACTCGCGCACGTTTCCCGGCCATTTATACTGTAAAAGTGCTTCTTGGGCCTTATTACTCAATTTTCGGATGTCTTTATGGTATTTCGAGCTAAAAACCTGCATAAAATGATTGGCCAGGAGTAGAATATCTGTTCCACGTTTACGTAAGGCTGGTAGCAAAAGCTCGACAGTGTTAATGCGGAACAATAAATCTTGTCTAAATGTATTTTTAGCTACCATTTCATTCAGGGGCATATTGGTAGCGGTTATTAAGCGGACATTCACCTTCCGCGCTTTACTTTCACCTAAACGGGTAACTGTACGGTTTTGCAAAACGCTTAAGAGTTTAGCCTGAAGCGGTAATGTTAAATTTCCAATCTCGTCTAAAAAGATCGTTCCTCCATCGGCCAGCTCAAAGCGACCTGGTTTATCTTCTTTGGCATCTGTAAAGGCACCCTTAGCATAACCGAATAATTCGCTTTCAAATAAATTTTCGTTTAACGAGCCTAAATCGACATGCATAAACACCTGGTTTTTCCTTTGCGAATTACCATGTATTTCATAAGCAAAAACCTGTTTTCCTGTTCCATTTTCGCCCAGAATAAGCACATTAGCATCAGTAGGGGCTACTTTTAAGAGCGTATGCTGTAAATGCTTTATTTCATCTGCCTGCCCAACAATATTCTCGAAACCTCGGGTAAGGTCTTTTTGGAGCGATGAATGTATTTTTTCTAATTTCTTTACCTTTTTGGTCGATTCGCGGAGTTTAGATGCCGAAGAAATGGTGGCAAATAACTTTTCATTTTCCCAGGGCTTAAGAATAAAATCGGTAGCTCCTTTTTTAATCGCCTTTACTGCCAGTTCAACATTACCAAAAGCAGTCATTAATATGACTACATAATCTTTATCAACCGATAAAATATGTTCTAGCCAATAAAGACCTTCACGGCCATCACTGGCTCCTTTTTGGTAGTTCATATCCAGCAAGATGATATCAATTTCATTTTTGCTCAATAAAACATTGATCTCTTTAGGCGATTTACATGTTATTACCTGCTTTACCTGCTGCTTTAAAAACAAACGGGCACTAAGCAGAATATCGTCGTCATCATCGATAATTAAAACTGTGGCGTCAAGCATAATCTCTCGCTATTAAAGTTAGTATATATTTATTCTTTTGCCGTCCCTCGCTTTCAAGAGAGGGATGAAGGGGTGAGGCAAAAATACCAAAACTGTCCGCTCCCGCACATCAACTGTCCGATAATGAACATATAAAAAATAAGATAACTATTAATTTGTTGATTATTAGTGTTTTAAATGTGTTTTATGCTTTTGGCATAAGCTTGGTTATTGATGAAACCAAACCGTACAACCGAACACATGGATAAGAAAATAGAGAAAAAAAGATTTAGCACTAAAACCCTTTTAATAATAGGTGGAGCAATTGCTTTTGCAGCGGTTGTAATTTATGGCTATACTTTATCCCTCAAAAAAGTTTACAGCGCAGATGCCGATAAATTAACCATCAGCAAAGTAGAATATGGTGATTTTGAAGATGTAGTGTTATTAAATGCCAGCGTAGTTCCATTAACTTCGGTAATCGTAAGTTCATCAGAAGGTGGAACAGTTGCCGAAATTTTTACTGAAAATGGTGCTTCGGTAGTTAAAGGAACCCCATTATTGAGAATTTCCAACTCAAATGCCATGTTGAGTTATACCTCAAGTCAAACAGCAGCAACCGAGCAGATTAACCAATTGCGGAAATCGCGGTTGGATTTAGAGCAAAACCAAAGGGTGTTAAATCAGGATGTTTTAGATGTAGAAAATAGCTTAAGAACAGCAACCCGTCAGTATAGATTAGATAGCTCACTATTTGCTAAAAAAGTAATCACACTACAGGAATTTAATAAATCGAATCAGGATTACGAATATTACCAGGGTAAATTGAAGATTGTGCGTCAAGCGATTAAACAAGAAAACCAAAGCAGAAAGATGCAGTTGGCTCAGATCGATCAATCGATGGGGCAAATGAACGAAAGTTTGGAGATGATCCGTAAGAACATCGAAAATATGACCATTAAAGCGCCTGTATCTGGTAAGCTGTCTTCTTACGATCCAGTTATCGGAAAATCTTATAACTCTAACGAAATGATTGGAAAGATTGACGTACTGCAAGGTTATAAACTTCAGGCAGGAGTTGACGAATATTATATCAATCGGGTAAAAGAAGGACAAACCGCTAACTGTGAGTTTAATGGTAAAACTTATAATTTAACCGTGAGTAAAGTAATCCCTGAAGTTACAGCTGGTCAGTTTCAGGTTGAAATGGTTTTTAAGGGGGCTGCACCTGAAGGTTTACGTCGCGGATTATCGTTACAAACAAAATTAACCTTGTCTGACAATAGTAAATCGCTGCTTCTTGCCCAGGGACAGTTTTTTCAGAGTACAGGCGGCTCTTGGGTATTTGTAGTAAATAATGGTAAAGCCACCAAGAAAAACGTTAAAATCGGGCGAAAAAATTATTTGTACTATGAAATATTGGATGGTTTGCAGAAAGGCGACGAAGTAATTACTTCATCTTACGATCAGTTTAACCAGTACGATCAGGTGGAGATCAATAAATAAGTTTGGAGTTTGTTGAAAAAGGACTAAACAATTAGAAATAAAATAACACTCAGGTCTTGATACCTGATACTGAATACTTGATACTAGAACAACTAGAATTATGATTAAAATAGAAAATCTGGAAAAAGTTTACAAAACTGAGGAGATAGAAACCACTGCACTTAATGGTATTAATCTCCATGTTGCAGCAGGAGAATTTGTTTCCATTATGGGGCCATCGGGCTGTGGGAAATCTACCCTGTTAAATGTAATGGGTTTATTGGATAAGCCCGAAAGCGGAAGTTATAAGTTTATCGATACCGAGCTTTTAACGCTTAACGATAGAGAACGGTCTAATTTCCGTAAAAGAAATATGGGATTCGTTTTCCAGAATTTTAATCTGATTGATGAATTAACTGTTTTCGAAAACATTGAGCTACCACTAATTTATAACAAAATTCCTGCTGGAGAACGCAAGAAACTGGTAAATGAAATTATCGAAAGAATGAATATTGTAAACCGTAGCGGTCACTTTCCTCAACAGTTATCAGGCGGACAGCAGCAACGGGTAGCAGTGGCAAGGGCTTTGGTTACCAAACCGAAGTTGGTTTTGGCCGATGAGCCTACCGGAAACCTGGATAGCTCGCACGGTAATGAAGTAATGGAGTTGCTTTGCGAACTGAATGAAACCGGTACTACCATCGTGATGGTAACCCACTCCAGTCACGATGCCAGTTTTTCGAACAGAATCATCAACCTGAAAGATGGTCACGTGATTTCTGAAAAGATCAATAAAAGCAGAAACGAAGAACTAATATAAGGTTAAAGGCTGAAGGTTTAGAGGTGGAAGGTTATTTATCGTAACCTTTAACCCTGCACCTTCCTACCTTCAACCTCTAAAAAGATTTTAGTTTAGTTAATGATAGCCGCCCAGTAATCTTCCCGGATGGGGAGATTAGGGAGTGGCATAAGAAAGGTAAAAGGTAAAGCGTATGGTTTATGCGCCCTAGACCTTAAGCCTTACACCTCAAACCCTAAACCTCAAAAATATGTTCAAATTAAACTTAAAAATCGCTTTGCGAAACCTCTGGAAAAACAAGGGATTCTCTTTGATCAACATTGGGGGGTTAGCCATTGGCTTGGCCAGTTGCATGATTTTGCTATTGTATGTGAACTACGAATGGAGCTACGATAAGCAATTTAACAACAGCGATAAAACTTATGTAGTTTATCAAAATATGAAGGCAAGTGGTAAAACTTTTAGCTGGGCATGGACACCAAATGTGATGGCTAAAGAAGTGCAAGAAAAAATCCCTGGCGTTAAATATGCTTCTCACACTACTTATCCGAGGAAACAATTAATTACCGTTGGTGATAATAAAATAAATAGCACTGCAATATTTGCCGACCAAAATTTTATTAAAATATTGGATTATAAATTTCTTGAAGGTAATTCAGCAAAAGTTTTAAAAGATGTAAATACCATCATCCTTACCAAATCTTTTGCAACAAAATTATTTGGAAATGAAGATCCTATTAATAAAATGGTAAAGCTGGAAAATCAGGAAGTATTAAAAGTGGAAGCCGTAATAGAAGATGCACCTGCAAATAGTAGCTTAGCTTTTGAGTGCATCATGCCCTGGGCATTGTTCGAAAAACGGGAAGCCTGGGTGAAGGAAGTCAATTGGGGAAATAATATGTGTTTAACGCTTGTTCAATTACAGGATAATAACTTTTTCTCTGCGGCAAATGGTTTAATGCATGGTATCTACAAGCGGAATCAAAAAGATAATTTGTCGGTGGCTTTATTACATCCTTTAACCAAATGGCATTTATATGATGAATTTGTAAACGGTAAATCGGTAGGAGGTAAAATAGACCAACTTAAAATATTTTTATTGCTGGCCTTTTGCATATTGCTAATTGCCTGTGTAAATTTTATGAATTTATCTACGGCACGCTCAGAGCGTAGGGCAAAAGAAGTTGGCGTTCGTAAGGCAATCGGATCAACGCGTAGATCGTTAATTAATCAGTTTTTTTTAGAATCTCTGCTCATCACATTTATTGCCACAGTTTTAGCTTTTATTTTAATTGAGGTTAGTTTGCCATATTTTAATAGTTTGTTAGATATTAAATTAACAATCGATTATTATAATGGCCCATTTTGGTTAACATTATTGGGTTTAATGATTTTAACCGGATTTATTGCGGGTAGTTATCCAGCGTTGTATCTATCTTCTTTTGAGCCTATAAAAGTTTTAAAAGGTTTCACACTTAAAGCAGATTCATCCGCTTCGGTGAGGAAAGTATTAGTGGTTGGCCAATTCGTTTTTGCTGCAAGTTTAATTATTTGTACAGCAGTAATTTATCAGCAACTTAATTATGTTAAAAATAAGCCTATTGGTTACGATAAGTCCAATTTAATTCAAATAGCAGTAGTCGGTAAAATGAATGATGCTGTTAAATTAGAATTGCTTAAAACGCAACTATTAGAATCAGGCGCTGCAAGCGGTGTTACTTTTTTTAGTACAGATTTTACTGAAGGTGGAGATAATACTACAGGTGTAAACTGGGAAGGTAAAAACCCGAACGAGGCTATTTCTTTTAACCATAGATCAATAGGATATGATTTTGTAGAAACTATTGGAACGAGGATGGTTAATGGTAGGGAGTTTTCTGCGAAATTTCCTAATGATACAAGCAGTGTATTGCTAAATGAAGCGGCCGTGAAAATGATGGGATTAAAGAATCCGATCGGTAAGGTTATTACTTTCTGGGATAAAAAACTAACTACAGTTGGGATAGTAAAAGATTTTGTGGTAGAAAGTGCTTATCAAAGAGTGGCCCCAATGATTTTTAGAGTAAATCAAAGGGAAGACGCGAGGGTTATCATTGTACGGTTAAATCCAAATCAAAACATCAGTTCATCACTGGCTAAAATTGATGATTTAGTAAAGCAAATGGAACCAAATTATCCTGTTAACCGCAAATTTGTGAACGAATCTTTTGAAGTGAAATTTAAAAATGAAAAACTTTTAGGTTCACTCTCAAACTGGTTTGGTGGTTTCGCAATTTTCATTTCTTGTTTAGGATTATTAGGTCTGGCGCTTTTTATGGCAGAGCAACGCAAAAAGGAAATCAGTATCCGTAAGGTTTTAGGTGCCAGTACCGGCAATATCCTCGTGTTGTTAAATAAAGATTTTATAAAATTGGTGGCCATTGCCAATCTTATAGCGTTCCCGTTAGCCTATATTATTGTAAATAAATGGCTTTCAGCCTTCGAGTATCGCATCTCTATATCTGCATTGCCGTTTATTGTGGCTATTGCTTTATCTGTAGTCATTGCCATACTTACGGTTAGCGTCCAGTCCGTTAAAGTGGCCAAAGCAAATCCTATTGATGCGTTAAAATATGAATAAAGGAGGGAAGGCAGAAGGTTTTAAGGTAGAAGGCTAAAGCGCCCAAAGCCTTCCATCCTTTAACCTTCCAACCCTCAACCTTAAAACTATGTTTAGACTTAACTTAAAAATCGCTTTGCGAAACCTTTGGAGAAATAAAGGATTTACCTTGATTAATTTGGGCGGATTGGCCATTGGCTTGGCCAGCTGTATGGTTTTGTTGCTTTATGTTGCTTACGAGTACGGTTATGATAAACAATTTACCGATTATGATAAAACCTACCTGGTTTATAATAATCAGAAAACAGCAAAAGAAACTTTCAGCTTTCTTGCGGTGCCGGGTTTAATGGAAAACGAGGTACGTTCTAAAGTTTCGGGTGTTTCAAAGGTTGGTCGATTATCTTATCCTGAATATAAAATGCTTTCTTATCATCAGAATAACTTTAAGAAAAGTGCCGTATTTGCTGATCCAGACTTTTTAAAAATGTTTGATTACAAGGTTTTGAAAGGTAATCCAAATACTTTTTTAAAAAATCCTGATGGCGTAATTTTAAGCGAAACCCTAGCGAAAAACCTTTTTGGTAATGAAGATCCTTTAAATAAGGTTGTAAAACTCGAAAATAATCTGAGTTTAAAAGTAGAGGGTGTAGTTGAAGACAGACCGAAAAACAGTAGCCTGGAAATAGATTACCTAATGTCGTGGAAATTATACGAAACATTAAATCCCTGGACAAAAACCAGTGGCTGGACTTCTAATTACTGCGTGTTATTTGTTCAGTTGCAAGATAATTCTTTTTTCGAACAAGCTAACAATCAAATGCATGGTATGATTAAGGCCAATGACAAAAATTCGAATGGAGAACCTTTTCTGCATCCACTATCTAAATGGCATTTATATGAAAAATTCGAAAATGGCAAAAATGTAGGCGGTAGGATAGACCAGTTAAAGATATTTTTTCTTTTAGCTTTCTGTATTCTATTGATTGCATGCGTTAATTTTATGAATCTTTCTACAGCAAAATCAGAAAAAAGAGCCCGTGAAGTCGGCGTCCGTAAAGCCATTGGTTCGTCTAGGAATAATCTGGTTAGCCAGTTTATGTTCGAATCGATTTTACTTACCACACTAAGTATGCTGGTTGCTTTTGTGTTAATAGAGGTAAGTTTGCCATATTTCAATAACCTGTTGCGAATCTCGTTGGAAATAGATTATGCAGATTGGAAATTCTGGGCTGTATTTTTAGGGCTCGCATTATTAACCGGCATTATTGCAGGCAGTTATCCAGCTTTTTACCTTTCATCATTCGACCCGGTTAAAGTATTAAAAGGATTTAAGCTTTCTGGTGGCTCATCGTTATCTATTCGTAAGTATTTAGTTGTTTTTCAGTTTGTATTTGCTGCATGTTTGATTGTTTGTACAGCGGTTATCTATCAGCAACTGAACTTTATAAAGAATAAACCGATCGGTTATAACATCGGTAATCTTGTTCAGATCTCTGCTGAGGGCGAATTGGCCAACCCAGGTAAACGTAATATTCTAAAAGATGAAATTCTAAAATCTGGTGCTGCAACTGCAGTTACAGAATACAGTCAATCGTTAACCGCTGGCGGTAATAATACGTACGCAGTAAGCTGGCCTGGTAAAGATGAGAATGAAAAAATACTGGTAAACTATAGATTTACAACGGTTGATCTGACTAAAACCACAGGAATGGAAATTCTTGCTGGTCGCGATTTTTCGAAAGACCGGGTAGATACTGCAAATGTTTTAGTTAATGAGGCTTTAGTTAAAGTGATGGGTATGAAAAACCCTGTTGGTAAAGTGATTAGCTGGGACCAACCCTTAACCATTGTTGGGGTAGTGAAGGATTATGTAATGGAGTCGCCTTATCAAAGTCCGAAACCGTTAATTATTGCACAAAATAAGCAGGCTACAAGTACAATAATTATGAGATTAAATGATCAAAGCAATGTTACCTCATCTATTAATAAAATAAATGAAATTGTAAAGAGACTGAATCCTGCATTTCCAGCTGAAGTTAAATTTGTGAATGAAAATTTCGAATCGAAGTTCCAAAATGAAAAGCTTTTAGGCACATTATCAAACTGGTTCGGTGGTTTTGCCATTTTTATCTCCTGCCTGGGTTTACTTGGTTTAGCCTTATTTATGGCAGAACAACGTAAAAAAGAAATCAGTATCCGCAAAGTTTTGGGCGCCAGTACAGCCAACATCCTTACTTTGCTCAACAAAGATTTCATCAAACTGGTTGCAATAGCCAATGTAATTGCATTTCCATTGGCCTACATTATTATTAACAAATGGCTTTCCGGATACGAATACCGTATTTCTGTTTCTGCCTTACCATTTATAGCCGCAATTAGTCTTTCGGTAATCATTGCTATACTCACTGTAAGTATTCAATCGGTTAAAGTGGCAAAGGCAAACCCGGTAGATGCTTTAAAATACGAATAACGGCGTAAGGTTTATACGTCAAAACCCTAAACCTTATGCCCTAAACCTTACACCTTATGTTTAGATTAAACTTAAAAATTGCACTACGTAACCTTTGGCGAAACAAGGTAAGCTCGTTTATTAACGTAATTGGGCTGGCCATTGGTTTGGCTGCCTGTTTAATGCTGCTCTTGTATGTTACCTACGAATGGAACTTTGATAAGCAGGCTAAAGAATCGGCTAACGTTTTTACCACAATGACCAATATTCCGGGCGACAACGGTAAGATTTTAGTAACATTTGAAGGCTCAACCACTGCTTTCGGTCCGATAATTAAACAAAGTTTGCCCGAACTGAGGTATATGGCGAGGATGGACTATGGAGGCAGGAATTTAATAGCTAACGGACAAAATGCATTCAAGCGTCAATCTAAATTCGCAGAGCCTGATATCTTAAAAATGTACGATTATGAATTTACTTATGGCAATGCAGGAACAGCTTTAAATAATCCAAATTCTGTTATTTTAACGGAATCTACCGCTAAAATACTGTTTGGAACTACTGATGTGTTAAATAAATCGGTGCGTTTTAAAGATCGTTTAGATTTGAATATAACCGGGGTAATTAAAGATCAACCTGATAATAGCTCTAATAAATTTGATTATTTAATGCCTTGGTCCTTATACGAAACAATTGATCAAAGTGCTAAAGATTTAAACTGGAGCAATTATAGTTTTGTAACGCTGGTGATGTTAAAAAGTGGAGCAAATTTAGATTTGGTTAACCAAAAAATCAATCAGATAGAGAAAAAAAATAATACAAATAATCAGCAATCGCAGGTATTGTTCCCTTTGGCTAAGCTACATTTATATGGCAAGTTCGAAGATGGCAAAAGTATCGGTGGCGCAATAGAACAGATTTATTTATTCGTTGGCTTAGCTTTTGGCATCCTGTTGATCGCCTGCATCAATTTTATGAACATGGCTACAGCCAAATCCGAAAAACGTGCAAAAGAAGTAGGCATAAAAAAGACTATTGGTGCCAACCGTAGTTCGCTGATTGTACAGTTCTTAACAGAATCGATGATGCTAACTTTTATTGCAGTGATCGTTTCGATTGCTATCCTCGAGATCTTTTTGCCAACCTTTAACAATCTCTTGAATATTAAACTGAACATATCTTATTTCAATAGCAGCAGCTGGGTGGGGATTTTGGGCATTGTTTTCACTACAGGCCTAATCGCTGGGAGTTATCCTGCATTTTACCTGTCTTCTTTTAACCCGATCCAGACGCTTAAAAGAAAAATTAAATCTGGTGGTTTCTTTTCAGTTAGTTTAAGGCAGGTATTGGTGGTGGCGCAATTCTGTTTTGCCATTA
Source organism: Pedobacter sp. GW821-FHT01D05 (assembly GCF_059422505.1). Taxonomy (NCBI): domain Bacteria; kingdom Pseudomonadati; phylum Bacteroidota; class Sphingobacteriia; order Sphingobacteriales; family Sphingobacteriaceae; genus Pedobacter; species Pedobacter sp. GW821-FHT01D05. The sequence goes on along the minus strand of NZ_JBWKXA010000005.1, from coordinate 193,441 downwards.
TCCTGATCATTTCTACGCTGGTTATCTACAAACAGATTCAGTATATTAAAAACAGGCCGGTAGGATTTGATGTAAACGCTTTAGTAGAAATGCCGCAGGATGGCGAACTGAAAACAAAATATGAACTGCTGCGCACCGAACTGCTAAAATCAGGTGCGGTTACTTCGATGTTCCAATCATCCGTTAGCTTATCGCATCATGGACGTAACTTTGCAGGTATCGAATGGGATGGAATGTTGAAAGCTACAAACAACCAATTGTTTAACCAGGTAATAACGACCTACGATTTTATTAAAACCAATGGTATTAAATTAACCAGCGGGAGAGACTTTTCAGAAAACTTCGCTTCAGATACCAGCGCTGTGATGGTGAGCACTTCGGCCGTTAAAGTTTTTGGCTACAAAAATCCTGTAGGCAAAACAATTACCATTTTCGGCGATAAATTCAATATCATAGGTGTTTTTGATGATTATGTTTGGGATTCGCCCTACAAATCCAATAATCCAATGGTTGTATTCTTCGATAAGAAGCAAACCGGGAACATTACGATGCGCTTGAATGAAAATAACAACTTTCAAAGTAATATCGAAACCATTGGCAGGATCACAAAGGCATTAAATCCAGCTTATCCTCTTGAAATTAATTTTTTAAACAACGTATACGCTGAAAAATACAATGCAGAAAAAACTTTGGGCATCCTTTCAAACCTTTTCGGTGGACTGGCCATATTTGTTTCCTGCCTTGGACTTTTTGGTCTGGTGGCCTATAGTGCAGAGCAGCGAACAAAGGAATTTGGTGTACGCAAAGTATTAGGTGCCTCATTATTTAATTTGATGCAATTGCTGTCGCTCTCTTTTGTGAAGATGATCGTTGTTTCTATCGTTATCGCTATTCCTTTGAGTTATTTCATGATGAATAAATGGCTGATGAAGTTCGAATTCCATACCGAAATTTCATGGTGGATTATGCCGATAGCAGGATTTGGGACTTTGCTAATGGCATTGATCACTGTAAGTTTTCAGGCTTATAAAACTGCAAATGCCAATCCTGTTGATGCGCTCAAATATGAATAATCCAGTTGGCAGTTTTCAGTTAGCAATACAACAATTAACCAATTTAACCATTTATACAGTTAACCCATCATGTTCAGATTAAACCTAAAAATAGCACTACGTAACCTTTGGAAAAACAAAGGCTTTACATTAATTAATGTGGGCGGCTTAGCGATCGGAATGGCCTGTTGTTTAATGTTACTCTTGTACGTTAACTACGAATGGAGCTTCGATAAACAATATAAAAATGCTGATAAAGTATATTTTGCCGCATTAAATTTAAAGTTTAATGGCAAGCTGGCAACTACAATGGCCGTTCCGAATAAACTGGCCAAAGCAGGGGTTTCAGAATTGCCAGGCATTAAAAGTGCAGCCCGCATTTCGATGAACAATGGCCAGAAATTATATAGCCATAACCGAAATAATTTTAAATTAATAGGCATTAATGTAGATCCTGATTTTTTAAAAATCCTTCAACAGAAATTTATCTACGGCGATCCGGGCACTGCTTTATCCGAGCCTAATAATATATTGATAAGCGAATCGACAGCAAAAAAATTATTTGGCGACCAGAACCCAATAGGGCAAAGTATTAAATACGATAACAGGGTAAACTTAAAAGTTAGCGCCGTAATACAAGATTTGCCGAAAAATCAAAGCATGCAGTTTGATGTTTTACAGCCATGGGCTTTTTTTGAGCAGGAAAACCCTTCTGAAAAAGAAAATGGATGGGGAACAATTACCTGTTTAACCTTATTTCAGCTTAAAGATAATGCTTCTTTGGCGGCCACAAACGCAGCACTAAAACACTTCATCGTAAACAAAGAACCCGATTTAAAAGAAATGACCTACGAACCTTTTCTTTTTCCTTTAAGCAAATTTCACTTATATGATGATTTTGACAATGGGAAATCGGTGGGGGGTAAAATTGATCAGTTGCGATTATTTGTTTTTCTGGCCATCTGTGTATTATTTATCGCCTGTATCAATTACATGAATCTATCAACGGCTAAGTCGGAGAAACGTGCCCGTGAGGTAGGAGTAAGAAAGGCTTTAGGTTCTACCAGAAATACAATAATGGGCCAATTTATAATCGAATCGCTTTTGTTATCGTTTTTAGCCATGTTAATTGCCTTTACATTGCTTGAAGTTTCCTTGCCTTACTTTAATAACCTGCTCGATATCTCGATCAAAATTAATTACAATACTTATCAATTTTGGAGCGTGTTACTTGCTATGATATTGGTAACTGGTTTGCTTGCTGGTAGTTATCCTGCATTTTACCTTTCGTCTTTTATCCCTGTAAAGGTATTAAAAGGCTTTAAAGGTTCAACGGGCTCATTATCAATCCGCAAAACACTGGTAGTGGTGCAGTTTAGCCTATCTATCTGCATGATTATTTCGGCGATCGTAATTTACAGCCAAATTCAGCACCTTAAAAATAAACCCTTAGGCTTTGATCAAACTGCGCTGGCACAGATCGATTTAGAAGGAGAATGGACAAAGCCAGAAAAATTGCAAACTTTTAAAAATGAATTAGAAAGGGCAGGTGCTACAATTGCAGCAACGGAATATGCAAGTTCATTTACTGCTGGTGGCTCAATTACTGGCGACATTCAGTGGCCAGGCAAGCCTAAAAATGATGTATCGATTATTAATTATAGAAGTACAGGTTTCGATTTTGCCAAAACAACTGGCGTAAAGATTCTTGCAGGGCGAGATTTTGATCCTAAATTTTCAGCAGATACAGCTACATCTCTGCTCCTCAACCAAACCGCTGTTAAAATAATGGGACTAAAAAATCCTGTGGGTACCATTATCCATTGGGGCGATAATCCTCCACTTAAAGTAGTGGGCGTGGTGCAAGATTATTCTAACGAATCGCTCGCTTCGAAAATACAGCCAACAGTTTATTACTATAATATCAGAACCAGTCGTGTTTTATTGCTTAAACTGAATCCTAAACAGTCACTTTCTACATCGATTGAAGCCATAAAATCGGTAAGTCAGCGGTTAAACCCTGCTTATCCGATTGAAGTGAAACTGGTTAGCCAGGGTATGGCTGAAAAACTTCGGAGCGAAAGGCTGCTCAGTGTACTTTCCAATATTTTTGGAGGATTTGCCATTTTTATTTCCTGCTTAGGTTTATTGGGGTTAGCGTTATATACGGCTGAGCAACGCAGCAAAGAAATCAGTATCCGCAAGGTACTGGGGGCCAATCTTTCTGATATTCTGGTCCTTTTGAACAAAGATTTTATGAAACTGGTAGTCATATCCAATGTGATCGCTATTCCGGTTGCTTATATTCTTGTTGCTAAATGGCTTGAGAAATATGATTATAAAATTGCCATCAATCCATGGCCATTTTTGCTTGCCCTTTTAACCTCGGTAGTTATTGCCATTTTAACAGTGAGCCTGCAAACCTTTAAAGTGGCCAAAGCAAACGCTGTTGATGCACTTAAATATGAATAAGGTCGGGAAGCTAGAAGGTAATAAGGCTGAAGGTTTAAACACCTGGCCCATCAACCTTCCAACCTTTCAACCTTCAACCTTAAAGCTATGTTCAGATTAAACTTAAAAATTGCACTGCGCAACCTTTGGAGAAACAAAGTAATTACATCCATAAATATAGGTGGATTGGCTATTGCCCTGGCTGCTTTTATTTTGGTAACCATGTACTTTACCTATGAAACAGGTTTTGATAGGAAAAATCCTAATTATAATGATATTTATATAGTAGGGAGACAGTTGCCCGATTTTAAAACCAATAATACTGCCCCGCCATTAGCCAAGGCCATTAAAGCAGAAATGCCGGAAGTACTTTCAGTTGGTACCATGAAAATGAGCTTTTTTGAATTTCCGGTTTACAGCGATCACGGTGTTGTTTTTTTAAGTAAATGCCTGTATCTCGATTATGATGCTGCAAAAATGTTTAACATCAAACCTAGCAATGGTTTAATTAAACCAGAAAGTACAACCGAAAATCTGTTTTACCTGAGCAACGAAAATTATAAAACGCTTTTCCCTCACCATAAAGATAATAAGCCTGAAATGATTGGAATCGGCAGTAAATCTTCAGGTATAACCGGCAAACTGAGCGGAAGTATTTTTGCAGACTTCCATTCTAATATTACGTTCGATGCCATTTCGTTGGTAAAAGAAATGGGTTTGGGAGAAAACTATGGTTATAATAACTATAACACTTATATTCAGGTAAAACCGGGCACAGATATCCAGGCACTTGAAGCTAAAATTAATACCCTTTATAAAAGGGAGATGCTTAAAGATGGAGAAGATCCCAATAACGAGACTTTTAAAGCAACAAAAGCCTTTCTCGATCCTTTAAAAAACCTACACCTTAAACCAAAGGCTGGTACCGATGCCAACTATAAAGTGCTAATGGCTTTATCTGTTTTAGGGATTTTGATTTTGGTAATTGCTTGTATCAACTTTACCAATCTGAGCATAGCGCAGGCAACCAAACGGGCAAAAGAGGTAGGTGTTAAAAAAGTGATGGGTGCTTATCGCTTTCAGCTTGCCTTTCAGTTTTTAACAGAAATTTTAATCCAGTGTTTAGCAGCGACGATATTAGGACTGATTATGGCCGAAATCATCTTGCCAAAATTTAATAACCTGTTCGTGGTCAATTTATCCATTTGGGTAGCCAATAGTGCCTTATTCTGGCAATTGCCGCTTATATTAATTTTTATTACCCTAATTGCCGGCATTTATCCCGCAATGGTTTTATCAGGTTTTAAACCTGCCCTTGTTTTAAAGGGCAATTTTCAAACCAGCAAACAAAGCTATTGGTTGCGCAATAGCTTATTGGTGTTTCAGTTTAGCATAGCTGTAATTTTTATTATCGGTTTACTTATTATCAATTCCCAGCTGAAATACATGCGTACCCAGGATGTTGGTTTCAAACCCGAACAAGTAGTGTACATTAAAAACCTGGCATATTTCGCCTCGCCAAGCAAATTCGATCCGATAAGGGATAAAATGGCCAAGATTCCGGGGGTGAAATCGGTTACCGTTGCAAATGCCTTGCCAGATGGTTCTGATGGCGGGAAAAATAAATATACTGTAGATGGAAAAGAACAAAGTTTAAGTTTTACTGATGTAGATTTTGATTATTTCGAAACGTTAGATATTAAGCTTAAAGAAGGCAGAACATTCTCCAGGCAATTTAAAACCGATACTGCAAATTCTGCTATACTTAATGAAGCGGCAGTAGCAAAGTATGGATTAACCAAGCCTATAGGTAAAACTATAAAAGGCTGCCAGAATAAAGAATATAAGATTGTAGGCGTGATAAAAGATTTTAAAGCACTTGGATTTGAGAAGGCAGTAGAGCCTGCCATTTACACGATAAATGATCCCTGCGGAAATCCTAAAACAGAAATTATGCTAAAAATAGAAGAAAACAGGATGCCTGAAGTGCTCAGTACCTTAAAATCGCAATGGCCAGAAATTAACAAGTTGGACGGAGATAATTTCCGTTACCAATTTCTGGATGAAATGTATGGTAAACTCTTTAAAAAACAAGAACAGCTGCAATCGGTATTTTTTGCTGCTGCAATGCTCACCATTTTTATTGCCATACTGGGTTTATTTGCCTTTGCAAAATACATTACCACTGGTAGAATGAAGGAAATTGCAGTAAGGAAAATTCTTGGTGCAAGTCATTTACAGATTTTCAAGCTCATTAATAGCTCATTCTTTGTTATGGTGCTTATAGCCAATATTATTTCCTGGCCATTGGCATACATATTAACCAGAAAGTGGCTCGAAACCTTTGCCTATCGCATCGATCTGCCACTTTTTCCTTTTTTAATCAGTGCAGCCCTAACGATTTTGTTAACCATTATAACCGTAAGCATCCAGGCAAACAGTGCCGTAAAAGCAAACCCTGTTGATGCACTTAAATATGAATAAGACCTGCGAGTGGCGTTTGGCGATTTTCGCTAACCCCCAAACGCTTTACGCTAAACCTCACTCAACATGTTTAAACTTAACTTAAAAATCGCCTGGCGAAATCTTTGGAAAAATAAGGGCTACACGCTTATCAATATTCTTGGTTTATCAATTGGGATGGCAAGTTGTATTTTGATATTTATTTTTATCCGTTTTCAACTCAGTTTTGATGAAGGTTATAAAAATGCAGATCGGATTTATAGGGTAGTTACGGATTGGAAGTACAATGCTTTCGATGATTTCTCTGCAGGAGTACCCATACCTTTTACAGCAGCAGCGAGAAATGAGATCGCTGGGATAGAAAAGATTGGTGCAATTGCCAAATTAGAAGATATTATACACATTAAGGATAATTCAGGCAGGGAAATTTTAAAAAGTCAGGAAAACTTGTATTTCGCCGAACCCGATTTTTTTGATGTAATTTATATCAACTGGAAGTACGGCAAACCGGCAGAAGCTTTAAAAGCCCCTAATAGCGTTGCCCTATCTGAGGCGATGGCCATTAAGTATTTTGGCAGCATACAAAATGCAATTGGTAAAAGTATTACCATGGGGACCAAAACACAGCTAAGTGTTACTGGAGTATTTCAGGATATGCCGCAGAACAGCAGCTTTCCTTTAAAAATAGTGATCACTTACCAAAATTTATATGATTATTACGGTAACCGCGACTGTTGGGATTGTATCAATTCGAGTTTAAGTAGTTATGTGTTGCTTAAAGAAGGACTGAGCAAATCAGATCTTGATGGAGCAATGGCAAAATTCAATAAAAAATATTATGCAGATAAGAAAATTGAGGGCAATCAGGTCAACAGGCTTCAGCCATTAAAAGAGATTCATTTTGATGATCGTTATGATAATTTTGTAAATGCAACAATTGCCAGGAGCCAGATTTATGGACTTGCCATTATCGGATTGTTTTTAATTTGTACGGCTTGTATCAATTTTATTAATTTAAATACAGCACAGGCTGTCAACCGATCTAAAGAGGTTGGTGTGAGGAAAGTAATGGGGGGCAAGCGCAAGCAGCTTATTGTACAGTTTTTAACCGAAACCGTTGTACTGGTTTTAATCGCACTTTTAATTGCCTGTATCATCAGTGAGTTGGCTATACCCGCTATGCAGAACCTATTTAAAAATCAGATCAGCTTTAGTTTGTTCGGTCACCCGGTTATTTTTGTGTTTATGATTCTGCTGGTTGCATTTGTAGGCTTTTTGGCCGGCTTTTATCCGGCAATGATCATATCAGGTTTTAATCCGGCGTTGGCTATAAAAAATAAAGTTACCCTTAACAACAACGGTCTAAGCCTGCGTAAAATTTTGGTGGTGGTGCAGTTTGCAATTACTGTTATACTCATTATCGGTACCATTGTAATTGTAAATCAAATGGACTACCTTCAGCAGAAACCGTTGGGTTTTAATTCATCCACAGTGGTAATGGTGGGGATGCCAGGAGACCAGGTGAGTAAAGAGAAGCGGAGTGTTTTTAAAGAAAGGATTTTAAAAATACCCGGTGTAGAACTGTTGAGCTACTGCCAGTCGCCACCCTTATCCCAAGATATAAATTCGACCAATTTTACTTTTAATGGAGCGAAAAATAAAGATTTCGAGGTAAGAACCTGTAAGGTCGATGAAAATTATTTTAAACTTTTCGATTTAAAAATTATTGCCGGAAAAGTTTTTATGAAGAGCGATACGGCCAATGGTTATGTGGTTAACGAAACATTTTTGAAAAAAGTAGGCATAACGAAGCCCGAAAATGCCCTTGGTAAAATGATCAATGCCACAGGTATTAATATTCCGATTGTAGGAGTGGTAAAGGACTACAATGATAAATCGTTAAAAGAGAAAATATCCGGTCTGGCTATTTCTGCCGATAAAAATCAATATTGGCAAGCTGCAATAAAGTTAGAGGGCAAACAGCTTGTATCTTCCATGAACCAGATAGAAACCTTGTGGAACAGTACGTTCCCGAATAATATTTATAATGCAGATTTTGTTGATGACCGGATAAAGGGCTATTATGAAAGTGAACACGTCATGGGGGTATTATTTAAAGTGTTTGCCAGCGTAATCATTTTCATCTCTTTTATAGGCTTGTTTGGCCTGATTTCATTTGTGGCTATGCAACGCACCAGGGAGGTAGCCATCCGGAAAGTTTTGGGCGCATCTACCTTACAGCTGGTTAAAATGCTGAATGGCTCTTTTTTATTGATGGTGTTTGTTGCAAATGTAGTAGCATGGCCATTAGCCTATCTTTTTGTGAGTAAATGGCTTTCTGGTTTTGCCTATCGGATAGATATGAGCGTTTGGCCTTTTGCTATGGCTATGGTGATATCAATGCTGATTACTCTAATAACAGTAAGCTTTCGATCTTATAAAGCCGCGAATGCAAATACTATTGATGCACTTAAATATGAATAAAGGTGCAAGGTTTAAGGTTGAGTGCGTAAGACTAAAGCGCCCAGACCTTAAACCCTACACCCTAAACCTTACACTTTATGTTTAAACTCAACCTAAAAATCGCACTGCGTAATCTATTTAGAAACAAAGTTTATGCAGCTATAAACATTGGTGGTTTGGCTATTGGCTTAACCTCTTGTTTGTTATTAATGTTATATGCTACTTATGAATGGGGCTACGATAAGCAGTTTAAAAACTCACCTCATATTTATCAGGCCATGATCAATTTAAATGATCAGAAAGGCCAAGTAATTAGAACCATTGATCAATCGCAGAATGTGATGTTAGGCGCCCTTAAAGAGGAGTTCCCTGATGTGATGTATGGTGCCAGGGCTACAGGTGTTTATAAAAGGTTGGTTGCTAACGGCGAAGAAAATTTAAAGCTAGATAGCAGGTATGTTGATCCTGATTTTTTACGGTTATTTAACTATGATTTCATAAGTGGAAACCCAGAGAAAGCATTAAACGATCCGAATTCTATTGTACTAACCGAAACGGCAGCAAAAAGGATATTTGGTAAAACCGATATACTGAATCAAAAAGTGCGTTTTGAAAACCAGGTTGATTTAAAAGTTACCGCAGTAATAAAAGACCTTCCAACCAATGTTACCTATGGTTTCGAATCGTTAACAACATGGTCTTTATATGAAAATTTAAATCAATGGCCGAAAAAACCAAATTGGGGAAGCCACGATTATTATACTTTATTAAAACTAAATGAACATACCGATGTTGCCGCCTTTAATGCAAAATTAAAGGGTTTTATAGGTAATCATTTTTCGGCAGCTAAAGAAGATGTATTTATTTATCCGTTAACAAAATTACACTTGTACGGAACCTTTTTAAATGGCAAAAGTATTGGCGGCAATATTTCCCAGGTGCAACTATTTGTTGGCTTATCCATAGGTATCCTCCTTATTGCCTGTATTAATTTTATGAATTTGGCAACGGCCAGCACACAGGGTAGGGCAAAAGAAATTGGTGTTAAAAAAACAATGGGCGCATCCAGAACAGATCTGATTTTTCAGTTTATGTTAGAGTCGTTTATTTTAACATTAATCAGTATCCTGCTTAGCATTATTATCCTCGAATTTAGCCTGCCTATATTTAATCGGTTATTGGGGATTGAAATTGTTTTTGATTATTTAAACCCAATTAATTGGATACTGATTTTTGGTGTTCTGATTGTAACTGGTTTTATATCAGGAAGCTATCCTTCATTTTATCTTTCCGGATTTAACGTTATACAATCGCTCAAAAAAACTTTAAATTTTAAGAGCGGATACAGTTTAACCTTCAGACAGGTTTTGGTAGTTGTTCAATTTAGCTTTTCGATCGTGTTAATTGCAGCAACTATAACCATTTACAAACAGATTCAGTTTATTAAAAATACACCTCTAGGCTACAGATCAATCGGGTTATTAGAAATTCCTCATGAAGGATTATTGTATGAAAAATTCAATCTATTAAAAACAAGGCTGTTATCTAGCGGAGCTGTGGTTGGCGTAATACAATCATCAGGCAGTATTTCGAATAAAAACAGCAGCATCAGAGGTTTAGGTTGGGATGGAATGACAGAAAGTGACAAAATGGTAGATTTCGATCAAATTTACACCACTTACGATTTTATCAAAACGACAAATATTAAATTGTTAGCTGGGAGAGATTTTAATCAAAAATTTGCATCGGATACAGCTGCTTTACTATTAAGTAAAAAAGCTGTTGAAGTAATGCATTTAAAAAATCCAATTGGCGCCAGGATTTTATATCAAGGTGCTCAGCGGAATGTAGTGGGGGTTTTTGAAAATATAGTTTGGGGAGATCCCAGTAAGGTGGCGGCACCGATGGTTATTGCCTATGCAGATATCAGCGATGTAATTACGATGCGGTTAAATCCTGTTAAAAGCTTAAACGAGAGTGTTGGTGTAATTGATAAGCTGGTAAAAGAAATAAACCCAAATTTTCCTGTCGAGATAAAATTTATTGATAGCTTAAATGAAATTAAATTAAAGAATGAGAAGATTTTAGGCACTTTGGCCAATCTGTTTGGTTGTTTAGCCATTTTTGTGTCCTGCTTGGGTTTATTTGGTCTTTCATCTTTTAGTACCTCACAAAGAATAAAAGAAGTAAGTATTCGTAAAATCCTGGGTGCTTCAATTACAGAACTAATGACCTTACTCTCATTAAATTTTATAAAATTAATATTTATAGCAATTGTAATATCTCTTCCAATTGCATACTATATTATGCACGGTTGGTTGCAACATTTCGAATTAAGAACATCTTTAAGTTTATGGATGTTTGTATTAACTGCGATACTTACGTTGTTGATTTCCATTTTAACAATTACCTGGCAAACCTACCGTGCTGCAAAAATAAATGCTGTTGAGGCCTTAAAATACGAATAAAACCTGCGTACAGTGTTTGGTGCTCAGCGATAATCTCCGCCAACCGCCAAGCACTTTTCGCTAAACCCTAAAAAATATGATACAACTTAATAACATCGAAAAATATTACGCAAACAAAGGCATTAAAAACTACGTGTTGCGTTTGGTTACCACAACAATTAAACAAGGAGAATTTGTTTCCATTATGGGCCCATCAGGTGCAGGGAAATCTACTTTGCTCAATATAATTGGCATGCTTGAAGAACCAACTTATGGTTCGTATGAGTTTTTGGGCGAGGATGTAACTTCGTTAAATGAACGTAAACGCATTGAACTTTACCGAAATCACATCGGTTTTGTTTTTCAGGCCTACCACTTAATTGATGAAATGACCGTTTACGAAAATATTGAAGCCCCATTACTATACAAAAAAGTAGGTAGCGCCGAACGGGCAAGTAGAATTGCCGACCTGTTAGACCGTTTTAATATGGTGGCAAAAAAAGATTTATTCCCAAATCAACTTTCAGGCGGACAGCAGCAATTGGTTGGTATAGCAAGAGCATTGGCCGCTCAACCATCTATAATTCTGGCCGATGAGCCAACGGGTAACCTGCAATCGGCACAGGCAGAGGAAATTATGATGCTATTTAAAAAGTTAAACCAGGAAGAGGGAATTACGATTATTCAGGTTACACACTCCGAAAAAAATGCGCAATATGGGAATAGGATCTTGCATATTGCCGATGGTGTAGTAAAAGAAGATGTGGCGGTAGGTTAAACCAATTTATTAAATTAAGCTTTTGTTTAGAGAGATAAACACAGTCTTTAATCTTTCAACTGTGTTTATCTAACTAAACATTATTTTAATTGGTGGAATGTATATAGTTTTTATACCGTTACTAATCTTGGTGAAAAACTTCTTCCATATTGCTCCAGCTTTCGCCTTTAGCAGCCGCATCGGGCAATGGGATCTGAGTTGGTGCGGTTTCTTTCCACCAACGCTGCGTAGTGGTATCAGCAGCCATTTTTTTCATATCAGCGGCAAAATCGTTTCCGGTATACTCGAAATAGCTGAAAAGATATGGTTTGCCCTCAATTTCTTTTAAATAAATGGAATAATTATGGATGTTGCATGCTGTTATTTTCTTTAATACCCCTGGCCACACTGCGGCATGTAACTTTTTGTAATAGTCCATCTTTTCGGGCTTCAAACCTGTAATACTGCCATAACGTAACACTTTGTTCGCTGCATTCAGTGATTTCGCTTCTTTTTTAAAAGGTGGATTACAGGCGCTAAACATTAGTACAAAAGCTAAGGCCAACAAATAAATTGTTTTTAAATTTTTCATGAGCATATAATTTGTTTTTTTATAGATTCTTGCCTACTGGCAAAGTATCGGTTTATTCAATAACCGGAATGTTTTCGGCGTTTCCGTTTAATTCTAGTACAACAATATAATCTGATTGGTTGGCCTGGTTGCCGGGAAGTTGTAACGAAATGCCATCTTTTTGCTCCATATTAATGGTTTGGTTATTTAACAGGTAAGCTTTTTTAGCTTTTAAACCTGGGATAGGCTTTAAACTCAACCTGGTCAGATTGGTGTTTAATATATGTACGTAAATTTTATTCCCTTTTCTGGTCGTTGCGTAATCATTGTTCGGTTGGTATGGGCCTCCTTTTGTGCCATAAACGGCTTCGCCATTGGTTTTTAACCAATCGCCGATTTCTTTTAAGCGTTCTATTTGGCGGACCTCAATTCTGCCATCTGGCATAGGGCCTACATTTAATAAAAGATTGCCATTACCACCTGCTGTTTTCGAAATAATTTCGAGGCATTGTTTTAGCGGTTTCATTTTATCGTTTGGTTTCCAGGCCCATTGGTTGCAAATAGTAAAACAGCTTTCCCAGGGCATAAACATATTTAATTTGCCTACTACCTGTTCGGGCGTGTCGTAATCGCCAATCATTTTAGAAGTATCAATGTTTTTATTTTCCATTGCTGCAAATTCTTTTCCCAAGCGGTTATTGGTAATTACATCGGGCTTTAGCTGTTTTAGATATGCATATAAATCTTTACCCATTTCGTCTGTCCAGGGTTTTTCCCATTGTCCGTCAAACCAGAGCATATAAGGATCATATTTGGTAATGAGTTCCTTTAACTGGTTTTTCATATAAAGCACATATCGGCTCATGTTTGATTTTGGATCAATTGTTTGATTTTTTGGAGAATGAATCGGGTAATCTGGATGGTGCCAGTCTAATACCGAATAATAAATACAGAATTTAATCCCCTGTTTTTTACAGGCTTCGTTTAATGCACCAACAATGTCTTTTTTATAAGGTGTATTGGTAATATTGAAATCAGTAAATGCAGTTGGCCATAAGCAGAACCCATCATGATGACGTGCCGTAATGGTCAGATATTTCATTCCGGCATCTTTTGCTGTTTTTACAATGGTGTCGGCATCAAATAGAACAGGGTTGAATTCTTTATAGAGATTGTCGTAATCTTCCGTCGGCACCTGATCGCCACGGCTCCAGCCAATCTCGGTGCCACGTAAACTTACCGGCCCCCAATGAATAAACATACCAAACCGTTTATCCATAAAATCGTTCATTACCGAAGCATTTGTTTTGGTTTGCGCATTAACATTGAAAAAAGTAATTAGTGCAACGAAGAGCGAGAGAAATCTTTTCATATTCATATCAATTTTATTTAAAGTAGACGTATAAAACGCTCATTATCAATAATAAAAGCGCCGACAGAAATTTGTAGTTGCCTATCCCGCTCCAACCTTTACTTTTAAGGGGTTCCCAAATAGAACTCCAATACAAGGTTTCACTTTGAGCCGTGTGTTTTACAGGGTAGATATAAGAAAATACTACTTGTATCAATACACAGATGCAGAACAGGTAAAAGGCCATCATCATGAAAGGGATTTTACCGATTATAGTTTCTGTACCATATAATTTGTTTACCACAAAAACACCCGCCCCAATAATAGAACCGAGCAGCAAAGTATATTGCGCCCCCTTTGCCGATGCTTTTTTCCAAAATACCCCTAATAAGAACACACAGGTAATAGGAGGGGCAATATGTGCGATTACATCATTTATGCCTTCGAAAAGACTTTGATAGCTATTTAATAATGGCAACAGGCCTATTGAAACGGCTAAGGCTATACCTGCCGACCAGCGACCTACATTAACTAATTTTTTATCGCTGGTTTCAGGCTTAAATCTTTTGTACAAATCATAACTGCTTAAGGTGGCGATAGAATTTAATGCACCTGCAATTTGACTCATTAATCCTGATAATAATGCGGCTACCAAAATGCCCACCAGTCCTTTAGGCAAAAGTTGGGTAATCATTAAAGTATAAATGCCTTTGGTATTTAACAACTTTTCGCCATTGGCGCCGATAGTTTGCAAACTAGATAAATCCATCGTGCCTGATTTATACAAGATATAGGCAAACAAACCTGGTAATACGAAAATAAACACAGGCAAAATTTTGATAAAACCGCAGAATAAAGCGCCTACGCGGGCATGGTTTTCATCTTTTGCGCCTAAAACACGTTGCACTATGGTTTGGTCGGCACACCAGTACCAAATACCCAAAACCGGATACCCTAAAAATACAGCTATCCAGCTCATTCCACTCTTATCGCCAATCGGGCGTATCATACTGAGTTTATCCATGGCATTTTCTTTTTGCAGTATAGCCGTCATATGATCCCAGCCACCAACTTTATTCCACGCAAAAACTGTAATGATAATGGCTCCGGTAATCAACACCAAACTCTGTATGGTTTCGGTAACTACCACGGCCCTTAAGCCGCCAATAATGGTGTATAATCCGGTTAGCAAAGCAATTACCACTATACTTACATACATATTGATACCGAATAGCGTTTCGAGTACAATACCGCCAGCTAAAAAAGAAAAGGCAATGTGGATAATGATGGCCGATAGGATAGAGATGAATGCCAGCCAGTCTCTGCAGGCCCGGTTATACCTCCGTTCTAAAAAATCGGGTAAAGTAGAAATGCCCGAACGGATATAGAAAGGAATAAATAACAAGGCCAAAAGAATAAGGGTAAATGCCGCCATCCATTCAAAATTGCCATTTAAAAGCCCGCTGTCAAATCCGCTCTGTGCCAAACTTACCAAATGAAGACACGAGATGTTTGTTGCAAATAATGCCAGGCCAATCATGGGCCATTTAAGCGATTTGCCTGCCAAAAAGTATTCTCCACTGCTGGTTTCATCGTTTTTCTTTTTTCGTGTTCCGGTCCATAAGCCTATGGTTACAATAAAAAGTATATAGGCAATGGTAATTAAGATATCGGTTGTACTGATCATATTTGGTTAGATTTTGGGTTATTTTAAATCACAGCTGCTTCCCGTTTCTTGTGGAGTGATGTAAACTCCGTTTTCAATTTTAATCGGATTTTTAAAGTGTTGTTTTAAATGGGGGATATGTTCCAGAAATAAAGCTTCGTGCCCTATAGCAATATGATTAAACAGTACCAGGTGCTGATGTAACTGCCCCATGTCGCCAACGTGTGGCACAACTGGCACGCCAAATTTTTTGCACAATAAACTAATCGTAATGAATTCGCTAACACCGCCTACACGTACTGCATCTACCTGCGCAAAACCTGTACAGCCAGTTTGCAGGTAGTTTTTAAAAATAATGCGGTTGGGTACATGTTCTCCCAGGGCCAATTTAATAGGCGCAATTTCTTTAGCCAATGTCTGGTGTGCCAGTATATCATCCGGGTGGGTAGGTTCTTCCACCCAGAAAGGATTCATATTTTTAAGCTCATTACATATGGAAATGGCTTGTGGCAGCGTCCATTGCTGGTTGGCATCTAACATTACTTTTGAGCTTTCTCCGGCAACTTCACGTACAATATTTGCCCTTCTGATGTCACGTTTAGGATCGGCAGATCCGACTTTGAGCTTCATTGCGGTAAAACCATTGGCAATAGCTTTTTTGCAGTTCTCGCGTACCTTTTCATCGTCGTAATTAAACCAGCCTACAGAAGTATCATATCCTGGATAACCGATATCAAGAATACCTTCCCTCGATTTTTTGAAATCGGTTTGACTTTGCAGCATGGCAATTGCCTCTTCTTTGGTGAGTACATCTTCCAGATAGGAGAGATCGAGCGTATTCACAATTTCTTCGGGACTTAAATCGATTAATAGTTTCCAAAGTGGTACGCCGCGTTTTTTTGCCCATAAATCGTAACAGGCATTGGTTACAGAAGCTAATCCTAAATGTACAACACCTTTGTGTGGCCCTAACCACCTAAATTGCTGTTCGTTTGATAAGGTGCGAAAAGTCTGCCCAAAATCGCTCATCAGTTCTTCGATATCTTTTCCCTTTAAGGTATTGGCATAAAATTGAGCAGCATTGCAGACCAGATCGTTACCAGCGCCAAGGGTAAAGGCTAAGCCTGTTCCTGTTATGCCGTTTTCGTTGGTTAAATTGGTCACCGCATAAGCGTATTGAGGATCTTTATGTATAGCATCGCTGCCTGCACCGGTTGATAGTTCAAATCGTTTGTCGCTAATTTCTATTTTGTTTATCATGTTAATAATCTGGATTATATGGTGGTTCTGTATCCTAGTTCGGCTCCGCCGCTTACCGGTAAAATAGTTCCGGTTATAAATCTGGCAGCGTCGCTGAGTAAGAATAAGCAGGCATCTGCAATTACATCGCCAGCCGGCATGCTGCCCAAGGGTTGAAGTTTATCTAAGTAATGTTGTATTTGTGCTTTATTGGGCTGTTCTTTGCTCCATGATTGCAAGGTTGGGGTATTAATCGCTGCGGGCGAAACAGCATTAACGCGTATTTTGTATGGCGCATAATCTAAAGCCATGGCTTTCGTTAATGCATTAATTGCGCCTTTTGTGGCTACATAGGCGGCATGGTTGTCTTGCCCAATGGTGCCTACCATCGAGCTGGTATTTAAAATACAACCCTTTGTTTTTTTAAGATGTTCGATGCCATGGCGGGTGGTATATAAAATGCTTTTTAAGTTTACATTCATCAACAGATCCCACTCAGCATCTGTAGTCTGATCGAGCGTTTTTGAAGGATGCGCTATCCCTGCATTGTTATGTATAGCATCTATAGCACCAAATTTTTCGATGATCGTTTTAAAAGCATCTGTTACATCATTTTCGTTAACCAGGTTGCAGGCTATGGCTATTTTTTGCGCTGTTCCGAGTTCATTGAGTTTGTTTTCGGCTATTGGGTTTTTATCAAGGATACAGACAGTAGCACCAGCTTTTGAATAGGCCTTTGCACATTCCCAGCCAATGCCATCGGCACCTCCTGTTAGTACAATAATTTTATGATGAAGCATTTTAATTAATTTGGTTAGTATTCGTAATAGCTAATTTATTAAGGAAAAAAGAAATTAACTGAGGCATAATTCGCTAATAATGGTGTTATATTAGCCTTTTTATTGAAATTATTTGTATTAATTGGTAATTTAAGATGTAAATTGTAGATTAGTTTTTCATAACCAAATAGCCATCATAACTGATGGTAAAGAAAATAGTCTGTATCAAATGAAACCGATTTTTGCCAAAATACTCGACGGAAAAGTAAATGATGTTTATGGCATAAAGATTGTAAACGCGCCATACTTTTCTACCGAATTCCATTTTCACGAAGAATGCCAGCTCACCTATAATGTTGAGAGTGAAGGGCGGCGCATGATCGGTGATAGTATTGAAGATTTTAACAACGAAGACATGATTTTTGTAGGTGCTAATCTGCCTCATGTATGGCACAATAGCCAGCAGTATTTTAGCGATTCGATACCAAATAGCCATGCACATTCGATTTCGCTTTTTCTCCATCCCGAAAAAATACTGGATATTTTTCATGAGCCGGAGAATATACAGAAGCTTAAACATTTTTTTCAGCTGGCTAAACGTGGAATGAAATTTAACCTTTCGGCCAGAAAAGAAATAAAACCTTTGTTGTTAAAAATTGCTCAGGCAACAGAAGAAATAACGCGGTTAATAGGGGTGCTCGAAATTTTAAACCTGCTTTGCCAGAACAGAGATTATGTGTTACTGGCGAGCCCGGGCTATACCAATAACTATCAGTTAAAAGATAATGATAGGATGGACAAAATTTTGAAATATGTTTTTGACAATTTTAATAAAGAGATATTGTTGGTAGATGCTGCCGAGATGACCAATATGAATAAACAGGCTTTTTGCAGATACTTTAAGAACCGTACACAGAAAACTTTTGTAACTTTTGTTAATGAAGTAAGAATTGGCCATGCCTGCAAATTAATTGCCGAAAGTGATCTTCAGATAAGTGAAATGGCTTATGTATGTGGTTTTAACAGCCTTTCTAATTTTAACAAATTTTTTAAACTGGCAAAAGGCGTTACGCCAAAGGAATATAAAAAAATGTTAATTGCAGATTGATGCGGTAAAAATACGGAATGAAAAATGTTTTTTTAAAAGCCCGACTTAAACGGACTAATCTTGACTAAATCCTATATTTGCAACATGCAAAAGTCCTTTATCGATCAAATGGGCAGGGAAATTTTCATCAATTTTCCACCTAAACGGATTATTTCTGTTGTGCCTTCGCAAACAGAACTGTTATTTGATTTGGGATTGGACAAGGAAATTATCGGATTAACCAAATTTTGCATCCATCCGATAGAAAAATTTGCAGAAAGAACCAAGGTTGGTGGAACAAAAAAGCTTAACATCGATTTAATCAAAGATTTAAAACCCGATTTGATTATTGGGAACAAAGAAGAGAATACGCAAAGTGATATTGAAGAGCTTGCGGCAGACTTTCCGGTTTGGATGAGCGATATTTTTACTTTGGATGATGCCATGAAGACCATTGGGCAGATAGGGGAGCTTGTAGATCGCGAGCCAGAAGCTAGTTACCTTAACCATTTAATTTCTGCTGGATTTAATGATCTGAAAACACTTGCCCTTCAACAGCATATTGATAAAAAGGTAGCCTACCTCATCTGGCGTAAACCCTACATGGCTGCTGGGAAAAATACGTTTATCAATGATATTCTGCTGATCAATGGTATGACGAATGTGATTACGCAAGAACGTTATCCATCGGTTACACTAGCAGAACTGGGAGCTTTAAACTGCGAACTGATTCTACTGTCGTCAGAGCCTTATCCCTTTGGCGAAAAACATATTGAAGAAATACAAGCTGCCGTTCCTGAAGCAAAAATTATATTGGTAGATGGAGAAATGTTTAGCTGGTATGGAAGTAGATTGGTTAAAGCCGTTCAATACTTTTTCGAGTTTCAGAAGCAAATTATTAGCTTTTAAAAGCAAATTTTTATAATTTGTAGCATAACGTTAAAACATCCCGTTATAATACCATTACATCACAACAAATCATAAACCAATGAAAAAAATATTAATATTATCGCTATTCGTAGCCGTAATTTCTGGTTGCAGTTCAATGAAAAACGGAGGAAACTCCACTACAGTTACTGCAAGTGGAACAATTGAAAAATTAGGCATGACTACGTTTCAATACGGTACGCATTTATTAAAAGCCGACAATAAAACTTATGCCTTAAAAAGTGCAAGCATAAATCTAGATACCTATTTAGATAAGAAGGTTACCATAAAGGGAAAAAAGGTTTCTGGTTATCCATTAGAAGGCGGGCCTGAATTTATCGATGTAACACTAGTGAAATTTTGATACTCTAGTTAAGGCAATAGCGTCATTCCCGTGAAAACCTCTCGTGTGGACACATTTTTCTTTGACTGGATTTGTTAGCTGCCTTGTCTAAGGCGATCGTCATGCTGAACTTGTTTCAGCATCTTTTTTGCTATTAAAAACATTCTGGTCCAAAAAGAACTACCGTTTACGCACAAGTATTGATTTTTGCCGCTCTTTGCCGCGGAGGCATGGTAGTTTTTCGCAGATCAAGTTGTTTTCATTTGTGCTCAAGAATGCTGGCGCATTTTGGAGCGCCAAAGTACCCAAAGCGCTTTGTCAATCCGGCAAGGTGGCTTCCCACTGCCCATGGCTCATCAAAAAAACAGCGGCACTTCCTTTTGTGTTCAATACCTT
Source organism: Pedobacter sp. GW821-FHT01D05 (assembly GCF_059422505.1). Lineage (NCBI taxonomy): Bacteria > Pseudomonadati > Bacteroidota > Sphingobacteriia > Sphingobacteriales > Sphingobacteriaceae > Pedobacter > Pedobacter sp. GW821-FHT01D05. The sequence continues at coordinate 173,449 of NZ_JBWKXA010000005.1, read as the reverse complement.
TTTAAAAGTTAGGAATCATGATTATTGAACACAAAACCACTGCATTTAAGGTTTAGTGGTGCTATTTCTTCTATTCTGCAACTGTTTTTTTGATTTTTCTGCCACTTGGGATTGACGACGTTCTTCGGCAAAGCCTGAACTTTATTAACGTTGGCTAGCAAAATGCATAAAAAACCCAAATCAAAACATGTGTCCACACGACAGGTAAAAAACGGGAATCCTAAAGCTTCACCCATAATTCATTAACTTTCTAATGCATTAAGATTGCCAGTCAGGCTGGCAATGAAGGACAGTGTTTAGGGGACTGCAAAGATGTATGCACGACCATTGAGCTTAATTTTGTTTCTTCACAAAGTATTGCAAAGATTTGATTATTCAATTTAGTTTCTATCTTTGCAATCCTTAAAACATCCTATCTGCGGAAGTGGCGTAATTGGTAGCCGCACCAGACTTAGGATCTGGCGCTTCACGGCGTGGGGGTTCGAGTCCCTTCTTCCGCACAACAAGATCAACCGTTCCGATTTAATATCAGAACGGTTTTTTTATGGCATAGGTAATTAATTTTGCAATTAGTGTTACTGCTCAGCTATTTTTAACCACAGACGAACACGGATGGTGCATTTGTTATAGATTCAATTATATAATTAATTGGTTTTCTTTCTATACACTGCAAAAAATAGCTAAAAGAAGATTTCCTGGCCGTCCCAGCGGGACGATTCCACGATAGCCAGTTGTAAAATTGGCGTTTTCGTTCCGTAGGAACGTTTGGTGTTTTAACCATTAATTCTTCACCTATCCTTGCCACCTAAACCTGATCGCAGTGGTTCCGATTTTTCATCGGAAAGAACGGAGAGCAGGGCTGCATTAGCCCAAACGCTACCGAGCTTGCTTTCCAAAAAAATAAATGCTTAATTTATGCTGAAAACAAAGGCTAAGTTTCATTACTCGTTAATCCTGCTTTAAGTTACAAGTCTTCGTGGTTTGTGTCCCTACAGACCATCAAAAAAACTTCTAATAGCCCTGTTATTAAAATTTTTCTCCTTAAAAATTAAAGAGTTAGCGGTTTTTGATCGAAATAATCAATAAAATATTGCCGATGCCTTTTGATTATTCAATCTTGTTTCTATCTTTGCAGTCCTTACAACATCCTAACTGCGGAAGTGGCGTAATTGGTAGCCGCACCAGACTTAGGATCTGGCGCTTCACGGCGTGGGGGTTCGAGTCCCTTCTTCCGCACAACAAGATAAAGGCCGTTCCGATTTAAAAATCGGAACGGTTTTGTTTTTAAAAACATTGATTAATAAAAATTGATGTGCTGTTTTAATTGAAGCGATATGTGCTGTTTGTCTCAAATCTCATATCTCGACACTCAAATCTAATCGCACATCTCAATACTCATATCTCAGAAAAAATGAATATTACACAGGAAAAAACCGGCAACTTAAATGCTGTTGTAAAAATCAAAATCGCACCTGCTGATTACACTGGAAAAGTAGAGAAAGCCATTAAAGATCAAGCTAAAAAAGCACAATTACCTGGTTTCCGTAAAGGAATGGTTCCTGCTGCCCATATTAAAAAGATGTATGGCAAAAGTATCTTGGTAGAAGAGGTTAACAACTTGTTGAACGATACTTTATCTAACTATATCGCCGAGCAAAAATTAGAAATTTTAGGTCAACCACTTCCTAAAATGGATGATGAGCGTGAATTTAAATGGGATAATACAGATGATTTCGAGTTTGATTATGAGTTAGGTTTAGCGCCTGCTTTTGATGTAAATCTTTCATCTAAAGATAAATTTACCGAATACGTAATTAAAGCTGATAAAGAAACTTTAGAAAGCCGTATCAAAAATATCCGTCGTAGTTATGGTAAAATGACCAATCCTGAGGTTTCTGCTGATGATGATGTACTTTACACCGAATTAACTCAGGTAGCTGCAGATGGCACTGCTGTTGAAGGCGGTATTACCAGTACAGCAACTGTTCGTTTAGATCAGATTAAAGATAAAAAAATCCTTAAATCGTTAATTGGTTTAAAGAAAGATGATGAAGTAACCATCGACATCCAAAAAGCATTAGAAGATGCTGCAGTAATTGCAAAAGCTTTAAATATTTCGGAAGAAGAAGCTGCTGGGTTAAAAGCAAACTTTAAACTTCATGTTAAAAACGTTAACCGTTTAGAAGAGTCAGATTTAAACCAAGAGTTTTTTGATAAATTATTTGGAGAAGGTACTGTAACTGACGAAGCTGGTTTCAGAGCAAAAATTACTGAAGAAGTAGAAGGTATGTTTAAACAAGATGCTGAGCGTAAATTATCAAATGATATTTATGAGGCACTTTTAACTAAACACAACTTCGAACTGCCTGATGAATTTTTACGTCGCTGGTTAAAAGCTACAAACGAAAAACTAACCGACGAAGAGTTGGCAGAAGGTTATGATGATTTCGCTAAAAACCTTAAATGGACTTTAATCGAAAACAAAATCATTAAAGATAACAGTATCGAAATTAAATATGAGGATGTAGTTCAGGCAGCAAAGGCTAAATTAGATGCACAGTTTAGGATGTACAGCCCAAGCCCACTTCCTGAGGATCAATTGGCTCAATATGCCGTTCAGTTTTTACAGGAAAAAGAAAATGCAAACCGTGTTTTCGAAGAAGTAAAAGCATTAAAAACTTTCGAACAAATCAAATCTGTTGTTACTTTAGAGCAAAAAGATATTGATTACGATAAGTTTATTGCGCTGGATAAAAAAGCATAGGGCAGAGTGCCTCGTGATTTTAATGTCATAATATAAAATCTTATTTTGTCTTATGGCAAAATTTAGATTTCAAGACTTGCTAATTTGGCAGAGAGCTATAATTGTAGGTAATAAGTTAATTGACATTTCTGAGAAATTAGAAGAAATAAAAAAGTATAGATTTGCAGAGCAGCTTCGCGGAGCTGCTCTTAGCGTATCTAATAATATTGCAGAAGGTTCGGGATCTAATTCTACACCTGATTTTAGGAGGTTTTTGAACTTTGCGCATCGATCTGTTTTTGAGAATGCTAATATCCTTTTGGTTTTGAATTTAAGGCTACTGATTTCTGACAAGGATTTGGCAGATTTATTAGAAGATTTAGATATTTTAGCAAGGATGATTTCTAGCTTCTCTAAAAGTTTGAAATAACAAGCGTGCTATATTGTCATGGATTTTGATGTGGTATACTCTTTGTCTAAACCAGTACATAATTGAAATATTATTTATATTTTGGTTTTTTATTATTCACGAAACTATGGGGAACAGGAAATTAAAACTCTATGCCCTCTGCTAAAAAACTCATACAATGAACATAGATTCACAAGAATTCAGAAAATTTGCCGTTAAACATCAGGGGATTGGCGGTTTACATGTAGATAAATTTATTGCTCAGGCTAATCTGAACCCTAAGAGCATGACACCGTATATTATTGAAGAACGCCAGTTGAATGTAGCACAAATGGATGTTTTCTCGAGGTTAATGATGGACCGTATTATCTTTTTAGGTGATGCGATTTACGATCAGAATGCCAATATTATTCAGGCTCAGTTGTTGTTTTTGCAATCAACAGATGCTGATAGAGATATTCAGATCTACATTAACTCGCCAGGTGGCTCAGTTTATGCAGGTTTAGGTATTTATGATACCATGCAATATATACAACCAGATGTAGCTACAATTTGTACAGGTATGGCCGCATCAATGGGGGCAGTTTTATTGGTAGCAGGCGCAAAAGGAAAACGTGCTGCATTACCTCACTCAAGAGTAATGATTCACCAACCTTCGGGAGGCGCACAAGGTGTAGCATCTGATATGGAGATCAACTTGAGAGAGATGTTGAAATTGAAAAAAGAATTATACGATATTATTTCAGAGCACTCTGGGCAAACATATGATTGGGTAGAGAAAGCTTCAGATCGCGATTACTGGATGACAGCTGACGAGGCAAAAGGATTTGGTATGGTTGATGAAGTGTTATCGAGAAACGCAAAAAAAGATGGCGAAACAAAATAAAGAATCCCGTTGTTCATTCTGCCATTCTGGCAAGCATGAAACGTTAATGTTGATTGAAGGTATGGATGCGTTTATCTGCGATAAATGTGTAACCCAGGCCAATCAATTGCTTGCGCAAGAATTAGGGACCAAAGGGACAAAAAATATTCAAGAGGCGATAAACTTATTAAAGCCTCTTGAAATTAAACAGCATCTTGATCAGTATGTTATTGGTCAGGATGATGCTAAAAAGGTATTATCCGTTGCCGTTTACAATCACTACAAACGTTTAAATCAAAAGGTTGATAAAGACGAGATTGAGATCGAAAAATCAAATATCATGTTAGTGGGCGAAACCGGTACCGGTAAAACACTTTTGGCCAAAACCATTGCTAAAATTTTGCATGTGCCATTCTGTATCTGCGATGCAACTGTTTTAACAGAAGCAGGTTATGTAGGTGAAGATGTTGAAAGTATTTTAACGCGCTTGCTCCAGGCTGCTGATTATGATGTAACGGCTGCCGAACGCGGTATCGTTTACATTGATGAGGTAGATAAAGTAGCGCGTAAAAGTGATAACCCTTCCATTACACGTGATGTATCGGGAGAAGGTGTTCAGCAGGCTTTATTGAAAATTTTAGAGGGTACAGTTGTAAACGTTCCACCTCAGGGCGGACGTAAGCACCCAGATCAGAAAATGATCCCGGTAAACACGAATAATATTCTATTTATCTGTGGTGGGGCATTTGATGGTATTGAACGTAAAATAGCCAACCGTTTACGTACGCAGGCTGTAGGTTATAAAGTAAAGAAAGATGAGACAGTTTTAGATCTTAAAAATCTTTATAAGTATATTACACCTCAGGATTTGAAATCTTTTGGATTAATTCCAGAATTAATTGGTCGTATACCGGTTCTTTCTCACTTAAACCCATTGGATAAAGAATCTTTAAGAAACATTTTAACCGCACCTAAAAACTCATTGATCAAGCAATATGTGAAGCTTTTTGCCTACGAAGACGTAAAGCTTGTTTTTGATGAAGATGTTTTAAATTTTATTGTAGATAAAGCAATGGAATATAAACTGGGCGCACGTGGTTTAAGATCGATCTGTGAAGCGATTATGTTGGATGCGATGTTCGATACACCAACGCAGACGGATGTCAAGGAACTGCACATCAGTCTCGATTACGCGATAGAGAAATTTGAAAAGGCCGACTTTAAAAAGTTACAGGCCGCTTAAAAATTCAATCCTCTCGCGAAAGCGGGGGGATTTTTTTTTAATACAATATTGTTAACGCTAAGCGCCAGGCGCTATGCTCAAAACTAAAGAATATGAACGAAGAAAAAGACGTAAAAAAAGACGATGAAATAGTAGAGAAATCGAAAAAAGTAAAAGAGGTAGAAACTCCCGTTAAATCAGGATTAAAATCGAAAGATGAAATTGTTAAAAATTGGCTGCCACGTTATACCGGCAGGCCCTTAGATCAATTTGGCGATTATATTCTGTTAACAAACTTCAGTAAATATGTAACCATGTTTTCCGAATGGAACGATAATGCACCGGTTATGGGGTTAGATAAACCTATGCAAAGCGTTACGGCAAATGGCATTACCATTATCAACTTTGGCATGGGGAGCCCATTAGCAGCAACAATGATGGACTTATTAACCGCCATTAAGCCTAAAGCCGTTTTATTTTTAGGTAAATGTGGTGGTTTGAAGAAAAAAAACCAGTTGGGCGATTTAATTTTACCCATTGCTGCAATCAGGGGAGAAGGTACTTCAAATGATTACCTTCCGGCAGAAGTACCTGCCTTGCCAGCTTTCGCCTTACAAAAAGCGATTTCGACAACGATACGCGATCATGGCAGAGATTATTGGACCGGAACCTGTTATACCACCAACCGCAGGGTTTGGGAGCACGACAAAGAGTTTAAAAAGTATTTGAAAACTTTAAGGGCAATGGCTGTAGATATGGAAACTGCTACAATTTTTACTACGGCCTTTGCAAACAAAATTCCAGCTGGCGCATTGTTGTTAGTTTCCGATCAGCCGATGATTCCTGAAGGTGTTAAAACGGCAGAAAGCGATAGCAGCGTAACCGAAAAATATGTAGAAACGCATTTAAGAATTGGTATTGATTCGTTGAAACAGTTAATTAATAACGGATTGACGGTGAAACATTTGTTGTTTTAACCTGCGATAACAAGATCCTGAACTTGTTTTATTAGTCGTTATTATTGTTTTAAAGGCCTAATAGCTACTTCGTGGTCAGAATCTTTAGTTTGAGGTACTTTTTAAGATAGATGCAGAAATAAATTCAGCATGACGCAGAGAAGAATTATTTTAACGATGTTTCGTCATCCTGAACTTGTTTCAGGATCCTTAATAAGCTCAATTAGCATAAATAGTATAAACAAAAAAAGATCGGCCAATAGCCGATCTTTTTTTGTTTATATGAATTCAAATCTCCTATCCTAAATAAGATTTTAAGATTTTACTTCTTGATGTATGACGTAAACGCTGTAAGGCTTTATCCTTAATCTGACGAACACGTTCACGGGTTAAATTAAATTTCTCGCCAATTTCTTCCAGAGAAAGGGGGTGGTTAGAACCTAAGCCGAAGAACAAAACGATAATTTCTCTTTCTCTTTCGGTTAACGTAGATAAAGAACGTTTAATTTCTTCTGATAAAGATTCATTAATCAATGAGCTATCTGTATTTGGTTCGTGGTTTTCCAATACATCTAATAATGTATTTTCTTCACCTTGAACAAAAGGAGCATCCATTGATACGTGGCGGCCCGAATTACTAAGTGTGTCCGAAATTTTATCCACTGTTGTTTCTAAAATATCGGCAAGTTCTTCAGGAGAAGGCTCACGTTCGTATTCTTGCTCTAATTTAGAGAAAGCTTTACTGATTTTGCTTAACGAGCCTACCTGGTTTAAAGGTAAACGTACAATACGGCTTTGCTCGGCAATGGCCTGCAGAATAGATTGACGAATCCACCAAACGGCATAAGAAATAAATTTGAAACCTTTGGTCTCATCAAAACGTTTTGCCGCTTTAATTAAACCCAGGTTACCTTCATTGATTAAATCGCCTAAGGTTAAGCCCTGATTTTGATATTGTTTTGCAACAGATACAACGAAACGCAAGTTGGTCTTAGTCAATCGCTCTAATGCAGCCTGATCGCCCTCACGAATCTTCCTTGCTAAAATTACTTCCTCTTCTGCTGTTATTAAATCTACTTTGCCAATTTCGTGTAGGTATTTATCTAATGACTGACTTTCACGGTTGGTAATGGATTGCGTTATCTTGAGTTGTCTCATTTATACGAATTGTGTGCTCTTTAATTATTGAGTGTGCAAAGTTACGAAATTGTATAGCAATCCGAAAGGATAAAATGCTGAAAATGTTACTGTTTGCACAAGTTTTTTACAGTTTTACTTACAGCAAAAATCATTCCAAACAAAATTCTGCCATTGTATGTCTGAATAACTGCATTATGATTGTTTTTCGAATATTATTTATTGTAAATCGATAAATATATTTTGAATTATAATAATTTATTATTTATGTTTGTACGATAAATGATTGAATAAATATGACGTTTCTTAATTTTTCAACTATTTAAAGTAAAAAACAAAAGCCATTCTTATTAGGTGTTTTCGACTATGTAATTTTTGTCAGGTTGCATGTATAAAAATCAAAACAAGAAATCGGCTTACATATTTAAACAGTAAATTAAATCTCAGGTATTACATTTTAAACTGGTATGTAATTATGGAAATTAAAATAACAACCAATCAGATTTTGAAAGTATTACAGGTACTTTCCTGGATAATTTTTATGGGGCTATGTGTCGAAGCCGGTGGGGTAATTGTTAATACAATTATTACAACGTTTATAAACCCGCAGGGTGTGAGGAACTTTTGGAACGGAGCAGATTATTTGTCAAGTGTTTACGAATTTGATCAGGGGTATTTCCTGGTCATTACACTCCTTATGATTATTGTTGCTGTGTTAAAAACAATCATGTTCTATCTAATTGTGAAACTGTTTATTGATAAAAAACTCAGTATTTCTCAGCCTTTCAGTATAGAATTGAAGCATTTTATTTTGATACAGGTTTTTTTAGCGCTTGGAATAGGTTTTTTTGCCCGTTTAGGCTATAAGTATACGGTTTGGCTTACAGAACATGGCGTTATGGCCGCTAATCTCCAATCGTTAAATATGGATGGAGCTGATGTGTGGTTTTTTATGGCTATTGTGCTTTTTATAATTGTACAGGTTGTAAACAGAGGGATAGAAATTCAACAAGAAAACGATTTAACGATATAGTATGAACAAAATTTTAAGCGTTTTTAAGTACGCTGGTTTTAGCTTGGTTTTTATAGCGATAATATCTGTTGCCAACCACATAATTTCGGCCGTTAGTAATTTTAATAACGGATTACTTTCGATTAGTTTGATTGAGAACGATGTAAGACAAGAGGTGAAAATAGTTAATGACGCTAAATTTATCAACAGTCACTTAGGTGTATACGAATTTAAGCCTACTTTAATGGAAGCTATTATTTTATCAGAAAGAGGGATTGATAATATTGGGCCAAATGTAGTTTTTTATCTGATTTTAGGAGCCGCTATTATTGTTGTTGCATATGTTAAGCCTAAATCAGTCGAAAATTTAACTGAGAACAGACTATGGCAGCTTGTGGCTGCCGGTGGAATTCTGTTTCTTTCTTTGAAATTTTTAACTAAGTTTTTGATTGATGAGTATATAGGGAATTTAACTCATAATGCATTTAAATATTATTATCCAGCTGATGGATCTTTTAATCTTAATATATTATCGCTCATAGCAATACTCAGTGTGATTTATGAGTTGCTTTCTTATTCCAGAAAGCTTAAAGCAGAAAACGATTTAACCATTTAGGTTAACCGAAACATTCCTAACTTTAGCGATTCAAAATGCCCATAATAATCAACTTAGATGTAATGCTTGCCAGGCGTAAAATGTCGTTAACTGAATTAAGTGAGCGGGTGGGGATTACGATGTCTAATTTGTCGATACTTAAAACAGGTAAGGCCAAAGCAATCCGCTTTGAAACACTGGAGGCGATTTGTGGCGTGCTGGATTGCCAGCCCGGAGATATTTTGGAATTCCGCGCAGATTAACTTCCGAAGTACGACGGACTCATGTTAAATAAACCTGATCGAACGGAAATACTTTTTGTTGCCAGGCCTTCGACTCCGCTCAGACTGACAATCACAAAAAGACTGTTTGATAGCATGGCTTTCGTAACCGAAAAGAATTGAACCCCTCATTTTCAAAATAACACCAGGTAACAATGTTAAAAATAGAGGGCTGCTGTAATAATAGTTTAAAGAAACACCCCGTGCTGCGGACACGCCTCTAAAAGAGGGGAATAAAAAAAACCTTCCAGTTTTCACTGAAAGGTTTGTACAATATGATTAAATGCTTTAAGCTTATTACGCTTGTTCAGCCAATACTTTAGTTACTAAATCAGCTGCTTCTTTTAAAGCGATTGCTGAGTAAACCTGAAGGCCAGACTCATCAATTAATTTTTTAGCCTCTTCTGCGTTGGTACCTTGTAAGCGGCAGATAATTGGCACTGGAATGTTACCGATTTCTTTATAAGCATCAATTACACCTTGGGCAACACGGTCGCAACGTACAATACCACCAAAAATGTTGATCAAAATTGCTTTAACGTTAGGGTCTTTCAAAATGATGTTGAAAGCCGCTTTAACGGTTTGTGCATTAGCAGTTCCGCCAACGTCTAAGAAGTTAGCAGGCTCACCACCGGCCAGTTTAATAATATCCATGGTAGCCATAGCTAAACCAGCACCGTTAACCATACAACCTACGTTACCATCGAGGTTAACGAAATTTAGGTTAGATGCACTTGCTTCAACTTCCATCGGATCTTCTTCCGTAACATCGCGCATTGCTGCATAATCAGGGTGACGGAATAAACCGTTTTCATCCAGATTTACTTTAGCATCAACTGCAATTACTTTATCATCAGAAGTTTTTAATACCGGGTTGATTTCGAACATTGAAGAATCGGTTGCTTCGTAAGCTTTGTATAAAGCAGTTACAAACTTAACCATCTCTTTAAAAGCATTACCGCTTACACCTAAGTTGAAAGCAATTTTACGTGCCTGGAAACCTTGCAAACCAACTTTAGGATCGATTTCTTCTTTGAAAATTAAGTGTGGCGTGTGCTCTGCAACTTCTTCGATATCCATACCGCCTTCGGTACTGTACATGATAATATTACGGCCTTTTGCACGGTCTAACAATACAGAGATGTAGAATTCTTTGGTTTCAGAAGCACCTGGATAATAAACATCCTGAGCTACCAAAATCTTATTCACCAATTTACCTTCAGGGCCGGTTTGAGGAGTAACCAATTGCATACCAATAATATCGGTTGCACGTTGTTTAACTTCTTCCAGGTTTTTGGCTAGTTTAACGCCACCACCTTTACCGCGACCACCAGCGTGGATTTGCGCTTTAATTACAACCCAGTCAGAATTGTAATCTATTTTCAGTTGCTTAGCAGCCTCAACAGCTTGCTCAGGAGTATCGGCAACTATTCCTTCTTGAACGTTAACACCGAAACTTTTTAATATTTGTTTACCCTGGTATTCGTGAATATTCATCTGTTTATATTTTTGTCTTTATCTGTCAGATGGAGCCTATTACAATTAAAATATTATTTTAATCGCATCGGGTTCATTTGCTACAAAATTTGCCCAAAGCTACAATTTCAAACCCTTTAAACAAATAGCAATCGCCGATTTTTTCAGAAAATGAACGTTTTATGTTAATCGGGAAATTAGTGCCTTTAATGGGCACTGTTTTATGGTGTCCGCTGATTTCGCAGATATGTGCAGAGATTTTTTATTTGAAAGTGAAGGCCAGGTTCTCCGTGGCGGCTGGCGGCCCTGCTTTCCGCTATAAGTCCTCACTACGCTCCGGGCTTACCGCTGCTATCAGGCTTAAAAACAAAGTTAGTTCCTGTCAAATGCAAAAAAAAATATTTCAGCTGCGCTAATTATCTTAAATCTGTGTGAACAAAACGGTTAATAGTGTCCGTTAACTTCCTGCAAAAGGTGTTCCGAATATACCAACAGCTAATTCTGCCCAGATAAGGAATAAGGCCAGTAAAATAACAACGAGTATTATTGTTCTCAGGGTGCCTGTTTTTAAGTTTCTGATTACAAGTTCAATAGCTAAACCTGTACTTGTTAATAATATGCCAGCAATTATAAAATCGGATAGTGTCCAGTCCACTTCATTAGTAAACTGCATGGCTATTAAAGGAATAGCTAATATTGATGCTATTACGCTTAAAATGATGGTAATTCTTAATTTGCCTGAATTTAATGTTTCTTGATTTTTCATGATTTTATATTTTAATATACGTTTTAAATGGATAATTAAATAATTTTTTAGTTGCCCTGATGCACTTCGCATCAGGGAGCTAAGGGTTGAGCGGTTAATTATAAAATGATTTGCAAAACGGCTTTAACTTTCTTGATTTGCCCGTGCAATTGGAATAAGTATTTGTGTCTCCTTAAAATTGCCGTTTTCTACTTAATTCTGCTATTGAAAGAGATTGGCCATTTTTTATTAAAACAACTAAATTGAAATGATCAAGATATCTTATGCCGTTGTTTCGAATGTTTCTTAAATCTATTTTTAACTTGCATTTAAGCTTACTTATCTCAATATAGGGGGCAACAATCAGTATATGATCTAGATCTAAATTTTCAATCTTGGTGAAATCAATACTTTGTGCTGAAACAATCTGATCGATTATGCAATGGCTTAGTGTTTTGCTAGAACTCAATTGATAGAGATAATTCCAGCCGAACAGTCCAACGATCAAAATGATAAGAAATGCTTTTGCTTTCATGATTTCTGACGCTATTATTTTTTACTTACACCAAAATATTCTGCCGCATTCCAATCTTGTAAATTCCACGATGACCAGCCCGATTTCTCGTAACGTTCTTTAAAATAGCCAATCCGTTGGTCTAATTTTCTCATTAGCGCTTCTTCAGACTGATCTACTTTGGCAATCTCTGAATCGTTATTGGTAGTAGGATGGATTTTTGACCGGTTTTTATCTAAGAAAGGAAGCGTTTTTTCGGATAGAGAAATTAAATAATAAGGATCGATAGCAACAGCATCTACATGCTTTATATTGTATTTAACGATGAAAACATCCCAATTAATGGTGCTAAAAGCAAGTAGTAAGGCAAACCAGATGTTTCCGTTTACTTTAAATAGGTAAAATATGGTTTTCTGCTTAGCTACCTTTAAATAAACAGTGGCCAAACCAATGATACAGAGAATGGCAAATACCAATACACCGATTCTTTTATGTGTTAAACCATGAAATTCGATATAATAACCATCGCGGATCAATACCGAGATGATCAGGATAAAATTTTGAATCATCCAGGTAAAGGCAAGTGCCCTTAACGTTTTGCTTTTACGGTAAAAATTTAGATTCCCCCTAAAAAAGTAAAGGATTACAGCCATGGCCATTACAATACTAAAGATCAATGTATTGGTGCCCTGGTGTAGCGCTCCAGAGAAATTTCCCGAAGGTTTATAGCCAAACCAAAGCGTGGTAATATCGATCACATTTAATAACAGCAATAAGAGGTTAAGGGCAACAAAGGAAATTACCCCAATAATATATTCGGTTTTTAAAGCCATTTTCCTTGTTAAGAGGTTGCCGCTAAATGTTTCTACAATGTGGTACCAAATCGTTTTTTGACCTAATTTCCTCCTAATCCTTACTAATTGTTCCTTGCATTTCAGTTCTGCTTTTTCTAAACTTTTATCAAAAAAAGCGAGTAATAAACCTCCGGTTAAGGCTAATCCAAAGCAGAAATGTATGATGCGTTCGATACTTAAATCTTTGAAAAAGAAATGGAGGATATCTTCAAAAAACTGACCAATATGAGTTAATACACTTTCGGCATAATGTGCAAAAACATCATTGGCTGCAGAATATAAACATGCAAAAAAGATTACGGCAATAACAGGAATAAAAATGTACTTAATTAATTTGAAAACAGGTTTCAGGTTAAAATTGCCTATGCTTATTTTACTCAAATTTTGCACCGCATTAAAAGGAACCGTAATCATTTGTAAAATACTGGCAAGAAAAGCAGTAAAAATTGTTCTGATCTGCTGGTTATGACTAAAACCGATAAATAATAGCAAACTGATGTAATAGGTGGCAACAGATAAATCAGAGTTGTTAACCACTACCAGCACTGCTGCTAAAAGATGTGCTAAACCGTAAATTTTTAGTTTGGCACTTTTAACTACATCTGGGTTAATAAAGGTAGTAGCCAATAAGTAAATGCTGTAGATGAGCAAATTGAGCGCTAATCTTTCCTTCCAAAAGAGAAAAGTAAACAGTAGGCCACCCAGCAGAACAGAGAGTGATAAGAGGTTGGATCTATTTTTCATCATGATATGATAATGGTTTATAAATTTTAAGTTTATATTTTTTAAAAGTGCTTTGAATTTCAAAGTATATAATCAAAAAAAATGATCTATAGTTTTTTGATCATTTTTTCAAGTGCATCTAAATGTGCTTTAAAGGCCTGTTTGCCCAAAGGCGTAATGGCGTAGGTGGTACTGGTTTTTCTGCCGATAAAACCTTTGTGTACCTTGATAAATTCTGCCTGCTCTAATGTATTCAGGTGTGAGGCCAGGTTTCCATCTGTTAATTCGAGCATCTGTTTCAGGTCGTTAAAGCCAACTTCATCGTTTACCACCAGGATAGACATTACGCCTAACCTGATCCGGCTATCGAATATTTTATTTAAATCTGCTATCGGGTTTTTCATCCTTACTGACCTCTCTCATATTTAAAATACATTAAAAGACCATAAACAATGTGCAATATACCAAAGCCAAAAGCCCAAAAAATTAAGCCGTAACCTACGTAAAACATGCAGATTAATCCAAGTATTACTTCGCAAAGCCCCAGGTAGCGGATGTCGCTGTAGGTATATTTACTGGCATTAATAAGCGCCAAACCATAAAAAATTAAACAGCTTGGTGCAACAATAGCATAAGTGTTCGGATGGTTAATCAATAAAGCAATAATAAATAAACCTCCAGCAACCAATGGAACAAATAAATTAATTAAAAGTGATTTAGAGGTTTTATCCCAGATTGGAAGATTGTTTTTCTGACTTTTTCTATAGGTAAATAAAATGCCGCCGGCCAATGCGATCACCAAAACAAAAATACCAAGTTTTATAAGGTTAAATTCCAGGTCCATTTCTCCGCCAACACCGTAAGCGTAGCCACGTTTGTCGATGAACTTATTAATTTCGTCATTGGCAAAATAAGCCCCAATTAAAGCGATAACGCCTGCAAAAACACCAGATAAACCGCTCAAAGAAATAAATCTCGATGACCTGTCCATCATTTGTCTGATATCTTTTAAGGCATTTAATTGTTCTTCTTGAGTGCTCATTTTAAAAGTGCTTTGTTTTTCAAAGTTAAGTAGAAAATTGATATATGCAAATCTTTTTTTGTTTTTAATTGGTTGATACTAATGGCCAGATAGCTCATGGTTAGATAGTTCATAGCCTGGGTGTGTAAGAAACGCATTTAATGAATTACCAATAATGAATTTCCAATGGATTATCGCCTGTTGAACTATCGCTAAAGAACTACTCAGATTAGGAACTAATTAATTTGTAATAATCAATGGACTAAAATCTGGTACACTATTGGCTAATGAACAATTAGACTATTAACCAATAAACCATTGACGATGAACTATTGAACTAACCAACCATTTTACTAAATTTGAAGCATGCTAAAAGCCACTGGAATAAGAAAATCGTACGGAAATCTACAAATTTTAAAAGGCGTAAATTTTGAAGTGCAAAAAGGGGAGATTGTAAGTATTATTGGCCCATCTGGTGCAGGTAAAAGTACTTTATTGCATATTTTAGGAACATTGGATAAACCCGATGCCGGGTCTGTAGAACTAAAAGGTACTATTGTTAATAAATTGAATGGCGATCTGTTGAGTACTTTTAGAAATCAGAACATCGGTTTTGTATTTCAGTTTCATCATTTGCTGCCAGAATTTAGTGCCATTGAAAATATCTGCATTCCGGCTTTCATCGCCAAAACCAATAAAAAACAGGCCGAAAGCAGGGCATTTGAACTGTTAGATCTGTTTGGGTTAAAAGACAGGGCACAGCATAAGCCCAATCAACTCTCTGGCGGTGAGCAGCAACGTATAGCCATTGCAAGAGCGCTGATCAATAATCCTTCAATTATATTGGCCGATGAACCCTCAGGGAATTTAGACTCTGAAAATGCAGCCGGATTACATCAGCTGTTTGTAAGTTTGCGCGATAATTTCCATCAAACCTTTGTAATTGTTACGCACAATGAACACCTTGCAAAAACCAGCGACCGTGTGGTAAGTATGAAGGATGGCTTAATTGTATAAGATCATGATCTGCCCTAACTAGGCATTTGATCATTCACTCATTCTATCAATCACTAATTTATTCATTCAATCATTATACTTTGAAAATACTGATAACAGGAGGCAACAATGCCAAGGCTTTAAAACTGATGAAAGCGTTTCCCCGTCATTTTGTTTTACTTGCCGATTATGGCGATGTTCCAGGAATTGTAACTGAAAATTATGCCTTTTCATCCTTAGGTGTATTAAATAAAGACAGTATCGCTCATATTCTATTAAATTTTTGCATTACCGAGGCCATAGATTGTATTATCCCTTTGCACGATTTTGAACTAGAGCCACTGGCCAAATCTGCTGTGCTTTTTGGTGAGTATGGTATTCAGGTACTATTACCTGATGCAGATGTAATTGCTGACTATACAACGGAAGAAAAGGTTGCTTATCAAAATTTTGCGGTATTTATTCACGGCGATCAGATTTTTTCAACCGGAGAGGGGGCTCTGCCTACAAATGTATCTCCTAAATTAAACGGGGTATTTGGTTATAACGATGCTGATGATTTAAAACTTTTTACAATTTAATATGGATGCTTATCAACATGTTAAGGACAAGCAGATCGTAATTTTTGAATTGGACGATGTGTTATTTCCGGAGAAAGATTATTTGCTACAGGTTTATTATCTGTTTGCTCAGTTTATAGAATATACCGAGCAGAAAAGTGCGCAGCCTATTATAGAATTTATGCGTGCAACGTACGAAAGTAATGGTACTGAAAAGCTTTTTGAGAAAACAGCAGATCAGTTTGCCATTGATATGAAGTATAAGCATAATTTTGATCTTCTACATCAGAATGCCCGTTTACCTTTAAAACTTTTGCTTTATAAAAATATGCTCGGGTTTATGCAGGAACTTGTGGTAGACCGCAAACAAATATTTATTGTAACTATCGGCAACCTTGAGCAACAACTCAATAAAATTAGGCAAACAGAGTGGAATGGGCTAGAGCAATATCTTACCGTATACTTTGCAGAGGAGCTAGGCTTAACCAAAGCAGAAATTTTTCAGAACATATTAAACAACAGTAATTTATCCGCTAACCAAGCGTTAGTTGTTGGTGCAAATAAATTTGATGAGCAACAATCTAAATTAATTAATTTGCCGTATATTGTGTCACTAGAAATTTACAAATAAATATGCTTAGAAAATTTATTTCGCAAAATGCATTTTTATATGCTTTGCTTATTGTGGTTGGATTTACAGTATCGTGTAAAAAATCAAATAATGCCCCAGATGGAGAGGGTGCACCACAAGGTACGCCAGGAACCCGGGCAGAGTTAACTAAAGATTCGATTTACCTGTATGCACAGCAAACGTATTATTGGAATGTTGGGATGCCGAGTTATTCTGCCTTTAATCCAAGACAGTATAATTCAAACAATGCGGTTTTAGCTGCTTTAAAAGCATTGCCCAGTACCGGAGGAAAAGATAAATATTCATTTATCGATGATGGTACTGTAGCTGGAGAATTAGGTGGCGTGGCTGGAGATTTTGGTTTCTCGGTATTTTTTGCCAGCGCGAATGATCTAAGGATTAAATATGTATATGCAACATCACCTGCAGGTGTTCAAGGCTTAAAAAGAGGTTATCAAATTACTAAAATTAATGGTAGCACAGATATTAATACCACTGATGCAAGGATTGATTATGTAGTGAATGCTATTTTTGGTACGAACCCAACGGTTTCAATGACGGTTTTAAAACCGGATGGGACTACTCAGGATGTAACAATAACCAAAGCAAGTTATAATATCAATCCTGTACTTTTTACCAAAACTTACACTGTAGGAGCGAAAAAGGTGGGATATATTGTTTTTAATAGTTTTACCACCAATTCAACTGATTTTCTGGATGCAGCATTTAAAAATTTTTCGACAGATGCAATTACTGAACTTGTTGTCGATTTACGTTATAATGGAGGAGGTTCGGTTGCTACATCAGAAGCCTTTACTAATTTGATTGCACCAATCGCTCAAAATGGTAAAGTGATGTACACCACTTACTGGACACAGACAATGCAGGATAATCAAGCCACTATTCTTCAGAACCAGAAGTTTTACGCTAAAGGTAATGATGGTGTAACACGGATGTACTCTTATTTTGATTATTCTTACAAACCTACGGTTGCTGCCGGAAACCAGGAGGTTTTTGCCAAACGTGGTGTATTGAATAGTTTAACCAGGGTTTACTTTATTGTAACCGGTAGTACAGCATCGGCAAGCGAGTTGTTAATTAACAACCTAAAACCTGTAATCGATGTTAAACTAATTGGCAAGAAAACTTATGGCAAACCAGTTGGTTTTTTCTCCATCCGTATAGATAAAAACGACTTATATATTCCCCAGTTTGAAACCAAAAATCAATTAAATCAAGGCGGTTACTTTGATGGAATGGCAGTTGATAAAGATATTTTTGATGATGTAACCAAAGATTTTGGAGATCCAACGGAAAAGCTATTGGCACAGGCTTTATACTATTCAGCCAATGGAGGTTTCTCTTCTTTCCTTAAAGATAATATCATCAGCAGTACCTCACCGCTATCTAAAACGCAGGTTGAAGATCTTTCTGGCAAGATGGATCATGAATTTAAAGGGATGGTTGAAACTAGAAAGCTGAGGTTTAAATAATTAACTAAACTTTATACTTAAAAGGCCAGTTTTGTATCTCAAATCTGGCCTTTTTTACGTGATTATTGCATTATTTGAGAAAATAAGTATTGTTTTTTTTATAAAAAATTGATAAGCTTGTTTAACATTAATCGTTAAAGAGATACCATGCCAATAGAAATTGTAGAAAAGGAACATATCAGTTATTTAAATATCATCAATGCAAAAGAAGATCACACTACTGAATTAAAAACAAAACTTGATGAGGCACAACGGCTGGGTAATGAGTTTAAATCAAAAGCCGTTATTACTTTTAATACTACCATTGGTCCAAAACGAGTTGATACTACAGTTTGGGCTGTTACAGAAAAATATATACAGCTAAAGAATAATATTCACATTCCGTTAAAAAGTTTAATCGATATTGATTTTTAAGCTTGCTTTAAGGAAATAAATCATCCCGCATTTATTTAACCTTATCAGATCATGAGCATGCTCCATAAAATTGCTTTAACATTTATTAAATCTATAGGGCCGGTAACGGCCAAAAATCTTCTTGCCTATTGTGGAAACGCCGAAAATATATTTTCTGCGAGCAGAAAGCAGCTTTTGCAGATTCCGGGTATTGGAGAGAAAACAATTGAAGCCATTCGTAGTACCGATGCTTTGGTAAGGGCCAGGCAAGAATTGGATTTTATCGAAAAACATGGAATCGAGGTATTGTTTTTCGCTGATGAAAAATATCCTAAAAGGTTAAAGAACTGCATCGATTCGCCCATACTGCTTTACGCCAAGGGTACGGTTGATTTTAACCACCAGCGTATCATCAGCATCGTTGGAACCCGTAATGCAACAAGCTACGGAAAAAATCTCTGTAAGGAATTGTGCGAAGTTTTAGCACCGTACAATGTTTTGATCGTGAGTGGCCTGGCCTATGGTATTGATATAACGGCCCATAAAGAATGTTTGGTAAATAATATTCCTACCGTTGGTGTGCTTGGTCACGGTTTAGATCGAATGTATCCAAAAATTCATAAAACGATTGCTCAAAAAATGGTTTTGAATGGAAGCCTGCTCACCGAATTCCCAATCCTAACCAATCCGGATCGGCCTAATTTTCCACAAAGAAACCGGATTATTGCAGGGATTGCAGATGCTACCATTGTAGTTGAAGCATCAATAAAGGGAGGCGCCTTAATTACCGCAGAAATCGCAAATTCTTACAATAAAGATGTGTATGCTTTTCCGGGCAGAACAAATGATGTTTTTTCGGAAGGCTGTAATTTCCTGATCAAAACCAATAGAGCCGGATTAATAAATAACGCTCATGATCTGATTTATTACCTGGGTTGGGATGATGAGGTGAGAGAAAAGAAAAAGGAAGCGCAAACCACGCTACACCTTAGTCTTACCCCTAACGAACAGCGGGTTGTTGATGTATTGCAAAACGGCCAGCTTTCTATAGATGAACTTTGCATTCAATTGAATATTCAGCAGAGTAAACTGGCAATTGTAATCCTTACCTTAGAGATGCAGGGGATTATTGTTTCGCTACCAGGGAAAATTTACAAGTTGGGGTAGTGAAGACTAGATATTAGATTTCTCCATTCCGTTTCACTACAGTCGAAATGACGAATCCACTTTCGAAATTGCATTCTGCCCAATAATCAATCTATAATGCCTATCATAATTATAGATTATGGAATTTAATTCTTTTAATTTGTTGTTTTCAAAATTATATTTCAAATAAAATATAGTTTATAAAATACTTAATGCCATTGCTTAATTTTGCAATATGTGGTACAATAATATTTTGGAAACCATTGGCAATACGCCATTGGTAAAATTAAATACGATAACAAAAGGAATACCGGGAACAATTCTGGCGAAAATAGAGACTACTAATCCAGGCAACTCAATTAAAGACCGTATGGCGGTTAAAATGATTGAAGATGCCGAGAAAAGTGGTAAACTAAAACCAGGTGGAACAATTATAGAAGGAACATCCGGAAATACAGGTATGGGCCTGGCTATGGCGGCCATTATTAAAGGTTATAAATGTATTTTTACCACTACAGATAAACAATCGAAAGAAAAAGTTGATGCTTTACGTGCCTTTGGTGCGGAAGTAATCGTTTGTCCTACAAATGTTGAGCCTGAAGACCCCCGTTCTTATTATTCTGTTTCTTCGCGTTTAGAACGAGAGGTGCCAAATTCATGGAAACCTAATCAGTATGATAACTTAGCCAACTCACAGGCTCATTATGAGCAAACTGGTCCTGAGATATGGGAGCAGACAGAAGGTAAAATTACACACCTAGTGGTTGGCGTAGGTACTGGTGGAACCATTTCCGGAACGGGAAAATATTTAAAAGAAAAGAATCCAAATATTAAAATCTGGGGAATCGATACCTATGGCTCAGTTTTCAAGAAATATAAAGAAACAGGCATATTTGATAAGGACGAAATTTATCCATACATCACCGAAGGTATTGGCGAAGATTTCCTTCCGGCAAACGTAAATTTTGATGTAATCGACTTATTTGAAAAGGTTACGGATAAAGATGCTGCTTTAATGACACGCGATATTGCACGTAAGGAAGGTATTTTTGTAGGTAACTCTGCTGGTGCTGCCATTGGCGGATTAATTCAGTTAAAAGATAAACTAAAGCCTGAAGATGTTGTTGTTGTTATTTTTCACGATCACGGTAGCCGTTATATGGGTAAAATGTATAATGAAGATTGGTTGCGCGAACGCGGATTTTTACAGGATGAAAAATTAACCGCTAAATCTATCCTGGCTAAAAAAGAAAGCACAGAGATTGTAACACTTGATGCACAAAAATCTGTACTTGAGGCCATCAATACCATTAAATCGATGAATATCTCTCAGATTCCGGTAACACAACAAGGAATGATTGTGGGTAAAATCGCCGAAAGTGATATTTTAAGTGCATTACTTGAAAATCCAGGCTTAAAATCGGCACCGATTTCAGAAATTATGACGGCTACTTTCCCTTTTGTTGATTTGAACACCTCAATTGATAAAATTTCTTCATTGATCAATAAAGAAAACTCGGCTGTATTGGTAGAAGATGAATCTGGAAAGATCGAAATTATTACACAATACGATATTATTAATGCGATATCGGGGTAAAATTCATTTCGGTTTGTGATGACACAAACCGCGGCATCTGCAATATCGGGGTAATGATGTAAGATAGATGATGGATTAGTTCCTGCGATCGTCCTCCTGAACTTGTTTCAGGATCTTCATATCATGACGATTCCCCTTAAAAAGTGACCAAAATAAAAACGTCCTGGTAATTATTACCCGGACGTTTTTCTTTATGCTATTTTCGCTTTGGGTTTTACCTTAAACCCTCCACCTCTAAACCTTCTACCTTAGTGGCTCGGTGCATCAGCATTTACACGCTTAATCTGCGCGCCTAAGGCACGTAAACGGGTGTCGATGTCCTGATAGCCACGTTCAATCTGTTCGATGTTATAAATGGTCGATTTGCCTTCAGCAGATAAAGCTGCAATTAATAGTGAAACGCCAGCCCTAATGTCAGGAGAAGTCATGCTGATTCCACGAAGTTTATATTTTTTGTCAATACCATTAACGGTTGCGCGGTGTGGATCGCATAAGATGATTTGAGCCCCCATATCGATCAGTTTATCCACGAAGAACAAACGGCTTTCAAACATTTTTTGGTGGATTAAAACGTTTCCTTTTGCCTGTGTAGCCACAACCAGAACGATACTCAATAAATCAGGCGTAAAACCTGGCCAGGGAGAATCGGCAATCGTTAAAATCGAACCATCAATAAATGTATCAATTTCGTAATGTTTTTGAGAAGGAACGTAAATATCATCGCCTCGGCGCTCTAATTTAATGCCCAGTTTTTTGAAAACCTCTGGTATTACACCCAGTTCATCGTAACAAACATTTTTAATGGTAATTTCCGACTCTGTCATTGCAGCCATACCGATAAAAGAGCCAATCTCGATCATATCCGGCAACATTCTGTGCTCAGTTCCACCTAATACGCTAACACCTTCAATCGTTAACAAGTTAGAACCAATGCCCGATATTTTTGCCCCCATGCGGTTAAGCATTTTACAAAGTTGCTGTAAATAGGGTTCGCAGGCCGCATTGTATATCGTAGTAGTGCCTTTTGCTAAAACAGCCGCCATTACAATGTTTGCGGTTCCGGTTACCGATGCTTCATCTAATAAAATGTAAGCACCCTTTAAATTGGTTGCATCTACATTAAAGAAAGCTTTTTTGCTGTCGTAAACAAATTTTGCACCTAATTTTTCGAAACCTATAAAGTGTGTGTCCAGTCTTCTACGACCGATTTTATCACCGCCCGGTTTCGGGATTGCCGCTTTACCAAAACGTGCCAACAATGGCCCAACAATCATAATCGAACCACGTAAGCCACCACCTTTAGCTTTAAAAGTATCAGATTCAAAGAAATTCAAATCAATATTTTTAGCTTCAAAGGTATAAGTGTCTTTATTGATGCGCTCAACGGTAACGCCTAAATCGCCAAGTAACTCAATCAGCTTGTTAACATCCTTAATGTCGGGAATATTACTGATGGTCACTTTCTTTTCAGTAAGCAATACAGCCGATAAAATCTGTAAAGCCTCGTTTTTGGCTCCCTGAGGGGTAATTTCGCCTTTTAATTTAATTCCGCCTGTTATTTCAAATGCGTTCATATATTTTTAGTATCAAGTACAAAGTATCAGGTATCAAGATTGGGCGGATTTTTAACCTTCCGCCTTATTCCTTTAACCTTCAACCTTAATATTTAGGTTTATTGTTGTTGTTGCGTTGACGGTTATTGTTGTTGTTATTTTGACGGTTTTTTCCGTTGTTATTATTATTGCTTCTACCCCTGTTATTGTTGTTGTTATTACTTTGGCGAGGGTTTTGTGCTCTAAATTCTACCTTGGCCAGGTTAACACCTTCATCAAGTGATAACAATCCGCCAGAAAGGTACTTTAAGTCCTTAATAATGGTATCATCACTCACATTATCTTTATTCCAGGTAACATAAGCCATTTTCATAAAATTAGCGATGCTTTGAACCATTGCCTTTTTAATTTCGGCATTTTCTTCGCGCATGGCTTTTTCGATCAGATTCTCAACGGTTTTACCATAGTGTTTATAGGTAATTCTTTGTTGAGGATAGGCCAGTGGCGCTGGTTTAATGTAAGCATTTTCGATTAATGGCTTTGGGTATGGGCTATCTACATCAATCTGGTAGCCAGAAATAATGTGCAGGTGATCCCAAAGTTTATGCTTAAAATCGGCAACATCACGTAAATGTGGTTGTAAAAAACCCATCAGGTCGATAACCGCCTGGGCATATTTATTACGTTCTTCAATGGTTGGTAATTCGCAGATATACTTTACCATATTTTGAACGTTACGGCCATATTCCGATAAAATTAAATGGCTACGCGTAGTATTATAGTCAAAACTCATGTTCAGATAAATTAATGGATAAATTTTCTGGCGATACGAATTATGAAATAACCAGAAGAGTTTAGGTTATGAATTCACCGAAATGTCTATTGCCAGATTTTCGTTTTATATAGTCAAAGTTAATAAAATTATTCGATTTGTGATATGCTTATCTAAATTGTGATAATTAAGTGGGCGATTTTTTTTTAAAATGTTCCTTCAGTAGTACTTGGCTTCTTCAGTCCCGTTATTCGCTATAGCCCCGATAAAGGATCAGGGGCTGCCGCTGCTACCGGGTTTATTTAACTGTGGGTTGTGCTTGTCGGGAAAAGCCTTTCCAGCGCCAATGAGCTAAAGCCGTGTTAAGTATTTATGCAGTTGGCTGAAGCCAAACCGTAATGAATTTAAGCCTTAATGATCTTAATCCCTTAATGGTAAAAGCCTTAAACTTCATCACTATTTTTCGGGTAATCAAAAAATACCAGTTCTCCTGTTCCTTTGCTTACCATTTGCCACGAATCAAAAGGAAAAGAAATTAACACCATGCCGGCAGTTGGAATGTTGTAAATATCGGCGTCGCATAATTCGTTCGCAAAATCTGTAAAACCTGGGTTATGACCAAACATCACTACATGGTCTGCGCCATTATTTAATCCGTTAAGCACTTTAAGCAGGGCGCGGGTATTGGCTTCGTAAATAGATTCTTCAAATTGGATATGGTCTATATTGTAGGCTTCTGCAAAGTATTTAGCTGTAGATTTGGCTCTTTTCGCCGGACTACTTACAATCAGATCTAATTTGAAGCCTTTATTAATCAGTCTTTCTGCCATTTCCGGTGCATTTTCTTTGCCACGTTTGTTTAGTGGCCGGTCGAAATCTTTTAAATCTAAATTTCCCCAATCCGATTTACCGTGACGGACCAAAAGTAATTGCTTAGCCATTTAATTTCTCTTTAATTTTATCTACAATTGTTTCAGGCTTAATTAAGTCTATACAGTTTTCAACACCGCAAAGGCAGGGTTTGTTTCCATAAATAGAATTGGGCCTGTTAGGGTGATCAATCTGGATACAGTCGCTTTCCAATTGCCCGTAGCCCAAAAAGCCAGCATATGGATGTGTTGGTCCCCAAATAGACACAACGGGTATACCAGCAAGTGATGCCATGTGCATGCCGGATGAATCCATACTTAACATCAAATCCAAGTTTGAAATAATGGCAAGTTCTTCAGTTAAGTTAAAATTACCGATTAAATTATGAGCTCTTTTATGCGTTTCAGCCCATTTTCCGGCTATTTCCTGTTCCTTTTTACCACCACCAAATATGAAAAGTTCATACCCCAGTCTGCTTAATGAGGCAATTACCGCTTCCATTTTTTCTAAAGCATATACTTTATAAACATGTTGTGCAAAAGGGGAGATGCCTATTTTTTTTGTTGCTTTATTGGCAAATAAATCTTGTGCATTTGCCGGGATTTCCTGAGGAGATTTAGCTAATTTATGACTTAGCTTAACACTAAATCCCAATTCGCGGAAAACATCAGCATAACGCTCTACCGTTTGACGGAGGGGCTTGAAAACTTTGTTATTGCTACGTGTTAATCTCTTTTTCTCAGCTCTTCCTTTATCTATCCGCCTAATTTTTGTTCCGGTTAAACGAAAGAACGTAGAAATTGCCCTGCTCCTTAAATTATCGTGTAAATCGGCTATTGCATTTGGTTTATAGCTGCGGAGTTCTTGATAGAGTTTGTATAAACCATCAATTCCCTTATGAACGGTTTTAGGCTCAATAGGGTGGAAGATCAGGTTTGGAATGCCATCAAAAAATGGCTTAAAGGCAGGTCTGCTCACCATAACGATTTCTGCAGATGGATGCTGCTCTGAAAATTCGTGTAAAACAGAGGCTACCATGGCTACATCGCCCATTGCCGAAAAGCGTAAAACGATAATTTTTTGGGTTGCAGCCATAATGTTTTACCACGAAGGCACAAAGAGCATCAAGGCATTCTTTGTGTTCTTCGTGTCTTGGTGGTTGATTAATTTATGCTTTATTATACAATACCGGATTTAAACTCGGGTCGTTATACATTTTCATTTGTTTATATACTTTCATGTATTTTTTGCCTGCCTCAATATCTGCCAATAACTCATCAATACTGGTTGAAAGATCTTCGCGTTGCGATAACAGTACATTTAATTTCGTCTGGCATTGTGCACGATGCTCAACGGAGGCACTTTCGCGTTCGGCCTCTTCCTGCATATGGTAAATTTTTAGTGCCAGGATAGAAAGCCTGTCTATCGCCCATGCAGGACTTTCTGTATTGATTTTAGCATCTGGTAAAGCTGAAATTCCCTGATAAAGATTTAAGAAATAACCATCAATAAACTCAACCATATCGGTACGTACCTGGTTTTGAGCGTCAATACGTCTTTTCCAGCTCAAACCTTCAACAGGATCAATCTGAGGGTTACGCACCACATCTTCCATGTGCCATTGTGCCGTATCGATCCAGTTTTTAACGTAAAAGAGATGCTCTAAACTTTCGGCATCGTACGGGTTTTCAACCGGATGGTCAATATCATCAAACTTATGGTAGTCTGTAATTACTTGATTAAATATGCGGTTGGCAATTTCACTTATCATGTGGCAAAGATATTAAATAGATTGATTTTTTCCTGCCGGGTTGATTACACAGATTTTAAGATTACACAGATTTATTTGTGAGATTTAAAACAAGACAGCTTAGGGCCTGTTTCCCTAAACCCTAAACCCTAAACCCTAAACCCTAAACCCTTCTACTATTAAAATACGCTGTTATCTCCTCCAATGTAAAAGCATTTAAACACTTGTCGGCACTTAAACCACCTTTGCGGGCAACTAGTATTCCATAATGCATATCGTTGAAACCTTCGGTTCTGTGAGCATCTGGATTTACAGAAAGCAATACGCCTTTTTCTAAAGCGTAACGGTGCCAGCGCCAGTCTAAATCCAAACGTAAGGGATTCGCATTAATTTCGATCACCACTTTGTTTGCTGCACAGGCATCGATAATCTTTTTATAATCTATCGGATATCCGGCCCTACTTAACAATAAGCGGCCTGTCGGGTGTCCTAAAATAGTAGTGTATGGATTTTCAATAGCTTTAAGTAAACGTGCAGTTGCCTTGGCTTCGTCCATGCGTAAATTGCTGTGTACAGAAGCCACTACAAAATCGAATGTTTTTAAAATATCATCCGAATAATCCAATGAACCATCACTTAAAATGTCGCTCTCAATACCTTTGAAGATTTTAAAGGGAGCGAGTTTTTTATTTAGCTCATCTATTTCCTGGTGTTGACCAAAAACACGTTGCTCGTTTAAACCTTTCGCATAAACAGCGGTTTTAGAGTGATCGCATATTCCTAAATACTGAAGATTTAAGTTTTCTTTGCAATATACAGCCATTTGCTCCAGGGTATGTACGCCATCGCTCCAGGTAGAGTGGTTGTGTAAACTACCCTTTAAATCTTCATATTGGATTAAGGTAGGGAGTTTATCTGCTTTCGCCAGTTCAATTTCATCAAAATCTTCGCGAAGCTCGGGCTCGATAAAAGATAAACCTGCTTTGCTGTAAATTTCTTCCTCACTTGTAAAAGGACCATTACCTGCTAATGCTAAAACCTGCTCCACATGTTCGGTATTTCCTGTGCGTTTGAACCATTGTAAATAAAATTCAGCTTTTTCAACTGCATAAATTTTTATTCTGAAGCCAGCTTCAGTAGTGCAGATGAAAGAATTTTCCGCTTCAATCAGCGAGAGTGCTTCGAAAGCAGGCAAGTTTTGTTTAAGGGCATCAATTTGTTCAGCACCGATCACAATTTCCAGTTCATCGATAATCTCACAGGCGCGGCGGTACTGACCGGCGAAGCCCAAAATGGCACTGTTGTCAATTTTTCCAGTCCAATCAGCAAGCTGTGTAAATAAAGTTTTGGCAAAACCTTCAACCTGCGCGTATAAAAACCGTCCGTTGGCTGCGAGCTTAAATTCGATCGCATTCTTAATTTCTTCCTGGGTTTTTAAACCAAAGCCCTTGGCTTCAATCAAGCGGTTTTCGTTACAGGCATAATACAATTCACCTATACTTTCTATACCTAAGGTACGCCAGATAATGAATATTTTTTTCGGTCCGATGCCCTTTATGGCCAGCATTTCTACCACACCTTGGGGCGTTTTCTCTAGAATTTCGTTAAGTTCTTTTAATTCTCCGGTTTGGAGAAGTTCAATGATTTTGGAAGCCAGTCCCTTACCGATACCTTCAATTTTATCTAGTTCCGCTAAAGGTTTGTCTTTTAAAGCAAAGGGTAATTTATCTACCTTAAAATAGGCATTTGCAACAGATTTAATTTTGAAAGGATTTTCTTCGTGCAGTTCCATGAGCTGCGATAAGAGGCGTAGGGTGCGGGCGATGGTCTTATTTTCCATAAGGGGTAAAATTAGGAAATAATGCCTCAAATCCTCCCTGTGCTCATAAAATTAAAACACAAATTTATTAAAGTATTGTTTAACAATCATGAAATCTATAAAATTCGCCCTCTTGGGATTAAGTATGAGTGTAGCCGCTTGTCAATCTGCCAGTAAAACAGATCAAAATACCGATTCGGTAAGTAATTTAGCATCAACACCAATGCAAAGTGTTGATGAGCGCTTCCTGGTTGTAGCTGGTCGGTCGATTGGTGAAATTAACCTTGGAGAGGATATGGAAGAGGTAGGAAAAAAATTAGGCAGACCAAATTCCGGTGATGCCGCAATGGGAAAAGCCTGGGGGATTTGGTACAGTGACGATTCTACCGCTAAACGCCGCAACGAAATTGCGGTATATTCTTCTTATCGGGATACCAGTATGCGTGTAAAAGATGTAAAGCAGATTAGAGTTACCTCCAATAAGTTTAAAACAAAGGATGGCCTGGCAACTGGCAGCACTTTGGAAGATGTGAAATCGAAGTTTCCAACCATTGAAAAACTTTCTGCCTATTTAAATGAAGATAAAGATACCGTTGCGGTTTACGATGCCAAAAAAGACGGAATTGGCTTTGAATTTTTAAAAGGGAAAAGTATTGCCCTAACGGTTCATCAGGTGAATATTCCGGTTAACGCTACCTATCTTACTTTGCATCCTGAGTGGAAGGTGATAGAGTAAGAAAGACGTGAGATCGGAGATTTTAGATGAATAATTTTATATAAACCTCGCAGGTTTTTAAACAGCTTCAGCCTTCAAAACCTGCGAGGTTTAATTATTACTTAATTACTGCCTCGAATGGCATTCTGGCCTGAATGCCAGAGCTTGCAATTACCTTTTTCATTTGTTGGTAAAGCATGTAGTTATCGCCAAGTTCCTGTTTGGTGTAATAGGTTTTAATCTTGTCTGTACCCTCATCCATTAACGATTTCCATGGATCAATTACATCTGGATATTCTACAACCCTGTAATTATTTAATTTAGCTTTTTTAGCGGCTGCCTTAATGGCATCGTTAAAACTTCCTATTCTATCGGCCAAACCGATTTGAACAGCATCTGTACCGATCCAAACGTGGCCACCACCAATGCTATCGATATATGCTTTGCTTTTCTTTCTTCCATCGGCCACACGGCTCACAAAACCGCTGTAAATTCGGTTTAGTTCATTTTGGATAATGAATCTTTCTCCTGCAGTCATAGGGCGGTTAGTGGCCATAATATCTGCATATTTACCGGTTTTAACGCCATCAAATGTAATTCCCAGTTTGTTGGTCATTAAATTTTGGAAGTTCGGGATAATACCGAATACACCGATAGAACCTGTAATGGTATTCGGCTGCACAAAAATGCTATCAGCAGCGCAACCAATGTAATAACCGCCTGATGCGGCAACATCACCAAACGAAGCAATAACTGGTTTTTCTTTTCTGGTTAATACCACTTCTCTCCAGATCACATCCGAAGCAAGTGCGCTACCTCCGGGAGAGTTTACACGTAAAACCACTGCTTTAATGTTATCATCTAAACGTGCTTTTCTAATAGCTCTGGAAATACGTTCCGAACCAATCTGGTTGTCAGAACCTTCGCCGCCATTAATTTCGCCATTGGCATAAATTACGGCAATTTTATCTTTTCCTTCGCCTGTATCAGTATTGTTTTTGGCGTAATCGTTAATACTTACAGCACGGATATTTTCACCCCTTGTTCTTCCGGATAAGCCTTTTAATTCCTCTAAAATCTGATCCTTATACTTTAAAGCATCGATCATTTTAAAGTTTACCGCATCTTGTGGCTGTTGTACTTTGTAATTATCGGCAATGTTATAAAGACTATCTTTTTGGATATTTCTGCTTTGTGCAATGTCAGTTAAGAAAGTATTGTATAAACCACCAACATAAGCCGTAACCTGTTTGCGGTTATAATCGCTCATTTTATCCAAAATAAAAGGCTCAACCGCACTTTTGTAATTCCCCACGCGGATAACCTGCATTTCTACCCCAACTTTTTCTAAAGTTCCTTTAAAGAAGGTCAGTTCCGAGCTAAATCCTTTAAATTCTAGTGCGCCTTCGGGATTTAAATATACCTTATCAGCCACAGAAGCTAAATAATAAGCCCCTTGAGTATACACTTCGCTGTAGGCGATAATTTTTTTATGGGATTTTTTGAAATCGATCAACGCATTCCTAACCTCGCGCAAAGTTGCAAAACCCGCGTTCGGACTGCTCACATTCAGGTAAATACATTTGATATTATCATCTGTTTTGGCTTTTTGTACTGCTTTTAAGAAATCGTTTAAGCCAATCCCATCTTTTTCTTCACTACCAACAATTGGCAGGTTGCCGAACGGATTTTTTGGGGTACGTTCTGTAATGGCCTGGTCTAAATTTAGGAATAGTACCGAATTGTTAGACACAACAACGGTTTTGTCGCTATCAATAGAAGATATTAAACCCACAACAACTACGAAGCAGATCACAAATACAATTACTATTGATAAGAAAAAGCCCAGCATAGAGGCAAATAAATACTTAAAGAATTCTCTCATTTAAATGTTTTAATTTTGTGTTGTAAAGATATAAAAATACATGATGCTTAATAAAGCTTTAGAGTACAACACGGCTTATTTGTTACTGGGTGGAAATTTAGGCGATAGGGAGGCGAATTTGAAAAAAGCCATCGAACTATTGAACGATAAAATTGGTCATGTGATTGCTGTTTCGGCACTTTATGAAACTGCTGCATGGGGAAAAACCGATCAGCCTGCTTTTTTGAATCAGGCAGTAGGTTTGCAGACTAATTTAAGTGCCCTGGCCGTTTTAGATCTTGCATTAAGTATCGAACAGGAATTGGGCAGGGTAAGAAAAGATAAATGGGGAGAACGTTTAATTGATATAGATCTAGTTCTTTTTGGAGATGAAATTATCAATATTCCGGATAAACTTCAGGTGCCTCATCCCCATATGCAGGATAGAAAATTTGTAATGGAGCCTTTGGCTGAGATTGCACCAGAGGTTATGCATCCACTATTGGGAGAAACGATGCTCGATATTTGGAGAAATATTAAAGATCCGCTTGAGGTTAAAAAGATTTAATGTATCAAGTTTGTAATGTATGCAGAGGCGACCAAGGCTTATATTAGGATCGCCCAGCTCGTATCTTTACCAATACTATTAAGACTTTTAAAGCTTATAAAACGAAAAAAGGGCCCTTCGACTACACTACCATTGACAGACTTTAATAAAAAGCGTCGTCATCTCGACTGAAGCGCAGCGAAACGGAGAGATCTAATCTAGGCAGATTTAGCTTCGCTGAACCTTCGGGTTCTCGACTGCGTTGTACTCCGCTCGAAATGACGAAAGCTTGAGGGAGTTATCTCCTTAAACTTCTGCGTCATTTATATTGATTTTTATAAAATAAATTATCTCTCAGCATTATTATTTGGAATTGCTCCTTTAAAATGCAGAAAAGATAAAGCAATATACAGTACCAGTACAAAAGGAATTGCTGCAAATTTTAGAAAAGCAATTAATATTGCCGACAGGATGAGGAAGATAAATTTGATTTTATTTTTCGCCCAGCTTAAATCGCTGAATTTTAAAGAGAATATTTTTATTTCGCTCACCAGTAAAAAACTTGTAATTGCTGTAATGGCAATCAGTAAAATGCTAGAAGCAATAAGCTGAGGATAATCGTTTGCAATAAAAGGCAGAGAACAGATAAACAAAGTATTCATAGGCGTATTCAAACCAATAAAATCTTCTGTTTGCCTGGTATCGTTGTTAAATTTGGACAGTCTAAGTGCCGAAAAAATAGTAATGATAAATCCAAGATAAGGGAGGTATTCAGATGAATAATCGCTTGCCTTTAATAAGTGAAACATGATTACCCCCGGTAAGAGCCCAAAACTTACCATATCTGCCAAAGAATCAAGATCTTTTCCAATTGCCGATTTCACATTTAACAAACGCGCAACCATACCATCAAAAAAATCGAAAATTCCAGAGAAAATAACGAAATAGGCTGCGGTTTCCAGATTGCCTTTAAATGCAAAAACGATTCCAATACAACCTGAAAAAAGGTTTGCACAGGTAATCGCATTAGGGAAATGTTTTTTCATACGGTTGGAAGGCTGGAGGGTTGGAAGGTTGGAAGGTCGCTGGGAAAACCCTTATACCCTCAACCTTCCAGCCCTTAACCTTAATTTAGCTGTTCATCGAAATTAAGAACTCTTCGTTACTTTTTGTTCCTTTTATTTGAGATTGAACAAATTCCATAGCCTCTTGACTGTTCATATCGGCAAGGTGGTTACGTAAAATCCATACGCGTTGCAAAATATCTCTATCTAACAATAAATCATCGCGACGGGTACTTGAAGCCGTAATATCAATTGCAGGGAAGATACGTTTATTAGATAATTTACGGTCTAATTGTAACTCCATGTTACCTGTTCCTTTAAATTCTTCGAAGATCACTTCATCCATTTTAGAACCTGTATCGGTTAATGCGGTAGCTAAAATAGTTAACGAACCACCATTTTCGATGTTACGTGCCGCACCGAAGAAACGTTTTGGCTTGTGTAATGCGTTTGCATCAACACCACCAGATAATATCTTACCTGATGCCGGTGCTGTTGTATTATAAGCTCTGGCCAAACGTGTAATCGAATCTAAAAGGATTACCACATCATGCCCGCTTTCTACCAAACGTTTCGATTTCTCTAAAACAATATTGGCAATTTTAACGTGGCGCTCAGCTGGCTCATCAAAAGTAGAGGCAATTACCTCTGCTCTTACACTACGGGCCATATCAGTAACCTCTTCCGGACGCTCATCAATTAATAAGATAATTAAATAAACTTCCGGGTGGTTTTTAGCAATCGCGTTGGCAACCTCTTTTAATAAATTGGTTTTACCTGTTTTTGGCTGTGCTACAATTAAACCACGTTGTCCTTTACCAATTGGTGTAAATAAATCCATAATACGGGTAGAGTAATTGCTGTTATCCGTAAATAAATTTAATTTTTCTGTTGGAAAAAGTGGAGTGAGGTAATCGAAAGGAACACGGTCGCGAACCTCAGCCGGAATTCTGCCGTTAATGGTTTCTACGCGAACCAGTGGGAAATATTTTTCGCCTTCTTTTGGCGGACGGATGCTACCTTTTACAGTATCACCGGTTTTCAAACCAAAAAGTTTTATCTGAGACTGAGATACATAAATATCATCAGGAGAAGTTAAATAGTTGTAATCTGCAGAGCGCAAGAAACCGTAACCATCAGGCATAATTTCTAAAACACCTTCATTTGTAATTACGTTGTCGAAATCTAGGTTAGAGTAACTGTTTTCGTTTTTGTGGTGATTGCCACCGCCCGGTTGTTTTTGCTGGCGGTTTTCGTCGCGCTGCGGTTTTTCCTGCTTTTCTTTAGGCTCTTGTTTTTGTTTCGGTGCCGCCGGAAGTACTTCTGCACTTTCTTCTATTAAAGCTGAGATAGGTTTTACACTTTCTTCAGATTCAATAATTCTGTCTGGTTGTCTTTCTGGCTGTTGTTGATGTTGAGGCTCATCAAATAACGTTACAGCATCTCTTCTTCTTTCAATTGGCGCTGCAGGCTCATCTTTCGTTAACCTTGCTCTTTTTTTAACAGGCTTGTCGGCTGTTGTAGCTGGCTTTTCAGCAGCCACTGTAGAAGCGGCGGCTGCAGCTGCGGCAACTTTTGGTGCTTTTACAGCTTTGGTTTTAGGTGCAGGAGTAGCTGCAATAGGTTCGATTTCGCTATAAGGGTCTGCACCGGCTTTAGCAGCATTTATAATTTCTTGTTGGTGTAAAAGTACTTCAACAAGGTCGATTTTTCTTAGGGAGTCGGCACCTTCAATGCCATAGCTTTTTGCTAGCTCACGTAATTCTGTTGTGAGCTTATCATTTAATTCTGTTTTACTAAACATTCTAAATATATATGTTTCAAGAAATTTTTCATTTGTTTATAACGGATGTTTTCTGTTATAAATCTACACAGGCTTAAATATATTTGTGTTAGTGTAGGCCTGGCAGTTTCATTGTGTATAAATTCTTAAGGCTATAAAACATTAAATGAGTTCATTATGGAAAATGCTCAAATTGTTTCATAATTGTTTACAAGCTGAATAAAAAGCAAAATGTGCTTTTAAAAAATGGTAACAAAAAACAAGTCTTGATAAATTTTTCTGGGATATTCAGATAAACGGTTGAGAAATTATGGTGCAATTGTATGTATTTGAAACGTAATCTGCAAGCAAAAGTTTAAAATGTTTATAAAAATAATTAATGTGAGCATTATTTTGTCGCTCAGAAAACTTAAAAATCTTCATATTTGCAGCAAATAAGCCCATATATGACCAAGCAACAACTTTTCGAGCAGATACAAAAAAAACGTTCATTTTTATGTGTCGGATTAGATTCTTCGTTAGATAAGATACCAAAACACTTATTGAAGTATGAAAATCCGATTCTGGAATTCAATAAACAGATTATTGATGCCACAAAAGATTTGTGTGTAGCTTATAAGCCGAATACTGCTTTTTATGAGTGTTATGGAAAAAAGGGATGGGAAACTTTGATCGAAACCTGGAAATATATTCCGCAGGATATTTTTTCTATTGCCGATGCCAAACGCGGCGATATTGGCAATACTTCTGCCATGTATGCCGAAACGTTTTTCAATGCCACATCATCAGATATGAGTTTCGATTCAGTTACCGTAGCACCTTATATGGGTAGCGATTCGGTAACACCTTTTTTAACTTTTAAAGATAAATGGGTAATTCTTCTGGCTTTAACCTCGAATGCCGGCCATGCCGATTTTCAATTGCAGGAAATTGGCGAAGATAAACTTTTCGAAAAAGTACTTAAAACATCGCAAACGTGGGCTACAGATGAACAGATGATGTATGTGGTAGGCGCAACCCGTGGCGCCGCTTTTGGTGATGTACGTAAATTAGCACCGAATCACTTTCTTTTAGTGCCGGGTGTTGGCGCACAGGGAGGAGATTTAAATGAAGTGTGCAAGTATGGCCTAAATTCACAATGCGGATTGCTGATTAATTCTTCGAGAGGAATTATCTATGCCAGTCAGGGAGAAGATTTTGCAGAAAAGGCCAGGGAAGAGGCGTTAAAACTTCAAAAAGAAATGGAGCAGATTTTGCTTAAAGCAGAACTAATTTAATTTAAACCAAACTTCGCTTCAACGTCATGCTGAACTTGTTTTATTAGTAGTTTTTATAGCTTTAAAGGTCTAATAGCTACTTCGTGGTCAGCATCTTTTTTTTGCTTGTAAGACCCTGAAATAAATTCAGGGTGACGTCGCGCGTAATTAAAAGCTCGAAATTTAAACTTATAAGTTAGTTATAGCCAAATAAATTCATTATCTTCAAGAATGAATTTTCCAGAAGATTTTCTTCATTATGTATGGCAATTCAGGTCGTTTGATTATAGCGGGCTGCAAACCACTGCTGGAGAAAACCTGAAAATTATCAATCCAGGCTTGTTGAACAAAAATGCCGGGCCGGATTTTTTTAACGCGAAAATTGAATTTGACAATGCCACATGGGCGGGTAATGTAGAAATTCACCTCAGGTCGTCAGATTGGTTAAAACACAATCATCAGATTAATCCCGGCTACGAAAATGTAATATTACATGTTGTTTATGAGCATGATGCGGAAATAAAAAGAATAGACAATACTGTTTTGCCCGTTTTGGAATTAAAACACCGGATCTCTACCGATCTCATCAGAAAATATGAAAACCTGTTTCTTACCTTAACTGATTTTCCCTGCATTGCACAGATTGGAACAGTAGATCAATTAATTGTCGATTCTTTTTTATCAAGAACCTTAATAGAGCGTTTCGAGCAAAAAACAAATGCTGTTACTGAAACCTTAAACGAATTAAATGGGAATTGGGATGAGACTTTCTACCGTTTCATGGCGCGTAATTTTGGCTTTAAAATAAATGCCCTGCCTTTTGAGTTGTTTGCCAAAGCCGTTTCGCAGCACATTTATGCCAAGCACAAAAATAACCCAAACCAAATTGAGGCGCTGGTTTTTGGTGCCGCTGGTTTTTTAAACGATCAGTTTGAAGAGGAGTACCCTAAAAAACTAAAGGCCGAATTTCAGTTTCTTCGAAAGAAATACAATATTAAACCTATAGAAGTTTCGATGTGGAAATTTATGCGCATGAGGCCGCAAAACTTTCCTACGATCAGACTGGCACAATTTGCAGCGTTAATTGTAAAAGCAAATCATCTTTTTTCTAAAATTATGGAGATCAGAGATATTGCTCAATTACATGCTTTATTTGAAAATTTACCGGTAAACGATTACTGGAAAACACATTATCATTTTAAAAAAGAAACCGCTGGTGTAAATACGCAAATTGGAAAAACATCCGTTGATAATGTTTTGCTAAATACCGTGGCTTTGTTTTTATTCGCATATGGTAAATACACGGGTACACAATACTATATTAGCAGGGCGATAAAATTGTTGGAACGTTTGCCAGCCGAGCAAAATGCCATTACAGATAAATTCACCGGGGCAGGAGTGAAGATGGATCATGCGTTTGCTTCGCAAGGAATTTTGCAGCTGAAAAAGCAATACTGCGATGAGAAAAAATGTCTATCTTGTGGTATTGGAATAAAAATTTTAAAGCAAGCCTAACCAGATGCTGATTTCAAACAAAACTTTCTACCTTATAATCTGTTTTTAAATTATGGAATTTCCACACGAGCTAAAAGAACTATATCCTAATCAGATTATCGAGGTTAGGGGTAATGCCGATGCCTTAACTGTTATTTTAAACAAAGATGTCGATATCCATAAATTTAAGGCAGAACTGATCAAAAAGTTTTCCGGACTGGAAGAACAACAAACGCTTTTTATTAAACACGAGGATAAACAGGATTTCGAAAAATTGGTTTTGCAATAATTGAGATCGGATATGCTATTGAAAATTTAACCGATTATTATTGCTAAATTAGAGTTTGGAAATCAAATTATGATTTCGGTTTCCAATGATTTTATCTTGTGGTATTGTTATTAAGATTTTTAAAATAAGCTTAAAATGTTCCAAAGAATTATAACCTATTTTGAACAACAGAGTTTTGGTGTTTCTACTTATTTGGCTAACAAGTTGAATATGAGCACAGCGAAAGTCCGTTTGTTTTTTATTTATTCGTCTTTTTTGGCGGTAGGTTTTCCAATATTGTTCTATTTTTTGGCGGCTGTTGTGCTCGATATCAGGACGTATATGAAAAGAATGCGGTTAAGGATTTGGGAATAGCTCAGTTTTCAGTTGGCAGTATCCAATTTGCAGTTAACTGTAAGAGTTTGTAGGATATGAACTGAAAACTGTTCAACAGGCAATTAATAATATCCAGTTTGCAATTGATTAAACTGAGAACTTCCAACTGAAAACTGTCTAGTCATCGTCTCTTAAAATTTCGGCTATTTCGTTAAAGCCTTTTTCTGCGGCTAAATCTGCAGGCAGTTTTCCACCTTCCATGCGTAAAGAAACTTCTGCTCCGTGTTCCAGTAGTACAATAATCAATTCTATGTTTCCAAGTTGTGCAGCGGTGTGTAAAGGCGCCAATCCTGCCTTCTGGCAAACATTCGGATATGCGCCCGCATCTAACAGCATTTTAGTAATATTGAAATTATTAGCGGCAACTGCCGAGTGGATCGGAAATACATTAAATCCATTTTTTGATGGGAGGTTAACGTCTGCACCTTTTAAAACTAAAAAACGGGCCAGATCTTCATGGCCGAAATAACAGGCTAAACCTAATGGCGTAAATCCATCATCCGAAAATTCGTTAATACTATTAGGACTTTGAAATATCAATTGCGATGCCGCATCAAATTTGCCCACTGCACACGCTTCGAATAAGGTTAGGTCGTCTACAAATTCAGCAATTAAATCAGCAATTTCCTGTTTTTTATAATAGCAGGCCAATAACAGTGGCGAGATGTGATGAGAAGTATCAACATTTGCCAATTTTGGATTTTCAACTAAAATTTCCTTTACTGCCTGTAAATTTCCAGCTTCAATTTGTTCTTCGAGTTGCGCTATACCCATAATATTGTTTCAAAAATCGCTTTAAATTAACAAAAATTAAGAAATTGTAAACTTTATTGCTTAAATATATATAGTGTAAGGCAATCTACCAAGACCTCAGAGGTCAAAAAAAACATGATGTCTAAAAAAAAAGAGCTGCTGGTTGAAAATTGCCAACTGAAAGCTGTTAACTCATTAGGGCGTTACCCAAGCTGCGCAAGGGGCGGGCTTTGCAGGGCTGCGCTTCGCTCCGGTACCGATGAAGGATCGGTACTGAACCCTTACAATCCCTAACGCAAAACCCACAGGTCTAATTAGCAACTAATCTTAAAGCCTAAGCATTACAGATCCGTATTAAATAAACCTGATAGAACGATCCCGACGTAAAGAAGTCGGGAGAAGTGATAGCGGGACTGTTATAACCGAAGTGCACAGAACCCTGCTTTTCAAAATAATACGGAGCACCTAAGTCACCTAGTATTTCAGACCTTCTAGGTTTAAAAAACGATAAGGTTTTGCGAATAAAAAATCCCGTTTAACCTCTCCAGGCAAAACGGGATAAAACCTAAAACAAAATCCGTTTCATTTGACAAAACGTAACAACTTGTGTGTTGTTAAAATAATAGACAATAATTTCTGTTTAAGGTTTAATGCCCGATGAATATTTTTATTTAATTTAAGGCAGATTATAAAACCAATAGACAGGGGTGCAAATTTAGCGCTTCTTGAAAATGGTGAGTGGTATGATAAAAGTCCTAACAGCAATGCTTACAATTTGTGATTATTTTTTTTGTTAGGCTTTCGTTAATGCTGCGCAGTTTTATCTAAGTTTGTTCAATATTAAATTATTTAGGATAGAAAATGTCGGTAAGGGGTAACCAGTTTAAAACCAATACATTCAGAGATAAAGGTGCAGAAAGTGCACCCGGCAGATCATCATCAGGTCGGCAGCCGAAAGAAAAAAGAGATTTTTTGCCAAGCTTCGATCTGGCAGATGGCCGCGCAGTTAAAATTGCAGGTCTGTTTTTTGTGATATTGTCACTTTACTTTTTAATTGCTTTTACCTCGTATTTATTTACCTGGCAAGATGACCAGAGTTATGTAATCGATGCAAATGGTGGTTGGGGCAATCTTTTTAAAACAACAGAAGAACTAAAAGAAGCTGGTGTTTCTATACCGGTAGTTCAAAACTGGTTAGGTAAGTTTGGCGCTTTGTTATCGCACCAGTTTATTTACGAATGGTTCGGTATTGCATCTTTCTTGTTCGTTTTGGCCTTTTTTATTATCGGCTACCGTTTATTATTTA
This sequence comes from Pedobacter sp. GW821-FHT01D05, assembly GCF_059422505.1. NCBI lineage: Bacteria > Pseudomonadati > Bacteroidota > Sphingobacteriia > Sphingobacteriales > Sphingobacteriaceae > Pedobacter > Pedobacter sp. GW821-FHT01D05. The sequence continues at coordinate 133,870 of NZ_JBWKXA010000005.1, read as the reverse complement.
AAGTTAAAATCCTTTCCATCTCGAAAACATTGGGTTATAGCTTTTTCTTTTTATTGTTTATATCCCTAACCTTAGGTTTTGCACATAGCTTCTGGTCAGAATCGCCACATTATTTAGAAGGCGAGTTTGGTTATTGGAGCAATAAATTATTAGGTGCCCAAATTGGTGCAGCTGGGGTGGCGGGACTAATTGCTTTTGCCGGATTAACCATTTTAATCATCGCTTATAACATTGATTTTAAATTTCCTGAACGTAAAGAGAAAGAAGTTTACCTGGACAACGAAACGCCAGATTATGTGAATGATATTAGAGAGCAGGCCGTAAAGAACAAAACTTTCGACGAACCTTCAGCGCCCATTGAATTTCCGGTACGTGATAAACCAGTAAGTAACGAACGTAAACAACAAAATGTGGTATTACAGCCAAGCCGTTTCGAAGAAAAAGAAGAGGAAGAAACTGTAGCACCTGTTGTATTGTCTCCATTGGCTACTAATCTGCCACTTGCTACTGCTGCGGCAACAACACTTCCATTAACGGTAGAACCACCAATTGAAACCGAGAAGGAACCTGCTTTTACGATCGAAAAAACCGAAGAAGAAAAAAAATCGGATGATCTGGTTGAACAGTTTGGTAATTATGATGAAAAACTAGATTTATCGGGCTATAAGTATCCAACAATAGATTTGCTCGAAAATTATGGCACCAATAAAATTTCGGTAAATGCCGAAGAACTGGAAGCCAATAAAAATAAAATTGTAGAAACCCTTAATCATTACAACATAGAAATTGATAAGATTAAGGCAACCATTGGTCCAACGGTTACCCTTTACGAAATTATTCCGGCCCCTGGGGTAAGGATTTCGAAAATTAAAAACCTGGAAGATGACATTGCGCTTTCGTTGGCAGCTTTAGGGATCCGCATTATCGCGCCAATGCCGGGCAAGGGTACAATTGGTATTGAGGTACCTAACCAACACCCAGAAATGGTGCCGATGCGCAGCATTCTAAATACTGAAAAATGGAGCCAAACCACCATGGATTTGCCTATTGCATTGGGTAAAACCATTAGCAATGAGGTTTTTATAGCCGATTTGGCTAAAATGCCCCACTTATTGGTGGCAGGGGCAACTGGTCAGGGTAAATCGGTTGGTATTAACGCCATTCTGGTTTCGCTGTTGTTTAAAAAACACCCTGCGCAACTGAAATTTGTACTGGTCGATCCGAAAAAAGTAGAGTTAACCTTATTCAATAGAATTGAAAGACACTTTTTAGCTAAACTACCGGGAGAGGCCGATGCCATTATTACCGATACCAAAAAAGTTGTAAATACTTTAAATTCACTTTGTATCGAAATGGATCAGCGTTACGATTTACTGAAAGATGCACAGGTTAGGAATTTAAAAGAATACAACGATAAGTTTGTTAAACGCAAGCTTAATCCAAATAACGGTCACCGCTTTTTACCATTCATTGTTTTAGTGGTAGATGAGTTTGCCGATTTAATGATGACTGCGGGTAAAGAGGTAGAGGCGCCTATTGCACGTTTGGCACAGTTGGCCAGGGCAATTGGTATTCACCTGGTTCTGGCTACGCAGCGCCCATCGGTAAATATTATTACAGGTACCATTAAAGCCAATTTCCCGGCCAGGTTAGCCTTTAGGGTATTGTCGAAAATCGACTCAAGAACCATTTTGGACAGTGGTGGCGCCGATCAGTTAATTGGCCGTGGTGATATGCTTTTATCTACAGGTAGCGACTTAATCAGGCTACAGTGTGCTTTCGTTGATACACCTGAGGTAGACCGGATTTCGGAGTATATTGGTAACCAACGCGGTTATGCCGATGCTTATCAACTGCCAGAATATATAGATGAAGCTGGGGAGGGCAGTAAAGCCGATTTTGATCCTAATGAACGTGATAAGTTCTTTGAAGATGCCGCCAGACTGATTGTGATGCATCAACAGGGTTCTACCTCATTAATACAGCGTAAATTAAAATTAGGTTACAACAGGGCCGGAAGAATTATTGATCAATTGGAAGCTGCGGGAATCGTTGGTCCCTTTGAAGGAAGTAAGGCGCGCGAAGTTTTATACCCTGACGAGTATTCTTTGGAACAGTTCTTGAATAGTATGAATGACAAAGATTAGATTAAACCAATACCGAAAAATCTACTCTAACGTTTCAAAGGAAAAATTTAAAAAAGAAAAGATGAAGAAATTAATTTCAGCATTAATGGTTGTAGTTGCTTTTACAACTTCAACTTATGCTCAAACTGATGCGAAAGCTAAAGCCATTTTAGCTGAGGTGAGTAAAAAATACAAATCGTATAATATTGTAAAAACAGATTTTACCTTCACTTTGGATAATCCAAAGGCAAAAGTAAAAGAAACCCAACAAGGTACTTTGTATGTTAAAGCCAATTCTAATAAGTATAAAGTGGCTATGACCAATCAAGAGTTGTTTAGCGATGGTAAAAGCCAATGGACTTATTTGAAAAAAGACAAAGAGGTGCAGGTAAGCAATGTAGATAACAGTGGCGATGCCATTAATCCTGCAAAGATTTTTACGGTTTATGAAAAAGGATTTAAATATGTTTACACAGGTGAAGAAAAAGCAGGTGCCAAAACTTACCAAATGATTGATTTAACACCTGTTGATGCTAAAAAATCGATTTTTAAAGTACGTTTAAGTATTGATAAAGCAGCTAAACAAATTGCCAACGTGGTGTTGTTCGATAAAAACGGAAACAAATACACTTACAATGTGAAAACTTTTTCGCCTAATGTAAATGTACCGGAAACTACTTTTGCTTTCGATGCCAAAAAATATCCTGGTGTTGAAGTGGTAGATTTAAGATAATTGTCATTTCCGCCTGGGCGGGATGAAACCTGGAGGTTCAGTTGGAAACAACTGAACCTTTTTTGTTTTATTGAAATCAGATTTTTAGGTGTATCATAGGCCATATATTGTCTTTTTTGAAAAGCATTTGCAGTAATTCTTAGGTGGCAACAGTCCCGCCATTCGCTATGGCACCGATTTAAATTCTGCTATATAGAGCACATCTTTTTTGAGAATAGTTTAGGCATCATGCTAACTTGCTTTAATAACACACAGGTTTTACCGAAGAACGCCGTCAATCCCAAGAGCCAGGGAAATCAAAAAAACAGGTGCAGTTCAGGTAAATTGGCACTAATAAACCTAAAACCCAGTGGTTTTGTGTTCAAGAGCCATGATTTAAAATTTAAAAAATATTGAACACAAACCCCGAAGGGCTCAATCAGACCAAAGAAAACACAAACAAAACTGATTAAACGAAGTGCCGCTGTTTTTTTGATGGGCGTAGGATTGTGCAAAGGGCTCATTGCTGGATTGACAAAGCGCTTTGGGTACTTTGGCGCTCCAAAGTATCATGCCCCCGCGGCAAAGAGCGGGAAAATGAACTTTGCTTGTTAAGTAGTCAAGATAAGTAATGGCAGGAAAGATGCTGAAACAAGTTCAGCATGACGATCGCTTTAGTAAGTGTACTTGATAGGACATTGTTCAGGATGGAAATGAACATAGTGGTTGATAAATTTTTCATCATGTGTTTATGAATGCTGCGCAGATTTATCTAAGTTTGTTTCCAATGTCATTGCCACTAACAAACCATACCTTAGAGAAATTAGAAACCCTGCTTTTTGCTATGGGCTATAAGGTTCGTTATGAGAAAGGGAATTTTAAAACCGGTTCTTGCCTGCTCGAGCACAATAAGGTTATTGTGGTAAATAAATTTTCAAATCTGGAAGGAAAAATTGCTGCATTGGTAACTTTGGTTAAGCAAACCAATACAGACGAAAACCTGTTAGAAGAAAAACAGCGCCAATTCTACCTATCCTTACAGCAAACCGAATTATTTTAATGAAGATACAACTCCAGCATTACAGTTATAGAAAGGAAAGTTTAAGCAGATGAAAGTTACTTTTTTAGGTACTGGTACATCACAAGGCGTTCCTGTAATTGCTTGTAATTGCGAAGTTTGTTTATCTGCCGATAAAAGAGATAACCGCTTACGGACTTCGATATTAATCGAAACAGCTGATAAAACCATCGTGGTAGATAGCGGGCCTGATTTCCGGTACCAGCTTTTACGCGAAAAGGTAAAAGATCTGGATGCGGTGTTGTTTACCCACGAACACAAGGATCACATTGCCGGTTTAGATGATATCAGGCCGTTTAATTACCTGCTGCATAAGGTAATTGATGTTTATGCGACAGACAGGGTTCAAGCGGCTTTAAAAAGAGAGTTCTATTACATTTTTGCTGAAACCAAATACCATGGTTTGCCGCAGATTAATTTGCACACCGTAACCAATGGCGAAAATTTTAAAATTGGCGAAACCACCATTATTCCTTTTGAAGTGATGCACCATTTGTTGCCCATTACAGGGTACAGAATTGGCGATTTTACGTACATCACGGATGCCAAAACCATATCAGAGCAAAGTTTCGAAAAAATTAAGGGAACAAAAATACTGGTATTGAATGCCTTACAAAAAGAACCACATATTTCTCATTTTACTTTAGGTGAGGCCATTGCCTTTGCGGAAAGGGTAGGTGCGGAAACTACTTATCTTACACACATCAGTCATAATTTGGGTAAACATGCCGATGTAGAAAAGAATTTACCTGAGCATATCCATCTGGCTTACGATGGACTATCTTTTGAATGTTAAAATCGTATAGTATAGCGGTTAATTCCGCTACTATTAAAAAATAAAAGTGCCACAATAGGTACTCATTGATATTTCCGTTCTGTCATCTGAAATAAAAGCTATCCACGTGTGAAATGTCTTTCCTTTATAAAAGGAAGGAATTTCCAGGCTTTCCCTTTCTTTTGACCGCCTGGCGCCCCCTGTTTCATAGATGGCCGTTTTGTTCTCCACATCATAAACCATTAACATCACCTGGTCATGTTTCCTGGTGTGATCGCCATTGGAATTATCCGACCAGCTGAAATGCACACCAATATCATCCTGTTCAAGTTTAACGTCTGTTGCACCGCTAATATTTCCAAAGGTCAAACGCAGGGCTCCGTAGTCGATTTCGCCAGCTGCATTTTGTGCGTTTAACATGTTATAAGATTTTGCAGCGTTATGTGCAGTCATCATTCGCTTTTTCGATTCCATGTTAAAACCAATTCTCACAAAATCGACAATCGGACTTAAAAAGGTTTGCATCATTGTAAAACGGGACCTGCAGGCCTTTTGATCTGCGCTACCTATTTTGTTTTTGACCGATTTTCTGCGCTTGCTTCTGATTATCCATTTCCCATTTAGGTAATAGCCAGTTACGGCACCTACTGTTCCGGTAAATCCACCGTTAATTCCATTTTCTATCTTTCCCATAATTGCGTTAGTTTATGTATACAACAAAATAGCAAATTGCTGATTAGTAAACAAATAATTTGTATTTGCTTCTGATTTACGTCGGATTTTATTCGGGTATAATTGTCATAAGTGCGACGAAACCCCGACTTAAGTGCGACGAAAGTCCGTCTAAAAAGTCACACTGATATATTTGTCTTATACGGTTTCTATAGTAAGTCGTGTTACTGTTTATAATTGAATTTGTGTTACTGTATATGGTTTATCATGTTAAGATTTGCTTTCCGGAATTTCGGTTCAAAAAATATTTTGTGAATGTTGCAGCGCAAGATGGTTAATTTATATATTTGCAACAATTCAAACCCAGGTGGCGATCCCGATAGCTATCGGGATGTAGACGCCTTCGGGAATGATTTAATAGTAAATACCCAGGTGGCGAAATTGGTAGACGCACCAGCTTGAGGGGCTGGCGCCCGTACGGGTGTGGGAGTTCGAATCTCCTCTTGGGTACAAAGAGTTTGGTTTTTACCAAACTCTTTTTCGTTATATGGCATCAGTTTATATTCTTTTTTCAAAAAAATTGAACCGTTTTTATACTGGTAGTTGTTTAGATTTATCCCAACGATTAGATGAACATTTACAAGGGGTTTATACTGATAGTTTTACCAGTAAAGCTACCGACTGGGAACTTTTTGTGAGAGTTCGATCCGATAGCTATCAGATCTCCTCTTGGGTACTAACCGGACTTTGAACTATTTCAAGTCCGGTTTTTTTATGCCAAATCATTGTTTTCAATTACTCTCGCCTTGTTCAAAGTATTTATGGTAATGGTTCAATCTGGTAAGAGGGGAGGCGGAGATTAGTTTAGAAATAATTTTTCACAGCTATCCTTTAGCTTGGTTTTTTCTATTATGGAGATACACTTCTGTAATTACATATTGCCTTTTTTGATAGTTCCACTGCAGCACCATCATTTTTAACCCCCTCTTCAACGACTGATTTTGCCTACTCAACGAAATTTCTGTGATCTTTATCAGATTCTTACTGACCTTTAAATATGAATTAAGAGCAATACAGCTTAAAATTAGAAATTTTAAAAGATGAAAACCAATATAGGAATTACCGAAAAAAACACAGATGCAGTTGCTGTGGAATTGGCAAAATTATTAGCCGACGAGTTTTTACTTTACACCAAAACAAGAAATGCACACTGGAATGTAACTGGTGATAACTTCCATGCCAATCATATTTTTTTTGAGGCTCAGTACAAACAGCTGGATGAACTAATTGACAGTGTTGCTGAGCGCATGCGAAAAATTGGCCATTATGCACCTGCAACAATGAAAAGTTATTTAGAAATTACGCATCTTGCTGAATACAGCGAAAGAACAAATGATGGTTTAGGTTTTATGAAAGATCTTTTAAAAGACCACGAAAGTATTATTGAGTTTTTACGTGGAAATATTATCCCCTTTGCAGAAAAATACAAAGATTATGGTTCAAGCGATTTCATTACAGGCCTAATGGAAACTCATGAAGAAATGGCCTGGATGATCCGTTCTTATTTTAGGTAATTTAAATCCTGTAGCGTCAAATTAAAAATAGAGTAATTATATTTGATGTAAATCATAAATAACTATCTCTATGAAAGCTTTAATCGTTGATGACAATGATATCGCCAGAACCACCTTGGCACATTTGGCAAAAAAAATCCCAAATCTTATCATTGTAAATGATTATGCAAATGCAATAGAGGCTTATCATCATTTACAGACAAATCAAATAGATCTGATATTTCTGGATATCGAAATGCCAGAGATGAATGGGATTGAACTTACAAAAAGCCTGTCAGGCAAGGATATCATTATCATTTTTACCTCATCCAAAAAGGAATATGCGTTAGAAGCTTTTGAACTAAATATCGCAGACTATATCCTCAAACCATTTACCCCTGCCAGATTCTTACAAGCGGTGAGTAAAGCCCAGGCAATATTTGATAGTAGAAAGGAGAATGTGAGGTATGAGAAAGATGAGTTTTTGTTCGTAAGAGATGCTAATATTACCAGGCGATTGAAACTGGATGATATTTTTTACGCCGAAGCAATGGGTGACTACGTGAAGTTTTACACCAAAGAAAGGATGTTTGCGATTCATGGCACCATGAAGTCTGCAGAAGAGCGTCTGTTAAAGGATAATTTTATCAGAGTTCATCGCTCGTACATTGTGGCCGTTAGTAAAATCGATACACTTCAGGATGGTGGAATCATCATCAATGGAAAGTTTATCCCTGTTGCCGATGCTTACCGAAAAGCACTTAATACCAGAATGAATGTTTTCTAAGCAATAACTAATGATGCCTTTTTAAGCTCTACTGTATGATAAGTTTGATTTCAAACATTCATAATTATCAACTTATATTTTAATTTATGATTAACATTTCAACAGTTATGGGCAATAAGCGCTTCGCTTATTTGATTATGCTTACGTTCATTGCCGATTCAATATTGTTAATTTCTTTGCAGATCAATTCAGCCAACAATACCAGGGAATTGATAAAAAATAACAATACACTTTTACACGAGTTGCGTTCCAGTAACCACTTGAGGGAAATCGATCGTGATATTTTGGGGGTGGAAAGTAGGATAAGGGCATCTATCGCTACTAATGATACTTCACATCTTGAAGGAATCGATCAAAAAATTAATCAGATCGAAAGCTTTCTGGATTCTCTTTCGAGAGATAATGCCGATGTTAACGAAGAAAAATTAATACATCGGCTAAGTGTACTTTCACTGGATAAAAAGGTTGTAAAAGAGACACTTTTGCGGCGCTACCTTACTTTGGGAAATATGGATGATCAAAGTTCCATCGCTAATCCCCGTGCAAGAACAATTTCCAACGAAATTACTTCCATTACGGCTAAAATTTATAGAAGTAGGCAATTGCATATGATTGAGCTGAGTAAAAGGAGTGAGGAAATGGGGGAAAAGTCAAGTAAGTATGATATTTACTTGTTGATTTTAATTGTTTTGAGTGGTGCAGTCATAGGTTTTCATATTATCCGTCAGTTTCGCAGACAACATTTATTAATCATGGAATTGGATGTGGCTGAAAAGAAAGCATCAGTGGCTGCACAGACAAAAGAAAATTTCCTGGCTAATATGAGTCACGAAATTAGAACACCATTAAGCGGTATTCTAGGTTTTACCAATCTATTGCTGAAAAGACCTTTGGATGCCACTTCTACAGCATTTGTATCCTCAATTCAACGGTCTGGAGAAAATTTAATGGCCATTATTAATGACATACTTGACCTTTCAAAAATTGAAGCTGGAATGATGCGCATCACACCGGGAATTTTCAGTATCAATGGATTAATAAATTCTGTGGAAACACTTTTTTTGGAACGTGTAAAAGAAAAGGGCTTAACCATATCCAGCAAAGTTGACGCATCCATTCCAGATACTTTAACCGGTGACGCCACCAGACTTACACAGGTTTTGGTTAACCTGATTGGTAACGCCATCAAATTTACACAGCAGGGAAAAATCAACATTGAAGTTTATAAAAAAGAACAGATAGAGAACAAAGTAACCCTTGGCTTCAAGATTTCTGATACAGGAATAGGGATTGATAAAGGAAAATTAAACGAAGTTTTTGAAAGATTTAACCAGGGTGAAGATTCCGTTACCCGAAATTACGGTGGAACCGGGCTCGGTTTATCAATCGTGAAAAATTTAATACAGTTGCAAAATGGAAATATTGAAGTTACCAGTGAACAGGGAATAGGAACTACCTTCCATTTTTACATTCCCTATGTTATTTCTCAAGACCAAATTAGTTCATCAGCGGCTGTGGATACAGCTTATTTTAAAGACAGATCAAATGTTCCTTTGCGTGTCCTTGTGGTTGATGATAATGCTATCAATCAAAGTTTAATGGAACATTTGTTACTGCAGTGGAACATCGATTTTGATATCGTATCCAATGGTTTAGAGGCCATTGAACAGCTTAGCCATCAAAAGTATGAGTTGGTGTTGATGGATATCCAAATGCCACAAATGGATGGCTATACGGCAGCTCAACAGATTCGTGAAGTCCTGAAATTAGATATTCCCATTATAGCCATGACGGCACATGCAATGGCGGGCGAAAGAGAAAAATGCTTGAGTAGGGGGATGAACGAATACATCTCCAAACCTATAAAAGAAGAAGAACTTTTTAAACTGATAGCTAATTTTGGATTGCAGGAGCTAGACCAAACAAAAGTAGCAGTTGAAGAAACTGCTTCCCGCTTTCAATTCTTAGACCTAAATTATATGCGGTCTATTAGCGATGGCGATATTACATTTGAAAAAACAGTTACCCAGCAGTTTATTGATCACATTCCAAATCATTTGCAACAGCTTATAGCTGCATATCAAAAAAATGATTTTGCAACCGTAAAACTGAGGGCCCACGATTTTAAAACCAGTATTGCCATGATGGGATTACTAAACTTGTTAGAAGAGAAATTAGATATACTTGAAATGGTTTCTGAATCCAATGCAACTACAGAACTGGTTATAAAAGAGTTGGAAAATACGCTGATTCATGCAACTGCCGAAGCAAGAATATTCTTGGAACAATTTTAAAAAAATAGTATTGCCTCATTGATGATTATAAACTAGTTGAAAAAGAGGTTGTTAATTTTATTAAATAGCTTTTTTTAATCCATTAAAATTTATCAGTACATGGAGAATACAGGTGCGTCAGTAGTAATTACCCACCATATTTTGGCGGGTAAACAAAAAGAATATGAAAAATGGTTAGATGAAATCGTACCCATTTCTAAACATTCGGAAGGTTTTATCGATTTACAGATCGTAAGGCCGATTCCTAAGTTGACATTTGTTTATACAGTTATTATCCGCTTTGATACCATCGATCATCTTAAGCGCTGGATGGAATCTCCAGAACGGAAAAGACTGATTGAAAAAGCGAATCCTTTTTTCAGAAAAAATGATCGGTATCAGATAAAATCCGGTTTGGATTTTCTTTTCAACGCGGAAAATGAGGATAACAAATCACCTGCTCGATGGAAACAGTTTCTTGCTACCTGGTCAGCCATTTATCCTTTATCACTCGTCATTCCAATTTTACTGTTTCCACTTTTAAGATGGGTAAACATTCCGGTAAATCACTATTTTGATGCTTTAGTTGGTTCGGGATGTATTGTATTATTGATGGTTTATGTGGTAATGCCAAATTATACCAAGCTGATTAAAAAGTGGCTGTATAAATGATGGGATTTAAATATTCCCTTAGGTTATTTCATGTTGGAGTTTAGAAAATCACTGTAAAATTGCAGTGATTTTTTTATGGGTTATAATAGGATAAAAACGCCGGGAGTTAACCGTGGATGCCAAAATTCAGGTTTATTAGCCAGTTGGATTTCATTTCAAACCATTGATCATTTTTGGCTTTTACCTCTCCATGTGTTTTTTTTGCATATTTAACGACATTTTTTGCCTGTTCATCGAAGAGTAAATTCATTTTAAATGGGTTGGTGGTAGCTTTATATCATCAAATTAAAAGAATTAAAACCCAAACATTATGGAAATTTTGCAAACACCAGAAAATGCATTGTCTCACTCTACAGTTACGGCGATCATCAATGCACCTATCGAAAAAGTTAACATCGCAGATTGGTTATTAAACCTTCCTGATGCTGAATATCAGCGATGCTCAACCCAACATATCGGCGCAGCCATTTCTTCAACTTATGATGGCGAACCGGTATCATTAAATGTAGAAACAATTGGTGATGCGCTGATGGTGCAGCATTATGTCGCTGTAGAGCACCGTCCGGATTACTGCAGAATGTTATCAGTATCAGATTCTATCACAAAAGGAGGTCGCACCAAAGTTCAGGTTCTATGGGAACTGAAGGCTACAAAAATTGATGATAACACTACCTTGTATACGAACGAAATTCACGCAACGGCAACACCGGAAATGTTTGAATACTTGAAAGAACACAATGTGAATCTAGCTGATGCCGCAGCTTCCAGACAAGCTGCTTCTGACGCCCACAACCACGAAGAAACACCCAACTTTGCAAAAAGTATCGAAAATAAAGCGTTGACAGGAAAATACAATCAACCTTTCTAATTCAAAACATAATGAGCGTATTCCGGTACGCTCATTTTATTTAAAATTATGGAATCACTGTTTAATAAAATTATAGGAACCTGGGCTTTGGTTGAGTTCATCGAAGTTCCTGTCACTGGCGGTGAGATGACCCATCCTATGGGCAAAAATCCGAAAGGACTGATTCTGTATAATCCTGACGGTTATATGTCGGCACAAATTATGGATACTCACCGTGTAAATTTTCATCAGGAACGTTGGACCAATGCTACGCCGGAAGAATATACACAGGAAGCTTCAACCTATCTTGCGTATTCAGGACCGTTCAAAACGGATGATGAAAAACAGATAGTGAGCCACGGGATGTATATTTCGCTTTTTCCCAACTGGACGGGGCAAACGCAAAACCGGATTGTCCATTTTAAAGATAGTTTTTTGCATCTTGAAAGTGAGAAACCCTTCAACAGTAATTGTCAATTGGTGATTCACAAATTAACGTGGAAAAGGGTTTAAAATAATTTGAAATTAAAATAGAAAAAAAATGAAAGTAGTAGTTATTACAAAGTATGGCGCTCCTGAAGTACTGAAATTACAAGAATACCCAATTCCGGAAATATCCGGAGACAAAGTCTTAATCGAAGTAAAATCAGCCGGACTCAACCGTTCCGATGTTTTACAACGTGAAGGAAATTATCCAACTCCTGCGGATGTTGCTACAGAAATCCCAGGATTGGAAGTTTCCGGGATCATTGTAAAATGTGGCCCTAATGTCGTTGATTTTGCAGTTGGAGACAGAGTTTGCGCACTTCTGGCAGGTGGCGGCTATTCGGAATATGTGAGTGTGCGTGAAGGACAATGTTTGCCAATTCCTGCTGATCTAAGCTTTGCTGAGGCGGCAAGTTTACCGGAAACAATATTTACGGTCTGGTCTAATGTGTTTCAAAGAGGAAATCTTCAACCCGGGGAAACCCTTTTGCTCCACGGTGGAAATAGTGGGATTGGAATTACAGGTATTCAAATAGCTAAAGCTTTGGGCTCAAAAGTGATTGTCACCGTTGGCTCTGATGAAAAAGGACAGAAATGTCTTGAACTCGGTGCCGATTCTTACATTAATTACAGAACTCAGAATTTTGAAACCGAACTTCAGAATGAAGGTATAGATGTTATTCTGGATATGATTGGTGGCGATTATTTAAGCAAAAATATAAATATCCTGAATCCGGAAGGCAGATTGATTCATATTAACGCTGTCGATGGCAGCCGGGTCGATCTTGATATCTGGAAAGTGATGACAAAACGCCTGACCATCACAGGAAGTACACTAAGAAGCAGAACATATGAATTCAAAAAAAAATTAGCAAAAGAGATCCAGAAAAATGTCTGGCCTTTGATTGAATCTAAACGGTTCAGACCTGTTATTTTTAAAACATTCGCTTTTTCAGAGGCTGCAGAAGCGCATCGATTGCTTGAAGACGGGTCGCATACAGGCAAAATTATTCTTGTGAGATAGCACAAAATTAAATTAATAAACGATGAAAAGAGATGCTGTATTCTATTCATCGCTGATTATGGCTTTCAGTGCAGGTTTTATCGATACAAGTACCTTTACGGTTGCATATGGATTATTCTCTGCCCATATTATAGGAAACTTTATGGTTTTGCCTATAAATTATCCAATCCTCAGCAGCGTGACTTTATCAATCTTACCAGCTTTCCGTTTTCATACTAGCTGTCATCTTAACCGGAAAAATAGACAGCCTTTATAAAAATGAAAAAGGAATATTTACATTAATCGGTATATTTATTTAAATCACCTTGATTTTTGATGCCTGATTAAATGATTCCTTTTCTTTCTTAATCCTCGATTATAGGCTCAATAAGCAATAAATAGCGATTTAAATGTTCAAAATATTCCTGCTGATCGGTACAGCCGTACTTTGGACTATTTAAAGTCGGGTTTTTTTATACCAAATCATTGTTTTCAGTTACTCTCGCCTTGTTCTAACTATTGGCAGAATTAGGCTATATTTACTTACAAACTGTTAGTTGTTACTTAAAGGTTATGGACTAACACTATTAAGTTTTATGGAGAAGATCAGTAAACAAGGGAGTTACCGAAGAATGTAATAAGGTGCTCAATGCGGTTTCAGATGTATTATATGCCGTTGGCGGTAAATGGAAACTGATGATCATTATAGCTATGGCCTGGTGAAATAATAGGTTTACAAATACTGTAGAAGCAGCGTCCCTGAAGAGGGATAAGAACATTACAGAGCTTATGTAATTGTTATCAGGTATTGATCGACAAATCATATCTCTTTAAACGCAGTTCTGTCCGTTCCAACTTCATATTTGTCCCCTTCCCGTGAGCATTGAAAATTCAACATCTATAAATTGTTTACTTTTGGTTGATGGCGACAAAACTACCCATAAGAAGATTGTTGAGACTGAACCTGTTACTGGCAGTAATTGTCAGTAGCATTGTTTATCTGGCACTGTTGCAGGGTAAGAACCAGGACCATGCCTTTCTATTTGCGATAATGAGTGTAATTACGATAGCGTTCATTGGTTGTGCAAATATCCTGATATTATTGTCGCTGACAAGGACAAATTTAAAACCTGAGAAATTCAAATTCTTCAGGTACCTGATCAGTTATCCCGTAAGTGTAGCGGTCTACCTACTGATTTTCCCGATCTTTGCCAGCCTGTCTGGTGAAAGTGCGTGGTCCTACCTGGAAATACCGACGCTGTTGACCTTTACCATTTCGGGATGTATGATCAATACGCTGATCATTATCCTGCATGACCTGGTGCTGTTGCAAAATGAAAAATCCAAGGCGGAGCTGGAGCTTTCCCGGGCCAAAACGGCCCATGCTGAAGCTGCAGTCTTACTGCTCAGGCAGCAGATCCATCCACATTTCCTGTTCAATGCGCTAAACATCCTCAAGTCATTGTATAAGATGGATACAAAGCTTGGTGACACCTATATGGTGCATCTGGCTAACTTTCTCAGGGCTTCAATTTCTGATACGGATGCTGAGGTTGCCGCCCTCGAAGATGAACTGAAACTACTTGATGATTACCTGGAAATGCAGAAAATCCGTTTTGGATCGGCGCTTAACTGTACCGTCAACGTCACCCGGGAAAATGAAAAGTCCTTCTTTCTTCCCTCGTTTTCACTACAGCCGCTTTTGGAGAATGCCATCAAGCACAATGAGCTCACCGAGGAACTTCCCCTGCGGGTTGAAATCTACGTTGAGCATAACCATATCTGGACCACCAATAACCTGCAACCAAAAAAAAATAGTGAACCATCGACCAACAGTGGTCTTGCCAACCTCGCAGAGCGCTATAAACTACTCTCTGGTGATGAAATTGTGATCAATGTTGCGGACGGGAAGTTTTCGGTAGGTATAAAATTATTAACGAATGAATATAGTAATCATTGAAGATGAGCGCCTGGTAGCAGAAGACCTCAAAAGCAGTATCCTACAGTTGATAAATTGCCCGGTTAGCATTACGTTGCTGCGCTCGGTCAGGGAGTCCATCGCCTATTTCAAGGGCAGCCCAAAGGTGGATATGATCTTCAGCGATATACAGCTCGGTGACGGGCTGAGCTTTGAGATCTTTTCCAGCATTTCCCCAATAGCGCCTATTATTTTCTGTACGGCCTACGACCAGTACGCCATGGAAGCCTTTACCGCCAATGGAATAGACTATATCCTCAAGCCCTTTACGCTGGAAACACTCGAACGGGCACTGAACAAATATGGCCAGCTGAAGCATCAGTTTTCTGCCAGCGGCAACCAGAACTACGACAAACTGATGGAACTGCTGGCCGGCCGGGACAAACAGGAAGTTTCTTCCATTTTGGTCTATTATCAGGATAAGATCATGCCCGTTAGGGTCAGCGAGATTGCCATTTTCTATCTGGAAAACGACCTTACCTGCCTGGTCACCTTTGGCGGAAAAACCTATTACCCCAACAAAAGCCTGGATGAACTGGAAAGGATCGTGGGAAAGGCCTTTTTCAGGGCAAACCGGCAAAGTCTGGTGTCGCGTAGCGTGGTAAAAGACGTATCCAGTTTTTTTTCCAGGAAACTCTCACTTAACCTCACCATACCGTTCGAACACAAGATAACTGTAAGTAAGGTAAAAACCCCGGTCTTTCTGGAGTGGCTGTCCAAAGCCGATTAGGCTTCAACGGTAAATCCTTTCATTTTCCTATATGTTCTTTCGCGGCCCATTTTGTCCGCTTTGTGCAGTTTTTCCATGATACCAGTTTCCATACAGGCCATCTTTGCTGAACAAATCATCAGTAATGAAGAAAAAGAATATCCTTTTTTGGCTCTGTATGCTCCCGCTGTCCCTGCTCGCCCAGCAACGCTGGACGTTGGAGGAATGTATTGCCTATGGCCTGAAAAACAACAGGACTACGCAGGTTTACCTCAATGAAAAGAAAATTGCAGATGCCAAGGCAAGGGAAGCATTGGCTGCCCACCTGCCAACCGTTAGCCTAACGGGTGCGCTGGACGATAACCTCAAAGTGCAGGAAACTATTATCCCTGCCGGTGTTTTTGGCCCTACAGATACCAGGGTGGCCTTTACAAAGAAATTCAGCACCAACCTGACCACACAGCTAGACCAGACCCTGTTCGACCTCTCGCTGATTAAGGGGCTAAAAGCCAATACCTACAGTAGACAACAGGCCGATCTGAATATCATCAAGAACGAAGAGACCATCATCTTCAACATCGGCACGGCCTATCATCAGATCTTTGTCTATCAGCAGCAGCTTGATTTTCTAAAGGCCAACAGGGAAACCTATAGCCAGCAAATGGAAATCAGCAGGCTCCAGGTCAGGAAAGGTATTTTGCTGCAAAAAGAACTCGATAAGATTACCGTAGACTACAATAATGCTGTTTCACAAACGGTACTTGCAGAAAGCAACCTTGCTCTTTCCCAGAACCAGCTCAAATTTGAGATGGGCTTTCCCTTTGAACAGCAACTTGAACTGGATCCTGCAGGGCCGGTCGCATCGCCAAGCCTTCCGCCCCTGACAAATATTTCAGTGGAAGCCATAACCGATTATCGTATTTCGCAAACCGATGCCAAGCTATTGGAAATAGACGAAAAAAGAATAAAGGCAGGCATCTATCCCAAGCTGACCGCCTATGTAAGATATGGTGGTGTAGGATTTGGCGATCAGCTTGGCCAGTCAGTTTCTTCCATTTCCGATTTTTCGGTCATCGGCCTTAAACTTAATTTCCCCATCCTTGATTTCTTCAAACGAAATGCACAATATAACCAGGCCAGATACAAGCGCATCAATGCACAGGAAAACCTGAAGATCGATGAAAGCAGGTACCAGCTCGACTATCAGAATGCACGTACCAAGGTAACAAAGGAGTTTACCAATGTAGACAATAATAAGCGGAACATTAGCCTTGCGCAGTCGGTGCTCGATGTTACCGGCCTGCAGTACAGTAAGGGCACGGTTGACCTGAACGAATGGCTCAAGGCCCAACAATCGCTAAAAGAAGCCCAGAACAACTATCTGGATTCGCTATACAATTACCTATTGGCAAAAATTGAACTGGATAAGGCCTCCGGCACATTAAGGACATCATACGCTACCCAAAAATAAACCAGCAATGAAAACAAAATACATACTAATAGCAGTTGCCGTAATCCTGATCGGTATTGTGGTCTATCGGCTCACTGTCAATAAAAAAGAGATCAACAGCAAAAAGAACAAGGTGGCCGCTGCGCCGATCAGTATTCCTGTTAAAGTAGCAACTGCCCTGGAGCAGCAATTGGAAGTGAACATTAACAAGACCGGCACGCTTGCTCCTTTCAAAGAGGTAAAGGTGATGTCAGTTACCGCGGGCAATATCCAGTCGCTGCGCTTCCGACTTGGGGATCAGGTGAGCAAGGGGCAGGTACTCGCCGTTACCGACGATCGCCTGCTGAGGCTTGAACTGCAAAAAAATGAATCGGCAGCCGCGAAGCTAAAAGGCGACCTGGCTACCTATACCGAACTTTTAAACGGGAAAGCAGCAACACAGGAAAAGGTAAACCAAGTAAGACAGGACTACCTGGATGCCAAGAACCTGGCCGATCAGGCACGCAAAAACCTGGCCGATGCGGTGATCAGGGCACCTACTTCGGGCACCATCTCGATCAAGTCTGTTGAGGAAGGCCTATTCGTGCCAGCCGGAACAGAGATTGCCACCATTATCGACCTTTCACAAACCAAGGTACTGGTAAACCTTACCGAGAGTGAAGTGTACAAGGTGAGCAAGGGGCAGGAGATAAAAATCACTACAGATGTGTATCCGGGAAAGGCCTTTCAAGGCACCGTGACCTTTATAAGTCCGCAGGCAGACAAAACCAATAACTACCCCTTAGAACTCATGGTTGCGAACGGCTCCAATGCGGTGCTCCGTTCTGGTACCTTTGTTTACGCCGATTTTTCCAGAAAGACAACGCAGAAGATCCTGGTGATACCAAGGGAAGCACTTACTGAGGGTGTAAAAAATGCAACGGTATATGTGGTGTCCGGTAATACGGCAAAATTAAGACAGATACAGACCGGAAGCGAAATGGGTAATCTGATCCAGGTCATCTCTGGTATCAGTGCGGGCGAGGTTGTAGTGACCTCGGGGCAGATCAACCTCAAAGAAGGAAGTAAAATAAGCATTTCAAAATAAAAAAGCGGTAAATGTCAATCTCAGAAATTGCCGTTAAACGGCCACTATTAATCATCGTTATCTTTACCGTGCTCATCTTGTTCGGTATCATGAGCTATTTTAAGCTCAACTATAACCTGTTGCCCAAAATTGAAGTGGCAACAGTTTCGGTGAGTACCGTCTATCCCGGTGCATCAGCGGCAGAGGTAGAAACTGCCGTGACCAGGAAACTCGAAGATGCATTTTCTTCGGTAGAAGGACTGGACAAGATCGGCTCCACTTCCCAGGAAGGGATTTCACAGATCTCGGTATCGCTTAAAAGTGGTACAGACCTGGATGAGGCAGAACGTGCCATTCAGCGCAAGGCAGACCAGATACAGAACGAACTGCCCGATGATGCAGAACGTCCGCTGGTCAACAAGGTCAACCTGGAAGAGGCGCCGGTGGTTAGGGCTGGGGTAACTTCCAACATGGCGCCGCGTACACTTTATGATATGGTAGACAAGCAATTGCTTCCGATACTGCAGAATATTGCAGGCGTTGGACAGGTAAATATAGTCGGAGGTGACGAGCGACAGATCCAGGTCAATATTGATCAGGATAAACTTAAGGCCTACGGATTGGGCATTGATCAGGTAACCGATGCGGTAAACAACGCCAATCAGTCATTCCCCGCAGGAAAGATCGAAACCCGCGAGCAGCAGCTTTCCATTCAGTACGACGCCAATGTGACCTCAATCGAGCAGCTCCGTGAACTTGTGATCAGGCAGCGGCCAAATGAAGGGAACGTATACCTTAAGGATGTGGCCGAGGTGGTCGATGCCACGGCCAGGACAACAGCGATTAATCATATCAACGGCATTCCCGCCATCGGGATCCAAATTATCAAGCAGTCTGATGCCAATGCGGTAAAGGTAAGTGAAGGCGTACGGAAAAGTTTTGCGGCCATCGAAAAACAGTATGCCTCCGGTAACCTGAAATTTACTATTTCTACCGATCAATCTACCTATACCCTAGAATCGGCAGATGCCGTAATCTTTGATATGGGACTTGCCATCGTGATCGTGGCCATCGTAATGCTGGCCTTCCTGCATAGTTTCCGCAGTTCGATGTTTGTGATGGTGGCCTTGCCCTCTTCTATTATCCCCACCTTTATTGCCATGTACTTTCTTGGATTTTCACTGAACCTCATGTCGCTCATGGCCTTATCGCTGGTGGTCGGGATTTTGGTAGATGACTCGATTGTGGTACTTGAAAATATCTACAGGCACCTGGAAATGGGGTCTGACAAACGCAAGGCGGCACTTGACGGGCGTAGCGAAATCGGATTTACGGCCCTTGCCATTACCTTGGTCGATGTGGTGGTTTTCCTTCCGCTGGCATTTGCGGGCGGCATCATCGGTTCGATATTGAGCGAGTTCTCGCTTGTTGTAGTGATTTCTACGCTGATGAGCCTTTTTGTGTCCTTTACGATTACGCCAATGCTGGCCAGCCGTTTTGGAAAGATAGCGGAACTCAACCCAGAAACAGTATGGGGAAGACTGAACATAGGATTCGAGAAGCTGATCGATAAACTGAAGGACGCCTACTCCCAGATGCTGGAAACGGTACTGCGAAAAAAAAGGTGGCTTTTATCGGGCGTAATCCTGCTAATTGTAGGTTCGCTGATGCTGGTGGCGAAGGGCTTTATCGGCGCTGCCTTTATCCCTTCCGGAGACCAGGGAGAACTGATCCTAAAAATGGAACTTGCACCATCTTCGAGCATTTACCAGACCAATATGACCGTGAAGGAGGCAGAAAAGATCATTATGGCAAAGCCTGAGGTGGAGCGGGTGTTTTCCAGCATCGGTTTTGTTACCGGAGGCGTAGCAGGTACGGGCAACAATGCCAATCTTGCAGAGCTAACGGTTACCTTAAAGGGGCTTAAAGAAAGAACTACCAGTTCTGAAGACTTTGCGGTAAAAATAGAAGCCGAGCTTACAGCGTCCATACCCGGCATCAAGGTTACCGCATCGCCCACGTCTATTTCAGGTAGCGGCGCACAGATCCCAATACAGATCGCCATCAAGGGAACGGATCTGGCAGCGGTAAGAAAAGTTGCCGACCAGTACAGGGCAATGGTGGCCACTGTTCCCGGTACCCAATTCGTTCAGCTTTCTGTTAAAGATCAAAAGCAGCAGATAGAGGTAAAGTTAAACCGGGAGAAAATGACCTTACTTGGCCTGAACGCAAGTCAGGTAGGTGGCGCACTGCAGAATGCCTTCAGTGGAAACGACCGGGGCAAGTTCAAGCAATCGGGAAATGAATACGATATCCTGATAGGGCTTGACCAGTACAGCCGCTCAGATATCAATAATGTGAGAAATCTTTCCTTTACCAATACCGATGGGGAGAGTTTTGTGCTGAGCCAGTTTGCCCAGGTAAGCGGCGGAATGGGAGAAAGTATGCTGCAGCGAAGTGACAGGTTGAACTCAATTACGGTAAATGCCAATGTGGCCGGCCGCCCTGTGGGTACCGTTGCCTCGGATATTATGGAAAAGGCAAAAGAACTTAAAATTCCGCAGGGAATTACCATAGAATACCTTGGTGATGTTAAAAACCAGGGAGATGCATTCGGCAGTCTGGGGATCGCACTCATTGTGGCGATATTGTTGGTCTATCTGGTCATGGTAGCACTTTACGAAAGTCTGATCTACCCGTTTGTGGTGCTCTTTTCCATACCGGTGGCCTTGATTGGCGCATTATTGGCCTTGGCTTTGTCATTGGAAACCCTGAATATCTTTTCCATTATCGGGATGGTGATGTTATTGGGACTGGTTTCAAAAAATGCCATTCTGATCGTAGATTTTACCAATCACCTTAAGGGCGATGGGCGCAGCATAAAGGATGCTTTGATCGAGGCAGGGAAAGAAAGGCTCCGGCCCATATTAATGACCACACTTGCCATGATACTGGGCATGTTGCCCATTGCACTGGCCAGCGGCCCGGGAGCTGAAATAAAGAATGGCATGGCGTGGGTGATCATCGGCGGGCTAACGAGTTCAATGGTACTGACCCTTTTTGTGGTACCTGCGATGTATCTGATCATCGAAAACCTTAAATCAAGGTTCAGTAAAAAATCGGCAGAAAACGACATCAATCTGAAATTGGATGTCGCAACCGTTAAATAAAAATCACATGAAAAAATCAATAGTTCCTTTTACGTTTCTATTGCTAGCCGCTAACTTTTGTTATGCGCAGAACAGACAGGCGCTGAGCAAAAGTGCACAGGATTCCCTGGGTAGGATCCAGCTTGAAAAAGCTGCCATCACCAATCCCATACTAAGGCAGGTTACGGTTTCTACAGATGTGATCGGAAGTGGAGATATCAGCAGTGAGCTCATGGGCAACCCGCTTTTTAAGGGAAAGACAAGTACCCTTCGGACCACCATTGTGCTGAACCTGCCTGTTGCCTCCTGGGGCAAAAATTCCCTTTCGGTTTCAGGAACCTTTTTTCAGCAGCAGCTTAAGGTCACAGATGTGCAAAGCTTCAGTCCGGGTATGGGCAATGAAGACATTACCTTTAATAAGGGAACCGTTGGTTTAACGGCCTCTTTTTCCAGAAGGGATTCCATTTTTGGGCGTCCTGTGTACTATATGGCCAATGCAACGGGGGTAACCAACGAGTTTTCTAAGGTCAAAAGAATCAGCTTTTTAGGGACTGCGGTGATACCGTTAAAGCAAACGGCAAAAACAAGGCTCTCGGCCGGACTTGTCGTTAACATCGACCCTTCGCTAAAAATTCCGGCTTTTCTGATTTTCAGCTATTGGCATAAATTTGACAACCAGTTGGAGCTTAACCTAAATCTTCCAAGCGGCGCAGGGCTGAGAAGGGCGTTTTCCGATCGTTTCTGGACCACTTTTGGCACAACACTTGGCGGATCATTGGCATTTTTCGACATCAAAAGCGCCAGCTTACCCAATGATGCCAATTATACAACCATTGATCTAAAAACGGGGATAGGTGCTGAATGCCGGATTGGCAAAAAGATGATCTTCGGAATAAACGGCGGGATATTGACGCCGCTTAGCGCAAGGGCATTTGACAGGAAGGAAACTTCGAGCGAATATTTCCTGGGTAACAAATTGGCAAACGTTCCTTACGTGAATTTCAGCTTTTCGCTACTGCCTTTTTTGCGTAAAGGATAACAGCTGTATTGCCTTCGTCCGAATTAATATTGGTCAATTGAAAGATGCCCTAAATTCTAATGGGGAAACATTCATTTTAGTCTTAAACAGTTTATTGAACGATTGCGGATGCTCGAAACCTAACTGGTAGGCAATCTCGCTTACAGTAAGATTTGTAGTCGATAACGCTTCTTTCGCCTTGTCGATGAGTTTGTTATGGATATGCTGTTGGGTACTCTGCCCCGTGGCAATTCTCAACATATCGCTCAAATAGTTGGGAGATATATTGAGTTTGTCGGCAAAAAACTGAACGGTAGGGAGGCCAGATTCCATCAATTGGTCACTTTTGAAGTATTCGTCCAACAAGGTTTCGATTTTTGTCAGCAAATCATTGTTGGCCGTTTTCCGGGTAATAAATTGCCTGTTATAAAAGCGGTTGGAATAATTGAGCAATAGCTCGATCTGGGAAACCATTACATCCTGGCTGAATTGGTCTATAGAGTGGTTGTATTCCTTTTCAATATTCTTGAATATCTCGCCGATCATTTCCTCTTCTGACTCCGATAGATGCAGAGCTTCATTTACCGCGTATGAGAAGAACCCGTAATTTTTGATGTTTTTTGCGATCGGGTAGTTTCTGATCAAGTCGGGATGAAACACCAATAGCCATCCATCTGGTTGTGTGCTCCCGTTTTGGGTTCCTGAGGCAATTTGTCCCGGTTCCATAAATGCCAGAACCCCTTCATCAAAATCATAATAATTTTGGCCATAGTTGAACTTGCAATCTGCGTTATGTTTTATCGAAACCATGTAGAAGTTCAGTATTGCCTTTGTCGAGCTTTCTATTGCATCGTACTGGATATCTTTGTAGCTGATTAGGCTTACTAAAGGGTGTTTTGGTTTTGGCAGCCGCATGAGTTTGTGCAGTTCCGAAACGGAATTGATTTTAATAAATTTATTTTCCATTGAAGTCATACTTGATCTGGGTCAATTGTTCAGAAACCTTCCAGAGTTTTTCAGCTAATCCCTTATCATAGGACTTGTCGCTTGACTTAACCAATTCAGGGTATCCGCGCATTTCGTTCATTTTAGTTGGTCCAAAGTATTCACCACCGGCTAAACCTTTATCAGTGGCAGCCCTTAATATGGGCAATGTACCCATTTCAACGCTTTGTGCAAGTAAGTTCGTAATTATTGCCTGAACAAAAAAACCGGTATGCCTAACAAGGTTTGTCTTGGTATAGCCCGGGTGGGCAGCGACAACGGTTACGTCAATTTTGTTTGCTTTTAGTTGTCGGTCCAGTTCATAGGCAAATAAAAGGTTGGCAAGTTTACTTTGCGTATAGGCTACATATTTATTATAGGTTTTATCGAAATTCAGGTCATCAAAATGGATATCGGGCTTGCCCATTTTTGCCTTGTGCTGTCCGCTCGACTGGATTGCTATACGGGAATTTGGTGTATTTTTTAAGATATCCAAAAGGAGGCCGGTTAACAAGAAATGCCCAAGGTGATTTGTTCCGAACTGAACTTCAAATTTTTGCCTGGTGAGTTCCCTTTTTGCCGGAAACATCACACCTGCATTATTGATGAGTACATCAAGTTGCTGATATTTATCATGAAACTGCTGAGAAAATTGATGTATTGAAACGAAGTCGGACAGGTCCAGTTGCATCAAATCCAACTTTGCATCAGGGTTTTCTTTTTTGATCATGGAAATTGCTTCGTTACCGCTTTTCAGGTTACGGGCGGTCATAATTACATGGGCACCTTTACTGCTTAATATCCTGGATGCTTCCAGTCCAAGTCCGCTGTTTGCTCCTGTAATGAGAATTGATTTTCCTTGCTGAGAAGGGATGGCGTCTGCCGTCCAATTTGTTGTTGTCAATTTTTTATGTATTTAAGTATAGTACAAAGGTCAATAATCTTTTATCCGGCATCGTAGCCAATTCTCTGTATGTTGTATCCTAATCAAGGTTTTATCAGTTTGTTATAATACTGAACAACATTCGTAAGGAACGACAAGTTATAAAAACGGCAGCACCGAAAATGTAAAGTTCACGAACGGTGCGGTGGTAATCTTGTTATTTAAAAAGTAATCGTTGGCGTTATCACCAACTTTAAATTCACGGGCCCGGAGGGGGGGTATGACACCCGCGTTAACGCCAAAAATAAACTTCTTTGCAAACCGGTATTCCATACCGGGACCGGTTTTCAGATCCAGTGTAGTGTAGTTTCCGCCCTCCGGAAAATCAGGGCCGTTATGCTTAAAAAAGGCAATTGAGCCGGTAATGCTGGTGCCGAAATTTACCCAAAGCTTTGGTGATATTGTTTTTCGGATCGCAAGCTCACGTGGCAGGTTAACATTAAGTTCGAAATCGTTTTCAAACTTTTGCCAGTATGTAATAACCGGAACAACGGGAGCATTAACGGAAGGATCGATATTAATCAGTAAACCTAAACTGAGCCTTGTTTTGGGTGTCTGTTTAAAGGTGAATATCATACCACCAAGGTAACTCATTTTTTGTACAGAACTGCTTTCTCCGGTTAGGCCCGAAACACTGGCAAGGTAAACGACCTGATGACCAAAAAGTGAATCAAGACGGGTAAAACTGCCGGTAAAACCTACAGTGAGCTTGTTTATAGTTCGCCCTTCCAAATGGCCCAACCCTGTTTGATAAGGTGTAACTTCGCTCAAATGAAAGCGCTGCTGAAAAGCGCTGAAGGTAGTTGATATGCTGTTCTTTCCCCACGATGTTACCGGTACTGTGAAAATAGCGGTGGTACGAATTTGGCTTAGTTTAGCATCAAATAGTTTGTTACCGCGTAGTTCGCTTTTTATGTTGGTTGGAGCAATGAGGTCGGTTGATACCACGATTTGTCGTAGTGTTGGATTCCTTATGGCGGCCTCCGTCATATATACCCTCTTGATAGAATCCATCATATGCTTACGGTAATCATCGGCGTTTGTTTGTGCTTGGCTAACACCTGCCGTTGTTGTCAGCAGCACAGTACACCGGTTAAGTATTTTCATAAATAAAATTTGATTGAGTTAAAAGTGGGTGGGTGATCGGAACCAATAGCTGTGACGCTCAATCCATTGGTTTATCGAGTTCTGAACCGCACTGTCTGTTTATTTGGGTTGCACCTAATACTTGCCGGAGAGGTAGACGATCCCGGTTACCTGATCATCTGCTTGCCATTGGAATTCCGATCAGCTCGGGTGCTGTTTACAATACTCCGAAGCTTTGCGCTCTGCTTGTCGATGGCCTGCGGGCCGTTGCCGGTGAGCAGCCGCACAGAGGGCTCGTAGGCCAGTCTCGGGGCGGCCATGTTGAGAGAGGTACTGAGCTTGAAGCCAGCTTCCTTAATGGCCTTGTCGACGAAGTAGGCGGTTCGGGTCTTCTTGCCCGGAACGTGGGGGTAGAGAAACCGCAGTGCGAACAGCTCGCCGATTTTTGGAACCGTCGAGATGGAAGCGGCTAGGAATGGGTTTTCGCTAACTAAGTAGGGTTGACCCTGTGCGTCGATGCGTTGCCGGGTGGAGGTTACGCCTACGGGCGCATGGCAGATCAGCGAGATGACCACACCATTCTCCCTGGCTAGATGGAGGGTTTCGCCGAGCCATGGGTTATCCCGGAAATCGACCATAGGAGCGTGACCGCCGGGAGCGTGGATGAAGTCAAAGTCGGCGAAGGTGAACGAGTCGTTGGGGTCCCGGTGACGCTGAACGAGTTCCTGGAGCGAGTGGAAGTTGCCTACAGGTAGCTTTTCGAGACGTCGTATCAGTTCGGTGCGGTACTCGGTAAGTTCTTTCTCGCTGTTGGGCAATAGTTCAGAGACCGGTATCTGGCCCAGGTGACGCTCCAGCAGCTGGACTTCCTGCTCGCGCCGGGCGACCAACTTCGGGTGGCGCTTCCGGAAACTGTTGACCTCGTACGAGCGGCGGCACTGTTGCATACGGAGGGCAATGGTTTTGGTGCCTGTCTTCTCAATCGATTGAATGGCCAGTGCCATGCCGTTAATGTCCAGCTGGGGAGCCCTGCCGTCAGTAGTGGCAAAAGTGAATTCGTAGTCGTTTTCGAATTCCTTGAGTACCTGGGCCAGTTCAACCAGAAAGAACCCGATAGAGATGGATTTGACCTCGGCTGGCTCGACCAGCGGCAGCTCACGGCCGGACGAAATGATGATCAGTGCGCGGCGCTTGGGTAGAGCCTGTTCCTTCCCGGTGCTTTCAGCGGGGGTGGTTTGCCCATAAATGGCAGTGTGTGCTATCATAAGAAGTAATGTGAATAATGTTCTCCTCGGGTATTTCAGTAAGGTCAGGCCGCCCCTGTTACTAAGTGTGCCCGTTTTGAGAATTGTTTTTCCTTGCTGTGGGGGGATGTCGTCCGCCGTCCAATTTTTTATCGCCACTTTCTTGTTTTTTTGAGTATGGTACAAAGGTCAATATCTCCTGACCGGTGATCGTAGCCAATTCTCTGCATGTTGTATCCTAATCAAGGTTTTCCCGTTTGTTCAGGGTAGCACTGAGGGCCAGCGTGGCTATATAAAGCGAAAACACCAAAACCTATAGATATGGGTTTTGGTGTTTCAGCATTAAAATATGTATTTCTGCTATTTAAGGCCAAATTGCGATTTTATACCACCTATGAATGTCGAGTCATCGTATTGCTTACGATTTTCAACAAGCATTCTGGCATCCTCTCCCGCTGTATACCGTAACTGGCCTGTTCCATCTGTTGCCGCTCTAAGGATCACTTCGGCAACCACGCTTGCAGGTGAAGCATTTTCGGCCATTGTGGGCATTGCCCCCATTAGGGAATTAACGAGATCTTGGTATTCGGCTATATTTCCATCGTTATTAAAAACTAAAGACCTGCCTGAAAAATCTGTTGCAATCATACCTGGCTCAACAATTTTTACCTTTCCTCCAAATTGCTCCACTTCAAAACTGAGAGACTCTGAAATACCTTCGACGGCAAATTTTGTTCCGTGGTACAATGAACCCATAGGGAAGGTCATTCTGCCTCCGATAGAAGAGATGTTGATTATTATGCCCTTTTTGTTCTGTCTAAAGTGGGGCAAAACGGTCCTTGTAACATCTAAAAGTCCGATAACATTGGTGTTGAATTGTCTCAAAACCTGGTCTCTGCTAAATGCCTCTAATGGTCCGTATGCACCATAACCAGCATTGTTGAGCAATACGTCAATGCTTCCAAATTTTTGGACACCTTCAGTAAATGCATTTTGGATAGAATCCAAATCTAAAACATCAAGTTTGGTAACCAGGACATTTTCTAATTGCTTCAACTCTGATTCGTTTTCAGGATTTCTCATTGTAGCGATTACATTCCAGCCCTCAGATTGAAATAACTTTGCAGTTTCTTTCCCAATGCCACTGCTTGCACCCGTAATTAAAATTGTTTTTCCCTGCTGTGAAGGAATATTGTCTGCTTTCAAATTAGTTGTTGCCATTTTTTTATGATTTTAATTATGGCACAAAGATCAATAGACTTTGATTTTTCATCGTAGCCGAATCTCTGTATGTTGTATCCAGACCAAGGTTTTTGGTATGCATACTCTGGACTGTCATTTTTCAGCTTTACGAGTAGTTGATAAAGTCTTCGTCACACTAGAATACTAAGATATTTATATCGTTTTCTATATAACTTATAAATTCATGAGCAGATTCAATTGAAGATACATCCTTTCCAAAGAATAATCCTTAACTACAATTTTTCACATTTGCCAAATTTTGTGTTCTATTATAATCTGGTCAAGGTGACCAAATATAAAATCACTTGATTTTTGAAACCTGATTAAATGAATCCTTTTCTTTCTTAATCCTCGATTATAGGCTCGATAAGCAATAAATATCGATTTAAATAGTCAAAGTATTCCTGCTGATCGGTACAGCCGTACTTTGATTTGTTCAAAGTGCGGTTTTTTAATGTCAAATCAGCTTTCTATGCTATCTCAGCATGTTAAAAGTATTTCTTTTAAAGGTTTTTACAACTACGGGGGGAGAAGATTATGTTTAAACATTTCTTATTCAAAGATAGCAGGTGCAGAATATTGCATTATAAACTTCTCGTTTATAATAGGTTATAGTTAGACGACTACCAAAGGATGGTTGTAGCGCTCAACTAAAAATCAGTCATTCATCCTGAATTCACTGACCCTGAAATTGGATACATATGTCTGTAAAATGGATACTTTTACCAGTCCGTGTTCGCCGAATTTTGTGTCACAATCAAAATTAAAAAAATGAATACACAAAAAGTATGGTTTATCACAGGTGCATCCAAAGGGATGGGGCTTGAAACTGCCAAACTCGTATTGGCAAACGGCGACAAATTGGTAGCTACTTCACGGAATGTTAACGAACTCATGAGCAGCCTCGGCGAAGCTAGCGAAAACTTTCTTCCTCTGGCATTAGATATTACTAACGACGGAGCCGTTAGCGATGCCATATTCAAAAGCATTGTGCATTTTGGAAGGTTAGACGTGGTAATAAACAATGCCGGCTATTATCTGGTGGGTAGCTTGGAAGAAATTTCTGAAGAAGAATTTCGTAAAACGCAGGAGGTTAATGTTTTTGGAACAGTGAACATTATTCGTCATGTGCTACCGTACCTCCGAAAACAGCAATCTGGACACATCATTAACATTGCTTCAAATATGGGTTACATGGGTTACGCCAATACCGGAAGTTACAATGCGGCCAAATTTGCTGTTGTAGGTCTTTCAGAAGCATTGGCACAAGAAGTCAAACCCTTTGACATTAAGGTTACTGTGGTAGCTCCAGGTATGTTCCGTACTAATTTCATGTCTGATCATACGCTGGTTGTGGCCAAAAAAAATGTGATCGGTTACGGTAAAAAAGAGCATGCAGCTATGTTGAGCAGTTTTAACGGACACCAACCAGGCGATCCGAAAAAACTGGCACAAGCACTGAATGCAATTGTAAAAGCAGAAGAACCTCCCGTTCACCTTGTACTTGGACCAGACAGCTATAGCTCTATCCTGGAACACCGGAATAAGGAGCAAGCTGAAATGGAACAATGGAAACACCTGTCACTTTCCACCAACTTCGATTAATTGATTAAATTTGAGGAAATGAAGAAGACAGATCAATCACCTTACCAGATCAGTTCGATTTCTGAACTGCACCGTTTATTTGCACTTTCAAAGCCCGATCATCCTTTGGTAAGTGTGATTGATTTTGCACTCCTGAGCTACAAACACAGTGATGTATGGAAGCATTTTACGAATGATTTCTACTGTATAGCCATAAAAACTGGTACAAACGGCAAATTCCGTTACGGGCAACAGGATTACGATTTTGAAGAAGGGATCATGACATTCACTAAACCAGGACAGGTGTTCTCGGTACGAGAAACAGATGGAAAACCGGTTAATGGCTACATGCTCGTATTTAAGCCAGCGCTCATCCAGAATTATCCCTTAGTGAAGCGTATTAAAGATTACGGTTTTTTCTCATATTCGGTTGCAGAGGCACTTCATTTATCGGTAAAAGAAGAAGAAGTTATTTTCTCCCTCCTGAAACAAATGCAGCAGGAGCTAAAAAACAGTATCGATCAATATAGCCAGGATGTAATGGTTTCGCATGTAGAGCTACTGCTTAGTTACTCAAATCGCTTTTACAACAGGCAGTTCATTACCAGAAAGGCTGTACATCACGATCTTTTAACAAGGTTAGAAGAAATCCTTACGGGCTATTTTGAAAACGATAAAAAGCCTGTGCTTACGCTTCCCAGTGTCAAAATACTTGCCGATGAGCTTAACCTTTCTGCCAATTACTTAAGTGATATGTTGCGTAGCCTCACCGGACAAAGCACCCTGCAGTATATCCACAATCATATCATCGAGGCAGCAAAAGTTTTACTTTCTACAACAAGCCTTAATATTAGCGAAATTGCTTACCGCTTTGGATTTGAGTATCCTCAGTCTTTTAATAAGTT
The DNA here is from genome assembly GCF_059422505.1 of Pedobacter sp. GW821-FHT01D05. Lineage (NCBI taxonomy): Bacteria > Pseudomonadati > Bacteroidota > Sphingobacteriia > Sphingobacteriales > Sphingobacteriaceae > Pedobacter > Pedobacter sp. GW821-FHT01D05. Next base: position 103,528 of record NZ_JBWKXA010000005.1, on the reverse strand, counting down.
ATTTAAGAAAAAAACCATGCAAACTCCTTTGCAGTATCGGCAATCATTTAATTAATTCAGCCCATTTTTTTGGATAACCAGTTGAATTTTCTACTTTTGTATTGATCAATACAAAAATGATTATATCAATGAAAGGAAGACCTACATTATTTGAAAATACCGAGTTGGTGAGCAAAGCGCAACAGATTTTCTGGGAAAAAGGATATACGGCGACCTCGCTAAACGATTTGTTGACCGCTACCGGAGTAGGTTCCGGTAGCTTTTACAACAGCTTTAAAGGAGGGAAGAAGGAAGTTTTCAGCGCGGCAATTCAACAGCGGAGGGAAGCATTTAATGATTTCAGAAAAATACTGGAAAGAAGCGAGTTTCCGCTGGCCTTGATAAAAGACTTTTTCAGGAGTATAGCCAAAGCAAACCAAACAGATCATTTGAGGGGTTGTATCATAGCAAATACAGTTGTAGAAATGACTTTTATCGATGATGAGCTGGAGGCAGATGCCATTCGAATACTAAAAGATGTTGAGCAGATGTTTGTGAACGCAATTGAAAGAGAAAGGGAATTCGGTCACCTGCAAAACCCATTATCATCGCAAGTTTTGGGTAGATACCTGATCACTTTCTGGTGTGGCCTTAATACCCTCAGAAGAATTTATCCTGATGAAAAAGTACTCGCAGCGCAGGTAGAAATGCAGCTGGATATTATAAGTTAAATTTTTTTGACTAATTATGTATTGATCGATACAAAAATAAAAATAAGATGGATTTAAAATTAAAAGGAAAAAGGGCGTTTATCAGTGGGGCGACACAGGGAATTGGATTTGCTATTGCGCAGCAATTATTGGCAGAAGAGGCTGAGGTCATTATAAACGGTCGTGAAGAAACAAAAATGAATGCTGCAGTTGCGGCGTTACAAAAACAATTTCCAAATGCGATTGTATCAGGGATCGCAGCTGATTTTTCTGTTAAAGCACAGATAGAAGCCCTGTTAAGTCAATTAAATGATATCGATATTCTGATTAACAATGTCGGGATTTTTGACCTGAAAGATTTTGCGCAAACTACCGATAACGATTGGTATCACATGTTTGAGATCAATGTCATGAGCAGCGTAAGATTATCAAGGGCATTATTGCCGAAGATGCTCAGCAAGAACAGGGGAAGGATCATTTTTATCAGCAGTGAGTCGGGTGTTAATGTTCCTGATAATATGATACACTACGGAATGACCAAAGCCGCAATGATGTCTGTGAGCAATGGCTTATCAAAATTAACCAAAGGCACAGAGGTTACGGTAAATACTATTTTAGGCGGGCCGACTTATTCTGATGGCGTAGCTAAAACCGTTGAACATATTGCAGGTATGCAAAATATGAGTGTGGAGCAGTTAAAAACGGGTATTATGCAGCAAACTAACCCTCATTCGCTATTAGGACGCTTTATTGACCCGGCAGAAATTGCCAACCTGGCTGCCTATCTTTCCAGTCCGTTGTCGTTAGCTACAAATGGAGCTAGCTTGAGGGCTGACGGTGGTGTTTTGAAGACGCTTTGATCTTGTTTTCAATAGTTAATTCAAATAAAGTATTAGTTTTATTATGTGAACCTTGAGGTGATATAAACTTCAATATAAACCAAAACTACAATCTCTCATATTTGCCAATTTTTTGTGCTATAATAGTCTTGTCAGGGTATACATGTTCTGACAAGACTTTGTTTTATAGAAAAACTAAATGAAATTTTTCCGTTCCAAATCCTCAATTATAGGTTCTATGAGCAATAAAAAGCGATTTAAATATTCAAAGTATTCCTGCTGATCGGTATCGGAAGTCAAAATAAAGAGTGCAACTGCCTGATAATTAGTTTTTTGTACTCTTTATTTTTATCGAATTTTATCTTTGGATACAAAAATAGATGTTTAATTAATTGATAATCAATTGTCTGCTTACAATCCTATTTTAAACCAGGTGGATTATCGATAAGCGATGCAAGTTTTCTAAAGCTATAATGAAACGCATAAGGGTCATCGGGTGCATTAAACTTTCCACCATCTCTTTGGGTAGGTTTAGATGCACTAAGCACTATGGTATTGCTGTAGTTTGGGTCTTCTATTATTTTAAAAGTATAGGTTACTTTTTCTAATTTATGATTAAGTGCTTTTATATATTTGCCCCATTCTAAAGAGCTTGCCTTCTTTTCCCAAAATCCTCCTCTTCCATTTTTTGGTGTAATGGTTAGCGCATTGCCTTTTAAAATATAAGTGCCCGTTTCGTAGCTAAAAAGGATATCCTTTGTTTTAGTAATCCACTGCTTATTTCTATATATGTAAGTGCCATCCTTGTTAAAAGTATATTCCTTTCTAAGGTAACCTGCTGTGTATTGGGGCACACCATTAAAACTTCTTCCTGCACTTTCTAAACTATAATCTGTCCAAAGCCCAACAATAGCAGAGGCATTATTTTCTGCGCTTGGTATGGTAGAAATATTTGCTGTGCTAATAGTTAGCGAACCAAGCAGCGATTGATATTCTTTGAGATAAGGCATTGCTGTAGCATTGCACACTATTGCCATACAAATTTTTTGATTACTGTACACGGTAAGTATAGTCGCTACATTAGTGCCATTATATTGCCAAATACCTCTGCCACTAATTATAGACCAGCCATGCGTAAGCTTAGGTTCGGTTTTTTCTACTGACGAAATGCTTTTGCCATTTGATATCAGTTCGTTCCAATCTTTATCAAAATCGATTTTTATATCGCCTTCGCTATTTCTGTGTTTATAAATGCCTATTTGTCCCCAGCTGCCACCATCCACACGCGAGTAAGAAATGTTGCCAGCATTTTGCTTTGATGTCCAGTCCTTTGGTGGGGTATAGGTAACAATGTCGAAAGTCTCTTGTTGAGCAAAAGTGCTTATTGCATTTATTGTGAATAGCATTAAACAGAGTTTCCTTTTCATCTTTACATAAATAAATTAGGTTTTTGAAACAGGTGAATTAATGGGTTACATTGCCTTAAATTTTCGTTCTGTAGTATTGTTGTTTTCGTTCAATTCATGAATGTCTTTGATATTGTCTATTTCAATTTTGTACATGTACTCTTGAAAGCTTTTCAGTAAACTTCTCTGTCTACTGCCTTCTAGTACGATATAGCTATTTATTTCTTGTCCAGGTGTGAGCACAGCATGAGGTTGCAGTACTTTTACATCAGTGCTTAAACACTCGGCCCTTAATTCGGTACACCATACTGATCCAAGTAACCGCAAGCCATTAACGTTAACATTTAGCGCAGCAGTGCCTATGTTTTTTACTTTGTAATATATTTTATGATGAAACTCTTCTGCAGAGATGCTGGTAATTTCTACGGTAAGATCCGGAAATGCTGTAGTAGAAAGAAGGGGTCCAGCCAAGGTACTTGTTAAAGTTTCCATTATATCTGTATAACCAATAATGGGGGCAGTAGCAAGATTATTGCTTTCATTGTGTTCTGCAACGCTATTGGTTTCGTCGGCTTTTAGCTGGTAGGTATAGGCTGTATTTTTAATTAACTTTTTTGTTGGGGTAAACCCTATTTTAAATTGTATTTCGGTCCCAGGTTCCAGTGAGCCTTGATCTACCAATTTAGTGCCACCACCAGCTTGTATAAATTGGCCGTTAGCAGATACAATACTGCCCTGCATGGTAATATTACTTAGATCTACATTGGCTGCACCAGTGTTTTTTAAAGTACAATTGATGTGATAATTACCTTTGTCGTGTTCGATACTGCTAATGCTTACCTGCAAATCTGGTAAGGCAATTTGTCTCGTTACTAAAGGTCGGTTTATGTTTACCATCGTTTTTTGCTGAGCATTTATACTGGTAAAAAGCAATAGAAATAACGATAGTAGGCTTGTTAATTTTTTCATTTGAATAAATTGTTTTTAAGTGGTAATGAAGCTTCGATAAGCTCTTATTCATCTCTGTTTGTAAGCGGCGGCTTATCGGGGTTTATAAGATTATCGATTAAGTTGCATAATGATATAAAGTTAATTCGCTGTTAACTGGGTTGCTATCCTGTAAAAAGGGGATTTTTTAATGTTGTTTTACCAAAGCTTTTATGGTGTTGTTGTTATCAGTAAGCACCAATATTCGTCCGCCTTTTATAGCCTCAAACTGGCAATTAAATGTTTCTAACTGACCTTTAAAACGGTTGGTAAAAGTGATCTTCCAATCTTTAACTTCGTACTTGCCATTATATTTTTGCGTAGAGAAACCCATGTTGCCAACTTGGCCCGACGCACCCGAATGCTGACTGCTGTAATGGTTTGCCTCTAAAAAGTTAAATTCGTCTGAAGTGGCAGTTGCTGTACTACCTGCGTAACGGCCACTGCTTACATAATAATAAGAGAGTGATGCAAAATCTGACGATGACCATTTGCCGGCAAGATCTGTGTCAGCCACCGCAAATTTGTTACGCCATTGCATCTTGGCAAGTTTATCCCAAGATTTGCTCTGTTCAAGGTAATCCCAACTGGAGGTGTTAATGTAATTATTGCCAAATTCGTTTTCAAAATCAGTTTTACTATTGGTAACTACTTCCAAATACCGTCCGTTTCCCTGTTGGTAATGTTTTTTATAGAATACAATGAAAACATTTTTGCCAGTTTGTTTTTCAACCCCATTGGCCGTTAGAAAAGTAATGGATGGCGAGCCCTGCAGGCCTCTTTGCTGAAAGTTGGTGATGTTTTGATATCGCGGTGCTATCAATGCATTCCAGGCATGCTCATCGCCTTTAAGTTTATCAAAATTATGCTCATCTGCCTGTTGGTTAGGATAATGGATAAAAATGCGTGTACCAGGTTTGGTAACCTCAACCCAGTCTGTTTTGCTGGCGCTTATCCAGCCGTCATCAAAATTGGTAGTATCATATTTAAATTGCCCATTTACAGTATGGTATGTTTGATTTGGACTTATTTCATTTCTTTCGATGGGTTGAAACGTTTGCAATAAATGCTGAAAATCTTGCAGATATGGCAATGCGGTTGAATTACACATGGCACTTAAATATACTTTCCCGTTACTAAACGTAGTGAGGATGGTAGATACATTAGCGCCATTGTACTTCCAAATGCCGCTTCTGCTAATTACAACCCAATTGTTTAGCGTATCTGGTTTAGCTTTTTCTTCATTTTCTACAGCTTTTAAGCCCAATACTAATCCGTTCCATTCCTTTTCGTTATCGGTTTCGGCATCTCCCGTGCTTACAGCACTTTTGTAAATCACGATTTGCCCCCAGCTATTGCCATCAATTTTTGAGTAGACCAAATGGTTGTCGGTAAGTTCTTTTTTCCAGTTTTTTGGTGTCGTATAAGAGACGATATCGAAGGTTTCGTTTTGCCCACATGCCTGCATTGTAAACAATAAGCAGATCATAAAAAATGAGATATGTTTCATAGTGGATTATAATTTCTTGATATGAATATTGCTGATGTAGAACTGATTTTTTTCGTTCACGTAAAAATTGAGATCCTTTAAGACCATGCTGGGTGAAAAAGCTGTGTTGCATTCGTACACCTTGCTGTTGTTGCACCTGATCAATATGCTTTCCCCTTTTTTTTGTAGGCTCACGGTAGCTTGATTAACTGGCTTGCTGCCAGTGAAACCGGACAGAGAATAATAGTTGGAGACCTTACAGGTTGTCAATCCGTTAATCATTATCCAGCCAGCGGCATCTGACCGGTTCATATCACCTGGTGACACATTTAAGATGATATTTTTTTCTCCGGCATTGCCTGAAAACTTTAGCTGCACGTCAATTCCTGGTGTGCCCCATGGCACATCGCCCTTTTGCACCAGAAGATCATAGCTTAGCTCAAAATCTCCATTTATATTTTGCGGAAAATTTTTCGGAGCTGCATTTCTTTTCAACCTTAACCACTTGCCTTCAGCCTTATCTAGTGTAGCTACTACTGGTTGTTCGCCAGAAACTTCGCTTCGTTGGGTTTTCCAGTCTTGCGATGAGGAGCCAACAGCTGTACTGGAAAAATCTTCAAAGAACAATACAGTTTTATCAGCAGCATTTTTCTTTGCTGCGGCAGAAAGTTCTGACGCCGCCGAGGCTCGCTGCTCCTTTTCTTTAAAGGCTAATCCAAGCGGTTGATATGGCTCAATCACTTTATCCTTTCCAAAAAAATAACGATATACGTAGTCATAATTAAAACGGTTGACAAAATTATCCATCAGTTGCACAGCACCGCCATATCCCGCATTAATAGGTCCATCCAGCTTGAACACGAGCCATTGCGGACCGCTGGTAGCGCAATCTTCTTTTACTCCTTTTTTTAACCGAAGCAATGGGTAATTTGTAGAGGAAGAAACTGCTTTTCCCCATCGGTCAAGGTTTTGAGTGTTTTTTTCGGTTTGTATCCAGTTAGGTAATTTTCCACTGCTACCGATATTGGCTAAATCAATGATATCTATCTGTCGTTCAATAGTATTAAAATATACGAATTTATTTTCCTGTTGCTTTAGCTGTTCTTTTAATACCTGCATTCCTTTTTTTGCGTTTTCCAGGTAGTTTTCATAAATCAGCTTTCGGTTTACTGCAAATTGATGTAGCTTGGGAAACTGACTTTCTAATTGCCGTAAAAGTTCAGCTACCGTAACTTGCTCAAAAGGAAGTGGCTGCCTGTTCCTCGTCATAATTACCACGTAAGATAATTGGTTGCCTACCGGGAACAGATAATGACGATAAGGTTGCAGGTTCGGGCTGCCTGTAAAATTTCTATAAGCAGTCATTTCATCGAGCCAGTCTTTTTCATATTCCCCTTTTTGTCCAACGGTATAATCAGGCATGGTACAATAATAGTCGGTAGGAGTAGAAAGCACAATTATCTGTTTGGTAATCAATTCTACGTTGTTCGCCATGATGTCAAGCCGGGTATAACAATGGTTTCCTGGTGTTGGAAAGAATTTATGTGTGCTTGTTTTAGATAAGCATAGATGAAACTTAGCCAGCGCCCCATAGGAATTGGGGAGTGCGAAGCGGTTGTCTTTTTCAGCCTCATCTGCGCCATAATATTTTGTGCCTTTGTATTTAGAAGCAGAGGGCCTAAACAGGTCCAGTTTGAGCTCGCCTAATAGTCCGATAGGTGTATAGGTTTGTTGCAACCAAGTACCAATTTTTCTGCCCATATCAGTTTGGTTCACAGGATAGCTCCAGCCATTTTCAGTAATGGGTTTCGCGGGTTCGTTTTTTAGGGGATTTAACCATCCGATTTCAATATGTTCAAAATCCTTTTTATCGTACATTCCGCGACTGTCAACCTGCTGGGCATTGGCGAAAGAAAAAGTAAACAGGGCAACAAGCAAAGCTTTAGTTTTCATATTCCTATTTTGTTTAATGATTGATGTTTTACCACTGCCTGATGATGATTCCTTTGGCGATACCGGTACCAGTTACCGAGCCATGACCACTGATAAGGCTGATTTGTTTCTGTATTCCGGCTTCTAATTCCTGTTTGCCTATGCCCGCTTTTACGGTTGCAGAGGAGGTGGCCGTAAAATCGCCTACGCCTGCTTTTTTACTCATTTCCAACTCGAACTCCTGTTTTACGGTAAGTTCGCCGCTAATGGGTTCCTCATCCACACCAGCCGAGCCTTCCACACTTGCATTTGCGGTTCCTTTCCAGTCTTTCATCTCATTATTTTCATCCAGTTCATAGGTAAAATCGCTGCCAATGGCTCCTTTAATTTCCAGTGGACCAAGCTTTCCTTTGGCGCTTGCGCCCGATTTTATTTTTACTGTGCTGCCAATGTAATTGTTACCCAGGTGTTTGAAGATGATTGCATTATCATTAAATTCAATGGTCATGCTGCTATGGCTGCAATTAAACTTGTACGTTACATAGCCTAAGTCAATTTCAGCCTTGTAATTACAGGCCACATCATCAAACTCTGCCAGTTTACCTGGTTTTGCTTCTGCTTTCTCTTCACAGTCTGCATAGGCGTTTTTATAATCCTGCATATCCAAAGGTTGAAGCTCCCTATTTTTCTGCAGCCAGAACAGTTGAAATTGCAGTTCAATTATTTTGAAGGAATGAATATCCAAACTGGTATACTGTGCCCAGTACGCAAAGTCATTGGCATAATGTTTAAAAAGCGTGAGGGCCTCTTCATCATATTCTTTCTTCCTGGTGTTCAACTCTTTCAACATCGCATTGATGGCGTCCCGATGTGCTGTGCAGGGAGCTTCTGGCGGAGGTATTTTTTTGTTTTTTCTAATCGCGGTAAGGTCAGTTTGAAGTTTCATATAGCTTTCGGTAAGCTTTTTCATTTTTGCAGCGTAATATTTTTCTAACTGCTGCACTTGTAAGCCAGCTTTGCGGGCGTGCAATGGCTCCATATTTATTGGAGTGGCCACACCTGTGTTAATAGTTTGTTGAATTGCGCCCATTACTTTACCTGTCGTTGTAGATATGTATTTTGCATACAATGCTGTTTCATCTGCCAGCTCTTTTTCTGCTTTTGCAATGGCTGTTGCTATACCATTGTTAAATTGCTCCCACATAGGCAACAACGCATTTATTTCTGCAATACTATTAGGGTAGTCTGGGCGTTTGGTGTTGCCTAGCCCCAACGGATCGGAGCTGGGTTTGAACGGAACTCTTAAGTTGATGCTGCTTATCTTTTCTCCCAACTTTGCCAGCTTCTCTTCTTTTTCCCTTGTGTAAGCATGTTTAATAGACTTCTTGACAAGTTCTGCAGCTTTTTTTGTATTGCCTTTGCTTTCTTCAATGGCTGCCTGCGTTAAGGTTGCCTGCGGGTGATGTACGTATACATCAGTAACACTATCCAAGTAGTTTTCTGCTTTTTGCAGTTCGCCCAGTCCAAACCATGCCTGCCCAAGATTGTTCATGACGGTGGTGTTTTTAGGAAAGCTTTTATGAAGATATTCTAAGATTGGGATAGCTAAGTGCTCGCCATTTAACATCGTAAGTGCTGCAGTATAATTACTCAGTGCATTATACTGTGCTGGATAATCGGTACATACTTTACCAAGCAGATAAACAGCTAATTCCGGGTGGCCGCTCGCCCAAAACGCACTGGCCATTGCATCGGCGTCTTCGCCATTTTTTGTTTTTGCTTTAATTTTACTATACACCTTATCAGCCAGCATAACTGTATTTGCTTCTAAAGCAGCGCTAAGTTTTGTCTGTATCGCTTTTACATATGCAGAAATCCGAGCAGCGTTTACGCCCTTTGCAATTGCTGCAATTCTAACCCCATCCTTTTTTGGTACGATAAGCTTATCATCTTCCCACGCTTTGGCAAGTTTCTTGTCTGATATGGCAGGCATATTTTTAACCGCCTTGTTCATATCGGGCATTTTAATACCTAGGCTATCCATCATCTTTTTATCTTCAGGGCTCATCTCTTTCATCATCTCATCCATCATGCCCTTTGCTTCTTTCATTGCGGCTTCCATTTCTTTTTTGGTTGGCGGCTTTTCTTTGCCCGACTTTTTTTGTGCAACAAGTAATGCAGGCAGTAATAAAAAGACCATGAGCAGTATGGACCTAACTATTTTACAATTTTTCATACTCATATGTCGTTGATTTTCTAAGCCTTATTGGGGTCTTTTTTGGTAGTACTGTCCTGTACTATTGGTTTTTCAGTTTCCGGAACGGATTTGTTCTGATTAGTTTTGTCTGAAGCGTTCTTTTTATCTTTTTTTCCTTTACCTATATCCTTCGCCATTTTTTCAATTTTTCGGGAGGAGCTGTCTACAACTTTATCTGTTGTTTTACTGATTGCCTTATCAACGGTGGCATTTATTTTCTTGTCTACTGTTGCGTTTACTTTCTCTTTTAGTTTTTTAAGAAATTGTGCTTGTACTGTAATACTTCCTGCAAGAAGCAGTATTGTCAGCATTAAATTTTTAGTTTTCATGTTGTAGGTTTTAGTTATTACGGATATGTTTTTCTCAAGGCTAATTTAGGTAGCAGTGTCAGCCGATCTTATCCTGTAAAAAGAGGATTTTTACAAAATGATTGAATTAGGGCTGACCAGGTTGTTTTCCTGGCGAAAGATATTTTGTAGCTTTAATAAAAATCCTGTAAAAAGGGGAGTACTATCAGGCTAACAATTCGGTTTATTTGTATCCATAACTAAAGCCATGTATCTAAAAAGAATTATTGCATTGATATGCTTTTTGTATGCCTTTAATTTAAATGCACAAACAAACGAAAAGGATAGTTTGCTAAAGTTACTTCGTGTTCATAGGCAAGATACAAACTGTGTTAAAACCTATTACAATTTGGCCAAATACTATGAGAAAAATAATCTGGATTCGGCCAGGCATTTTTTGAGACTCTTAGGTAACCTCGCCGAAAAATTATCATATGAACGAGGCCGCTATCTGTATCATGAACGTGTGGCCGTGGTATCGTTTACACAGGGGGCACACCATAAGGCATTAGAAGAGAGTCGAAAGGGTTTAATGATTGCACGGCATTTAAAACAACCAGGATTTGAAATAGCGATGCTCAATATGATGTCTATCTGTTATCAATATCTTGGCAGATATCAAGAGGAATTGGACTATGTTTTGCAGGCTCAGGCAAAAGCTGAAAAAGTAAAGGATACTGCCAAAATGGTTGGCCTATATATTAGTATTAGTAATGCCTATGCCGATCTTGGGCAACACCGAAAATCCCTGGATGCAGGATTGACGGGACTGCGTCTTAGGAAGCGGTACAATATTACTGCTGGCTATGTGAACCGACTATATGCAGGCATTGCCCAGGAATATGAAATACTGGGATTACCCGACAGTGCAATTTATTTTTATGACAAGGCGCTCAGTTCTTCAAAGCAGCTAAACGACCGCTTTGCCGAAGCAAGCATCTATAAGTACATTACTAATTTTTATTCTTCTTTAGGTAAGTATGATAAAATGCGGGAAATGGCTGCACATTCCCTTACGCTTGCCAAGGAAATGAATAGCCGTCAGCTACTAGCCACTGCTTATTACAACCTTGCTGCTGCCCATTACTATACCAGGGACAATAGGAAAGCCCTTGCTTATGTGAAGCAGGCACTTTCTATTGCCAAAGCCGATTCCATCAGGCATGAGATGCAGAACGGTTATCGCCTGCTCTCCTACATTTCCGCCACACAGGGCGACTTCATCACTTCATCGAATGCACAACGCAAGGCAGATTCACTTGAAAGAACCGCTTTGAATGAAGAAGTGGCTAAATCTGCAGCAGATCTCGAAAAAAAATACGAAACTGAAAAAAAGGACAGTCAGATCAGGCTGCAACAAGCGGCTATCCAACAAAAAAACACCTTAAATTATATACTAATTGGCGGTGCGCTTTTGTTGATCCTCATTTTCGCAATGGTATACCGCAACTACAAACACCGTCAAAAAATACAACAGCAACGCATTAACGAACTAGAAACTGAAAAGCAGCTTACTGCAACTGAGGCCGTATTAAAAGGAGAGGAGCAGGAAAGAACACGTTTGGCTAAAGATTTACACGATGGCCTGGGGGGTATGCTCTCAGGTTTAAAACACTCATTTGGACACATGCAGGGAAATTTAGTTATGACACCAGAAAATGCCATGGCATTTAATAGAAGTATGGATATGTTAGATAGTTCCATTAAAGAGATGCGCAGAATAGCTCATAATATGATGCCAGAAGCACTTGTTAAATTTGGTTTGGATACGGCTTTAAGAGATTTTTGTACAGATATAAATCTTACAGGCGCATTGCAGGTGGATTATCAATCTATTGGAATGGAAACGGCTAAACTTGATAACACAACTTCGATAACCATTTTTAGGATAGTACAAGAATTGCTTAATAACACTATTAAACACGCTTCGGCTGATACTGCCATTGTACAACTGGCCAAAAGCGATGACACCATAACAGTAACGGTAGAAGATGATGGCAAAGGATTTAACCCAGATCTATTAACCGAAACACACGGAATTGGTTGGGCCAATATGAAAAATAGGGTCGACTTTTTAAAGGGAAAAATAGATGTTAAAACTGAGCCCGATAAAGGCACGTCGGTATTAATCGAGTTCAAATTATGAATGGAGTAAGTGTGTTGATTGTAGATGATCATTACCTTGTAATTGAGGGCGTTCGTTCGTTACTGCAAAATGAAAAAAATATAGAATGGCAGGGGCATGCTACATCTAGGGAATCGTGCCTTGCCCTTTTGCAGCACCACCAACCTGATGTCATACTAATGGATATTAATTTAGGTAAAGAGAGTGGAATAGATCTTTGCAAAACGATCAAAGAAAAATACCCTGGCATACATATTTTAGGTTTGAGCACTTTTAACCAGCAAAGTTTTATTCAAAAAATAATTGAAAACGGTGCATCGGGCTATGTACTTAAAAATGCTACAAAAAACGAGTTATTAGAGGCCATATTTACGGTAAATGCAGGAAAAACTTATTTAAGTGGAGATGCATTTCAAATGCTTAGAACAAAGGAAAGTACTAAAATAATTCTAACCAGAAGAGAAAAGGAAGTGCTAGAACTTATCGCTAATGGTCTAACCAATAATGAAATTGCCATTAAACTTTTTGTTAGCGTAACTACAGTAGATACTCATCGAAAAAATCTACTTTCTAAATTTCACGCTCGTAATATTGCATCTTTGGTTAAAATGGCTGTGCAAATGGAACTAATCTAAAACCGATCAAAAAGCTAACTACCATTTTTGATGTATTCTTGCTAATGGTTCAGTCTTGTGATGGGGAATAGCAGTTAGCAATGCTGCAAAATATCTAAAGCTGTACTGCGGCATTGCTACGATTTTATGGACTCTGGAAGTTTAGCATTAACCGGTAATCTTAAGCGATTGGATTAAACCCTGCTGAAGAACAAGGTTAAAATTAAGAATGACCGGGCTACCTGGAAATGTTCCCGAAATCTCAGCTGTAAATACCGAACCCTTTTCATCTTCCTTATAACTAATCGGTTTTAAAGTAGCTTGATACTGTTGGTTCGAATTTTCAATCCATTTTTGAATTGCAGCTCTTCCGATATGGTTCTTTCCTTCGTCGAATACTTCGGCGTTTTCTGAGAAAAGTGAGGAATAAGCTACGGCATCATGGCTGTTTTGCGCTTCAATGAAGTCTGTTATAAAATTTGGTAAGTTCATGATATTTATTTTTAGATTAACTTATTGTTGTACAAATTTCGGTAGTACTGGCGTGGTGCACAAGTAGGGCATTACGATTCGGATAGGGAAAAATTTATCCGTATTGTTTCGTTAATGGCCTACATGTATCTTTGTTAGATGTATGAGAAAAAAACTTTTCCCAATTTAAACTGTGGTCTCGATTTAGTTGGAGAGGTGCTTTATGGCAAATGGAAAATACGCTTGTTGTGGTTTATCAACGAGGGTTATTTGCGCCCCAGCGAGCTGCAACGCAAAATACCAGATGCAAGTCGTAGGGTAATCAATATTCAGCTAAAGGAACTCGAGGACCATGAATTGGTTATCAGAACAATCTATCCGGTGATGCCACCAAAGGTAGAGTATTCGCTTACTGAGTTTGGCAAAACCCTGATACCTGTGATCGCCGCTATTGGAAATTGGGGAGATGCGTATCAGGACAGTTTGAAGCGTGTAATTCTGAAAGGATATCCGCAGTTGACCTGATTTTTTCTGAGTGAATATTAGCTAAATTATGCCCAGGTTGATTTCGGTCAGCGATTTAAACTTATTCCAAATGCAACCCAGGCTGGTATTGTTGTAATTTTAAACGGTGGGTATGGTGCCTCCATCAATTACAAATTCGGTTCCGGTAAGGTAACTTGCCCTTGGCGAAACAAGAAACCCAACCATTTCTGCCACATCTTCTGGCATGGCAGGTCGGCCGTATGGAATGCCGCCAAGTGCATCCATTACACTTTGTGTGGCCTGTTCTATCGAAATTGCTTTGCTCTGCGATATGCGTTCCATCATTCTCTTTGAGCTGTCTGTCATGATCCAGCCCGGAGAAACCGTTAAAACCCGAACTCCTTTTGGAGCAACTTCGTTAGAAAGTCCTTTGCTGTAATTGATCAGTCCGGCCTTTGCCGCCGCATAGGGGAGTGTGCTTTCATATAATGGAAGTTTGCCTTGAATAGATGCGATATGGATAATTACACCTGTTTTTTGTTTGATCATTTGCGGCAAAAATGCCCTGTCTAATCTTACTGGCGCTAAAAGATTGGTTTGCAATGTTTCTTCCCAGTGTTCATCGGTTAAATTAGCAAAACCACCTGCTGGAGTTTCCGAGCCACCAAGGCTATTGATCAGGATATCGAGCCTGCCAAATTTTGATAATACCGCTGTTACTACTTTTGCTGTTCCAGCAGACTTGCTCAGGTCTGCCGAAATAAAATGCAGCTTTTCATTGGGCGCTGCGGGCGGGTTTCTTGCAGTAATGATCACTTGTGCCCCGGCTGCCAGTAGCCTTTCGGCAATTGCTTTTCCGGCGCCTTTGGTACCGCCTGTTACCAGGGCAATCTTACCAGATAGTTCGTTGTTGAAATTAAATTCCCTTTCCATTGTATATATTTTTATACAAAATTCAGGTATACTATAGTTTCCTACAAGTACGGTATTACGATTCGGATAGCGTAAAATTTATCCCTATGCAATTGGTGTTTCCGTAATTGCTATAATTAAATGTTCCCGGGATATTTGCTTTGGTATTATTAAGTAAGCTAGGTGGAATAGGATAAAAGTCTAATCGTTCGTTGATAAGGGTTTAGAATAAGTGTCATAAATATCCTTTATGGGAAAAATGTACAATATTGTTGTCCGTTTGTCCATTCCCTGGGCCTGGCGTTCTCCCCATCTTTGTATTGTCAATAAACAAAAAATATTTCAAACATTAATTTTAAAAAAAATAACAATGAAAAATCTAATCTTAACCGCAAGTCTAATCATGACTTTATTAACAAGCCAATTCGCTTTTTCACAAAACAAAAGAGTCCCAGCTTCAGCCGGAAGGTCTGAATATATCGAAGTTGAGCCAGGTGTAAAACTTCACGTAACCGATCTTGGCGAAGGTAAACCAATTGTATTGATCCACGGATGGCCACTTAGCGATGAAATGTACCAATATCAGTATCAATATCTGGTAAGGAAAGGTTTCAGGGTAATCGGTATTACACTACGTGGTTTCGGTAAATCTGATAAACCTTATGGAAAGTACAATTTCGATGTTTTTTCCGATGACATTTATGCCGTTCTCCATACCTTAAAAATAGAGAATGCTGTATTGGGTGGTTTTTCTATGGGTGGTGCCGTTACCATTCATTATATAAACAAGTATAAATCTGCACATGTGAGCAAACTGGCACTATTTGCAGCAGCTGCTCCATCATGGAAACAACGTGCGGATTATAATTACGGAATATCTGAGGAAGGTGCTGCCGGACTGATCAAACAAACCATGACCAACAGGGAAGAGCTGATAGGTGGGTTAGGTGCAGCATTTGCGGCCAAAGGTACCACACTTCAAAAAAATACAGAGAAATGGCTTGAAAATATCAACTTATCTGCAAGTCCATATGTAGTTACCGAGTCTATCAGTGCCCTTGGCGATCTGGATTTGCGCCCAGTGCTTAAAAACATAACCATCCCTGTAGCCATATTTCAGGGTACAAAAGATCAACTGATTGATTTCGCCTTGGCTGAGCAATTGCATAAAGGCTTAAAAAACTCATACATCGTGAAATTTGAGAACAGCGGACACGCACTTTTTGTAGAAGAGATGGATAAATTCAACTCGGAGCTTGAGCAGTTTGCAAAAAAATAATCTATAAGATAAGATTACTTGCAGGTTTAAATGCCCGCAAGTAATTTTTGTTTTAACCAAATATTGAAATCGTTACCATTAATGGTAATTTTATTTTTTAATCCATTTTATTAACCCTTTCATGAAACAAAGCATTTTTGATGTAAACCTTAAAACCATCGGCATGGTAAATGTTGATTTAGAAAGTATTGAGGCCATCAATTCTGAAGCATACAAGTCCTATATCAAGGTGCTTTATCTTAATGAAGGATTTGAAATAAAAGTAGACTTTAACGTTTACCACACCACCAGTCCAACGCTGTTCTTTATCAGTCCAAATCAGGTGCTCAGTATCGAAAAACTTGGTGAGCAATCAGGTCGTCTAGTGTTCTATAACCGCGATTTCTATTGTATACAGTTGCATGATGAAGAAGTTGCCTGCGATGGGCTCCTGTTCAATAACATCAATAATATGCCAATGACGGTGATACCCCAGCAGGATGCCACATTTATTGAATACCTGTTTTCCAGGATAGAGGATGAATTTGAACTGAAAGATGGATCGCTGGAAGAAATGATCAGGACTTATCTTAAACAGCTTTTGATCAAGTCTACCCGACTATGGAAGGTGCAACACCTGGATGGGGTGATGGCGGCCAGACCGAACAATGATCTTGAGTTCTTCAGAAAGTTTACCCAATTGGTCGAAGCAAACTTTAAGGAAAAGCATAATGTTGCCGATTACGCCGATCTGCTGGTGATAGCCCCCAAAACCCTTACCCATAGGTTCAAGCGGCTTAAACTTCCCCAGCCGAACGAGATCATCAAAAACAGGATTATCCTGGAGGCAAAAAGATTGCTAGTACATACAGACAGAACGGCAAAGGAGATTGCCTATTCACTGGGTTATGACGATCCTGCCTATTTCAGCAGATTGTTTTTTATCAAGACTGGCGAGCCTCCATCTGGCTTCAGGTCTAAATACCTAAGTAAACACGAACCAAAACAGACTTAATCTTCAATGATCTTTTATGTCATCGAATAGAAGTAGAGCGCTTTTGCTAAACATTGCGGCAGCGCTAAAAGAAAAAATCAAATAATTTAACATGAAAACAAAGCTTATTGTATTGGTGGCCACCCTTATTTTAACATCGGTGAAAACCTTTGCCGGTTGGTACAATACTTATAATTACACGGGTTTAATCGACAGGTATCCGGTTACTTTATCTTTTCAGGTAAAAGAAGGCTATTTCGGTGAACCTGCAAAAAAACACTATAATGTTATTGGTGTCTATAAATACGATAAACTTAATCATCCTATTAGGCTTGAGGGCGTTTTTAACCAAAGTACCGAGGAGATTAAAATTTATGAAATTGGGGCTAATAACAGGGTTTCTGCCACTTTTCATCTTAATTTTTCACCTCAGCAGCTCACAGGTAGCTGGAGCCGCGGTAAAAGTAAACTGAAAGTAAACCTGCGGCTTGTAAACAGACTGAGTGATCTCTCAGATGAAGCGTTCGATAATACCCGGATCCTTCAGTTCCCGTCTTTGAAGGATTACTATTTTATGGGTGTTTATGCTAAAAAGAGCAAATCTACCGAAGCACACATGCGCGAATTAAAGATCATCAATAAGGAAACTAATAAAATCTTTCAGACCCTTAATTTTGACCATATCGAAACGCCCACAGGCAATGTCATGACCATCATTTATGATAACATTA
The DNA here is from genome assembly GCF_059422505.1 of Pedobacter sp. GW821-FHT01D05. NCBI lineage: Bacteria > Pseudomonadati > Bacteroidota > Sphingobacteriia > Sphingobacteriales > Sphingobacteriaceae > Pedobacter > Pedobacter sp. GW821-FHT01D05. Next base: position 85,991 of record NZ_JBWKXA010000005.1, on the reverse strand, counting down.
CGACAGGTAAAGGCAATGATTTTCTAATCTCCAATCAGATCGGCAGGGTTGGCGGATACCTTAACGTGAATTTTAACGTAAAGAACAAAAAGTTTATTCTAAATCCGGAACCAGTTGCAGAAGGGTTGTAAAGCACTAAAAAATGCTTCAAATCTGAAAACATTCTTCCTGATCAGTTTGCGGGTCTGATATTTTAGCTGATGAAAAGGAAAAAGGAATAAATAATGATGATTTGATTATCACTAATATAAATCAGGTATTTCAGGGCAATATTAACCCATCGGCTTCATCAGCAGTAAAAAGTGATTTAAATGTTAAAAGTATTCCTGTTGATCAGTATAGCTTTAACTTAGATATTAATCGAACTTTGAATTATCAAGTCTGATTTCTTTCCTTTAAAATACCGCCCATATGGTAAAAATAAAATTTGAAGGTAACTTAGAAATTAGTTTCAAAATCGAAATATTTATTTCTATATTGCCCGTGGATTTAAAAAATACCTTGCTTTTTCTGAATAAGAAAATGGTGATGTTTCGTCATCGATGAACTAATATTTGACACTCGGCACTACCTGCAATCTTTATGGGGAGAACACGTACTATACGTACGGTTTCGGTTCCATACTCCACGAGTTTAACCGTACGTATAGTACATGTTCTCTGGAGTTGATTGATATAGTCCTATGAAAATACGAAGGATTTTAAATTCGGGCCCTGTTTTATAAAAAAGACAGGGCTTTTTAACTAAATCAAGCTCCAAATGGCAGAAAAACTGAGCCGACAACAAATCTACGACCGTATTCGGGCTACCTCAAAAGAAAGTTATATCCTTGAAGAAATGCAGCGTCTTGGTTTTTGGGAATCTGCAGATACACCAAGTTTACCAGAAGTTTTAATTAAACGGGAACTTGTTGCAAACCAAGAGCTGAACAATCTTTTGGCGCAGGATCGGAAATACCAGAACCAAGAAGCCATGCTAAAAGAAATGCGTAAAGCACGCATGAAATTGGCAAAGGATAAACGAGCGTTAATCAAGCAAAAAAACAAACAAAAGAAGGATGATAAGGCCGCAAACTGGACGAATATTCAGCAACAGCAGATCATTTATTTGGGCGATGGAGTTTCAGGTGGCTTAAATCAAACGGAATCTGATGTAGAAACTTTACAGAAATTTAATCTGCCGGTTTTTAATCAGATTATCGATTTTGCATCAGCCATTGGTACAGATTTATCCGCTTTACGGTACTTGCTCTATCAAAGAAAAGTTTCCCGAATCAGTCATTACCACACTTTCGAAATTCCTAAAAAAACAGGTGGAAAAAGATTGATATCTGCACCAAAATCGAGGCTAAAAGCCTTGCAACTTTGGGTATTGGAGAAGATTTTAAACCGCATTGAAATTAATGATCACGTTCATGGTTTTATCAAAGAACGCTCCATAATCAGCAATGCGCAACCACACCTTGAAAAAGACATCGTTATTAATGTCGATTTAAAAGATTTCTTTCCAAGTATTAGTTACAAACGCGTAAAGGGTTTATTTCATAAATTAGGCTACTCAGAGCAACTTGCTACGGTGTTTGGCTTAATCTGTACCCACGCAGAAACGGAACATGTAGAAATGGATGGTGTATCTTATTATGTGCAAAAAGGAGATCGTGTGCTACCGCAAGGCTCTCCTGCCAGTCCAGCGATTAGCAATTTAATCGCTTTTAAACTTGATAAGAAAATTACAGGATTAGCATCAAAATTCAACTTTACTTATACCCGATATGCTGATGATTTAAGTTTTTCTACATCGAAAGAAAACGAAAAAAATATTGCCGGTTTATTGTTTTTTCTCAAAAAGATCATAGAATCTGAAGGTTTTACCATGCACCCTGCCAAAACGCATATTATGCGAAAAGGTAATCTGCAAAAGGTTACCGGCATTGTGGTAAACGAAAAATTAAATGTTCAGCGAGATCAGCTGCGCAAATTTAGAGCGCTTTTGCACCATATAGAATCGAATGGATGGAAAGACCAAAAATGGGGCAATGCTAAAAATTTGATTAATGCTGTGGAGGGTTACATCAATTTTGTGAAGATGGTAAATAAGAATAAGGCTGCCGCTTTTAAAGCTCAGCTCGAAAATATTGTTGCCAAACATGGTTATCCGGCTGTTGAGAAAGCGGTTGTGGAAGTTGAAATCGAAAGTATTGTAGCAGAAGTAGTGCCCGGAGTTAAATTGGAAACCCTCATAAAACCATCAAATGATGCCAAACAGTACGATTGGTGGAACATTCTTTAAACGTTTTGTATGAAACTCATTAAACAAAGTAAATTATTTTTTAAAGAAGGAAAATCTGATAAGGTTTATGAGATTGATCTTTGCGAGCTTTCTGCAAACGAATTCTTGGTGAATTTTAGATACGGTAGAAGAGGAAGTACGCTTAAAGAAGGAACTAAAACGCCTGCTGCATTACCTTTGGCCAATGCTGAAGTACTTTTTGCAGAATTGGAAAATGAAAAACGCAAAAAAGGTTATCAAACCGAAACGGAAGTATTTATGGAACTCCCATCCTTAGATGCCGTTGAACCCGATACTTTAAATGGTACAATTTTGCAACGCCTTCAAGATGCTGTGGTTGGTAGAAACAGTTTCAGAACTGAATGGAAAACTAGTCGGGTAATTTGGAAAGCAGGCATGTTAAACGTGCAGGAGGCTGTTCCGTTTATTATCAAGCTGGCAACAAGAGGGAATGAAATGCAAACTTACGCGGCCTTATATGCGTTAACAAAATTAAATGCGGTTACGGCCGAGCCACTGTTTATGGCTTTGGCCAATAACGTTAAACAAAAAAGTCATATCGTAAACGTTGCTTTTGAGGGGCTTTTAACGATTGCTAATGAGGCTGAAAAGCAAAAGATTACCAGTCAGTTATTAGAAAAGCTACCTGCAGAAATAAGATATGCTGTAGAAACAAACGATTTAGAATTACTTAAGGCCACTTTAGGTCAAAATATAAACGATAAAGAGGTAGAATGTTTCACCACACTTTATTTATTATGCAAAGTGCAGCCAACTTTGTTGCCGATACTTAATCAGGTATTAAAAATCTGCCCATACAAACCACCGTTTTTTAAACACCTGAGGGCAATTTATAAACTGGCGCAGTTAAGAAACGATGTAACAACTTTGGCTATTTTATTTTATGGTTTCGAGAAACAACCCGCCATGTTTAGGCGAACATATTCGCTTGATTCTCATTATAGGCAATATTTAACCGCTATAGACCTCACCGTTAGGGTAGGTGCAGAGCTTAAAAATAAAGATAGTAAGCTGGCGTTTTCGCAATACACTAAAACCTATTTTCAGAAAAATGCAGTCGAGTTTCTTAAAAATGCCGGAGCAACCAAAAATGCTTCAGCCTATTTAAAACTTGCTGTTAATATTTTACTGCAGTATAAAGAAACAGATTATTCTATTGCGGAAGAAAAGCCATTGAGCGAATACGGACGGTACAATTATAAAACGAAACAATATTCGTATCTAATTGTCAATTATCCTGAATGTTCTGAATCGCTACTGCTTTCTACCATCCTTTTTGGTAATGATCCGAAGCGCCAGTTGCAAGCTAATTTAAAGTTTATAATCAACAGCAGAACGGTAACCAGTCCTGATTACTATTACAATGCGGCCAATGTTAGAGCCGTAGCTGCCAGATCAAATACAGGTTTTAATAATGATAACGGTGTTTCAGTAATTGATGCGGCTAAGAATATTTTTAAAAGTTTATTTGGTAAGAAAAATGTAACACCACCACCTCTGCCAGTGGTTGAGCAAGATACTGCTCCAAAAACAGAGGTAAAAAGTGTATCGCGTTTGGAGCTGTATCCTGAGCTTTGGGATGCTATGCCTCAAGCTTATATACAATTGTTGATGCAAGCTGAGATGAATAGAATACATCTTTTTGCTTACGAAAGGTTAACGGCCCATCCACAATATGAAGAGATTATCCAGCGTTTTGACGAACGCTCGATTTTGCAACTGTTAAATAGTAGGTTCGATCTGCCAAATCAGTTCGGGTTTGAAATACTGAAAAACGAAGAAAACAAGCTTGCTCAAAACCCTGTTTTTGTGGCCGAAATATTGGCTTGCAATAGTAGCAACGCCAGGCTTTGGGCGCAAGAATTGGTTAGCCGAAATATCGTACTGTATTTTAATGATATTGAATTTTTGTTGATTGTGTTATTCAATGCACAAGCGGAAAGTAAAAGTTGGATCAATGAAACATTACAGAAAAATCTGTTTTCTGAGGATAGGATACAAGCTATTTTAGGTAAAGTGATTACCGAACTGCTTCATTTTGAAAATACAGACGGCAACAATCTTCAAGCTAAAAATGCTATTGATCGTTTAGGGTTATTTGCTGAAACGCAAATGGAAAAATTGAGCTGGAATATTGTTGAGCAGTTAATATCATCGGTATTAAATACCAATAAAATTTTGGCGACGAAAATATTACTGAATAAGGTTAAAAAGGTTTCTCCAACGGAAATCCCGATCTCTTTAACAAAATTGTTATTGCTTAGTGAATTTCCTGAAGTTCGCGATGGGGGCATTGAGTTACTAAATAAATACCCTGAGCATTTTATTGTTGAAAATATCCAATTGTTGCTCAGCCTGATTGATAGTGGCGATGAAAAAGTTTTAGAGGCTATATTTAAAATTATCGAGAAAATATCTGCTCACCAATCTGAAATTGGAAATGCCATTGTGCCACATTTTGTTTATGCTTTAATGCGTAAAGAGAAGTTTGAAGGTTCACACACGAAGTTAAGTGAATTTTTACTGCAAAATCTAAAACCATACTGGAGCAGTGGTTTACAGCCCAAAGATATTACAAAACTGATTCATGCACAATACCGGATTAGTCAGTTGGCAGGGTATGAAATTCTGAAAGCTTATGGTAACCCGGACCGGTTTTCTTTGCGACAGATTATTTCTTTTGGCAGTCATGAAATCCTTGCTATCCGCCAATGGAGCTGGAATTATTTCAAGCAACATGTATCACGGATCCGAGCGGAAAGAAATCAATCACTTTACCTGTTAGATTCAAAATGGGACGATACCAGGGCTTATGCATTTCATTTTTTTAAAACTGAGTTTACTGAAGCAGATTGGGATCCGGATACCTTAATTGGAATTGTAGATTCGATTAGACCAGATGTTGAAAGCTTTGGCAAGGAAATGATTACCCGGTTTTTCAATGCAGAACATGCCTTAGATTATTTAATAAAATTAAGCGAGCACCCAAGTGTAAATGTTCAGGCTTTTGTAAGTAACTACCTATCCATGTACGCTAAAGATAAACCTAATTTGCTGGGAGCGTTAACGTTTTACTTCCGTTCGGCACTTACCCGTGTTAACAAAGGTAGGGTAGCCAAAGATCGGATTTTTAACTTCCTACACCAGGAATCGATAAAGAATGTGGAAACTGCAATTTGGGCAATAAGTATTTTAGATGATGTTTCAGCACAATCAACCATTCAGGATAAAGCTGTTTGCATCGACATCTTAACAAAAATTAAAATGCAATATCCTGATTTGGATATGCATCTCATCATCAAAAACGAAGCGCATGTTATTCAATTATAAATATAGTGGAAACACTTCCATCAGTAATGATGCGAATGAAACGGCAATGCGTTTTGTGCCAGATGCACTGCGTGATCCAACTTTTTTTATTGGGAAATTAAATAAAAAGATCGCTTTTCGCGAGGCAATATCTGCGTTGCATGATGTAGTTGTTTCTGATCTTCGTTACAAACCGAAAGATAAAGCTGAATATAAAGCCTGGGCGGAAGAACAGGAGAAACTTTGGCTAGGCGAATATATGGCTGGGTTCCAAATAGAACAGGTGAGAAATCGCATCGAGGAAATTAGAAACGATTTAAAGCAGATTTATCGGGAAAAAGATCGGTTACTTGGGCCATTTAACAAAGCAAAGAGTCGATACTTCGATTACTTGTATAAAAATGATCGCGATGCATGGGTTGTTCTTGATCCGGTGATTACGGTTCATCCTGATGAGTTGTTTTTCGAATGTTTTAGTCAAGATGAATCCTCGTACGGTAAGCTAAGCTGTAACTATAATGTGTTTACAGAAATTAATGAATTTAAATGTGGCACAACAAATATCGATTATTCGGCAGAATTATATGGCGAATTCCAAAAAATAAGAGGCTATAAGGATACCTCATTTAAAATTGATCCGTCGGGATTTGAGGCAAAAACCACCAATGAAGAGGTTTATAAAGAAGTTAAAATAGATTTACCGGATTCGTGGGTGAGGGGCTTTTTGCAGGTAAGTGCGGCAATGACTTTGCCAGCAACCGCATTCGAACTGCATCCGATGGATATTTTTAGCCTTTGCCAATACTTACGCCGTTTTAAAGAAACTGCCGGCCCACGTGCGTTGCGGTTTATTTTAGAACCAGGTAAACCGGTACGCCTGGTTATCGAACCCTGGTATGAAACCTTAACTTTCCATCGCTCCATTTATACTGGTTCGGAGGAAAAGACAATCAGAATTTGGGGCAGAAGAAGACTGATGATTTTGGAACGTTTAATTCCGATTGCGAAAAGTTTTAAAGTAGTTTTATTAGGCTCTGGATTGCCTTCTTTTTTTATGGCCGATCTGGGCGATATGACTTTTACGCTCGGACTGTCAGGCTGGACAAATAACGATTGGAGCAGGGCAGGTAATTTCGATTTAATGGCACCTCGTGGAAATGTAGATATACTGACCAAACAACAGGTTTTTACTGCTTTAAAAGAAACCTGGTATGCATCGACAACAGAAATAACAACAAAAACAGGACTGAGCGCTGCTGTGGTTTCGTCGGCGTTAACGGCTTACACCCAGGCAGGACGCGTAATTTACGATCTGAAACAAGGTGTTTATCGCGTAAGAGAACTAAGCCAGGAACCGCTCGATTTTAGTGCTTTACGTTTTGGTAGCGAACAAGAAAGAATAGCGAACGAATTTATAACGAAAGATCATGTAAAAATTGCCACCAAAATTGAAGATGATGTACTTGAAATAAAAGGCAAAGTGAAAACTAAAAATGAAACTTTTAGTACCCAGGCATGGATTGATAAAGATCAGCGTTTAATTGAAGGTACTTGCGAATGCGCTTTTTATCTAAGCAATAAACTTAGAAAAGGACCTTGTGAACACATTTTGGCAACCAGAATGATGTTGCAGAACAATGCGGTTAAAGTTGCAGCTAACTAAAAAACAATCTGAGGAATTTCGATAAGCTGTCAATAGCGGATCCCTAAAAGCATGTACCGCTCATGCACATGCCCAATGTTGTTAAGTTAAGCGTTTTTAACCACAGATGCACACGGATTTTAATATCTGTGTGCATCTGTGGTTAAATTATTTTTGCTTGTGCCGAATGCCTAACTTAATAACATAAACCTAATATTTTTTCTCCTTCGATACCTTAAGCAGTGCAAATGGATTTGGCATTCTCCACTTAAGTTCAGCGATCAGCGTTGCTAAAAATATCATTCCGCCACCAATCAATAACCTTGATGTAATTTCTTCTCCCAAAATAAAGTGTGCGGCAAAGGCTCCGAAAATAGGTTCGAAAAGATAGATGATGGATACCCTTTCGGCGCTAATGTACTTTTGAGAAATATTCGAGATGGTGTACATGTATGCCGTTGAAAATAGCGCACAAAAAATTATTCCAATCCAAAATGTTTCCTGCTGAGGAATCCAGGTGGCGTTTCCCTGAATAAACGTTAATAAAAAAGTTAATATAGCACAAGTGGCAAACATAGGTACAATGGTAGGGATAATGTCGCCTGCCGTTGATTCCTTTTCGATCTGGATTAGATATATGGCGAAACAAAAAGCACCGATAATGGTATACAAATCGCCGGTTCCAATACTGAATTTATCGGTAACCGATATTACAAAAAGGCCGATTAAAGCTGTGAATGCCGCAATCCATATTTTTAGTGCCGCAGGTTTTCGATAAATAATAAGTTTAATCACCGGAATCATTACAACGGTTATTCCGGCTACAAATGAACATTGTGATGCTGAGGTATGCGTAATGCCCAATGTTTGCAAATAAATGCCAAGTACCAGTGGAACAGCTAAACTTGCGCCTGTTTTAATAGCTGCTGAATCGAGTTTTTTTACATATTTCCAAAAAATAACCGATAACACCATTGTGGCGAGTAAAAAGCGATAAAACAAAAACAGAACAGGCTGGTGCTGCCCGATAGCAAGTTTGGTAACAGAAAAGGAAATTCCCCAGAACGCCGTACCCAGTATCAATAAAATCAAAAAGAGGTTTCTTTTTTCCATTAGGATACTTTTAATTCGTTATCAACCAATGCTTTTTTCATCATTAAATCGGTTTGTTCATCATCTCCAAGCCTAAATTTATGCTTACCGAAAGGGGTAAAGCCATTTTTTTCGTAAAATCTTAATGCCCTGTAATTTTCTTCCCATACGCCCAGCCATACATAACTGGCTTGTAGTTCAAGCGCAATATCAATGGCTTTTTGATAAAGCAACTGGCCAACTTTTTGACCGTAAAATGCTTTCAAAAGGTAAATCCGCTCAATTTCAAGCGCATCAAGGTTTAGTTTTTCGGTTTGTGCCTGCCCAATATTGATCTTTAAATAGCCAATCGCTTTTCCTTCAAGCAGCGCGAAATAAAACTGAGAATCCTGATTACTCAGTTCAGTTTTTAGTTTTTCTTCCGAAAAGCCTTTTTCGAGGTAATCTTTCATGTTTTCCTCCGTGTTTACATCTGCGAAAGCTTCAGAAAATGTTGTTCTTCCAATCTCCTGTAATTTTTTGATATCAGCTGGTGTTGCCCTTTCGATTATGATCTGCTCCATGGCACGAATGTAAAAACTCTTTAAATGTAATAAAATGCTATTTTTTCATTTATTAATGCGTATTTTGCATTAATGGATCTTCAGCGAATCAAGTACTTTTTGGCCCTGGCAGAACAGCTTCATTATTGGAAAACGGCTGAAAAGGTAAATATTACGCAGTCGGCCCTAACCCGCCAAATTCAGTCGCTCGAAAATGAATTGGGTCTGCAGCTTTTTGAGCGTAATAAACGTAATGTGAAGCTCACCCCGGCAGGTAAATTCTTAAAAGAAAAATGGGAAGTAGAGTTAAGTGAGCTTGAATATATCCATCAGTTTGCCAAACAGATCCATTTAGGCGAGCGCGGAACCATTACGATTGCACATCCTGATTCTATATCGGCTTCTATCATGCCCGATATTTTGGCTAAGATAACACAGGCATTTCCACAGCTTCAAATTAAGTTGGTACAGGTTTTATACGAAAATCAGCTGGAATTTCTAAAGAACTATAAAATTGACCTCGCCATTACGAGGGATATTACCAGTGAGCAGGGTATTAAATCAAAAAAAATATACTCCGATCATCTGGCTTTGGTGGTTCCGTTAGCACATTCTTTTAAAAGATTTGAAGATTTATCTACGGAGCGTCTTAAAGTGCAGAAGTTTATTCTGCCTACCAAGGATGAGGGTAGTAGTTATAGTGAGATTATTCAGGCACTTTTCAAATCTTACGATTTTGTTCCCGATGTATTTCTACATTCCGAATTTGGATCTACGATTATTGCACTCGTTCGGAAAGGATTAGGAATAGCCATTTTGCCCGACTCTTATATGCACCATCAAAGCCCAGGCTTACGGTTTATTCCTTTACCTTTTGAAACCGATATATTGATTAACTGGCGGGCCGATGACCATAATCCCGTGCTTGCGAATATTCTAAAACTTGTTTTTGGCGGTTAAATAAGATTTACACTGTTTAATCAGGAACATTAAATCACAAATGATTGTTAATCAGTATTTAACTGCTTGCATATTTTCACCCAGCTAGGCCACAGCAGGGTATCCTCGTTCTACTTAAATCCGGCCTAACAAATTTTTCGGGTTCTACTGACCCAGCCAACCCACTGGCTTCTAAAGAAAACGGCGAAGCCCTCATGAATGCAGCTGAGAACTATAATACAAATGAATAAATTTTCAGCCGGTGTTTTTTTTTTTTCACTTGTTCCGTTTTTTTTAATTGTGTTCAAGCTAGCGCTGCTGGTCTTTTTGACACCAAAAAGAAAGAGCCAATCGGCGGCGGCGAGCCGAGGCAAGACTGTGACTAAGGCAAAAGAAATCAATTATACGCTATTCATTCCTGCCGATGCTTATTCAGTACCGATTTTCCGGCAAAGCATCGGCATCCATTGCTATCGGGTTTATAATGAAAGGTTTGTGCTAGGGATTTTGTGATTTTAGTGGCTTGATAACTTGCGAGCGTTTTAAGATTAACTTTGCTGAGCAATCGTGGTTTCCGCATGCGTCGCGTGAGCACATCTTTTGAGGTTAATTTTTATGCGTTTTGCTGGCTTCCTTAAATAACACATTGTTTTAACCGAAGAACGCCGTCAATCCCAAGGGCCGGAGAAATCAAAAAAACAGTTGTACGAAAGAGCAAATAGCACTGCCAAACCTAAAACGCAGTGGTTTTGTGTTCATATACCCTAATTTAAAGTTTAGGAAGTATTGAACACAAAACGAAGTGCCGCTGTTTTTTTGATGTGCACAGGATTGTGTAAGAGGCCCATTGCTGGATTGACAGAGCGCTTTGGGTACTTTGGCGCTCCAAAATGCGCCAGCATTCTTGAGCACTAATAAAAACAACTTGATCTGCGAAAAACTACCATGCCGCCGCGGCATAGAGCGGAATAACAAAATTTATTTCCAAACTATTGTTTATAGGGCACTTGAGTCTGTTAATAGCTGGAGATGCTGCCCGAAAATTCGGGACAGCATGACGCTCGCGTAAGGCAAGGGACAAAAACAAATTCAGATTTAAAAAGATGTTTCCACATGATGAGCCTTTCGGGAAAGCAATCTTTATTGAATTATCACTAGCATGAAAGATTGCTTCGTGCCTCGCAATGACGACCCTTCTACTGGAATCTTAAATGGTATCCGTATTAATACTATTTTCTATTCATTTTTAATCAAAAAAAACTTTTATAGCAGTATATAATTTACAATTTTTAAGCAAAAAAAGCATTCAGTTTAAATAACTTTGTTTTTCAATGAAAAAAATCGGGAAATCGATTTAGTTTGTTTTAAACCAAATAATTTAAAATGCTTTTAATTATCCTCAACATTATTTTTTGCATCTCGTTTTTAGGCTTTGCCTATGTAAATTTAAATGATAATGATGCTTTTCTCTGGGTGTCTATCTATTTAAGTGCCGCAATATGCTGCGGATTGGCTGCGGCGGGTAAATTTTATCCTTTCGCTTATCTTTTTTTAACTGCTTTCTATTTAATTTATGCCGTTATCCTATTTTTTGCAAAAGATGGTGTAAGAGATTGGATAATGAAATATAAGCGGCCAAGTTTGGTTGAAAGCATGCAGGCCACTAAACCTTATATCGAGCAAACGAGAGAATTTTTTGGTCTGTTGATTATTGCGGGGGCTTTGTTGATCAATTATTTTGTTTCAGCAGGTATCACCAGCTAATAGATTTAGATACTTTATGAAAGGTGACGATACGAAGGCTATCCAAAAAGCTTTATCAGCTATTATAAAAAGCAATGTAGGTGCAGATGGCCAAAATTGGTTGGAAAGTATAACACAATCTGCTGATCAAAGCAGTAAAATCAGCCAGGCATTTGTGATGGTGCCGCGCAAAACCGGAAAATCGCTTATTCAACTTAATGAAGAGCAAAAGCTTTTAATAGAAGAGGCAGAGATCGGTTATATTCGTAACTGGACCATCGATAGGCTTTGTCGAGTTTGGTTGCTGAGCACTTTAAATTCAGAAGACCAGGATAAACGCTACGCAACCATCGATCGTTTATTCCTGTCGGCAGAAATGAATGAGGCAGTGGCTTTATATTCAGCCTTGCCGTTTTTAGCTCATCCTGAAATTTGGGTAAAACGTTGTGCTGAAGGAATTAGGAGCAATATCGGATCGGTTTTGGAAGCGATAATGGAAAACAATCCCTATCCTTCAGAAAATCTGGATGAAGCTGCCTGGAACCAATTGGTGCTGAAAGCGTTTTTTACCGAAAAAAATATCGACCTTATTATTGGTTTAGATAAACGGGCTAATCTGGAACTTGCATTAACTTTGATTGATTATGCAAAAGAACGTTGGGCGGCCAAACGAAAGGTAAACCCACAGCTTTGGCGCCTGGTTAGTAAATTTATCAACGCCGAGATTTTTGAGACCCTTAAAGTAGGTTTACAGCATTACGACCAGATTGAACAACGCGCCATTGCACTTGCTATCGCACAGTCCGATTATCAGCCGGCAAAAGATTATATTAACACTTTTCCTGAACTTAAGTTGGCCCTCTCGGAAGGAAACTTAAACTGGGATTCATTTTAACCATTAGAAATTCAAAACAGAAATATATGTGTTGCAGTAGTTCAATTGAAAGAGATAAAGCACTGATGGGGGAGCCTGAAGCGTTCGATATCAGTGCGGTAAAGGGAATGAAATTCTTCGACCCACATGTTCACATGACTTCGAGAACAACAGACGATTATCAGGCGATGGCCGATGCAGGCGTTGTTGCTTTAATAGAACCCGCATTTTGGCTGGGGCAGCCACGAACCGGATTGGATAGTTTTAGAGATTATTACAGTAGCCTAATCGGTTGGGAACGCTTTCGCTCTTCTCAATTTGGAATTAAACATTATTGCACCATTGGCCTAAATTCAAGAGAAGCCAATAACGAAACTCTGGCAGAGCAGGTAATGGAAATATTGCCATTATTTATCTATAAAGAAGGTGTAGTTGGCGTAGGCGAGATCGGCTTCGACGACCAGACTGCTGCCGAAGAAAAATATTACAGATTACAACTTCAGCTTGCTAAAGAAGCAGGTTTACCTGTTCAGGTGCATACGCCACACCGCGATAAGAAAAGAGGTACACAACGCAGTATGGATATTGCCTTGGAGCATGGCCTTGATCCTTATAGCGTAATTATCGATCATAATAATGAAGAAACGGTAAAAGAGGTTTTAGATAGAGGCTTTTGGGCTGCTTTTACCATTTATCCGTTTACCAAGATGGGTAACGAGCGTATGGTAGAAATTGTAAAACAATATGGCGCTGAGCGTATTATGGTAAATTCTGCTGCCGATTGGGGTATCAGCGATCCTTTGGCTGTACCGAAAACGGCTGCTTTAATGAAAATGCGCGGTTTAAGCGATGAGGATATCGAGCTGGTTACTTACCGCAATGCGATTACTGCATTTGCACAGAGCGGACAGCTGGATGAAGCCGATTTCAATGCGCAAAAAAATGTAGACCTTACCGAGAAATTCGAAGGCAATACCATTTTGCGCGGCGGACAGCAGCCAAGAGCAGATAAATCATCTATCATCATTAGCTAAAATATTGAAAAAAATAATTGTCTATCTGCGCATGATGCGCCCTGCCAATATTGTTACTTCAGTAGCCGATATTTTAGCAGGAATTGCCATTTCTGGAGTTTTAAGTAATGGATTTTCCATTCCATGGTTATCTATTGTGTTTTTGGCCACATCAACAGCCTGTTTGTATGGAGGAGGAATCGTTTTTAACGATGTTTTTGATGCCGATCTGGATAAAATAGAACGTCCGGAGCGGGCCATTCCCAGTGGGCAGATCAGCTTAAAAAATGCAACCATTTTAGGTAGCCTGTTACTCTTGTGCGGTATTACATTAGCTGCATTAAATGGTTTAACATCGGGCTTATTGGCTCTTTTGGTAGCCGTTTTCGCTTTGCTTTATAATAAATTTGGTAAACACCATTCTTTTTTCGGCCCCTTGAATATGGGTTTATGCCGTGGCTTTAACTTACTATTGGGTTTGAGTATTGTGCCAGCAACGCTTTGCAGTCATTATTATTTGGCCATTATTCCGGTAATTTATATTTTCTCCATCACCATGACCAGCCGTGGCGAAGTGCACGGAGGCCATACTAAAAACTTATATTTGGCCGCCTTTCTGTATGCAATCGTGATCTGCGCTATTGCTTATTTTGCTTTTGTAAACGATAGGTTGCTGTGGTCGCTGCTGTTTCTGGTTCCATTTACCTTTATGATTTTTAGGCCACTATTAAAAGCAATAAAGGAACCTATCGGTAAAAATATTGGCGGGGCGGTAAAAGCTGGCGTAATTTCACTTATTTTGATGGATGCAGCTTGGGCGGTAACTTTCGATGCCCTTATTTTGGCTTTTATAATTGCAGCTTTATTGCCGTTATCTATGTGGCTTTCTAAATTATTCGCCGTTACTTAACCATCAAACACACATTCTCAAATTGACATGGAACATTTACATCAATCCTTTACGGTACAATATAATTATAATGTTTTCTTTACTTCATCGCTTTTTATGCCTGAAAACGAACTGTTAAACAGTTTTTTGGTTAACTTAAATCCGGCTGTTGCAGTAAAGAAAATCTTGTTTGTAATTGATGAAGGTGTAGCAAATGCACACAAAGAGCTTAATAACCAGATTAAAGCCTATTTTGCAAAATACCCTCAAACGCAACTGATTCAGGATATCCTGATCATACCAGGGGGCGAACAGGTGAAAAATGATACCAGATATTTTGATCAGGTGTTGGATGCCATCAATATTCATGGGATCGACAGGCATTCGTTTGTTGCTGCCATTGGTGGTGGCGCCGTACTCGATATGGTAGGCTATGCAGCTACGGTTGCGCACCGTGGGATCAAACACATCAGGATTCCAAGTACTGTGCTTTCGCAGAACGATTCGGGGGTAGGCGTGAAAAATGGAATTAATTATTTCAATAAAAAGAACTTTTTAGGCACTTTTTCACCGCCGGTTGCTGTTTTTAACGATGAGGTATTTTTAAGCACTTTATCTGATCGCGATTGGCGCTCCGGTATTGCCGAAGCAATTAAAGTGGCACTGATTAAAGACCGTGAGTTTTTTGAGTGGCTGGAAGCGAATGCTGCTGCGCTTGCACAACGGGATATAACAGCGATGAACTACCAGATCTGGAAATGCGCAAAACTCCATCTGGAGCATATCCGCAGTGCGGATCCTTTTGAAAACGGTTCGGCCCGACCATTGGATTTTGGCCACTGGAGCGCACACAAACTAGAATACCTGACAAATTTTGAAGTAAGACATGGTGAGGCCGTTGCCATGGGAATCGCTTTGGATACTGTATATTCTAATTTATCGGGCAAAATCGGTAATGAGGATGCACAAAGGGTAATCACGCTGATTCAGCAACTTGGTTTCGAATTAACGCATCCCTTGTTACAGGTTACCGAAGGCAATAGCCCAATTTTGCAGGGACTAGAAGAATTTAGGGAGCATCTTGGTGGAGAACTGACCATCACCTTGCTTACTGGCCTGGGCAGTGGAGAGGAAGTTCATGAAATTGATGCCGACATTTTAAAACAAGCTGCCGACATTTTAAATAACCAAACTGCTATTATTCAACATTAAGCTATGAAATTAACTTCCGGACATTTAACCTTCTGTACCAATATTTATGCAGGCGAAAACTGGATGGCACATTTTGCCGTGTTGAAAGATAGTTTTCCGGTATTGAAAGCGCAATTGTCGCCAGAGGCACCAATGGGTATAGGTTTGCGCCTTTCCAATCTCGCCAGTATCGAATTATTGGAAGAAAATCACCTGGAAATATTTAAGCAGTGGCTTGAGCAGGAAGGCGGATATGTTTTTACCATGAACGGATTTCCATATGGCGGTTTTCATCATACCAGGGTTAAAGATCAGGTTCATGCACCCGATTGGACGACGAGAGATCGCGTTGAATATACACTCCGTTTAGCAGAAATTCTTTCGCAGTTACTCCCTGAAGGTATGGATGGAGGCATTTCAACCTCGCCACTGAGCTACAAACCTTGGTTTAGGGATGCCTTGGAAAGAGAAAAAGCTACAGTTACTGCAAGTACACATGTTTTGGAAGTTGCCGGAGGTTTAGCGAAAATATATAGAAAAACAGATAAACTCATCCATCTCGATATCGAACCAGAACCCGATGGTTTTCTCGAATCAGGCCCCGAATTTATCAACTGGTTTGAAAACGAACTTTTACCGATTGGAAAAACCTATTTTGCAGCGCAATCAGACTTAAATGCGATCGATGTAGAAGATTTGATTAAAAAATATATCCGTTTGTGTTATGATGTTTGTCATTTTGCAATCGGTTATGAACCCCATACAGCCATCATCAATGAACTGCAGGAGAAAGGCATTCAGATTGGAAAAATCCAGATCAGTGCCGCACTGAAAGCCAAATTGCCGGCATCTGTTTCAGAAAGAACAGCCGTGTTGGATCAATTAGGCCGTTTTGATGAGCCTACTTATCTGCATCAGGTAATTGCACGAAAAAATGATGGCTCGCTGCTGCGTTACCCCGACCTTGCTGATGCACTGGCTGCGGGCGAAAATCCTGAAGTAGAAGAGTGGCGGGCACATTTTCATGTACCCATTTTTGTTGAAGATATGGGTTTGATCGAATCTACACAATCTGACATCATCGAGGTGTTGAACTTGCAAAAAAACAACCCTTTTACCGCTCATTTAGAAGTAGAAACCTATACCTGGGAAGTTTTGCCAACGGCATTAAAAGCCCCTCTGAACGATTCGATCATCAGAGAACTGGCTTGGGTTAAAAATTTATTAGAAAAATAGAACATGCATAAAACCGTTGTTATCGATATTGTAGCCTTATCTGCATCCGTAATTGGGGCGCATACACCATTTCTTCAGAAATATATTGCCGAAAACCATTTAACAACCATAGAACCTTTATTGCCGGCAGTTACAACAGCTGTGCAGTCGAGTTATCTTACAGGTAAATATCCTTCAGAAAATGGTATTGTAGGCAATGGATGGTACGATCATGCTGATGCTGAAATCAAATTCTGGAAACAGTCTAACAAACTGGTGAATGCCGAAAAAATATGGGATCAGGCAAAAAAGGAAGATCCGGATTTTACCTGTGCCAATATGTTCTGGTGGTACAACATGTACTCAACAGCTGATTTTTCGGTAACACCACGTCCAAATTACCTTGCTGATGGCCGTAAATTACCCGACTGTTATTCGCAGCCGGCTGAATTACGCGACCATTTACAGGCTAAACTGGGGCAATTCCCCTTGTTTCAGTTCTGGGGGCCTGGCGCAAATATTAAATCAACAAAATGGATTGCAGATGCTTCGATGGAAACTGAAAAACTGCACAATCCTACGCTTACCTTAATTTATTTGCCGCATTTAGATTATTGCCTGCAAAAGTTCGGGCCTGAACAGGATAAGATCAGTACAGAACTGAAAGAAATTGATCAGGTGGTAGAAGAATTGGTGCGTTTTTACGAAAGCAGGGGGGCACGCATCATTTTACTTTCCGAATATGGCATTGCGCCTGTAAATAAGCCAATCCACCTTAACCGTTTGTTCAGGGAAAACGGTTTAATTCAGATCCGCGAAGAAAGAGGACTGGAATTACTCGATCCCGGCGCTTCGAAAGCTTTTGTAGTAGCCGACCATCAGGTAGCACATGTTTATATCAACGATAAAAGTGTAACCGGGCAGGTAAAAGCCTTATTGAAAAATGTACCTGATATTGAATTGCTACTTGACAAGACAGAACAGGAGAAACACCATATTAATCACGAACGTTCTGGTGACCTGGTTCTTACCGCGAAAGAAAACAGCTGGTTTACCTATTATTTCTGGCTTGATGATGCTAAAGCTCCTGATTATGCCAGGGTGGTTGATATCCATAAAAAACCAGGCTACGATCCTGTAGAAATGTTCATGACCTCTAAATTAAGAGCAGGGTATAAACTTTTAAGGAAAAAAGCCGGCTTCCGTTATGTGATGGATGTAATTCCACTCGACGCTACTTTAGTTAAAGGATCGCATGGCAGCATTAATGTAGCCGATCAATTTAAACCTGTTCTGGTTACCTCGAAAGCGGTTGATAAAACCTTATATGCACCTGATGTTTATCAGGTGATATGGGATAGTTTAACCGTTTAGTGAGTATTAAGCCAATTTTAATGTCAAAAAAAATAATCATCCTTATCGTTTTTCTAGGATCATTCCTGGCGATTAATTTATTTATTTTCAAAGGGCATAAAAATGGCTTGATAAATAGCGCGTTCAAAGGCCGAATAGATAGTTTAGAAATCGGAGACAAAGGTATTCCCTCCGTATATGTTAACGGAGAACGGTTCCATTTAACTGTTTTAGGAAGAGAATTTAACAACACCGTTAAAAAAGGAGATTATATCTTGAAAAACCCTGGAGAATCAAAATACAAGATTGTTAGGAAGAATACCAATAGGGTTCTGAATTTCGAATTTTAAATTAGAAATAATTGGGAATATTCCATTGTCCGTGTTTCCATAGCCTGCTTTAAGTTTTTTGCGTCTGTAAGGATGTGGACTGAGGAATTAAATTTGTCAGGTTGAGCCTGTCGAAACCCCATGTAAGGCATTCAAAAACAGGCCCTTCGACAAGCTCAGGATGACATTCTATTTATGATACGAACTTTCTAATCTGTGGTCTTTGTTTCCACAGCCTGCTTTAAGTTTTTTGTGTTTCGGTCTGTGAGGACACAGACCGAGGATTTAGATTGTTCTTTGTTTCAGAGCGTTATCAACTTTCATAACCCGTTTGCTAGAAAGTTGACAACGCTGAACATCTTACAACAGTGCCCTATCCAAGTGTACATAACCACCATCCACATGGATCAGTTGGCCTGTAGTGTGACTCGATTTATCTGATAATAAGAATACAGCCATGCTGGCAATCTCATCCACGCTGGTCATTCTGTTCTCGAAAGGAATTTTATCGGTAATATTCTTCAATTTTTCATCACGGTCTTCAAAAGTGTTGATCCATTTCTCGTATAGCGGTGTCCAGGCTTCGGCCACAATAATCGCATTAACGCGGATGCTGGAAGGCAATAATTCTACTGCCCATTCGCGGGTAAGGGCATTACGGGCACCGTTCGATGCGGCATAACCAGATGTTCCGCCTTGTCCGGTTTCTGCAGTTTTGCTCCCAATATTTAATATCGAACCCTTGCTCTGTTTAAGTGCAGGTAAGGCATGTTTAGCCAAAAGGTAATAATGCACCACGTTTTTATGTAGCGATTCCATAAAACCTTCATAAGTTCCATTTTCGAGACCAACGCCATCGTTAACTCCTGCATTGTTCACTAAGCCATCTATTCTGCCGTATTTTGCTAATACTGCATCAACAATGGTTTTGCAACTTTCTGGTGCAGTGAGTTCTGCCGTAAAATAATCTGCTTTTAAGCCTAAATCTGTTATTTCCTGAAGCATTTTCAGGTTATCGCTTTCATTACGGCCAATAATGATGGGGAAAGCATTTTCAATGGCCAAAGCTTTCACAATTGCTGAGCCAATGCCTTTTGCGCCACCGCTCACCAGGATTATTTTGCCGTCTAAATTTAAATTCATATTTGGTTAATATTTTTGTTTTGTTATTAAAAGCACAGAGAACATAGCGGGGTATTTAGCCTTGCTTCTATAGGTTTCTCTCCCGAAAATTCGGGACTGCGCTTCAGTCGAAATGACGCATCGATTGTCCATCCTCCATGGAATTAAAGGCTCACACCTCTTTTCCAGGGGATAAAATCATCCTGATTAAGCTGTACGGCTTTAGGAATTTCTTCGCCGCTGGCTACTTTAATACAGTATTCCAATATATCTTCGCCCATTTCGTTAATGGTTTTTTCGCCATTAATTACTGCTCCTGTGTCGATATCGATAATATCGCTCATGCGTTTGGCCAGGATCGAGTTGGTAGCCACTTTAATGGTCGGGCAAACCGGATTTCCTGTTGGCGTGCCCAAACCAGTGGTAAATAAAATTAAGGTTGCTCCGGCAGCAGCTTTACCTGTGGTTGCTTCTACATCATTCCCAGGGGTGCATACCAAGCTTAAGCCAGGTTTAGTAGCGGGTTCTGTATAATCTAAAACATCTACAACAGGAGCGGAGCCGGCTTTACGTGCAGCACCCGCCGACTTAATCGCATCGGTAATTAAACCATCTTTAATATTGCCTGGAGAAGGATTCATGTAAAAGCCAGAACCAACTTTATGTGCCAGGTCATCGTATTCTGTCATTAAACGGATGAATTTTTCAGCCGTTGGACGGTCCACAGACCTGTCGATCATTTCCTGCTCTACGCCACAAAGCTCGGGGAACTCGGCCAATAAAACCTTGGCGCCTAAGGCTACCAGTAAATCGGCACAATAACCAACAGCCGGATTGGCTGAAATACCACTAAAACCATCACTACCACCACATTTTACACCCACACACATTTTGCTTAGCGGGGCTGCTGCACGTTCTTGTTTATTAATGAACATCAATCCTTCAAAAGTACTGCGGATTGAATTTTGGATCAATTGCTCTTCGCTTTGTGCTTTTTGCTGCTCGAAAATTAAAAGTGGTTTATCAAAATCAGGATCAAGTGCAAATAAGTCGCGTTTAAAATCTTCTACCTGCAAATGCTGACAGCCCAAACTTAAAACCGTTATACCGGCCACATTGGGGTGATGGGCATAGGCTGCCAATAATTTGCTTAAGGTATCAGCATCCTGACGTGTTCCCCCACAACCTCCGTTATGCGTGAGGAATTTAATTCCATCTACATTTTTAAAGGTGCGGCGGGCTTTATCTACTTTAGGTTCAAAACTAATGTTATTAATGTCTTCTCCGTTTTCAAAGGCCTGAACCAATTTGTGCGTGTAAGATTTATATTTATCATCTACCGCATACCCCAATTCACTATATAGCGATTCTTTAATAATATCCAGATTTCTGTTCTCGCAAAATACAGTCGGGATAAACAACCAGTAGTTAGCCGTACCCACTGCACCGTTTTTACGGTGATAACCATTAAAACTACGGTTGGCATATTTACTCACATCAGGCGCTTCCCATTGGTAATTAACATTGCGATAGGCAAATGGCTCTGCAGCATGTTTGGTGTTCTCTACATTCATCCGCATGCCAGCCTTTACATCAAATTGTACCTTTCCAACCAAAACGCCGTACATCATTACCTCATCACCTGCTTTCATGTCCTGCATAAAAAATTTATGCTTGGCAGGGATTTCATCAACAGTAACGTAGGTATTCCCTTCATGCACTATTTTGGTGTCTTTAGGTAAATCTTGTAACGCAACCAAAACATTATCAGCATTGTTAATCTTGATGACTAATTTTTTCATTGTTAATTTTATAATCTAAACTAATTTCTTTTTCAATGTGATTGGGTTTCCATCCTTTCCAGCCAAAGTAGAAAACCACTAAAAAGCATATAAATGGTACTAGATACCCATATTGTATATTGTGCGTGGCATCCGAAATCAAACCTAATATCGGTGGCAAAAAGGCACCACCAACAATAGACATCACAATTAACGATGAGCCCAGTTTTGTATCTTTACCCAAACCTGCTATGCCCAATGAGAATATGGTTGGGAACATGATCGACATAAAAAAGGCAACACCGATTAAAGCATAAACGGTAATCATGCCGCTTGCAAAAATAGATACAAGGGTAAGTACAGCACTAATTAATGCATAAAGCATCAAGAGTTTATGGGCGGCTACGTATCTCATGAAGAACGTTCCTGCGAACCGGCCAACCATAAAAGCTAAACCTGCGGCGCCAGCGTACCATTTCGCTGCATCCTGAGTGATACCGGCCGATGAGGTTACGAAACTGATGAATAAACTCAATACACAAACCTGTGCACCTACATAGAAAAACTGACCGATGATGGCCCAACGCAAATGGCTATGGCCCAATACATGTGCAAAACTGCTTTTTTCCTGGGCATTTTCTTCCTCTTTAATATCGGGCAGCTTAGTGAAAATAAATAATATAGCTACAACAATAATCAGGATACCCAAAATTAAATAAGGCGCTTTTACCGTCGATGCTTCTTCGAGCATATAGGCCTGTTTTTCTAAAGGCAACATTTTCGCTAATTGAGCATCGGTATATTTTACTTCTGTAAAAATAAATTTACCGCCAAGTACCGGTGCTAAAAATGCAGCTAAACCGTTAAAAGACTGAGAGAAATTTAAACGCTGGGTAGCCGTTTCTGGTGGTCCCAATACGGTAACATAAGGATTTGCTGCTGTTTCTAAAAAGGTTAAACCACAGGCGATAATAAAAAGTGCACCTAAGAAAAATATATATTGTGCCGTATTGGCTGCGGGTATAAATAATAAACAGCCGATGGCGAATAAAACTAAGCCTAAAATGATGCCACTTTTATAGCCATACTTGCGCATAATGTAGCCTGCAGGTAGCGCCAATAAAAAATAAGCGATAAAAACTGAAGAATCGACCAGGGTAGATTCGAAAACGTTTAGTTGAAAAGCTTTGCGTAAATGCGGAATTAATACAGGATCGAGATTGTGGACAAAGCCCCAGAAGAAAAAGAGGCTGGTGACTAAAATTAATGGAAATAAATATCCCTTACCATTTTTTGGTGTATCGGATACCTGAAAGTTCGTTGATGGAGTGTGGCTCATGTTTTGTTTGGTTATAATGGTTTAAGCAGGTTCTTTCTGGTTAGTTGTTGTATTACAAATTAAACCCTTAAGCACTAATAAAAATTTAACTTTATAATCTAATTATTAAATGATATTGGCTCAATTTTTTACATTGCAAAATAATTTTGCATATTAGATTGATTTTTTAAGATTTTATGAAACCGCATTTACTTAATGTATCTACTAATTCGGTAGATTCTTTTAGCGCCCGAAGAGACATTATGCCCGATATAAACAATCATTGGCATTACCACTCTGCATTAGAATTAATCTACGTTAAAAAAGGCAGGGGAACGCAGTTTATTGGCGATAGTATTAAAAATTTTAAGGATGGCGATGTTGTTCTGCTCGGAAGCAATTTGCCACACTACTGGCGATTTGACCCCGAATTTTTTGATGAAACCGCTGGTGAGCCGGTTGATGTTTATGCGATTCATTTTAAGGAAGATTTTTTGGGGAAGGATTTTCTCGATCTTCCCGAAAATCAGGAGATCAAAAAAGTCTTGCTTCAATCGCGACAGGGAATTCAGTTACTAGGAATTTCAAAAGAGAAAATTGCCGGTTTAATGCCACAGATTATTGAGGCTACAGGCACCATGAGGATTATAAGAATACTCGAGGTATTAACTGAAATAGCCAATTGTGAAGAAAAAAATATATTGGTTTCACTAGGGTTTAAGCCTAACTTTCTGAAGAACGAAAAAGATAGGATCCAATCTATTTATAACTATACCATCAGCAATTACAAAAATAAAATAGAACTCAAGGAAATTGCTGCGGTAGCTAAAATTAGCCCCAATTCATTCTGTAAATTCTTTAAAACTAAAAGCCGAAAAACTTATACACAGTTTCTGAACGAGATCAGGGTAGGGCAGGCCTGTAAATTATTGATTGAAAATGATCTGACCGTTAAAGAAATCTGCTACGACTGCGGCTTTTATAATTTTACCAGTTTCCATAAATATTTTAGAGAAATAACAGGTAAAACCCCGCTAAAATATCAACAAGCCTTTTCTAAGCAATAAGTATATTCTATGAAGTTTGTTTTTTTTTAAAAATATGTCTTCCTAATTATACAGTATTTGCCGTTTTATTTAAAATTTCTAATTAGTTTTGTCTAAACTAAATAGAAAGAGCTGAAGTTTTAACGACTTTTGTCTTTAATCGATTTTAAAAGACAAGAAATGTTAAAACTAATTTTCGATTTATAGGTTTATAGCTTAAGTTTGTATTTCTAACTGAATATTTTATGAGCAATATCTCTAATCCGAAACCGGTGAAAAAGGGCGATAGGATGGACAATGACCATAATAACCTTAATGAGTCTTATACCCCCGGTTCAAAACACAAATTTGAAGGATGGCCGATTTTATGGATATTGATCGCCATATTTTTAATCTCTGCAGTTTTATGGTATACAGGAGCCGCTCCTTACTTAATTAAGTGGATCGCCAATAAATAAATAGCTGTTTTTAGATCGTTTAGTTTGGTCACAACATTTCATTGTCTTTCTGTGAGAAAGTTCAATGTATTAGCTTAAAGGGAGACGTTAATTTTGATGACGGGAAAAGAACTGATTAAAATTTTTCATCATCACTGGGAATCTGCTCAGCGGAGAAATAGCAGTACAACATTAATCCAAAAGAAATAATATAAAATACAGCTGTGATTAAAAGGAATGTGCTCATATAAATAGTTATTTGGTTAGTGTAATTATAACGTTAAGTTATCTTAAATAATGTAGGACGATGCATTTATTTTATATTAATTATTAACATAATTTATTTTAGTGTTGAAAACTATTTATTTAGTTTTTGTGAGTGGTGGTGATTTGCTATTCTGCTGTTCCTCAGATATCTGCTACCTCACCTGAAATTTATCGCGGTATTGAGTGGGCGTCATCCCGACTGATTTTCTGAATACCTTCCTAAATGCTTTTGGATCATTGTAGCCAGAGTTATAAATTACCTCTGTCATTTGCTGGGCAGTTTGCTCTAATAACTTTTTAGCTGCTTCGATACGCGTTTGTTGAAGGTACTCAATAGGGGTAATACCAATCACCTGTTTAAAGCGACGCACAATATTTCTTCTACTGGAAGGAATATCTTTAATCATCTCTTCAATGGTGGCCACGTCCTGATAATTATTTTCAATTTTTTCCTGGGCAGAGGCAACAATATCATCATTGTGATGACGGATAGGCTGGAAGGTACTAAAGTACAATTGGTTTACACGGTCCATATCGATTGCAAAAATCTTCGCCACCTTAATGGCCATATCTTTGCCACAATGAAGCTGTAAAAGGTGCAATAATAAATGAAAAGTAGAGGTTGCTCCACCACTTGTAAATAATTTTCCATCCTGTGTTACTGTTTTATCAG
This sequence comes from Pedobacter sp. GW821-FHT01D05, assembly GCF_059422505.1. Classification (NCBI taxonomy): domain Bacteria; kingdom Pseudomonadati; phylum Bacteroidota; class Sphingobacteriia; order Sphingobacteriales; family Sphingobacteriaceae; genus Pedobacter; species Pedobacter sp. GW821-FHT01D05. Next base: position 60,906 of record NZ_JBWKXA010000005.1, on the reverse strand, counting down.
CCTTTAAATGGACCAGGGGAAATGCCATAGAAAAGGCCGAGCAGGCATCAACATGTGTGGTTGCTGCTTTACCATCCAACAGTCCTGATGCTGCAAGTAAAAATGCACCAGTACAAAAAGTAGCAATTTCTGCACCTGCTGCATGTTGCTTGTTTAACCAGGGGATATAGTTTCGGTTTGCTGCGATGGAATCTTTAATATCGTTGGTTGCAAATGAAGGCACTAAAATAAGATCAAGATGCGCAGCTTTTTGTAAGGGCACACAAGGATGTTCACTAAAATTATAATTTTTATCCTCCAGTGTAATTAAACTAATGTTAAATGGGGTTTCGAGGCCATCTTTCCGATAAAATCCATTAACAGTATCAAATACATCTAAAATAGCCGCTATGCTTAATAATCTGAAATTTTGGGGCAGTAAAACACCTACTTGTATCATTTGGTTAAAAATTTAAGTATCGTAAATATATAAAAATTGTCTGAAATGCCCCTTAAGATTGACTTTTACGGCAACGGTGTTCGGCTAAATTAACAGGTAACTTTATTTCAGCTAATCAATTAATTAATAAACATATGAAAACCACCCCAGCGAGTAGCAGAATGTACGGCTTTATAGTATTGTACGAAATGCAGACAGATTTTTTAGTAAGGGCTTTAGATGGGATAGACCAAAAGGATGCGCAGAAAAGATTGGATACGAAAGCAAATCACATTGCCTGGATTACCGGGAGTGTGGTGCATAGCCGCTATTTTCTGGCCAAATCATTCGGTATCGATCTTCCATCCATAACCGACAATCTTTTTGCCGATAACAAAGGAATTGTGGATGATGCCACTTATCCATTGCTTGAAGATTTTATTAAAGATTGGGCAGCAATTTCTCCAAAGTTACAGGAAGCTTTAACCCAGGCTACTGACGAGAAACTGGAAGAGAAACTCAGCATCCCTGGAATGGAGATCACACTGTTTGAAATGATCAGCTTCAATAGTTATCGGGAAGCCAATTGCATCGGGCAGATTGCCTTATGGCGCAGGTTATTAAACTATCCCGGAATGAATTACATGTAAGTTATGGAAAAGATAATAAAAGAAGCCAGCGAAACTTTGTCGGCGTTAGAAAACACTTTATCGAAATTTGATACGGCGCAAATTAATGTTGTACCATTTAAAGGAAGCTGGACAGCCAGTCAACTGGCTGAACACATGATTTTGGCAAATTCTGGCTTTTTGCAAGTCATAAATGGCCCTGTAACCGAAACAGATAAGCCAGCCGATTTTATGGTAGCGCAAATTAGGAACGACTTTCTAAATTTCAACGTGAAGTACGATTCGCCTAAAGAAATTTATCCTGATGACAGGACATATAATCAATCTGAATTATTAAAAAGTTTAAAGCAGATCAGAGATGGGATTTCAACATCTATAACTGATTTGGATTTAACTAAGACCTGCAGCTCCTTTGAATTGCCCGGTTATGGTTTTCTAACCCGCTTAGAGGCTGTTTATTTTGTGATTTATCATACCCAACGACACGTACATCAGTTAAACAAAATTTACAGTGAGCTGGATAACAATTGATTTTTAATTAAATTTATGAGAAATAACAGGTTTAATCTACTAAATCCCTATATCGGCAAATGGAAAACAGAAGGTTTAACAAAATCAGGTGATATTATCAGTGGAACTGATACCTACGAGTGGGTTGATGGTGGTTTTTTCTTGATGCATCAGGTAGACATCACTTTTGGTGATAAAAAGATCCGATCGTTGGAAATTACCCATTATGATGATATGGACGACGTTTTTAGGTCGCAATCGTTCGATAATGAAGGCAATATTTCAATATCTACCCTTAAAATTTACGATGATATCATTTTGATATTTGCCGATACCGAAAGATTTAAAGGGAATTTTAAAGCCAATACCATAGAAGGAATGTGGGAGCAGTTTGATGGCAAAAATTGGGTACCATGGATGGATATCAAATTAACAAAACTTGCAGATGAGCAATAAAGAGCGCTTGCAGAAAGCCTGTCAGGTTGATGATTACATGGAAAAGCTCGAGCATCCTTTTAAACAGGAAGTGGAGCGGTTACGAAGCATCATACTGAATGCAAATCCTAAACTGCAGGAAAGAGTGAAATGGAATTCGCCAAGTTTTTATTTTGTAAAAGACTTAGCTGCTTTTAACCTTAGGGCCAGCGGATATGTGCAGATCATTTTTATTTTTTACGATGGAAATATGATCGAAGATTCATCTTTACTGCAGGGCGGTTGGAGAGATAGGCGGGAAGCAAGATTTTACAGCATGGATGATATTGAGGCTAAACAACCTGCGCTTGAGCAGTTTGTAAATAACTGGATTAAACTAATCGAAACAAATAATAATTAACTATCCCGAAGGGGAAAAACATTCAAACAATGGCTTTAGAAAAATGTTCTGGGGAGCACTATCGGTATGGCTACCGATATATTTGGCGTTCAATGGATGGTGAATTGCGATTATAATAAATAGTCGGAGCCGGGAGAAAGGAGTCGGAAGTGTAGCGCCCTTACTCCATGGTTTATCGTCTGTATGCTAATCGCAGGTGAGGTAATATAAATTGCAGGTATGGTAATATAAATCGCGGGTGCAATAATATAAATTGCGGGTGCGGTAATATAAATCGCGGGTGTGGTAATATAAATCGCGGGTGTGGTAATATAAATCGCGGGTGCAATAATATAAATCATGGGTAGGGTAATATAAAGATCATGGTTAATAAATTATGGCTATTGACCATAAAACCATCAACCAAAACAGCCTAACTTATTATCACACCCATCTATCAATGCCCAATGTACCAATGGCAGATGAACAATGACCAATAAACTATAAATAACTTTTATTATTTTTAAATATAGAAACCAAAAATTAAACCACTATGAAAATTGCAGTTATTATTGTACGCGTGCTTTTAGCCTCCATGTATCTTTTTGCTTCTGTAAGCTATTTTCTTAATTTAATGCCTAAGGCTCCGGAAATGACAGCGGCACAAACTAGTTTTATGACTGGCTTGATGGCATCTGTGTACCTTTTTCCGTTGATCAAAATAACCGAACTGGTTGGCGGTATACTATTGCTTATTGGCCGTACAGCACCATTAGCCGCACTCATAATTTTCCCGGTTACCTTAAACATTTTTCTTTACCATGCATTTTTAGGTCCGAAAGATTTACCAATGGTTGCAGTAATGCTCCTATTTAACTTATTCCTGTTTTACGCGTACCGTGCCAAGTATCTACCGATCGTTTCAAAGTAAATTTTAGGATTTTCAAACTTTCTCGTACTTTTTCTCTTTATTTAGTGTTTTGATATAAAGTCTAATTATTATCTTTAAAAACTAACTAGAAATAAAAAATATGAGAAAGTTACCATTTTTAATGCTGTTTTTGGTGGCAGTATCGTTTTCTGCATTTGCACAGAACAAAGATGCTATTGTAGGCAAATGGCTTAATCCATCAGGCGAAGGGCAAATAGAAATTTATAAAAAAGGCGATAAATATTATGGAAAATTAGCCTGGATGAAGGAACCCAATTTAAATGGTAAACCTAAATTAGATGCGAAAAACCCAGACGAAAAGCTGCAGAAACGCGCTTTATTAAATCTGGAAATACTTAAAGACTTTAAATACGATGATGGTAAATGGACAGATGGAACGATTTACGATCCGAAAAAAGGCAAAACGTATAGCTGTAATATGACTTTAGCAGGTAATGATGTGTTAAATGTTCGCGGTTATATAGGTATTTCACTTTTAGGCAGATCTGAAACTTTTAGACGGGTTAAATAACATATACATGAAGAAAATTTTATGGTGCCTTTTAATGGCACCTTTTTTTTGCACTGCACAGAACTATTCCTTTAAACCTTTGAATGAAAATACCAAAACCAGTTTACGCGGGTTAAGTGTAGTATCAGATCGGGTTACCTGGGTAAGTGGTAGTAATGGATCGGTAGGTAAAACAACTGATGGCGGTATAACCTGGAAATGGTTAAAACCAAAAGGCTACGAAAAAATCGATTTCAGGGATATTGAAGCTTTCGATGATAAGCAGGCCATTATTGTGGGCATTGCCTCTCCGGCATACATTCTGAAAACCGTAGATGGTGGCGAAACCTGGACAGAAAATTATAAAAATGTAGATTCTGCCATATTTTTAGACGGCCTAAGTTTCTGGGATAAAAATAAAGGAATCATTTTCGGCGATCCCATAAACGATAAAATGCAGCTGCTTAAAACCGTAGACGCAGGTAAAAGCTGGCAGGATATTTCTGCAAAGTTCAAAACCAAATTAACAAAAGGTGAAGCGAGTTTTGCAGCCAGCGGCACAACCATTAAAACATTACCTGGTGGTAAAACCTGGATTGCAACAGGTGGAACGGTATCCAATATTTACTTTTCTCCAGATTATGGACAAAACTGGCAAGTATTTAAATGCCCCATTTTACAGGGCGAAAATAGTACAGGTCCTTTTTCCATCGATTTTTTGAATGAAAAAACCGGTGTAACCGTTGGCGGCAACTACCTAAAAGATAAAGAAAATGCGAATAATGTGCTTTTAACGAGCGATGGAGGCAAAACCTGGCAAAAACCAGCCACCCCGGTTTCGGGCTTCCGATCGGGCGTAACCTATATTAATGCTAAAACCTTAATTGCTACAGGTACTTCAGGAACAGACATTTCTACTGATGGCGGCCAAAACTGGAAACATATTTCTGATAAAAGTTTTAATGCCGTTCAACAAGCCAAAAAAGGCAAACAGATTGTTCTGGCAGGAGAGAAGGGGAATATCTATCAATTGGAGATCAACAAATAAAATTTCAGCCCCATTACGTAACAGTTGTATTGATTAGGTATCTAATCAGTAAAACGATTCAATAAATAAAAAAGATTGAAGCATCGGGATTGATAAAATTTTGTTTCTTTGCTGTCAACTAAAACTTTAATTTAAAACATACACACTCGCTCAATGGATTTTTTGCACACGATTTTAGGTGACGATATACAGGCCGGACTATTAATTATTTTGAATTTAATTGTGATCGAAAGTTTGCTTTCGGTTGATAATGCTGCTGTTTTGGCTACTATGGTAATGGATCTGCCAAAATCGCAAAGAGAAAAAGCTTTAAAATATGGCATTATCGGTGCTTATGTTTTTAGGGGGATCTGTTTGTTCCTGGCTGCATGGCTAGTTAAAATCTGGTGGTTGAAACCACTTGGCGGTTTATATCTGCTATATCTGGCTTTCGATTATTTTAGAAAAAAGAACAATAAAGGCAAGGAAGAAGAAGAGGAAGTAGACAAAAGCAAAAGCTGGATTTATAAATCTACTGTTGGCTTAATGGGGAATTTTTGGGCAACGGTAGCTTTAGTAGAGGTAATGGATCTGGCCTTCTCTATCGATAATGTTTTTGCTGCTGTGGCTTTTACCGATCATATCTGGTTAATCTATATTGGTGTTTTTATCGGGATTTTGGCTATGCGTTTTGTAGCACAGGCTTTTGTTAAACTGATGGAGAAATTTACCTTTTTAGAAACGATAGCATTCATCGTAATTGCTGTTTTAGGAATTAAACTTACTTCATCATTAGTAACACATTTCTATCCCGAATCGCCTATTTCTCACGCTATCGAAGGTGAAAAAACAGATCTTTTTGTCTCTATTTTTACGGTAGCCATTTTCATTATACCCGTATTAACGTCATTATTGTTTAACTATCCCAAAAAACACAAAAGCGATATCATCATTTCAGACGATGCCGAAAAGGTTTTGGATAAATCTTAAGTTGTAGGGCTTATCTGTGATAAATCTTACAATCAAACGGTTCTGATCTTGCAATCAAATTTGTAATATTAGATTTTATAAAACAGATTAGAAAACAGGGTGCAATGGCTTTTTACAAACATTACTCATTCGATCTTTGGTTAACGCTGATTAAATCTAATCCAGCGTACAAGCAAGAGCGAACACGGTATTTTTACCAGAAATTTAATACTAAGCATAAAAATTTAGCAGAAATTGCTGTTGTTTTTCGTCAGGTAGATTTAATGGTAAATGCCATTAACGAGCGGACAGGGAAAAATGTAGATGCTGATGAAATGTATTTAATGATCATCAGTATGATTAACGATTACGATTTCAATTTCCATGATGTGGATCTGCAGGAGATTGATCACCACATGGAACAACTGGTTTTTACCCACATGCCTTTGCTATATAGCGATAGTTCTTTAACCGTACTGGAAAAGCTTAAATCAACAGGTTTAAGTTCGACCAATATTTTAAGCAATACTGGTTTTATAAAAGGGAAAACCCTAAAAAAAGTAATCAATCATTTGGGTATCGATCAGTTTATCGATTTTCAACTGTATTCTGATGAAGTACGGATGTCTAAACCCAATACCGGATTTTTTCAGCTGATGTTAGATCGCATCGACAGGGAAAAACATCCGGAGTTAATGCTAAAAGATGTAATCCATGTTGGCGATAACCCGCATGCTGATGTTCGTGGGGCAGAAGCAGTGGGCATTAACAGTATGCTCATCAATTCCAATCACCTATCTATCTCAAACCTACTCTATGATACCGTATAATTTCTCACTTCATAAAATAGACAATACCGTCGATTTTGGCTTTAGTGCCGACGATTATAGCCGTTTTAAATTTGGCGATGACCTGGTGGCCCGATCTTTCGGAAAAGATCTTGCCGATGGCTTTATCCGCTATTATCTGGCCGATAATGTAATTACCGACCAGATTGTGGTTATTTCTAGTCCTTATAGTTTTATTCCAACGGCAACCTTTGCCATGAAAAACTATTTCGTTTGCCAACTTAACCGTTGGCTGGTCGAAAATGGTGGTTTGGCAGTACAGGAAACCAAAGTGCACAGAACCATTACCTATAAAGAAGATTACGGCGAATTAAGTGCCGAAGAAAGGCTATTGTTGATCGGAAATGATTCATTCCATATCGATAAAGATTTTCTCGCGGGTAAAACACTTTTATTTCTGGACGATATCCGAATTACCGGAAGTCATGAGCGGATGATCTTAAAAATGGCTAAGGAATATGGTTTAAAGAACGAAATGCATATGCTTTATTTCGCCGAACTGGTGAATAAGAATATCCATCCCAATGTAGAAAATTTTCTGAATTACCATCAGATAAAATCTATTTTTGATCTGGAAGAAATTATTGATAGCGGCAATTTCAGGTTTAATACCCGTATTGTAAAATACATTTTAAATACGACTTCTAGCAGTTTTAATCTATTTTTAGAACGTAGAAGTACCGATTTTATCAACCAGCTTTACGATCTATCCTTGGGGAATAATTACCATACGATAGAGGCGTACGCTAAAAATTTACATCTTATTAAAGACTATATCAAAAACAATAATTATAAATTAATTTAAATATGGCTATTAATTTGCAAAAGGGGCAAAGAGAAAATATCGATGCTCCTAAATTTACAATAGGTTTAGGTTGGGATACCAACAGCTCTTCAACAGGTTCTGCATTCGATTTAGATGCTTCAATTTTTATACTAAACGATCAGAAGAAACTGATTTCAGACGAAAACTTTGTATTCTACAATAATTTGGTTTCTCCGGATGGTTCGGTAGAACATACAGGTGATAACTTAACTGGTGATGGCGATGGAGATGATGAACAGATCAAAATTGATTTAACCAAAGCTGATGCTAAAGTAAACGAAATCTGTATTGTAGTAACCATCCACGATGCTGATAACAGAAGACAAAATTTTGGTCAGGTTAGAAATTCTTTCATCCGTATTTTTGATGCCGTAACAAATGAGGTGATCTTAAAATACGAATTAGAAGAAGATTTTTCTATCGAAACTGCAGTAGAATTTGGAAGGATTTACAAACGCGAAGGCAAATGGAAATTTGAAGCCGTTGGCGTAGGTATGAAAGGTGGTTTACAGGATTATTTAAACAAATATCAATAATATTATGGCAATCAATCTTCAAAAAGGACAGCGTATCAGTCTAGAAAAAAGTAATGGTAGCAAACTTCAGAATGTTTGTGTAGGTATTAACTGGGGGGCAATCGAAAAGAAAGGCCTGTTCGGTTTCGGATCATCAAAAGAAGCGGTAGATTTAGATGGAAGCTGTGCATTATACAACGAAAACAAACAACTTTTAGAGGTCGTTTATTTCGGTAACCTAAAATCTAAAAACGGTTCTGTAAAACATAGTGGCGATGATTTAACCGGCGATATGGGCGGCGATGATGGATTAGATAATGAGATCATCACGCTTGATTTCTCTCAGCTGGATGCCAATGTAAACTATGTTGCCTTTGTATTGAATAGTTTTAGGGGCCATGATTTTGGTACTATTCCTTTTGCTTCCATCCGCATTTATGAAGGTACGACTAAGCGTGTTAACGAGGTTTTTGCTAAATTTGATATTGCTAATGGTGCAAACTTCGCTGGTCATGTATCGATGGTAATGGGCGTTTTTTACAAGAAAAACGGCGAATGGAAATTTAATGCCATTGGCGAACCAACCAAAGATAAAAAACTCGAAGATACCGTTAAAACCGTAACTCAAAACTATTTATAGGCCGTAAAGCTGGTAATTAATCAAACTATGGAAACCAACCCAAACGTTACCCAAGCCCTTACTCCGGTTAAACTGGATAAAGATGGCAATGTGGATCTCGAGAAAATAACCTCAGAGGAAACGCTTAAATACAATGAGATTGGAAAATCGTTAGAACCATCAGATGTAAATTCTATCCTGAATTACGGGAGCGATGCCCAAAACTCAATGGAGAAATACAGTAACGAGTTTTTATCGTCGGTACGGACCTATAACAGTGGTGAAGTGGGCGGTTTAATTAACGAACTGCTTACCGAACTGAATTATATCGATGTTTCAGAATTGGAGCAAAGTGCGTTTAAAAACTTTATTTCAAAAATCCCGTTTTTAAAGAGCCTGGTTGTTGATGTGAAAAAACTTTTCCAGAAGTATGATGTTGTGGTGAACAATATTGATAAAATCACCAACAAAATTAAAGCTGGAAGATTAAACTCCATTAAAGATAACAGTTCGCTGCAAACCATGTTCGATAGCAATGTAGGTTACATCCACCAAATGGAGGAACTGATTATTGCCGGACAGATGAAATACAACGAGCTGAGCATCAAACTTGCTGAGATGGAAGGCCGGCCTGCCGATTACCAGGATTATGAAATTGCCGATTTAAGGGATTTCATTAGCCGTTTGGATAAAAGACTGGCTGATATGAAGATTGTCCGCTTCATTATGTTGCAATCTTTGGCGCAAATTCGTGTGGTACAGAACAACAACACTTCAATTGCAGAAAAAGCGCAGTCGATTGTATCTACAACCATTCCGGTGTGGAAAAACCAATTGACTATTGCTGTTGCTTTACAAAGGCAAAAAGCCAATGTAGAGATGCAGAAGAAAATTTCGGACACCACCAATACCATTTTGCAGAAAAATGCAGAGATGCTGAAACAAAACAGTATCGATGTAGCCAAAGAGAATGAAAAAACAGTAGTATCTTTGGAAACCTTGAAACGAACCACTTCATCGTTGATTGAAACGCTTAATGAGGTTAAACAGATCCATGAAGCGGGTGCACAGAGCAGAAGGGTGTTGGATGGCGAACTTAAAACTTTGGAAACAGAGTTGAAAAAGAACGTTACGAGGGTGAGTTAATTAAAATATGGATGAATACCGTTTAAATATTATCAAAAAATCAAGCGCAGAGATCAACCGTTTACAGTTGCTCTCTGTGTTTTTTGATGATGAGGTGATTTATAAAATTTATTTAAGAAGCCAGGTTATTCATCAACTTTTTGCCAACAACGAAGAATTAGAGATCGAAAAATTAGATCTTTTCCATCTTCAGTTTACCGATAGTGTGATCGAACTGCTCAAAAAAATCAAAAAGAGCAATGAGAAAAACGTATCGCTCATTTACGATGAAATTGACCTGAATGAAGAGCTGATCGACCGCATGGCAAGTGCGCTTGTTGATCAGAAAAGTTTTCAGCAGGATAAACAGAAGCAATCGCTTAAAGTTAACTTATCACTACGGAAGTTATTCAGTGTATTGTCTGAACTAAGCTCCGATTTCCCCTTCTCCAAAAACATCAACGTTTTTAGTTCCAGATACGCCAACGATTTTTATTTCGATCTCAGCACCGATCAATTTGCCAAACTGATTGATTTTCAAAGCAAACAGGTGTATACCAATGTTTATGCAACCATCGAAAAAAAACTGATGGGCAAATTGTGTAAGTACGATTTTCGGACCGAATTTTATATTGGTTTAAAATCGGGTGAACTGGTAATTGAAGTATATAAATTTTTGGATATAGACAGTTATTACCTGTTTTTTCCAAGCAGAAACCTGTTCTTGTTCTGCGATTTAACTATTTTAAAAGATTTGGATATGTCTAATAATCTTTCAGAACGGGAACGGATTGTACAAGAGCTGCAATATAAAAACGATAAGTTGAAAAGTAATGCTGCGGTTTTAAAAACCGCAATTCCTAATGAGGTTATTGATTTATTAGAAGATAGTTACAGTAAAATATCGGACATTAATTTCCTAAACCACCTCAATAATTTCGATGTACAATCGAATATTTTGAAGACCATGCTGAAGACGGATTTGTTTTAGGTTGGTTTTTTCCATTCTACGTAAATCTCTATAGATAAATCGTCATTTCGACCGTAGTGGAGAAATCTGTATCCATAGCTTTATAGCATCTTTTAAAGATTTCTCGGCTTCGCTGCGCTCCGCTCGAAATGACGGTTCTAGGAATTACTACCGCGTTAACACCGCCAATTTCTGTTTAAACAGGTCGATTGTTCTGCTCCAGGCCAGTTTTGCTGCGGCTTCGTTATACCTCGTAGGTGAGGTATTGTTGTTAAAGGCATGGTTTACACCATCGTAGATGTAAATTTTGTAATCAATTTTATTGTCTTTTAAAGCTTGCTCATAAGCTGGGATTCCGGCATTAATGCGTTCATCCAGGCCGCCATAGTGCAGCATTAAACTCGCTTTAATTTTAGGAACATCTGCCACATTGGCCTGCGCGCCGTAATAAGCAACAGCTGCCTGCAATTTAGGATCGTTAACTGCTAATTTATTGGCCATTCCACCTCCCCAGCAAAAGCCAACACAACCTACTTTACCATTTCCGTCTTTTCTATTGCGTAAATAGTCCAATGCTTTTAAATAATTCTGTAGATTTTTTTGGGGATCTAATTTGCCGATCAACTCACGTCCCTTATCTTCATCCGTCGGGGTTCCACCAAACGGCGAAAGGGCATCAACACCAAGGGCCAGGAAACCTTCTGCAGCAATACGTTTGGTTACATCAATAATATGTGGATTTAAGCCCCTGTTTTCATGAATAACCAGTACGCAACCTAAGTTCTTTTTGCCTTTTGGCTTGGCCAGTACTGCTTTCATTTCACCATCAACACCAGTGTAGGTAATATTTTCAACTTCGATATCATCACTGTTAAAATCTGCTGCAGCGGCATAATTATTCTCTAGCATGGGCAGAATAGTCATCGCTAATGCTGTGCTGCCCGCCAGGATAGCCAGTTTTCTCATAAAATCTTTTCTGCTTACCTGACTATGGGTGTACTCATCGTACAGGTTGATTATTTTCTGATCCATCTTATTGATTTTGAATTACCATACAAGATAAACAAGGATGTTGAGATTTGAGGTAGCATTGCCTAAAAGTTACAATACATTTCTTCCCATTTTTTAATCAACATTACACGGTGTTTCGTATATCGAGGGGTTAAAAAGGCATTCGACCAATCATCGTAATTATCATAAAAGAATTTCAGGAAGAAAATATGAAAGGTAATCCCGAGATAGGGAATGGCTTTTAGTTCATCGTCAGTTAAGGGCCGTACTTTTTGATAAGCATTTAAAAAGATATTAAAATCCTCTTCTGCCCGTTCTTTTGACATTAAATTATTGAGTTGATGGAAAAAATAATGATTAAGGAACGACATTAAATCGTTAATCAGGTAGCCCTCACCTGCAAAATCGAAGTCAAAAAAGGTAATTTTTCCCGCTTCATCAAAATGGAAATTCTTTGGAAAAAAATCATAATGGCAATAACCATAGCTGAACTTTGAAGTATCAAATCCCTCGAATTTTTTTACCACTTTATTGGCAATGTTGGTCAGGTATTCAAATTCTTCAGGCATTTCTGTAAAATGAGGTTTTAAATCTCGCAAAGGCTCAAATAAAGTTGTTTCAAAGTTGAATACTGGACGTGGATTACTGAGCTTAATTGAAGCAGTAGTTTGGTGTAATTTAGCAATGTCTTGTCCCAATTGGATAAGGTGTGCGTTTTCCAGATCCAAAATCACTTTTCCTTCAGCAAAAGAAAACAGTACGCCGTTTCTTAAACCTTCAATGGCATTAAACTGTTGAATTTGTTTCCCATTTACATCAGTTATAGGGTAGGAAACCGAATTTTCATTTGCTTTTAAAATATTGAGCAATTCTACTTCAGCTTCAATTTCATTGCGTTTACGGTGTGCATCGCGGTAGATTTTGAAGATATATTTCTGGCGTTCATTTTCCAGAATATAGGTGTCGCTTACATTTCTGATGAGTAATCGGCAGGTTGTAGATGGATCTAACTGATATGCTTCAATTAAATGATCTTTTAGGGCAGCGGCTGATAAGGTAGAGTATTGTGCCGGGAATATATTTTGCATAAGTAGCGCTTTGGGGTTTCAAATATAAATTTTAGAAATGACATCTTAACCGTTAAATAAGACTACCTTTCCCAACTTAGGCATATCGTTTTAAGATTAATACAATCTATTGGAAAAAATATTTGATTGCCTTATCGATAGTTTTATCGAAGATAAAGTGGGTATAGCAGAAAACTTTTTAAGTGTTTCTTTAGCGGCCCATCTTAAAGATAACCTCATCGGGTTATTTGAAAACAAAAAGCTTTTAAATGCTGGCGTAGGTAACGATACGGTTGTGAATCAAAACAAGTTGATTAGAAGCGACGTGATTTACTGGTTAGACAGAAAGCATAATAACCAATACGAAAATGATTTCTTCGATCTGATGGACGAATTTGTGGTTTATTTAAACCGTACCTGTTATACGGGGATCACCGGCTACGAATTTCATTATACACTTTACGAATCGGGCACGTTCTACAAAAAACATATCGATCAGTTTCATAACAACGGGAGCAGACAATACTCGATGATTCTGTATTTAAATGCCGATTGGAAAACAGAAGATGGAGGAGAGCTGTGCATTTATCATGTTAATGAGGAACAGCATATTTCGCCCAATAACGGCAAAAGTGTTTTCTTTAAAAGTTCGGATCTGGCTCACGAGGTTTTGCTCACCCATAAACAAAGGATGAGTATCACAGGATGGCTTAAAATTGGTTAAACGCTAGTCTCCAATATTAAGCAATTGTTTAATTGTGCCCTTATAATTTTTACCGATAGGAACCTCCTGACCGTTTTTGAGCACAATGGTGTTACCTTCTAAATAATCTACGTATTTTTTGTTGAGAATAAAAGATTTATGGATCCGGATAAAATAATCGGCTGGTAACTGATCTTCAAAACTGGCCAATGTTCTGGGCGTTAGTAGAAAATCACCGTTTTTCCAAACCTTAACATAATTACCCAGGCTTTCTAAATATTGTATTTCTTCGGTTTTTACCAGGATGTGCTTTTTGTCTGCTTTAATGGAGATTTGCCCATCGCTTTTGGTCTCTGCTTTTTCGATTTCAATAGGGCCAGCAGTTTGTTTTTTAAGGTTGTACAATTCCAGCGCCCGGTTAACGGCTTTTAAAAAACGGTCGAACCGGAAGGGTTTTAACAGGTAATCGCAAACGGCCAGATCAAAACTCTCTAAAGCGTATTCTTCGTATGCCGAGGTAATAATTACAAGCGGTTTATGCGGTAAGGTTCTCAAAAAATCCAGGCCGTTTAGTTTTGGCATCCGAATATCCAGGAAAATTAAATCCACCTGCTGTTTATTCAAAAAATCTAGGGCCGCTGTAGCCCGGTAACAATCACCAACTATGTTAATAAAGGGAATATCTTTCGCATACTCGGTTATTACACCGTGTGCAAGAGGTTCATCATCTACTATTAAGCAACGTAAGCTCATGTTAACTGGAGTTTGAGTTCTGCCTTAAAGATATTAGCAATGGTGGTAATTTCCAATGTATAACGGTTAGGATAAAGCAATTCGAGTCTTTTTCTCAAATTATCAATCCCAATTCCTTTAATTCCCTTTACTTCTTCAGGGTCGAAGGAGTTCTCGCAATTGAAAATAAGCGTGGTATTATTGCTGATTAATGATAGTTTCAAACTGGCAGTATCATCCGCAGGTTCTATACCATGTTTAAATGCATTTTCGATAAGCACGATTAGTAAGAGGGGCGCAATATCTACCTGATCATTTTTAACTTGTTTATTAAATTCAAAATTTAAGTTTTTTTGTAAACGGATTTGTTGCAATTGAATGTAATCATCAATATAATTTAACTCCTGCAAAAGTTTAACTGTTTTTTCCTGCCCTTTGTAAATCGTATAACGCATCAGTTCTGATAGTTGCAAAATACTTTCCGGTGTTTTATCCGATTTTTGCAAGCTTAATGCATAAAGGTTGTTAAGCGTATTAAAGAAAAAATGTGGGTTAAGCTGTTGTTTTAGTAAATCGAGTTCAGTTTGCGATTTTTCCTTTTCTAAAGAGAGAATTCTATTGTTCTGTTTCCCCCATTGCAACGCCAAAACCACCGGCAAACTGATGAGCATGATGGCAAAGGCACCGAAAGCATTTTCCAATTCGAAAGGATTGGGTACGAATATACTCCTGCCAAAAACCGTGTTAATGGGCAGCGAAATTAACAATTGGGCCAATAAGGGATAAAGAACAGCAATGATGGCCGAAAGTGTTAAAAGGTAAATGAACAAACCCTTCTCTTTAAGGATTTTAGATACGAGTAAACGGCTATTGATCAGAAAAAGCAGGTATCCGCATAAATACATGATCAGGAATTGTGAAAAGAAGCTTAAAAATGTCCCAAAATTGAACAACAACAGTTTACTGTCGAATTCGAAACCAACCAAACGGAAACCCTTTCTTTGGTAAATCGGATTATCTAAACTCGAAACGGCCATTACCGAAATGGTTGCAGCGAGTAGAATGATGGTAATGAGGACGGCATTTTCCAGACCGATTTTTTTGATCCATTTAATGTGCTGCACTTTTTTCTGGTAATACTGATTGGCAATCAACATGATTTCGAGGGCGACTGCCGCCAAAGCTGTTGAAATAAAAACAGCATTGTCAAGCTTCGCAATTTGCAGGTAAAATGCAATGTCGGTAAAAAGCGGAAGCAGGATGAAGAAGCAAGTGCACCAGTAAACAACATATTGCTTTTTATTTAAGGTGTTTTTTAATCTGGTTTTAACAAAAGAAAAAATAAGTACAGGGAGCAAACAGAAACCCAAAGCCAAAATACAGCTGGCATAGGTAAACCAAATATTGGTAGTTAAGTTGTAGGTGTTAAAAATGGCTATCCACAACAAAAGGCCAACAAATATGAAAAAATCCTGGTATTTATAGTTGTAGCTGAAATTTTTTGTACTGAGCATTTTGTTAAATAGGATAATATTATTTAAAAAGATGTCACCCTGTCCAAAGGACTCCTGTGGAGAGCTTAGTCGAAGGACAATCTTTTTTGATTGATCTAATTGTATGAGGGCTTCGACTCCGCTCAGCCTGACAATATCAGCGTGACTAAGCTTTCAATAATCTTTAAAGTTATGAAAGTTTGAAGTTCACATAAAATTTAGATGATGAAAGGCACGTTTTTGATGATGAACGTCGTTTAGTTCCATGGTCTGTGTCTCCACAGACCATTTATAGTTTTATTTTGAGGAACGTTTAAAAAAGATGTCATCCTGAGGGATAATTTATTGTGTAAAAAATCAAAATAGATGAAAGAGGAGCTTTTTTGCGGTGATAGGCTGCGAGAATCGTCATCGGATAGCTATCGGATGACGATCCATTTTGATGAAAGGCACGTTTTTGATGATGAAAGGAATTTTAACCCTATTTAATACTTTCATCATCATTTTAAATGCCTTGGTCACTTAAATTATCTGCTGTGGTTTTGCCTGTCTAATTTGCGTCCATCTTATATTAATTAATATGGTACGGCTTAAAATACAGCAACTTACAAAATCTTATCAAAACGGGGTAAAGGCCCTTGATGAGGTTACATTAAATATCGCTAACGGTATGTTTGGCTTATTGGGGCCAAATGGCGCAGGCAAATCGTCGCTTATGCGCACACTTGCAACCTTACAGCTGCCAGACGCCGGTCAGGTTCATTTTGATGGAAATGATGTGCTGCAAAATCCGCAGGAAATGCGGAATAATCTTGGTTATTTGCCGCAGGATTTTGGTGTATATCCTAAAATTTCAGCGCTTGATCTGTTAAACCACCTGGCTGTGTTAAAAGGCCTGCAGCATAAAAATGAAAGAAAAGAACAAGTGACTTCTCTTCTGCAACAGACCAATTTATTTGAAGTAAGAAAAAGGTCTGTTAGCACCTTTTCTGGTGGTATGCGACAGCGTTTCGGCATTGCGCAAGCTTTACTGGGCAACCCACAGTTAATTATTGTTGATGAGCCCACCGCAGGTCTTGATCCGCAGGAAAGGAACAGGTTCCATGATCTGTTAAGTGAAATTGGTGCCAACCGTGTGGTTATCTTATCCACTCACATTGTAGAGGATGTGAACGACCTTTGTGCTGAAATGGCCGTGATGGCCAATGGGAAGTTGATTTTACAAGGCAAACCTTCAGACTTAACCCAAAAGTTAGATGGAAAAATCTGGCGAAGGGTAATCGATAAGGCAGATCTGGCACAATATTCATCCGTTTTTAATGTAATTTCTACGAAAATTATTTTGGGTAAGCTTCACATTTTCGTGCTGGCTGATGAATGTCCTGTACCAGGTTTCGAAGCGGTTTATCCCAGTTTGGAAGAGGTATATTTTTCTTCATTATTCGGCTCTGCCAATCAAAATCCGGAGGCTAGGTTATGATTATAGATTTACTAAAATTTGAACTGAAATACCATTTCGGGCAGATATCGTTCAAAGTGGCCGCTCTTTTATTTTTTATTCTCGGGTATTTCTGTGCGGTACAAGGTGGGTTTGGCTCGGAAGACGTGCATAAAAATTCGCCATATGTCATCACCAACATCATCGCCCTGCTTTCGCTTTTCTCTATCTTTTCTGGCACCTTATTTAGTGCTAATGTGGTGCTGAGGGACAGTATGCATAAAATGGAAGCAGTTGTTTTTACTACTTCGATCAAAAAACTCCCTTATTTTGCCGTAAGGTTTTTAGGCCTCATCATTTCAGCTTTTAGTTTACTCGTGCTGGTGGCCTTGGGTATTTACGTTGGCACTTTCTTTATCGATGCCGATCGGTTAGGTGTGTTTTGTATCACTTATTTTTTACAGCCACTTTTAGTTTTTGCATTACCTAATGTGCTGTTCGCTGCAGGTATTTTATTCTGTACTGCCATATTAACCAAAAATGTAAGGGCAATTTATGTGGTAGGTGTGTTGATTTACATTTTGTATATGCTTGCTTCGATATTTGGCAATTCGCCATTGCTGGCCACCTCAACAATGAAAGCAAGTAGTCCCCATATTTTACCTATACTTTTAGATCCTTTTGCATTAGCCTCGTTTTTTGGCGAAACCAGAACCTGGACCGATCTACAGCGCAATCAACAATTATTCCCGTTAGACGGCGCATTTTTACTCAACAGGCTGCTGTGGCTTGGTTTTACTGCTTTGCTAATGCTGATAACCTATCGTTTATTCAATTTCCGCTTGCAGCAACAGCGACAGGTAAAAATTAAAGCAATCAAAGTAGAACAGATTAAATTAATCCCTTATCGTGCTTTAGCCGTATTGTCAAATGGCTTTCGTTATCATGTGAACACGTTTTTCGCGCAGCTTAAACTCGAAATGATATTCCTGTTTAAAAACATCCCTATTATGGTAATGCTCTTGTTGTGGGTTTTTATATTCGGGGTAGAGTTAAAAGATGAGCTATTCAGTGGTGTTTATGGTATTCATAGCTATCCGGCAACAGGCATTATCATCGAAGAAATACGTTCAATAAAATTCGGACTGATCCTGATTATTTTTTACGCAGCAGAAGCCATAAGCAGAGAAAAAGCAGTAAATATTCATTCGTTGATTTACAGTACACCTGTTCAGAATTCAGCTTTATGGATGGCAAAAACCCTGAGTCTTTTTGCGCTGGTTTTCATCCTCGTCACTTTAAATATTGGGATTGGTATTGTTCTGCAGCTTACTCATGGCTATTTTCAGATCGAATTGCCCCTATATTTATCGTTGTACTATTACAGTGCATTCCCTTTGTTGCTTTTTGTGGTACTTATAATTTTTATCCAGAATTTGAGTGCGAACAAATATCTCGGCATGTTACTGAGTATGGTAGTCGTTTTCTTAATCTCATATGCGGAGCGCTTCGGTCTTGAACATTATCTTTTCCGATTTGCAACAGTACCTGATTTATTACATTCTTATTTTAACGGTTTTGGATATTATGCCAGCGCATTTAACTGGTACATGCTGTATTGGTCGGCTTTTGTAATAGTTGTTGCAGTTTTAACCATTGGGCTGTGGCAGCGTTCGGTTGAAATTAAGACTAAAGCGAGATTCGCGTTAGTAGGTTTGGCTTTTAAACAATATAAATGGATTACGGTTTTAGCATTGCTAATGTGGGTTTTCTGTGGGGCATTTATTTATCATCAAACCAATATCGCCGGTAAATATAAAAATAAACAGGAGCGGTTAGATTGGAGCCTGGCTTACGAGCAGAAATATAAAGCGCTGGCAGGCCTGCCCCAACCAGTAATTAAAGCTGTTAAAACCAATGTAGATTTATATCCTAACGAAGGAAAATATACCATTAAAGGTACATATCGCCTAAAAAATGAATCAAAATTGCCTATTGCCAAAATATGGACCTATGTAAGCCCTGCTGTAAATTCATTTTCTATAACCATTAAAGGAAGTGAAAAAAGCGAAAGAGATGAAGTATTTAATCAACAGTTTATCACTTTAAAAGTACCATTGCACCCTAACGAAGAAATAATGATGAATTTTTCAATTGATGTAATCCGCTCTGGATTTATTCCCTTTAATAGCGAAAACTCGATTGTAAAAAATGGGACCTATATTGAACTGGAGAAAATTGTACCTCAATTTGGTTATTGCTATAACTTTGAGACTGAAGATAAACGGGCCAGGAAAAAAGCAGGTTTAGCCGAAATAGCCAGCAAGCCTAATTTTAACAATACTTATGAACTGATCGATTTAGAAACGGTCATTTCTACGGATGTAGATCAGCAGGTGATTACCGTTAGTGAATTGCAAAAAAACTGGATGGCCAATAACCGAAGGTATTTTAAGTACAATACTTCTACTCCGATAAATTTTATGTTTGCCTTAAGTAGTGCAAAATATGCGGTAAAAAAGGAAAAGTATAAGGGGATAGATTTAAGTATCTATTATCAACCAGGACAAGAGTATAACTTGAAAAGTATATTTAGAGGCGTAAAAGATGCCTTGGAGTATGGTAATATGAATTTTGTTAAATATCCATTTAAACAATTAACTATTGCCGAGATTCCTCAATATAAAGGTGCTGCAACAGCTTACCCCGGAGTAGTTTTCAGTGCAGAGAACATTAATTTCCTGGGAAATTATAGTCAGAAAGGTGCTATTGATCAAAGTTATGCCATCACTGCACACGAAACTGCACACCAATGGTGGGCAAATATATTGGCTCCTGCAGATGGTGCAGGTTATGCCATGCTCACCGAATCGCTGGCTAAATACACCGAAAATGTGCTGATAGAAAAGGCTTTTGGCAAAATGTATTTGAGGAAATATTTGGCTTACGATAATAACCTCTACTTTTTAAACCGGAATAATAACGAAAAGGAGCTACCCTTGGCCAAAACTTTAGATCAGCCTTATGTACATTACCAAAAAGGAGGATTAACGATGTATGCGGTAAAGGAGTTATTAGGGGAGCAGAAATTCAATACAATATTAAGTCAGCTTATTACCGATCATGAAAACCCGAAACCAAAAGCTACAGCAAGGGATCTGGTTAATGCGATTTTAAAGGAAGCTTTGCCTAAGCATAAAAAGTTTATCACCGATTGTTTTAATGAGGTGGTTACATATGATTTGGGTATTAAAGTGATCAATTGTAAAAAGCAGAGTAGCGGAAAATTTAAAATTGATCTTGAAATTGATGCAGAAAGGTTAAGTGGTAGCAACAAACAATTGCCTGATCTTGAGGTGGATGTGGCCTGTTTTGATCAGTTGAAAACAGATTGGGGACCTGATACTAAAGCCTTATACGCCCAGAAGCTTCAAATTAACCAGCGTAAAACCAAACTTTCAATTATTGTTGGCCGTAAACCAAAAAAAATAGCCATTGATCCTTATGGATATGTATTGGATGCCGATAAAGGCGATCACGTAGCTGTGGTAGATTAAAAGGAATTGCTAATACAGGAGATTCTCATTCAAAGGTGCGTCCTGATGTCCTGATTCTATTATATCGGGATCTGCATCTATTTTGAAAATCATTATTCATAAGACCCTGAAACAAGTTCAGGGTGACGACCCTCTCCATGGATTCCAGGTTCGTTACGCTTGTTCGAAATGACGATTTTTCTATGCTACAATTCGCTATTAAGCCTGTTTCCCCTAGTTTCGTCATTTCGAACGGAGCGCAGTATAGTTGAGAACCACGAAGTGCTTAGTGAAGCTAAATCTAATTTGATAGATTTCTCCATTCCGCTACCGGTGAAGAACTGGTTGGCTTCAGTCGAAATGACGAAATTACCGGAGATGATGGACCATTTAGTTTTTGTCAATAAAAAAGCGCCATTTCCTCATTTCAGGATTGGCGCTTCGGATATTTAAACGACTAGGTTTAATACGATTATGATCAATTTGCTCTAAAACCTTTTGGGGTACATTGCATCTGACGTTTAAAAAATATGTTAAAATTTGCCGGGTATTCGAAACCCAGGCAATAAGCAATCTGTGCGATATTCCATTCGGTATGTTTTAGTAAGGCCACCGCTTCGGTTGCTATCCTTCTCGAAATGTGCTCAGAAGTAGTTTTGCCTGTTACTTCTTTTACCGCATGGTTTAAGTGATTTACATGCACCAACAGGCGGAAGGCGAAATCATGGGCTGTTTTCAACTCCAAAATATGCTCTGTAGAGCCAATTGGGAACTGCCTTTCCAATAATTCGATAAACAAGGAAGTTAAACGTGCGGATGCATTATTCTGTTTAAAAACAACATCCTGAGGTTTAACCTTTAGTGCTTCGTGAACAATAAGCTGCACATAGTTTCTTAACAGGTCGTATTTATGGATATAATCTCCATCCATTTCTTTCATCATTTTAGTAAAGATATCGGTTAAGATTACCTCCTGTTCTTCGTTAATGTGGATTACCGGGCTATCATTAATCCGCCACAATAAAGAATCGCGGAGGGTTTCGTTACGGTTATGGATAAAATTCTCGGTAAACAAACAGAAGAAACCAGCAGGTTTTGGCGAAGTACTTTCCCAAGAATATGGAATATTCGGATTGGTAAATAGTAATGCCCGTCCTTTAATTTCAATCTGTGCATCAGGGTAATGCAAAATCCCATTGCCTATGATCAACGAAATCTTATAGAAATCTCTGCGGCTAAAAACAGATGGTACGTTGCTGCAAACAGTAGTCCGGTTGAAAACATTAAAGTGCCCGATATCATTGATCATCCCTAAGCTTGGCGTTGGGATTTCAGGCCTTGTGATTTTTAATTTATTGTAAAAATCCTCTAATGTTTCCTTTTTTTGAAGGGTAGAAAGCTCTTGATTTTTTGATAACATATTTTAAGTGCTTAATACAGGTAAAGTTATGGTTTAATCGTCATTCCTTCGTGCATTTCCTCGGTCGGTTCTGCCACTAATTTGTCACCTTCTGCTAAATCGCCGAAAACTTCTACTTTATCGTCGGTTTCGCGGCCTTTTTTTACGCCTACTTTAACCGCTTTGTTATCGGCCACTTTTAACACGAATAATCCTTCGCTGGTATCCAATAAAGCTTTTTTGGAAATAATAAAGGTACTGGCATTGGCCGGAAGCGGAATGTTCACTTCAGCAACCATGCCCGGTAATAAAACCTTCGAAGCATTTGGTACATCCATTTCAATGCGTTCAGAACGTAAGCGTAAATCTAAAGCGCCCGATAAACGTTTCACTTTAGCCTTAAAGGTCTGGCTAGGCAAAGATTTAACCGTAAAACTAATCTCATCACCAGCTTTTAAATAGCCGGTATAAACTTCTGGAATGGAAACGGCCAAACGCAGGTTTTTCTGATCCTGTAAAGTAAATAAAGGTAAATCAGAACCTTTGCCTGTTGGACCAACATAGGCGCCTAAATTCACGTTCCTTGCTGAAATAATGCCACTGAAAGGTGCCCTGATGGTTAAATAATCCTGAACTGAACCCACTTCTTTGTAAGCCGCTTTTGCTGCTTCGAGTTGTGCAAGGTCTGCATTTTTTTTCGCCAAAGCCTGGTCTAAATCGTTTGTAGAGATCGTTCCAGGGGTTTTACTGGTTTCATATAAACGGTTATAGTTGGCTTTGCTTGCAGTATAAATCGCCTCCTGTGCTTTTATCCGCGACTGTGTTGCAGCCAGTTGGGAGGTCATTTCAGGTGCTTCCAAAGTCATCAATAATTGACCTTTGCTTACTTCTGAGCCGATATCAACTTTTAGGGTTTTTACAAAGCTGCTTACTTTGGCGTACAGATCAACTTGTTGCAAAGCAATTAATTCGCCCGGCAAACTCAGTTTGGTAGATAGCTTTTCTTTTTTAAGATCGAAGGTGGCTATAGCTGCTTCTTTTTCTTTCTTGGGTGTTACTTTCGATTCGGAGTGCCCACAGCCATACATGGCCGTTAGTACCAAAAATCCTGTACTTAATAATCCTGCTGAAAATATCTTCGTATTCATTGATGATGATGATTTATTCGTTTTCTTGTAAACCTTTAATGTAATGGATGCT
Source organism: Pedobacter sp. GW821-FHT01D05 (assembly GCF_059422505.1). NCBI lineage: Bacteria > Pseudomonadati > Bacteroidota > Sphingobacteriia > Sphingobacteriales > Sphingobacteriaceae > Pedobacter > Pedobacter sp. GW821-FHT01D05. Next base: position 37,615 of record NZ_JBWKXA010000005.1, on the reverse strand, counting down.
TTCTTCGTCTTCCGGATCAAGCGACATTGAATCGGTAGTCTGTTTTCCCTGAACCCATGCAAATACCAATGGCAATATAATGAGTACGGCGAATGTTGAGGCTAATAAGCCACCAATAACAGCTCTGCCCAGGGGCGAAACTGCTCCACCACCTTCACCATGACCGATGGCCATTGGCAACATACCCGCAATCATCGCAATACTCGTCATAATAATTGGACGTAAACGTAATGCTGCGGCTTCGCGTGCCGATTCGAGCGCATTGCCATTGTGTTTTCTTAGTTGCTCTGCATTGGTGATGAGCAATACCGCATTGGCGATAGATACACCGACCGACATGATAATCCCCATATACGATTGCAGGTTTAAGGTTGATCCGGTAATGGTTAATAACAATAACGAGCCTAAAATAACTGCTGGTACAGTGGCTAAAATAACCAATGGAACTTTAAAAGACTGGAAATTAGCGGCCAGCATCAAGAAAATTACCACAATAGCCACAAATAAGCCAGATTGTAGGCTGTCTAAAGTATCGGTTAACACTTTACTTAAACCGATGGCGGTAACATTTAATCCCCTTGGCAGTTCACCAACGTTTTTAATAGCTTTTTCTACATCTTTTGATGCTGCGCCCAGATCGGTATGGTAAAGGTTTGCGGTTACCGATAGGAAAGGCATAGCACCAATATTATCGTTTTCGCCGGCCGTGGTATCGGCAGTAATTTTCGCCACATCACTCAAAACTGGTCGTGCCGAATTTTTTAATAACGGAATTTCGCCAATATCATCCTTACTGGTCATTTGATTCAGCGGTACCTGAACCTGAACACTATAAGGCAAAGCCGATTTTTCATCTAACCAGATGTTTTTATCCGTATAACGCGATGATGAAGTTGAAGCAATTAATGATCTCGAAATATCGGCCATATCCACCCCAATCTGTGCTGCACGGGTCCTGTCGATATCGATATTTAACGATGGATATTTAATAGGCTGTGCGAGCTGAACATCGCGCATGTAAGGGATTTCCTTCAATTCTGCGAGGATTTTATTGGCATATTTTTCATTCAGCTTTTTGTTTTTGCCTGCAATACGCACTTCAACAGGGGTAGGAGAACCTTGGCTCAATACCTTATCCGTTAGCTCTATCGGCTCGAAAGAAAGTTTAACATCAGGCAGAACTTTTTTGATTTTCTCCCTGAACTGATCTTTAAAATCATCCATATCTTCTTCGAAGTCTTTTAAACTCACCTGGAAAACAGCCTCATGCGGACCTGCCATAAACTGGTAGATGGGGTTTACCGAAAACTGGGCAGGGTGCTGACCAACATAAACGGATGATATACCCATATGTTCTTCGCCAACCATTTTTTTGAGCTCAGCCAAAACCACATTCGCTTTTTCTTCGGTACGTTCTAAACGTGTTCCATCAGGCGCACGTAAACGCAACTGAAACTGACTTGAGTTAACTCTTGGTAAAACATCGCGGCCAATATTAGCCAGTAACATGGCGGCTAAACCGATAATTACGATCAAATAAATCAAAACGACAGCTTTTCGGTAAGGCAATATCCGATCAAGGAAACGCATAAAACGGTTCCGGAACCGATCAAAGAACCCAATTTTGCCATTGCCACTAAAGTCTTCACGTTCAACCAGTACTCTTTTTTGATTCAAGGTATCTTTCTCCGATTCGAGTGTAATGCCGGTTGCTGCAAAATCAGCCTCATCTTGTGTAATGCCCGGGTGATGTTCACTGCCTTTTTTAGGGTGTGCAACCATTAGCCAATTGGCCATAATGGGTACGAAAGTTTGTGATAACAGGAAGGAAACCACCATCGAAAAGCCGATTGCCAATGCCAAGGGTAAGAATAATGCTCCTGGAATCCCTGTCATGGTAAAGGCCGGTGCAAATACAGCAAGGATACAAAACAGGATTAACAGTTTAGGGAAAGCGATTTCCTTACAGGCATCCCAAATGGCCAGGGCCTTGGGTTTGCCCATATCAAAATGCTGGTGGATGTTTTCTATCGTTACGGTTGATTCATCTACCAGAATACCAATCGCTAAAGCCAATCCACTCAGTGTCATAATGTTGATCGTTTGTCCGAATAATTTCAGGAACAAAACACCAGCAATTATAGACGTTGGAATGGTGAGGATTACAATCAATGCCGCACGTTTATCGCCCAGGAAAAGTAAAACCATCAAACCTGTCAATATCGCACCGATTGCACCTTCACTGATCAGACTTTTTACGGCGTTGATTACATAAACAGACTGATCGAACTCATAAGAAAGCTTAACATCTTCTGGCAAGGTATTTTGGATGTTCGGCAGGTTTTTCTTTAAGTTTTTAACCACATCCCAGGTAGAAGCATCTCCAGATTTAGCGATACTTAAGTATACCGAGCGTTTACCGTTGATTAAAGCATAACCAGCTACTAAATCGGCTCCATCTTTAACCGTTGCTACATCGCGGAGCTGCAAGTTTTGCACGCTGCCCTTAAATAAGGGAATGTTTTCAAAATCTTTAACCTTTTTAATGGTATAATTGGTTGGTGTGATATAGTTTTTATCGCCTATCCTCACATTTCCTGAAGGTGCGGTCTGGTTATTTAGCCTGATGGCTTCAACCACTTGGTCTACCGTTAGGTTGTGTGAACGCAAAAGTGACGGATTTACATTGATTTCTATCGTTCTCGGACTACCTCCAAAAGGGGCAGGAGAAAGCAAACCTGGTATAGCTGAAAAACTAGGGCGCACATACGTATTGGCCAGATCCTGCAATTCGTTGTTGGTGCGGATAGGGCTGCTTAATACCAATTGTCCAACAGGAAGCGATGAAGCATCAAAACGGATCACGAACGGTGGTTGCGAACCTGGCGGGAAAATAGCCTGTGCCCTTGTAGATAGCGCACTTAGCTCTGCAGCTGCCTGGGCCATGTTGGTGCCCTCGTAATAGGTTAGCTTCATTAACATTAAACCTTGTGTATTTTTGGTTTCGATACTTTTGATACCGTTTGCAAAAAGCAGGATATTAACGTACTGTTTACCAAAATAAGCTTCCATTTGGTCGGGTGTGTAACCACCAAAGGGGTGCGCAATATAAATTACCGGAAGGTTCATCTGCGGAAGAATATCAACCTTGATCTGATTGATGGCTCCAATACCGAAAAAGAACAGTCCAGCTACTAAAACTAAGATGGATATGGGCTTGCGGAGTGCGAAACGTATTAAATTCATTTATGTAGCCAGATTAAAATTCGTTGATAAATATGTCGTAATTGCCAAGTGCTGCTGATTTTAGCAATAAGGCCTGCCAAACATTGGTAAAGGCAATATCCCGATCTGTTTCGGCACGGTTTAACGTAAACAGCGCCTGTGTAAGATCTACTAAAGTGGTAAGTCCGTTCTTGTAGAGTGTACTTTTTTGCAAATAAGCATCAGATGCTGCTTTTACTTGAATAGGCGCTTCTCTGTAATTGGCCAAAGCGTTGGTTAGCTTAGTTTCTGCAAGTGCCAATTGTGCTTTTAGTTGTTGATCAACAAGATTGTATTCTTCTTTTAAACCCTGGCTAATGTATTCCTGTGCACGTACCTGCGGACGGTTTTTAAGAAGGGTTGATAGATTCCAGGTCATTCCTATGCCAATCAAATAGTTTCCGCGGGTAGGATTTATACCATCGGCATAGCTGGTAGTATAAGCAGCCTGATCCAAGGCATAACCTGGGCTGAAACCCGAACCTCGGCCCTGCATTACACCGAATAAGCTAAACGTGGGGTAGTATAATTTTTTGAAATAATTAACCTGTTGCTGGCTAACATCTACCCGGTTTTGATAAAATTTTAACAGCGGATGAGAGCTTTTGATTGTTGTATCTTCGAGCAGATTGCCAGGGATACGCGTAATTGAGGCAGTATCTAATTCGTATGAGGTTGCGGTTAAACCCATTAACACCCCCAAACGGTTAGCCTGTTCCTGCTCTAAATCTTTAGCTTTTGTTAACGCAATTTTGGCATTGGAAACTTCGGCTTTTGCGAAAGAAGAATCTACTCCTGCAATTAATCCGTTTTTAGCCCTGATTACGGCCGTATTTTTAAAGGTAACAGCGCGATCGAGATTTTTCTGTTGCGATTTGCTTAACCTTTGTGCAGCCAGCAGATTTAAATAAGCGGCAGAAACACGGATTTCCTGCTGGAATTTTTCCTGTTCCAGATCATTTTTGTCTCTTTGGTAAGAAGCATCGGCAATTTTAATGCGTTCTCTTATTTTTCCAAAGGTGAAGAAATCCCAGTTTACATTGGCCAGATAGAGCCCACCGAATGCGGCATTCCAGTTTTGTTTGTCTAGAGATGGACCAGATGAGGCCGTTCCCAAACCTCCAAGTCCATATTGCGGTCCGTTTTGGCCGTTAATGGTGCCATAATCTTGTTGGGCACTTAAGCTGAAGTTTGGTAGATACTCTCTTTTGGCCTGCTGGATAGATGATTTTGATGCATTGGCATAATTATCTTTGGCCTTTATGGTACCGTAATTGTTTAATGCAGTATTAACAGCTTGTTTAAGGCTAAGCGTTTGTGCACTTACGCCGATGGATAGACTGATAGAGAATAATAACGAAAAATAAAATAAAGATATACGAGACATAGTGTATAATTTACACGGCAAATGTAAATGATGATCGCTATATCAAAGTATTCGGTTCAAATCAAAAATTATGCGAATCAAATAATAATCGAATTGTTACTTAAGGCGTAAAAATGGACAGTTTCTGCCGCTAGAAATAAGAAGAGGCTGTATCACAAAAATGAATATTAGAGACAGCGGATTTTTTTGCTATGTGGCGACGAGGAATCGTCATTGCGAGGAGGCCTTTTCAGCCGACAAAGCAATCTTTCTAGCAAGGATGGCTAGCTGGAAAGATTGCTTCGTTCCTTCTCGCAATGACGACCTTTCTTAAGAGATCTGTCAGTGATAGCCTGTTGATAGACTTGTTATCTCACAAGATGTTATTAAAAAGGTGTTTATGATTCCTCAGTATAACTTTTAAAATTATCCAGAATGGCCTGCCAGCCACCACGTTGCATTTCGATCGGATTGGTAGATTCGGCATCGAAAGTTTCGGTTACTCTGGTTTGTTCGCTCAGTGCATCAAAAATAATGCTTACTGTTCTGCCGTCTTCCATGGTGTATTCGATTTTTTTATGCTGATCAACCGTGGTATAGGTTCCGCCGAAATCAAAACTCATGCTGCCATCTTTTGCCGCCATAGTGCTTTTAAATTTACCGCCAACCTTTAAATCGTTTTCTGAATAAGGGGTATGCCAATCTGGTGATGCAAAGGCCCATTTAGTAATGTGATCCGGATTATTCCAAAATTCCCAAACTTTTTCTACTGGTGCATTTACTGTTGTTTCTACGGTGATTGATGTTTTATTTTCCATGTTTTAAGGTGTTTATTTTTTAATAAAGTTATAGGAACTTTAACAACTCAAAAAGAGTAAATGCGACAAAATAAGGGGTAGTATGCCACTATTGTTTAGTTCAGCTTTACAATTAGAGAAACGGTTAACCACAGATAAAAAGAATGCACACAGGTAATTAATTAAAATTACCTGTGTGCATCTCCATACAACCAATTAAGCCGAATGACTAAAAAATTAGCGAATATTTTTGTTATTTAACCCGGGGTTGAATGCTAGTGCAGTTCCGTATAAATAAAGGTAACTGTGTCTCTAGATATTAAGCCGCTCATGTTTCCGCCCGTGTAAACTGCTTTATAGCTCGATCCTTTTTTTAGGTCGTAGGCTTTAAGTAAATCGGCATTTGCAACCAGACTATCACCAGGGTTTACCTTCGAATAACTCGATGCAGGAGGTGGCATTACTCTTTTAGCCATTGCGCCTTTGTACTGGGCTTCTTCTCCTTTTTCGTTGGTAATGCTTAAATAACTGCTCATTAAAGGTTCGAATGGCGTATGCCAGATACAGAAACTTTTTACACTATCGGTATTGTTGTGCACTACAAACCTTAACAACAATGGATCGCCGACAGCTACATTGCCATTTATTTTCATTTTAACCTCAAGTGAATCGGTTTTATCAGCAGTAGTTTGAGGCATGCTTTCGCTTTTACTACTTTCGGTGTTTCTGGTGGCCTCGCTGCAGGCAGAAAACAATACTAAGAGCGCTGGGATAATAAATTTTAAGTTTTTCATTAAGGAGTTTTTTTAATAAGCAAATGAATGTTAAAATTGTTTTGGTTAATAAACTAAAACGATTAATTATGATAAATATGTTGATTGATATACAGATAGTAAATCTGCAGTTAAATAGATCTGGATTGCAAACCCAGACCAGCAAATAAATTAAAGGATCAATTCGAGTTTACTAAAAAGTAAGCAATGCGACAGGCATAACCTGTCGATTTTGAGTTGTGCTGATCGCTGATTCGTACACTTAATTTATGCGTTCCGTTAGTGAGCTGATCGCCCAGTAGCAGGTACCATGGCAAATGCAGGCTTGAACTCCATTGGGTGTACAGATCGATCATTTTTTCTTCTCCGTCATCTATGCGGTAATGGAGTGCACCCGCATCTGGGCCTGATAAAATAGCAATCCCTATGGTGTTTCCTTTAAAAATCAGATCAAAAGTACTGTTCCTGGTATTGCTTTCGAGCACTGGAATATTAACAAAACCAGGTCTTCCTTCCAGCCCGTCAGTTGGCTTCCAATTTTTATTGATGTTAAAAGTATTTAAGTTTTCGGTGCTATTAATGCTAAGGTATTGTCCTTTGGTGTAGGCAAATTTATCAATGATTTTAGGAAAACCTATCGAAGCTTTTTTATTGGCATTTTTCTGGTTTTCTTCCAGATAAGTTTTAATGGTGTTGAAATAAAGTTGCTGACCAAATGGTGATGGATGCAGGTCTTTAAAATCGGCCGCCCAGGTAAATTCGCCATTGGCCATACGTTTATCTACTTCTAAAGCCAGGTTTATAAATGGCAAGTGATAATATTCAGCCAAATCGCTGTGTACTTTTACTTCAGTTGGGATTTTACCTTTATTAAAATCATCATTTTTATCTTCATCTGCAAAAGCCATCATTACGATATCCGTTTTCGGGTTCTTGCTTAAAGTATGTCTGATAATGCCTTCTAAAGCACGGCGCTGGGTTTGTTCGGCGGTTTTATTAACATGATCATTAACGGCTGACTCTACAAATAGCAGGTCAATTTTTCCACTGTCGAGTACATCGCGCTGAAGGCGGAACGCATGTGGTAAACTGCCCAATGACGGAATACCCGCGTTAATGAACCTGAATTTTGTTTGCGGATAAGTTTTGGCTAAATAGTTACTTACCAATCCACGCCAGCCTTCCATATTGGTAATCGACCCGCCTAAAAAAGCAACGGTTACCAGTTCGCTTTTTCCTAATTTTTCTGCTGCGGTATGGCTGTAACCGTTAAAAGTGATAAACGACGATGATTGTAACTTGTTTTGAGCAAAGCCTTTGAAAAATAGTGCCGTAAACAGTAGTGTCAGGCAAAGAAAAGAGGTTAGTTTCATGTTGATTAGCGTAGACCAAAAGTAATAAAATTTACAATTGATGTGCATTTTCAGCAATATTTTACTTCAGTGATGGGCGACAAACCAGGCAGTTGTCACCCTGAGCGGAGTCGAAGGGTAATTTAAAGACATTATCTGGTTCATTATTAGGAGCGCAATTTGGTGCGACTATTAATGCTTGTTCTCGCTTTCCGTTTTACTTTGCCTACGGCTTCGTGTTCACTCCAATAGGGTCTAGGTGGTAGGGCCTGTATTCAGATGATCGGCTGGGTGCTTACCTGCACTAACCTTTGTTTCTAAACCTGGTAGCAGCGACAGCCTCCGATTTAAGCACTATTTTTTGCCTTTTTATGGTGTGCTTGCTTGTTTCACAGGTTTCATCGGAGCTATAGCGAATAACGGGGCTGCTGTTCCCGAAGAATTACTGAATGTCCGTTTTCAAATAAATAAAAGGAGTATTAATTACCAGTAGCCACGGTTTTCTTCCTCCTAAATCTCTTCACCTGCCCCATATGTTCAGTTGGGATATTATCGCCCAGCAATTTCCCCCAGGGTTTAAGTCCATCAATCCGATCAAAGATGATTTTCAGTACCGCAATAAATGGAATAGAAAGGAACATTCCGGGTACACCCCAAAGTGCAGCACCCATTAATACAATTACGATAGAAATAAGTGCATTGATCTGCACCTTGCTCGAAACAATGCGCGGTACAAGGATATTGTTATCGATAAACTGGATGAGTGCATAAGCACCTATAATTAATAATTGGGTGGTAAAACCATCCATGGTTAAAGTCGCCATTAACACAGGTAAGGCTATGGCAATAATACCGCCAATGTAGGGTAGCAGGTTCAGTATTGCTCCTATAACACCAATTAAAATGGCATTTTGTACACCGAGGATCAGCAGGGCCGCAGAGTTCATCACCGCAACAATTGAAGTTTCGATCAATAAACCGATGATATAACTTTGTATTGCTGCTTTCGTTTCACTTAAAATCTCGGCAACTTTTTGTTTGTTTTCCTCCGAAAACACTTCATAAATAAAATTAAGGATCAATGTTTTATACAGCAAGATCAGAAAAGTATAAACAGGGATTAAAAAAACGACACTGAGCACACCCATTAAGCCACTTAAGGTTTGGCCAATTAAAGCTTTACTTCCATTTGCAGCATCGTTAACCATTTGCATCTGTTTTTGAGAGGAGATACCAAAAGTAGTTTGTAGCCAGGTTCTAATTTCTTCCAACAGTTGCGATAATTTATGTTTAATGCTTTCCAGATCGTCGAAAAAGTGGGCAACCTGCGAGGATAGAAAATAGAGTATAGCAATTACGACAACAATACCGATAACCATAGCGAGCATAATGCTTACTATTTTGGGCATTTTTCTTTCAAAACGATTGGTAAGTGGGTTAAGTAATATCGCAATTAGCGCAGCGAAAGCAAGTGGCACAAGAATATCTCTCAGCACACTCATCATAAATACTGTAATTACTAATCCTAAAAGAATTACAGGAGCTTTGATGTAAAATGGGTAGGTTTTAAGCATTTTTAGATGGGTTCATCGTTCAACAACCAAAAGGTAACAAAATTGTTTTAAAGTTTTTAGCTGTTTAAGGAATAGAGGAGCACGACATAATTATTTTTTGGTATCAATTCGCAGAAATAGCAAACAATATGCGGTTATTTTATAAATTTAGAACCATATTATTATAATAATTAAAAACTCCCTATGAAAAATAGCTTTTTAATCGCCATCTGTTTGTTTTTGTTTAGCCATGTTTTGAGCGCTGCGGAAGTAGATACCGCTTTAACCTTTAGCAGATCGATGAACAAAAATATTAAAGCAGTGGTAATTAAGCCCGATAGCTATAAAACTGGAAAAACTTTTCCGGTGGTTTACCTGCTTCATGGGGCGGGCGGTAACTATGCCGAATGGGCCAAAAAAGTGCCAGGGATTAAAAACCTGGCTGATCAGTACCAGTTTATTATTGTGTGCCCTGATGGTAACGTAACCAGTTGGTATTTCGATAGTCCGGTAGATCCCGAATGGAAGTATGAAACCTATGTGGCTAAAGAGTTGGTAAGCTATATTGATGAACACTATAAAACCATAGCCGAAAAAAAGGGTAGGGCCATTACCGGTTTGAGTATGGGCGGCCATGGTGCACTATACCTGGCTATTAAACACCAGGATGTTTATGGTGCCGTAGGCAGCATGAGCGGGGGCGTAGATATTAAACCTTTTCCAAATGGATGGAATATTTCGAAAAGATTGGGCGCGCAGGATGAATTTCCTGAACGGTGGAAACAGAACACCGTGATTGATATGATTTACCGCATTAAACCCGGATCGCTAGCTATTGCGATTGAATGTGGTACCGAAGATTTTTTCTATAAAATGAATGTACGTTTGCACGATGAGCTCTTATACAACAATATCCCTCACGATTTTACCACCAGACCTGGTGTACACAACTGGGATTACTGGGCCAATGCCATTAAGTTTCAGAGTGTGTTCTTAAGTAACTATTTTAACGCAAAGCCTTAGCAATGTTTAGGCAGCAAGCTGTGCACTTACTTTATTAATGAGGTTGACGATATCAAATGGTTTGGCGATGAAATCGTTAGGGTGACAAATAATGCCTTGTATATCGCTTAAATTATGACTGGCCGAAATCATAATCACCGGTATGTGCAGGGTTAACTGGTCTGCTTTGAGTAGATTACAAAGATCTCTTCCATCCAGGGCACCTAACATTACATCCAGTAAAATTAAATCGGGTTTAAATTCGCTAATCCGCTGGTTAAAATAACTTGCATCCATTAGTCCGCTTACCTGATAACCTTCCAGTCTTAAAATTAATTCTATAACCTCCAGTATTTCCTCATTATCATCTACCACTAATATCTTTTTCATTTTCTCGTTCTCCATCAGGTTATTGTGATAGTATTTAACATATTGTAAATAAATAACTTGTATTTGATTAACAAGGGCAGGGCTAAAAGGTTTCGATCTATTTTGACGAAAGCACAACGGTTAGTTTTAAAGGTGTCTGTATTAAATGGGAAAAAATATAGGCAGGTCCGTAATCATGCCAATCGCAATGAAATTAAAATGATGTAGCGATAGTAATGTAACCTGCATTAAAATTACTACATCATTTTAAGTAAAAAATTAACTTTTAGATTACATACAAAATAAAGACTTACCATATTTTTGACCGTTCTCGAAATCTTATTTATAAAACAGGAAACGAAGATTTAAAAGCCAAAAATGAAATACTTAGTCAAAGAAATCAGTGACGGAAACTGCGATATTACATTATTGCCAGAAAACCTGAATGATAGAAATCTTTTAGCCGAAACAACGAAAAACCTTCAGCACGATTATCAAGAAACTATCCAATCGCATTATGAACATGCATTGAAAAATGAAGTTCATGGCAATGCGGCATTTGTTTCCTTAAACAACGAGGAAAGCAATTATCCGAAAAGAGTAAACGTAAATTACCAGATTATCTTAAGTTAAGCGGATATTCTGCTGGCAAAGGCTTTCTTTATGGTAAAGAAAGCCTTTTTTGTTTTAGGGTTCTTTTGGTTCAAATGCAGTAAAATAAAAAATGCTGTTGATTTGTTGTGCTTTTCTTAATATGGGCCATTAAATAGGTGAGTTACCTGATTGAATTTCCCCGACAAGCACAAAACCACGATGCTGATATAGCGAGATGTATTTAGGATTTGAAGATTCAAAAATTGAAATAAGTCCATAAAGATCAGCGCTTTATGTGCTTTAGTTATCAGTGCAGAGCCTATTCAATCGGTCAAAAAATAATGCGCTTAATTTAAATATTGATCTCTAAAATAATTTGGCGAAACTCCGGCTTCTTTTTTAAATAGTCTGGAAAAGTACGTAGGGTTCTCAAAGCCCAGCGAATGGGAGATCTCCGCAATATTCATCTTTCCCTCCTTTAGTAAATTCTTTGCTTCGTTAATGATATAAAGATGGATAAGTTCAAGGGCAGTTTTTCCTGTTTCCTGTTTAAGTACATCGCTCAGGTACCGGGATGAAAAATTTAATCGCTCTGCCATGAAAGTCACTGTGGGAAGGCCCGATTCTTGGGTCTTTTTTGTTTCGAAATAAGATTGAAGCAGCTCATGAAATTTAGTCGTTACGGTTCCTGTTAATTCGGCACGGTTAGTAAATTGCCGTTTGTAAAAACGTTGTGCGTACTTCAGTAGTGTATCCAAATGGCTAAGTAAGATCGTTTTGGTAAAGTCGTCAGTATTATTGCGGTATTCTTTATCCATTGTGGTGACCAGGTTCCAGATCATTGCCTCCTCGCTGGGCGAAAGGTACAAGGCCTCATTGGTCTCATAGTCGAAATAACCATATTTTTTAATTTCATGATGCAGCGCAGTACCCGCCAGGAAATCTTCATGGATCAATATCAGAAAACATTCATCTCTTAACTTGATATTTTTAAACGTTACTGTCTGCTGGGGTTTAATGAACAATAATTTGCCCCGGTCATGGTCGAACTTTGTTCTGCCATGCTTAATGTCTCCCGATTCCAGCTGCTGGAAAGAAACGATGTAAAAATTGGCAGAGAATTCTATATTGTCACCTCCGCACTCGTCTTTGTTCCCGAAGGAAATGCTAAAAAGCGGATGCTCAGGTGCTTTTATGCCGATGGCGTTACTGAAACTGCTTATTTTATCGAAGTGATTCATATTCTTTTAAAAGAAAAACAGTACCTGTATAAACAGATACTGCTAATATAACATTAATTTCCCTGGGCAGCAGCAGACACGTCCTGCCATTCTTCCCAGGTTTGCATCCGTTGGCCATAAACATGTTTTATCCACTGGATACCAACCCTGCCCAAGATCAGTCTTAACGGAGGATTTTCCGCATCAACCAATTTCAGCACGGCCTCCGCAGTTGCCTCAGGCACTCCCCAGTCTTCTGCTTTGTTACCAGCAGCAAGTCCATCTCTTACTTCATCATAAAAAGCCAATGGTTTGCTTTGCATCCCGGAGGTTGTGGCAAAATCGGTCATGAAACCGTTTGGTTCCAGTATGCTAACTTTGATACCGAAGCCGCTAACTTCAGCAGCCAGGGCCTCACTAATACCTTCAACAGCAAACTTGGAAGCACTGTATAGTCCCAAAGTAGGAAAAGCGAGCAGACCCAATGCGCTGGATACCTGAATGATATGACCTGATTTTTGTTCGCGCATAACCGGGATAACTGCTTGGGTTACCCATAGTAAACCATAAACATTGGTGTCGAATTGTGTACGTATTTCCTGCTCTTCTAACTCTTCTATAGCACCGGTGTGGCCATAGCCTGCGTTATTAATGAGCACGTCGATGGTGCCAAAATGGTCTTTAGCTTTTGCGACAGCCTCAAAGCATGCAGCCTTATCGGTAACATCGAGCGTCAAAGCGAGCAGTGTTGAAGCATACTCTTTTGAAAGTTCAGTTAAAGCTTGCGGGTTTCTTACTGCAACCACCACCTGATCGCCCCGTTTCAAAAATGCTTCTGCCCATATGCGGCCGAGGCCTCGGGATGCCCCGGTTATAAAAATTGTCTTTGCCATTGTTATCTGTTTAATATTGATATAAAATTCATTGACAAAGTTCAGTTAAATAAGTGTTGGCAAGTGATACAAAAGTGGGTAATAATAGAACGATTTTACGTAATTTGAGGTGAATCGTATTCATCATCCACAATATAACTTAATAGAACAAAATGCCACTGATCGCAACAATAGTGAAGGCCAGCTTTGATGCACCCAACTAAACAAATCTGTGTGTTCCGACCAGCACTGAAATCAAAATGTAAAAAAGGTATAGATAAGCCTGATTTGACCCCGAAATTTTTAATTTTGATAGCAACTTTAAGCTGTTATGTTTTTAATTTAAATCTACTAATTTTGTAGACCATGCATGTTGTCAAAGATTCAGAGGAAGAGTTGTTGCTAAAGCTTAAAACAGGAAGTGAAGAAGCATTTTCCTTTATCTATCAATTGCATGTAAATCATATTTACAGTTTTTCTTTAAAGATCCTTAAATCTCCAGTGCTTGCCGAAGACCTCACACAGGAAGTTTTTGTCAGGTTATGGGAAAATTCTGCTCATCTGGATCCCAAATTATCACTTCAGGGCTATCTATTTACCATAGCCAGGAATTTATCGCTCAACGTAATCCGTAAAGCAGCCAGAGAGACCATAATTACCGATGAGATTGCAAGGCATGCCTTTGATAAGTGTGAAGATGGCCTGGCCTATAGCGAGCACATGCAAACAAAAGCATTTATCTCGCGGGCCATTGAACTGCTGCCTTCACAGCGCAGAAAAATCTATGAACTATGCCATGGGCAGGGGTATTCTTATAAACAGGCTGCCGAGGAACTCGGGCTAAAGGATGCGACAATCAACAGTCAGATGGTCAAGGCTATCCGTTCGATCAGGCAATACCTCATTCGCAATGGTGCGCTCGTAGTGTTGCTTATTGTTCGGCCGTTTTAACAATCAGAGATTTTTCTTTTTTGCAGCCCTTTATCACTGAAATAAAAAATATTTTTTCCTTGAGTAAATGTAGGGCGGTTGCAAAGTGTTATACCATTAAACACCATCTATCTTGGAACAAGCGATTAAACAACTTTTCTTAAAATATATCAATGACCAGGCATCACAGGAAGAAATTTCCCAAGTGCTCTCATTAATACAAAACGGGGGGCACGAGCAGGAGTGGAATGAGGCATTATCAGCATTCCAGGCCGATTTTCAGCAGGGAAATCAGCAAGATGCCCCTATGGATGAACATTTGCTTTATCAAAAAATCAAGGCCCGTACCGTTTTAAGGCCGCAAGGTAAATCCTTTAGCTGGATCGGTTATGCCGCATCTATACTTTTAGTCTGTACGGTTGCCTATTTCGTGCTCCGGCCTGCATCCCGGCCAGTCGTTTTTGCAGAAAAAACGCCGGTGAAACCTGCAGTAGAGAAAAGCCGTGGGCACAGATGGATCAAACTTGAAGACGGGACTTCCGTTCAGCTTAACACAGGTAGCCGTTTAGAATATGCTGGGAGCTTCAAAGGCAAAAAGAAACGCGAGGTATCACTTGTTGGGGAGGCCTTTTTTGATGTGGCACATGATGCTGCCCATCCCTTTGTAATCCACACGGGCGAGCTTAGCACCACCGTGCTGGGCACCGCTTTTAACATTTCAGCATATCCGGGACAAAAAGCTGTAACGGTGACGGTAATCAGGGGAAAGGTGATGGTGCAAAAAAAGGGGGAGACCCTGGCGGTGCTGACCCCTAATGAGCAGTTGAGCTGGCAGGGCGGCCAGGTGAGCCCACTTAAACATACAGTAAACACTGAGCAGACCATATCCTGGAAGTCAGGAGACTTGATCATGGACGATGTTACCCTTGCTCAGGCCGCAGCACTCATTGCCAAACGTTATGGCGTTGAGGTTTCCTTTAAAAATGAAAGGGTGAAAAAGTGCCGCTTTACCGCTGCCTTTTTAGACCGGAACGAAATCGGCCAGGTAACTGAAGTATTAGCCGATATTACCGGGGCATCCTTTCAGCTCAAAGCGGGTAAACTTTTGATCGACGGGCCCGGATGTGAAAATTAATAACCAATCGAAAACAAACTAAATTTAATGAAGAAAAAAATATCGCCCACATGATATAGCAGAAGAATTAAGTAAACCCCGGCGGCCACCGGGGCTTACAACAGTTTTAAATTATATATCGAACAACCTAAAACCAATGCAATGTATTATAAAAATACACCTTTTGCAAGTCAGCCCCCGTTGACTTGTCACTACACTATTACCCAAAAACTAAGATTTTTCATGAAAGTAAATGCGATCTTATTGGTTATCTCTCTCTATGCCATGGGCAGCCTCTATGCCACCGACAGCTCGGCGCAGGGTCTGCAGGAAACCAATGTTTCCCTGGGGTTTTCCGGCGGCAGCCTTCAGCAGGCCTTTGCAAAGATCGAGCGTGAAACCGATTTTCGCTTTGCGTATAAAAAACAGGTGCTTTCAGGGATAACAGCACCTGTGCTCACCTTGAAAAGGCGAAACTTAAAACAGACCCTCGACGAGCTTTTAAAAGGTACAGGCCTTGATTATAAACTGCTCAACAACAGTATTATCATATTCAAGTCTTTGGCGCCCACCCCTCAGACCAGCGCCAACTTTGTGGAGGTCACAGGAGTGGTCAGAGATGAAAGTGGTGCTGCTCTTCCAGGGGTTTCGGTTAAAGTAAAGGGAAAAACTGCCGCAACGATAACCGATGTTAACGGGGCCTTTAAAATCCAGGCTTCTCCTGATGATATTCTTATTTTTAGCTACGTTGGCTATTCTGTTGCCGAAAGACCGGTACCGATGGGGAAATCTATAGACATCAGCTTATCGCCGCAGGCCGGAACCCTTGATGCGGTTGTGGTGGTTGGATATGGGACCACAACCAAACGGACCAATACCGGATCAGTAACCACAGTGAGCGCCAAACAGATCGGAAACCAGCCCGTAGCAGATCCCCTGGCTGCCCTACAAGGCCGGGTTGCAGGATTGGATATCTCTTCGGTAACAGGTTACCCAGGTTCAGGATATAATGTGCGCCTTCGCGGGCAGAATTCGATTACTTCTGGAAATGACCCGCTTTACATTGTGGATGGAGTTCCCTTTACTTCGGAAAGCCTGAGCCAGTTTTCTGCTGCTAACGGCGCGCAGAGCCCCCTTTCCAGTATCAACCCGTCTGATATCGAGCAGATCGATATCCTGAAAGATGCCGATGCAACGGCCATTTACGGATCACGGGGAGCAAATGGGGTAATTTTGATTACCACCAAAAAAGGAAAAGCCGGAAAGGCAGAATTTAAAGCAAATTTATATACGGGAATCTCCTCAGTGAATAAACGGGTTAAAATGCTGGGCGGAGCAGATTATCTCGCCCTTAGACGTGAAGCTTACGCCAAAGACGGCGTGACCCCGACCGATACCCAGGCGCCAGACTTGTTATTATGGGATCAGGCCCTTGATCAGAACTGGCAGGATCTTTTGATAGGAGAATCTGCCAACCTCTCGGAGGTTCAACTGGGCCTGAGCGGTGGCACTGAGCAGACCAGGTATCTGATTAGCGGGACCTTCAGGGATGAGAAAATAGTTTTGCCCGGCAATCTTGGCTATAAACGGGGTGCCCTGAATATGTCGCTGAACCATAGCTCAATAGACAAGAAATTCCAATTTAATAGTTCTTTGAAATATACACTGGATGAAAACAATACCCTGCAGAGCGATGTGACCAGCTTTTTTAATCTGGCACCGAATTTTCCGATCTATGATGCCAAAGGGGACTATTACTGGGTAGGAAATGAGCAGAACCCAATGGCCTATTTTGAACGTACCAGTTTGAGTAATACCTCAAATATATTCGGGAATACGACTTTGAGCTATGAGTTTTTAAAAGGCTTTAGTGCAAAGCTGGCTGCAGGCTTTAACAGGATGCATATGAAACAGACCCAGACACTCCCTAAACTGGGTTTTAACCCAGCTACCTATTCCGGTAGCAGCGCCAACTATGGAGACGGAAGCTTAAGCTCCTATATTGTAGAGCCCCAGTTAAATTATAACCTTAAACTGGGAAAAGGAAATCTCTCAGCTCTTGTGGGCGGAACCTGGCAGCACAGTGTCAGAGAAGAGCAAGGACTCACCGGGAGCGGATACATCAGTGATCAGCAGCTTGAAAATATCAAGGCGGCTACATTGATTACCCCAAGGAGCTACAGTTATGCCAAATACCGTTATACTTCGGTTTTTGGAAGACTAACATATAACTGGGATGAGAAATATATCATCAATGGTACCTTCCGCCGGGATGGGTCATCCAAATTTGGACCCAACAATCGTTTTGGCAACTTTGGCGCCCTGGGTGCTGCATGGATCTTCAGCAATGAGGGTTTTATAAAGGAAAATATCCCTTTCTTAAGTTTCGGTAAGCTAAGAGGTAGTTTCGGGACGGTTGGTAATGATCAGATCGGTGATTACCAGTTTTTAGACAGCTGGACACCTACCACTTATCCCTATGGTGGTATAGGGGGGATCTCACCAAGCCGTTTTCCTAATCCGGATTACAGCTGGGAAGTCAACAAAAAAATCGAGGCTGGGTTAGATCTGGGCTTTTTTAACGAAAAATTATTGCTCACCACAAACTTTTACCGCAACCGCTCCGGTAACCAGTTAATTGGTAGTACGCTATCTTCCCAGTCTGGTTTTACAAGCTATCAAGCTAATCTTCCAGCGCTGGTAGAGAATACAGGATGGGAGTTTGAACTCAGTTCAGTGAACGTTAGGGAGAAGGATTTTTCGTGGAATACTGCTTTCAACCTGACTATTGCCCGTAATAAACTGCTGGAATATCCAGACCTGAAAAATTCGGCCAATGCCGCTAAATACTTCATCGGGCAACCTATTGGAATCGTCATGGGTTTTGATTTTCTTGGGATCAATCCGCAGACTGGTGTTCCTGAGTTCAGGGATGTAAATGGAGACAAGGTGATTACCGACCCGGCTGATCTGGTGGTGATCGGAAATGCAATGCCTAAATTTTATGGCGGCCTGCAGAACAGTTTTACCTATAAAAACTTCAGTCTTGATTTCTTTTTTCAGTTTGTAAAACAGGAAGGACCTGGGCTGAACTATGGCTATCTGAGTTATTCTAATGGTTATGCCCTTAGAAATAAAGACCTCAGTGCCCTTGACAGATGGACTACTCAGGGCGTTCCTGCAATGATTCCGGGGGCCAGCGCCACAGCAGGCAAACCGATTTATACTGCCTATCAGAACAATTATCGCCTGTCGAGTGCGAACTGGGTTGATGCCTCTTTTATCAGACTAAAGAACATTTCTTTGAAATATGACTTCAAAGATCTGCTCAAGAGCTGGAAATTTAACAACATTTCGCTGTACCTGCAGGGGCAGAACCTCTTCACCATTACATCATATAATGGTTTTGATCCCGAAACCAGGGGCTATTCTATGCCTCCGGTAAGTGTATATACGGCAGGTGTACAGCTTTCATTTTAACCCTAAATAAAATTCCAATGAAAATTATCAATTATATATTGTTCATCGCAGTGCTCAGTTCCTCGCTGTCATGCAAAAAATATGTGGAAATCGAAGATCCAAAGGATCAGCTTGCCACAGGGACCGTTTTCACTACCGATGCTACCGCAACCGCTGCTATGGTGGGGATTTACTCCGACATGAATGCCTCTAATTACCAGTTTGCAAACGTGCTGACCAGCTTCACCTGTGCAATGGCCGCAGATGAATTTGTATATGCTTCGGTGCTTGCCAACTTTGATGAGTTCAAGAACAATGCACTGACATCGGGCAATGGCTATGTAGGACTTATGTGGTCTTCACCCTATAATTTTATTTACCGCTCAAATGCTGTTATCGAAGGAGTCAGCGCATCCAGTACTTTAAGCCCTGCAGTAAAAAACCAGCTTTTGGGCGAGGCTAAGTTTATGCGCGCATTCTGTCATTTTTATCTGGTAAATTTCTTTGGTGATGTACCTTTGATCCTCAATACTGATGTGATTGCCAACAGCAGTAAACCAAAGACGCCAAAAGCAGAAGTTTATGCTGCGATCATCCAGGACTTAAAAGATGCTAAAAGCCTGCTTGTGCCAGCCTATCCGGGAAACGGCGAACGTACCAGGCCCAATAAAACCGCTGCAACATTGCTGCTTTCCAGGGTTTACCTTTACACTGGGGATAATGCGCTGGCAGAGGCTGAATCTACCGAAGTCATTGCGGCCACTACACAATATTCGCTCCTGAAAAACGCAGATCCCAATAACGCTGCCCACATGACCAAGGCTTTTTTAAAGAATTCTTTAGAGGCTGTCTGGCAGCTCCAGGTGGTCAATACACTTGGGGGAAGAAATACCTGGGAAGGAAATACGCTCATTCCAACAGGTGCCCCCCTTTATCGGCTGACAAAAGGAAGCGATGGACTGGAATCAGGCTTTGAGGTAGGGGATAAGCGTTTTAGCAACTGGGTTGGGAATTACACCACCACAACGGCACCAATTGTTACCCATTACTATCCCTTTAAATATAAGGTTAGATTGGGCGCTGCTGGTGCTGCGGTTACGGAATACTCAATGATACTCAGATTTGCTGAAGCGTACCTGATCCGCGCGGAAGCTAGGGTGGGGTTGAACAGGCTAAGTGATGCCAAGGATGATCTGAATGTGATCCGCGACCGGGCGGGCCTGGTACCTTTAGCTGTGGCAGCAACACCGGCTATAGCCATGGCCCAGGTGGAGCAGGAACGAAGGGCTGAACTATTCTCAGAATGGGGCCATCGCTGGTTTGATTTGAAAAGGTGGAAAAGCCTTTCAGGCGATCCTTCGAAATCCCGGGCGGATGATATTTTGCCGAAAAGCAAGTCATCCTGGAAATCCACAGCTGTGCTTTTCCCGATCCCGATCGAGGCGATGCGCACAAATCCAAATATGATCCAGAACCCCGGTTACAACTAACCATTAGAACGATGAGAAAAATAATTTTATGTTTTTTGTTCTCAGTGCCTGTATTCCTGCAGGCCTGGGCACAAAGCGTTTCGGTTATACCCGGGAAAATAAAAAGAGGTGATACGGTTACCATACGCTATGACCCAAGAGGTGCAGATGCGAAAATCAAGCCTGGAAGCTTATCAGTAACGATCGTTTTCACCTATTCCACCTTTTATGATCTCCCATGGAAAATGCCGATGGTAAAACAGGGTGAAATATGGACGGCTTCTTTTGTTGCCGGAAGGTTTGCCACTTTTGCCACTTTTTATCTTCAGAGCGGGGATCAGGTGCAGAAACCTGGCCCAGACCAGCACTATGCCTTAAAGGTATTTGAGGGCACGAAAAGGGTCAAAAGCAGTCTGCTCCACGAATCCTATAGCCTGTCGGCTCAGATACCTAAATCTCCTGACTTACAGGAACGAAAAGCTGCCCTGTTGGAAGAGGAATTGAAAAACAACCCCAGTAACTATGAAGCAAAAGTGGCGCTGCTTAATACCAGGATGATCATGGCGAAAAGTGCGGAAGAAAAGTTGAAGTTCCGGGAGCAGGCCAGAAAGATTATTGCCGCAAAGCTGGAGGAAAACCCGACCCTGCCAGGCAATGTGAACCTGGTTACCATGGGATACCTGATGATAGGAGAAAAGAGCAGGCTCGATTCTGTGCGCAGCGTGATCATGAAACGTTTTCCCCAGGCAGATATTTCGAAAGACCTCCGTGCTTCCATTATTGCAAAAGAGCCTGATGCCGCAGTGAAGATAGCAAAGCTTGAAGCGCTGCTGAAAACAGGAAATCAGCCTGATGGAGAAGGGTCTGAAAGTATTCATAAAATGCTTTTTGAATATTATGCTGCTCAGAAAGATTCGGTCAGGGCATTACTTCATGCCTCAAAACTCAATGCCAAGGTTACGCCCTACACACCACAGACGCTGAAAGATATCGCCACTGTGTTGACCGCGGGCAAGATTGCACCATCGGCAGCTATCGGTTATGCCAACAGATCGTTAAGAATAGTAGAGCGGTGGCCCGTGGGGATTATCAGGTATTTCCCCGAGTTTGGTTATATCCCTTCTTTTGTTCCCGATAGTGTAAGAAGTCGTACTATAGCCGAGGCAAAGTCTGACCTGCTTTCACTCAAGGCCCTTAATTTTCTTAAGTTAAAACAGGTTGATTCAGCCAAAAAACTGGCAGATGAGGCAATAGGGATTTCAGATGGGAGAGATGGGCTGATCAATAGTGCCGAAGTATCGGCCCAGCTCGGCGAAAACCGCAAAGCCTTTGATATCCTTTGGAGGTTATTGGTCAAAAACCCAACAGATTCCCTCGTGCTAAAAAGCGCCAAACTCAACTTTTTAAAATATAATAGCTCAGAAGAGGATTTCCGCTCGAAGGTAGCAGAGCTGGAAGCTTTGGAAATCAGTCAGCTGACTGCTAAAACCAGGCTGCTGATGATGAACAGGCCTGGCCCCGAGCTTTCCGGTTTGGTAGATCTGGAAGGAAAACCGGTTAGTGCTGAAATGATGAAGGGAAAAATCGTCATCCTTGATTTTTGGGCAACCTGGTGCGTTCCCTGCATGCAGGAAATGCCATATTTTCACAAGGTTTTTGAAAAATATAGAAACAACAGGGACGTTTTGTTCATGGTGGTTAATAGTGGATCTAACAATACCATTGAAGACGCCAGGAAATGGGTAAAGCAGAATCCCCAGTACCAGTTCCCTGTTTACTTTAATAACGACAAAAATATCGGTGAAAAAGTGGGCTTTAACGTAATCCCCACAATAGCCGTTATTGATCAGCAGGGTAAAATGCAGTTCAGGACCATTGGCTTTGAAGGTGAGATCCTCCAAAAAAAACTGGATGTAGAAATTTCCATCCTGCTCAAAAGACAGGCTAAAACCGAATAGCTTTTCGGCCGGCATTTAATGGATTTTTTATATCCGAGCCGGCCGCCGTTAAGCTTCACAATACCGTCATTTTCAAATACTCAAGTGACGCGCCCGAATGAACGGCGTAGGTATTCAACCTTGAACAATTTAATGAACGTTTTGTAAAATACATTTATGCTAACTTTTGCAGCGCTTTCCCTACTGAATTTTTCTTTTTTGGGATTATCGGGTTGAGCAAAGCCAGATGCAAGAAGAGTATTTTATATTGATTTTGGTCTGCCCCAGGGCAGACTTTTTTGTGGTCACATAATAGAATCCTTATTTGACTGATTAATAGTTTTTTAACAAACAGATAACCTATACGGCATTCTTTTAATGGCTAAGCGCTGCGCGAAAACAATTTAACGAAATAAGTCCTCTTCGAACATTTTCAGATTGAGCCAATACCTGTAAATCGACTATCACTTTAGCCTGGTTATAAACCAGATTTGTCCATATTTAAAGTGAGGTTGCAGAATAGCTTTTTATGAACACTGTTTTAGAAGAAAATATTCATAAATTTGTGTTCCAGTAATATTATCCAACAGCTCCTCCAGATTGGTAATAAAAATGTTATCATTGCAAATGCGGTTGAACCTAATATAACTTGAGTCGTTATCAAACCCCCTTCATCATTGAATTTGGATAATAGCTTAACCGATACTCAGCTTTGGGGCCATTTGTTGGATGGCGATATGGAAGCTTTGGAAGAAATTTATAAGCGGCATGCTCCATCATTATTTCAATATGGCTCGCGATTGCTCTATAATCCAGAAGCGGTGCGAGATTGTATGCAGGATGTTTTCGTAGGTTTTTGGTCAAAAAGAACAAAGCTGCCAATGGTATCCAACGTGCGCAGTTATATTATCACCTCGTTCCGCAATTCGGCGAACAACTACCGCTTGTCGACGAAGAAATTCAAAGATTCGGAAATAGATGACCAGGACTACTTTGACCTGACCTTTTCAGTTGAGTTGGAGCTGATTGAAAAAGAAAAGCAAAATGAGCAGACTGCTAAATTATCCAAGGCAATGGAGCAGCTAACCCCCAGGCAGAAAGAAATTATCTATTTAAGATATTTTGAAGAACTGGATTATGAAGAAATCTCTGAGATTATGGATTTAACCATCAAAGGTACTTACAAACTCAACGCCCGTGCACTTGAGGCACTTCGCCTGATCATGAAAATAGACAAGGCTTTATTGATGATTTACCTCATTAGCATAAATAAAAATCATATCCTGTAACCGACACCAATTTTTTTTTAAATTATTTTTTATTTCATGGGGTAATTTTCAATATTCATCTGTCTATATGGTGAACCTGCTTTAAAGGTACCATAGATGAACGAAAAAAAATACCATAATTATACTGTTGAAGAATTTCTGAATGATCAGGATTTCATTCGCTTTGTAAAATACAATCTTCAGGATGATGTGGCATTTTGGAAGGGCTGGGCTGAGGCTAATGCAGGTCACCTGGAAAATTACAATCTTGCCTTTAAAGAGTTAAAGTACATTCTGTCTGCAGAACATATTCAAGTCCCACCATTTTTTATTGAGGAACTTTGGGTTGATATCAAGGCTTCAATAACAGAGAGAGAAGTAAAAAAAATGAAAATCAGGCGAACAGCGATCTGGATTTCATCTATTGCAGCATCTCTGGTTTTTGCCGTGTTTTCAGTCTGGTATTTCAACAGCGACGTTGTTGTTAAAACAGCTTTCGGTGAAACCAAAATCGTCACATTGGATGACAGCACCAAAATACACCTTAACTCGAATTCCGTATTGACCATGCCCAGAGCCTACCTGTGGAAAAAGGTGCGGTCGGTTTCGCTGGATGGAGAGGCATACTTCAGGGTTAGGCATTTGAATGTCGATCCTGCAACACTACAGAGAGGAGACCTGTTCGTGGTACACACCCCTACTGTGCAGATTCAGGTGCTTGGAACAGAGTTCAATGTGAGAGATCGCCGGCAGGAAGCCCAGGTGGCGCTTATAAGTGGCCGGGTACTAGTAAGATCGATGAAGACAGGAAAGGAATTTAGTATGATGCCAGGTAATGTATTCAAAAACGATATGCTTAATGAGGGGATCACATCTAGTGCTGCACAGTCCATATCTCCATCATCATGGATTGAAGGTAAGCTCATTCTTAAGCAGGCGAAAGTGAGTGAGATTATAGCTGCTTTCCAGGATAGGTACGGATATAAAGTTGTCATGGAAGACCAAAATCTCCTCAATGAAGTCATAGATGGGACGATCTCCTTAAAAGATGAGAACGGAGTCTTATTCACCCTGAGTAATATACTTAATGTTAATATAAAGAAGGAGGGAAGCGTGATCACACTTACATCAAGACGTTAACGCGTCCGGCTTCAAAAAACAATCAACAACCAAACAACCAACCAAACAAAAAATGAAAACAAAACTACTTAAACCAATCACCGCTGTGATTGTTTTTCTAATGGTGCTTTTTGTAGTCACGGATTCCTCCGCGCAGCAAAAAACATTAACACTTGAAAAGGCCCTAAATGAAATTTCTGTCCGATTTAAGACTAAGTTTGCCTATAAGCACAACATTATTCAGGGCAAAACCACGACCTCAGAAAGCCTGAATGCGAAATCTGTCGATGAGGCGCTCAAGAGAGCTTTATACCCTAACGGTCTTTTGTTTTTATATGTGAGTGAGGGCAATTACACTATTATAGCGCAAGAGGATAGGATGTTTCAGAATGATCTCTCCGCTACTCCATTAAAAAACGATAACGGAGAGGTTTATTATAGTGGAAAAGTTACTGATCAGGATGGAGAAGGGATGCCAGGAGTGACCATAAAGTCAAATGGTTCCAATCGCGCTGTCATTACCGACCGTCAGGGAAGTTTTTCCATTTTTCTTCCTAATACAGCAACAGCAATAAGCTTTTACTATTTAGGCTACGAATCTGTTACTAAAGATCTGGATGGAAAGGTGACAAACTTATCGATAAGAATGAGGCCTGCTGTAGGTGAACAACTTCAGGATGTAAATGTGGTGTCAAACGGCTATCAGATGTTGCCCAGGGAGCGTTCTACTGCTGCAGCTGCTGTAATTAAGGCTGCTGATTTACAGAAAATCAAGACGCCTAATCTTATACAGCGATTGGAAAACCAGGTTGCGGGATTAAAAGTTGATTTGAATTCTGATAATATGTTTACCTATGGGAATACACAAATTGGAATTAACAGCGGTACGCGCAGTGTGGGTAGATCAGATTATAGTATGTCCATTCGTGGGGCCAGCACGCTACGTGGAGAAACCTTTCCATTGGTGGTGGTAGATGGTGCGATCAGCGAATTGGATCTATCTACGATTAATCCTAATGACGTTGAAAACATCACGGTGTTAAAAGACGCCGCCGCTGCTTCTATCTGGGGTACGCGGGCTGCGAATGGCGTAATTGTAATTACCACGAAAAAGGGCGGCCCAAATCAGGCACCCAGGGTGAGTTTCTCGGTTTCAGCTACCGTGTCCAATAAACCCAATCTTGATTATTTGAAGATCATGAATTCAAGTCAGGCAATCTCTTTTGAACAGGATCTTGTCGCTAAAAATCTGATCACCCCACCAAATTCAGCCAGCCCGTTCGGACAGCCCGTAGCTAATGTAACCGACCTGATTTTCAAGCTCAGGGCCGGAACAATAACCCAGTCTGCCTATGATGCCGCTCTTAGCCGATATAGCTCGATAGATAGCCGGGATCAGATATCTCAATACTTGATAAGACCCTCAAACAACCAGCAGTATGATTTATCGGTAAGCGGCGGCGGAAAAAGCAGCGACTATTATTATTCCGCCTCTTATAGCAAAGAAAATCCTCAAACAGTAGGTGTGGATGGACAGCGTTTAACGATAACTTTGAACAACAATTTCAAAATTTTCAAAGTGGCCACCTTATCAACGAATGTAAGAGGTTCCTTCTTTAAATTCAATAATAATGGTCAATCGCTCAATACCTTATTTGGTCCCTCATCATCGACTTTTATGCCTTATGATAGGTTGTTGGATGATCAGGGAAATCGAATAAGTTTCGGTAGGCAATACTACTCGGGATGGACCAATTCGCTGCAGAGCCGGGGGTATCGCAACTGGCTTTACAATCCTTTGGATGAGATCGATAATGCAGACAATACCCAACAGGATAACAATTATACGATCAACCTCAACCTGAACGTACCGGTCTTTAAAGGTTTATCAGCGAATGTTTTCTATGGTAACGAAAGAAGCTTTAGTCAAACCCGGAGTTATTTTAATGAAAGATCCTATTATTACCGGAACTTTATCAATACTTATACACCGCTACCTTCAAACGGTAATGCCCAAAATTCTATTGGTTTACCGTTAGGCAGTGGGATTTTGAGTAATATAAACACCTCCGGCAACAATTACAGTCTTCGTGGCCAGCTCAATTTTGATCAGGTTTTTGCTGGTTTACATCAATTAACTGCAATTGCAGGATCAGAGATTCGCCAGACCAAGATAGGTCAAGGGTCCAATACGCTGTATGGTTATAATACCGGTACCGGACTCTCCAGACCTGTGGATTTTTTTACACCATATCAAACGATACAAGGCTTTGCCAGTAGTTTGGCCGCTGCGCCAACTCAACAGGATAAAACACGAAGATATTTATCGTACTATGCCAATGCTGCCTATACCTATGCCGGTAAGTATACCCTTTCCGGAAGTGCGCGCTATGATGACTACAACAATTTTGGTGTCGATCGCAAGTTCAGGGCAACACCGCTATGGTCAACAGGATTTAAATGGGATGTAAAAAAAGAACAATTTCTAGCCAAAGCCGGATTTGTAAGTTCCCTAAGCATAAGGGCAACCTATGGCGTGAATGGTAATATATCAACCAATATCTATCCCTTCACCTATATCGGGTTAGGTAGTGCAGATTTGACCACAGGTCAGCCTTATGCGTTTTTGGTCGCACCTGCTAATCCGGAATTAAGATGGGAAAAAACATACGTGGCCAATCTGGGTATCGATCTTGGTCTCTTCAACGGCCGCTTATTTGCAACTGCAGATATTTACTCGAAACGAGGAAAGGATTTATTTTATGAGTTTCCGATCAACGGAACATACGGTGTTACCACACTTAATCGAAACTCAACCAATTTATCCGGAAATGGCATGGATTTGAGTATCAGGGGTACTATTGTTCGCAAGAGGGACTTTGAATGGAACAGTGGAATCAATTTTGCCTATAACACCAATAAAATCACCGATGCAAGATTTGGAATCACCTCATCATTCTATTCTAATCCGGCATTTGGCGCCAATCTAAATGATTATCCAACGGATAAGATATTTGTATACAAAAATGCTGGACTAGATCAAAATGGGCTTACTCAGGTGTACAATGAAAATGGTGCGAAAATAGCAGCAAACCAGAATATTACATCGATAAATGCATTGCAATACGCGGGAAGAAGAACTGCACCCTATTTTGGAAACTTTAATACATCTGTTAAATTTAAGGATATCACACTAATGGCGGTTGCCTCTTACCAATTCGGTAGTGTGTTTCTTAGACCAACGATCAGTTCCTACCCTTCGGCAAGAACAGGTGTAAGGTATGATTTGCATGAGGATGTGGCAAAACGTTGGGTAAAGGCCGGAGATGAGGCATTCACCAACGTACCCAGTCCAGTAGGCAATTTCGCTGCCCAGAGTTTATTGCGTTATCAACAATCAGATATCAATGTATTAAAGGGCGATTATGTACGACTTCGCGAACTATCGGCGTCATATCAGTTGCCGATTGAAAAAATAACCTCTTTTGTCAGAACAGCAAATTTCACATTTGCTGTGAGAAATTTAGGGCTTTTATGGAGAGCAAACAAAGAGGGCATCGACCCGGATTTTATTGCTGGTCTTAGTTCTACAACTTTGGGCCTTCCATCTGCAGTTTCTTATAATTTTTCTTTAAATGTTAACTTTTAATCCTTGGCAATCATGAAACTAAAAAATATAATTATAGGCTTTTCGCTCATTGCGACGACAATAACTGGCTGTAAAAAGTATGTAGACATTAAAACGCAGGGAAATCTTGTACCTAATCAAACGATCAATTACCGCTACTTGCTTAACAATACTGCTGCATTTGAGAATATACAGAATCTATCCGACTTTGCTTCATCTGATATTGATATCAATGATGGCGCACAACAGACGGCATTAACAGGATCACAATTTTATTCTTATCTAACAGGAAGTTATAACTGGAGACCCGTTATTTTTCCATTTGGATCTGCTTACGAGCAAGACCAGAGCTGGAATGCGCTTTACGCTATAATACTAAACTGCAATACCATAATCAATGAGCTTCCGGCCAGTGATGGGACTCAAGAGGAGAAAAAGGCATTGGAAGCAGAAGCTTTGGTCCATCGGGCAGATGCATACCTAAACTTAATTAACACCTATGCCAAACCGTATGTGAGGTCGTCTGCAGGTTCTGATCTTGGCGTGCCGCTGATTTTGGTGCAAACGGTCAGTCAATCTTTAAAGAGGGCCAGCATTGAAACGGTGTACAATCAAATCATTAACGATTTTTTGCAGGCGCTACCAGCTTTACCGGCTACACAAGCCTATAACACGCTACCAACTAAAGCATCTGCTTACGGAGAATTGGCCAGGGCATACTTAATGATGGCAGATTACCCAAATGCTTTAAAATACGCAGAAGAGGCATTGAAAATTAAGAATACCTTAATCGATTTATCGGCTATAACTACCGTTAACACCTCAAACTATCCAAGAAGAATTGCAAATCCAGAAATCATGCTATCAAAACTTCCCATTGGAGGATCATTGACATTTGCACCTTCAGTATTAAAATTGAGCGACGAATACCTAACGGTATTGGGTACCAAAGATCAGCGTTATACACTTTTTACCGTTCCCGCAGCAACAGTTTCCGCTACCTATACAGGAAGGTTTTTTTATAAGGAAAGCGTAACCGGTGAGACCAGAAACGAGGGCGTTTCAGTACCTGAGATGTTGCTTATCCGTGCTGAATGTTTTGCGCGTACGGGGAATATTTCTGAGGCGATGAATTCGTTGAACACCTTAAGGATCAAAAGATTCAAGCCTGCCGATTATGTGCCTGCTATAGCCAATAGCAATACTGATGCCCTGGTAAAAGTGATTGATGAGCGTAGACGAGAGTTTTTTGGAACCATGCTGAGGTGGTGGGATATGAGGAGGCTGAACAATGAAACAACTTTCCAAAAAACGTATACCAGAAACTTTGGAGGTGTGATTTATACATTGGCACCAAACAGTAACCAATATACATTTCCAATCGCAGAATATCTTCGTAACCTCAATCCAGAACTCGAGCCAAATCCCTAACCCACGTATACCACAACACGGATAACATCCAGAATTAATCAATAAAAAATGATACACAAAACCCTAACCTTTTTACTCTTTATTGCCCTCTCTATCAATGGATTTTGTCAGCGCACCAATAATTTCAGGTCGCTGCCTGAAAAGCCCTATAACGGAAAAGCCCTGACTGTTTTCTATAATCCATCAGGCACACCGCTACAGAACAAGGAATCTATTAACGCGGTGGTATATAAATATACCGATTATAGGTGGGAAGCGGCCGACGTGAAATTTGTCAAGGCTGGAAAGGAATGGAAATCAGATTTACAGGTTCCGATCAATACGGGAATACTTGCCTTTAAATTCGTTTCAGGAGATTCCATCGACAACAACAAGAATCTTGGCTATTTTATTATGCTCAATGATAAGGATAGACCAGGAAAAATGGCCCCTGGAGGATATATTGGATGGGGATTTGCAAGATCACCGAACTATGGTAAAAATATTCCCGGATACATCAACTTTAAAGGCATCAGTGATACTGCAACATATCATTGGCTAAACCAGGAGATTTTGAATAACCAAAAATCGAAATCATTATTGGCCAGGGATTATGCTATAGCCCTTTCTTCTTACATGGGAGAGCATGCTGCTCCTAAATTGGTTTTAGCCACTAAGTACCTTGCCCGTACGGACGCTAATGAGTCTGAACTGCTCGATGCAAGATATATCAGTGCTAACCTTATTCGGGATAAAAATCTAACAGATTCTATCAATATGGTAATCAGCCAAAAATTTCCAAATGGGAGTATAGCACGGCTTGCAGCATTCAAAAAATTGTCCTCGATCAGAGATATTGACTCATTGTTGGTCGCTTCCGAAGATTTTCTTTCAAAATTCCCTGAAGCAAATACAAACGCAAAGTTTAATTTGGAAAATAGAATCAATTATGGTGTTATATATCAGAACCTGATGGTTTTTGGAAGGTTGAAGAAAAGGCCAACTGATTACGTGAGTAAGTATATCGATTCCTTGCCATATAATATGCTTACCTCAGTTTATTATAAGCTAATAGGCATTCCTTATCACAGAAAAGAAGGGGATCTGAAAAAAATTGCTGAAGACTCTGATCTTTTTGTAAAAAGATTCGAATACTTCAAAGCCAACCGGCCGGCATCGATGGCCTATCTTTCTCCTTCAGAGTGGAAAAGTGAATACCAGAAAACGTTTGTTGCCATGGTCTCTTCAGATCACATTGGGCTCTTGAATTATCAGAAAAGATACCAGCAGGCACTTCAATATGCAAAAGAGGCACAGGCCATTTTAGACTACAACAATGCAGAGATAAATAACCAACAGGCATTAAGTTTAAAGATGTTAGGTCTGAACAAGGATCTGCAGGTGCTTTTGAAAAAAAGTATGTTCAAGAATCAGAGTTCTACAGAAATGATTGCGATGATCAGAGAGGCGTTCGTAAAAGAACGTGGTTCAGAGAAAGGTTTTCAGGAATATTTGGAAAGCTTGAAAAACCCGGCCGACAAAGAAAAGGAACAAAAAGATATCATGGAAAGCATGATCAAGAAAGAAATGCCAACCTGGAGTATGAAAGACCTTAATGGCAAGACTGTTAATTCGAACGATCTCAAAGGGAAAACCGTAATCCTCGACTTTTGGGCCACATGGTGTGTTCCTTGCAAAGCTTCCTTTCCGGGAATGAAACTAGCTGTAGAGAAATACAAAAATGATCCGGATGTTGTATTTTATTTTGTAGATACAGAAGAGAGAGGTGATACTTACAAGACAGAAAATGCGAAGTACATCAAAGACAATAATTATCCCTTCAACGTGCTATTTGATAATCGATTGGACGGCATGAAGACCAATTCGGAAGTGTTTAATAAGATTTGTAAAGCATTTACCATCTCTGGTATACCCCAAAAGCTGATCATAGACAAAAATGGGTACGTGCGGTTCATTTCCATAGGTTTCAGGGGGAGTGCTACAGGTTTGGCTGATGAGATGACGGCGTTGATTGAAATGACTAAAAAAGCAGAATAACAAGAAAATGAATAAGATCAGATTGCTCATTGCCGCATTGGCAGTATTTACGCAAACATCCTTTGCACAGAATTTTATAGATCAGGAAATCACATTCAAATCACCGGATGATAGCATTTCCTATGCAGGTACCTTGTCAATCCCTGGGGGAAATAAAAAAAGTCCGGCCGTCGTTATCGTTTCCGGAACGGGAAGACAGGATCGTGATGGCCTGATGGCGGGGCACAAGATCTTTAAAGAAATCGCCGATAGCCTGGCGAATCATGGATACGCTGTTCTCCGGTTGGATGACAGAGGTGTAGGTAAAACGACAGGAGTATATGAACATGCAACTACTGCCGATTTCGCAACTGACGCTTTATTGGCCGTAAAATATTTAAAATCCGTACCTCAGGTAGACGCCGGTAAAATTGGTCTCATCGGCCACAGTGAAGGTGGAGCGATCATATCGATCGCTGCTTCCAAAAGTAAGGATATTAAATTTTTGATCAGCCTCTCAGGCTTGGCAATGAATGGGTACGATGCCCTGATTTCGCAAAATGAGAGTATAGTCAACAATTCCACTTTGCCCGATTATGATAAGGCCAGATCCAACGACATCAATGAACGTATGTTTAAAACGGCATTGAAATATGCAGATTCGGCTAATATGGAGGCAAAATTGAATGAAACCTACAACACATGGAAAGTAAAAGATGATGACTACTTCAAGACCCTGAATATTAAATTCGATCATTTCCGCTTTCCGGTCTACAGCTTCGTAAATTATGCGATAGGACCTTGGTACAGGTATTTTATCAAGTACAATGCAGCTAAAACGATGGCGAATATTAAAGTCCCTGTGTTAGCGATAAACGGGGATAAGGATAACTATGTGGTTCCCGAGGCAAATCTTCAAAACTGGAAGAACTATATTGCGGCAGGCGGCAATAAAAAGGTAGAAACACATTTATTGAAAAATGTCAATCATTTGTTGTTACCGTGCATCACCTGTAATCAAGCCGAGATCCCAAATATCAAAAGCGGTGTTTCGCCCGAAGCTTTTCACATCATCTTTTCATGGCTAAAAAAAACAATTAAATAATGAAGAAATCTATTGTAATAACAGCGCTGTTTTCTTTACTGTTCATCAGCGCCCAAAGTCAGATATTAAAACCAATAAAGTGGTCTTATGCAGCAAAAAAAACAGGTGCCAACACGGCAACAATTTTTATTAAAGCAACAATCGACCAAGGATGGCATTTATATTCCCAGTTTGTAAAAGATGGAGGACCAGTGAAAACCACATTTAGTTTTAAGCCTTCAAAGGAATACTCCCTTGTGGGCAAGACGCTGGAGCCAAAACCTATAACAAAATATGAGGATACCTTCAAAATGGATGTAAAATATTTTGAGCACAGTGTGATCTTCCAACAAAAAATTAAAACTAACGGAAAAACAGCGGTGGTGAAAGGAACTGTCGAATCGATGGTATGCAATGACAAGCAGTGTCTGCCCCCTGAAGAAGTTAGTTTCAGTGTCGCGGTCAAATAAATTGAGCACTTCAACAAGATAATTCAAAACCCGTAATATTCTCAAGCAGTTCGCAGCTATTTAACTAGGAGGATGAATACCATTTATAAAGAGCGATTATGGATTTATCATTAGATAAATCCATAATAATATAAGTTAGTTGATGATAAATTAAGGGGAGGAGCTGGATGGCCTTCCCCTTTTTTTTGTCTCTGGAATTACTAAGTTTAGTTCGTGTACCTGAAGGTAACGGTGTTGGTACTTTTTATTCCGCTCATGCCGCTGGCGTTATAAGAAACGGTATATTTTTTTTGGGCTTCCAGCTGATAGGCTTTTAAAAGGTCGATTTCTGATGAAAGTATGTCTTTTGGTTTAACAACAAGGTAGCTGTCTGCGGGAGGGGGCATGATCCTTTTTGCCATAGGGCCTTTATAGAAAACCTCATTTCCATTCTCATCTTTTATATCAAGGTATTTGCTCATCAGGGGTTCAAAGGGAGTGTGCCATTTGCAAAAGGATTTTTCTGTTGGCTGATCATTGTGGACGGCAAATTTTAAGGTGACTTTTTCTCCTGTCTTTATAACATCCTTTATGCTAAGAACCACGTAAAGTGAATCGCCTTGGTTCTTTGAGGGCCGGTTGGAGGATGGATGCTGCACTTTTTGGCTGCAGCCAAAAAGTACGATCAATACTGCGGGGATAATAAATTTAAGTTTCATCGTGTATGATATGTTTGAACATAAACGATAGGCGCTACTTAAATGCTACAGATGATTTTTAACTCGAAGATCTTCAATGAGATTAAATGTTTTTCCTCCTAATATTGGATATTGCAACTGCCCCATGTTTACCGATCAGGCAAAAGAAACTGTGGCCCTTGATTTAGAAATTGATCAGTGGCTTTATTTTGGGAAAGCAAAATTTTTAATCCATTATATCCTGAAATTTTTAAGGTATCAAGGGTGAATTCTCACAGAAAGGTAATTTACCTGAAGACCGGTCGGGAAAAGAAATAAAAGGTATAATATTGCATTTCCGGACCGTTATTAAGAGCAGATCTGCTCGAATAATGCCGGTTATTTTTTCGATATATATATGAACACAATTAATTTGATCAAGATGAATCTCGCTGTGCTCTGCTGCGTAGCATTACTATTTCCTACTGCGGCCGCGGCGCAGAATAAGGAGCAAAAAAGAATAAAAGCTTCAACCCAGGTGCTTTCGGGTTTCGGGAAAATGAAAGAATCCATTCCCTCCAGACTGCTTGAGCTTACAGAAGGTATTGTTATTGTACCAAAACTGATCAATGCAGGTTTTGTTATTGGAGGGAAGCGCGGCAGGGGCATTGCAATGGTGAAAAGGGCAGACGGCTCCTGGAGCAATCCTGTTTTTGTAACCATTACCGGCGGAAGTGTTGGCCTTCAGGCAGGTGTACAGTCGACTGAACTTGTGCTTGTTTTTACCCATGCCAATAGTCTTACTGCGATCAAGAAAAGCAGTTTTACCCTTGGTGGTGATCTTTCTATTGCGGCAGGTCCCCTGGGACGTAGTTCTGCAGTGAATACAGATTACAAACTCGATGCCGAGGTGTATTCCTATTCCCGTAGCAAGGGGCTTTTTGCAGGGCTCTCTGTAAACGGCGCATCGCTGGAGATTGATGCGGCTGCAAATGCTGCGGTATATGGTAAAGACATGGACGTAGCCGAGATATTTGCTTCCGGTGGGGATCCTGATGATGAAATAGGAGAACTTAAAGCTGTGCTTACCAAAATGAAATAATTGAATTATTATGCTTAAGATCATGAAGAAAATCATTTTAGTTTTACTACTGGCAATCCCTGGTTTTTCAGGTTATGCACAAACCTATCAGGCCATCACAAGTAAGAATAAAACTTATCTGGAAACACTGAAAGGGGTGAGTTATACTTATAAGCAAGGGGTTGTTACCTTGAAGAATAACGGAAAGTATGATCTGGGTACGGTGAGTATAACCGTTTCATCCAAGGTAGACAGTACTTTGTTCGGGATTGCCCTGTTTGAGGAGGGGCTTGAGAAACGGACTACTGTTAAGGCTGATGTTTATTTTACTGCAGGCCTGGGCAGTAGTGTTCACGAGGTTTCCCTAAAAGATATTGACCAGAAGAATCTGGTGCTGTCTTTTGATAAGGCGACCAGGGCTATGAAATAATTGCTGTATGGGGGATCGTGTAGTATTACCCCAATACAAAATTTCCGATTTTCTCAGAACCTAGGATACACTGTAAAATGACCGTAAACAGCAAAACCTTTCATTTTTGAAAAGTTTTGTTGTCGATTTTTTTGAGTTTACTCGGGGCGGGAATCGAACCCGCAGGCCTTTGAAAGCATCCCGACTTATGTCGGGACGTGTCTACCAGTTCCACTATCAACCATTCGCTTTTCGGTCTATAAAGAAAAATGCCTATAAATAACAAAACCTTTCATTTCTGAAAGGTTTCGTTATCGATTTTTTTGAGTGTACTCGGGGCGGGAATCGAACCCGCACGCCTTTGAAAGCACAGGATTTTAAGTCCTGCGTGTCTACCAGTTCCACCACCCGAGCATTAGCCTGTTCCGAAATCCTTCGGTAGGTTAACTTTAAAATAAATGCCTTCTGGTAGGAAGGCATTTAGAGCGAAAGACGAGATTCGAACTCGCGACCCCGACCTTGGCAAGGTCGTGCTCTACCAACTGAGCTACTTTCGCAAATTAATACATGGTGTTGTATTCCTTTGGGGTTGCAAATATAGGAATTAAAGTTTTTAATGCAAAAAAATAAAATAAATTTTTTGAATGAAATTCTTAGTGCTTAAAAATCAGCGGAATAAATTTCTGAAAATTAGGGTTTATAAGTTTTTTTTTCTGTTTTGGAGCTTAACCTAAGCCGTAGGGGATGTAGAACTTTTCAGGTCTATGTTTGTTACCTAATAGATTATCTATTCTGATAACATTTGTAATCGTTGCTTATGCCAAAATAAAAAGGTTTATCAACTATAATTGATCACTATATGGATAAATTAAGCCAAACCAGAATTCAGTTATTACACCCTGATTTAAGGGCTTTAGCAACAGATACTTTTTCTAAAGCCGAATTAAAGTTGACGGGTAGGGCAAAAGCCAGAATAACGACTACATTGCGCTCGTTTGAGGAACAAGACGTTTTATATAAATTGGGCCGGACTGTGGTTAACCCTGATGGCAAATCGAAAAGTAAGCCGATGGGAAATGTTGTGACTAATGCAAAGGCAGGTCAATCGATACATAATTATGGTTTAGCGATCGATTTTGCCCTGGTTATAGATGGTGAGGAAACTTCGTGGAATATGGTTAAAGATTTCGATGAAGATGATATTGCCGATTGGACAGAAGTAGTTACCGTTTTTAAAGCCAATGGCTGGGAGTGGGGCGGCGATTGGAAGAGTTTTAAAGATCCACCACATTTTCAGTTCGATTTTGGTTATACCTGGCAGCAGTTGCAGGCCAAATGGAATATTGGCGATCAAAAAGATGGTTATGTCAATTTAAAAAGAGCTGCGCTAAACGTAGCCAACCTCTACAGAACAACAGCGGCTTTAAACCTCAGAACAGGACCATCAATTACTTCGAGAAAGAAAAAAGTTATTTTAAAAGGCGATTATCTGAGCGAAATTTCGAGAGAAGGCGAATGGAGTAATGTGGTTTTTGAAGGTATTAAAGGATATGTTAATAACAGATACCTGGTTAAATGATCAAAACGTAGAACATTAAAATAAATTAAACCGCAGATCAGTATTCTGGAGATTTAAATAATTGATTTTTTCTGTTGTAAACAAAAAAACCTTTCATTTCTGAAAGGTTTTCGTTCGATTTTTTTTGTGTACTCGGGGCGGGAATCGAACCCGCAGGCCTTTGAAAGCATCCCGACTTAGGTCGGGACGTGTCCACCAGTTCCACTATCAAGTATTCGGCTTTCGATCTATAAAGAAAAATGATTATAAACAAAAAAACCTTTCATTTCTGAAAGGTTTTTGTTCGATTTTTTTTGAGTGTACTCGGGGCGGGAATCGAACCCGCAGGCCTTTGAAAGCATCCCGACTTATGTCGGGACGTGTCCATCAGTTCCATTATCAACCAGTAGCCTTTCGATATATTTACTGCTCTTTTTCGATTTGATTTCAAGCTCTCTCTGTACAGCTTCTGCTCGACTAGGAAAATATTCTTGGTAAACAATAGTCCACGGACCTTTACCTCTAGTTGCAGTTACCTGGCCTTTATTATGCCGAAGAAGTCTTTTGTTAATATCTTCGGTATGCCCAATATAAAATTTTCCGATTTTCTCAGAACGTAGAATATAAACTGTAAACAAAAGAAGTCAACTTAAAAGAAAAATGATTATAAACAAAAAAACCTTTCATTTCTGAAAGGTTTTTTTGTCGATTTTTTTTGTGTACTCGGGGCGGGAATCGAACCCGCACGCCTTTGAAAGCATCCCGACTTAGGTCGGGACGTGTCCACCAGTTCCACTATCAAGTATTCGGCTTTCGATCTATAA
>NZ_JBWKXA010000004.1:488021-564642 GCF_059422505.1 Pedobacter sp. GW821-FHT01D05 | reverse complement strand
TAAACGCTTACCAAGCTTTCTTCTTGTAATACTATTTGGAAGAAGAAAATCAGTTGGATAAACCAAAGGAGATGACGATTTTTTTTTTGCAAAGTGCACGCTTAAGGAGTAATCCATGTAACATAGAAGCAAAAAAGGGCCTCCGATTTTCATTGGAGACCCTTCAAATTATAAACCTGAACCTAATTCTTTTTAGCAGCAGCAGCTTTGTTTGCTTTGTAACGCATATCTGCTGTTCCGTCTTTTTTAGTTGGACCAGCAACTTTAGTTACCGCTTTTGCTTTATTTTCTTTAAAACGCATATCTGGCGTACCATCTGCTTTTACTTTAGCAGCTGTAGTAGTTGTTTTAGTTTCTACTTTTTTAGCCTCCTGTTTTACGCCTGCTTTTACTGGCGCAGTTGTAGTTTTTACTTCTTTTTTAACAACTGTTTTAGCTTTAGCTGGGGCTGTTGTTGCTGGTGTTTGAGCAAATGCTGTTGTTAAACCAAATGCTGCGATTGCGATTAAACTCAATAATTTTTTCATGTTCTTTAGATTTGTTTTTTTAATTACCATGAAGCTTCTTTGTTTCATTCAGAGGTTTCATAATCCTTAATTTTTGTTTACTCGTTATTTGTTGATATAAAATTGATTAATTGGTATGAAGTTTTAATGAAGATAACAAATATTTTTATTTTTTTAATGCGCAGCTAACCAATTATCTCCTTCACCAATTTCTACAACGATGGGCACGGTCAATTTAATGGCATTGGCCATTTTATCCTGAATGATGGCTTTCATCGCTTCTTTTTCGGTTCTCAACACATCAAACACCAACTCATCATGCACCTGCATGGTCATGGTTGACTGCATACCCTGTGCTTTCATTTCTTTATGGATATTGATCATCGCAATTTTGATCATATCGGCAGCAGAGCCTTGAATGGGTGCGTTAATGGCATTTCGTTCTGCAAAGCCTCTTACAGTTTGGTTGGCAGAGTTAATATCTCTTAAATAACGTCTTCTGCCCATTATCGTTTCTACAAATCCGTTCTCGCGTGCGAAGTTCATGGTATCGCTCATATAACGTTTAATACCCGGATATTGCATAAAATATTGTTCAATAATTTCAGCAGCTTCCTTGCGTGGAATACCTAAATTTTGCGATAAACCAAAAGCAGACTGACCATAAATAATTCCGAAGTTAACGGCTTTAGCATTTCTGCGTTGCGTTCCGTCTACCTCTTCGATGCTTACACCATATACTTTAGCTGCTGTTGCCGTATGGATATCGATTCCTTTGTTAAAAGCATCGAGCATATTCTCTTCTTTACTTATTTCGGCAATAATGCGCAATTCTATCTGCGAATAATCGGCCGATAACAAAATGTGGTTTTCATCCCTTGCAATAAAGGCTTTGCGCACCTCCCTGCCACGCTCGGTACGGATTGGGATATTCTGTAAATTTGGATTGTTGGAACTTAACCTTCCAGTTGCCGCAACGGCCTGATTGTAGGATGTATGTACCCTCCCTGTTTTAGGATTAACCATCAAAGGCAATGCATCAACATAGGTTGATTTAAGTTTCTGTAACTGGCGGAAGTCTAAAATATCCTGTACAATATCACTTTTGCTGGCTAAGGCCATTAAAACGTCTTCTCCGGTTTGGTACTGACCGGTTTTCGTTTTTTTTGCTTTTGGATCTAACTGAAGTTTATCAAATAAAACCTCTCCCAATTGCTTTGGCGAGGCAAGGTTAAATTTAACTCCAGCTTTATCGTAAACATTCTGTTCAAACTTGATAATTTCAGTTTCGAGCTCTTTAGAATAAGCTTTTAAGGTTTCCATATCAATACGAACACCTTCTTTTTCTATATCTGCCAAAACATAAACCAGAGGGTTCTCAATCTCTTCGGCTAGTTTGGCTGCATTTAGTTCTTTCAATTTCGGTTCAAAGATGTGCGCTAACTGTAATGTCACATCGGCATCTTCAGCCGCGTAATCTACCACATCAATTACTGGCACATCACGCATGGTGCCTTGGTTTTTGCCTTTTGCACCGATCAATTTGGTAATAGAGATCGGTGAGTAACCCAGGTAGTTCTCTGATAAAACATCCATACCATGGCGGGTATCAGGATCGATTAAATAGTGCGCAAGCATGGTATCAAAAAGTTTGCCCTTCACCTGAACACCATACCATTTCAACACTAAAATATCGTATTTGGTATTCTGACCAATTTTTTCAATTTCTTCATTTTCCAATACGACTCTAAATTCGTCAACGATAACCTGAGCCGCTTCTCTCGCTGCCGGAACCGGAATATAATAACCGGTGCCTGGTTTTATGGAGAATGATAAACCAACTAAATCGGCCATGTTTGCATCGGTACCTGTGGTTTCTGTATCAAATGAGATGCGTTTTTCGGCCAACAATAATTTGATCAGATCTGCACGTTGCTCAGCAGTATCAACCAACTGATAATCGTGCTCTGTATTTTCGATGGTTTTAGCCGGAAGCTTTTCTGCTGGTTCTTCTTCGAGCGTATTGGTATATTGAATGGCCTCGCCTGCCTGGTTTCCGAATAAATCGGTCTGGGTACCTTCCTGAAAACGCGCTGTAGTAACCGAAAATTCATCGCCAAACACCCTACGGCCCAAAGTCCTGAATTCTAATTCGGTAAATAGAGGTTCTAATAAATCGCGGCTTGGATCGCAGAGTTCCAAACTAGCCTCATCCAGTTCAACAGGAACATCTAACAGAATTGTTGCTAGTTTTTTTGAGATTAAACCTTGTTCTGCAAAGTTTTCTACGTTTTCACGCTGTTTGCCTTTTAGTTCGTGGGAGTTTGCAATAATATTCTCCATGGAACCGTATTGTTTGATCAAAGCTTTTGCCGTTTTCTCGCCTATTCCCGGGATACCTGGTATATTATCTACCGCATCGCCCCATAATCCTAAAATATCGATTACCTGCAATACATTTTCGATCTCCCATTTGGCCAATACTTCCTTTACGCCCAATATTTCCATATCGTTACCCATACGGGAAGGTTTGTAAATAAAAATATTTTCGGAAACCAATTGCGCAAAATCCTTATCTGGGGTCATGCAATAAACCTGATAGCCTCTTTGTTCGGCTTTTTTAGCCAGTGTACCAATAATATCATCGGCCTCATAACCATCAGAGGTGATCACGGGAATATTAAACCCCGTAATTAATTTAATTACATATGGCATTGCCGCAGCCAGATCTTCGGGCATAGCCTGGCGGTGCGCTTTATACGCCTCGAAAGAAGTATGTCTTTCAGTCGGCGCCTCGGTATCAAAAACAACTGCAATGTGTGTTGGTTTTTCTTTCTTTAAAACATCTAACAAAGTATTGGTAAAGCCCATTACTGCCGATGTATTAATGCCTGTTGAGGTGAAACGAGGGTTTTTACTTAATGCAAAATGCGCCCTGTACATCAGCGCCATACCATCTAGGAGAAAGAGTTTTTTATTCATGTGATTACACCGGTTTAAGATTACACCGACAAATGGATTTATCGGATGATAAAAGTAACCAAAGTTAAAGGTTTAGAAAAGAGTAAACCCCAATTTAAGAGAAAAAGAATGTTAATAATACCAGAGTAAAATTAAAGAAGCCATGTAATAAAATTGAATATATCAAACCGTATTTAATTCTCAGATAGCCCAATGATAAACCCATAAACGCTTGCGAGATTACAAACAAGATAAAAGCTGGATCGTTTAATGTTAAACCTTTAATATTGCCTAAGTGTATTAAACCAAATATAATAGCAGAATAATAAAAGAGATAACCAAATGATCTCTGTTGAAAAATCAGCCTCTTACGTATATCCATCCGTTTAAAATATCCTTGAACAATTAATGCGACGAGAAGAAAAAAGATATAAACAGGCCACGTGAGGAAACTGCTCATTATAAAGTAATTTGATATCAGGCCCAAGGTAAGACACACAAAGTATATTGGTATATATTTCTTTCTCAGGTGCCACCTAAATAAAAACTCTTCTAATACTGGAGCGAAAATACATACCAAAAGTAAGGTCACTGTTAACCCATATTTTTTCAGGATATCGATCTCTTGAACATATTCTTTAATAATTTTCAAATGCACTAAAATACAGTAGGTAGTTAATACTAAACCTGCAAATAATAGATCAAGTATGAGCAGCCATAACATATCTCTCCAAAGAGATTTATTATCTTTACTGAGTTTTAAAGGTTTTGGCTTTTTTAAGAATTGCCAAAATGCAGAGAGCGTTTGTATCATTCGTATATTGAATATTATTTTTGAATAACTTACGTTATATCCCGAGATTACTAACATATGAAGATTTTTAGCTTTTTTATTTTATTTTTTTCAATAATTATTACCGCTCAAGCCCAGGATTTTATTGTCAAAAACAACGATGATGTCATCCGTGGAACGATAAAGGGAACCGATTATTTTTCGGTTTTTATTAGTGCCAATGATGAAGCTGATGTGATTTTGCCGGCAAAAGATGTTAAGAACTTCTTCTGGAACGGTGATAGCTTTGTAAGCAAGGGTTTTGCAAATGGGCGCAATTTTGAATACCGTTTTGTTAAGGTAATCGAAATGGGAACGGTTAATCTTTATTCTTTTGGCGGAGGTACTTTAGTTCCTGCGGTAAAAGAGAAAAAAGTAAAATTCAGGCCGTCAATTGGTATTGGTACAGGAACCGGCGGTTATGGCGGAATGGGTATGGGTGGAGGCATTAGCATTGGCGGTGGCCGTAATACGGCACCAGAGAGACCGGCAGGTGCGCCGGTTGTTCGTTACTTTATTGAAAAACCAGGTGCCGGGCCTTTACAGGAAGTGCCGATGAAAGCAATAACTGAGGACACAAAAAAGATTGATGTTAAAAATATTTTATTGCAAAAGATAGGCGACCAACCTGCTTTAAAAGCTAAAGTTGAAGCTGGAACAGATTTTAACAGTAGGGATGTAATTGAATGGGTTAAGGAATATAACGCGACAAAGAAATAGAATCAGGATTAACTGATTTCAGGATTGCAAGATCGTTTAACTCATATCTTCGCGCTTTAGCTTTACATAAATGGCTAAACTGATAAATTCATCGTTTTTAATTTCACAGTTCTCCATTGTTTTCTGATAATCAAAATCAAGTTTTTGCAGCACCTTTTTGCTGTTTTCATTTTGAGTTTCAACCATAGCCTCGATTTTCTTAAGCCTAATTTCTCAAAGGCATAATTGCAAATGGGATTTGCTACTTCTTTGATGATGCCTCTTCCCCAATATTCGGGCAACAGCCAAAAACCTATTTCGGCCTTTTGATCCGTTTTACTTAAATCATTAAATCCTATGGCACCTAAGAGACCAAGGTTTTCTTTATCACAGATTGCCCACCAGATACCCGTTTCATTTTTTTGAAGGTCATTGAACCAGATCAATTGCTCATTGGTTTCCTCCAGGCTTGCATAGCGTACACCATAATAGCGAATCACATCAGGATGGGATAATCCTTCAAAAACAAATGCCAGATCGTCAGAACAAAATTGCCTCAATAAAAATCTATCCGTGTGTATTGTAGCTTCAGCAAACATTACCTTGCGCAGCAGTTTAACAAATGATCGTTAACCATGCCGGTTGCCTGCATATGTGCGTAACAGATGGTGGTGCCAAAAAATTTGAAACCACGTTTTTTCATGTCTTTACTGATCTGATCGGAAAGTTCAGTTCTTGGCGGAACATCACTCATTTTTTCGATTTGATTTTGGATTGGTTTGCCACCTGGAACAAAACCCCACATGTATTTAGAGAAACTGCCAAATTCTTTCTGAATTTCGATGAACAGTTTGGCATTGGTAATGGCACCGTTAACTTTTAAACGATTGCGGATAATACCTTCATCGTTCATCAGCCGTTCTACATCTTTTTCAGTAAAAGCAGCTACTTTGTTAACCTCAAAATCGGCAAAGGCTTTACGGTAGTTTTCCCGCCTTTTGAGAATAGTAATCCAGCTTAAACCAGCCTGAGCACCTTCGAGAATCAGGAATTCGAATAAAATTTTATCATCATAAACAGGCTTTCCCCATTCTTCATCGTGGTATTTGATGTAAAGTGGGGCATTTCCGGCCCA
Source organism: Pedobacter sp. GW821-FHT01D05 (assembly GCF_059422505.1). Lineage (NCBI taxonomy): Bacteria > Pseudomonadati > Bacteroidota > Sphingobacteriia > Sphingobacteriales > Sphingobacteriaceae > Pedobacter > Pedobacter sp. GW821-FHT01D05. Next base: position 558,509 of record NZ_JBWKXA010000004.1, on the reverse strand, counting down.
GCTGCAACGGGTTATTGAGTCCTTAGTCTTGAGTCCAGAGTCTTGAGTCATATTATGCAAATTTTGCAGGATTGTTAATCATGAAGTTTAATAATTTGCTTACTTCTTCACATTGACTATCTAGATGATTGAATTTTTCTTGAGAGATATGGTTACATGCAAGCGCTACATCTAACCAAACTTGTGTTTCACCATTTTCCATATCTGCATCTGATAGTTTACTGATAAAATGATTTGGATACCTTCTTTTTTTATAAGCTTCACCTATACAACTACATACAGACCTTGAAGATCTGCGAATTTGGTCAACCAAACTGTATTGCTCAGATTTAGGAAATTCTTTTGTTAACATAAAGATATCCATCAACAGAGAAAATCCTTTTTTATAAGCCATTAGTTCTCTAAACTTCCCCATAGTTTTTTTAAACTAATATAACAATTTGAGGACAGACTAAAGACTTTAGACTGGGGACTTAGGACTAAGCATTCAGCTCATCCCAGTACTCCACAGCTCTCCTATAGTGCGGAATTACAATACTCCCACCTACAAGATTGGCGATCATGAAAATTTCGTTCATCTCATCATGGTTTACACCGGCATCAAAACATTTGCCCAAATGGTATTTAATGCAATCATCACAACGCAAAACCATCGAGGCTACCAGGCCTAACATCTCTTTCGTTTTAACATCTAAAGCTCCATCGGCGTAGGAGGTTGTATCTAGCGCAAAAAAACGTTTAATATTTGTATTTGCTGTCTCCATAATTCTATCGTTCATTTTTTCACGATAGCCATTAAATTCTTCTACAAGCTTTCCCATATTTTAAAATCTTTTTTAACTGTTATTTGTTAGGGATATAAACATTTGATTATGAAAATGATATCTCCAAAATTTCATGCCGTTTTAGATTACCTGTTGGTAATGCTTTTACTGGCTTCACCTGATATTTTTGGTCTTTCTAAAACCGCTTCAACACTGGCTTACACATTGGGCATCATTCATTTTTTATTAACGATAACCACTAATTTCAGCGGGGGTATTTTTAAGATCATTAACCTTAAACTTCATGGCCTTATCGAATTTTTTGTTAGTATTATCCTTGTCATCTTAGCCTTTACGCTTTTTAAAGGAAATTTAACCGACGAAATTTTCTATGCCTGCTTAGGTTTATTGATTCTGATTATTTTTACCCTTACCGATTATAAACGAAGTTTACCCGTTATACTGTAATTTCTTCGAGTGGATTCCAGAATACTTTTTTAAAGTTTACCACCTTATCGTTCTTTACTTCGACGCCTTCGTTCCTCAACAGCTCTTCCATCAGTTCGGGCGGTTTGAAATGAAACTTTCCGGTTAACAGGCCACTACTGTTTACCACTCTATGGGCAGGCACACTAGGCTGGGCTGTTCCGGCATAAAGCATGGCATGCCCCACCATTCTAGATGATTTTGCTGTACCTAAACTTTTCGCGATAGCGCCATAAGAGGTAACCCTTCCTTTCGGAATTAAGCGGGCAATCTCATAAACCTGTTCGTAAAAGTTGGTATCCATTATTCAAAAGAAAATTGAATATAATTAATATTTTTATCGTGTAACAAGTATTTTTTCTCGTAATAGGTTTTGATCGACAATACTTCATCAACCAGTTCAGAAGTATACAGATGATCGGTATTTTTATGTACAGGCAATCCTAATTCTGCCACCTTTTCGCAAGTATAAGCATACAGTTGATCGTTATCCGTTTTCAGATTAACATTGCCTCCTGGTTTTAAAACAAGTTTATAACGGTTCAGGAATGCGGGGAAAGTCAAACGTTTTTTCTCACGGCTATCCTGTGGTTGCGGATCGGGGAAAGTGATCCAGATCTCATCAATTTCTCCCTCGTTGAAATACTCCAATAAATTTTCAATTTGGATTCTTAAAAAAGCAACGTTGTTAATTCCATCTTCAATAGCTGTTTTTGCACCTCTCCATATGCGGTTACCTTTATAATCAACACCTATAAAGTTTTTTTCAGGAAATAACCTGGCTAAGTTTACCGAATATTCGCCTTTTCCACATGCCAGTTCGAGTACAATGGGATTCGCATTTTTAAAATGTGCTGAAGCCCAGTTTCCCTTTAAAGCTTTTCCTTGTTCTAATTGATATACGTTTGCAAATGTTTCGATTTCTGCAAAACGCCTAAGTTTATCTTTACCCAAAAGTTTTTTTTCTGCAAAAATACAATTAAATCAATAATCGAAGTTTCTTTTGCCAGAAAGATTAATGTCATTCTTATTTAGGAATCGTATTTTTGTAACATATAAAAAATACCGTGGAAAAAAATGCTAAAATATATGTTGCAGGCCATCGTGGCATGGTAGGTTCGGCCATTTACCGCAAACTGCAAAAAGAGGGTTACGAGAATATTATAACCAAAACTTCAAGCGAGTTAGATTTACGAAACCAACAAGCCGTTACAGATTTTTTTGCAGCAGAAAAACCAGATTATGTATTTCTTGCCGCAGCAAAAGTGGGTGGCATTGTAGCCAACAATACATACAGGGCCGATTTTCTCTACGAAAATTTAGCCATACAAAATAACGTGATACACAATGCTTATGTAAATGGCGTTAAAAAATTAATGTTTTTAGGCTCGAGCTGTATTTACCCTAAAATGGCCCCACAACCTTTAAAGGAAGATTACCTTTTAACCGGAACATTAGAGCACACCAACGAGCCTTATGCCATTGCAAAAATTGCAGGGATCAAAATGTGCGATGCCTACCGCGATCAGTATGGCTGTAATTTCATTTCGGTTATGCCAACTAATTTATATGGCTTTAATGACAATTATCACCCTCAAAATTCGCATGTTTTACCCGCTTTGATCCGTAAGGTACACGAAGCAAAAGCGAACAACGAAAAGGAGATTGTGGTTTGGGGATCAGGATTGCCTATGCGCGAATTTTTGTTTGCAGATGATCTGGCTGATGCCTGCTATTTCCTGATGCAAAACTATAACGAACCACATCTGATTAATGTGGGTACGGGACACGATTTAACCATTAAAGATTTAGCTTTATTAATCAAAGACGTATTGGGCTTTGAAGGCGAATTGGTATTTGATGCCAGCAAACCTGATGGAACACCGCGTAAATTAATGGATGTAAGCAAACTTCATAATTTAGGCTGGAAACATCAAATCGAACTTAAAGAAGGTATTGCCCTGGCTTATCAGGATTTCGAAAGCAGATATTAAAATAATGAGAGAAGGTTTGAATGACAGAATGCCTTAATCCACTTTCATTCAATCACTCACTAATTCTCTCATTCGTTAACTTTATATAGTTAGAATTTATATATTTGTTTTGATAAATAAATTTTAACTATATGACTTTAGTTCAGCTGGAATATATCGTTGCTGTAGATACTTACAGAAGTTTTGTTACCGCTGCAGATAAATGTTTTGTAACGCAACCTACTTTAAGTATGCAGGTGCAAAAACTGGAGGAATTGATCAGCGTTAAAATTTTCGACAGGAGCAAACAACCGGTAAGCCCGACTGAAATTGGCGCCCAGATTATTGCCCAGGCCAGGATTATTTTACAGGAAAGCGGAAAAATAAAAGAACTGATCAGCAGTCAGCAGCAGGATGTTTTAGGCGAATTAAGAATAGGCGTAATTCCAACTGTTGCACCATATCTGCTCCCAGAAGTAATATCTGCCATGCTGGACAAATATCCTGAATTAAAACTTTTAATCTGGGAATATACCACCGAAGATATTATTCACCACCTCAAAACAGGTGTACTGGATTGTGGTATCTTAGCCACGCCACTTACCGATCCGAACATTACCGAAATCCCATTATATTACGAAAACTTTGTAAGCTATATCAGCAAAAACAGCAAGCTTTATAAAAAGAAGGCCGTTGATGCCGAAGATCTGAACGATGAAAACATCTGGCTATTGAATGAAGGTCATTGTATGCGCAATCAGGTATTGAACATCTGCCGCTCTACAAAAAACAACAGGCTACAGGGACTGGAATATAATACAGGCAGTGTAGAAACCCTGGTTAGGATGGTTGATTTAAACGGCGGCGCAACATTATTGCCCGAGCTGGCCATAACAGAATTAAATGCAAAGCAGACCAATAAGATCCGACATTTTAAATCGCCTGAACCTGTGCGGGAGATCAGCCTGGTAACCCATAAAAACTTTATTAAAAAACGGATGCTTAATGCTTTGAAAGATGAGATATTAGAGATTATCCCAAAAACCATGAAGCAAAAAAAGAAAAAAGATATTATTGGGATTTAGTTCTTCTTGCGAAGTTTAAAAGGGCCAAGCGATGGAAAAACTTCGAAAGCTTTTAATATGATCGTCATTGCGAGAAGGCTTTTTCAGCCGACAAAGCAATCTTACAACGATCGCTAGTAGCATGTGTGCATTAAAGATTATTCATTTTTGCTGTTGCTTTTAAAGGCATTCATGAGCTCACTCCGTTCGGTTAGCTTCCTACCTCAGCAATGACGACTTTACTGCCGTGTTTTGATAATACTTAGTAAGTGCTAAATCAATAAAAGAGGCTTTTAAGCTTCGTGAATTAGCTCACGGTCTCTATCCACATGATCAGCCAGTTTATAACCTGATGCAGCAGGATTTTTATCCTCTAAAAAGATTAAAATAATTAATGAAATAATGGGGATTAAAAAGGAAATGAAAAACCAGAACCAAAAATTCCGGCCTGTTCGCTTTGCCAAAAAACCTGCAAGTAATTGCGGCGACAATAGAAGTCCGAGTACAATAGTGCCTACGATTATCTCTGGCATTTGTTATTGAATTAATCGATTACAAAGGCGCTAGCTTGCTTGCTTAAAGATTTTGTTTTTGTGCTGGAGGTGCAGATAACAATCCTTTAATATCGCTTTCCACTTCTTCCTCTTCGCCTTTTTTCTTTTTCTTGTTTTTAGCTTTTAAACCTTTACCACTTAAACGTTCCTCAATGATTTTATCATATTCGGTTTGTTGTTCCGGCCTTAAAACATTGCGGATATTTTTTGAGGTTTCGTTCTGCAGTTTATAGAATTTATCTACATCTTCTTCGCGCGAGTTGCCTGCCTGTTGTCTTTTAATTAAATCAGCCTGCTCTTTTGCCTGGTTATAGGTAAAGCTGTAGATTACGCTTTTTTGCGTGCCATTTAGTTTTAACCGTTTATCCAGATCCTCCACATTCTTCTGTGCAATTTCCCCTGGAGTAGGTACTTTATTCTGTTGTGCACGCACCAATCCATTTACACCAACAATAATTAAAAATAAAATTACAAGCCTTTTCATTTCGAACATTTTATATCTGCGAAGTTACTTAATTATCTTAAAACAAGAAAGTCCCGATTTGCATCAGGACTTTCTTGAATTTTATTGAATGTTTAGCTTACAAAGCTTTTTTGTAAAGCTCAGCAACTGCATCCCAGTTAATTACATTCCAAATTGCCGCTAAATAATCAGGGCGTTTGTTTTGGTATTTTAAGTAATATGCGTGCTCCCAAACATCGATACCTAAAATTGGTGTTCCTTTTACTTCAGCAACATCCATTAAAGGGTTATCTTGGTTTGGTGTAGAAGAAACCTGAAGTTTTTTATCAGCACCAACTGATAACCAAGCCCAGCCAGAACCAAAACGGGTAGCACCAGCTTCTTGTAATTTAGTTTTAAGATCAGCAAACGATCCAAAAGTTTCGTTAATTGCTTTAGCTAGATCGCCTGTTGGCTCACCACCTTTATTTGGGCCTAAAATATTCCAGAATAAAGAGTGGTTATAGTGGCCACCACCGTTGTTTCTAACAGCAGCTGGGAATTTTGAAATGTGTTTTACAATTTCCTCGATGCTCGAAGTCGCCTCTGGCTTACCTTCTAACGCTTTATTTAGGTTGGTAACGTAAGCTTGATGGTGTTTATCATGGTGAATTTCCATGGTAGTTTTATCAATATGCGGTTCTAATGCATCGGTTGCGTAATGTAACGCAGGTAATTCAAAAGCCATAATGTTTTATGTTTAAAGATTTAAAAATGTTTCTTGTAGCAAATATAACATTAGAACGTTAAGATTTGTTCATGTTATTATCATCAAATCGTTTTCTGTTCAGTTGTTGTAAAGTTGGGAGTTCAAAAGTTGTAAGGCTCAGGGCGATAGCTAAACAGTTTTAATGAAAAAATTTACTATTTAGTCAGTAGTTAATGGTCGATAGTAAAATAGTCCGCTTGTCAATGAACTATGAGCCATTAACTCACCTTTTCTTCGCAAAGAAATTTCTCATAAGCGCCGCACATTCTTCTGCCATTACCCCACCTTTCAATATCGTTTTAGGATGGAGCAGATTGGTATTTTTGGAGATAAAGCCCCTTTTTTCCTCTCTGGCACCATACACAATGCGGCCAATCTGCGTCCAATAGCTTGCACCGGCACACATTACACAAGGCTCGATGGTTACATATAAGGTACAATCCCTTAAATATTTTCCGCCTATCGTTTGCGCTGCGGAGGTAAATGCCTGCATTTCTGCATGCGCAGTAACATCATTAAAGCGTTCGGTTAAATTGTAGCCACGGCCAATAATTCTGTTTTTACTAACCACTATTGCGCCGATTGGAATTTCATCTTCAGCCAAAGCTTTTTTTGCTTCTTCCAGGGCCAATTTCATGTAATGAATGTCTTCTTCCTCTGGGGCGGTATTTTCGAAATTGTAAAAACTCATGTGGCAAATATAGGGTAACACTTCCGAAGTTTTACTAGCCCTTTGCTCTTGGAAACTTCGGAAGTCTAGTCGAGGTTTTGGAGCGCAATTTCAGCGCTTATCGGCTGCTTCAGTCCTGCTTTCTGTTCCAAGTACGCACTCGTTCCTCGTTTGCGCGCTTTCCACTTCAATCAGGGCTACTAAAAAAAGCCTGCGTTCAATAAGAAAACCGCAATGGGTAAGTGTATTGCCTATTTCCCGCAGATCGGCGCTGATTAATCTCGCAGATTAAAAAGATTTTCATGTTATTATATCTACATAAATCTACGTTTTAATCTTTTTGAATCTGCCGGAAAGAGTCTCCGGTAAACTTCAGAAGTCGGCTAAATCAACTTACTTCCGTTAGGAACTTTACTTTGTACGGCAGTCAATACAATATCACCGTTTTCATCGGCAAAACCGGTTACCAAAAATTCGGACATAAATTTGCCAATCTGTTTTTTAGGGAAGTTGATCACCCCTACAATCTGTTTCCCAGGTAATTCGTCCAAAGAATAATGTTTGGTAATCTGCGCACTGCTCATTTTAATGCCGAATTCGCCAAAGTCTACCTTTACCTTGTAAGCAGGCCGCCGGGCTTCAGGAAATTCGAAAGCCTCTAAAATGGTGCCTACCCTCAATTCTACCTTTTCGAAATCATTCCAGGTTATCTCTTCCATAGTTCAATTTTAAATGTAATGGCAAAAATATAAATTATTAAAATATTTCTATTGTAGTTTTAATAGGCATAAACATCAATTCAACCGATTGCATTAAATAGAATAGATTTTACAAAAAATTTGCGTTTTATCTTTTAAGCACTATCTTTATGCAACCGTTTGCATAACCAAATATTAAAATAACTTAAAACCATGTATTTATTAGGGATTGATTTAGGAACCTCATCTATAAAAGTTGCCGTTGTTGATGTAGCTACACAAAGGAATGTAGCAACGGCTCAGTATCCGGAAGAGGAAACGGCTATCAAATCTTTGCAATCGGGCTGGGCAGAGCAATCGCCTGATGATTGGTGGCAAAATGTTCAACAGGCCATCCTTAAATTAAATGCCACTGGCTTATTTTATCCCAAAGAGATTAAAGCCATTGGTATTGCTTACCAAATGCATGGTCTGGTTGTAGTAGATAAAGACCAAAACGTACTGCGCGATAGTATTATTTGGTGCGATAGCAGGGCCGTAGAGCTAGGCAATAGTGCTTTTGAGGCCATTGGAGAGGAGAAATCGTTAAAACACCTGTTAAATTCTCCGGGAAACTTTACAGCCTCAAAGCTAGCCTGGGTAAAAGCAAATGAGCCCGAAATCTATAACCGCATCGATAAAATAATGCTGCCAGGCGATTTCATCGCAATGAAATTAACAGGAGAAATTACAACAAGTATTTCTGCATTATCTGAAGGCATTTTCTGGGATTTTGAAAATCATGAAATTTCCAAAGATGTAATGGATTATTACGGCATCGCAGGCAACCTTATTCCGCAGGTGAAAACTTTATTTTCCGAACACGGTTATTTAAAAACCGATATTGCAGGGTCTCTGGGCCTATCAGCTGGCATCCCGGTAGCTTATAAATCCGGCGATCAGCCCAACAATGCACTTTCTTTAAATGTGTTAAAGCCTGGAGAAGTTGCGGCAACAGCCGGAACATCAGGTGTGATTTACGGGGTAAGCAACAATCTTACCTACGATAAACAGTCGAGGGTGAATACCTTTGCCCATGTAACCTATTCGGAGGAGAAAAAACACACCGGCGTTTTACTTTGTATCAATGGCACCGGCAGCATGTACCGTTGGGCAAAATATAATTTCGCACCACAGTCTACCTATGCTGAACTGAATAACCTGGCATTAAAAGCACCAATAGGGAGCAATGGCTTAAAAGTACTTCCCTTTGGAAACGGTGCCGAGCGGATGTTAAACAACAAATATACAGGAGCCCAGCTGTTAGGTATCGACTTAAATCTTCACAACCAATCAGATATTTTTAGGGCCGTACAAGAAGGGATTGCCTTTTCTTTCCGCTATGGACTGGATATTATGAGAGAAAACGGCATGAAACCTAAAGTAATCCGCGCTGGCAGGGCCAACCTCTTTTTAAGTGAGGTATTTGCACAAACTTTTGTTGACGTTACGGGCATTCCGGTAGAACTTTACGAAAACGACGGAAGTGTAGGCGCAGCCTTAGGTGCCGGCATAGGGGCTGGGATTTTTAAAAGCGCAGAAGAAGCTTTTAACAACCACGAAGTAATTAAAACTTTAAGCCCGCAACATTCGGCAGCATACGAACCGATTTATCAGGATTGGAAAAAAATATTAGAGAAACAATTAGCAATTGGTTAATGGTTGATTGTGCGTAGCGGGACCGACTATGAACTATTGACCAGCAGACCACCAACCAAAAAACAAAAAAACATGACAAAAGTAGTAACAGGAGCAAAGGAATTTTTTAAGGGCATTGAGCAGATCAAGTTTGAAGGCCTGCAAAGCGACAATCCATTAGCATTTAGATGGTACGATGCCAACAAAGTAGTAGCGGGCAAAACCATGAACGAGCATTTTAAATTTGCCTGCGCGTATTGGCATTCGTTTAACGGCAATGGTGCAGATCCGTTTGGTGGCGCAACGCATATTTTCCCTTGGGATGAGAAAAAAGATGCAGTAGAAAGGGCAAAAGATAAAATGGACGCAGCCTTTGAATTTATCACTAAAATGCAGATCCCTTATTATTGCTTCCACGATGTGGATGTGGTAGATTATAGCGACGATATTGCCGAAAACGAGCGCAGATTACAGGCCCTTGTTGAATATGCCAGGCAAAAACAAGCAGATAGCGGTGTAAAATTACTTTGGGGAACAGCGAATTTGTTCAGCCATAAGCGCTACATGAATGGCGCATCTACCAATCCCGATTTCCATGTACTGGCACACGGAGCTGCACAGGTAAAAGCAGCTTTAGATGCTACTATTGCACTTGGCGGCGAAAATTATGTGTTCTGGGGAGGAAGAGAAGGTTATATGAGTTTATTGAACACCAATATGAAACGTGAGCAGGAACACCTGGCAAAATTCTTACATACCGCTAAAGATTATGCACGCAAACAGGGCTTCAAAGGAACATTCTTCATTGAACCAAAACCATGCGAACCTTCTAAACATCAATATGATTACGATGCGGCAACAGTGAAGGGCTTTTTACAACAATACGATCTGCTCGCCGATTTCAAATTAAATTTAGAAGTTAACCACGCTACCCTGGCCGGCCATACTTTCCAACATGAATTACAGGTTGCAGTAGATAATGGCTTATTAGGTTCTATCGACGCAAACCGTGGCGATTATCAAAATGGCTGGGATACCGATCAGTTCCCGAACGATATTAACGAGCTAACAGAAACCATGTTAATCATTTTAGAAGGTGGTGGCCTACAAGGTGGAGGTGTAAACTTCGATGCAAAAATCCGCCGTAACTCTACTGATCCCAAAGACCTGTTCTATGCACACATTGGCGGCATGGATATCTTCGCAAGAGCGTTAATCACTGCAGATGCCATTCTTCAAAAATCTGATTACAAAAAAATAAGAACCGACCGCTACGCTTCATTTGATAGCGGAAAGGGTGCCGAATTTGAACAAGGCAAACTAAGTTTAGAAGATCTGAGAAATTACGCTGCAGAAAACGGCGAACCAGAAGTACGCAGCGGAAAGCAAGAATACCTGGAAAACTTAATTAACAGGTATATTTAAGTTAATTTATAATAATGTAATCTCCGTGGTCTGTGTCCTCACAGACCACTAGAATTTGATTTAATTAGAATAGTCTGTGGCAATACCGACCATGGATGAGAACCAGAGCAACCTCCATTAATTTAACCATCTCTGTAGCCTGTTGAAAGTAGAAAAGCTGTTAATTTTTAACAGCGCAAATTAATAAACGTTACTTTAACACTTTTTAATTCAAAAAAAAGCTGAGATTAATTTATGATTTTACTACATTTAGATTTCTAAACCAAATAACCACTATTATATTAATGAAAAACAATTTATTGGACACGAAGGATTACATTGTATTTGCGGTGTACTTCGTTATTGTGGCTGCTTACGGTCTGTACATCTACAATAAGAAAAAATCCGCATCCACAGGCTCAAAAGATTATTTCTTAGCTGAAGGTTCACTTACCTGGTGGGCAATCGGTGCATCCTTAATTGCATCGAATATTTCTGCAGAACAGTTTATCGGCATGAGCGGATCGGGCTTTAAGATGGGGTTGGCAATTGCAACTTACGAGTGGATGGCTGCCCTTACCCTGGTTATTGTTGCTGTTTTCTTTATTCCGGTTTACCTGAAAAACAAGATCGCCACAATGCCGCAATTTTTGCATCAACGCTACAACGGCACCGTTGCCATGATTATGGCTGTGTTCTGGTTATTGTTGTACGTAGTGGTAAACTTAACATCAATTCTTTATTTAGGTGCTTTAGCGGTTAGCAGTATCTCTGGATTCGATTTATCTTTCTGTATGTATGCCATTGCAGCTTTTGCCATCGTAATTACACTGGGCGGAATGAAAGTAATTGGCTATACCGATGTTATTCAGGTATTTTTCTTAATTCTGGGCGGTTTGGCCACAACATACCTGGCATTAAACCTGGTTTCTACCCATTACGGAACTTCAGGTATTTTTGAAGGTTATAGCCTGATGACCTCAAAAGCATCAGAACACTTCCATATGATCTTAAAACCCGATAATGAGAATTACATTGATTTACCGGGATTAAGCGTATTAGTAGGTGGTATGTGGATTGTAAACCTTAACTATTGGGGCTGTAATCAATATATCACGCAACGTGCTTTAGGTGCAGATTTAAAAACTGCCCGTGGGGGTATTTTGTTTGCTGCATTCTTAAAGTTATTAATGCCGATTATTGTAGTATTGCCAGGTATTGCAGCTTATGTACTATATAAAGACGGGGCTTTTCAATCGGAAATGCTGCAGGATGGAGCTGTTAATCCAGACCGTGCCTACCCGGTACTGTTAAACTTATTACCTGCCGGATTAAAAGGTTTATCGTTTGCAGCATTAACTGCAGCGGTTGTAGCCTCACTAGCTGGTAAAGCAAACAGTATTGCAACCATTTTCACGCTGGATATTTACAAGAAAGTGTTAAAAACCGATGCTTCTGAAAAGAACCTCGTTTTTACAGGTAAAATTGCGGTAGTTGTAGCCATGGTATTGGGCGTTATTATTGCACCATACTTAGGTATCGACAAAAAAGGTGGATTCCAATATATCCAGGAGTATACAGGCTTTGTTTCTCCAGGTATATTTGCCATGTTCATTCTGGGTTTCTTCTGGAAAAGAGCAACCTCAAATGCAGCACTTTTTGCAACAATTGGTGGTTTCGGACTATCGTTATTGTTAAAGGTTCTTCCTACCTGGACCGATCTTTCCTGGTTATCGGGAGTAGGCTTCTCGGTTAAAAATGCAACTGGTATTTACGAAATCCCTTTCTTAGATAGAATGGGTATCGTATTTGTATTCTGTATTATCGGTATGGTAATCATCAGCTTGTTCGAAAACAAAAACGGTGTTAATCCAAAAGGACTGGAAATTGATTCGAAAATGTTCAAAACCACCACAGGTTTCGCTGTTGGTTCATTGATTATTATCGGTTTATTGGTAGCCCTTTACAGTATATACTGGTAGAAGATATCTTTTTATTATATTTCTAAAGCTTTTCTGGAAACAGGAAAGCTTTTTTTGTTTTTATACGAATTAATCATTTACAACAGGGAATTAAATTTTTCCAAAAAAGCTTATCTAAGCAAATTATAAAGGCGCTATTTTTTGGAAAGCAGATACAGCAGCATTAGGTCATGACAGCCATGCTCTCTCTGTTACTTCCGATGCTAGTTTAGTGCCAATTATCGGCAAAGGATCAGAACCACTCCGATCAGGTTTAGGTGGCTAAGAAGGTGCAATTATTTGTGGCTGCAGGGCGTAGCGAATTATGCAATGAGACCCAAACCATTAATAGCTGTAGAAAAACGCCCTAATTAGCCCTGATTGAAGTGTAAAGCCCGCATCCCGAATTTTCATCGGGAGAGGACTTGTAATGGAAAGCAGGACTACAGCAACCGATAAGCACTACTATTGCGCTCCAAGAAAAAAATATTTAAATCGCAAGGCTAACCATCGTTACACGATATTTTCCTTTTACAATTGGTTTGGTTCGTGGAGACACGAACCAAGGCCTTTGATCCCGAATCTTCGGGACAGCATGACGACTCTTATAGGTTTTGAATGAATTACTGCGAACAAGGTCCGTCAGGGATTTCCTTACTGATTTTAAGCACTTTCATCACCACCAAGGTAGAATCGAAATCTGGCGAAACTGTAGCGGTATCAGACTTCGCGAAATAACCTTCTAATTCTACATATACTGGCTCGTAAGGCTTTTCGAACCCTAAGTTACTATAAGAGAGCTCTAAGTTTTTTACACTGTCTTTAACCCAATATTCACGTCCATCTTCACATAAGGTAAAAGACTTCATTTCAGGCCCAAAACTATACAAACCTTTAACCGTTTTCAGATTACTTTTTTCTCCCTCGGCTTTATCGTTTCTACAAGCTGTAGCGGCTACGCCAAGGAGCACAACAAATACAATTGCTTGTTTAAATAGCTTCATTTTATATAGTTTGATTAATTTGATCTATCTTTTTAACACTTAAATTGGATGACAAAGCAGATGCCAAAAATGAGAAGATGCCTACTGTAACAAAAACTAAAACAAAATCCTTCCATTTTAATCCGATTGGATAAGAACTTACCAGCGTTTTATTTACTTCATCACCCATTTTGATAAAACCATAAGTGTGCTGAAAATAATAAAATATGAGGCCGATAATTAAGCCCAGCACACAGCCAGACATGGTAATCATCATTCCCTCAAATAAAAATATACGTTTGATTAATTTCTTTCCTGCGCCTAAACTGCTCAGAATGGCTACATCCTTCACTTTATCGATTACTAACATGGTTAACGACCCTATGATATTAAATATAGCAATAATCAGGATAAAAGTAAGAATTATATATACCGCCCATTTTTCGGTATTTAAAATGTGGTAGAGTGATTTATTTTGCTCGGCCTGATTTCTGACTTCATAATCTTTACCCGCTTTTTCGATTACCTCTTTTTGAAAATCGTCTACATCAACCCCCCGTTGCAGATTGATCTCTATTGCAGACACATTTTTCTCTTCGCCTAAAAGTTCGCGGGCGAAATTCAATGGCACAATAATACCATTGTCGAAATCTTGTTGTACTTCAAAAACACCACTTACCCGAATGTTCTTTACCACAAAATCGTCGGCAGGGTTTAAGCTATTTGCCGCGATATCTTTCTTTGGCGAATAGATTTCCAATTCTGTAAAGGGATCGACAGTATTTACAGCCAGATAACTCTGCAGGGCAGAACCAATCACCGCATTATCGCCGCTTCTGTTGTGCAGTATAAAATGGCCTTCTTTTATGGTACTATCTAATTTGGTGTTTTTTAAATAGTCTAAACTTACACCTTTAACCATTCCAACAGCTTGTTTGTTGTTGTACTTTAATAAAGCATTTTCTTGTAGTACCTCGGTAAAAGCGGCAACATCTTTATTTTTTCTGAGCTGATTAAAATAACCTGTATTCGGATCAAAAGTTTTCCCCTTAGCCGGTGTAATGGCAATTTGTGGGGTAATGGTATCGAACATATCCAATACCACTGTTTCTAAACCGTTAAATACCGAAAGGATAATAATCAATGCGGCACTGCCAACCATCACACCTACCATCGATATGCCCGATATCAGGTTAATGGCATTGGTAGATTTTTTGGCAAAAAGATACCTTTTGGCAATATAAAACGATGTATTCACAGCGGCAAAGATAAATAAAAGGTTGAGGGTTTTAAGGTAAAAGGCTTCAGGTTGTGAACCCTTTAACAATTATGAACCTTTAATCCTGCTAAAAAAATGGGTTATGTTGTTTTTCAAAACCAATGCTTGTGGCTGGTCCATGGCCAGGATAAACTTTGGTTTCATCAGGTAAGACAAAAAGTTTATCGGAAATGTTTTGGATTAATTGCTGATGATTACCTCCAGGCAGATCGGTACGGCCAATACTTCCATAAAAAAGCACATCACCACCTATTAAAATATGATCGGCTGCACTGTAAAAACACAGGTGTGCCGGCGAATGCCCCGGAGCAAAAATTAAGGTCAGTGTACTGTTACCAAAAGAAATTGTCCCTGTTTCGGGCAAAAAGGTATCGGGCAGAGGAGATATATCATAACGCGTAAAACCCATTGATGGCGCATAACCAGGAACTGCATTTAAAATTGGCAGTTCGCCCGCATGAAACTGTGGTTTTAAGCCATAGGTTTCGAACACAAATTTATTGCCGAAAACATGATCGAGATGACAATGTGTATTGAGCAATAAGACTGGCTTTAACCCTTCATTTTTAATGAAAGCCGCCAATTCATTTTGCTCAAAACCTTCGTACATGCCCGGATCGATAATGACACATTCTTTGGTTTCATCATAAAGCACGTAGGTATTTTCGCTATAGGCATTAAACGTGAAGGTTTTTATTGTAATCATAAAATTTTAGAAAAAATCCTGTTTCCAAAAGCAGGATGACAAATAATAAATTAATTTTTCCACCTAAAGGTAGAAATCAAGGTATCGATATCCTTTTTAATAAATTTAACAACGGGTTCAATAGAGTCGTATTGTGGGCGTTCATTAAAATATAAAGCCCCTCTAAAATAATGTTTAGCACTATCGGTTAAAAAAAACTGGACTGATGATGCAGTATTCCCTTCAATGGCGTAATAAATGCCGTAAACTTTATGATCGGGATAATTGATGAGTTTTTGATCAATTGCACTGGCTTTTATCGTATGTTTAAAAGCCAGTTTTCGGGCATCTTCTACCATTTCATCATATTCGCCTTTACCCGAAACATCGTAATACGTTAAATGCAAAAAGCCATTAAACTGCTTAAAGTGCAAATTGTACCAGTTCTTTTGGGCATCACGGCTTTGATCTTGTTCTACCGCCGCATAAGTTGGATATTTGAAAGTAAAGGGGACAGGCTTGGTAAATGCAGTATAATCTTTTTTAGGAAATACTATCCTGTAATAAGCTTTTGGCTTTGGGCTATAATCGTGGTTCTGACAAGCTGTTATAAAGAAAAGTAATACAAAGGGAAAACAGATCAGTTGTTTTAGTTTCATAACATTTTACCAAAGATTGCACCGTCGTTCCTACTTGCTTTGACGATAGGTTAAATTATTTATTCCAGATTGCCCAAGCTTTTTCTGCTTGTTTGTACAGCATTTCCAAACCGTTTTTAATAGCTGCACCGCGCTCAGCAGCTTTAGCCAAAAATGCTGTCTCCAGCGGATTGTACACTAAATCGTAAGCTAAATACCCTGGCCCAACTAAACTGTAATCAATTTCGGGAAAGGTATCTATATTTGGCGACATTCCGAGCGGGGTGGTATTGATCAATAACTGGTGTGAGGCTAAAATCTCTGGCGTAATTTCTGAATAGAGAATAGCACCCTGAACAGCTGTCCGTACCACAACCTGATATTGGATATTTAATTTTTCTAAAACGTACTTTACCGCTTTCGCTGCCCCACCATCACCAAAAACAAGTGCTTTTGTGTGTTGCGGTCCTAATAATGGTTTCAGCGATTCTTCAAAGCCATATGCATCGGTATTGTAGCCTTTTAAATAGGTTGCATCTTCAAAACTTTTGATCGAAATACAATTTACGGCCCCAATTTTTTCGGCAGCTTCATCTACTTCGTTTAAATAACAAAGCACGTTAACTTTATGCGGAATTGTAACATTAAGCCCACAAAGTGATGGATTTTCACTTAGCAGATCGGGCAGTGATTTAATATCGGCAATAGGGAAAAGCTCGTATTGATGATCGACTATGCCCTCATTTTGAAATTTTTCCGTGAAATATTTTTTCGAGAATGAATGAGAAAGTGGGTATCCGATTAAGCCGTATGTTTTCATAACTGTATTTACGTCATTGCGAGGCATGGAGCAATCTTAATGCGATAGAAATAAACTACCTACAGATTGCTCCGTGCCTCGCAATGACGAATTTTGTATTATTTTACTTGGTTCAGGAAATAATCGAAAGTATCTCCCCGCAAACCTAAACGGATGGTTTCTAAAGGAATTACTTCTGCTGGAGCAATATTCCCAAGGTTTACATTGCTACCGATTAATTTAATAAACCAAACTTGCTGTTCCTTTTGAGGTGCTTCCCAAATAATGGTTTCTTCAGGAATCTGAGTTAAAATTTCATCAACCAATCCTTCACGCACTTCACCGCTTCCACGGTAAATACCTACATTACCACCTTCGCGGGCTTCGGCAATTACTTTCCACGATCCCGCCTCAATTTCGGCCTGCATTAATTTAATCCACTTATATGGGGCAAATATTTTAGCGGCATCTTTACTTCCAACCTCCGAAATAACGGTTACCTGTTTAGAAAGTTCGCGGATAAACTCACATTTTTTATCGTGCTCAATTTCAATAGAACCATCAGAAACTTCTGCATATTCCATTCCGTACTGGTCTAAAACACGTTGGTAATCTGAAAATTGGTTACGAATGATAAAGGCTTCAAACAACGTTCCTCCGAAATAGGTAGGAATGCCTGCACTTTTATATAAAGCTAATTTTTCTTTAAGGTTTGGTGTTACGTGTGATGTTGCCCAACCTAATTTTACGATATCTGTATGTACGCCGGCAACTTCAATAAAATCTTCAACCTGGCGTAGGCTCAATCCCTTATCCATAACCATTGTTAAGCCTTTTTGGCGTGGTTTAGCTGGACGTTCGGGAACGTTTAATAATGGATAATTCATATGCGTACAAAAGTGAAAAAAATTTTGAGATTTATTTGTTAAATTTTTCTCACAAGGTCGTTACCTAATATATCTGTTTATAACGTTCAAAATGGCACTATTATCCTGCAATTGTGGCAAATATTCAAATAAAATATAGTGTTTATCGGGGTCGGTTGTTAAAGCCGTTTCCAAATATCCCAGTGCATCGCTATAATTCCCCTGGGCAAAAAGATAGGCTACCATTCGGTAATACAGTTCTGCTGCTTCCGGATTATTCTTGATCGCCTCTGCCATTGTTTCCGATGCTTCCAGCAATTTTCCCTGCTCGTAAAGCACAGTACTAAAATCTAACCATGCTTCAATATCCAAAGGATTAAACTCCAATACCTTTTCGTAAGCTTCGATCGATTCATCAATCTGGCCTAATTTATAATAAGCATCTGCCATAGCAAACCAGAAATCTGGGTTCTCGGCCTCTAAATCGATTGCTTTTTTGTAAAAGTGAAGCGATTCGAAATAACGTTCTTCAAAATTCAGCGTAACACCGATCCCAAACCAGGCATCTGCCATTTTGGGATCCATTTTCACCGATTTTTTGTAGTAAGAACGGGCTTCGTCCATTTTCTCCAGTTTCTCGTAACATTCGCCAATGGCGCAATAAGTATCGGCATTAGGCTGTTCATATTCGAAAGTTTGCTTATAAACATCTATCGCCTCGTCATATTTATCGAGCTGAACCAGCGCATTACCTTTATTGAAATATGCAGAGCTAAAATCTTCTTTGATCAGGATCGCATAATCATAAGCATCAATCGCTTTTTCAAAAAGATTCAACTTATGGAAACTGTTGCCCAAATTATACCATGCCGCATATGAATACGGATCGGTATCGATGTATTGCTGATAAAACTTAATACTTTCTTCCTGTTTATCTAACACATCGTAACAGAAAGCCAGCTCATATAAGCCATCCTGGTTCTCCATATTCTGCTCTAAACTGAGCTTAATGTAGGTAATGGCGCTTTCATAGTCGCTCATGCTCTGGTAAACATAAGCCATCTGCAATAAAATCTCATCGGTACTTTCGGCCAGTCCTAAAGCTTTTTCATAATTTTCCAAAGCCTCATCAAAACGTTCGGTATTTTGAAAAATATTTCCGCGAAGCAAATAAATATCTGGTTCTGACGGCTCTAAAAGCTCGGCCTTTTGCAAAGCAATAAAAGCCTTTTCGTGGTTGTTGGTTAAAATGTAAAGATGAGCTTGTTTGATTAAAAATACTGTTGCATAAGGGTGCTGACTGATTGCAAAATCAACAACCTGCAAAGCTTTGACCGGATCATTTTTTTCAATGTAGAAATCTACAATGTATTCGAATGCGCCTGCATCGAAGAAATACTGATCCTGGTTGCGGAGCATTTCTTCGTAACGTTCTACCGAGCGTTGTGCATCTTCGTTGGATTCAAAAAAGAATTCTTCTTCCATATATTATACTATTAAAGAACCGTGCCAATTAGCAGAAAAACACATTATAAGTTTACAAGTTTTAATTATCCGTTTCTAAAATAATTATTAACATCAATCGGCTAAAACAGCGTAAATAGCTGACTATAAAGCGTATTGACTGTGATTAAGATGTGTGGATAATCGATAGATTTTTTGCAACATCGCGGTTCCTTTTCCCTTCTTTGACAAAAATACTATAAATTTATGGTATATACGTAATTAAGAAGTCATGAAAGGATTAGTCATTTTTGCCCTGTTTTTAATAAGTTTTGCTACAAATACATTTGCGCAAAGCGATGAAGAAAGTGCTATCAAAAAAACCATAAACAATCTTTTTGCCGGTATGAAAGGTGGAGACAGCACTTTAACCAGCACTGCATTTGCACCAGCAGCGATTATGCAAACCATCGTTAACAAAGAAGGTAAGGTGAATGTACGCACAGAATCCGTTAACAACTTTATCAAATTTATCGGCACTCCACACCAGGAAAAGTATGATGAGCGCATTGTGTTTACAAAAATATTAATCGATGGCCCTTTGGCTTCTGTTTGGACAGACTATAAATTTTATCTGGGCGAAAAATTTAGTCATTGCGGGGTTAATTCTTTTCAGTTGGTGAAAGGAGATAAAGGCTGGCAGATTGTTTATATAATCGACACCAGGAGAAAGGATAAATGCAATTAGTGATTTTTACGGATAAGTATTATTGTTTTTTGGAAAGCAGAACTTGTAGCTAGATTATTGTTAGTCGGGCTTTTCGTTGTAGTCCCGATTTTGAAGGAAAATCGGGAGCTGCCACTGCATCCGATAGCTATCGGATCCCGTTTAGGCACGCGGGTTCGTGCTGCTAGTTGGGGTTGCATTGCCCATAGTTGCACCGCCCTTAGTTTATAAACCTGATAGAACGGAAAGCCCGGAGCGAAGCATGAGTGAGGACTTGGAGGGATAGCAGGACTACCGCCTCCCAAGGCATAGAACTGTTCATTTCCAAAATCTCTAAATCATGCCACTCTATGTAAATCGGTTTTCAATTCTATATTTCATGTTTATTTTTTTGGAAAGCAAAACCTGCAGTTGATTAATGTTAGGCAGGATTGGGAAAAGAAAGAGCCGGCGATGTCTCCAGGCCAGCTCTTTTCTATATGAGATTTACTATTTATTCTTTTCCCAGATCAGCTGCGCCTTTTTTAAATAATTCGGCCTGTTTGCTCAGCTTTGTTTTAGCCTCTCCGCTTACTGCGGCAGCTTGTTGCGTTTTAGCCTGGGCAGCTGCAGCATAAGCACCCGCAAGTTGCTTGTTTAAATAGGTCTGTAATTTTAATCTTTCAATGGCGCCAGCAATGTTCATCATACCTTTTTCGGTAACTACAGGATTATTGTTTGCTCTCAGGTACTGAAAATACTGGCCAACTACTGCAAAGACATTATTCCTGTCACCTGTAAGCATAATGTTATCATAAAATGCCTGATACTCATCTTTTGGTTCACTGATGTATAACGTTGCAATAGAAGGTGCTATATGTGCTTTCGTATCTTCATCTAACGATGCTAAAGCTGCGATACTTTCTTGTGGAGCCAGTTTGGCCAAACCATCAACACCGGCTGCAATTACCCTATACGACCTATCTTTTAAACTTTCTAACATTAAATTTTTATAAGCCTGATCGCCAGTTTCAGCTAATTTCACTATTGCAGCCGATCTTGCTTCGGTATTTTTATCTGTTTTGGCAATCTGAAGTAAAACCGGTAAAGCTGCTGCTTTAATCTGAGTATCATCCAGGTTAATGCCATCAATGCTTAAAGCCCGTAAATCGGCAGACTTATCCTTTAAACCATCCAGCAACACCAGCTGACCACTTTTGGCTTTGCTCTGCATAATAAATTGCAGGGCTTCAATTCTATTGGCATAACTAGGCGCATTTTTGTATTGGAAATAATAGTTTTCAGCAGTTTTATTATCATTGGTTTCGCCAACTAAAATTTTATCTACATCAAAATCGATTAAATCGGGTTTAGCACTCACCTCGAAACTAAAATTCTGCTCACGGCTATTGATCAGGATTTCTTTTCTGATTTTTTTACCTCCTGCATAAATATCGATTTTGATCGGCAGCGTAAAAGTCTGCACGCTCGAATCCTGTGTTTGTTTAACTTTAATTGTTGCCTTGCCGTTTTCGTAACCATAATCGATACTTAAAACCGGATGGCCACCATTGTAATACCACTGATTAAAATAAGGGCTCCAGTCTTTTCCGGTAACCTCTTCCATAGCCAAACGCAATTGATGTGTTTCGCCATTTTTAAAGGCATTGGTAGTGAGGTAGCGGTTAAGTGATTTGTAGAAAGCGGCATCACCCATTTGATTTTTTAGGGCATATAAAATAATCGATCCTTTAGCATAGCTGATGTTATCGAACATATCTTCCTTGTCGCCATAATAAAAACGTGCCAAAACAGGGCTTTCACCTTTTTTGGTCGATCCTAAATAGGACTGCAGTTTACTGTAACGCGATTTATCTTCCGCATCCTGCCCTTCATCATGCCCATGCCAGATCACCTCGCCAAAGGTGGCAAAAGATTCGTTCATGGTTAAGTTAGACCACGACTCTGCAGTTACATAATCGCCAAACCATTGATGAAAAAGCTCGTGTGCAATGGTTCCTTCTTCATTTTCATCCAATAACTCACGGTCTGTTTTTTGTACCTGCTCGCCATGTAAAGTAGCGGTAGTATTTTCCATTGCGCCCGAAACGTAATCTCTGGCTACCACCTGCGCATATTTGTTCCATGGATAATCTACTCCTAACAGATTGCTGTAAAACTGGATCATATCAGGGGTTTTACCAAAAATCTGCCTGGCGTAAGGCGCAAATTTTGGTTCGAGATAGTAACTTACTTCCTTACCTTTATAGGTATCTTTTGTGATTTTAAACTCACCCACAGCCATCATAAATAAATATGGCGAATGTGGCAGATCCATCTTCCAGGTATCGGTCCTTGTTCCATCTGCATTGGCTTTCTGGCTCACCAATTTTCCGTTAGAAAGGGTAGTATATTTCGATTTTACCGTCATCGAAATCTCTTCAGTGGTTTTCTGATCAGGTTTATCGATAGTTGGAAACCATGCCGAAGATGATTCTGTTTCGCCCTGGGTCCAGATCTGTGTTGGTTTATTTTTATCAGTACCATCCGGGTTGATAAAATATAAACCTTTAGCATCGGTTATGGCCGCACTCCCCTTTACTTTTAATTCATCAGGTTTAGCGGTGTAAGCAATATAAACCGTGTACTTTTCGCTATTGGTGTACTTTTTATTTAAGGTGATATACAGCTTATTGTCCTTATAAATATACTTAAGCGGGGTATTTCCTTTTGCGCCAACCAATGCAATGGTTTTAATGTCCATTCCCTGCGCATCGAGAGTTAAAGAGTCTGTAGCGTAAAAATGAGGTTTTAAAGTAAGCCATTCTTTACCGTATAGGTATCGTTTTGCATAATCAAAAGATACATCGAGTTTGGTATGTACCAGATCGTTAACTTTAGTTGGAGTTACACGGTAAATATTTAAGTTGTTCGATTTTTCTACGGGCTGTTCCTGTGCAAAAAGCGGATTAGCCATAAAGGCCGAAGCCAGCAGCACGCCACAGGCAATAATTCTTTTATTCATTTTTATGTTTTTACAAATTAGCTTTAATTAAACACGGCTGTTTGTGCCAAGTAAAAACGCAAATGTAGTCGCCTTTAGTTTGTTTTTACAAATTCATTGAAATATTTAATTGGTTGCTACAGGTTTCAACACGTAACCTTTAAGCTCCAACCCTTTTATCAAGCCTTCGGCACCCACCAAATGACCTGCCCCAACTGCAATAAATAACGATTGGTTTTCCATCAGGGCAGGCAACTGAGCTAACCATCGGTTATTTCGGTTTTTTAAGAGCTCGGTTATAAATTCTTTGTTTTCTTCATCCTGAATTTTAAAGAGTTCAGTTAATTTATCTATATCCTGAGTGATGTAATAGGTTTTTAACTCCTGCATTTTTTGTTTGCTTTTAGCTATTTCCTTCACCGATTTCAAAAGTGCTTTTTTTTGCTTCTGTAAATCACTGTCAAATAAAAGCGCTCCCTGGTATTCGGCCGTTTCTAACCCATATAAAGACTTAGCATTTTTTTTGGCATATGCCTGGAAACTATTGTCTATTCCTTCGCCTACATCTTTTAACATATCCGAATTATCAAAAAACATCACCATTAGCGATACCATTGCAGGTTTAAAATTATTCATCTGCTTTAATTCAAAATCCGGTTGTTTGGTTTTAAAATAATCTTCAACCTCTTTAAATTCCGCTTTGGTTAATAAACTATCAAGCGTGTTATCTTTCATCATTAAAAACGGCGCCATTTTCTTTTGTACGGTACTATCCATTACTATTTCACCCACTACCGCATCGGCAAATTTCAATTTCTCTTGCAAAACCTTCATGGTATCGGCAAATTTTGCAGCTATTAAATGGTGTGTACCAAATAAATAGGATGGTTTTTTCAATCCATTACCAGAAATTTCCCACAAGAGCGAGTTAGTTGTCTTTTTTGTTTGTGCGGAAAGGGTAATACTGAACCCTAAAAAAGCAATGAGCAATAATTTTATTTTCATCATTCTATTTTATAACAACTGAAGTCTAATCTGATATCATTATCTTTTTGAAAACTACGCTATTTATATTGCAAAGCAAAAACACAAATTTATCGCCTTATTTTACACCTGGTTATGCTTAAAGAAAGATATTGATTACGGAAATAATTTAAAGAGCAGAATGTGACTTCCTTTCTATTAATTTTTTGTTTTTTTGTGTAAATCGTTAGCTATATGACAACAGATATTCAATCCATTTTAAACAAATTAGGCATTAGTGCCAGTAATGCCGCCTATAGTACTGGCAGCCATTGGGGAGGCCAATCGAATGCAGATACACTAGAAAGTTTTTCTCCTGTTGATGGTAAACTGATTGCCTCAGCCAAAGTTGCAGGCAAGGCAGACTATGATGCTGTTGTTATAAAGGCGCAGGAGGCTTTTGCTCAGTGGCGTACCGTTCCTGCCCCGAAAAGAGGCGAAATTATCCGCCAGTTTGGCGATGCCTTACGTGAAAATAAAGATGCGTTAGGCACTTTGGTTTCTTACGAGATGGGAAAAAGTTTGCAGGAAGGTTTTGGTGAAGTACAGGAAATGATCGATATCTGCGATTTTGCAGTAGGTTTATCCAGGCAGCTTTACGGTTTAACCATGCACAGCGAACGCCCAAGCCACCGCATGTACGAACAATGGCATCCGTTAGGGATTGTAGGTATTATTTCTGCATTTAATTTCCCTGTGGCAGTTTGGAGCTGGAATACCGCCCTGGCATTGGTTTGTGGTAATGTTTGCATCTGGAAACCATCGGAAAAAACACCGCTAACCGCAATTGCCTGTCAACATATTATTGCAAAAGTTTTTAAAGATAACGATATAGCCGAAGGGGTTTGCAACCTGGTTTTAGGCGATAGGGAAGTTGGCGAACTCATGACAAATGATGGACGCATTCCTTTAATTTCTGCGACCGGATCTACGCGCATGGGTAAAGCAGTTGGGGCTGCAGTTGGCGCGAGATTGGGAAAAAGCTTGCTTGAACTTGGCGGTAATAACGCCATTATTATTTCAGAACATGCTGATTTGGATATGAGTTTAATTGGTGCGGTATTCGGTGCTGTTGGTACCGCTGGCCAGCGTTGCACTTCTACCAGGAGGCTAATTATCCACGAAAGTGTATATGATGCTTTTACCGCTAAACTGGTTAAAGCTTACGGACAATTGCGTATTGGCGATCCCTTAGATCAAAATAACCATGTAGGCCCACTGATTGATACCGACGCAGTTGCTGCATACTTAGATTCCATTGCAAAATGTAAGGAGGAGGGGGGCAATTTTGTGGTAGAGGGCGGCGTTTTATCGGGCGATGCCTATACAAGCGGGTGTTACGTAAAACCATGCATCGCCGAAGTTCAGAATGATTTTAAGATTGTTCAGCACGAAACATTTGCACCCATTTTATATCTGATAAAATACAAAACATTAGATGAAGCCATCGCTTTGCAAAACGCTGTTCCTCAAGGATTATCATCAGCCATTATGACGTTGAATTTAAGAGAGGCAGAGCAGTTCTTATCTGCTAAAGGCTCTGACTGTGGCATAGCCAATGTAAATATCGGTACTTCGGGCGCAGAAATTGGCGGTGCTTTTGGCGGTGAAAAAGAAACAGGTGGTGGCAGGGAAAGCGGATCTGATGCCTGGAGAGCTTATATGCGCAGGCAAACCAATACCATTAATTATTCGAATACGCTGCCTTTAGCACAGGGGATAAAATTTGATTTGTAAAATCGTCCTCGTTTTTAAGGAGGATGCAGGAGAAAAGCGATTTTATCGCAATCAGATTTCTTACCTGCATTACAAATGCAGACCTCGTGGATCCTCGTTACAAACGAGGACCATCTTTTAAACTAAAAAAGCGCTGAACTTAAATTCAGCGCTTTTGTGGTAAAATATATGATGGAGTTAGAATAATTTTTCTAATAAAGATACCTGTATGTCGTCGTAACGAGATTTGTTGTTGTTTGCGAAAAGTGATTTTCTTGTTAGTCTGATACTGCTTTCCTGAGCGGTAAAACCGGCCATATTTATTTTAGATGCTACACCCATTACGGCTTGATGGAAGTCGGCAGTACCTTCTAATTTTAAGGATGCATCATCTTTTACATTTGTTGATAAATTAACGGTATTGGATTTAATATCTGCCGATGCATCATCATTTAAAACAATACTTAGGTTTAACAGGTTGAAATTTCCGGCAGTGCTTACACTTGCAGTATTTGAAGCCTCGATAGCGGTTAAATTATTGACGTGGGCAATTACAGTTAAGGTATTTTTATCGAAAGAACTAATTCTAAGTTCTTCTCCTTGTTGCTGCACCAGGGCATTTTTGGCATAATATCGATCATAAACTTCAACACTTTCTTTGGCATCCTGAACAAGGATCAATTTAACGTTTCCGGCTACTACAATTTTACCGATATTTTTAACCTGGGTTATCGCAGTATAATTTGCGTTGTTTTCTGTAGCGTTTGCTACTACTGTTGCGCTACTTAAAGTAACCATTACTAATGCAGCTGCGAATAAATTTTTAATAGAAGTTCTCATGACCTTAATATTTTTATGTTGTGATAAATATTTTGTTTAAATACCTAATTATTAGGCGGTTTTGTAATTAAGACTGCGGTTTATCAAAAACGTTTCAGCGAGTTTCCGGCTATTATACCATGCGCTTGTATTTATAGACAAACGGCTAATTAACCTATACGAAAAACGATTTGTTGTAAAACCCGAAAGATTAAAATGAATTGAGTATTAGGCAATAATGTTAAAAAAGGTTAAAGCATTATACACAACTAATATATTAGTTTTATATTCGGCAAACAAAACCAAATCTATCTATGAAACGCCTATTACTCTCGCTGTGCCTTTTTGTTTTTATCTCCACTTATTCGAAAGCACAAAGCCTCCATACCATTAAAGGCCGAACGATTGATACCGCATCGACAACGCTTTTATCAGGAACTTCTATCGCAGTTTTAAATGCAAAAGATTCTACATTGGTAAAATTTACCCGGGCAGCAGAAAATGGCTCATTTGAGCTTAGCGGAATTAAAAACGGAAAATTTATCTTATTGGTTTCTTACCCTAAGTATGCAGATTTTGTTGATCATTTTACGCTCGATTCTACCACTCAGGTTAAAGATTATGGAAAGATTAACCTTACCGGGATGGCCAAAATTCTTGCCGATGTAATTATTAAAGGAAACAGAAACGCCATAAAAATTAAAGGTGATACCACAGAGTTTGACCCCAAAGCATACAATATCGAACCAAACTCAAAGGTTGAGGACCTGATTAAACAATTCCCGGGCTTTCAGGTAGATAAAGATGGAAAAATTACGGCTCAGGGCAAAACAGTACCGAAGGTGTTGGTAGATGGTGAAGAATTTTTTGGCGACGACCCAACACTGGTAACTAAAAACCTGAGGGCAGATATGGTAGAATCTGTTCAGCTTTATGATAAAGCCAGCGATCAGGCTAGTTTTACAGGCATTGATGATGGCGAAAAAACCAAAACACTTAACATTAAACTTAAAGAAGATAAAAAGAACGGTTATTTCGGTAAAGTACAGGGTGGTTATGGCACAAAAGATTTTTATCAGGGTCAGGCCATGTTCAATAAATTTTGGGGTAAAAAGAAATTTTCAGCCTACGGCATTTTAGGAAATAATGGTACAGTAGGTTTAGGCTGGGATGACCGGGATAAATATGGAGCCTCTGGCGGCCTGACGATGAGCGATGATGGTGGAATGTATTTTAGTAGTGGAGGCGATGATTTTGATAGTTATGATGGGCGATATAATGGCCAAGGTTTACCCATAGCAAGAACCGGAGGCTTGCATTTTGATAACAAATGGAATAAAGATAAGGAATCGTTAAATACGAATTATAAAATTGGATCGATCAGGGTTCAGGGTAATAGAAATTCGATAAGCCAGAACAATTTGGAATCGGGAGTACAGAACAACAAATCAGATGAATCATTTGACAATGACATGTTCAGACAAAAACTGGATGCCATGTATGAGCTAAAAATCGATACTACCTTAACCATGAAGGTTAATGTTGATGGGGCATTGAAAAAAAGTAATACCTCAAATTATTTTGTAACCTCAACTTATGGTGAGAATGATAAATTCCTAAATTCATCAGACAGAACGCTAAGTAATGAGGTAGATGATCAAAGCTTTAACATGAACGTTTTATTTACTAAAAAACTGAAGAAAAAAGGGCGAACATTATCATTAAACTTAAATCAATCGATCAACAAAAGTAATAGTGAAGGGTACTTAAACTCCTTTAATAAAAGAGCGGATACGGTTGGGACAGGAACGATAGATAGTCTTACCAATCAATTAAAGACTAACGATGTAACAAATAGTGCCTTTAAGTTAAATGCAGCTTACACTGAACCCCTTTCAAAAACCTTAACTGTAATTATAAACTATGGTTTAAGCTTAATGAACGGAAAATCAGACCGCTTATCTTTTAATCAATCTGGTAGCGGTAGATATGATATTTTAGATACCCTTTACAGCAATAACTTCGAACTGAACCAGACTATCAATCAGGCTGGCGCAATTTTCAACTACAAAAAGGGTAAAACCATTATCAATTTTGGATCGAAATTTAGTGGGGTAAACTTTAAACAGGAAGATATTTACCACAACAGAACTTATGTAAGAAACTTTATTAATTATATGCCTCAGGCATCTTATCAATATCGTTTTTCTCAGCAAAAATCGTTTAGAATTAGCTATAACGGTAATACCAATCAGCCCTCGCTTGATCAACTTCAGCCGGTTAGGGTAAATAATGACCCGTTTAATGTTGTGGAGGGAAATCAAGACTTAAGGCCATCATTCAGAAGCAATATTAATGCGAATTATAACGCTTACAAGGTTTTAACCGATCAATCGGTTTGGTTAAGTGGCTCCTATAGCTTTACTGCAAATCCAATTATTAGTGATGTAACCACGAATGGTGTTGGTAAAAGCACCTACCGCTACATTAATTACAATGATAAAATGCAGACAAATTTTTATTTATATGGCCAGATAAGCAGGAAGATAAACGCGCTTGGCGAAATAAACGTAGGTTTAAATGTAGACGCAAATGGAAATTCTTCTTATAACTTTATTACCACCGATTTAGGCAGAACCTTAAATAATACTAAAAACTATACCTACAATGGGGGCATCAATCTTTCGAAATACAAAGATAAGAGTTATAGTTTTTATACCCGCTTTGGCCCATCGTATAATATGGCAAGAGCAAGTATTGGTAGGAATAGTGATGGCTGGGGATGGACTGGCTATGCTTCAGGCAATAAACAATTACCCGGGAAATTTGAAATATCTACAGATGCAGAATACCAGTACAACGGAAAAACACAAGTGTTAACTGAAAGTTTTGAGCGTCTGATCTGGAATGCATCATTAAGCAAAAAATTCTTCAAAGCAGAAAATTTAAGATTCTCCGCAACTGTAAATGATATTCTTAATCAGAATATCGGCTTTAATCGTTCTGCCAACAATACAACCATTAGCCAAAGCAGTTATACCACTATAAGACGGTATTTAATGTTCTCTGTATCATGGGATTTTAGCAAAATGGGTGGCGGTAGTAAAACACAAAAATAATTATCATGAAAACTACACTGAAATATATCATCTTATTTGCTGTTATTTTCATCAGCAAGAGCCTAATGGCTCAAAATATACACTTCGTACAAAATGGTGTAATCGAGTTTGAAAAAAGATCGAATATGTATGCCTTGATCAAAAAGAAGATTGATAAGGACAATGAAAGTTATATGAAAGAGGCTTTTGATCAATACAAAAAAAACAATCCTCAGTTTAAGATCGCTAAAAGTACCCTAAGCTTTAATAAGGATAAAAGCTTATATAAATGGCCAACGGTAGAAGAAACAATGAATAACAATTGGTTATCCTCTGATGTTCTGGCCGATTTAAAAAACACAGTTGCCACAAATTTTGATTCGCAAACCAGCACTACACAAAAAAATGTTTACGAGGATACTTATCTGATTAAGGATAGTGTGCGCAAAATTAACTGGAAAATTACCGACGAAACAAGAGAAATTGCTGGTTACGAATGCCGCAGGGCCAATGCCATCATTATGGATTCGGTTTATGTAGTAGCTTATTATTCAAATCAGATTGCAGTTTCAGGTGGTCCAGAATCGTTTACAGGATTACCTGGTATGATTTTAGGTTTAGCGCTACCCCACGAAAATGTAACCTGGTTTGCAACTAAAATAACAGAAGTTGCTGTGCCAGAGAAAGATTTAGCAGCGCCTACAAAAGGAAAGCCAACTGATAACAAAGGTTTAAAAGCCATATTACTTGGCGCGATGAAAAACTGGGGCGAATATGCGCATCCTATATATAAGGCTTTTTCACTTTAAGCTATTAATTCTGTTTTTATAATAATACCTATTTTAGCTAATCATTAGTATAGCTATGTATAGTGCACTTTATAACCACATCAAAAGATTTATAGATTTGAATAGCGATGAACAAGAAACCCTTGAGTTGCTACTCAAATCTTTTTCCGTTAAAAAGAAAGCTTTTTTATTAGAAGAAGGACAAACCTGCAGGGCGAATTATTTTGTAGTAAAAGGCTGCTTGAGGCTTTATTTCATTGATATAAAGGGCGCTGAGCAGACCACTCAGTTTGCCATCGAAAACTGGTGGATTACCGATCTAACCAGCTTTCTATTTCATGAGCAATCTGAATTTTATATCCAGGCTGCAGAAACCACCGAGGTGATTGCCATCGAACATCATCATTATGATGAAATGTTCCATAAACTCCCTAAGCTGGAAAGGTACTTCAGACTGATCTTGCAAAAAAACCATCAAGCTTCACAGCGGAGAATAAAATTCCTGTACAGCCAAACAGCAGAGGAAAGATACCGCCATTTTAATAGTTTATTTCCTGAGTTTGTACAGCGTGTACCACAGTATATGCTGGCTTCTTACCTTGGCTTTACCCCAGAATTTCTGAGTAAAATCAGGGCAAAGAAATAGTAGTTTGTTAACCGTAGAACGCACAGCGTTAGTCTCATTTAATGTGGGCCACGGAGACACAGAAAGGACGGATAAATATATACTGGTATCGAAAAAGAAAACAAATGACCAGTGAGGGTACAGACAATGGAAACACTCAGTGTTAATCGGTGCCTCCGTGGCAAAAAAATGTGCCCTTTATGTTAGCTAATCATTTCTTAAACTACATTAAGTTTTTTGCTCGTTAAGTTCCAGACCTTTACATCGTAATCAAAAAACAAATAAAATGGAAAGTAGAATTGATATCCCAAAAGTAGAACCTGCAGCTTACCAGGCAATGTACGGTTTAGAGAAATATTTATCAACCAGCAAGCTAGATCCAATTCTTTTAGAACTGATTAAAATGCGTGCATCGCAAATTAACGGCTGTGCATTTTGCTTAAATATGCACTCAACCGATGCCCGAAAAATAGGAGAAACCGAACAACGTTTGTATTTATTAAACGCCTGGAGAGAAACAACCTTATTTACGGCACAAGAAGAAGCTGTTTTAGCTCTAACAGAAGAAGTAACCTTAATTAGCCACCATGTTTCTGATGCAACTTATCAAAAAGCGGCAAGCTTTTTTAACGAGCAGGAATTAGCACAGATTATTATGGCTATAGTTACCATTAATGCCTGGAACAGACTGGCCATTACCGCTAAAGTGATGGTTGGCTAATTAGATTCCGCTTTCAGCTGAGCTCAAAGACACAATAACACTTGGTTATGTTTAAAATACCTTGGTGCTTTTGTGTCTTTGTGGTTTAAAGTAGATTGGTAGGGGATAAATTTATAGCACCCTTAACAACAATCCCTTTAAGTATTCTCCTTCCGGAAAAGAAATCCGAACCGGATGATCTTCTGGTTGGCAGAATTGTTTAATAATCTGAACTTCTTTGCCTGCATCAAGTGCCGCCCAGGCGATAATCTGTTTAAAGGTTTCGATATCAACTGCTCCTGAGCAAGAAAAAGTAGCCAATAAGCCTCCTTTTTCTAACAATAACATGCCTAAACGGTTTAAATCTTTATAGGCTCTTGCTGCGCGGTCTAATGCCGAACGCGATGGTGCATATTTAGGTGGATCGAGCACAATCACATCAAATAATGCTCCTGATTCTTTGAATGCCCTGAGCTGTTTATTTACATCTGATTGTATAGCGGTTACTTTATCCGGATTGAATTGGTTTAAGGCTACATTTTGTTTTAACGTTTCAACAGCGAGGCCCGAACTGTCAACACTGGTAATACTTGCTGCACCATTGGCCAAACTATTTAAGCTAAATCCACCGCTGTAACTAAAACAGTCTAAAACTTTTTTACCTTTTGTATAACTGGCTAAAATGTGTCTATTATCGCGCTGATCGCAATAAAACCCTGATTTTTGTCCTTCTGCGATATTGATGTTATAAATAATTTCATTTTCTTTTACCTCCAAAAATTCTGGCGGGTTTTCGCCCCAGAGCAACCCGTTTTCGATGGGTAAACCTTCGTGGGTACGAGCAGTGGCGTCACTTTTATCAAAGATCCCCCTTGGATTTAATTCGGTTTTTAAAATTTCTACGATTTCTGCTTTCACTTTTTCGATTCCTGAACTTAAAATCTGTAACGATAGAAAATCCGCATATTGATCAACAATTAAGCCTGGCAGAAAATCAGCTTCGCTAAAAACCAGTCGGCAGGTGTTGGTCTGTTCGCTTAAAATAAACTGACGTGAGGCGATTGCCTGTTTTAAACGGTTCTGATACCAGCGGTTATCAATAGTTTGCGCTTCGTCCCATTCTAAAAGACGAACAGCAACACGCGAATTGCTGTTAAAATAACCATAGGCCAGAAATTCATTATCGAAAGCAAAAACCTTTACTACATCACCATCTTCAGGTTTTCCTTTAACTTTTTCTAATGCTCCAGAAAATACCCATGGATGTCTTTGTAATGCTGCTTTTTCCTTACCCTTTTTTAATGTGATTTCTACCATGCTGCAAAGGTAATAATTTGTAGGGAGTTTGGCGTTGAGCGTTTGGCGCTAAGCGAAGGATGATAAGTTTAGAGTTGGAAGTTTAGCGTGCCGTGCATCAGCCGCATACTGCTAAACGCCTTGCACAAATCGCCAACCGCTTGGCGCTCACCGCTTCTTCACCAGCTCAGTATCCAAAACCTTGGTTTCAAACTCAGTTACTGGTCTTTTGGCTTCTATCATCGAGATTAACAGTTCTGTGGCCACCTGTCCCATTTCGAATGCTGGTTGTTTAACCGAGGTTAGGGAAGGCGAAAATAATTCGACTAAGTTTGAATTTGTAAAACCTGCAATCGCAATTTTATGTGCCACTTCTGGATTGGTTTTCTTCAACGCCATAATGCAGCCTGTGGTTAAGCGGTCGCTCGAAATAAAAATTCCATCTGGTTGTAGGGGTAAAAGTTCTTTAACTGCCTGTTCTAGTTCTGCGCTGTGCATACCACCATGCTGGCAATATTTAACGAGTTCAGGCCTAAATTCGATATGATATTTAACCAAAGCAGCTTTATAACCTTCTAACCTTTCTTTTGTTATCGAAAGGTTTTCTGAATTGGTTAAATGGGCAATGGTTCTTTTTCCTGATAAAATAAGATGTTCTGTGGCATCAAAAGAGCCTTTAAAATTATTCGCGATTACTTTATGGGTTTCAAAATCCTTGGGCACACGATCAAAAAAAACAATTGGTAAGCCCTTAGCGTACAGATCTCTTAAATAATCAATATCCTGCGTTTCCGAAGAAAGTGCAATTAATAAACCATCAATAGAACGTGATGCAAGGTGCTCAACATTCAGTTTCTCCTGTTTGTAAGATTCGTGACTTTGAGAGATGATGACGTGATAATCTTTATCATAAGCAATTGATTCAATGCCATTTATCACCTGAGAAAAAAAGTTGTTGGCAATTTCGCTCACAATAATGCCGATAGAATAGCTACGGCGCTCCTTTAAACTTCTGGCGATTGGATTAGCGCGGTAATTAACCTTTTCGGCATAAGCTAAAACCAGTTTTTTGGTTTCCTCACTAATTTCGTAACGGTCTCTTAAAGCCCTTGAGACTGTTGAAGTTGACAGTCCTAATGCTTTAGCAATATCCTTTATGGTAGATGTTTCAAATCTCATTTTCGTAATGCGTACAAGTTACAAAAAATATCTCTTTAAGGGGATTAGATGAACAACATTAATAAACGTCGTATCTACGTTTTTGGGAACGTTTGCACAGTTTTTTAGTTAAATCTGGTTTCAATTGCTTTTTAGTTTGTAAAATTGTTACATCAACGTAACCAAATATAAACTAACTATAACATCCCGAAATAGAATTATATTCTATCTGCAAGCGATTGCAGCATCGTAAAAAACCAAATTACTTTAAATAAATAAATAACTATGAGCAGAGTTTTACTCTTTTTAGCACTTCTCTCTTTTTTTGGATTATCTGTTGCTCGAGCACAAAACAGACAATTAACAGGAACTGTAAAGGATAAATCTGATGGGCAGCCACTAATAGGCGTGAGTGTATCGATAAAGGATTCGAAAATTGGAGCGAGTACTGATGCGAATGGAGTTTACAAAATTACCATTCCGGCCAAAGGTGCTACCCTAATTTTTACCTATGTAGGTTATAAAACAAAAAATGTTGCTGTAGGAGAGCAAAATAAAATAGATGTAACACTTGAAGAAGATGCCAACACTTTACAAGAGGTTACCGTAAACATCGGTTATGGCTCGGTGCGTAAAGAAGCCTTAACCGGCTCAGTGTCTTCCATTACCGGAAAAGATATTGATCAGTTCCCGGTTAGTACCGCAGCGCAGGCTTTGGCGGGTAAACTGGCAGGTGTATCGGTTACCACTACAGAAGGAAGCCCAGGCGCCGAAGTGGTAATTAAAGTACGGGGCGGTAGTTCCCTTACCGGTGATAATTCTCCCCTTTATATTGTAGATGGGATCCAGGTAGAAAATGCATTGTCTATTTTATCGCCAAACGAGATTCAATCTATTGATGTTTTAAAAGACGTGGCATCAACATCGATTTATGGTAGTAGAGGTGCTAATGGAGTGGTTATCATTACCACAAAAAGCGGTAAAAAAGGAAGACCGATTGTTTCGTTTGACGCTTATGCGGGTGCGCGGCAGATTGTAAACGAGCTGGATGTAATGAATCCTTATGAGTTTATCAAATATCAATATGAACTGTATAACAACAACACCAATCAGGATGTAAAAGATACTTTTACCAAAAAATATGGCACTTTTGAAGATCTGGACATTTACAAAAATATTCCAAATATCGATTGGCAGGACAAAGTTTTCGGCCGTCAGGCATGGAGCAATACCGAAGTTTTAAATCTATCAGGCGGTACTTCTAAAACCACTTACAATGTTTCGGTAAATAATACAAAAGAAGATGGCATTATGCTTAATTCTGGTTATAGGAGAACTTTTGCTTCGATGCGTTTAGACCATAAATTTTCAGACAAATTCAGGGTAGGTTTAAATGCACGCTACAGCCGTCAACGTATTGATGGTGTGGGTACAAGCGCTACAGGCTCGCAAGGTACCAACCGTTTAAGAAACTCGGTGCGTTATCAGCCCTACTCTGGCGGAAGCGATTCTGGCGATTTATTCGATGCGGACTATTTAACTACCGGATTAACCAATCCAATTACTTTGGCCAACCAGGAATTGAAATATGATTACCGCAACGATTTAATTTCGAGCGGTTATGTACAATATTCGATTCTTAAAAACTTAACGATAAAGAGTACCGTTGGTTACAACCGAACTAACAGGCACGTTAATACTTTTAATGGCCCGGTAAGTAACGTAGCCAGGAACAATGCGGGTTTACCTGCTATCCAACTGGACACGGTTGCCCAAAAATCTTTTATCAATACCAACACCATTAACTATAAACCAAATTTGGGTAAAGACCATAGTTTAGATTTATTGGTCGGCCAGGAAATCAATATGGTCGATATCGATTCGAGAACAACGGTACTTAAATTTTTACCCATCAACATCTCTCCTGATGATGCTTTTGTGAGCAGTGCTCCGGCGAATACCATTCAGGACAGGCCAACCTCACTAATTTCTGGTACCAGACAATTTTCGGTATTTAGCAGGGCCTCTTACGGTTTTAAAAACAAATACCTGGCCACTGTAAACTTCAGAACAGATGCTTCTTCATTATTTGCAGCAGGTAAACAATGGGGTTATTTTCCATCGGCACAGGTTGCCTGGAGGGTAACGGAAGAGAAATTTGTAAAAGACATGAACCTTGATTGGTTAGATAACTTTAAAGTTAGGTTTAGCTATGGTGCAGCTGGGAACAACCGCATCGGTCAGGATTTATTTAGAACATTATTTTACCTAAGCTCTACCACTGGTGGTTATGCCGATACAGATGGTTCAGTATCAACAGGATTAATTTCGGGTACCGCCACAGGAAATATTTTATCTAACCCAAACATTACCTGGGAAACCAACATTTCTAAAAACCTGGGTATTGATATTGATTTATTTAAAAACAAGTTATCGCTTAATTTAGACTATTACGACAACAGAACAAAAAACCTACTATTAAATGCAAATGTGCCACAAACTACGGGTTATGCTACACAACAGCAAAATGTGGGTAAAACCCAAAATACTGGTTTCGAACTGCAATTGAATTATCAGGCCGTTAAATCCAAAAACTTCAGCTACAATACCAGTTTCAATATTTCATTCAACAAGAACAAAATTGTCGAACTGCAAAACGGTGTAAGTTCTTATATCACACAATCAGGCTGGGTAAACAGTCTGGGCGATTTTAAAGTCGAAGTAGGCCAGCCGGTTGGTCAGTTTTATGGTTTTGTTTCTGATGGGCGCTATACTGTTGATGATTTCACTTACGTCCAAAACACAACTACTGGTGCTTATACCTATACACTTAAGCCAACTGTTGCAAATAGCAGGGTATTATTGGGTAACCGTGATCCTCAGCCAGGCGACATGAAGGTTCAAAAATTATCCTCTTCATCAAGTATGATGATCGGGGATGACGACAGGACGGTTTTAGGCACATCGCAGCCGAAATTCACTGGCGGTTTTAACAACCAGTTTGCCTATAAAAACTTCGATTTAACCGTATTTGTAAACTTTAGCTACGGAAGCAAGGTGTACAACGCCAACAAAATAGAGTTTACTTCACAGTACAATGTTAAAGACAACAATTTACTTGCCGTGATGAACGATCGTTGGCAGAACTTTGATGCCAATGGTGTAAAGGTAACAGATCCGGCATTATTGACTTCCATGAATGCCAATACTTCCCTATGGACACCAACAGGAGGAAACTATGCTTTAACTTCTTATGCGATTGAAAATGGCTCGTTTTTAAGAATCAGCAACGTAACACTAGGCTATAGCTTACCACAAAGTTTAATTAAAAAAACTGGTTTTATTTCCAAATTAAGGGTTTATGGAACAGTTAATAATCTTTACACCATCACGGGCTATACCGGTTACGATCCTGAAGCAAACACCCGCAGATCAAACCCACTTACTCCGGGTATAGATTATGCAGCTTATCCGCGCAGCAGATATATCCTTGCTGGTATTAATATGGTATTTTAACCTCAACATTAAAGAAAATGAACAATAAATTTATAAAATCGGCTTTAATGGTAATTGCTGTTGGAGCATTGAGCATAACTACTTCTTGTAAAAAATATTTAGATGTACAATCACCATCAACTTCCAGTCCGGATGTTGTTTTTGAAAGTACAGCCAATACCAATGCGGCAATTATTGCAGTTTACAACCGTCTTTGTGGCGATAATGGTTATGGAAGCCGCATATCTACACTATTTGGGTTAACCGCCGATGATTTTAAAACCTCGGGGAGTTATAGTTCTTCTGACCGTAGGGGAATCAGCATGTATGGTGCAAGTTCAGACAATACCGATCTGATCAACCCATTTTTACAATTATATGCAGGCGTAGAGCGTGCAAACATCTGTATCAAATTTATTCCGGCCTCTAGTCTTTATACCAACGGTTCTGAGGCTGACAAAACGATTATGAAACGCTATTACGGTGAAGCTTTAACATTAAGAGCACAATTTCTTTATGAATTGATCCGTAACTGGGGTGATGTTCCTGCGTCTTTCGTGCCTTCAGCAGATGCCGAAACATTGTATGGCCCAAATGTAGACCGCAATAAAACCTATGATCGGATCATCGCGGATTTAAAAATGGCTGAGGACCTGGTGCCATGGAGAAGCGGAATCACAGAATACGGCAGTTTCCGTTATACCAAAGGTGCAATTAAAGGCTTAAGGGCCCGTATTGCTTTAGCCAGAGGCGGTTATTCGTTAAGATCGGCCAACCATACCATGGAACGCAGTGCTGATTATTTAACTTATTATAAAATTGCTTTTGATGAGTGTTTGGATATTATGAACCACCGTTCGGAACATAGCCTGAATCCGGTTTATGAAAATGTATTTAAGACATTGCATACCACAACCCGCTATGATGACGCACACGAACTGATGTTTGAAGTGGCTGCTTTTGGCGGTAACGCTTCTACTGATAGTAAATTAGGTTATTATAATGGTATCCGTTTTAACTCTGCTTCAACTTTTGGTTCAGGTGGCGGTGGGATGAATGCTATCCCCACTTACTTTTATGAATTTGATGTCACCAAAGACTGCCGCAGGGATGTAACCATCGGCGTTTTCGAAATTACCGCAACATCAAAGAAAATTATCAATACCCTGTTTAACATGACGGATGGAAAATTCCGTAAATCATGGACAACTTTTAACAACTCTTCTGCTGCTCAAACTTTTGGGGTAAACTGGCCAATGTTACGTTTTGCCGATATACTGTTAATGTATGCAGAAGCTGATAATGAAATTAACGGAGCACCATCGGCCACAGCAGTTAATGCCTTGCAGGAAGTACAAAAACGTGCCTATGCTGGTTTTGAAGGTCAGATCCCGGTAACACCAATGGATAAAAACGGCTTTTTTACTTCTATTGTGAAAGAAAGGTTGTTGGAATTTGGAGGGGAGGGTATCCGTAAATATGATTTAATCCGCTGGAATTTATTGGGCAGTAAATTTGAAGAAACACGCACTAAAATACGTGCTTTAATTGCAGGAACCGGCGATTATACCAGTGTACCGAATTATGTTTATGCCAAAGAGGGAAATTACCTGTTGGGAACGAGCGTAAACGAAGTAGCCACACTCGATCTCTATGGTGGTGTACCAAATAATGTGTTTGCCTCGCCAGGATTAAACACTTCAACAGCCCCGAGCGGTTATACCACTAAAAACTGGAGAAAGGCTGTTACAGAAGAAAACTCCATAACTAGCACTTCAACAGGAATTGCTTTTTACTTCGAAGCAAATAAAAAGGAACTTTTCCCATATCCTAAAACAACATTGATCGAAAATCCGAGTATGGCTCAAAACTTTGGTTATTAACTAGATATTAATTATGAAAACATTTATAAATCAATTGGGGTTTAAATTCGTCGTTTTATTATTGATGGTTGTAATAATTTCTTCTTGTAAAAAGGAAGAAGATGTTCCAACAGAACCTGCGCGGATATTTAAGCCAAGCGATGTAAAAATTACCGCTGGCGAAACTTCTGCGAAATTAACCTGGACAGTTCCATTAATGTCGACAGGTAAAACCTTTAAATACAGTATCGATTTCTCTACAGATTCGCTGTTTGCTACTGTAAATTACACCACTACAGCCGATACGGCCGGTGTAACTGTAACTGAAGAGAATTTAGCGGTAAGAACCAAATATTATGCAAGGGTTAAAGCCAACGCAACCGAAAGTCAGCCTGAATCGAAATACATACGAAGCGGTGCTTTTCAGTTAACCGGAATTCAACTTTTTACGGCCATCAGAGATAACGAAATTAAAGAGAATAACATTACACTGCGTTATATCCCAACCGTTGGTTTAACATCCATGGTTTTAACCCCTGAAAGCGGAACGGCAACCACGGTAACCTTGAGTACGACTGATGCCTCGGCTGGATTAAAAGCCATAGCAGGATTAATAGCAGGAACAAAATATACTGCCGAACTGTTTGCAGGAACGAAAAGCAAAGGGATTGCCACTTTTACCACCCTTGCACCAACTACCTATACGGTAAAATTAAATCCTGGCGATGACCTGGCAGCTGCAATAGCGAGCGCAACAAATGGCGCAATTATCGGTTTAAACCCAGGCACCTATACCTTGTCGGCAACCACTTTCATCACCCAAAAAACCATTACCATAAAATCAACATCAGGCAACCCAACCGATACAAAGGTAAATTATAGGGAAATTGATTTAGAGGGCACAGGAGCAGGTGTAACCCTTTCAGGCATCGAGTTTGATGGAACAGCCAGTGCATCACTTTATTTCATTAATTTTATTGGCACACAGGCATCCAATGGTGCAGCAGCAACTTTTACCAATGTGGTGGTAGATAACTGTATTGCGCACGGCTCTGTAACGTCGTTTTTAAGAGGTGATAGAGGCACAGCCGCCCGCGATTTTAAAATCACAGGTATTACGGTTAATAATTCGATTGTTTACGACATGGGCTTAAATGGCTCATCTGCTTATTATACTTTCCACGTAAATAAAATGCAGTTTAATACCCTTACCATATCTAAATCTACTTTTTACAATGCTGGTCCGGGTCTGGTTACTGCAAGCACCACTTATGCAGGAGATGTGATCCCAACAGTTGCCATCACGAATTCGACATTTAATGGTTTTGGCGGCAATGCTAAATACGCGCTGTTAGATGCAAATGCAAACCCGATCAACTTTACCATTTTGAACAGCATTTTTGCTAATACACCAAAATCTGGTACGGTTAACGCTGCTGCCATTAGGGGCACAGGTGCAGGAAGTACATTGAAGATTTCTAACAGTAATTACTTCAACCTGTTCAGCGCCCTAACAGGCGGAACAGCACTAACCTTTGGAACAGCCACTTTAGCCAGTAATCAATCAATCAATACAGGCTGGACAGCCACAACAGCTGATTTTACTTTAGCTGTAGGTTCGCCTTTAAGAAGTGCAGGAAGCACCGGAGGCCCAATCGGCGATCCAAGGTGGACATACTAACAAAATTATAGGGTAGGTTTTAATCTGCCCTTTTTTAATGAACTTTATTCAGGGTTGGTATTTAATAGGTTCCAAATAAGAATCGTCATCTCGACCGGAGCATCGCGAAGTGGAGAGATCTGCCTCGATAGATCTCTCGGCTACGTTGCACTCCGCTCGAGATGACGGCTTTTGGGTAATGACAATCCAGGAGTTATTAATTAAAATTAAATTCAGATCTTAACTGACCAAATGACAAGAATATCCTACTTCAAGCTGATCACGCTACTCCTCTTCAATATATCCTTTCTTTATCTACGTGCCCAGGATCCCAAATATCCTTCTGAAATAACCGTTGCACAAGATGGCAACGGAAATTACAAAACCATTCAGGAAGCCATCAATTCAGTGAGGGATTTAGGCGAAAAAGAAATTAAAATTCACGTTAAAAATGGCACATACAAGGAGAAACTGATTATTCCATCATGGAAAATCAGGATTTCGATTATCGGAGAAGATGTCGAAAAAACCATTATTACCTTTGGTGATTATTCAGGAAAGCCAAATCCTCTGGGTAATGATGCTTTTGGCAATCCCAAGTTCAGCACCTATACCTCATTTACCGTACTGGTTCAGGGAAATGATATCCATTTCGAAAATTTAAGCATTATCAATTCGTCTGGGCGCGTTGGGCAAGCTGTAGCCTTACACGTAGAAGGTGATCGTTTTTTAGCAAAAAACTGCAGGTTTTTGGGCAATCAGGATACGCTTTATGCAGCGATCGAAAATAGCCGGCAATATTATCAGGACTGTTATATCGAAGGCACAACCGATTTTATTTTCGGTAAAGCGACAGTGGTATTTCAAAATTGTACCATCAAAAATCTAAGCGATTCTTATGTTACCGCTGCCTCAACTTCGGCGCAGCAAAAATTCGGATTTGTTTTTATAAATTGTAAGCTCATTGCAGATGAAACTGTAACAAAAGCTTATCTCGGCAGGCCTTGGCGACCTTATGCAAAAACGGTATTCATTAGCTGCAATCTGGGCAAACATATTTTACCCGAAGGTTGGAATCCCTGGAAAGGCGACCTGATGTTCCCAAATAAGGAATTGACCGTTTTTTATGCAGAATATAAAAGTAAGGGCGATGGCGCGTCGCCTAAAACGAGGTTGCCCTGGACAAAACAATTAACAGATAAAGAGGCAAAAAACTATACTTTAAAAAATATATTAGGTGGAACGGATCAATGGAATCCAGCTAAATAAAATAACTGATAAAAACATGAACAAAAATTTCTTTAAAATTTTGGCGGCAGGAATAATAGCCGTTTTATTTTCTTTTACATGCATACAAAAGAAAACAAAACTCTATATCATTGGCGACTCTACCGCAGCAAATAAAGAAGAAAAGGCCTATCCGGAAACAGGCTGGGGCATGGCATTACAGTCTTATTTCAAGGCTGATGTTACCGTTGATAACCGGGCTTTGAACGGAAGGAGTACAAAATCTTTCAGGGCAGAGAAACGCTGGGACCCAATATTGGCTCAGTTAAACCCGGGCGATTATGTTTTCATCGAATTCGGACATAACGATGAGAAAGTTGATAAACCAGCTGTCGGTGTATCCTTAGCCGATTTTAAGATCAACCTGGTTAACTACGTAAAAGAAACCAGAAGCAAAAAAGCATTCCCTGTTTTACTTACACCAATTTCGCGCAGAAGTTTTAAAAATGGGGTTCTAATGGATTCACATGGTGATTATCCGCGTATAACCCGCCAAGTAGCTGATTCGTTAAATGTACCACTGATTGATATGCTGGTGAAAACCGAAAGTCTGTTAAACCGCCTGGGTGAAGAACCATCCATCAAATTATTCAATTATGTTGATTCGGGAAATGTGAACTACCCAAATGGCAAGAAAGACAATACACATTTAAGCCCGGAGGGAGCCAAACAGATTGCCGGTTTAGTGGTGAAAGGGATTAAAGAGTTAAAGTTGAGTTTGGTAAAGAGTTTGAAGTAAAATACGGCAGGAATCGTCCTCGTTTGCAACGAGGATGTATGAGAATAGCGATTAAATCGCCGAGATGTAATTACAATACCTCGCAATTACAAATGCGGCACTCAGTAATCCTCGTTACAAACGAGGACTATAATACATGATAAAAGCCGCAAATTCATAGATTTTTAATCTGCGAATCTGCGGCTTAGTTTTTGTAAAACTTTTAATTAGAAAATATACTTCGTACTTAAGAAGTTCGAATCATCACCTTTAACAATTTCGTTCAATAACTTTTTATTGTCATCTGTAAATTTGGTTGCTACCAACGAACGGATCGAGAACGAACGCAATGCATCCACTACAGAAAGCGTTCCTTCAGCACTGTCTTTACGACCAGTAAAAGGGAAAGCATCAGGTCCTCGCTGACATTGGCAGTTGATATTTACACGACTTACCTGGTTAACCAAAGGATCGATCAATGAAGAAATTACCGCAGCGTTATTGCTAAAAATACTCACCTGCTGGCCGTGTGGCGAACCAATTAGATATTCGATAGGTTCTTCCAGATCATCAAACGGAACAACAGGAACAATAGGACCAAACTGCTCTTCGCGGTATAGTTTCATATTGCTGTTTACCGGATACATAATGGCTGGATAAACGAAAGTTTCTAAGGTTTGTCCGCCATTCTTATTGATCACTTTAGCGCCGTGCGAAACTGCATCATCAATACATTCTTTTAAATATTCAGGCTTGTTCAGCTCAGGCAGCGGTGTAAGGTTTACGCCTTTCTCCCATGGCATACCAAATTTCAGTTTCTCTACCTCGGCAGATAACCGTTTTAAAAACTCCTGTGCCAAACTGCGGTGAACATAAACGATTTTAATC
This sequence comes from Pedobacter sp. GW821-FHT01D05, assembly GCF_059422505.1. Lineage (NCBI taxonomy): Bacteria > Pseudomonadati > Bacteroidota > Sphingobacteriia > Sphingobacteriales > Sphingobacteriaceae > Pedobacter > Pedobacter sp. GW821-FHT01D05. Next base: position 514,511 of record NZ_JBWKXA010000004.1, on the reverse strand, counting down.
GCAGTACAACGCTGTCCGTTAAAAGAAAGCGAACCTAAAACAGTTTCAGAAACCGCTAAATCAAGATTGGCATCTTTAGTAATGATTGCAGCATTTTTAGCATCCAAACCTAAAATTGCCCTTAAGCGGTTTACTTTAGGATGCAGTTTTTTCAGTTCGTTGGCTACTTTACTCGATCCGATTAAAGTAAGTACATTAATTTTTCCCGATTTCATTAGTCCAGGCACAATGGTATTGCCGCGGCCATAAATGGTATTTACAACACCTTTAGGGAAGCTGGAACGGAAAGCCTCTAATAAAGGATAATGTAATAAGGTACCGTGTTTAGGTGGTTTGAATAAAAGCGTATTGCCCATAATCAAAGCGGGGATAAGCGTAGTAAAAGTCTCGTTTAAGGGATAATTGAACGGCCCCATACAAAGCACCACACCTAAGGGAGAACGGCGCACCTGGGCAACAATTCCCTGCTCAATTTCAAAACGCGACGATTGCCTGTCGATATCTTTCAGTGCATCGATAGTTGCGTAGATATACTCAACTGTCCGGTCGAATTCTTTAACCGAATCGGCATACGATTTCCCGATTTCCCACATAATCAATTTCGCAACAATTTCTTTTTGCTCAATCATTTTATGGGTGAAGTTTTCTACGCAGCTAATCCGATCGGCAACGCTCATGGTCGGCCATTGGCCGCGGCCGTTATCATATGCAGCTACGGCTGCATCTAAAGCTTCTGTCGACTCTTTTTCTGTACAAACAGGGAAACTACCGATACGTTTTCGTTTTAAGCCTTCAGGGGTTTTTACGCATACAGGAGAAAACACTTCATTAAATGGTCCATTCCATGGTTTCATCTCTCCATTTGAAAGAAACTCTTTTTGATTGATTTCTTCCTTGAGCCTAAATTCATCTGGAATCTGGCTCTCTTCAACGAAAATACTTTCGAGGTTTAGCGATGTACTCAATTTGGGGTTGTTGTTAGGGTTGAATTAATGTTAAGTCTATAGTTTAAGTATAGATTTACTGTTATAAAAAGACCGGGTATCAGGATTGTTTATGCTCCTTAAGCCTCGGCCTTTAAATTATTTTAGTTCGATAACTTTATATTTTGGCACTAAGGTTTTCATTACTGTCCAGCCGATGAGGTAACATACCGCACAGATAGAGAAGATAATAAAATAACCTGCTTCTTCACCTTTAAAACCCATAAAAACAATCTCGTTTTTGCCTGTATAATCAAACAATAAACCAGAGCCTTTATTGATAATGAAGGAGCCTAAGCCGCCTGCCATACCACCAATACCCGTAATGGTGGCAATTGCCTTTTTGGGAAACATATCGCCTACGGTTGAAAATATATTTGCCGACCATGCCTGGTGAGCGGCACCTGCAATACCGATAATGATTACCGGAATCCAATAGGTAATGTGTCCCAAAGGTTGCGCTGCTAAGGCTAAAAGCGGGAAAAACGCAAAGATCAACATCGCTCTCATTCTACCCTCATACGGATTCATGCCTTTTTTATCAACAAAATAAGTTGGCAACCACCCACCAATAATAGACAGTAAGGTTATCATGTAAAGCACAAATAAGGGAAGGGCACTTTGCGTAGAATCCATTCCATAAACCGATTTCAGATATGCTGGTGTCCAGAATAAAAAGAACCACCAAACCCCATCAGTCATAAATTTACCAAAAGCAAAAGCCCAGGTTTGTTTATATTTAAAACAGTCGATAAAAGAAACTTTTTCTTTAGTCTCTTCTACATAATCAGCCAATTTACGGTCGTTGATCACATCCTGCTGAATATAAGCCAATTCTTCAGGACTAACCCTTTTATGCAATTCTGGTTTATTGTACACAAATACCCATAATCCCATCCATACAAAACCCAGTGCACCGATAATGATGAACGACATTTCCCATCCATAGGCTTTTGCAATAAAAGGAATGGTAATCGGTGCAGCTAGTGCACCTACAGTAGCGCCTGCATTGAAAATACTGGTTGCAAATGCCCTGTCTTTTTTAGGGAAGTACTCGGCCGTGGCTTTAATCGCGGCGGGAAAATTTCCTGCCTCTCCAACAGCCAATACAAAACGGGCAAAAATAAACAGGGTAACACTTACCGAAACGATTAATCCGGTATCGTTAACACGGGCAATAACTTCTTTAGCCCCTTCGAATCCTACAAACCAGTTTCCATTGATAATCCCAGCTGTAGCGATACCACAGAAAGCATGTAAACAGGCGCCAACAGACCACACGCCTATTGCCCACAAAAAGCCTTTTTTGGTATCGAGTTTATCAACCAAACGACCCGCAAAAAGCATCGATATTGCATAGAAAATAGAGAACAGGGCCGTAATATTTCCATAATCATTATTATCCCAATGAAATTCTGGTTTAATAAAATCTGTCCAGGTTAACGAAAGTACCTGTCTATCTAAATAATTTATGGTCGTAGCTAGAAATAACAGCAAACATATGGTCCATCTGTATTTGCTTGTTTTGGGTTGGTTCATTTGGTTAGGGTGTGTTAAATTTTTATTTGCTCTGCTGAATTAACTCAAGCGCTAATTTTGTATTGTCGAATAACTCCTCGTAAAGACCTTTGCTCATCACCTCTTTACTGATTAATTTGCTGCCCATACCTACGGCACAAACGCCTGATTTAAACCAGGTTTTTAGGTTGTCGGCATTAATTTCTACACCACCGGTTGGCATAAATAACTGTCCGGCAAAAAGATCTTTAATTGATGAAATAAATTCAGGGCCTAAAATATTGGCGGGGAAAATTTTGATCAGCATGGCTTTGTGCTCTTGTGCAACGCTGATTTCGGTCGGCGTCATACAACCCGGGATCCAAAGCATGCCAATTTTGTTTGCAATTTCAGCAACTGCCGGATTTATAATCGGTGCCACAATAAAATCTGTTCCAGCTTCGATAAATGCATGTGCATCTGCAGGCGTTTTAATGGTTCCGATACCCAAATAAAGATCTGGCATCTCTGCATCACGGATTTCTTTCAACTTTTTAAAGTTCGGAAGGGCCGATTTGCCCCGGTTGGTATATTCGAAAACACGAACACCGGCTTTATACAAAGTACGTAATATTTCTACGCTACCCGATTCGCTATCCTGGTAAAAAAGGGGTAACATGCCCTGCTCTAAAATGGCATCTAAAATTTTGTGCTTGTTGCTAATCATTGCGTATTATTCTTTTTTCTATATCGGCTACAGTACTGGTTGTAGCATCGCTTGGAATGTATAATTTATCGTATGCTGCTGCGGTGGCAAAATTCAAGGTTTCTTTGGCCGATAATTGGTTGTAAAAGCCATAAATTAGGCCAGCCATAAAACAATCGCCACTACCCACTTTATCTAAAATTTCTTCTGAAACATATTCTTCAGAAACTGTTAATTCATCAGCGGTATAAATTGCAGTATAATACCTTATACCTTTACCATGATCGAACCTGAAAGTATTTGCAACCGCCTTACAAGACGGAAACAAACTTAATATTTCTTTAGAAGTATCTGTTGCCTGTTGCAGTAACGTTTCCTTTGCATAACCCTCAGTTGGTATTAAATCTTCGTGAAGTGCAGTGCCCAACATTTTATTGGCCGCCCATACATTACCCATAATCAGGGTGCAATATTGAGCCAGTTGAGGCAAAACATCAATCGGATCTTTACCATACTTCCAAAGCTTGGCACGATAGTTTAAATCGAGCGAAATGGTAATATTTTTCGCACTTGCCACTTTTAAAGCTTCTAAGCAAACATCAGCAATAGATTGATTTATTGCCGGGCATATGGCACTAAAATGAAACCAGCCCACACCATCGAAAACTTCATCCCAGTTAATCTGTCCAACTTTTAAATCCGCATAGGCCGAATTTGCCCTGTCGTAAATTACGCCTGCATTTTTTAGGTCTTTCCCTTTCGGAAGATAATATAAACCCAAACGCTCGCCATGGTAAACCATTGGTGTGGTATCGATGTTCCTTGCATCCAGATAATCTACAATTTCACGGGTTACCGAATTATCCGGCACAGCCGATAAGTAAGTTGAAGGAACATTCCAAAGTGCCAGTGCCGTTGCTACATTCAGCTCTGCACCGCCAACATAAAATGGCAGTTTATTTTCTTTTAACCACTGGCCATCCATATCCGGACAGATGCGCAAAAGTATTTCACCAAAGCTTAAAACTTTTTCTCCTTTTTTTGATGAAGCGAATATTTGGATGCTCATTTTTGTATCTAATCGGCGTATTTCATGCTGTTTTCTGCAACGGTATGAAAATGGAAGGAAAACGATTGAAATGATTTGATTCCAACGAAATACCTCTTTAAAGCCCTATTTTGGTTAAAATTTAAAGTAATTTTTTGCGTTAAAGTACGAAATATCCTGAACAATTTTACCAACCCACTCCAAGTCGTTAGGTAATTCGCCGTTCTCAATGTCTTCTCCAAAGAGGTTACAAACGATCCTTCTGAAATATTCGTGACGGGGAAAAGAAAGGAAGCTGCGCGAATCGGTAAGCATACCCACCAAACGGCTTAAAAGCCCCATGTTTGATAATGCATTTAATTGTTTGATCATACCATCTTTTTGGTCTAAAAACCACCATGCCGAACCGAATTGCACTTTACCCGCAACCGAACCATCGTTAAAGTTTCCGATCATGGTTGCAATTAATTCATTATCGGCTGGGTTAAGGTTATAAATAATGGTTTTTGCCAGTTTATCTTGATTATCCAAACGGTTTAAGAATTTAGAAAGCATTCGGGCCTGGCTAAAATCGCCGATCGAATCCCAACCGGTATCTGGGCCTAATTGCCTTAACATCCGGGCATTGTTGTTACGCAATGCGCCTAAATGATATTGTTGTACCCAACCTTTTTCATGATCCCATTCTGCAAAATAAACCAGCATAGCCGATTTAAATTTCAGGTTTTCCTCGTAAGAAATATGTTGTTTACTGCGAATTTTATCAAAAATTGATGCAATTTCTGCTTCTGTATAGTCTTCGGCGTAAATCTGTTCTAAACCATGATCAGAAACTGAACATCCATTTGCCGCAAAGTAATCGTGACGGCTTTTTAAAGCATCGATATAATCCTGGAAGCTGCTGATTGTTTTATCTACAACGCTTTCTAATTTGTTGATATACTCGTTTAAACCTTCAATATCGTCACTATTCATCGCTTTATCCGGGCGGAAAGCCGGTAACATTTTAAGGTTTGCACCCTCTCTCGCCAATTGTTGGTGATAGTTTAAGCTATCCAAAGGATCATCGGTAGTGCAAACAGCTTCTACGTTCATTTTAGCTAACAAACCGCGTACGGAGTACTCAGGTGTTTGCAGTTTTGCAGAACATTCATCGAAAATTTTCTGTGCCGTTTTACCCGAAAGCAGGTCGTTTATGCCGAAATAACGCTGAAGCTCTAAATGTGTCCAGTGGTATAAAGGATTACGTAAAGTATAAGGAACAGTTTCTGCCCATTTTTCAAATTTTTCATAATCTGATCCGATACCGGTAATGTATTTTTCATCAACACCGTTGGCACGCATGGCTCTCCATTTGTAATGATCGCCCGCAAGCCAAACCTGGCTGATGTTTGCAAACTGCGTGTTATTGGCAATCTGCTCTGGAATAAGGTGATTATGGTAGTCGATAATCGGCAATGATTTTGCAAAATTGTGATAAAGCTTTTCGGCGGTTTTGCTTTGCAAAAGAAAATTTTCGTCTAAAAAAGATTTCATGCTATGTGATTTGAGACATTAGATAATGGATTTGAGATGATCTAAACGTCCTTCTATTAATTTTTTATTTATATAATAATATTTGTCCCGTCCCCGGTCTGTGTCCCCACAAACCGGAACTCAATTTACGCTTTACTCGCTTGGTGGTCTTTGGGTACACAGACCACGGCGAAAGACTTGAGACTTATGACTCACGACTAAAGGCTCACCCCCCGTTTCCATGGAATAAAATCATCCTGATTAAGCAACACCGCTTTAGGAATTACTTCGCCACTGGCTGCTTTAATGCAATATTCCAAAATGTCTTCTCCCATTTGCTCGATGGTTTTTTCGCCTTCGATTACCGGCCCGCAATTGATATCGATAATATCGCCCATACGTTTGGTTAATGCATTATTGGTTGAAACCTTAATGGTTGGGCAAACCGGGTTTCCGGTAGGTGTACCCAAACCTGTAGTAAACAAGATTAAGGTTGCTCCAGACGCTGCTTTTCCTGTCGTGGCTTCCACATCGTTTCCAGGAGTACAAACCAAGTTCAATCCTGGTTTTGTAGCGGGCTCAGTATAATCCAAAACATCTTCAACCGGCGATGTTCCGCCTTTTTTGGCTGCACCAGTACTCTTAATCGCATCGGTAATTAAACCATCTTTTATATTTCCAGGCGATGGATTCATGAAAAACCCAGAGCCTACATTTTCTGCAGATTGATTGTAAGCAGTCATCAATTGGATAAATTTACGTGCTGCGGTTTCATCTTTGGTACGGTCGATTAACTGTTGCTCTGCGCCGCAAAGCTCAGGGAACTCGGCAAGAAGTACAGTACCGCCTAAAGCCACCAATAAATCAGACGTATAGCCTACTGCCGGATTAGCACTAATTCCACTAAAACCATCGCTACCACCACATTTAACACCTAAAACCAGTTTGCTTAACGGAGCAGGCTGACGTTCGATATTATTGATTTCAGTTAAACCGATAAAAGTTTTTCGAATCGCTTCTTTCACCAATTGCTCTTCGCTTTGCGATTGTTGCTGCTCAAAAATGAATAAAGGTTTATCAAAGTTTGGACTGCGGTGTTTTAAATCGTCCATAAAATCTTTAACCTGTAGGTTCTGGCAGCCTAAACTCAATACGGTTACACCGGCAACGTTAGGGTGATCGGCATATGCGGCCAATAACTTACTTAACACAGCAGCGTCCTGGCGGGTACCACCGCAACCACCCTGATGGTTTAAGAATTTAATACCGTCAACATTTTTAAAAACACGGTTGGCCGTTGGGTTTGCCTGTCCGATAGAACTTGGATCGGCCTCAGCTAAAATTTCACCATTTTTATAAGCCTCAACCAGTTGGTGGGCATAAGATTTGTATTTATCAGTTACGGCATAGCCCAATTCATTGTGCAAAGCCTCACGGATCACATCCAGATTGCGGTTTTCGCAGAAAACGGTCGGAATAAACAACCAATAATTTGCAGTTCCCACGCGGCCATCACTACGGATATAACCGTTAAAAGTTCTGCCTTCAAATTTAGAAACATCAGGTGCATGCCATTCGTAATGATACGGGCGGAATTCGTATGGATCAGAAGCATGTTTAGTATTTTCGGTATCCATTAAACCACCTTTTAGGATGAAATGCTGCGCTTTCCCCACCAGCACGCCATACATAATAATGTGATCACCCGCGTTCATATCCTGCATAAAAAACTTATGCTTAGCCTGGATATCATCCTGTAAAATATATTCCTGCCCATCGTAAATAACGGTTTCGCCTTTTGCCAGGTTTTGCAGGGCAACAAGCACATTATCGTTAGGATGGATTTTTAAAATTCTAGTAACCATTTTAAATTGTTCTTTCTGAATGCAAGTTACTTAAAGTTTCTTTTGCACCCTTGTTCTGTAATAAATCAACGTAAGATTTTACGGCCGCGTTAAAGCCGGGATAGTTATTCAGGTTTTTATCCCAAAGACGTCTGTCGCCAAGGGTATTATCTACAACCGTTTCAGGGTTTTTCCAGTATCCGTATAAAATTTCTGCGAATTCATCCTGTATTGGATAGGTTTTTCCGTTTACGCTGGCCGTGTAAGTATCACCATCTTTATTCACATTCATGAAAAGGATATAAGCTGCCACACCTAAAGCGGTAAGTTGAGGAACTTCGTTTTTTAAAGCGTAATACCTTCTGATTAATGGCATGTTACGCATCTGCATTTTTGAGGTGAAGTTTAGCGTGATGGCCTGCCACTGGTGCTCTAAGGATGGATTGCTAAAACGGTCGATTACGCTTTCTGCAAAGGCAATTGCTTCATCATAGGTAATATCTTCGTTTACCACAACAGGCGCAATTTCATCTTTCATCAGTTTTAACACATGGGCTGAGAAATCTTCATTCGCCATAGCTTCTTTTACAGTATTAAAGCCCGCTAAAATGGCCAATCCGCAGCTGATGGTGTGCGTACCATTAAGTAAACGAAGTTTTAGCTCTTTAAATTTATCGATCGATGGAACGATAAAAACCCCTTTATCGGCCTTCGCAAAAGATAAAATCTCCTTCACTTTTTCGCTTGACGATTCGATGGCCCAAAGTCTGAAGGGTTCTGCCATAATCATGAGTTCATCTTCGTAACCCAGTTCAACCTCAATCGTTTTTTGTTCTGCCTCGGGAAGTTTTCCCGGAACAATCCTATCAACCAGAGTCTTGCAGAAATGATTAGCCGTTTTTAACCAGTTTTCGAAATCCCAGCCCAATTTGTTCTGGATAGCCAGATCCAATAAAATTTCTTTCAATTTATCAGCATTGTCACTGATTAATTCCGTTGGAACAATCACCATTCCGCTTTCGGCCGAACCATTAAACGCAGTATATCTTTCGTGCAAAAACGCCAGTAATTTCCCAGGGTAAGATTGCGGTGGGTTATCGGTTATTTTATCTTCGCTTTTAACAATTCCAACTTCCGTTGTATTCGATATTACAACCTGCATTTCTGGCTGGTGGGCAGCTTTTAAAATTTCGGCCCAATCTTGCGAAGCAGATAAAACACGGCTAATAGAAGAGTTAATTGAATTTTCTTCCACATTAACGCCATCTTCGATACCCTTTACACAAAGCGTATATAAATTATCCTGTTTCGAAAATGCATCAGCACCACCTTTTGATGTAGATTTAACCACTAAAACACGACCATTAAAAATCCCTTTCTGGTTAGCCTTATCAATAAAATAATCGGGTAGACCACGTAATAAAACACCTGTTCCAAACTGGATTACTTTTTCTGGTAAAGCTAAAATCTCAGCGCTTGGTTTGGTAACCTTGTCGTCGTTAATGTTTGCTAAATTCTCTTTGTTTAAAATCATTGCCTTTTCTAATTTCTGTCATTGCGCGCTGCTGGTAATGACGGGTTATAATTATCTATTTTCCGGTTGTGGCTAACCACTTCGGGTATTCCTTTTCAATTAATTTCTGTCCCCAATTGCCATACCAGGCATAACCATTTCGGCGCTCAGGACTTAACTCTTCCAATTTTGTTTTAATCGTATTGTCGCGATCGCCGAAAATAGGCGTGTTTTTATCCATATCGTAAAAACGCGCCCAGGTATTGGCTGTATTATCAGCAACCAAGGCCGCGGTTTTAATATTGGTTTTAGGATCACTCGGTCTATCGAAACGATAACCGGCAATTTTATAGGTATCGAACCATTTTACCGCTGCGGCAATTGCACTTTTTACTTCCGGTGAAGGATTTTTCAGCCTCATCAGGAAACGGACAATACCTGCCGATTCACTTGTGCTTAACGAAGCCGGCTCAAATGCTCTTGCTTTTGCTGGCAACATCGAGTCTTTATCGTATTGCGCAGCCCAGATGGTTAAAGTTCCATTCTGTTTTACCTGTGTTTTGATAATACAATCGATACCTTTTGCGATGGCTTTCTCTGCTTTTTTGATGTAAGCTGGATTTACGACCTCAAAATCGTTTTTCTGCGTAACAATATCCTGTAAGATATTAAGCACATTAATCATTGCATCGTCATTGTAGGTAATTTCTGAACGGTACAAAGCTTTATCAGGATAGTACTGGGGCCAGCCACCATTGGCATATTGAGCAGCTAAAATATAATCCAATCCTTTTTCAGCTGCAGCTAAATAAGCCTTATTCTGTGTCTTTTTATAGGCTTGAACCAGGTATACCACTTCTCTGCTGGTGGCTTTATTGTCGAATGTGGCGTGTAAATCTTTAGTTGCTTTTATCCTGGCTAAAAGCTCAGGTGTTAATGTTGCACCATAGTTAACCACACTTTTATCTTCCAACTGCTTCGGCCAGCCACCATTGCCCAGTTGATAGACAAGCATTTTTTCTGCAGTAGAATCAGTAGGCTGCTGCGCATAACACGATAGCATTAAGCTTATACAGATCAGGGTGAACAATATTTTTATTTTCATCATTTTGTTTGTTCTTTGTTTGCCACGGAAGCACGGATTACACGGCGAACTTTTTTATTCCATGGTCTGTGTCCCCACAGACCATTAATTTTCATTTCCTTGTCCATGCGCCATGGTTCGTGTCCCCACTAACCATTTAGGCTTTTTCCGTGCCTCCGGGTTTCCGTGGCTAATATTTATTCATCTATGGTTACTTTTTACCCGGAACCTGTTTAATCAACCAGTTTACCAGATCGTTCGTTGCCTTAAAGTTTTCAAAATCTGCGGGCAATTTTCTGCCATCGATATATTCGTTGTAAAACCAAGGATCTCCCACCGCGAAAACGGTTCCTTTGCCATATTTTGCTGTTGCAATAAGCACATCACCATTATCAGTTAAGGCCGAAACGGCAGGGCTTTTTGTCACAATAGTGGAAATCTCTTTGATATAAACTTTCTTAGCTGTTTTAAAAATTGAGTTTCCGGCAGGGATTTTTACCGCTCCCTGCTCAAAGTTCGAACCTTGAACCTTATTGCGGCTATCTTCATTAAAATGGATACCAAAAGTTTCTGGCAGCACATTGAATTTTGAAATTTCACAATTACCAGCATCATTTAATAAGAGTACCAATACACCGCCAGCTTTAACCCATTCGCTAACCTGTTTGGCGTGTGCAGCATTCATGAAATTTGGGTTTGCCGTTTCTTTCTCCGTATCAGGGTCTACAATAATGTAAATGTTACTGCCTTTTAAATTTGCTGCTGTTGGTGCCGTTTTAAGGGTCGTGGTTTTTACGCCAGCATCATTAAATACTTTACCGAATAACGAAAAGCCATTGTTATCATCTTCTTCCCATACGTAATGAAAGGGGATTTTATCTCCGGTTGGGCCAGTCATATACTCGTTATTGAAGAAATTATCAACCGTAACGGTTAAACCTTTACCTGTTTTAGGCAGTGCGGCAATTTCCATTTCTGAAGCGGCGCAGATAAACGACCCAACACCTTTCGGATCGTTGGTGATTACTTTTTCGCTGATGTAATAGTCGAAACTTCCATCGCGGTATTTAGGTTTCCCGCCCAATCCCGATACTGAAACGGTTTTGGTCAGGTTAATTCTTTCTGCACCTGCCTGCTCAACAAATTCTTTCTTTAAGCCTGCATAGCCTTTATTTGCTGCAGCCATAAATGATGGTGCCAACCAACCTTTACGCACCCCTTTGGCCAGGCCATAAACAAACATGCTCGAAGCTGAACTTTCCAGATAATTCCCTTTTCTGGTTGGCATATCCAGAATATCGAACCAAACACCCGATTTTGGATCCTGGTATTTTACTGCAGCGGTTGCCGTACGGTTTAAAATGGCAATCAATTCTTTCCGTTGTGGATGATTGGCCGGAAAATTATCCAACACATCTACCAAAGCCATAATGTACCAGCCCATTGCCCTTCCCCAGAAATTTGCTGAGCGGCCTGTTTTTTTATCGGCCCATTGCTCTGCTCTACTTTCATCGTATCCATGATAAAGTAATCCTGTTTTAGCATCGCGGGCATTTTTCTCCATCAGGATAAACTGCTTGGCAATATCGTCGAAAGCTGCATCTTTTTTCATCAGCTTGGCGTATTCTGTGTAAAACGGTTCGCCCATGTATAAGCCATCCAGCCACATTTGATTGGGATAAATTTTCTTGTGCCAAAAGCCACCTTCCTGTGTACGTGGCTGTTTTTGCAGCTGATCGTATAATTTAGTTGCTGCTAACAGGTATTTCTGTTGCCCTGTAACTTTATATAACAACAATAACGAACGGCCATTTTTAATGTTGTCGATATTAAAATCGTCAGGTTTATACGTATTGATATTTCCTTCCTTATCCAAATAGGCATCCATTGAACTTTGGATGTACTTGAAATATTTCCCATCACCGGTATTCCGCCAAACCGTTGCAGCACCTTCCAATACCACGCCCATGTCGTAGGTCCATTTAGGGCCTTTAGCCCCTTTTAATAGTGTAGTATCCTGAAACAGTTTTTCCATTGCTGTTAAGGTTAACTGTTCTGACAATTTCTTTTGCGCAAATCCACTTTGTGTTAAAATAGAAAAACCGATGAGCGCAGCTGCTGTATATAGAATTGATCTCTTCATGTTTGTTTATTTTGAAATTTCCAGTGCTTTTTTATCTACCTCTAAACCTAAAAGCGTAGCCATTTTTGCTTTAGAAACATCTGTTCCGCTAATTTTTACACTTTTTGTTTTTTCTCCCGATACGTCAAACAAAACCTTGCTGTTATCAGGGTATTTTAAGTTATTGATATTGATGTTCGAACTGTTCTGGATCATTACAACCGGACTGGTATCTTCGGTAATTACGTTTATGTTTTTAAGGAAAATTCCTGCGGCCTCAATAATTTCAATGCCTTTCTTCGCTTTTATGGTTACGTTTTCCAGGTGGATATCTTTAATATTCATTTCTGGCAATCCCCTGAAAAATATGGCTTTTTCAGCGCCATTGGCTACCACATCTTTAATATAAAAATTTCTGAACTGAGGGGTAGCTTCGGTTACCGGAACGGTAACCGTTTTAATGGCTTCGCGTTTTTCGCCTGCCAAAGGAACCGGATCAACCGCAGCGTAATACATATCAAACAAAATTGCTTCACCCGGAATATCGATCATGTTGATGTTGTTGATGTAAATATTTTCTACCACACCACCGCGTCCACGGGTAGTTTTAAAACGCAGGCCAATATCGGTGCCGATAAAAGAACAGTCGTACACCCAGATATTTTTCGCACCACCGCTCATCTCACTTCCAATTACAAAACCGCCATGCGCATGGTAAACCACATTATTCCGAACAATTACATTTTCTGTAGGTACGCCACGTTTGCGGCCTGCTTCATCTCTTCCCGATTTAATACAGATCCCATCATCACCCACATCGAAAGTGCTGCCTTCAATTAATACGTTTTTGCACGATTCTACATCAACACCATCGCCATTCTGCGCAAACCAGGGATTTTTTACTTGTAGGTTTCTTAAGGTCAAATCCTCGCAAAGTAAGGGATGTAAATTCCATGCCGGTGAATTTTGAAAGGTAACACCTTCTAAAAGAATTTTTTTGCAGCCTGTTAACACCAACAAATTCGGACGGAGAAAATCTTTAATATCTTCATAATCGGCTGCTGTTTTACCAGCTTCAATTACACCCGCATTTTTGGTATTCGAACCTTTAACGGTTTTCTCAGATGGGTACCACATTTTTCCGTCTGCCCTTACTACGCCGCCGGAAGCGACTAAGGTTTTCCACTGTGTTTCGGTCAGTTTATCTTTTTTAACCATACGCCACGCACCACCATTCCCGTCGATAATTCCTGTACCGGTAATGGCTATATTTTCGAGGTTAACGCCCGAAATCGGACTCTGGTTTCTCCACGCAGGCTGGCCTTCCCAATTTCCCTGTACCAATTTGTATTGGTTAAAGTCGTCGGTAAACTGAAGGATTGCATCGCGTTTAAGGTGTAGGTTTACATTACTTTTTAACTCAATAGGACCAGTTAACCATAAGCCTGAGGGAATTAAAACCACACCACCGCCTTTTTGGCTTACACTGGCTATGGTTTTATTGATACTTTGCGTGTTTAAGGTAATCCCATCACCCTTTGCTCCAAAGCTGGTAATACTAGTGGTATCTTTTTTAAATTTAACCTGCTGGATAACGGGTAAGGCTTGCTTTTGTTGCGCGATAGCAGCACTTGCAGAAGATAAAATTAAGCATGCCAGAGCTACCTTAATATGGCATAAACTACCAGAAATATGTTTCATTATTTGCGCTGTTAAATTATACTTGGTTATTGTAATAACAAGTGTACGTTGTTTGCACTTAAAACAGAAGAGAAATCTATGCAATCGTTACCGGAAAACGAGGCAAAAAGGCGGCTACAATAATGCGTTTAATATCTGTATATCAGCTACTTAATACTCCTATTTCACCTCCGGATCCCATCCACGGAAAACGTTTTCCAAAATGTAGTCCTTATACTCCTCATCGGTTAATTGATGCGCCCAATTTACCCTGCTTTTTGGATTGGCGCCTTTTCCAGTACTTTTATATTCAGCATAATAGGCCGTTTTCTCATTGCTCTCTTTACCCCAGTTGTTCTAGCCCTCAGGGCGGATTAAATCTGGCAGCTCGCAGTTGAGGTAAACAACTTTTGCATAAGGCCTCCACGGTCTGCCTAGATAGAAACTATTCGCTGGTGCATCTCCTTTGATTTTGCATTTGTTTAATACATAACCAAATTTTGTAGTATCGGCAGTTGATGCCGCGGTGATATAACCCGCCTTTTTACAAAAAATGGTACAGCTTTCGAACCAGGCTGTAGAAGCTCCGAAAATAAAATCGACCGTTCCTTCGATGTAACAGTTTTTATAATATTGGCGATTGTTGCCACCATAGGTATAAAGTGTATCCTGAAAACCTAAAAACCTGCAGTTGGTAAAAATTAATTTATCACCCCCAGCCCAAACCGCAACGGCTTGCCCCACCGGACCCGATGAATTTTCGAAAGTGATGTTTTCTGCAGAAAAACCTTCGCCGTAAATATAAAAGCTAGAAGAGCCCGAAGTACCTTTTTCTTCGCCAAAAGCATTCTTCTTCTGTGCATAATCATCATAAGTTAAAATGGTTTCGTTTAGGCTCTCTCCAATAAATTTCACATTCTTTTTAGAAGCCGCCAAGATTAGCTTTTCTTTATAAATACCTTTTTTGATAAAAATTATGGTTGTTTTGTTCCTGAAATCGGGCACAGCATGTATCGCTTCCTGTACCGTTTTAAAGTTTCCGCTTCCATCGGCGGCTACCACAAAATCGGATTTAACGTCAAATGCATTTGCAACAAAGGAAATCGTTGCGAGAAAGAATAGAATGATTGCTTTCATATCAATTTGGTTAGGCTTAAATTAAAATCGGCCACGTAAAAGTATAAACTTTGTAACGCAGCCGTGTTTTTAAAATATATGATGAACAATTTTAAACATTAATATTCATCAGAAAGAAGTTTTTTAAAGATTAAACATTGCAAACGATGTCGGGAACGATTGCACAATAACAACTTGCCTAGAAATAAAAAAAGACTTAATCTTGTTAGTAGGCTAATTTGATAAAGTACATGCGTCTGCGTCATAAATATAGCGTTGTCATCCTGAGCTTGTCGAAGGACCTGCCTTAAATGCCTTACAAGCGTTTCGACAGGATCTCCCTAGGAGTCATTTGGACAATGTGACAAATTCGAAATGAACTACAAATATGATGCATACAGCCTCCAAATTACAAGCCGCATTAAGATTAGCTTTGCTGAGCACTTCGTGGTTCCCGCCTGCGTGGGAATGACGTAACGCTAAATAAATAACTGACCAAATATTAAAAAACATCATTGTAAAATGAAATATCTATTTAGTTCAATCCTTGTTTTAAGCCTTGGTATAAATACGTTTGCACAACTCGCTCCAAAAAGTGGGTTCACATCTAAAGTTTGGGTTTCTGACTTAGGTAATGGAACCTATAAAAATCCCGTTATCAACGCCGATTATTCTGACCCTGACGCTATCCGGGTGGGAGATGATTTTTATATGATCGCATCCAGTTTTGATGCTATCCCAGGCTTGCCGATCCTGCATTCGAGAGATTTGGTGAATTGGAAAATAATCGGCCATGCCTTAAAACGCCAGCCTCCGTTTGAGCATTTCGAAAAAACACAGCATGGTAATGGCGTTTGGGCACCTTCTATCCGCTACCGCAATGGCGAATTCTACATCTATTATCCCGACCCTGACTTTGGGATTTATTTGACAAAGGCTAAAACCATAACAGGGACGTGGTCTGCGCCAAAATTGGTTGCCGCAGGTAAAGGACTGATTGATCCTTGTCCATTTTGGGATGAAGACGGCAAGGCTTACCTCGCTTACGCCTACGCAGGCAGCCGTGCGGGCATAAAAAGTGTTTTGGCCATTATGCCATTAAGCAGCGATGGATCAGAAGCTACAGAAACCGGCAGAATTGTGTACGATGGCCACGAACTCGATCCAACCATTGAAGGGCCAAAAGTTTATAAACGCAACGGCTATTACTATTTGTTCGCACCAGCCGGGGGCGTTTCTACAGGCTGGCAATTGATTCTGAGAAGTAAAAATATCTACGGACCATATGAAAGAAAGATAGCCATGGATCAAGGGAAATCTTCGGTAAATGGCCCTCATCAGGGCGCCTGGGTAAATACTCAAACAGGCGAAGATTGGTTTCTTCATTTTCAGGATAAAGATGCTTATGGCCGCGTGGTTCACCTGCAGCCGATGAAATGGGTCAATAACTGGCCTGTTATCGGGCTTGATGCAGATGGCGACGGTAAAGGCGAACCGGTTATCACCTATAAAAAACCAAATGTGGGCAAGGTTTATCCGATTGAAACGCCGATAGAGAGTGATGAGTTTGAAACCTCAAAACTAGGCTTGCAATGGCAATGGCAGGCCAATCCGCAGCCTACCTGGTTATTTACTGATGCAGGCAGGGGTTTATTAAAGTTATACAGCTCGAAAATTCCTGACGATGCCAAAAACCTTTGGGAGGTTCCGAACCTGTTGATGCAGAAATTCCCTGCAGATGAATTTATGGCAACAACAAAACTCTTGTTTAAACCTAACCCAAAATTGGAAAACGAAAAAACGGGTTTAGTGGTGATGGGGAGAAGTTACGCGCAGATTAGCATTAAAAGCAAAAAAGACGGATTGTACCTTACGCACGGTGTTTGCCAAAGTGCCGATAAGGGAAAAACCGAAAATGAAAAGGAAATTGCCAAGCTAAAATCGGGTTCGGTATATTTCAGGGTTAAAGTTACTGCTGGTGCAAAATGCCAGTTTAGTTACAGTGAAGATGGTAACCGTTTTACGGATGTAGGAGATGAGTTCCAGGCCACCGCAGGCCAATGGATCGGCGCAAAAATGGGAATATTTGCCACCAGAGATACCCAAACCAATGATTCAGGAATTGCCGAATATGATTGGTTCCGTGTACAAGCATTAAAATAACAAGATGAAAAAACATAAATACCTTATCGCAGCCCTTGGCACCGTTTTACTGATGTCTTTCATTGTAAAACCCAAACCTGTTAAAATTTATTTAATCGGCGATTCTACCGTAGCAGACTATACTTTAGATGAAGGTTATCTACAGAAAAAGTATCCGATTACAGGTTGGGGGCAGGTTTTTCAACAATTCTTAACAAAAGACAGCTTAAAAAAATTAAACAGGCTGATTAAAAGCGATACCGCTTTGGTTATTGATAAAGCAAAGGGGGGAAGAAGTACCAGAACTTTTTTTGAAGAGGGAAGGTGGAAAGAAGTTTTATCAACCTTGGAAAAGAACGACCTGGTATTGATCCAGTTTGGGCACAACGATGCCGCGAAAGATAAACCTGAACGTTATGTTGATATTCCGGGCTATAAAGATTTTTTAAGAATGTACGTGAAAGAAACAAGAGCAAAAGGTGCTGTACCGATCCTGATCACCCCGGTTACCCGCAATTACCCATGGAAAGATGGCAAATTGGGAAGCGCACATGGCGAATATCCACAGGCAGTGAAAGATGTAGCCAAAGAATTAAATGCGCCGGTAATCGATCTTACTTCAATCTCAGCAACATTTTTCACGACAAAAGGCAGTGAATTTGTAAGCAAACATTACTTTATGAATTTAGATTCAGCCAAATACGAGGCTTATCCAAAAGGGCAAAAAGATAATACCCACTTCCAGCCAGAAGGTGCCAAAGCAGTTGCGCAGTTGGTTTACAATGAATTAAAAAACATCAACCGCAATACTCACTAAGAAAAAGATATTACCCTACTAATTATAAATTACAATTCCTCCGAACTTTCGGGCAGGCGATCGTACTCTCCTTTCCAGGCATAAAAGCCAAATATCATCAATCCTAAACTGATCGGGAGGAAAATAAACAGGATAATTGCCCATTGCAATATGGTATTGGTACGTTCGATATCCGAATGGGTCAGGCCCACTTTATCTATCGCCTGAATAAACAAAAAAGTCATTGTTAATGGCCCTAAAACCATCCAAACCAATCCTAAAAATTTCTTTAACGTATTCATCTTCTTCGTATCTAGTCGTTAATATTTTCGTCTCTTTTATTCGATAAATAAATTGTGCCAATAACCAGGCTCAACGCCGCTATACCTATCGGATACCATAAACCTGATAATGGTGTAGAGCCTGAAAAACTTGCAATTAGTGTTGCAATAAAGGGTACAAGCCCTCCAAAAACACCGTTACCAATATGATAAGGCAAAGACATAGAGGTATACCTGATTTTAGTCGGAAACAGCTCGACAAGGAAAGCTGCAATTGGCCCGTAAACCATCGTTACCAGCAAAATCTGGAAGAAGATTAAGCCAACAAATTTCCAGAATACCGGCGTAGGCAAAACTTTATCTTTTATTACTTCTTTGCCCAAGAGAATCCCTTTAGTTGCAGAAACCGTATCGGTTTGCACCTTGTTAAAGGATGCACCGTTTCTAAGCATTATTTTAGTAGAAACTGTTCTCAAGCTATCGGTTGAGTTCGCAATTAAAACAGAAGTTACTGGAGCTGGGCTAGCCGATAAAACATCAGCCTGTTCAATTTTTGTATAATCGGTATCATCTAAAAATGTTTGATAGATTGGACGATAAAAAAGGATGCCCAAAAGCATACCGCTCAGCATAATCCATTTCCGGCCAACTTTATCACTCCAGGCACCAAAAACCACAAAAAATGGCGTGGCAAAAGCGATTCCCCAAAGTAAAATATACCTCGAGTCGTTAAAATCCAATTTACAGGTATTTTCTAAAAATGATTGCGCATAAAACTGCCCCGTATACCAGATTACCCCTTGCCCCATGGTAGCGCCAAATAATGCCAGAAGTACCATTTTAAAATTCGCTTTGTTATTGAAACTCTCTTTTAGTGGATTTTTCGATACATTTCCTTCAGCTTTCAACTTAGAAAACATGGGCGATTCGTGCATTTTCATGCGAATGTAAATTGATACCACAACGAGCACAATTGACAGCAGGAAAGGAATTCTCCAGCCCCAGTCGCCAAAAGTTTCGGCGCCTAAAATGTTTTTTGTAATTACGATAATCCCTAATGAAAGAAACAGTCCTAAAGTTGCCGTGGTTTGAATCCAGCTGGTAAAAAAGCCCCGTTTATCTTTAGGTGCGTGCTCGGCTACATAAGTTGCAGCTCCACCATACTCTCCGCCAAGGGCTAATCCCTGAATCAGCCTTAGTATTAAAACCAAAATTGGTGCAGCATAACCAATGCTTTTATAAGAGGGAATTAAA
This sequence comes from Pedobacter sp. GW821-FHT01D05, assembly GCF_059422505.1. Lineage (NCBI taxonomy): Bacteria > Pseudomonadati > Bacteroidota > Sphingobacteriia > Sphingobacteriales > Sphingobacteriaceae > Pedobacter > Pedobacter sp. GW821-FHT01D05. The sequence goes on along the minus strand of NZ_JBWKXA010000004.1, from coordinate 494,930 downwards.
CCGATAAAAAATGTCGATCCGCCCATCAGCACCAAAGTGAGCAAGAAGGTGTATTTTCTGCCGATCAAATCGCCAAGTCTGCCAAAAACCAATGCACCAAATGGACGAACGATAAAACCTGCCGCGAAAATTGCCAAAGTGTTGATCAGGGCAGATGCGCCCGCATCTTCTGGAAACAATTGATGACCAATGATAACTGCAAGGCTACCAAAAATGTAAAAATCATACCATTCAATCAGCGTGCCTAACGATGATGCACCGATTACTTTAAAGATATTGTTCTTGGGTAAAGTGTCGCTCATAAGAAATAAGAATATTTGGTTTCCCAAGATAAACATTTGCATGACAATCGGCAACCTGTACTGTCTGTCAATTAATTTGTTACATTATCAAACATTTTGGCTTTAGTTTTGTATTTTCATCCGTAACGAATTTATTTACCATTCAAATTATATGCTTTTAATACAAAACATCAGGTTAAGTAGAATTTTAAGAAATACATGGCATGTTGATCTGATCATGATTGCCTCTTGCACCGCAGCTTACTTCGTACGCGAGTATTTAATTGCACATCATTTCTCCATTCCATCCATTATTCCAACGGTTTTAGGTACAGCTATCGCCTTTTTTATCGGTTTTAACAATAACCAGGCTTACGATAGGTGGTGGGAAGCCCGAAAAATATGGGGTGCTTTGGTGAACGATTCCCGCTCTTTTGCAAGGGCATTGATCAATTATGTGGATGAAGAGGAGGAAAGCGTAAAACGGATGATTTATAGACACATTGCTTTTTTATACGCTTTAAAGGCCAACTTGAGGGGAACGGTAGACGAGATTTACACCAAATATTTATCTGAGGCAGATTTAAAAGAAATAAAAAAACATAACAATGCGCATAATGCGATTTTAAACATACAATCGAGAGATTTACAGAGATTATCAAAATCTAATGCCATTGATGGTTTTCGTTTTATCGAAATTAACGAGATGTTAACCAGGTTCTCCGATTCTATGGGCATGAACGAGCGTATTAAAAACACCATATTCCCTACTACTTATTCCTACCTTACTAAAGTATTTATCTGGTTGTTTGTAGTTACATTTACCCTGGTAATCAGTCAGGATGCAGGGCCAGCAGCCATTTTTTTGGGCTGGTTAATCGGTTTCGTATTTGTATCTACGCAGATTAATGGAATGAGCCTCGTTAATCCGTTCGAAAACAATTCAGCAGGTGTTCCGCTTAACCAGATTACGAGGACGATAGAGATCAATCTTTTGCAGATGCTCGAAGAAGACGAGATTCCAGAGCCTGTTAAACCGATTAATAACGAATATGTGCTTTAAACTTTAACGGTTTTCTTCCCTATAAATATGAACAAAAGAGATAAAAGCCAGAAGATAAACAGGATCACAATCGCATTCAGAATGGCTTTAGGATAACCCAGCTGTACGACATCGATAAACGGATGCTTTAGTAAATAAACTCCCTGATTCAGCTCGTTTAACAAAAGATAAGCGGGTAAAGCAAATGGCTACGATAAATATTGGTTATTACCGTAAAATATGATAAAAATAGCTTAAGTGTTGCAGGATAATCATTATTCAAAAGCTGTAAACTTACACGGAATTGAAGTGCCAGGGAAAACCATACAACATAGCAGTACAAACAACAAAAGGCCTGAAATTTTCTTTTAAATCCATAAGCTAACACTGAGTGTGATAGAAAAGTAGGAAATTAATGTGGATGAATAAAATTTAATGCCCTTTATTACCAAGGCTTAATTTTTTCAACCTTTAATTTCAGGACTATTGATTACTTTTTAATGCAAATTTTAACTTCTCCTCAAAAAGTACCGATTTAGTTTTAAACTGTGGGTCAGAAAAGGAAATATTAGCAGTAGCGTAAATGATCTTTCCATCCTTTCCAACCAATACATTCGACGGAAAACCGTGATTAATATTTAGTTTTCTGATCTCGTCTTTGCTCAACGATACAATTTCGTATTTATAGCCATTTCGTTTCTGAAAGCGCCTGGCGCTGGTGGGACTATCATGGGTAATCCCGATAAACCGTACAGCCTTTTTGCCATATTTAGCCACCAGGTTATTTAATTCGGGCATTTCGGCTATACAAGGCGGGCATTTTTCGAACCAAAAGTTAATTACCACTACCTGATTTTTTAAATCGGCATTGGAGAGTTGTTGTTTATTGATGGTTAAACCGTTAAAAGGAGGTAAGTCTTTACCGGTTAAATCTTCAAAAAAAGTTTCCTGTGTAGCCCATTTAACAGGGCCATCTTGAGCCAATGCGGTGAAAGAAAAAACAGAGAACAATAGAATAAAGTAAATTTTCATCAGCGCTAAATATAAAAAAGAGGGCGTATCACAAAGGCATTTCACCTCAAATGCTGTCATATTATCCAAAGGATTCCTATGGAGAGCCTGTCGAAACACCTTAAAACGTATTTAAATAGGTCCTTCAACAGGCTCAGGATGACAAACCTATCTTTATTAAGGGAAGTTAAATGCATTTGCTTATTTAAGCTTTTTATTGAGGTAATCAATTGCAGTATTCAGGGTTGCATCTTTATTGGCTATAAAATCCTTTACTGTTGGAATCACCTCAATATCAGGCTTTACACCATTGCCTACAAATTCACGCCCATCGGGATAAGTATCCTTTTTGGTACATACTCTTGCACTTCCTCCACCAGGAAGATCAAACAAGTAAGGTTGTCCTGTACTGCCAAAAGAATTTCTACCGATTTTCGTCATGTGTTTTTGGTTATCAGCATAAATCAAAAAGTCTTCAGCTGCTGAAGCAGTATTATGGCCAATTAACAGTACCGTTGGGACTACAATACGCTTTGCCGAAAGCTTATTTTTCAGTGGATAGTAATCTAAATTGTAAAAATAATTATCCTGATAGGTTAAAAGTGCCTTTTTGTTCCATTCGCTGTTTACCGTATCCTTGGCAGAAGTATATTTTCCCCAGGCCTTAAAAGCCGAGGTTAATTGCCTGGTAGAATAACGGGATCCATAAAGCAGGCTATCATTGGTAAGATATTTCAATATGTAACTTCCAATCCCGGTACTCCCCCCTCCATTATTCCTTAAATCAATTATTATTGCCTTGGCTTCATATAATTCCGGGAGCTTAGTCATAAAAAGAGAATCTATTTTCTCATCTCCAAAAGAGTTCAGCGCAACATAAGCGACTTTATTAGGATACCATTTAAAATCCAACAGCGACGATGCTGCAAGAAATGCAGGAAAAACTTCCTTTTCCTCGGTGCGTTTATGCGTCAATTTTAAAACTAAAATTTGTCCCCTTGGTTTTTTGATTTTGATTTCGAACTCACTTCCTTCAGGTCCCTGAAGCAGTTTACTTATACTCCAGTCTTGTAAAACATAATCGGTAGAGGAAGAAATATAAGGTGCAACATCTTCAGCTATGTATATAGCGGTTGGTTTTCCATTCACCTCTATTACTTCACTTCCAACAGGAATTTCGTCCTTTTTGCTTAAATTAACATGTGTAATAATCGCTTTATTCTCCACGTTTTCGATAAAGAGGCGATAATCACCAAACATGGTATTCATTGGCTCAAAATCTTTACCATTTGGCATATAAATATTGGTATGTCCATCTTTAAGCATTGCACAAAACCGCTGCATTTCATGATAGTACTCGTAATCCGTTTTGGTTTCGGGAATCGAAGTAATCAATGCTTTATAGGTGCTATCCCATTTAATACGATCTACTTTGTTTAAATAAACGAAGTTATAATTTACTTCCTGCCAAAATTTTGATAACCCGTAAATTTTGTCGGCTTTTGTTAATTTATTCGACTGGGCAAAAACAGCCATAGGCAAGAGCATTAATAAAAGAATTTTCTTCATATCATTTGTTTTATCTAAAAGATTTTGCTTCAATTTTTATACCACTTGAAAAATCCTCCCTGACATTAAAATTATGGGCTTTTGAAAAAACAGGGTGTTCGTAAACGGACACTGCATATCCGATATCGAACAAAAAAAGTCCTACCAATTTGGCAGGACTTTATAGTTTGTTTGGTTTTGAAAATTTTATTTAAAGGTAACTGAACCATATTCGGTTTTAATAGATACGTTTGCAGCACCGCCACTACCAATTTTACCCGTATATTTTTTGGTTTCATCATCTTTACTTACCAGATTTGAAGTTACGTTTGAGCCATATTTAAAGCCGGCATACGAAGTAGAAACATTAAAATTGGCATTATAACGGTCTGCAAAGCCCAGCCCAATGCTTACATATTCGCCACCGAAGGTGAAGTTTTTACAAGCTGGGGTAATTTCGTTTACGCTAAGGCGGTTGTAATCCATATTGATGTTGGCATCACCATTTAATGTACCTAAGGTAACATTCGAATATTCGGCATTTACCGCAATTTTACCCGCTGATGCAATATTTAGATCGCCATAGGCCTGTTTAACAACCGTATTTCCTTTAACCGTGTTGATGTTTACTTTGGCATATTCTGCATTTAAAAGCAGGTTCCCTCCAATAGTGCCTACGGTTAAACCCTTGCCATATTGCACTTTAATATCAGCCGATCTCCTGATGGTGTTGATGTTTACCGCAACATACTCGGCATCAAGCTGTAAAGTACCCACAGCGCCAATGGTTACAGGGCCATTATATTCATGTTTTACCACCGCAGCATTCAGATCCTGGATATCGCATTTACCATATTGAACATTGATGTAGTTATTTACATTGCTTAAATTGCCAGCAACCAGATTACCATATTCTACCTTTAAAGAAGTTGGACCGGAAAAATTACCTAATTCTACGTTGCCATATTCTTGTGAAACCGTTAATGGGTTTACCGCTGGCATATACACCACGTAATTTACTTTCACTTCCCTCCGCCAGGTGGTTACTCCATTTTTCACCCCACGGCCATAACGTCCGTTTCTATCGCCCATGTTCGTTCTGAAAGTAACTACATCACCGTTTTTATTCGCATCAATGCTTATCCCATCAATCAGTTTTTGCGCATCATTATCCGAACTGCTATAAGCTTTAATATCCACATCAACACGTACTTCTTTTTTATCCCAGGTTTTAATGGTGATCGATCCGTATTGGTTGTTTAAATTAATTTTGTCGTTATTGTCTACACCAAAACTCTTGCTAAAAGATTTAGAACGTTCGGCATCACTGCCTGTTTGATTGTATGTTACGTGATTTACGACCATCGCCAGTGTTGAAGATTTTGCTGCACTTTCGACAATTACCTTATCTGATGGACTATTTACCGCAACTTCTTGTGCATAGGTTTTTACGGCGATTAAAGCCATAAAGGCTAAAAATATTTTTATTGTTTTCATGTTGTTAATTGTTAAACATTAATGGCTTAAAACCTGCCGGCTGGCAATAAGCAATTTAATGTGGTGAGCGTATCTACCAGTAATAAGTATCTGGAATCAAGTATCGAGACAGACCTGGCTACTGTTTCAACTTGGTTTAAATCTGGTTAACCCTTTTATAGTCGTCAACCTGGTTAATAATTAATAATTGTTGTTTCAATAACTGCAGTTGTATTTCGCGGTTTTTAACCATGGCCTTTACCACAAAAGTTTGGTTGGGCGAGGTTGGCAGCTCTGCTTTTAATCTTTCGTAATCTTCATCAAGCTTTTTCAGATCGGCCGTAAATTTTTTGTATAATTCTGGATTCGCAGAAGCGAAAATGGCCAAACTATCTCTTTTTTCGGTAATTAAACCTGCGAAGTGGACTTCTTTTTTGGCATATGAAGCGCTAACGTCGGCTATTTCTAAATCTTTGTTTTGTAATTTTCCTACGTATAACCAGGCTAAACCGAAAACCACCACGATAGCTGCTGCTGCACTCATCCATAAATACAGCTTTACCGGCTTTTTTTTCTTTTTGTTGTCTAATTCCTGTTCAATCTTTGCCCAAAGTCCTGCAGATGGCTCCATTACATCGAAAGCTCTACGGTTTTCCTTTACAAAGGTTTCTAATCTATTATTCATCTCTCATCCCTTTCTGTTCTAAAATACTTTTTAACTTCTTTTTCGCCCTCATGTACTGTGTGCGGCTTGTATTTTCACTTATTTTTAAAATGTGTGCAATTTCCTCATGGTCGTAACCTTCTAAAAGGTATAAACTCAATACTACTCTATAGCCATCTGGCAATTCGGTAATGGCTGTTCTAATTTCATCAGCTTGCAACCGTACTTCACTGTCGTCAAAACTATCCTCATCAGGCACTTCCGATAGCTCATCGGTACTTACAAACTCCATCTTACGTTTACGTAAATAATTGATGGATTTATTAATCACAATCTGCTTTAACCAAAGTCCGAAAGTGGTTTCCTGCCTAAAATCTACAATTCTGGTAAAAGCATCTAAAAATGCTTCCTGTAAAACATCTTCTGCCTCTTCTTCGTAATTTAAAATGCGCAGCGCCACATTATACATGGCCTTTGCATACAGCTTGTACAATTCAAACTGTGCTGCGCGGCTGCCCTGCATGCATTTTTTTACTAGCTCTAGGTTTTTATCGATGTATACGGCTTCCAAAATTTCGAATATTCTGATTATAAGACATAAGGGATTTTAAAACGTTGCATCAAGGTAGAAAAAAGTTTAGAAATATGTTAATACAGTGTTAAGATTAGAAATCAAATGTGCTGTTATGCTCAAGAGCGAAGCATAAAATAACTTCTTCATTCCGTTAAAAAATGTTTTTATATTGATTAGGAAATGACTGGTTCCATGCTTTTGGCAATTTCAGCCCTGCTTTTTGGTACGAGTTCCAATGCTAATTTAGTGCCGATTTATCGGTAAAGGATCGGAAGCTCTTCCCGACAATCAGGTTTATTTAACAAAGTTTGGT
>NZ_JBWKXA010000004.1:160045-487922 GCF_059422505.1 Pedobacter sp. GW821-FHT01D05 | reverse complement strand
AAACCCGACAGGAGCGAGCATCCCGATTTCTTCAATCGGGATAAAGCGAATGGCGGGACTACAGTACCTATGAAATATTGTCCTTTCATTTCCTAAAAACATTTTATTATTAATAGGAAATGAGCGGTTCTGTGCTCTTGGCTTTTTCAGCCCTGCTTTCTGGTACGAGTTCCGATGCTAATTTAGTGCCGATTTATCGGTAAAGGATCGGAAGCTCTTCCCGACAATCAGGTTTATTTAACAAAGTTTGGTGCCCTGAAGCAAGCCGCTGTTAACTAAACCCGACAGGAGCGAGCATCCCGATTTCTTCAATCGGGATAAAGCGAATGGCGGGACTACAGTACCTATGAAATACTAACCTTTCGTTTCAAAAACCTAAAAATAATTTATACTCAATACAAAACAATCAGTTTCATGTTTTGATATTTGTGGAAAATCAGCTACCTGACCATCATAAATTTGAAATCCCTGAAACAAACAATTAACTTCATGCCATGGAAACCGATTTAATCATTTCAGCAATAAACGAATTACACAAAAAAGCAGATCAGGCTTTAGAAAGTAAGGATATAACGGCCTATACTGCGATGTTTGATGACAGCATAACTTATACTCCTGCAGAAGGTATAGCGCTTAATAAACGCGATTATACAATCGATTTAAAAAAGTATTTTGGCCATATTAAGGAAATCCACACCAGCTATTATCGCATTAAATCTTCTTTTGAAAACGAAGTTTTTACCGAAAAAATAGCCCGGAAATCAGTCATTTTAAAACCTAATCTGCTTATTTTCTCTAAAAAACAAACCATCCAGACAGAAGAAATCTACCACTGGAAAAATATTAAAGGCGAATGGAAAGTAATCGCTATTGAAATTACCTTAGAGGAAAAGTATTAACGCTCATTTTGAATGATAAAAATATTAAAGTTATATAGTTTAGTACTTGTAGTCTTCTTAACAAGTTGCAATAATAAATCTTCTTCAACAAAGATCGAACTTTTGGATACGGTTTCATTTGAAGAGCTTTCTAAAATTTCATGTGAATATCTTAAAAACCAACAAGCCTACTGCCAAGACAAATATAAAATTGGCGAATATGAACGATGGGATTATGATCAATCAACCGGTAAGCTCATATTTAGCAATAAGGGTGTACAGAAAGTTATTATTGACTATGAGGAAGTTGGATCTGTATCATTAAGATCAAATACCTGGCTATGGGCTTGGGGTAATTCCTCGATAGAAGAAAATGTAAAAAAAGAAATATCAAGAGTTAGAGCTTATGGTATTAAAAGAGGTTTTGAAAATCTTTTAACGGCAAAATGGTCTGCTGATATAGTGGATGGTTGGGATATGGCCGCAATTTCAGCATATATTTTAAAATCTAAAGGTGTTTATCGCGTTCCTAGCGATGATAATAAACTGTTTTCATTTATGCTTTTCAAAAAGATTACTGTCGTAGATTCTTTACCCAAAAAGAAATAGCAGTTTTAGATGTTTTCATTTGATAGAAAAAACATAAAATCTTCTACTCTAAAGTTTAAAACAAAATCGGTATTTTTGCCGCTCAATTTAGATTACAATATATGTTAAGAACAGTAACTTGTGGTGCATTAAACCTAAATAACTTAGGCGAAAGTGTTACGCTATGTGGTTGGGTACAAAAATCAAGAGATTTAGGCGGTATGACTTTTATCGATATCCGCGATCGTTATGGCATTACTCAGTTGGTTTTTAACATGGACGATAATCGTGAACTTTGCGAAGCAGCACGTTCATTAGGTCGCGAATTTGTAATTAAAGCAATTGGTACCGTTGTAGAAAGAAGCAACAAAAACCCAAAAATGCCAACCGGTGATGTGGAGATTAAAATTTCTGCTTTGGAGATTTTAAATGCAGCAAAATTACCGCCATTCATGATCGATGATGAAACTGATGGTGGTGATGAGTTGCGCATGAAATACCGTTATTTAGATTTACGCCGTAATCCGGTTCGTAATAACCTGGTTTTACGTCATAAAATGGCACAGTCGGTTCGCCGTTATTTAGATGCTTTGGATTTTATCGAAGTAGAAACCCCTGTTTTAATTAAATCTACGCCAGAAGGAGCGAGAGATTTCGTGGTGCCTAGCCGCATGAACGAAGGGGAGTTTTATGCTTTGCCTCAGTCGCCGCAAACCTTCAAACAATTGTTAATGGTTTCGGGTTTCGACCGTTATTTCCAGATTGTAAAATGTTTTAGAGATGAAGATTTAAGAGCCGACCGTCAGCCTGAGTTTACCCAGATTGATTGCGAAATGTCTTTCATCGAACAAGAAGATATATTAAATACTTTCGAAGGTCTGATCCGTACTTTATTTAAAGAAGTACGCAACTACGACTTACCGGAAGTACCGCGTATGCAATATGCAGATGCGATGCGTTTATACGGCTCTGATAAACCTGATACCCGTTTTGCAATGCAGTTTGTAGAGCTTAACAATTTGGTAAAAGGTAAGGGCTTCCCGGTTTTCGACAATGCAGAATTGGTAGTGGGTATCAATGCTAAAGGCGCTGCAAGCTATACACGTAAGCAATTAGATGAATTAACCGATTTTATCAAGCGCCCGCAAATTGGTGCTACAGGTTTGATTTATGCCCGTCATAATGAAGACGGAACCATTAAATCTTCAGTAGATAAATTCTTTAACGAAGAAGATCTTAAACAGTGGAGCGAAGCTTTCGGTACAGAAAAAGGCGATTTATTATTGATTTTAGCAGGTTCTACCGATAAAGTACGTAAACAGTTAAATGAGCTTCGTTTAGAAATGGGCAACCGCTTAGGTTTACGTGATAAAAACACATTCTCTGCCCTTTGGGTATTGGATTTCCCGCTTTTAGAGTGGGATGAGGAAACAGAACGTTACCATGCGATGCACCACCCCTTCACTTCGCCAAAACCCGAAGATATTGCCTTATTGGATACCGACCCTAAAAACGTCCGTGCCAATGCTTACGATATGGTAATCAACGGAACTGAAGTTGGTGGCGGATCGATCCGTATCCACGACAGCGCATTACAGGCCTTAATGTTTAAACATTTAGGTTTCAGTGCAGAAGAAGCTCAAAAACAATTTGGTTTCTTAATGGATGCCTTCGAGTTTGGGGCACCTCCACATGGCGGTATTGCCTTTGGTTTCGATCGTTTAACATCAATTTTCGCAGGTTTAGATTCCATACGCGATGTGATTGCTTTTCCTAAAAATAACTCAGGCAGAGATGTAATGATCGATAGCCCGAGCACTATTGACGAGAAGCAATTGAAAGAATTAAAGATTAAAACGGATTTATAGATTCATTAGTTCACTGGTCATTGGTTCATTGGGCTGGGAGCAGAAATAGCACAGTCATAAAACAAGGTTTACAAAGGCTAAGTTTTTAATCAAAAAAGCCTCAGGATTCTAAATTCTGAGGCTTTTTAATGATATCATTTTACGCTACGCTAACGAATGAACCAATGGCTAATGAACCATTGAACTAATACGTTTCACTATCAGGCGGAATGCCGTAGTCTATAAATTTCTTTTCTTTTTTCTCTTTCTTTTTCCCCAACCAACTCTTCACAGAATTAAAAATTGCCGATAAATGTTCCGCATCAAGCGATTTACCAATTTTTCCTGAAACCAGGCCTACAGCCGCTTTGGTTAAAAAACCAGCACCTCTAAATAGGGTTTTATTCATAAACATGGGCAAAAGCAACGACATGGCGGTTCCGCTAATATTTAATTTTTCGTCGGCTTTAAACAGGTTACTTGGTGTAGCATACCGCTTTATCAGCGCGCCTAAGGTAAATTGTTTAAAATAGGCTTTCGTATCCGACTTAAGCATATTCTGCTTAAGGGTGTATTCAACCTTGAGTTCTAACTTTCTAGTCTGCAGGTCTTCTAGGTTACGGATGTCTTTATACCTTTTCATCTTCCTCCTTATCTGCAAGTTTATCAAAGTATCTTCTAATGGCTACATTAATAATTGCCTTTTCGATATACTTATCTTTAGTTAAATAAACACCTAGTGCCAATAGAATATAGAACAAGGAAACACAACCAAAGCCTCCGGCATAGCTACCCAAAAGATCAGACAGATAAAGTGCCAAGGTTACTGAGCCAAATAAAAAGGCTAATATAAAACAAACAATAACTGCGGTACTGGTTACTAAATCGGCAAAAACTTTAGAGACTTTTTCTACCAGGTAAAGTCTTGTATACTCAACCCTGGCCTCTAAAAAGCCCTTGGCATCATCGACAAGATCTTCAATGCTTTTATCTTTATTTTCCTGCATAATTCAGATTGATATTTAACCGGGCAGTTGCCCGGCTATGCAATATTTTATTTATTAAGCGTGCTCCACGTCGTCACTGTATTCTTCTTCTACGCTTCTTAATTTCGTTTTGATCGAGCTTACCACTTTATCCTTTAAGCTGGCAAGGTGGTTAATTTCATCAGCAGCTTTATCTTTGATAGAATCGCCCAGGTCTTTTAGAGATTGGCTTAATTTATCACGGGTTTCATCACCTTTATCTGGTGCGAACAAAATTCCTAGAGCCGCACCAGCAGCTAATCCTGCTAAAAGCGCAACTACAACTTTTGAGTTATCATTCATAATTAATGTATTTTAAGGGTTTAACAATTATGTACAATATAAAACTACTACATTATTTATTGTTAAGCTATATTTATAACTCCGTATGCTCGTTATTTGTTTTAATTCTTTCCAATCTTTCTGATGCCAGTGTACTGGTTTCGTAAATCTTAACGAGCAATATAAAATAAGATAATAGTAGTGGCCCAAAAACAAGGCCCAATATTCCAAATAAAGGGATACCAATAATTACGCCAATTACTGTAATTATGGGGTGAATATTGCCAACTTTTTTTGCAATGATAAACCTGAGCACATTATCGATATTGATGATAACTACGAAACCAAAAATAAGCATGGCCCAGCCTGCAAAATTATTCCCGTTCGCAATCTGTAAAATCGCAGCTGGAACAAAAACAACCGGTGGCCCCAAAACGGGCACAAAAGAAATAAATGTTGTAATAACCCCCCAAAATACAGGATCTTTATAACCCAAAACATAAAAAGAAAGGCTCAAAAGCGAACCTTGAACGAGGCAAATCAGCCCTTGTCCTAATACATTTGCATAAGTTGTATTTCGCATTTCATCGCCAAAACGAAGTGCATTCTGTTCTCTGAAAGGTGCATATTTAATCAATGAAAACTCGAATTTTCTTCGCTCAATTAACATAAAGTAGAGTAAAAAGTACATGACCAATAAACTTAATATAATATTTACTGCACTCGATATTAAGGATGGGAAAAGTTGGGTAGCCCAATTCCCCAAGCGGTTTAGCCCTTCCTGAATAAGGTCTTGATTAATTTTAACTGGAATAAGGTGCTGTAATTTAACCAACAGGTTCCTGAAAAACACTTCATTGTTCCTCAATTCCGAAATTTTGCTGATAACCATGCTACTTAACGCATAAAAAGGCATTACAATGAGTATGATACTGATGGTGATAAGGAAAATAGCTGTTACCCTTTTATTCCAGCCCTTATGCTCTGCCAAATGGATATAGGCCGGCCGCATGATCGTGTAAAGCACCAAAGTACTTAAAATAGCACTAAAAATACTTTGCAAGGAATACGCAATTAATACCCCAAGCGCAATAATAATGACCAGGTTGATGTTATTGCGTTGCTTATAAGAGAATACTGACATATATAGATAATAAGGGGTATTCTTTAAATGCTAAAATGGCCGATTTTGTTTTTCTAGATTTAAAATTTATATCCCTTCATCAACCTCAATAAATTTAATTTTATTATAAAGTGTTTTTCTGTCGATATTTAATATTTTTGCCGCCTTGGTTTTGTTGAAATTAACCGCTTTTAGCACTTCTAAAATAGCAATATATTCGGCTTCTTTAGCCGCATTTCGCAAATTAAGTGATTTATCATTATTTAATTTTAGCGGCAAAAGAAGCATGTTTTTTTCGGGCTGTGTCTTAGGATAATCAGTCATTCTAAGCTCCAATGGTAAAACATGGGTTTCTATCCGATCACCATCGGTTAATAAAGCAATCCGCCTGACAACATTCTTCAGCTCACGTACATTACCCGGCCAATTATATGCTAATAAACATTTCATCACTTCATCAGAAAAGCCTTTAATCTTTTTATTCAATTCTTTGTTTACCGTGGCCAGAAAATGCTCAGCAAAGATAAGGATATCATTGCCCCGGTGTTTCAATGATGGAACGTGTATAGAAAATTCGTTAAAGCGGTGATATAAATCTTCCCTGAATACACCCTTTTGAACCCCTTCTATTAAATTTTCATTTGTAGCTACAATAAGCCGCACATCCAGATCAATCTCCTTTGTACTTCCAATCCGCTTTATTTTCCGTTCTTGAACTGCCCTGAGTAAAGTTGCCTGGATCTCATATGATAAATTACCGATCTCATCAAGAAATAATGTACCCCCATTGGCCTGCTCAAAATGGCCAATTTTAGTGAAAACAGCTCCAGTAAATGCCCCTTTCTCGTGTCCAAAAAATTCACTTGCGGCTAAATCTTTTGTTAAAGAACCACAATCCATAGCGATAAAAGGTTCTTTGCCCCGCGAACTATTTAGGTGAATGGTTTTAGCAACACATTCTTTCCCTGTACCACTTTCCCCAGTTAAAATGACCGTATACCCTGTTCGTGCGATGAGTTGGATTTGTTTCAGTAAAAGCGCTGAAGCATCGCTTTCACCATTTATATACTCCGGGCCATTTAGAAAATCGTAAATAACATTACTTCCCGTGCATTCAAAATTCTTAGGTGATTTTACCTCCTCTTGCGCTTCAAGGGCTTTATTTATGGTTTTTAAAATTTCATCCGGGTAAAGCGGTTTCACGATATAATCGTAAGCCCCTAGTTTTATCAATTCCACGGCAAGCTTAATATCCGAATAGCCTGTAATGATAATCACAGCAGTTGACGGATAGTTTTCCTTAATATGGATTAAAATCTCTTTCCCATCGGTATCATCCAAACGATAATCGCATAATACTAAATCGAATTTCTCTTTTTCAAGAATTTGCAAAACCGTTCTACCTGTTGTTACATTCGAAACTTCAAATCCATTTTTAGTTAAAAAATTGCATAGCAATAAACCGATGCTAACTTCATCGTCAACAATGAGTACCTTCTTTTTCATGAGTAGCGTTATTATTATAAAAACCCATACGTTGTGGTAAGCACATTAGGGTTAATAATTATTTAACATAATTACTCAAAAAAAATTGCATTGAAAAATTTTTGCAACACTTTCGTTACACCAAATATCAAATTAATACTACACACATATGTTATTTTCCAGAAAAGTTTGCTTTTCTCTTTTCAACGAATGCAGTTACGCCTTCTTTAAAATCGGCAGTTTCGAAACATTTGCCAAATTCTTCAATTTCTGTAGCGTAGCCATTGTTATTATTTACAGCTGCAATTACAGATTTTATTGCAGCCGAAACAGCCAGCGGTGCACGTTGCTTAATAACATTCAGCATCTCTTCAGCTTTGCTAATTAGATCTGACTGTGGAACAACATAATTTACAAGACCTATTTTTTCTGCATCCAAAGCGGTAATCATATTGGCGGTCGTAATCATTTCTATTGCTTTACCTTTTCCAACCAATTGTGTAAGGCGCTGGGTACCACCATAACCGGGAATTAAACCTAAAGTAACTTCAGGTAAACCTAATTTTGCATGATCTGAAGCGATGCGCATATGGCAGGCCATAGCCAGCTCTAGTCCTCCGCCCAAAGCAAATCCATTAATTGCTGCAATAAATGGCTTTGAGGAATTTTCAATGGCATTAAAAACCAGCTCATGACCACGTTTTGCTAAATCTTCCCCCTGTTTACCACTATAATCAGAAAACTCTTTAATGTCAGCTCCTGCAACAAAAGCCTTTTCACCTGCTCCGGTTAAAATAACACCTCTTACTTCATCGGTTTTACCTGCGAAAGCAATTACATCTGCCAGTTCAGCCAAAGTATCTTTGTTTAATGCATTAAGTGCTTTTTCACGGTTAATGGTAACGTATAAAATGTTCTCTTTTATCTCTGAGATTAAATTCTGGTATGCCATACTTTAAAAATTTCTGTTTTCTGTAACCCAATTCTGAATATATTCTACAATACTTGCCATTGTTGTACCTGGAGGAAATAGCTCTCCAACACCCATATCTGCCAGTTTTAACCGATCTGCTTCCGGAATAATCCCTCCGCCGGTTAATAACACATCATCTAACTGTTTTTCTTTCATAAAGTGAATAATCTTTGGAAAAACTGTCATGTGTGCGCCCGATAGGATAGAAATCCCGATGGCATCAACATCTTCCTGAAGCGCGGTGTTTACCACCATTTCTGGCGTTTGGCGCAGGCCGGTATAAATTACTTCCATGCCTGCATCCCGTAAAGAAGTTGCAATTACTTTGGCCCCTCTGTCGTGGCCATCTAACCCAACTTTAGCTACTAAAACGCGGATAGGCCGATTTAATACTTTGCTCATCATTCATATTAAGTTGACGTAAATGTATCGATTTTATTAGGTAATTAAGAAATAGGGAAAAAGCAGATAATGGTTTACGGCTCATTGTTCATAGTCGTGGTTTTCGACAGCGGATTAGCTTATAATACGAACATATTTGTTCTTTCACAGCACTATAATGAAGTTCTGGACGATCAACGATCAACTATGGGCTAATAAACCTATAATCATTGTATAAATCCGCTCAATCTTTTTACATTTGCATTCCTAATTTACAGGTTTTTATGAGTGAAGAGAAGTCATTGAACTTTATTGAAGAAATTGTTGAGAACGACTTAAATAGTGGCAAGTATGAAACTTTGGTTACGCGTTTCCCGCCAGAACCTAATGGTTATTTACACATCGGCCACGCGAAAGCAATATGCTTAAATTTCGGACTAACACAAAAATACGGCGGCTATACCAATCTGCGTTTTGATGATACCAATCCGGTAACAGAAAAAACAGAATATGTAAACAGTCAGCAAGAAGATATCAGATGGTTAGGTTTTAACTGGAAAAATGAATTATATGCCTCAGATTATTTTGATGAGCTGTATGGTTTTGCCGTTAAACTGATCGAAAAAGGTCTGGCTTATGTTGACGAGAGTTCTGCAGATGAAATTGCAGCTTTAAAAGGCGCGCCAACAGAACCAGGACTGGATAGCCCATACCGTAACCGCAGCATTGAAGAAAATTTAGACATTTTCACGAAAATGAAAAATGGCGAATTTGCCGATGGCGCTTATATTTTGAGAGCAAAAATCGACATGGCCAGTCCGAATATGTTAATGCGCGATCCGATTATCTATCGTATTAAACACGCCGAACATCATCGTACGGGCAACAAATGGTGCATTTATCCGATGTACGATTTTGCTCACGGACAAAGCGATAGCATCGAAAACATCACGCACTCTATCTGTACGTTGGAATATGTTTCGCACCGTGAACTTTACGATTGGTTTATCGAAAAATTAGAGATTTTTCCTTCAAAACAATATGAATTTGCCCGTTTAAACCTTACCAGCACGGTAATGAGTAAACGTAAGTTACTTCAACTGGTTAACGAAAACTTAGTAAATGGATGGGACGATCCGCGCATGCCTACCATTAGTGGTTTGCGCAGGAGAGGTTTTACACCGAAGAGTGTACGTGAGTTTTGCGAACGCATAGGTATTGCCAAACGCGAAAATTTAATCGAACTGAGTTTATTGGAATTTTGTATCCGCGAAGATTTAAATAAAACAGCTAACCGGGTAATGGCAGTTTTAGATCCGATTAAACTGGTGATTACAAATTACGAAAAAGGAACAGAAGATTTAATCGGCGAAAACAATCCGGAGGCTGAAGATGGTGGGGGCACACGTGTGATCCCTTTCAGCAACGAACTTTGGATAGAACGTGAAGATTTTATGGAAGTACCTGCAAAAAAATGGTTCCGTTTGGCTCCAGGTGCGATGGTACGCTTAAAATTTGCCTACATTGTTAAATGTGAAGATTTTGTGAAAGATGAAAACGGAAACGTTACCGAAATTCATTGTACTTACATCCCAGAATCGAAAAGTGGAAATGATACCAGCGGCATAAATGTTAAAGGAACCATCCACTGGGTAAGTGCTCCACATGCCAAAACTGCTGAAATCCGTTTGTACGATCGGTTGTTTACTTCTGAAACCCCGGATGCTGAGGAAGGCGATTTTAAAGATTACTTAAATCCTGAAAGTTTGACGGTTTTACCTAACGCTTACATCGAACCGGCATTGGCAGACGCAGATTTAGAAAGCCGCTATCAGTTTATCCGTAAAGGTTATTTCTGTTTAGATCGAGATTCTACTGCAGATAAATTGGTTTTTAACCGTACCGTTACATTAAAAGATACGTTTAAGAAGCCGAATTAGATTTAGCCATTTTGGTCACAGATATGCACAGATGAACACAGATTAGCGTTGTTTGTCTGTGCTTTTTATTGGTTATTAGTGAGTTGAGGCTATACGATATTCCTTCACTAACTCAAAGGATAGACGATAAGTGCGCAAGATGTTTTTCGACAAGACTTCGTACCTCCGTCCTCTGACTTGACTTTCGGACTTATTTACGCTTACCGCCAGACGCCCTCCGCTTAATACTTCGTATAAACATTATAAAGCACCAAGATATCCACAGGTGTTAAAGTCGGTGTAATATCACTCTGGATAAAATGGATTTTAAAAGCCGTGATGGCTGCAGGGAGATTACTGGTGTCGTAACCAATATATTTTAAGGCCATTTCGGTATTAAAATCTACCGGCGGGTTTTTCAGCACATCATCATACCAATAGCCAAAGCCTTTATCTGCGAGTTTTTTCCAGGGGAAATTTTTAGGATCATTTTTCCGCTTAGGTGCTATATCAGCATGACCGATAAAATTCGCTGTCGGGATGCCATAGGTTTTCTTTAAAGTGGCCAACAGCTTTAGCAGGCTATTGATCTGTGCATCAGGCCATGGGTCAGTTAAGCCATTATTATCCAATTCAATTCCTATCGATGAAGAGTTTAAGTCGGTATCTTTCCCCCATTTACTTACACCAGCATGGTTTGCGCGTAAATAGTCGTTCACCATATGCACTACTCTACCATCGCGGCTGATCACATAATGGGCGCTCGTACCTGCCTTAGTTGAAAAAAATGTTTTTATGGTCTGTGCCAAACTATCTTGCGCAGTATGGTGGATCACTACAAAGTTTGGTTTACGTATCCCAAAATTTACAGAGCCAATCCATTCCTGGTTTGTTGCTCCTAATGAATCGTAAAGTTGACCAACTGGTGGCGTGGTATTGATTATTTTCGAAAAATCCTTCGCCTTTTCCTTATAGATTTTTTCAGTTGCAGCATATTTGCTGCTTCCGCAGGCAGATAAAATAAGTACAAGAGAGAAAGCGGAAATAGATAATAATTTTGATGACCTGGGAAATAACATGGTATGAATTGTTAGCAAGTTGAAGTTACAAAGTTATCTTAAACTTCACCCAATGCATCAAACTTTATACAAAGCTTTCAAAATTTACTAATTTAGCAGCCATATACTTTAATATGAAGAATTTATACAAATCAACCCTATTTTTATCGGCAGTAGCTATTTCTGTAGGTGCCTTATCCTCTTGTACCGGCAATAATAAATCTAAAGATGAAAAGGCTGTGGTAGTACAAAAAGATAGTCTGACCAATTATGTTGCACAACGCCTGCCTATTTACGAAAGGGTAAAATTAACCACCAATATTAATGAGTTGAGTGTTAACGACCGTAAAATTTTGCCTTTATTAATTCAGGCAGCAGAAATTATGGATCAATTATATTGGAAACAAGCCTACCCACAAAGAGACAGCTTGCTCGCAACTATTAAAGATGAAAAAACACGCGATTTTGTTAACATCAACTATGGCCCCTGGGATAGATTAAATAATGATAAACCTTTTGTTGAAGGTGTTGGTGCCAAACCAGAGGGCGCATCTTTTTATCCCTACGGCATTACCAAAGAAGCCATAGAGAAATCGGACCTTGCTGATAAGTTTGGTGCATATTCAGTTATTCAGAAAGACAGTACGGGCAAATTATCAACCGTACCTTATCATGTATTATTTGCTTCAGAATTACAAAAAGCAAGTTCGTTATTAAAACAGGCTGCTTTAATTGCCGAAGATGCCGGTTTAAAAAAATATTTAAACTTAAGGGCCGATGCTTTGGTAACGGATAATTTTACCGCAAGTGATTATGCCTGGTTAGATATGAAAACCAATGGTTTGGATATTATTATCGGCCCGATTGAAAATTATGAGGATAAACTGTTTAATGCCCGTACCAGTTACGAAGCTTATGTATTAATCAAAGATAAAGAGTGGAGCAAACGTTTGGCGAAGTATGTAAAAATGCTTCCTGAATTGCAGAAAAACTTACCTGTTGCAGCGAAATACAAAACCGAAACACCTGGAACCGACTCTGAGTTAAATGCATATGATGTGGTTTATTATGCAGGAGACTGCAATGCCGGATCGAAAACCATTGCCGTTAATCTTCCGAACGATGAAAAAATTCAACAGGAAAAAGGAACACGCCGTTCGCAGCTGAAAAATGCCATGCAGGCGAAATTTGATAAGATCCTGGTGCCAATTTCAAAAGAATTAATTGAAGCCGATCAGCAGCAATACATTAAGTTTGATGCATTTTTTGCAAACGTAATGTTTCATGAGGTAGCGCATGGTTTAGGGATTAAAAAAACCATTACCGGAAAAGGATTTGTACGTGCGGCATTAAAAGAACAGTATAGCTGGTTAGAAGAAGGCAAAGCCGATATTTTAGGCTTGTATATGGTAACAGGCTTACTTAAAAAGGGTGAGCTGAAAGGCGACATAAAAGATTATTACACCACATTTATGGCCGGTATTTTACGTTCTGTCCGCTTCGGCGTTTCTGAGGCGCATGGAAAAGCCAATATGCAATGCTTTAATTATTTCCAGGAAAAAGGTGCTTTTGAGCGTACCGCTAAAGGTACTTACAAAGTAAATTTCGAAAAATTTGCAACTGCCATGAACGATTTAAGCGCATTCATTCTTACCCTTCAGGGTAACGGCGATAAAGCTGCGGTAGAAAAAGCACAAAAAGAAAAAGCGGTTATCCATACAGAACTTCAAACAGATCTGGATCGGTTGACCAAAAAGAATATTCCTGTTGATGTTGTTTTCGAACAAGGTGTTGATGTACTTGGGGTAAAATAAAAGATTTCTTCCCAGGAACTTAAGGCCATAGATGCACAGGTATAAGCTTGTTTGTCTATGGCTTTTTTGCGTTGTTGGTTCACTCTTTCATTAGTTTATTTGTGGGACTGGGTTAATTGCCTAAGCTCCTTAAAAAATCTTCCCCTCCGCTATAAAAGAAAAATTGTCATTTATATTTATACGGTAAATAATCCTCAAGGTTAGGGCTGAAGAGGGAATTAAACGCCTAAACTTCTGTCATCGGACCTCCGACGTCGGACTTTTTCAAAATCCCTGTAACCTTTTTAAAAAACGGTCGTCTTACCTATAACTAAACAAGCGGAAACCTTTCGTTTCCGGGCTAAACTTTAAAATAAGCAAGCAATTAAATTGAAAGCGCATGCACATGCGGTATAGAAATCTTTTTGCCCATTTTTTTTAAGAATAAATACCTAAAAATGAAAACACTATACAGAATATCACTTACCCTTACACTCCTTTTTAGCGTTACGACCGGTTTTGCGCAAACAAATACTAAACCGAACATCAGTGGGGTAATTTTAGATGAAACCAAAAAACCTGCAGATTATGTTACTGTTGTGCTCTTTAAAGCATCCGATTCGAGCTTAGTTAAAACAGCATTTACCGATCCAAATGGAACATTTAATTTTAATGTTTCGGGCAAGGGGAGTTATTTTTATAAAGCCAGTAACATGGGTTACAAAACACTTAAAAGTAAAACCATCGTTTTAACAGAAGATAATCAAAAGGTAGATTTCGGAACGGCCCAGCTCACTGCAAACACTCAAAACTTAAAAGAAGTGAATGTAGCTGTAACTAAACCATTAATCGAAAGAAAAATGGATAAGATCGTGATGAACGTTTCCAATAGTTCGGTTATGACAGGTTCTACCGCATTAGAAGTTTTGCAAAAAGCACCAGGCGTAACGGTAGATCAAAATGATAAGATTTCGATGATGGGTAAACAGGGTGTGCTGATTCAACTGGATGGCAAGCAGACTTACATGAGCAGTGCTGATGTGGCGAATCTACTGCGCAATATGCAGAGTTCGGAAATAGAAAGCATCGAACTGATTACCAATCCTTCGTCAAAGTATGATGCTTCGGGTAATTCAGGAATTATTAACATCAAAACCAAAAAGAATAAAAACGGTGGAACGAATGGTAGCGTAAATGGCTCGCTGGGTTATGGTAAAAACCTGAGGGCAAATACCGGTATAAACCTCAATCACCGTACTCAGAAACTGAATCTTTTTGGCAACTACAATTATGGTAAATTTGAAAGAGACAACCTGATAGCGATCGATCGTATTTCGAACGGAACTCCAGATACTTACTTTATGCAGGTTGGCGAGAGCAATAGAAAGCAATATAACAATAACTTTAAGGCAGGTTTAGATTATTTTATTGATAAGAAAAATACCATCGGGTTACTCGTAAACGGTTATTTTAACCATGGAAATGAAACTGCGGTAAACAATACTTTAATTGGTCCATCTTTCAGTCAGGTAGATTCGAGCTTGATAACCAATTCATTCCAGGCAAACAAATACAATAATGTTTCTTATAACTTAAATTATAAATCTGTTCTGGATACCGCGGGTTCAGAAATCTCGGCAGATGTAGATTATTCCAAATACAAAGGAAACGATGGTTCTAATTATGAAAATGATTACCGGTTCCAAAATGGAGACAGAATCCGCCCCATCAGGTATACTCGGAACAACACCCCATCGATTATTGATATCAAAGCATTTAAAGTCGACTATAATGTATCACTTAACAAAACGATTAAACTCGAAGCCGGGCTTAAAAGCAGCTGGGTTAAAACCGACAATGACTTGCAGGCAGAAATGTTGGTAAACAATGCTTGGCAGAATGATGTAAAACGAAGCAACCAGTTTGTGTACGATGAAAATGTAAATGCGGCTTATACCAATGTAAACAAACAGTTTAAAAATACCAGCGTACAGATTGGCCTAAGGGTTGAGCAAACCAATTCGAAAGGAAATCTGATTACCACAAACACCGTTGTAGAACGAAATTACTGGGATTTCTTTCCAACGTTATTTGTTCAACAAACGCTTTCAAAAAATAATCAGTTAGGTTTTTCTTATAGCAGGAGGATAGACCGACCAAGTTACGATGCTTTAAATCCTTTTATTTATTATTTAGACGAATTTACCTATAGCAAAGGAAATCCCTTTTTAAATCCACAGTATACACACAATTTTGAGCTTAGTTATACACTATTGCAAAAATATATGCTCTCAATAGGCTATAGCAGGGTTAATGATGTAATTGCAGAGGTAATTTTGCCCGATGCAGCAAATCAATCGTTATATCAAACTAATGCAAATATTGCCACCAACATCAGCTACAACGCCAATTTAAATGTGCCTGTTCAGATTACGAAATGGTGGCAGACCAACAATAACTTAAATGTTTTTTACCTCAGTTTCAAATCACCAGATTTGGCCGGGAGCGCTTTAAAAACCGGAAAAACATCTTTCCAATTTAAATCGCAACAAACCTTTACCATTATGGATGGTTTTACAGCCGAAATAAATGGCAGTTACGAATCTCCGCTTGATTATGGAACGCTAAGTTTAAAAGCCCGCTATTATGTAGATGCGGGTTTGAGTAAATCGCTGTTTAAGAAAAAGGCAAGTTTAAAATTGGCCTTATCAGATGTATTTAACATGTCTGAAAACAATTTATCAAGTGCCTATCCGGGTTTAACTTACTCGGTACATCAAAAAAATGAAACTCAAATTGGTAGAATCAGTTTTACCTATCGTTTTGGTAAAAATGAAATTAAACCTGCCCGCCGCCGTGCAACGGGAACCGAAGCGGAACAAGGCCGGATGAAAAATTAACACTCAGCCCTTCAATTATGAAAACCCGATCAACATTATGCTGGTCGGGTTTTCTGTTTTTGTATATTTAAACTGGAAACCTGAGCATAATGTCTGTCGAGAAAATCCCCAAACAAACCGCAAATTTAACAGCTACTGCTTTTATTGAAAAATTAAGCACCTACCAATCTAAAACAGAATTGGAAAAAATTACCCGTTATTTTAAAACTGAGAAGGGCGATTACGGAGCAGAAGATCAGTTTATTGGCATTCGGATGGGGCAGGTTTTCGAAGTGGCCAAGGCTTTTGTGGCCATGCCTGTTCAGGAAATAGAAAAGCTGTTGGAAAGCCCGCTTCATGAACACCGGGCAGGCGCGGTAAGCATAATGGATTTTCGGGCAAGGGATAAAAAAACAAGTGAAAATGTAAAGAAAGCCCTTTTTGAACTTTACCTTGACCGCTACGACCGGATTAACAATTGGGACCTGGTAGACCGTGCCGCCTGTTTTGTAGTGGGTAGTTATTTATTTGATAAACCAAGAGCTATTTTATACCAATTAGCCGTTTCTGAAAATATGTGGCAGCGCCGTACAGCGATAGTGAGCACATCTTATTTTATCCGTAAAGGCGATTTGACCGATACTTTTGGTATAGCAGAAATCCTTTTAAATGATGGCGAAGACCTGATCCACAAAGCAGTTGGTGGTTGGATCAGACAGGCAGGCACAAAAAATAAAGTTCAGCTAATGGCTTTCTTAGAAAAACATGCAGCAATAATGCCCCGCACCATGCTGCGCTATGCTATAGAACATTTTGACAAAAGCGACCGCGAATATTACCTGAACCTGAAAAGAATAAATTAGAATTTATATTCCATTACATAATCATCCATAAAGTAACCTTCACCTATATCAAGTTTTACCGATTCTTTAATGGTAAAACCTCCTTTTAAGTAAAAATCCTTGGCTTTATTATGTTTGTTCACGTTCAATTGTAAAGCACTTCCCCCTGCATCTTTTACCTGGTTAAAAACCTCGTTAATTAAGATTTTCCCAACACCTTTGCCATGTGCAGATGGCAGCACATAAAGCTTGTGCAGTTTGTAAATACGCTCTTCGTGTCCAATAATAGAATATCCTGCAAAACCGAACTGCTTCTCGCCTTCCTCTGCAATCAGGAAAATATGCCCTTCCATAAATTGCTTTAGGAGTTCTCCTTTGTTGTACATTTTATTCAACATGTAATCAATCTGTGCCTGCCCGATAATATCGAGGTAGGTTGAGGGCCAGGTTGCCGCGGCAATATCCCTGATAATTTCTATATCTTCTTCTTTTGCTTTTCTGAGGGTAATCATATGGGTTCGCTAATAAAAATTGGTTGTCCTGAAAAGGTAAATTCTACAAAGCCATCTTTAACTACAGCAAAAATTTCTTCTTCATCCTGCACCAGGTTGGTTACTTCGATATATCGGTTGCCATGGATCAGGAATTCACTTCCTGCAGGTTTCCAAACAGAAAAACCTGATTTGATTGGATAATGTTTTGCCCTTTCAGTAAACACCACCAGATTAATTTTGTCTTCAAATCCGGCAAACTTCTCCAGATCAAATTTCTTCGCAATTACATTTACCGCGGGATACCGCTCTTCGTACAAATAATTAATAGCAACCATTAAAGCATCAACAGGGCCCTGAATAACTTTTGTATCCTCTTGCGTTTCCTGTCCGTTCCCATTTACTAGCACATCTACCTTTAAGCCTAATGAAAAAATCTTATCGTAACTTTCTCCGTTAACCAAAAGCGTAGGGCTCCATTCGAGCAGTTGGCCCAAAAGCTCCTCATTAAAATCCCCAAGCTCATCGATGTATAAAGCCGGCTCCTGTTTTTCTTTTACAATATGGTGTGAAGACATACTGCGAATATAGAAATTTCGCTTTAAGTACGGTAAAGGAAGAATCAGTTAGGAGTAAAATGATTAACGATTGTATGGATATTCACTCACCCAATGGAAGCCCCTGTTGATGAGTTTAAAATCTTTAAGATCTTTTCGCTTAAAACTTACGGATATGGAATCTTTCTCTGTTAGGCCTGAAAGAATCAGCCTATCTTTTCCAATAACATTATAGTTGAAAACATATTTAGTGGAGTCTTTATCGGTTGATTTTAGTAACAATTCTTTTTTCTTCTGATCAAAAACAGTAGTGAAATTAGCAGAACTATCGTTCATCTTCTTTATCCTTACATAGCCTGAATAATTAATAATCATCTGTTTCCATCGCGTACTATCAGTAGTTAAAGGCGCCAAGGTTTCACCTTTCACTTTCATACTTTCAACATTATAAATGCCATACATAAATGGCTTAGGTGCTGCACTACCATAAGTTTTTCTCTGCTCAATTAATGATGATATCAAGAATACCAGCGAAGCAGTAATGTACAGGTATTTTGCACCATAAGCTGTAAAGTAAAGCCATCTCTTTTTAAATTTTGGCCGATACATTTTTTCGAGCTGCTGGCTTTCATATCTGATAAAGAAGCGATATAGTTTTAAGAAATGTGGGGCCAAAATAAAAACACACATCACCACAAGTGCGGTTGAGAGTAGTTTTACAGGAACGTCGAAAAAATAATTCATCGACATTACATGCGCTGTTGCGGCCAAGGATAGAAAGGCACCCACAACAACCGTTCTACGGAACAAAAGCATAATGGCAGAAACTTCAATAATGCCCATAAAGATATTGTAACCTTTAGAAAAGCCAAGGAAGGTCCACGCAAGGCCCATTGGCGATGCATTTCCGAAAGGTTGAAGCAACCTCATCAATGAAGGATCAGGAAACTGTAGTTTGATTACTTTTATAGCGCCGTATAATATCAGGGTAAAGGCTAAATAAAATCTTACCAGTACCACAAGCCAGTAATAAGCTGAATTATAGCTTTTGCGTTTGCGGTCTAAAACTGACCAAATCATGCTACCAATTACCGATACTAAAAATATAAAGAGTAGCAATACCCAATCATATGAGGTGTCGCCACTTCCATTGGTGTAAATTGTAAAATCGTAATTGTAGTGGATAATGTTTTTAGAGAACCAGGGAATAAGATCGTGCAATACCAGATTTGGCAACTGCAGTATACTTGATAGGAACGTAAAGGCTCCATTGTTATTCAAGATAATGAAAAGAGACAAGAGGAGGAAAAAGAACCTGAAAGAGATTTTTTTATAAATGTTCCAGGGTGCATTGGTTTGAAGAGCGTTTTCAGACATATTTAGTTGGGTTTTATCCAAAACTAAAAATTATCCCACGGGCTTCAAATTCTAAAATGTTAATTAACAGCGCTTTCTTTAACTAATGTGTAAAAATCTTGATAGGCTTCGATAAAATCATCGGCAAAATTAATGGCTCCGGATACAGCTATACCATAAATACCTGTTTGCATTAAAGCTTCTACATTGTAGGTTTTTATCCCGCCCACAGCCAATATCGGAATATTGACGGACATAGCCTTCAATTCTTTTATAACCTGTTGATAGCCCTCGGTACCTAGAAGCGTATAATTATTGGATTTGGTTTCAGTTTCTGCAAATGGACCATAACCAGCATAATCGGCTCCTTCCTGGGCAAGTCTGATTAAATTTTCTACTGTATTTGCCGATCCTCCAAGGGTAATATCATGGCCAACCAGTTTGCGCAGGGCGATAAAATTGGCATCCATATCTTCTATATGGAAGCCCTGAATATCGGCCTTTCCATTTAAATGAACATGATCGGTAACGATTAAGGTGGTACCCCAATCATCACAGATTTCGGCTATTGCATTAATATCCTGTAAGAGTTCTTCATCACTTTTGCTTAGGCAACGGTATTGGATCCATTTTGCGCCAGCCTCGCAGGCTTGTTGTGCCTGTTCGATATGGCTTAAATGTGGGATATCGTGCGTAATGTAATGAAGTTTCTCTATGTATTTCATAATCTATAAATCGTCATTGCGAGGCACGAAGCAATCTATTTAGCGGATTAGATTGCTTCGTGCCCCACAACGACGAAAGTACTAAACTTTAACCTTTCTTAAAACTTAACGTTCAAGCTTAGCAAAAAGTTAGTTCCTGCCTGTGGGTAAAAGAAGTTTTCGGTTACCCTGCTTCCGCCTGCCTGGTAGCCATAGGTATAACCGTTGCTTTCGTATTTCTTATCGAAAACATTGTTTACCAATAAACCAAAGTTTATGTTTTTAACACCTGCAAATTTAAAGTCGTAACCCAAACGTGCATTGCTTACCCAATAACCATTAATGGTTCTATCGTTGTTCTGGGTATTATCCAGGTATTGTTTGCTTACATATTTGCTCTGTAAGGCTACAGCAAAACCCTTAACAGGTTTATAAACCAGTTCACCAAAAAGAACAGCATTTGGGGAATAGGAGATGTCGGTTAATTTGTAGTTGTTTACTACCTGCCCACCATTATCGTAATCATCATAATATTCGGTAAAGTTCTTGATTTTGTTTCTGCTCAATGCTGCATTGGCGTTTAATACAAATTGAGAAGAGATGGTGTATGAACCGTCTACTTCAATCCCTAAACGGTAACTTCTGTCTACATTCTGACGGAAATTTCCGCCAACATCATTTATTTTTCCGGTAACCACCAATTGGTTTTTATAAAACATACCATAGGCATTTGCACCGATATTAAATTTATCATTTTTAAAACGGTAACCTAATTCTACATCATTCAAACGCTCAGGTTTTGGGGAAACACCCACAGCAGCATCTGTATAATCATCTCTGTTAGGCTCTTTGTTGGCTACACTAAACGAGGCGTAAACATTGCTTTGTGGATTGATAAAATAGGTGGCCCCAAATTTTGGGTTAAAGAAATTTAAGGTTTCGTTAATAGCCAAAGTGTTCAGTTTGTTTTCCGTTCCGGCAACATCGAAATACACCCGGCGGTACTGCAGGTCGGCAAATAAGCTTAATGATTCTACCGGACTATAGTTTACTTTACCATAAGTGTTAAAATCGGTTTTAAAACCATCGTTATCATAATAGTGCCTGTCTATATTTCCATTTGAAGCATATTGGGCCCAGATCACCTGCCCGAAGTGAGCACCTTTATATTCATTATATGCACCGCCCAAAGTAAAGCTTAAATTCTTTTGAGGCACGTAGTTAAAGGCATAGGTAACACCATAAAAATCGTTATCTAACCAACGTCGACGGATTAAATCCGTTTCGGTAACTGGTACTCCTCCCGGAATAACAACCGGATTTAAGCCATAATTTTTAAGTTTATCCTGTGCCCTGTATTCTTCATAATAACCTTCACCTTTAGTATAGTGTAAAGCGCCGTTAAAAGAAAACTGATCAGAAAACTGTCTGGCATAAATTAACTGGTAATGGTTTTGTGTATAGTTATCCGTTTGGTTATTGTACAAGAAACTGTTGTAAGTTCTTCCCGAATTTAGAAGGTTTGCCGCATCTTCCGCACCTAATCCGTTTCTGGCAATATAGGCATTCATTCCGGCTACGTCATTTTCTAAACGTGATTGCGGAATACCGTTCCACGATTGATAGGTTTTCTCATTTCCTGAAAAAATATTAACGCGCAGCAGGTCTTTATTGCCGTGATAGGCACCAGATAGAAAATACGATTTAAGCAGTGATGAACCACGGTCTACATAACCATCAGAGCTGATCCTCGATAAACGGCCATCAAAGCTAAAGCGGTTATTAATCAAACCGGTTCCAACTTTAACTGTGTTTTTCCAGGTATTGAAACTGCCGTAAGTGCTGTTTACTTCGGCATAAGGCTCCGTTTCGCTGGCGGTTGTCTGGATATTTAAACTCGCACCGAATGCACCTGCGCCATTGGTTGAAGTACCTACACCGCGCTGAATCTGTATGTTATCTACAGATGAAGCAAAATCGGGCATGTTTACATAAAAAGTACCCTGGCTTTCACTATCGTTGATCGGAATACCATTTACAGTTACGTTGATCCTGCTATTGTCGCTCCCGCGGATACGGATCCCGGTGTAACCTACACCAGCACCAGCATCAGAATTAACCACAACGCCCGGTGTGTTCTGAAGGATGAAAGGTAAATCCTGCCCAAAGTTATTCTGCTGAATTTCTTCCTTACCTATATTTTTATAGGTAGTAGCCGATTTTTCTGTCGCCCGTGTTGCACGAACAATCACCTCATCAGCCAGGAAATTTTGAGCCGAGAGGCTAAAATCCAGCGTGGTAGGCTGTTTAAGTTCTACAGCTTTTTCGATTGTTTTATAGCCTACATAACTTACCACAATAGTGTATTTGCCGTTAACGAGGTTAGTGATGCTGTAATTTCCTGAGGCATCGCTTACAACTGCCGTTTTTTGATTTCTCAATTTAACCGTAGCACCTGGAAGTGGCTGCTGGTTTTGATCTGTTACCTTACCTGTAACAGAAATTTGTGCCGATACAAAGAAGGGCAACATTGCAACAAGCGCTGCAAAAAGTAAATTTTTCAATTTTATTGTTTTTAGTTAAACCCATCGGAAAAGGGGCATTGCCGATTTTCAGTTAAACTTCCATAACTCCAATCCCTACGCCGGCATTACCCGGATCAGGTGCATTCGAGGTGGATGGCTGGAGGGTTTTAAGGTTGATGGCATTACCCCTCTACCTTTTTACCTTCTACTTTTCACCTCAAAATGGGTATGATCTCAGCCTGTTTTTGTGTTTATTTAAACAAGGCACCCCTAATGATGGTGCAAATGTAGAAAATATTTAGCAATTCGAACGGTTTTTGAAGCTTTATAGGGTAATTGGATAAAATTGACAGCTTTATGGCGTAGCTTAATGAATTTGCTGGTGCTTAGGATTAGAAAATGAACGGTTCAGTGTACATGGCTTTTTCAGCCCCGCTTTCCCTCCTGCCAATTTTGAAGAAAAATCGGCATCCGTTCCAATCGGGTTTAGGTGGCCAGGAATGTAGAAATATTAGCGGATTGTTACCAAACGTTCCTACGGAACGAAAACGCCAATTAAATATTGGCTACCCACGAATCGTCCCGATGGGACGGCAAAGGCATAATATTCACAGATCGTCCCATCGGGACGACTCCTTGGTAGAAAAAAAATGTTTTATTTTTTCGTTCCATAGGAACGTTTAGTGTTTTAGGCACCACGGTAGCAAACCGCTGTTAACTAAACCAGACAGCAGCGGGCATCCCGATTTCTTCAATCGGGATAAAGCGGATGGCAGGACCACAGCACCTATGAAACACTGCCCTTCCATTTCCAAATAAAAAAATAATAATATTAATGGGAAATGAGCGGTTCTGAGCTTTTAGCAATTTCAGCCCCGCTTTCCCTCCTGCCAATTTTGAAAGAAAATCGGCATCCGTTCCAATCGGGTTTAGGTGGCCAGGTAGGTAAAAATATTAATGGATTAAGGGACTGTATTATAATTATAGATTGTCATCCTGAGCCTGTCGAAGGGCCTGTTAAATGCCGCTCAAGGCGTTTCGACAAGCTCAACGTGACAAATTCGAATGGAATTACAAATATGATACAACCTGTTTAGCTCCAGGGTAACAATCTTTGTTCAATAAACCCGACAGTAGCGGTTCCGATCCTTCATCGGAATTAGCGAATGGCGGGACTGCTGGCAGCCAAAAGCTACTGCCAATCATTTCCAAAAAAAATTAAAAGAATCCTAATCTTCTATCTTCCCAAAAATCCATCAATGGCCATAATTGCATTTTCTAACCTCTCATCACCCAATCCACCAATTACCTTATAATTCGCATTTAGTGCTTTCAGTTCCTTATGCCAAACCTGCATAAAATATTCGCGCTTATCGGGGAAATCGCGCAGCGGATCGTCTTGCCAGGGCAAATCGATGTCCATTAACAGATACAGGTCGTACGGTCTCTCAGGCAGTGCATCCAGCACTAGCTGTGGTGTTTCGCCTAATACTTCATCGCTCCAGATCTTTACCGTAATAAAAGTCGTATCGCAAATAATAAAATCGCTTTCGGTCGTTACTAAAATGGCATCTTCTAAAGCTACCTGACCGTAATACATGTTCACTTCATCTTGCAGGGTATAATCGGCAACCAGGTTTTCGCAGTAATAGCGGGCATACTCTGGCACCCACGAAACTTTATAATATTTTGCCAGCAATTGAGATATAGTAGATTTTCCCGTACTTTCCGGGCCAACAATAGCGATCTTTTTAATGTTTTTATTCACAATATGTTTTCTGAATACGGTCAAATGTAGTGGAAAAAGCCTTAAAAGAAAAAATCCGGTTGAGGAGGGCTCCTCTAACCGGATAATAAACCAAACAAACTATTTATGAAGAAATCCTCATGGCGGGTAACTAATCCGCGGAGGAAGCTTTAGATCATTGTCTAAAGTATATACAAAACGCATATATGTTCTGCTTATTACAACATTATTGCCAATATTTCTAGTATCACAACTTCGTGACTTAATTCTGACCTATAGCCGCACTTTTACTAAATTCTTTTAACACTAATTAACATTTATAATAAAACCGTACATTTGATTTCTACAGCCGTGTATAATTTATAGTACAATCCTAAAATTAGTGTTCATTATTTAAAACTATTTGTACTAAATGGTGTTATTTATTTAAGACATCAACAACTAAAACGTTATACCATGAAAAAGTTATGTGTTGTATTATCTCTGCTCATTGTATTTGCTTTAGGCTCAATTGCCTTTACAAATATTAAATTGGGTGGAATAATCGGAAAAATTACGCCGGGTGATGCGGCTTCTGCTGTTTCGCTTGTAGCGGCGACAGACACGCTAAAAGCGCAGATTAGCCAAGGTGTTTTTATTTTTACTAACCTCAAAGAAGGCGTTTATACTGTCGTTGTAAAAGCCAATGCACCATACAAAGATGCTGTAATAGAAAAGGTGGCCGTAAAAGATAGCGCCACCACAGATTTGGGCGAAATTAAATTGCAACAATAGTTCATTTCTCAAAAGAAAAATCTAAAAAGAGCACTTAAATGGTGCTCTTTTTTATTTTAAAAAAAACGCCTTAAAATCACATCTAAAGATGTATCTTTGCATCCCGACAGAACAGTTGGGATTTTTCTTCTTACAAGCACAAAATCTCGTTGCTTTCAGGGTTTCAAAAGAACCAACACTTTAGAATTTTAATTATTGTTTAAGCTTTATCATGCCTAAAGACACTTCCATACGCTCAGTACTGATTATCGGATCTGGACCAATTATTATTGGCCAAGCCTGTGAATTTGATTACTCGGGTTCGCAAGCAGCGCTTTCTTTAAAAGAAGAAGGGATTACCGTTTCCATTATCAACTCCAATCCGGCTACAATTATGACGGATAAGGTTATCGGCGACCATGTTTACTTGCGCCCGTTAACTGTTGATTCAATAGAGGTTATTTTACAAGAGCATATCGACTCTGCAGATTTACCTAGAATTGATGCGGTACTTCCTACCATGGGCGGCCAAACTGCATTGAACCTTTGTAAGGAAGCTGAAGAACGTGGTGTTTGGGAAAAATACGGGGTAAAAGTAGTTGGTGTAGATGTTGCTGCAATTGAAAAGACCGAAAACCGCGAAGCTTTCCGCCAGTTAATGGTTGATATCGGTGTAGGTGTTGCAGAATCGAGAATTGCCAACTCATTTTTAGAAGGTAAAGAAGCAGCACAAGAAATCGGTTACCCACTGGTAATCCGTCCATCATATACCTTAGGTGGTTCTGGTGGTGGTTTCGTGCACAAAAAAGAAGAGTTCGATGCCGCTTTAAAACGTGGTTTAGAGGCTTCGCCAACACATGAAGTATTGGTAGAGAAAGCTGTTTTAGGCTGGAAAGAATATGAGTTAGAGTTGTTAAGAGACAGCAATGATAACGTAATTATTATCTGTTCGATCGAAAACTTCGATCCGATGGGTATCCACACAGGAGATTCGATTACTGTTGCGCCGGCAATGACCTTATCTGATCGTTGTTACCAGGAAATGCGTAACCAGGCGATCAAAATGATGCGTGCAATCGGTAATTTCGCCGGCGGCTGTAACGTTCAGTTTTCGGTTAACCCCGTAAATGATGAAATTATCGCCATCGAAATTAATCCACGCGTATCACGTTCATCAGCTTTGGCAAGTAAAGCAACTGGTTATCCAATTGCAAAAATTGCAGCAAAACTAGCAATCGGTTACAACCTGGATGAAATTGAAAATCAGATTACAAAAACTACTTCAGCATATTTCGAACCTACTTTAGATTACGTAATTGTTAAAATACCACGCTGGAACTTCGATAAATTTAAAGGCGCTAACAAAGAGCTTGGCCTGCAGATGAAATCGGTTGGTGAGGTAATGGCAATTGGCCGTACTTTTATCGAAGCCTTGCAAAAAGCTTGTCAGAGTTTAGAGATCAACCGCGCTGGTTTAGGTGCTGATGGCAGACAGGTGCGCAATATCGAAGAGATTATGGACGGTTTGGAGCACGCTTCATGGAACCGTTTGTTCTTAATAAAAGATGCTATGGCAATGGGCGTACCTCTGGAGTCCATCCGTAAGGTAACCAAAATCGATAAATGGTTCTTAAACCAGATCCAAGAGCTGGTATTGCTCGAAACTGAACTAAAAAGATATTCACTAAACAATATCCCTCAAGATTTCTTCGTAACACTTAAACAAAAAGGCTTCTCTGACATCCAGATCGCCTGGTTGTTAGGCAATGTTACCGAAGATGAAGTTTACGATCGCCGTAAAGCTTTAGGTATAAACAGGGTATATAAAATGGTTGATACCTGCGCTGCAGAGTTCCCGGCCAAAACACCATACTATTATTCTACTTTCGAAGAGGAAAACGAATCTGTTTCATCTGACAGGAAAAAGGTAATTGTTTTGGGTTCAGGCCCTAACCGTATCGGTCAGGGTATCGAATTCGATTACTCTTGTGTACACGGCTTATTGGCAGCTAAAGAAACAGGTTTCGAGGCCATCATGATTAACTGTAATCCTGAAACGGTTTCTACAGATTTTAACATGGCCGATAAACTATATTTCGAGCCGGTTTTCTGGGAACATGTTCGCGAAATCATTGAACTGGAAAAACCGGAGGGCGTGATCGTTCAATTGGGTGGACAGACCGCTTTGAAAATGGCGGAGAAATTAACCGAAAAAGGCATCAAAATTATCGGAACATCTTTCGAGAATATGGATATCGCTGAAGACCGTGGCCGTTTCTCAGACCTGCTGAAAGAATTAGACATTCCTTATCCAAAATATGGTGTTGCAGAGAATGCTGAAGAAGCAATCGTTGTAGCAAACGAAGTAGGTTATCCGGTATTGGTGCGTCCGAGTTATGTATTGGGTGGACAGGGCATGAGCATCGTAATTAACGATGAAGACCTTGAAAAAGCAGTAGTAAAATTACTAGGGGATTTACCGGGCAACCGTGTATTGATCGATCACTTTTTAGACAGGGCAGAAGAAGCAGAATCTGATTCGATTTCTGATGGTGAGGATGTACACATTGTGGGTATGATGGAGCACATCGAGCCGGCCGGTATCCACTCAGGAGATTCATTTGCCGTATTACCTACATTCAGCTTATCAGAAACGGTAACTAAAGCAATGGAAGAATACTCGGTCAAAATTGCAAAGGCATTAGATGTACGTGGTTTATTAAACATTCAGTTCGCCATTAAGGATGAGAAAGTTTATGTAATCGAGGCAAACCCAAGGGCATCGCGTACGGTTCCTTTCATTGCAAAAGCTTACGATGTTCCATACATTAACATCGCTGCTAAAATTATGCTCGGTGTAGCGAAGCTGAAAGATTTCACGATCGTTCGTAAACTTAAAGGTTATGCCATTAAAGAACCGGTTTTCTCTTACGAAAAATTCCCTGAGGTAGCGAAAGAATTAGGTCCTGAAATGAAATCTACAGGTGAGGCGATCCGTTTCATCAAAGATTTAGAAGATCCTTACTTCCGCAAGCTTTACAAAGACAAATCGATGTACTTGAGTAAGTAATCTACTTACTAAGACTTATAAAATAACAATGGCCAGTGATGATTTTCACTGGCCATTTTTTTGTTCGATTCGTACAAACATCGCGGTTTTAAATATGATCGTCACCCTGAATTTATTTCAGGGTCTTAATAGCATGTCGTCATGCTGAAATAAATTCAGCATGACGACATGCTACAAAAAACCTATCAGGTTTTTGAATGTTTTATTATTTCTTCAATTTCGGAATCCTCGTTGGGGTATCCGTTCCGTTTACAATGGTAATTGCGCTCTTTGCAATGGCTTTGATGGTAGAAAGAATATTTTCTACATCTAACGAGCTGTATTCATCTTTCACACTATGGTACAATTTATCAATATCAATTTTATCGGTACTGATGGTGTGCGCCGGAACGCCCAAAGCAGCTAAAGTTGCATTATCACTTCTATAGAATAAGTTTTGATCCGGATATGGATCTGGATGGAAAGTAAATTCGGTCCCAGCTAAATTTTTTTGTAAAATCTTCCCAAAATCAGATCTTTCATAACCTGTAATAAATGCAGTATTCTTGCCAAATTTCGAATCCTTACCAATCATCTCAATATTGAACATGGCTACTACATCATCAGGATTTAGTTTTTCTGAGAAATATTTTGCACCAAAACCGCCTATTTCTTCAGCGGTAAAAGCAACAAAGATTAAAGTACGCTCGTTGTTTTTCTGCGCTTTGTAATACTTGGCAAGGGCAATCATAGCCGTCGTACCTGAAGCGTCATCATCTGCACCATTGGCAATACTATCGCCATCAACACTTTTTAAAAAACCTAAATGATCATAATGACCTGAGAAAATCACGATTTCTTTTGCTTTTGATTTACCTGGAATTACCCCTGCAACATTAAACAAAGGCATTTTATCTACCTTACTTTTAAATGTTGCCGAAAAATCTGTTGCGGCATCTTTGCCCAAAACAAAAACCTGCACAGCGCTTGTAGTTGCTTTAACATCTTTCTCATCAACGGTTGCAGGTTTGCTGAAATGATCTTTATAACGGTTAAAAAGATCAGCAAACTTACTGTCGACTAAAACGATCTGGTTTTTATCAGTGTTCAGCATGGTTCTGAACTGTGCTACAAAAGGCTTTTCAGGGTCTAACTTAACAACAGTGGTGTTCGACTTATCTAGCGTAACACTTTCTGTGGTAACGCCCGTAACCATTATGTTTGCAGGTGCAACTTCCTGACCATCTATTTTAACACTCGTACTTTGGTTGGTAACCTGGTATTTGTTAAAAGTTTGACGGAAAGTTTTCTCGCCAGGTAAAGGCTGTAAACCGATCTTTTTAAATTCAGATTCGATAAAAGTAGCCGCTTTATCAATGCCTGGCGTAAAAGTTGCACGCCCCTGCATATCATCGGCACTTAAGGTCTTAATCAGGTGATCGGTGTATTCGCGGGTGATAATTTTATCGATGTTTTGCGCTTTAAGCTGCAAACTTGCCATCCCGACAAGGGTAAAAAAGAATATTTTCTTCATATAATAAGTATTTTTTTGCTATTTAGATTTTACATGCGATGTTAACCATTTATCTCTAAAAGTCTGCATGGCCGGTGTTAAATTCCCGCCTGTTTTTTCAATGGCAACGATTTCTAAGGCTGGATCTTCTGTCAAGGTTAATTGAGCTGTTTTCTCTTCTCCACGGTAAAGATAAGTAACCTTCAGTACATCGCCGGGTTTGTGGGCATCAGTAATGGCCGTAACCGCAGCAAGATCTTTTAATACCTCACCATCGATGGATAGCAATACATTATCAACGTCTAAACCTGCCTGGTATGCCGGTGTACCCATCAGCGTTTGACCTAAAATCAATTTTCCATCCAATGTATTAATCTTACCAAAGCCAGCAAAAGCTTTACCAGGGTTTGCTTTGCGCAAAACAAGGCCTGCATTTAAAAGCAGCTTGGCATAATCGTTCTTTTTGGTGCCGTAAATATAATTTTTAAAAAAATCGGCAGCGAAAGCAGGATCTTTAGTCAGCGTTGCAAGGCTTTTCTCTAAATCAGGAACGGTGTAGGCAATTTCAGGTTTACCGTAGGCTTTCCAAAGTGCACGCATATAATCATCAAGACTAAGCTTAAATTCGGTTCTTAAGCGCAGATCTAAAGCCAGGGCAGTAGCGGCGCCATAAGTATAATACGAAGTAAAAATATTGCCTTTATTGGTCTGATCGATAGCCACTCCGGCATCGGCAAACACCGCATACCTACTGGCCTCTATCGGCGAAAATTTTTTTGCTCCGGGAGACAGTAAAACAGCATTTACCAAACCATTAAAAGTTTGTATGGCATTGTCGGTAGTTTTTAAACCCGCCCTGGTTAACAGCAAATTGCCGTAATATTGGGTAAAGCCTTCAGCCAGCCAAAGTTCATCACTCATATTGGCATGCTCAAAATTGAAGGGCTCCAAAGTTTTTGGCCTTAAACGTTCTACATTCCAGCTGTGGAAATATTCGTGCGAAAAAGTACCCAGGAGGTTAGACTCATAACCTGCAATTTTTGGTGTGCGCTGCACAATCGAAGTAGAGTTTCTATGCTCCATTCCATCACCCGCATTCTCCGGATACACATCATCCAGAAAATAATAATTACCATAATCGTATGTGGGGAATTCGCCCCAAACGGCAAAATGTTCATCTACCATTTTTTTAAGCATCTCAGCATAATTATCGATGGTTTTCTGATCGTCGTTAGCATGCGTAATTAAATGGATGGTCTGCACTTTACCATCGGTATTTTTAACCTGCCAGCTTGCCGTTTTATAATTGGCAATTTCGGTAGGACTATCCATAAAATATTGAAGATTTGGCGCGAAATAAGTCCCATCGGCCATTGGCTTAAGCTGTGTAGCTACTTTCCAGCCTGGTTTTTCGGCATAATTGAATTTCACCAGCCGCGGTCTGTTATCCATGCCTACCGGAAAAGCAAAAGTTGCAGGTATATTCATGTGTGCATGGGTTTCGTCGAAACCAGCATAGGTGCCGTCAATCCAGTTTCCAAAAAGTGTATAATTTACTTTTACACTGGTGCCATGATTGGGAATTTCATAAACATCGCCCGCCGTTTGTTTAATGGCCAGCTGTTTACCTGATGCATCGAAAGCTTTCAGGTGATAGACATTTTTTCCAAATTCATGTGTAGCATAACGGCCCGGAGACGACCTGCTCATTCTAACCTTTAATGTACCCGCAGGCACATTAGGGATTAACATGCTGATTTCAGCTTCATGATGGATAACGTTTGGAAAGGCAACCGTATAACTGATCTCATTTTGGGCAAAAGCCTGAAACGATAGTAGACCAAATACCGCAGCACCTAAAAATTTCTTCATAAGAATCGGGATTATAAGGGCAATTTAATAAAAATGGAAGATGTTTGAGGTAAAATGTACGATGGCTAATCGTTGATGGTCTATGTTCACAGTTGATTTTTTTCGGTTTAATAGTTTAGGAGTTTAAGCCATGACCTATGAACCATCTGACCATGAACCATCCGCTCCAACTTTCTTCTTACATTCCCCTTAGCTGTCCCAATCGTGTTTTTCGAGATCGCGGTAAGCTTTTCCTTTTATAATTTCCTTCTTCTTTGACGATTCGGAATCGACCCTTGTTTCGTGAATATTATCGGCCACTTCAAAATGGAAATCCTTGTCTTTTTTAGAATGATAAATCGATATCTCGTCCCCATCCGCTATAGCATAATCATAAGGCCCGCGTGCACTCATCAGTTTTACAAACACCGGCAAACATTCAAAAAAGATAAACAGCAGCCCGATAAAAGTAACCGCAATTGCCGTATTGTTATCCCGTGTGCCATCTACATTAAATTTAAGCTGCCCTAATGCCCAGTTGCGGTCGGCAAAACCCGCAATATCCGATAAACTGTCTAACTGTTTTTTGGTGTACAGCTTTTCGGTAAACAGGCCATCAAATTCTTTTCGTTTATCTACAAAACCTTCCGATTTATTGATGGCCGCTTTTAACGAATCTAATTCGGCCGTACGTTGTGCAATTTCGGCTTCCTTACGTTTGGCATACGGTCCGTAGCCCATTACTCCTGATGTTTCGGTAGTTTTGTTTCCAAAAATCTCGAAATTAAGTTTTTGTCTATCCGCTTTAATTCCTTTTTCAAGTGAATCTCTCGTAGCTTTCTGTTGATTTAATCTGCCAAATTCTACCTGATATTTTTTCTCGAAAGCTTTGTTCAAGGTATCAATTTTAGAACGCTGCCCGTTTAGGTAACTCACCTTTAGGCGTTCTTTAATTTCTTTATCGAAAATTTTAAGCTCTATTGGTCTCGAAATAACCATACCAATCATAATGGCCAACAGAATACGCGGTGTAGCCTGCAACAACTGTTTGTTGGTACTTGCACTTTTATTAATACTCGATACAATATAACGGTCCATATTAAAGATGGCTGCCCCCCATAAAAAGCCGAAAACAACGGCAAAAATTACCGCCAGATCATCCCCCTTAAACACAAAATACATGGCATAACCTCCCGAAAGGGCAGCAAATAAGCCGGTAAAAAAGATGGTGGCGCCAATGCCTGTATATTTATTTTGTTCTGAAGGATACTTTTCCAGTGTCGGGATATGAGCGCCAGAGCAAAACCAAAAGAAACGGTTCAGTTTGTCCATTTGTAACTATTTATAGTTAAACGCCTAAGGGCGAAAGTTGTTACAGTTTTACACAAAATTTTATGGCATTTTTTTGATGGGGAGGGTAAAGTTGATTTTCCTATATTTGCATAAATACATTTAATAAAATGAAAGAAATATCGGTACAAGAACTAAAAGAGAAAATCGATAACAAAGAAGATTTTCAATTAATTGATGTTCGTGAAACATTCGAATACGAGGTTTCCAATCTTGAAGGCGAGAATATCCCTTTGGGTGGAATTTTAATTGAGGCTGATAAGGTTGCGAAAGATAAGCCGGTAATTATTCAGTGCCGCAGTGGAAAAAGAAGCGCAGCAGCAGTAATGCAGTTAGAGCAACAATACGGATTTGACAATCTTTATAACTTAAAAGGCGGTATTTTAGCTTGGCAAGAGGCTTTTGATCCAAGCATGCCGGTATATTAATGATAGCATGAGTGAATTTTGAATGAGTGAAGTTATTATCGCTTATTCAAAATTCATTCTCTCATTCAATCATTCTCTAATTTCGTCATTCAATCATTTCTACCGTGGGTAAAAAATTTGCTTTAAATATCTTCTATAACCTAGCCATTATCCTTTCTATTTTTGGATTGGTTTGGTGTTATAACAATGCTAAATATCTTCCGGCTGGCTTTTTGGTAGGCACTACTGCCTGTTTGTTCTACTTTAAGTATCAACTTACCAAAGACATCAGAAAAAGTTTTAAAGAAAAAGATCAGAAGTAATACCTGTTAAGCCTAGACCGGGTAGCTCTTTTAAGATATACTTACCTTTTTCGAAAGCCGGATCAGTAAAGGGGTTATTCTTGGTCAGCCAGGGCCCATCCAAATCGGCCCAGTTACATAAAGGTGCCAAAGCAGCTGCAGCCAAAGTGGCGCAACTCGTTTCGCTCATACAACCGATCAGCACTTTCATCCCAAAAGAACGGGCTTTCAAAATCATCTGATGCCCTTCGTACATGCCACAGCTTTTCATCAGTTTTACGTTAATGCCATGATAAGCACCTTTCAGTTTGTCCATGTCGGCTAAACGCTGTACGGCTTCATCAGCTAACAGCGGGATCGGACTGCGCTCGGTTAACCATGCGTTCCCATCGAGGTTATTTTTATCCATAGGCTGCTCGATTAACACCACACCCTGGTTATGCAGCCAATAAATTAAATCGATCGCTTTAATTTTATCTGCCCAGCCCTGGTTCGCATCCACATATAAGGGCACATTGGTCATGCTTCTTATTGTTTCGATAATTTCCCGATCGTTATCTCTCCCCAGTTTAACTTTGATCACTTTAAAAGCTTCGGCATCTTTCAGTTTTTCGCGGATTACTTCAGGCGTATCAATTCCAATGGTGTAGGAAGTTACCGGCATTTTAGCTGGATCTGCGCCGTAAATTTCATAACAGGGTTTATTTAACAGCTTCCCTTGTATATCGTTAAGGGCAATATCAATAGCCGCTTTAATGGCTGGCTGGCCTGGAGCAAGACTATCCAGATAGACAATAATTTCTTCAAAATCGAATGGATATTGGATTTTATCCCAATCTACAAGGCTTAGAAAAGCTGTCGCACTTTCATAACTCTCACCCATATACGGCACCATCGAGGCCTCGCCATAACCTGTTACGCCTTCATATTCTATCTTTAACAGCAT
Source organism: Pedobacter sp. GW821-FHT01D05 (assembly GCF_059422505.1). Taxonomy (NCBI): domain Bacteria; kingdom Pseudomonadati; phylum Bacteroidota; class Sphingobacteriia; order Sphingobacteriales; family Sphingobacteriaceae; genus Pedobacter; species Pedobacter sp. GW821-FHT01D05. The sequence goes on along the minus strand of NZ_JBWKXA010000004.1, from coordinate 453,298 downwards.
TAAGGGGGTGCTGGTACGGGTAAATTTCGAGATCGAAAAAGGATGTTTTAATTCTAATTCAAATTGCCTGCAACTAATCTTCATTATCAATCGTCTTCTAAATAAATAAGGTAATTATCGCCTTACAAATTATCTTTGTTTATTAACGCAACTACCACTGCCATGAAAAACATTTCAAGATTACGGTATTTTATTTATTTATCCTTAATAATTATTGGGGGATGTACCACCGGGAAAAAAGCCTTACAAAAAGGTGATTATGATGCTTCGGTTGCCAAAGCAGTAAGCAGGTTGCAAAACTCGCCAAAAAACAGTGAGGCTATGGAAGTGCTAAAAACAGCATACGACTTAGCGCTACAGGATCATTTGCGAAAAATTGAAGAAGCTAAAATATCCAACGATCTTTTCAGATGGGAATCGGTGATGTACGATTATCAAAAAATCAATCAATTGGCTGATGATATTAACAGTTGCCCAGCTTGCTTGACCATTGTTCCAAGACCTTCAAAATACATCAATGAACTTGCTGATAGTAAATACAATGCTGCTGCCGCAAGATATAATTCGGGTTTAGGGTATTTAAGAGAAAACAACCGCCAGTCGGCAAAAAAAGCTTATTATGAGTTCGAAAAAACACAAAATCTTCAGCCAAATTATAAAGATGCCAAAGCCAAAATGGAGGATGCTTATTGGGCAGCAGTAATTAGGGTTGTGGTACAACCGATTTTTGTAAACAGCGGCATGTACAAATTAAGCGCTGATTATTTTCAGCAACAGATTGATCAGTTTATTGGCAATTACTCAAGAAATAAATTTGTGATTTTTTATGGCGAAACACAGGCAACAGATCAAAAAATTATTCCCGATCAGGTATTGAGCTTAAACTTTGACGATTTTGTGGTAGGCCAGACCTATGTAAAAGAAAGGGTAGAAAAGTTGAAACGCGACAGTGTGGTAATTGGCGAAACCCGTGAGAAAAAACCAATTTACGGTACAGTTAAAGCCACCTTAAGTATTTTCGAAAAGAATATCTCCTCATCGGGTTTACTGGATATGAGCATTACCGATTGGAAAACAAAAAAGCTGGTACGCCAGCAAAAATTCCCAGGAACCTATGTTTGGAGAGATAGTTGGGCAACCTATAAAGGCGATGACAGGGCGCTGAGTAAACAACAATTGGCCATTACCAGAAGGAGGGAGCAATTGCCACCACCGCCAAGTGCTTTGTTTTTAGAATTTACCAAACCCATTTACAACCAGCTGGTTGATGATATCAGTTATTATTATAACAACCTGTAGACCTCACCCTGTTAATGGAAATGGTATAGCGATGTCTTTCGTTGAGGTAGTATCGTAAGACGACACCTAAGATACTGTCATGTTGTCCAAAGGACTCCTACGGAGAGCTTGTCGAAACACCTTAAAGCGTATTTAAGCAGGTCCTTCGACAAGCTCAGGATGACAAATCTTTATTTACCCCTGCAAGGGTAATAGGTAAAATGAGTCAACTAACAGGGACAGGCGGTTGTAATCCCTGCGTTAAAATAAAATATCGGTGCAAAGCCCTAAAAATATAATGGTTAATATTGCGGTGATGAATACCGGTTTATACAATCCTTTCCAAAACTTCGATTTTTTATACAAAATCTGCTTCTTAAGCGGCAAAACTTTTAATTCGCCTGTTGTTCAGGTGCCGTTAATTCCAAAATGGTTGTTAGCACAGGCGGGCTTGAGTGGCGAAGAGCAGATCCAGTTTTTGGATGAGAGTATCCGTTCCTACAACACCCTGGTTATCCCGGTAAACAACGAGGTAAACGAGCAGTTTTTAAACCCGCTTGAAAACAAGATCGAAACAGCCTTTGCAACAGGTTACAATGCCGTTTCTGCACTGCCCGAACTAGATCTTTTTAACTGGATAGGCAAGTTTTTATACGGCTTTGTATATATCGAAATGCACTCAGCCCTACGCAAGGAAATGACTGCCGATGGTTTAAATATGTCGCAATCATTAATGATGAAATTTGCCAATCTGAATTTCATGATGCAGAACCTGTATACCAGTCTGGAGTTTGAAGATTTTTCACCATGGTCTATCACGGTAGTGAAATTAGAAAACGGAGAAACACCGTTCAGTTTCCGTGATGAGATAAATACTTTAACCTTCTCGTTAAAAATGAAAGATTTTGGTATCATCGCCTGTTTACAGGATAATGGTACGAATAAACGCTATCATCAGGACATCATCAACGAAATAAAAGGAAAAGCTTTAACCGCCGAACAGTTTGAAGAGTTGAGCGCCCGCTTTTATTATTCGGCCTATCTGTTTAACCGCTTGCCCGAATATACTTTTATGCCAGTAGAAGGCACCACCTATATCGAAGCTATGCCTTTACGGGGCAACATGACCAAACCGCTTTTTGATGTTTGGCAAAATAAAGTATATGCACAGGTATTGGAAAACTTTTGGAAACCCTGGGGTTATGTGGTATTCGAGATTATTAAAAACCCTGATGAACCCATGAGTTTCTTCGAGAAGCCTTGTTTACCTACTGCAGGGTAGTTTTTTGCAACAGATTTGCACTGATTAAATTTTTCGATAACCTAAACGAGATCGTCATTTCGAGCGAGTGCAACGAAGTCGAGAAATCTGTGTTGATAGATCTCTCCATTTTGCTATGCTTCAGTCGAGATGAAGAAGTTAAACTATCTCCCTCCTGTTAACATGGCAATAAAGTTCTGCAAAATGCCCGGAACAAAAATGATCGTAAAAATCAGCCCGGTTAAGGCACCGAAAAAGTGTGCATCGTGGTTAATACCGTCTCTGGAATTTTTTGATGCGTAAACACAATAAATTAGATAAAGAATACCAAATATAACCGCATATACTCTCACAAATGGAATAAATATGATTCCATATGTTGCAAGAGGATCAAATAATATACAAGCAAATACTACAGCACTAATTGCGCCCGAAGCTCCCAGACTATTGTAATTAAAGTTGTCTTTATATTTGAATATTGTTGGAAGATCGCTTAAAATCAGAGCTACAATGTACAATAATGCAAATCTCCAACTACCCATCAATCTTTCAAGTTTAAACGAGAACATCAAGAAAGTGTACATATTGAAAATCAGATGCATCCAATCAGTATGTATTAAGCCACTTGTTATGACTGTCCAAGCCTTATGGCCCCTTGATACACTGTAGGGATGCAGCATAAACTTGCCATATAGCGCATGATCATAGAAAGCGTATAAGCTGGTAATAATGGTAAAAACGAAAATTACGGAGGCAACTGGTGCAATATTGAAGTATTCCATTAGGCTTATTTTAAATCAAGTTTTACGTCTGTAACCAAACGGGCTACCGGATATCTGTTGTGTGTTTTTTCGTAATAATCAGAATTTTTATACACAAAATCAAGTTGTGCAGCCGCATTCTTCGCAAAATCGACGTCCGAAGCTTTTTTCGCTTCTAGTTTATGCTTTAGTTCTGGGTTATTGTTAAGCAGTGCTGTTGCCGTATCTTCAAAAACATAGGCCGAATAATGTTCTTTCATATCCAGAATTGAATCGAAAAAGTTCCAGTTGAAATAAGAATCAGTAGCCTGTGGCTCCAGGGTTTCTACAATATACCGGTTACTCCGCTGATTAACATAAACCACAAAATCGCCTGCATAGTACTGTAAGCTTTGCTTAACTGGGTTTACCTTTACCCCAGTGTGCAGGTAGTGCCCCTCATAGGGCCTTGTTCCGGTTTTAAAATCGCCGATATAATAACTTTCTACTTCAATTTTCTGATCGGCTTTAAGTTCCTGCAGCTTAACATTATTCAGTTTAAGCAGGGCAATTACACGGTCCCAGGCTTTCGGAATAATGTAGGCAACCGGTTTTTGAACAGACACCGCGGGTTCGAACCTGTTCCATTCTTTAATGGTTTTGGTGTAAGGTTTATTGCGGTCGTAATATAAACGATCAGCGCCGCTTACCGTGCTGGGTTTTTGCCCCGCCTCAAAGCCTTTAAAGCTCAGATCGTTTACCTCGGTTTTATTCAGCTTCCATTCTAAAGGAAATTCCTTTTGTGCAGCCACAATTTCATCGGCCTTCCGCTTATTCTCTCCAATAACCCTGGCATCACGCGCTACAACCTGAATATAGGTCTGCAAAAGCTTATAAGTGGCATCCACACGCAAACCGTACGACTTTAACATATGCGTTTCGGGCATAAAACCTATGGTATTGTGCAGCGTGGTATATCCGGTAGAATAACGTGGAGGATCTATGAATCCGGTTATTCCGCTTTCTGGCGTTTCACCTATCGAATTTACATAGGGAATCATCGGGTAACCCATCTTTTCCATTCCGACATATAGATCGGGCACCAACGTTTTAGTTAAATAATCAGAAAGAATTGGGTTCAGCTTATCTTTTTGTGTCGGGATAAGTGTCATTACATATTGATAATCAGCGCCATTACTGGTGTGCGTATCTACAAATATTTCGGGTTGCCAGGTATTAAAAATGAGTTGAAATGCTGCCGAATTTTTTGAATCGGTTTTAATGAAATCACGGTTCAGATCGAGGTTTTTACTATTCCCTCTAAAACCATAGGCAACTGGGCCGTTCTGGTTGGCCCTCGAAGTTCCGCTACGGTTAAAACTGCCATCTATATTGTACAATGGAATAATGCAGATCACTACATTTTTTGGCAGTTTACCTGCTTTAAGCAAATCGCGGGCAAGCATCATTGATGCATCTATACCCTCTGGTTCGCCAGGGTGAATGCCGTTGTTGATCAATAAAATCCTTTTATCCTGCTTTCTAATCACCGAAGGATCGAAAACCCGATCACGCGATAAAACCAACACATGCAAAGGCTTACCAAAATCTGTACTTCCATAGGTGAATAGCTTAGCCTCTGGATAAGTTTTAGCCAAATTTTCGTAATAAGAAATTGCGGCAGTGTAAGTTGTGGTTTCAATTTTTCCGCTTAACTCGAAAGGTGTTTTTTGTGCGGCAGCTTTTAATCTCATCGAAAGCAAACAAAACACAAAGAATTTTCTCATGCCTTAAATCTAAGAAATGAAATGCTGTTATTAAAGTGTTTTACGATAAGATTTAATCGTTCCGAACATGTATTTAAAACCTATGGTGTAGGAGTTATAAACATCAGGTGAGTAGTTTTTAAATTTGCTACTTGGATCGTTATAACCGTCAAGGCCTTCGCCGAAAGTAAAGTTCGATTGTGCATTGATATTGATGATATACCGCATATAACCGTATCCATCGTTGATGTAATAGTTGAAACCAAAGTTTAAAGGCACCAAGAGATTAACGGTTTTGTCTTGACCAGGAAAAGGCCCGTAGCCAGGGTCGTAAGCTGCCCAACTTGGTTTATACCTTACAATATCGGTAATCTTATTGTTAATAGCCCCTATACCCAAGCCCACATACAAACCTCTTAGATTGTATAAAAATTCGCTTTTATTGTAGTCTGCCACCTCGCCAAGCATTAGCTTTATATTGGCCGTAATGGCGGTATATTGATTGATAAACTGACGGTTGTGCGGATCGGTTTCGATGTTTCCTCCTTGAACCCTACCATACTGCCCCTCTAAACCCAGCGTTACAAACGGCGTGATATGATAATCGAATACGCCATAGGCAGTGTAGCCAAAACTTCCTTTGTACACATCAGTATAAGATTTGTTTATACCTCCACCAAAACCATACGACATTTTAAAGTAATTAGATTGGGCAAAAGAAAAACTTCCTATAAAAACAAGCAGAAGGGTTATATATGTAGCTCTCAGCAATTTAAAAATCATATCGTTTTTTTACAAAAATAATATGTTTATCGAATATCTATAACTTTTACCTTTGAATTATGAGCACATACACCAACTTTAACAAATCTCTGGAGCAGCGGTTTATAAAATATGCGAAGATTGATACCCAATCTGATCCGAATTCTCCAACTTGCCCATCAACCCTAAAACAAAAAAATTTAGGGAAAGAACTGGTTCAGGAACTGTTAGAAATTGGCGTTACTGATGCCGAAATGGATGATAATGGTTATGTATATGGTACCATCCCTTCAAATACAAACAAGCCGTTACCCGTAATTTTCTTCTGCTCGCACATGGATACCTCGCCAGATTGTAGTGGTGAAAATGTTAAACCGATTATTCATGACAATTATCAAGGACAAGACTTAATTCTGCCCGACGATAACAATATTGTGATAAAATTGTCTGAAAACAAAGACTTAAAACACCAAATTGGTAACGATATTATCACAGCAAGCGGGACAACTTTATTAGGTGCCGATAATAAAGCAGGCTTAGCAGAAATTATGGAGGCAGCTACCTTTTTAATGCGCAATCCTGATGTAAAACACGGAACCATAAAGCTACTTTTCACCCCTGATGAAGAAATAGGCCGCGGCGTAGACAAAGCCGATTTAAAGAAATTAGGTGCCGATTTTGGCTATACCATAGATGGAGAAACACTGGGCTCAATCGAAGATGAAACCTTTTCTGCTGACGGCGCCACCCTTAAAATTTATGGCGTAAGTACTCACCCGGGCTTTGCCAAAGGAAAAATGGAAAGCGCCATTAAGATCCTTGCCGAAATTTTAGATTCGCTGCCAAAAGATACACTCACTCCGGAAGCTACCCATCAAAAAGAAGGATTTATCCACCCGGTAAGCATGAACGGACAGGTAGAAGAGGCAGAGGCACAGTTTATCATCAGAGATTTTACAGATGAAAAACTAGCCGCACATGGCCATTTTTTAGAAGAAACCGTAAAAAAGGTGATGGCTAAATATCCAAAGTCTACCTACAAAATTGATATTAAAGCGCAGTACCGCAACATGAAACAGGTTTTAGATCAGCATCCTAAAATTGTGCAATATGGAATTGAAGCCATTGAACGGGCAGGCGTAGTGGCAAAACAACAAAGTATCCGTGGTGGAACCGATGGCTCGCGGCTTTCTTACATGGGCTTACCTTGCCCCAATATTTTTGCCGGAGAACACGCTTTTCATAGTAAACAAGAATGGGTAAGTGTACAGGACATGGAAAAAGCTGTACAAACCATTATTAACATCGCCTGTATTTGGGAAGAGAAGGGATAAGTACAAAGTCTTGAGTTAGTAGTCTTGAGTCCTTATCAATCGATGATTAGACTCAAGACTTTGGACTCAGGACTAAAGACTAATAAGAAGCCTGCCCAATATCCAACCTCGCTATTTTTCCCTCTTTGTTTACCTTAAATTTAAAGCAGGTTTTAAAATCGCCCCATTGGTCGGAGTGGAAATGGCCATACACCTCCAATCCGTTGTTTTCAACCTTATCTATACTGGTAAAACGCTCATGTCCCAGCGCTTTCTTAAAAAAGTTATTAAATTTCATCTGGTTTCCGTCGTCGTAAAAGGCAACATCGATGGCAAATAAAGGAAACCATGTTTTTTCATCGCCTTTTTGCAATGCGGTAATAGCGGCCTTTACTTTTGCATTTGATAATTTTGTTAAATCTATCGCCATGGGTTTCTGATTTTATTTTAAGCGAAAGTAAATGCGCGGGTAATAAAATAAATAGCGCTTTAAGCTTTTCATTTGCTTAAGCTTTAAGTACTGATCAAAATTAATAAAAAAGATATTTTTAAAATACATCTTTTTGTTAATTTAGACTGCAAATGATAACTCTCGAGAACGACTATATAAAAGTTAGCCTGGCGGCTAAAGGCGCAGAACTTCAAGGCATATTTAGTAAAGAAACAAAGCTGGAATATTTGTGGAATGCCAATCCTGAATATTGGGCAAAACACAGTCCGGTTTTATTTCCTATTGTTGGCTCATTAAAAAACAACAGTTTTACTTATCAAGGTAAAAGCTATACGCTGCCACGCCACGGTTTTGCCCGCGATCATGTTTTTAATATCGAAAAAATAAGTGAAACCGAGGCCGTTTTTAGTTTAACCCAAAATGAAGATACCTTAAAAGCATATCCTTTTTATTTCGAGCTGAAACTGAGGTACCGGCTAATCGACAGGAAACTGAATTTAACTTACGAGGTAATAAACACAGGTACTGCCGAGCTTTTATTCTCAATTGGTGCACACCCGGCTTTTGCTGTACCGAACACACCCAATACCGTTTATGAAGATTATTACCTGGCCTTTAATGCCGATGAGAAATTAACTTTCTGGAAACTCGAAGATGGTTTAGTGGCCGATGAAACAGCACTCATTGAACTGGGTGGCCACAGGTTAAACCTTAAACATGAGCTGTTTTATAACGATGCGCTGGTTTTTAAGACCCTGCAGAGCAACTGCATCAGCTTGCTCAATACCAAAAACGATTATGGCCTGCATTTCCATTTCGAAGACTTCCCTTTCTTCGGCATTTGGGCTGCTACCGATGCCCCTTTTATCTGCTTAGAGCCCTGGTGCGGAGTGGCCGATGGTGTTAACCACGATCAGGAATTAACACGCAAAGAGGGGATAGTAAAGCTGGATATAGGCGAAAACTGGTCGCGGTTTTGGGAAGTAGAGTGTTTCTAGGCAGGTTACCATACGCAAGGAAAAGCTAGCTTGGGCAATTGGTCGGTATTTTTAGATTATACCAATACGCTAATGCCCTTTTTAGTAAGGCCTGTAGCCAATGTAATGGCTATTATTGCCACCACTGGCGAGCTGGTGTTTGCGGTAATGCTTATCGTAGGATACAAAATTAAGTTGGCGGCTATAGGCAGTTTTTTACTAACACTTGCTTTTGCCCGCTGTATGTTCGCCTTTGCAAATTACAGGGCCCTTTTAATTATTCTGTTTTCGTAGTAAGTACCTCCAGCTTGTTGTTGGCAACGTTACCCGCTTATAAATGGAGTATTGAAGCGAGCAAATAATTTTCCACATTAAAATATCCGTATCGCGGTGTAGTGAAAACCACTACCCATAAAGGGGTATTTTTACCTTTTAATTTGATGTTAACATGTTGATAACTATATTTATATTGTTAAAATTAAATCAACGGGACGATTTAGATTAAACACGAAACCTTTCAGCAATGAAAGGTTTTTTTTTGCAAAAAAAAACACGCCCTCAAAAAGAGGACGTGTTTACTCAAATCTAAAATTATTTTGGGACGATCGAGAATTGTTTCAATAAATGTTTAATACCCTGATACAAATATGAAAAAAGATATGGATTTATTTCCGTTCAGTTTTATTCATCTGTAAAACAATAACTTATCCAAAATCCACAATAAAATGAATAAAACATTTTAGTCTATTTAAAAACAGTGTTTTCTCAAGCTCAGCATCCGGGTTAAGGTCATCGCAACAAGATGGAATCATATAAATTTATTAATTTTCAAATGTCGAAAACGCCCTTACATTTGTCTCAAGTACACCCATTTTATCATTAAAAGGTGCAGTAACTTAGTTGTAAACAAAAGAAATAAGATTATGGCAACCATGCACCCTTACTTAAACTTCGACGGCAAGGCCGAAGAAGCTTTTAATTTTTATAAATCGGTTTTCGGAGGAGAATTTACCTTCTTTGCAAAAATGGGCGATGCACCCGAATCGGATAAATTAACCCAGGAGGAAAAAAACCGTGTAATGCACGTAGCCCTACCCATTAATGAGCATACAGTTTTAATGGCGTCTGACTGTGTACCTTCCGCAGGGCATGTACTTAAAGAAGGCAATAACATGTACATTAACCTCAATACAGAGAGCCGTGAAGATGCCGATCGCTTCTTTAATGGCCTTTCAGCAGGTGGCACCATCGAAATGCCAATGGACGATATGTTCTGGGGCGATTACTTCGGCAGCTTTAAAGACAGGTTCGGTATCCAATGGATGGTTAATTATAGCAGCCACAAATAAAACAAAGCCCTTATTGTTTTTCCCTTACCATACCTAGAGCGATAAACGGCTTAGAGTTTCCCTGGTAACACCCAAATAAGATGCAATAAGGGTTTTCGAAATCCTCTTTTGTAAAGATGGGTATTGATTGCGCCATTGTTTGTAACGCTCGCCCGCATTATTACTCAATAGCGCCAATACCCGTTTTTGCAAAGCCATGTTTCCTGTGGTGTACTTTTTCCTAAAAAAGTATTCCATTTTCCGGGAAGAAGCACAAAGTTTTTCCTTGTTCTCAAAAGAGATAGAAAGGGTTTCGGTATCTTCAATACAGTCTACATTTAAGGTTGCCGGCATTCCGGTGTTAAAAGCGTTCGGGTCTGAGAACCACCACTCTTCCATGGCAAGCTGTAAAATGTATTCTTTGCCTTCATGGTCGGTATAAGAAGACTTCACAATTCCTTTCAGTACAAAATGTTCGCAACTGGCTGCATCACCTGCCTGAATAATATATTGATGTTTTCTATATTTCCGCTTGGTAAAAAAAGATTCGGCATATTGAAATTCTTCATCTGTTAAACAAACAATCTGATCAATATGCGCCCTTAAAAAATTTGTTTCCATGTTTCTGATACAACAGCACAAATGTACTGTTTATTAAAGATTTATAAACCTGAGACAATTGCCCTTATCCGATGTACGTGATAATAATCACATTAAAATAGTGATCTATGTCCTTTCCAAAAGTTGATGCTTGCTTTAAGTTTGCAATACACAAACACACAAAACCAACCGCTAACACACAAATGAAACTTAAATTACTAACCGCCATGGCCTTACTTGCCGTATTAAACACACAAAAGTCAGCTGCCCAGAGCCTTGCTAAAATGAACTGGTTTAACGAACCTGAAAAGTGGGAAATCAAGGATAAAAACACATTTAGCTTATTTGTTCCTGCCAAAACAGATTACTGGCGGATCTCGCATTATGGCTTTACCGTGGATGATGCCCCTTTTTATTATGCCACTTATGGTGGTGAATTTGAGGTAAAAGTAAAAATTACCGGCAATTATGTAACCACCTTCGATCAGATGGGTATTATGCTCCGAATTAATGAAGAAGAATGGATTAAGGCGGGAGTAGAATTTGTGAATGGCAAACAAAATGTAAGTGCGGTGGTTACGCATAAAACAAGTGACTGGAGCGTAGTAGAATTAGCTCAGGCACCAGCATCTATCTGGATGAAAGCCGTTAGAAAACTTGATGCAGTAGAGATTTTTTACTCACTGGATGATAAAAAATACACCATGATCCGTACGTGTTATTTTAAGAATAATGCTCCTGTAATGGTGGGCCTTGTGGCTGCCTGTCCTGATGGCAAGGGCTTTAACGCCACATTCGAAAATTTCAAGGTTACACCCACGCCAGATCAGCGCAGGTTAGATTGGGCAAAAAAACAGCAGAATTAATATTTTTTTTTATAAAGTGGTCGTCATTTCGACCGTAGCGGAGAAATCTATGATTAAGTGTAGCTCACAGAACTCTCCATTTCGCTTTGCTCCATCCGATAGCTATCGGATCTAGATGACGATTTTTCTAGGGACTCAGATTAACAACTTTATAATGAAATCTTCGCTAAAGCATCAACCAAATCCTGAAAACCAGGCCTGTTTAAGGGCGATTCGACTAAACAGGCATCTCTTAAGGCACCCAGAGCATTCGAGCACGTTTCGCTTACCGTTTCGCTTTTTAAAGAAAGTAAATCATCGAGCAGGTAACCATAAGCACTAACTTCAATCCGCTCCAGCGCAAAAGCGAGCGGAGCATCAGCCTGATCATAAAAACTTGCGGCACCAAAATCGCCGAACAACGTACTGCCCTCATCATCAATTAAGATATTGTGTGCATATAAATCGCCATGCATAATTCCGGCCCCGTGCAATTGTGCAGCTAAGGAGGCAATGGTTTTGGCAATACTCAGCAGCTGTGTTTCTGACAGCTGCGTACCTTCAGGAAAAACATCCCTGGTGCAGCTTTCTAAACTCGGCGGATTACCCAGGTTATAAAAATGATGCGGAATGAGGTCCATCACTAGTCCTTTTTTATCTTCTGGGTGCAGGGCAATCTGTCCGATTAAATTAACCAAACCAGGGTGGTAACCCGCAGCAATATAGGCCGTCATTTCATCTTCTGGCAAGCCATCGCTGGTTACATTGCCCTTAAATATTTTAACGGCTACCTCCTGGGTTTCATCACCAATAGTCCGGTTTGCTTTTGAGATGATGCCCGAAGCCCCTTCACCCAATAAATGGTTAATCTCTAAGTCGTGCCAGTTAATTAACGAAAGTGTTTCTACAGCAGGTGTTTTGCTAAAGTTGTTCCCGGAAAATGCAATCCACGAAAGTTTAGGCATATTGGCAATCCATTGTGGCAGCTCATGCAGTTTATTAGCAGCAATCCGCAGTAGGGCTAAATTCTGGCAATTACTTAATTCGTCGGGCAATTGTGTTAAACGGTTACCCGATAACATCAGCTTTTGCATCCGCGTACACTGCCCAATCTCTTTTGGTAATTCGGCAATGTTGTTGTTGGTTAAAATCAGCCAGCGAAGATTAGGGTTCAGCGATTTTGCAGGCACCGTTTTAATCTGGTTAGATTTAAAACCTACAATATCCAGCAAAGGGCAGTCGGCCAATTGCTCTGGCATTACCGTAAAAAGGTTTTCTGAACAGAAGAAAATCTTCAGTTTCTTTAAACGGCCAAAATCTGCCGGTAATGTACTTAATTTATTAAAAGATAAATCCAGCACTTCCAAAGTATCGGCCAACTCGAATATTTCGTTTGGGAACCCGGTTAGGTTTTCAGAAAGTTTTAACGATACTGCTCCTTTAAGTTCGCCGCTTTGTAGTGCTAACAGGCTTTGCATAGGTATACTGATTTTAATAATTTAGAACGAAGATAAGGCTATATATTTATTTTAAAGATCAATGCTATGTTCCACACAGATTTGCTTAAGAAAATATGCATCGTGCGATATGACTAAAAGCGTTCCCTGATATTCGTTAATGGCTGCCGTTAAAATTTCTATGTTCTGGATATCGAGGTTATTGGTAGGCTCATCCAGTACCATCAGCTCGGGCGATTGGTTGCCGATGGTTAACGAACAAAGCATCAACCGCATTTTCTCACCACCACTTAAGGCCGAACAAGGTTTGTCCCAATCGGTTTTGCCAAACAAAAACCGGTTTAAACGGATTTTTACTTCATGCTCCTGCAATGCACCCGAGTTGTATTGCTGGGCCTGTTCGTAAACCGTAAGTTGATTATCAATCAACGAATAATCCTGGTCGATATATATGGAGCTAACGCCTGCTTTATTTAAACTTCCCGTTGAGGGCTGGAGCTGCCCCAAAATAAGCTTGATCAAGGTGCTTTTGCCAGATCCGTTCCGGCCCTTTATCAGGTAACGCTCCGCACTAAAAACCTGAAAACTAAGCGGCTCCTTCCAAAGTAACTGATCGTGAAAAGCAAAATTGAGCTCCTTAGCCTCAACAATACTTTTTCCTTTGTGCAGCCTGGCTTGGTTAAAACCGATTTTCATTTTGCCTGCATCGGGCAGTGCAGACCTGAGCTGGCTTAATTCAGCAGAAATATGATCGAGCTTTTCGGTATGCACAGCCTTTAATTTTGCCGTACTTTTTTCCGCATTATTTTTTAACGTATTCATCGAAATGGTCGGCAATCCGGCTTTTTCCTGTTTTTTCTTCCCTTTGGCATCAAGCTTCTGTTGCCGTTCCATCGATTCCCTTTCCACTTCTTTAGCCTTGCGCAGTGCTTTTTCCTTTGCTCGTAAATCATTGTTCAAAGCATTATTTTCAATTTTCTTTTGAGCAGCATAGAAATCGTAATTTCCGCCATATACGGTTATTCCCCGTTCACTTAACACGCAAACTTTCTCAATTTGGTTCAACAAAGTACGGTCGTGACTCACCACCACCAAAGTATTTCTGGTCAATCGGATATAATCGTACAACCTGTTTCTGCCTTCCAGATCCAAATGATTGGTCGGCTCGTCCATCAAAACAATATCCGGGCGGTGTATCGACATGCCGGCCAAAAACACACTGGTTTTTTGTCCGCCGCTTAAACTTTCCATTTTTTGGTTTAAGTCTAAACCTGCCAATCGCCAAAAACGCAAAGCTTCCGTGCAACGTTCCTCAATGGTCCAGTCATCGTTAAGTATGGCCAAATTTTCGTCGGTTACTTCCCCGCCGAGGATTTCGTTCAGCGCTTTTAGTTTATCTTCAATCCCGAGGGCCTGCGCAACGGTAAAATCATTAAACTGACCAAAAAGCTGTGGCACATAATAAGGCTCCGATTCCGTTTTAACATATCCGGCAGTTGGTTTGAGTTTACCTGACAAAATTTTTAAAAGTGTCGATTTCCCAGCCCCATTATGGCCAATGAGTGCAGTTTTTTCGTATTTATTGATGGTAAGATTTAAGTCTGAAAACAGTAAATCTCCATTGGGGTGGATATAGTTAGCCCCTTGTAGAATAAGCATAAATTTCTTTTTTATGGTAAATAATTGCAGGAACGGAACCGTTCTGCTTGTTATCTATTTTCTGAAAAGAAATGAATCTTACATGTATGGGGTGTTTTGGTAATGCTGCAAAGGTAAGGAATTTTTGCGTTTTGCGAAAGGCAGTTGGCGTGGATTGGTTAATTAGCCTTTAGTCCGAAGTCGGTAGTGAAGGATCTTTTTAATTTGAACCATGTAAGACATAGGAGGCTCATATAAGCTCAAGGGTCTAATATTTTCTTACATTTCTTATATGGTGATAATGCAATATGCTTTAAAACTCTCGCCTGCACGGGAATGACGACTGCTTTTTACACCCAACACTGCGACCTTTGTGCCTTCCCTTTGTGCACTTTGCGGTTAAAAAACAGAAAAGATGGATGAGGGAGTCTAATCGGGAGTCGGGGATCGAAAATTGAGTGATGAAAATTTTGTTTTAATCGTCCCAATTGTCATCCTGAAAGCATTGAAGGATCTTTTTCCGATGTTACACCTAGTAAAGATCCTTCGTCACACTCAGGATGACAATTTTGAACTCCTCTATCCCTATCTCTATATTATCGCTAGCATTTTATAGATTTTATCTATGTCAATTTTTATTTGCATTAGAAATTTAATCGCATATATTTACAAAAAACTTTAGGGGTGCCTACGTGCTGAGAAATACCCTTTGAACCTGATGCAGTTAGTACTGCCGAAGGGAAAAGTGAAAGCAATCACATTGCTGTCTTTTCGATCTCCATTTTGGGGCAATCTCTATAGTTTTTCCAATTTTTTAGCATATGGAAGTAACTATAAACAATCAAAACTATCTGCTCAACGAGGCCTGTTCCATCGAACAGATGCTTGCTGCTGTTATTTCAACAGAAACAAATGGCCTTGCCATAGCCATAAACCAAACCATTATTCCCAAATCAGACTGGGCAACCCATGTATTAAATCCAGCTGATCAGGTTATACTCATCAAAGCCACGCAGGGAGGGTAATGGGACGATTGAATGAGAGAATTTTGAATGATGGAACGGGAGATACTTTACATTCAAAATTTACCCAATCACTCATTCCTTCATTTTCTCCTTCACTCAATCACTCATTCTCTCCTTCAAACATTTCAACATGAAACAAGAAAAAACACCGAACCAAGAGGTGATCAGCCGCAGTCCTTTTCCGGCCTCACGCAAGATTTTTGTACCCGGAAAAATCCACGATATCCAGGTGGCCATGCGCGAAATCAGTTTATCGGAAACCAAAATCCATAACGGATTTGGCTTAACCGAGCCCAATCCGCCCGTAACTGTTTACGATACCAGCGGTCCCTATACCGATCCCAATGCTGTTATTGATGTAAAAAAAGGCTTACCGCGGATCAGGGAGCAATGGATAAAAGACAGGCTTGATGTGGTAGAACTCCCTGAGCCATCTTCTGCTTACGGGCAGCAGCGCCTGGCCGATGAGAAGCTTGATGCCTTACGCTTTAATTTCATCAACAAACCTTACAAAGCACAAGCCGGCGCCAATGTATCTCAAATGCATTATGCCAAAAAAGGCATCATAACGGCCGAAATGGAATATATCGCCATTAGGGAAAACCAGCAGATCGAACTGTTAAATGCGCAGTTGGGCGATCAGCACGAGGTAATGAACCACCAGCACCAAGGCAATAGCTTTGGCGCAAATACCCCAAAAGGTTACATCACACCCGAATTTGTAAGGGCAGAGGTAGCCTCTGGCAGGGCGGTAATTCCCTGCAATATCAACCACCCCGAACTCGAACCCATGATTATTGGCCGAAACTTTCTGGTAAAAATTAACGCCAATATCGGTAACTCGGCAGTAACCTCTACCATCGAAGAAGAAGTAGAAAAAGCCGTTTGGGCCTGCCGTTGGGGAGCCGATACCATTATGGATTTATCAACAGGAAAAAATATCCACGAAACCCGCGAATGGATTATCCGCAATTCGCCGGTGCCCATTGGTACCGTTCCTATTTATCAGGCCTTAGAAAAAGTAAACGGAAAAGCCGAAGACCTCACCTGGGAAATCTTTCGCGATACGTTGATTGAGCAGGCCGAACAAGGCGTAGATTATTTTACCATCCATGCCGGTGTTCTGCTCCGTTATGTGCCTTTAACCGCTAAAAGGATTACCGGTATTGTTTCGCGTGGCGGATCTATTATGGCCAAATGGTGCCTGGCCCATCACAAAGAAAATTTCCTGTATACCCATTTTGAGGAGATCTGCGAAATTATGAAGGCTTATGATGTGGCCTTTTCGTTAGGCGATGGCTTAAGGCCTGGCTGTATTGCCGATGCAAATGATGCCGCACAGTTTTCGGAGCTCGAAACGCTTGGCGAACTCACAAAAATAGCCTGGAAACACGATGTACAAACGATTATAGAAGGCCCTGGGCATGTACCCATGCACCTGATCAAAGCCAATATGGAAAAACAGCTCGACCATTGCGGCGAAGCGCCATTTTACACTTTAGGCCCATTAACGATCGATATTGCACCCGGTTACGACCACATTACCTCGGCCATTGGCGCTGCCATGATCGGCTGGTTTGGCACAGCGATGCTCTGTTATGTAACCCCTAAAGAACATTTAGGCCTGCCGAACAAAAAAGATGTTAAAGACGGCGTAATCACCTATAAAATTGCCGCCCATGCAGCCGATTTAGCCAAGGGCCACCCAGGCGCACAATACCGTGATAATGCTTTAAGCAAGGCCAGGTTCGAATTTAGGTGGGAAGATCAGTTTAACCTCTCACTCGATCCAGATACCGCAAAAGAATTCCATGATGAAACCTTACCTGCAGAGGGTGCCAAGATTGCACACTTCTGTTCCATGTGCGGACCGAATTTCTGCTCCATGAAAATTACGCAGGATGTGAGGGAATATGCCGCAAAACAAGGTGTGGAAGCAGAAGCGGCTTTAGCGCAGGGCATGCAGGAAAAATCGAAAGAGTTTACCCAAAAAGGAAGCGAAATTTATTCTTAAGCCGCTATGGAACTGATTGTAATTGCCAAGCCTACTATTTTTAAGGAAGAATGTCTTCTTGTAAATCAGCTTTTCGAAGCCGGTTTACAGGTTTTTCATTTACGAAAAGAAAATGCAGATGAGGCCGGTTACCGCAAAATTGTGGAAGGGATTTTACCGGAATATCATCCACGCATCGCTTTACACCATTTCCATACACTGGCCAACGATTATAACATCAATAGAATCCACCATACAGAAAGCTTTAGAAAAAGTATTACACCCAATACCCAGCCGCAAAAGCATATATGGAGCACATCTATTCATCAGTTATCAGATATAGATTGCATTAGGCCATACCGTTACAGCTTTTATGGCCCCGTATTCAACAGCCTTTCCAAACCCGGTTATATGGGGGTTATCCCTGCAGGTTTTCATTTAAACAAGCCTAACAGCAAGACAAAACTGATTGCGCTGGGTGGAATCGGTTTAAACCAGATCGATCGGGTAAAAGAAATGAATTTCGATGGCGTTGCACTATTGGGCAGTATCTGGAACGACCCCAGTAAAGCTTTAACCAATTTTAAAAAAGCACAGCAACATTGCCTCGTTTACCATCAACCGTTTTAAAAATATCAATATGATTCAGCCCCTACAATATATCTCGCAAGCAGCTAAAACAGGTACCCATTTGGATGCCATTGAGCAGGTGCTACAAGCTGGCGGAAAATGGATCCAGTTACGCATTAAACACCAGGCCGAAAGCGAGGTGTTGCCTTTTGCAAAAGCCGCGCAGGCCTTATGCGAAAAATATGGCGCCAAACTTATCGTAAACGATTTTCCGCACCTCGCTAAAGCCGTAAATAGTTATGGGGTACACCTGGGCCTGCAGGATATGCCCATTTCCGAAGCCAGGAAAATTATCGGCAAACACCAGATCATCGGCGGCACAGCCAATACTTTCGAACACATTTTGCAAAGGGTTGCGGAGGGTGCCGATTACATTGGCCTTGGCCCCTTTAGGTTTACCCGGACCAAAGAAAACCTGAGCCCGGTTGTGGGTTTGGCAGGTTACCACAAAATAATGGAAAAAGTGCGTAAAGTTGGAATCAGCACCCCCATTATTGCCATTGGCGGCATTGAAGCAGCAGATATTCCGGCTATACTCGAAACCGGAATTTACGGAATTGCCATCTCGGCAGCACTCACCAACCAAACACAAACGGCTGCGGTTCTTGAAGAAATCAACAGCAAGTTCAGTATTCATTCGATTTAAAAATTACAGATATGTTAACCATAGCAGATCAAACCTTTAGCTCTCGCCTCTTTACCGGTACCGGAAAATTCAGTTCTGCCAAAGAGATGGAAAGTGCCTTAATTGCCTCGGCCTCCGAACTGGTTACCGTAGCGCTCAAACGTGTAGATTTAAAGGGCAAGGACGACGATATCCTTCATCACCTTAAATATCCGCACATCAATTTATTGCCCAATACCTCTGGTGTGCGCAATGCAAAAGAAGCCGTTTTTGCCGCTCAACTGGCACGTGAAGCCTTAGAAACCAACTGGATTAAACTGGAAATCCACCCAGATCCGAAATACCTCATGCCAGATCCGATCGAAACCTTAAAAGCCACCGAAGAACTGGTTAAACTCGGTTTTGTGGTTTTGCCTTATATCCATGCCGACCCGGTTTTATGTAAACGTTTGGAAGATGTGGGCACGGCAGCGGTAATGCCGCTGGGCTCCCCAATTGGCAGTAACAAGGGCTTAAGAACCATCGATTTTTTAGAGATTATCATCAGCCAGAGCAGGGTTCCGGTCATTATCGATGCCGGTATAGGTGCACCGTCTGATGCGGCCAAAGCCATGGAAATTGGTGCTGATGCCGTTTTGGTGAACACCGCCATTGCTATTGCCAAAGATCCAACCAATATGGCTATTGCCTTTAAATTGGCTATAGAAGCCGGCAGAATGGCTTTCGAGTCTAAATTAGGCGCTCAAACACATTATGCTGCAGCAAGCAGTCCACTAACCGCATTTTTAGATGAAGAGTTTTAACGGGGTATTCGAATCTTACAATTGGGACGATACCAAGGTCAGTATTTACGATAAAACGGCTGCAGATGTAGAGCGGGCATTGCGCAATACACAACGGGATCTGGAAGATTTTAAAGCGCTTATTTCTCCCGCAGCATTGCCTTATCTTGAAGATATGGCGCAAATTAGCCAGCGATTAACTTTAGACCGTTTCGGTCGGGTAATACAAATGTATATACCGCTTTACCTCTCCAACGAATGCAATAACATCTGTACCTATTGTGGTTTCAGTTATGACAATAAGGTAAGGCGGAGAACGCTCAACCCAATGGAAATTATGCAGGAAGTGGCCGTAATTAAGGGTATGGGATACGACCATGTGCTGCTGGTAACGGGCGAAGCCAACCAAAGTGTACACACCGATTATTTTAAAAAAGTATTAGACCTCATCAGTCCACATTTCGCCCATATATCCATGGAGGTGCAGCCTTTGGATGTAGCCGATTATGAAACCCTTATTCCGCACGGGTTAAATACCGTACTGGTTTACCAGGAAACCTATCACCAGGATGATTACCGGAAACACCATCCAAAGGGCAAAAAATCTAACTTTTTATATCGCTTAGAAACGCCTGACCGCTTGGGGCAGGCCGGAATCCATAAAATGGGGCTTGGCGTATTAATTGGGCTGGAAGACTGGCGTACGGATTCGTTTTTTACGGCCCTGCATCTCTCTTACCTCGAAAAACAGTATTGGCAAAGTAAATTCAGTATTTCTTTCCCCAGGCTGCGGCCTTTTAGCGGTGGTTTAGAACCTAAAGTGGTGATGAACGATAAGGAATTGGTGCAACTGATCTGTGCTTACCGTTTATTCAACAGCGAAGTAGAGCTGTCTATTTCTACCCGCGAAACCGTAGCTTTCCGCAACCAGGTGATTAAGCTGGGCATTACCGCCATTAGTGCGGGTTCTAAAACCAATCCCGGTGGTTACCAGGTAGAACCTCAATCGCTGGAGCAGTTCGAAATATCTGATGAACGCTCGGCACAGGAAATTGCGGCCATGATCAGAAAACAGGGTTATGAGCCCATTTGGAAAGATTGGGATATGAGTTTGATCCAAAAATCATGTTAATAAAAGAAGAATTAAGCCGCTATAACCGCCAAATCATCCTGCCCGAGCTGGGCTTGGCGGGGCAAGAGAAGCTAAAAGCCGCCAAAGTATTGCTTATCGGCGCAGGTGGTTTGGGCTGCCCGGTATTACAGTATCTGGCCGCAGCGGGTGTAGGAACAATCGGAATTGTAGATGATGATGTGGTAGAATTGAGCAACCTGCACCGGCAGATTTTATATAATCATACTGATATTGGGCAACCTAAAGCAAAAATTGCCATGGCAAAACTCCAATTGCTTAATCCGCACGTGGGTTTCAATGCCTATCACGAACGTTTTAGGGCTGATAATGCGATAAACATTTGCCAGGATTATGATCTGGTGATCGATTGTTCAGATAATTTTACCACCCGTTACCTGGTGAACGATACCTGTGTGGCTTTAGGCAAAACACTTATTTTCGGTTCTATTTTACAGTTCGAAGGCCAGGTTGCGGTGTTTAACCACCAGGGCGGTGCAAACTATAGAGACCTTTATCCGGCACCGCCAACCGAAAATATTAACTGTATAGAGGGAGGGGTGATCGGCATTTTACCTGGCCTAATAGGCCTGTACATGGCCAATGAAGCCCTAAAATTAATCTGCGGCATTTGCGAAACACTTGCGGGCAAACTGATGATTGTTAATGCGCTGAACAATACCGTAATGGTATTTAAAATCGCCGCAAAAAAAACAGCTGATACCGCAAAGCCAGCGCCGGCCAAAACCGATAAAGCCGTACAAGAAATCGATAGCACAACATTAGATCGCTGGCTGGAAACCCATGCGGATGAAGTTTTTTTAATTGATGTACGCGAGGGTTACGAACATGAAGAAAATAATATTGGAGGCATCAACCTTCCGCTTTACGGGTTAACAGCATCGCTTACCGCTATCCCAAAGCACAAAAAAGTAGTGTGTTATTGCCAAACCGGGCAAAGAAGCAAAATGGCCGTGCAGGTGTTGGCGGGGCTTTACGAAGGAGAAGTATATAGTTTAAAAAATGGAGTGGCTTAGTTTATTAGTCATGTCGTTCATATTGATTTTTATGAGATAAATTAACCCACAAAAGCGCAACGCAGCGTAAACCGGCATCATTTAGAACCTTGCTCATTTTAGGTATTTCACTAAAAATCGATAGAGAAACCACCGCCAAGAACAAAACCTTTATCAAAATTTGGTGGCAGCTCACCAGCGGTATATTTTACGGCCACCTTGGTTTTGGTACCCGGACCTAGATTAATTTTAAGCAGCTTTTCTATCCTGATCATGTAAAAGTAATTCCAGTCTTTACCTGCATTTTTCAACAATAAATTACGGTCGAGGTCGTAATACGAATCGAATAAAAAAGCAATCCGCTCATTTCCGGAAAGTATGCCCGTTTCCCATTCCGCTTTAAGGTTTAACCTGTTCATAAATTTCGAGTCTGCAAGCAAAGGGGCAAGGCTGGTTTTATTGGCGCCAGTTACGTAATCATAACCGACAGATAAATCCAGCTGCCTGGGATTGTTGTTTTTTGCGGCCCTTAACAAACCAAACGGAAAATCGAGGATCGAACTCAGGTAAGAAGTAGAAACAGAAAGCTGCGGGCCAAAGGCAAAATCGTAATTTCTGAAATCCTGGGTGGTTTCATGTTTTGCATGCAGGTTAAATGATAACCACAAGGGCGACGCTACCTTTGCGGCCAAATTGCGTGCTTCTTCTACAAGGGGGTCTTTCCCCGGAGGTAGCTCAGGGCCGTCATCCGCCAGCGGATTTATAGTACTGCGGGGGCCAAGGTCTTTGCCTTTTACGTGAAAGAGGGGCTGCCCTTCCAATTTAATTTCCGAAATCAGGCTGCTGTTTTTGTTTTTATCCTCAGCAACGGTTACAAAACCCCTGCTGCCTAATGATAGGTTAAGTTTATTAATTTTAGCCGGGTCATTGCCCAATAGTTTTTTATCCAGTTGAAACTGATAATCGATCCCGAACGATCCTTTTTCCGGATCGATAAATTTAAGGTCGACCTTTAGCCCGTATTTATCGAACACTTTAAACGAAGCCGACGCTTCTACCATGCTTTTTTTTGCCGTGGTATCGGCACTACCCGTTTGTGCAGCTGCCAGGCTTCCATAACCCAAACAGGAGATCAATAATAACGCCCCTTTCATTTGTCTATTGCTTTAGTGGCAGTCTTATCACTCGGAAAAATGGCCTTATCAGCCCAGGTATTTATCATCGCTCCGTTGGTCTGCGTATCCTTATCCAGGTCTACCAGGATATCTTCAAGCGCCAGCGAAACATTATAATGCGCTAAAATCTGGTTAAAATTATAGGCAAACCTGATTTTTGATCTTTTAATGGCATCAGGATCTATCCCCCAATTCATATCCTTTACCTTGGCCGCTAAAAATTCATCCCAGGCATCAAATGGATTTACATCATCAAGCGGATTGTCTGATACACCGAAATAAGTACGCTTAATAAAACGTCTTTTCTTTTCCGTTAACTCTGATTCTTTCATCATGGGTCTTTTGGTTTTAACTCAATAACAAGAATATTGGCGTAAGCTAAAGCAGGCTAAAAAATAAAATTAAATCTACACATTAAGTAGCTCACTATCAACACCTCATGTTGGGTATATTATGGTTGGTTCATTCGGAAAATGGTTTATTTGGTTAACTGTAAACCAAACCGAGTATCCCATCCCATATTATTTGACCATATAGGCTTCAGCATTTTTTAATCAGCGCTAATCGCTCCCCGCCAAACACCTGACTGTTTCCACAATCCATCTTACATTTTCCATAATTTTAACCGCAAAGCGACAGAGAGAAGGCACAAAGGCCACAGCGTTGGGGCGTAAAGTTTTTTACCACATAAGGAATTTAAGAAATATAAGGCAATCGGGCTTATGTGAACCTTATAGGTCTTATTTGGTTAATTAAAAGATTCTTCAGTTTCATTCCGCTCAGCACAAGCTCGCTCAAAGACCCCGTGCATTCCATGTTTCCGTGGCAAAAAAAGCTCACCGATTTCGTTAATTCATGATAATACGTTGATCGACTCACGACTCCGGACTCACGACTTTAGGCTAAAAAAACGGCTCAATCTTTGCTCCTCCCCAGAATAAATTTAATAAGGAAACCCATTTTAGCTCATGAACAAATTACCAGCACTATCCCCAAAACCATTATTCTCCCTTTTAATCCTGTTTAGCCTTTTCCTCTCGGCCTGTTCCGAAACCCCTGAACGTTTCTTCGACATCGCCATCCTGAACACCAACATGATCAACGATTTTGCCAGTGCCGACCTGGCCCGCCACTTTAACGACGAAACCAAAGAATACCCCGATATCCCATCCAGCAAAAAGAAAGGCAACGAAGCAGCCACCAACCTCAACAACAAAATTTTATACCTCGAGCAATCGCTCGAAAAGGTAAAAAAGCTTTCCGCTTCGGGCGATGAAGAAAAGGAGATTAAAGCCCTTTCGCAGCAATTGTACGAACTCGTAATACCCGTTTATAAAAACGAGTACCTGGCTTACGCAAAACTGTGCGACAGTAAAGGCAGCCAAAGTGCCAAAGATGAAATTATTAACAGCATCGACCAGAAATATGGCGCCCGCTTTGAACAAAACTTTAATGCTTTAATGGAAAAAGGCAAAGCCTACGCTCAGAAACACAACATCCAGGTAAACTGGGGACAGTAAAATAAATAATGGTTTAACTCAGGTGTGATGCATTTGGGTTAAACCATAGCTTAGCGGCTAAGTAAAGCTTATAGGGCAATAATAAGTTTAACTTATTGTTGGGCGAATTCGGCTTCATAAAAATTTGCAGCATTATCAGTCTCTCCTTCTTCCACGGGCTGTTTAACTTCTTTCTTTAGGGTACTCGCCCAATAACCGCAAAGGCTTACAAAAATAGCTGCACATAAAAACCACACTAAACGGGTAAGCATATACCTGTAATTGGAAGTGTATTTGGTTAAAATTGTGCTGGTAAGTGGCTTTAACACTCTTTGTATATCTTTCGGATAAGAACCGCTATCGGTAAAAAACTCATGATCTTTTCCATGACCTTTATACCAAACTTTACCTATTGAATAATTTGTCAGCGTATCAGGTAAATTAATTTTCCTTTGCTGTGTTAAAGTTCGAACATTTAACGGAATTATTGGCACACCAACATTTTGTTTATCATCTTTAATCGGCTCATAATGATCATTGTCCCAATACATAAATTTCTCTTCTGGTCTGGGCATTCTAATTCTAGTCCAACGTTCCCAAACTGCAAAAGAAGTGGTGCCGATGAAGAGCAAGAGTATACAGAAAATAATGATGTAGTTTAGGGAAAAGCGGGGTTTGGCAAGTGGTCTGGATTCTGGCTCTCTAATTAAGCCCTTACCATCTGGAGTTGATGTCGTCGTAGTATTATTCGGGAAAAGGATATCTATAGGTATCCCAGCTATTTTAATTGTTTTATCAGTACTTGAATAATAATAAGAACTTCTCGGTCTAGGTTCCAAATCTATCAACCAAGCTAAGAGATCAGTATTCTCTTCGCTCGTTTTTCCTTTCTCTTTTTTAATGTGGTTATAAAGGGCCTTAAAATCATCGGGGTCTGAATCATCTATAACTTTTCGAAAGTTATCGCATTTCATTTTATCCACTTTGAAGAACATCGAAAGTATATCGATATCATTTGGATTATTTCTACTGCCATAAACCTTTAAACAAGCCTTTCTTAATCTTGTAGTGGTTGCTTCGGGCAAAATTGCATGCAGCTTCCCATTATCCCTCATCTTTTTATAGGCAGCCAATACTATGTCTTGATAATCTTCAGGCATTTTTCAAAAAATTTAGTGTAAAAGTAAAAATGAAATTTTTGGAATCTTTACGGGTTTCCGGAATTCCTTGGAATTTAAAAAGAATTCTTTAGAATCTTTGGAATTATCTGAAAACTAGCGATTTGAAGCTTGGACATTTGTCTCAACAATTAATTCAAGCAACGATTCAAACTATAATCCAAGCAAAGAACTAAATGTTAAAAACGAGTAGAAATCGCGGTAGTTATTAGCCGGTTTGGGAAGCAGTTACTAGCTCCCGCGACAGATACTCATTACTTCCCAAAAATTTCAGAAGGCCTTCTGATTTACAAATCGTAGCAAACCCCGCGAATGGTCGCGGGGAACTACTGAGTTAATCATTTCTAAAATTTTTGAATCATGTTTTTACCATTATTTATTGCTATCCTATTGGGATTAGCTACACCATCAAATACAAACCATTCTGCATCTTGTGGCGGAACAACAACTGTAAATACTGCTGATACCGATCCTGGGGATCCAGGTGACCCAGGAGATACGGATCCAGGTGACGACACTGGAGGTGAAGGCTCACATGTTCCACCAAAAAATCCATAGTTTGTGATCTACCCGAGATAGAAATTATTTCGATAATAAGTAAGGCAGTATTTTTTGCCTTACTTATTTACTTATAAAACAATCCCGAAATATCCAAGGAGAAACCATCCTGTTTTTTTATATTTGAGTAAATAATATTCTCGCTCTTGAAAAAAATATACTTTCTCCTATTTTTTCTTTTGGCAGCATTTGCTTGTAAGAAAAAGAACAACACTCAATCTCCGATTAAAAACCAGAATTTTGAAATAGCAGAATCCTTTTTCTTTAAAAATAACGACTCTTCATTCTATTACTTCAACAAAGTAACCACTACCTCTAAGGATAGCTTACAGGTGGCGATGGCTTATAATTATATGGCAGTGATACAATCAGATGCCGGAGACTACTTTGGAGGCCAAGAAAGCTTAACATTATCATTAGGCTTCTTAAATGAACAAAAACAAACTGACCTCGCCTGCCTCGCTTCGAATTATAATGAGTTAGGATTAAATAGTACATATTTCAAGAAATATACCGAGGCCATAAATTATTACAATTTGGCACTAAAGTTTTGCAGAAACGAGGCATATAGATTACGGTTCCTTAATAATAAAGCATTAGCTTATCAAAAAAGTGGGGCCTATTCAAACGCAATTGATATTTACAATGAAGTTTTGAGAAAAATCAGAGACAGGAAAGAATACGCAAGAGCACTTTCTAATGCGGCTAAAACAAAATGGCTTCAAAATCCGAAATATAATCCAATAGCAGATTTCTCAAAAGCATTGCAGATTCGCTATTTAGGAAAGGATGAGTGGGGGCAAAATGCCAGCTATGCACATCTTGCTGATTATTACGAAAAGAAAAAACCTGATTCAGCATTTAATTACGCGCAAAAAATGTATTTAATTGCAACGGAGCTTAATAGCCCAGACGATCGGCTAGAAGCACTCCAGAAGTTAATCAAACTTAGCCCATCTGCAGCAACCAAAGCGTATTTTCAAAAATACCAAAACATTGACGACAGTCTTCAAACTGCACGTAGTGCAGCTAAAAATCAATTCGCAGTTGTTCGTTACGAAACGGAAAAAAACAAAGCCAATTTTCTAAAAGCCCAGGCTGAGAACATTGAAAAACAAAAAGACATATTGCTCAGAAATATAGGGATTGGTACCTTGATCCTGTGTTTGCTATTGGGCTATTTTTTATACCATAGACGGAAAAAAAGCCTGCAACAGGAAAAGGAGATAGAAGTTAAAAAAACAGAGCTCAAATACGTGAAAAAAATTCACGACCGCGTGGCCAATAGGGTATACCAGGTAATGTCGGAAGTAGAAAATACAAGCGAAATAGACAAAAATGACCTGGCCGATAAACTCGATGTGATCTATAAAATATCGAGAGACCTTTCTTATGACAGCAAAGACATTAACAACGAAGAAAGCTTTTCAATTGAACTGTCGAAAATGTTATATGCTTACGCCTCGGCGAAAACCAACATCGTGTTAGAAGGTGGCGGCGAAAAACTTTGGGAAGACATTAAGGGCGATACCAAAGCCGAAGTATTTTGCATTTTACAGGAACTGATGACCAATATGAAAAAACATAGTGGGGCAGATACGGTTACCATAAATTTTAAGCGCGAAAATGACCGTATAACGGTTTTATATGTAGATAATGGAAAAGGAATGGAGGTTTTAACCCCTAAAAATGGATTAAGAAATACGGAAACCCGTATAGAAAGTATTTCGGGCCATATTACTTTTGATACCAAGCCTGATGGAGGGCTTCGTGTTGAATTTTCATTTCCAACCTTATAAAAATATAAATATGTTCAAAAACGTACTCATCGCCGAAGATCATGAAATTGTTAGTAAATCGCTCCGTAGCGCCCTTACAGATCTTGGCATCACTATAGCCGATAAAGATTATGTATTTTATTGTGATGATGCATTTACACGGGTACAAAAAGCACTGCGCGATGGCGACCCTTATGAACTGATCATTACCGACCTTTCTTTTGATGAAGACTACCCGAAACAAAAAATAGCAGGAGGCAGAGAACTGATCAAAGCTTTAAAAGAAATACAGCCAGATTTAAAAGTGCTGGTATTTTCTATCGAAAACAGGGCCTTAATTGCCAATACACTATTTAAAGAATTAAATATCGATGCTTACGTGCCTAAAGCCCGCCATGATGCAAAAGACCTTAAACTGGCTTTAGAAAGCATTTATAAAAACAAAAAATACCATTCGCCCAACCTGAGGCAAAAAGAAGAATACCTGCACGATTTTACCCCTTATGATAAAACAATTGTTTCGCTCATTTTAGATGGAAAAACCCAAAAAGAAATGTCGGGCATTTTGAAACAAAAAAAGATGGAACCATCCGGCTTGAGCAGCATCGAAAAACGGATAAATTATATCAAAACCGCGTTAAATATTTCAAATAATGGTCAGTTAATTGCTTATTGCATCGCAAATAAGGTGATTTAGCCGAGGTTAGTCTTCAATCCATGTCGGGAGTCGATCGGTTTCGTTTAGTCACTCCCGCAATTGTCCTTATTCGTGGTTGTCATCCTGAGCGTAGTCGAAGGATCTTCAACGATGAAAAGAATTTTACTGCTTTTAACAACCTCAGCGTGCTCTGCGACATGCATCTGTGAATCTGTATAGTTAAAAAAAGAGCTAATGTTTGGTGTTTAACATGGATAATCGCTAGGCTATCCAACCATGAACTATTAAACCATCACCCAATTAACCTATCCTAAAAGATTGCTTCGGCTCCCTCAATCCGGTCTCGCAACGAAAATGGCTATAGACTATCAGCCAATGAACTATTGACGAATGAACCGACCTACGGTTTCCCGTAAGGATGCGCCATATTCCGCCTATACTTTTGAGCAGCAAAAAAAAATAACGATGGGAAAATTTATCATTACCAAAAGAACAAACGGCGAATACCAGTTTAATCTCGAAGCAGCAAATGGCAGGGTTATCCTCACCAGCGAGGGCTACGCCGCAAAAGCAAGCTGCAACAAAGGTATCGAATCGGTAAAAACCAATGCACCAACCGATGCCAGGTACGACAGAAAAATTGCCAAAAACGGAAACTACTATTTCAATTTAAAAGCTGCCAATGGCGAAATTATCGGTACCAGCCAAATGTATACCACCGCTGATGCCAGAGATAACGGTATCGAATCGGTTAAAGAAAATGCGCCGAATGCATCAGTAAAAGATGAAACCATTTAATGCAAAAAGTTATGGATCTTAAACTAAAGTTAGAACAACTTCATCAGCGCGTAGTGGGATTAAAAGACCAGATCAATACCGAAGAAGCTACAAAAAATGCATTTGTAATGCCCTTTATTCAAATCCTCGGTTACGATATTTTTAACCCTACAGAAGTTATACCCGAACACATCTGCGATATCGGCACCAAAAAAGGCGAAAAGGTAGATTATGTAATCCGTAAAAACAACGAACCTATCCTCATTTTCGAATGTAAACACTGGAAAGAAAGTGCCGATGCGCATAATTCGCAGTTGCACCGCTATTACCATGTTTCGAAAGCACGCTTTGGCGTATTAACCAACGGTACGGTTTACAACTTTTACGCCGATCTGGAAAAACCGAATATTATGGACGAGAAACCATTCTTAACCATCGATATCGAAGACCTGAAAGATAATTCGATAAAAATCCTTGAAAGTTTTACCAAAAACGAATATAATTTAGAAACGATCCTCGATTCGGCAGAAGGTTTAAAATACATCAAAGCCATCAGAAAGGAATTTGAAAAAGAAATAGACAGTCCTTCTGACGAGATGGTGAAGTTATTGGTTAACCGTTTTTTCGATAAACCCTTAACCGCAAACCGGATGATTGCTTTTAAAGATTATACCAAAAAAGCACTTACCATCTCCATCAACGAATCCATCAGCGATCGCTTAAAATCGGCATTGAATATTAACGAGAAAATAGAGAAAAAGGAGGAGGGCAAAGTAATTCCCATTAATGAAGATCCCGATACTTCTAAAATCGTAACTACTGAAGAGGAATTAGAAGCCTTCCAGATTGTAAAGGCTATTTTGCGCGAGAAGATTCCATCTGCCAGGATCGCTGCACGGGATACCCAATCTTACTTTGGCGTATTGCTGGATGACAATAACCGTAAACCAATTTGCAGGTTCCATTTTAATACCGTTAACAAGTACATCGAAACTTTCGAGAAAGGGAAAGATGCCGGCGAGAAAAAGCAGTTATTCAACCTTGATGAACTTTACGATTATAGAAGCCAGTTGCATCAAACCTTAGAGAATTATTAATTATCCGCTCATCTCTCAAAAAATGTAGAGGTTGCTTCCGTGTCTGTTTTCGATCCAGGCAGAGCAACCGCTCATTTTGGTATAAACAACCTCCTATCATTCCCTTACTGTTAGCCGTAAGGAATATATTTTTTGCCCAAATACCTTAGTGGCATGAAACATCTCGTTACACTACTATTATTAACATTCATAATGGATAACGCCCAGGCACAAAAACAGAAGGTGATTACCTATCAGTTAATGGAGCCGGGTTTTAACACCAAAGTAATTAAAGGAAGCATTAGTGAGGTATACACGACAAAACGTTATGGCAAAACTTTCTGGTGGGTCGTAATCGGTACCGATACCATTATCCATGTATGGCGCAGGCACCTCGATACGGCAACCATGAAACCTGGCGTAAACCGCGCTTTTTATTCCATTAAACGCCTCGATAATAGCTGGTGGAAGAAAGAAAAATCGGAAGATTATGTGAAGCCGAAAACCAACTGACAAAGGAAGATCTGCCAATTTGCACCACATTAAATCATATTTACAAATAACTGTAAATGAATTAATTAACCTAAAATCACACCAATAAAATCATTGTTAAAATAGTTGTAGGCTTTACGGTTTCCCGTAAGAAAAGCAGTAAGTACCTTCATACTTTTGATATGAAAACTAAATACACACTAGACAAAAAATTATGATAAATGATTTAAAAAAGTTCTTAAATGAAGAGCAAGATCCAAAAGCCGTGGAAAAAATTTTAGAGCGGATTAATAGCCTGCTTACTTCTAACGAACAGGTAGAATATATTGCAGTACAAAAGAAACCTGCAATAAACTTCTCACCAGATTGTATTGCCTTAACGAATAGGCGAATAATATTTTGTAAACCAAAGAACTTTGGTTTGTCGATGGATTTTCAGGATTACAGTTGGAAAGATGTTGTGGATTGCCACATTAAAGAGGGCATATTAGGCGCAACATTTACAATGAAGACTGTAAGAAACTTCAATAACATGATGGATTATCTTCCAAAAAATCAGGCTAGGAAACTTTATCAATATGCTCAAGAGAAAGAGGAAGAAATGCGCGAATACAGAAGACAAAAGGAACTGGAAGATAAAAGAGCTGCAGCGGGTGGCGGTATTGTTGTAAATAATACTCCGATTACACCAAATGAAAACATTGTCCAGCAAGAAGACCCTTTTGCCGTTTTGCAAAAATTAAAAGCCCTATTAGAAAATGGAATTCTGTCTGCGGAAGAATTTGAAAATAAGAAAAATGAAATTCTATCGCGTGTGTAATGAAAGTTATAAAGTATATACTCATTGCGTGTTCGATCTGCTGTTTCGCCGCCATATTAAAATTGCCAATCGAATATTATACCTTTCTGAGAACAATAGTTTCGCTGGGTGCCTTGCTGCTTATTTACGTTTGGACAAAACAAAAAAACTATGCTTTAACAATTGTTTTTATCCTCGTCCTCATTCTTTTTAACCCACTCTTCCCCATTTACCTACACCGAAAAAGTATCTGGATTCCGCTTGATGTAATCACCGGCTTACTCTTTTTACTAATCGCCTTTTATAACAAAAAACAACCCGTAAAAAAAGAAGAAAAAGCCATAGAAGTTTTACCTGTTCAAAAAACATACGCCAGAGACCGGATTGTTTCTGCGAAGCGAGAAATATAATCATGAATTAATAAATCAAACTCAAAACTTAACGTTATGATTGCCCAAATAGAAGAATTTTTTAACCCAAAAACAGCTGAAGCACCTCAAGATGAAAATGTTGAGATCAAAGAACCCGTTACAGAAGAAGCAGAGGAAGTAAGAAAAAGAACTTACCACGAAGCAGGTTTTAGAGATGGATCGCGAAACAGCGGCAGCCCTTTGGCACTTTCGATATGCCTGAACGCCATTTATGCCAAGTTCCAAAACGAAGAAAAAGAACTGGTAGAAAAACAGCAATTGGCTAAAGAGCCCTATATCAACGAGCAGAAAACAAAGGAAACGGAAATCAAAACCCTTGCCATCAGTGAAGAAAGCAAAAAACAGCAGATCACCCACGTTGAAACCAATATCAGAAAGGTAAAAGACAATATCGAAGAGTTAAAATTCGAAATTAATGAGTTGGCCAGGGACCCCGAAAAATACCACATCAGTGCTTCAAAAGGTGCCTCAACAAAATTCTGGATCGGTCTGATCATCCTGATACCTTTAAGCTTGTATTTATTTACCTTTTATATCTCAACCTCTTATTCCGCCTTTTTTAAGCCTTTTGACGCAACAAGCACGATTATCATGAATGTGCTCGATTCAAAGGCTTTTTCAAAGGCCTGGCAAGATGGATCGTTAGAAGGTGCTTTCGTAACTTTTATTCCCTTTGTGTTTTTAGGCCTAGGCTATTTAATCCATATGTTTGGCGAAGTTAAAAGTATGGTAAACTACATTAAAATCGGCCTTCTTTTACTTACCACCTTCGTATTCGATGCTATTCTGGCCTATCAGATAGAAGAAAAGATTTATGAACTAACCAAAACCTTCGACACTCCTGCATTTAATCTCCCTATTGCCTTCGGTAAAATCCAGTTCTGGGGAATCATCTTTGCAGGTTTTGTGGTCTATCTAATCTGGGGCGTGGTATTTGATTTTATCATGAAAGAGCACCGTGAAAAAGACAAAATCAAACATGAGCAGCTCCGCAGAAAAAAGGACATCCAAATTCATCAGGATAGGATAACAGATATCGAAACGCAAAAAGAAAAGCTGATCGCAGAACTCAGCGATATAAAAAAACTTTCCCTTGAAGCGCAAGGGCGAATCGTTACCCTGCAAAGAATCATCGATGCCGTAATTATTCCTACAAAAGAATATGTGCTGTATGCCTCCGAGTACATGCAGGGCTGGATTACATTTGTAAACGAAAAACTCCGCATTTCACAGCACGAAAAATTTGACCTTCAAAATGAATGTAGGGCCTGTTATGATGAAAACCTTAAAAATGTAGGTGCCAGTGAAGATTCTCAAAATTCTGTTTATGTATCTACTTTATAAAGCCAGCACCATGAAATCGAAATTATTAACCTTATTACTAATCCCTTTAATTGTTGGCGTTTTTGTAAAAGAAAGTAAAGCCCAAGCGCAGAACCTGAACATCAGCTTTTTGCTCGACTTATCTGATCGGATAGCTCCAAAAAAGAACCCCGATTTCTATCAGAGAGATCTCGGATACATAAAATCAGTAGAAAGAGCTTTTGTCAATCATGTAAAAGGAAAAAAGATAATGCTTTTAAACGATCAGATGCAGGTTTTTTTTGATCCGATTCCTAAAATTCCAAATATCAATGAGCTAAGTCAACAATTGAAAATAAGTTTCAATCCAAAAACAGATAAAAAAGCTATTCTACGTATTGACAACATTTACACGCAAGTTTCTTCAAAAATCTATACACATACCATTAAAGACAATCATTATGTTGGTTCCGATATCTGGAAGTTCTTCAAAAATAATGTTCAGAATTATTGTATTAAAGATAAACAGCGAAATATATTGGTGATATTAACCGATGGTTACATGTATCATGAAGACAGTAAGTTTTTAGATAAAGGTAAAAGCTCTTACATCACCCCAGCATTTATCCAGTCAAAAAAGCTCATCTCTTCCGATTATAGGGCAATCATGAAAAAGAATAAGTTGGGTTTTATTTCTTTTCCTTATAATTTAAAAGACCTAGAAATTATTGTTTTAGGCATTAATCCATCAAAACAAAACCCATACGAAGAAGATGTGATTAAGCAATATTGGACTGATTGGTTTACTGCTATGAACGTGAAAAAATTCCACCTAATCACAACCGATCTGTCTGCCAATTTAGCACCTGTACTTCAAAAAATTATTTCAGGAAAATAAGAGGATATATTCACTAATTTAAAACTAGCAATGATCTTCTATAACACAGCTTGTTAATTAACCATTTTCAACAATACCATCCCTCAATCATGAAAACGCTCTCCTTACTCCTTTTTTTCTTTACCAACATTACTTGTAAAGAAAATACAAGCGTGTACATTTGCAACAGTCCTGGCGCTAAAAAATACCACTATACCTCCAGTTGCCGCGGTTTAAGCAATTGCACGTATAAAATTATAAAGGTGGATATAGAAAAAGCCAAAAAAGACGGAAAAACAATATGCGGTTGGGAAAAGTAAGTTTATTGGTTTTATTGTTAACGCTCCAGGCTTGTTTCATCCCGCCAGGCGAAAGCAAACCACTAATAAACTACAAGCATCTTATTTTTACCGCCAAAGTGATCCGCATTATGGATGGCGATACCATGGAGGTATTATACCAAAACCAGCCCATTAAAATCCGCTTGGCACATATCGATTGCCCCGAAAAAAGAGGCTCGCAACCTTTTGGCAATCAGGCTAAAAAAGCACTCTCCGATTTGTGTTTTGGGCAAATGGTGAGTGTGCGAGGCCAGAAATACGACCGCTATAAAAGATTAATTGCTATAGTAATTAACCACAACAAACAGGTAGTGAACCAGGAAATGATTAAACAGGGCATGGCCTGGCATTATAAAAAATATTCCAGCGATTTACTTTATGCACAACTGGAAATAGCCGCCAGGAAAAATAAAGTAGGCTTGTGGCAAGAAAAAGACGCTGTAGCGCCCTGGGCATGGCGGGAAACAAAGCATAACTTGTCAAAGTAGCAATTGGAATAATACTCATGATGTTTACTGGCAATTTTTTATCAAAAGTTATTAGATTTAACCCGAATTACTGCAGGATCATAGGTCTGAAACTAAGCGCATATTTTTGATGCTAAGCAATTACCTTGAGTCTTTAACGTCAATTCGGTACGACTAAAAAACAGATGAAAATATTAACAATAATATTGCAGCTTTTCATATCAATTTCTATTACCAGCGCTCAGCCCAATCTCAGGGAAGCGATGTAAATCAACATACCTGGGCGAGCAAAAAGCTTTGGGAAAATTGATTCTGCATCTGCTGGCTTTTATCAGTTACTTAATGCTATAAAGCAAATTGTAACCATTTGATATTTTTCTTGATTAACTGTTCGATAGCATTTATCCCCTCCGCATGCCTTACCTGTAATGCATCAGTACAAATGAGATAGGTTTTTCTGAAGGTAACATGCTGCATTATATGATTCTAATTTAGAGCAGTTCCATCTCCTTTTACCTTAATCTGAAAGCTGTAAGGATTTGGTTATACGGCGTTTTCATTTTTGAATGGAGATTATAATTTAACAATTTAATAATCTAGCTGGTTGCTGCTGCTTATATCAAAAAGACATCTTTGTGCGATTTTTTAGTTCACAGAAATCCTAAACCAAACAATTTATTATTATCAATTATGCTCATGAAAGGAATGTATACGCTTAATTTTCGATTGTCGCCCCCTTTGTTCCTGAAAATCATGTTTTCAGCAATACTCCTGGTGATGTCGATGGCTGTATTTGCACAGCAACCGGGGAGGACAATCTCCGGAAAGATCACCGACGAAACTGATCTGCCACTGATCGGTGCTACGGTAAAGGAACAGGGTACTTCGAATGCCGTTTCTACCGGTAGCAAAGGCGAATTTAGAATCAGCGCCGTTAAAGGTAAAATACTTGAGGTATCTTTTATCGGTTACAAAACAAAAATAATAGTTGCCGATGCCGATGTACTGAACATTAAACTGGAACCAGATGCCTCTACCATGGAGGAGGTTTTGGTTGTAGGTTATGGTAAACAGACCAAAAAAGACGTTACGGGTGCAGTTACACAGCTCGATGAGAAAAATTTCAGGCAGGGGGTTGTTACTTCGGCCGATAATTTACTCCAGGGTAAAATTGCCGGTGTACGCGTGGTAGCCAGCAGTGGCGAACCCGGAGGAGGTGTTGATGTAACCATCCGTGGGGTGGGTTCCATTCGTAGCGGGAGCACACCGTTGTTCGTTGTGGATGGGGTACCCCTAACCAACGATGATGTGAGCCCTACGGGTTCGAATGTTGGTTTTGGCTCGTCAAAAGCAAAAAATCCGTTAAACTTTTTAAATACAAGTGATATCGAATCCATTTCGGTATTGAAAGATGCTTCTGCGGCAGCCATTTATGGTGCGCGCGGATCAAATGGTGTGGTAATCGTAACCACTAAGAAGGGTAAAACGGGAGCGGGAAGCTTTACTTACGATTCGTATCTGGGCCTTTCGAATGTTGCCCATAAGCTCGATCTTTTAACTGCCGATGAATACCGTGCGGCAATCAAGGACAAATCTTTTGATCATGGCGGCAATACCGACTGGCAGGATGTAATCTACCGGCAGGCGAAAACATTGAACAATTCAGTATCCTTCTCGAAGGCCACCGCTACCGGCAACTATTATGTTTCTGCAGCACAGATGGATCAGGAAGGGATTGTGAAAAACAGTGAATTCAGACGCACCTCAGCAAGGATCAACGCTTCTGAATCGTTTCTGGATGATAAAAGACTGAAAATTGGCATTAACCTAACAGGAAGTGAAACCCGCGATGATGGTGTGCCAACCAGTGATGACGGTGGTTCGAACGGACAGTTGATCATTCAGGCCTTAATGTCGAACCCAACACGTTCGGTATTCGATCAGAATGGAAACTTCACCAATTTCAAGGCAAACGCGCACTATAACCCGGCCTACCTTTTGGATATTTACCGCGACCGTACACGCACCTTGAGGGTGCTGGGTAACCTGGATTTGTCTTTCAGAATTGTAAAAGGACTTGAATACAAGTTTAACTTAGGGTTAGACCGCTCTGTGGGCGAAAGGAATACCACTATTTTCCCGAACACAACAGATTTAAATCCAACAGGCAAGTATATCCAGGCAAACTTAGATTCGAAAAGTACGCTGATGGAACATTACCTTAACTACAGTCTGCTTACCGGAAAACATAAACTGGAAGCTATCGGTGGTTTCTCTTATCAAAAATTCGAAAGGGGCAGCAGTAGCTTTAACCTTGATGGAATAGCGGCAAAGAGCAGTGGGATTTTACCGGAAAACAATCCGGGTTACGCCGGAAAACAAACAGGCGTATTTGGTTTTGCACAGGTTAATGAGCTTCAATCTTTCTTTTCGAGGGTAAATTATGCTTTCGATAACAAATACCTCCTCACGGCATCGGTACGTGCCGATGGTTCTACGCGTTTTGGTGCGAACAACAAATATGGTTATTTCCCTTCGTTTGCATTGGGCTGGAACATGGCACAAGAAGATTTTTTCAAAAAGATCCCAGTTCTGAGCGAGCTTAAGTTAAGGGCAAGCTGGGGCCAAACGGGTAACCAGGAAGTACAGAACAAGCTTACACAGGCCAGTTATGCACTTTCTGCAGGCGATGGTTATTATTTATATAACGACCTGGCCCTGGTTAACGGTATTTCTGTAACCAGAACACCTAATCCCGATTTGAAATGGGAGGTGGTTACCCAATACAACATAGGGCTCGATTTCGAACTCTTTAAGGGCAAGTTTTATGGAACGTTAGATTATTTTAACAAAACCACAACCGATGCGATCCTGAACATTCCTTCGCAGGTATTAAGTCCAACCAGTACAGTATGGGTAAATATCGATGGCAAGATTGTAAATAAAGGATTTGAAATGATGTTGGGCTCGAGAGTGATCAATACCGGAAAATTCAACTGGTCGGTTGATGTGAACGGCGCAACCTTAAACAATAAAATTAAAGACCTTCCGGTTTCAGAAATCCTGTCTGGTACCATTTCAGGCCCGGGACTTTCCGGTGTAACCGCCAATATCTACAGAAGCGGTTATGCAGCGGGGTCGTTTTACCTGCTGGAACATATGGGTTTTGACAGTAAAGGCGCAAATATTTTTAGAGATGTAAATAGTGATGGCGTGATCGACAATAAAGATCGTGTAATTTTCCAGGGAGCCATTCCAACTTTTACCTATGGTTTAAATAGCCAGATGACTTATCAGAACTTCGACTTCTCGTTTTCGTTCATCGGGCAAACTGGTGGTTATCTGGTAAATAATACGGGTTTAAACGCACTGAATATTAACAACCTTTCTTCAGATAGAAATGTGGCCAGACGATATTTCGAATCAGGGGCTAATCCTGCCAACCCGCCACAGTTGTCTTCCCTATACCTGGAGAAATCAGATTTCATCAGGCTTAATTCTGTGCGTTTGGGCTATAACATCAAGCTTAAAAAACTAACCTGGCTGCAGGGACTTGGAGTATATGTTACCGGACAGAATTTATTTACCATAACAAATTACAGCGGTTACGATCCATTGATCAACAGCCCGAAAGCAACCGGAGGAAACCAGTCGCTGGGTATCGATTATACCAGTTATCCAACGGCAAGGACATTTATTTTTGGCGCCACCTTAAAACTATAACAATGAAAACATATCAATTATTTAAAATAAAAAATATCATGTTCCTGGTTACAGCCCTGGTTTTGGCCAGCTGTACCAAACTGGATGAAAAGGTGTTGGATGAAGTGCTGGGCGGTAACGCACAAAACCCGGCAGGGGCTTTAGCGGCAGCTTACGACCGTTTAGGTGATGGTACCTTTGTTGATCATGGTGCTGTATTCTCCCTGCAGGAGTATACCACCGATGAAGCAATATTGGCTACACGCGGAAGCGATTGGGGCGATGGAGGTAAATGGCGTTCGATGCACGAATTTACCTGGGCATCAGACAATCCGATTGTAACCGATAACTGGAATATGCTTACCAACGGGATTACCAGATCATTAACAGCAATTAAACAGGTTACTGAAAGCAGCATTCCGCAGAGAACACTCTTTTTGGCAGAAGCCAAAGGTTTACTGGCCTTTTATACCTATACTACGCTCGATCTTTTTGGGCAGGCACCATACAGAGATCCGATGGATGAAAAAGCGCCTTTAGAGATGAAACAGGCTGCAACTGAAATTGATAATCTCATCCTTCAGGTTGAAGCACTCATCCCTGATCTGGCTACCTTAGGTCAACAGTCTACACACAACGGAAGGTTTACCAAAGAGGCCGCTTATGGCCTTCTTGCCAATATGTACCTTAACCGTGCGGTATTTAAAAACCGTTATGCTGCTTCATTTAACTTTAATGAGAAATCGGTAAACACCAGTGAAACCGATATGGACAAGGTAATCAGTTATACTTCGCTGTTGATCAATTCGAGCAAGTTTAGCTTGTTGAGCAACTACTTCGATAATTTTGCGATCAAAAACTCCGGAGGTGCTGAACTGATTTTTGTAGTAACACAGAAAATTGATTATATCCATAATGGCTCCAATTCTTTCGCCTATGTTTGTGTAGAGCGTAACCAAAAACCTTCACCATTAAACAGGGGCACCAATGCTGCATGTATCAGCCCTGAGTTTTATGCAAGCTGGGAGGGTAACCATGATGACCCCAGGTTTGAAAGGAAGTACCAGTATGCCGATGGTACCTGGTTTATGAACAATGGCCCGGGTAGCGTTCCGGCAACAGATCTTGTTCCAAATAGTAGTCCTGCCGTACCCTGGTTCCATTTTAACAGGGGAATTATGGTTGGCCAGCAATACGGGCCGAAATTAACTACCGGAGGGGGATTCGAAATGACCTCAGACGGAAGAATCAAGGTATCTGAACTGGTAATGGAGAAAAGTACATCCACTAAAATGGACTTCACCCCGGCACTTAATTTTACAAACCCGGCACAGGCTGTTTTTGCACAAAACGAAATCAACCGTGGTGCCCGCTGTTTCAAATACGAATTCGACCCCGAGGAAGGTAACGGAACCAGCAATGTGGATATCCCTTTAATCCGTTTGGGCGCAATATATACCATGCGTGCCGAAGCTTATTTCCGCAAGGGGCTAACTACAGAGGCACTGGCCGATATTAACAAACTGCGTACTTCGAGAACCAGAGAATCGCTTTACGGGAATGCACCTGGTGTTGCCATCCCATCGCTTAATGAGGCTACCCTTTATAAAGAAATCGCCTTTGAAACCTATTGGGAACTGTTAAGACGCCCGCAAATGATCCGTTTTGGTAAATTTGAGCAGCCTTTTAGTGCAAAACCGATTACGCAGCCGTTTAGAAGAATCTTTCCAATCCCACAGACTACACTTGATGTAACAAAATCGATTAAACAAAACCAGGGATATTAAATTAACATGAAAAGTATTTTGCCCCCGTCTAAGGCCCAATAGTATTGAACGGTGGTGATTGTTGGTGGGAGGCTGGCATTAATCAATAAAAAATGCCCTTAAACTTAAGGGCATTTTTTGTAATCCTCCACAGCCAGTTATTACTTTTAGTGTGTTTTGGCTGTGGATTTATGAGGAATACGCTCCCCTTTTACTACTATTAATCTAAGTTGTTATTTCGCAAAATTCATTGCATTTTGTTCTGCTTCCATGATGGCCTGAGAAGCATACGATAAAGATTTAAGACTGGCAAAATCAGCCAGTTTTACATTTTTCATGTTGCTTGCAATCATTGTACTTTCGCCTGCAGTACCGTTTAATTTCAATACCGCATCTTCCTTAACGATGGTATATAAAGTGCCTGCTGTAGTTTTAATTTTTGCTGTAGCGCTCTGGTTCAGAAATAACTGAAGGTATTTTGCATCAATATTATTGCTGGTTACCACAACCGACTGTCCATAAGCTTCAATTCTTTCTAAATCTTTTACGGTAATGTTTAACGTTACCTGGCTGGTTTCCTCTGAATTGATGAATAAGGTTTTTCCATCGGTTGATACAGAAGTTTTTGTAGCATCGTAATTGCTGGTACCTTCTACATTTTGTTTATCACCTTGTGTTAAGATCAGCTTCACGTTACCACTTACCCAGATCCTGCTGAATTTTGATAATGAAGCAGTTTTGGTTTCTGCTTTAACTGGCTCAGCGGCAAAAGTTGCCATGGCTGATGAAGTAAATACTACTGCTGTTAATGCTGCTGCGAATATTGTTTTTGCTAAAGTTTTCATATCTTTTATATTTTAGGTTTTTGCTATTGTTTTGTTATTAAGACGCAGCTGCCCATTAAACGTTTCAGGCAAAAACCCGGTATTATACCAGTGTTGGTAACCGCTATACCAACGCCTGTAATTTCTAGACGAACGGTTGTTCATCATCAACGGTTTGAGGTAATCGTTTTCGGGGAAAACGTATAAACTTAAAGCGCAGCCTTTGTAACCTGCGTAATGCCGAAAAGCGCTGTCCTGCATTAACCCGCCAATTGTTAAAAAATGTTAAAGGAATTTGAAAATATTATTTTGTTGTTTTTTTTTGAACCTCCATCAGATAAACAAACAGGAAAGCATTTTTTAGAGCAATTATTTATTTTTTGATTTTAGATCATGTTATCAGCATTACCATTTAACCGTTTTCGCTTATCGGGAAGATTTGCGCTTTTTTTCATCATCTTTTTTGCCCCATCACTGGCCACTATTGCCCAGCCACTAAACGAAGCCAAGGCTGGCCCATCAGCCTTTACGGCAAAGCTGATCAATATTGAGGCGGCCACCAATGAAGTTTTTAGGTACAGTACCACCCTGCATAATGGCACTAAAAAGCAGGCCATTTACGAGCTGAAGGCAGCACTGCCAGAGGGCTGGGTAGTGAGTTACAAAGTAGAGGGCAGCCAGGTTACCTCGCTCAATATGGATGCCGGCAAAAGCCAGGAAATTGCAGTGGAGATTAATGCCAGTGCAAATGCATCACCTAAAAAATACAATATTCCCCTTAAAGCCGTTTCGGCCGATGATACCCTTTTACTTAAGCTCGAAGCAGTAGTAAAAGGCTCGTATGGCGTAACAATGAGTACACCGAGCGGAAGGCTGAGTGAAGAGGTGAGCTCGGGCGGGCATAAAGATATCCAGCTGGAAGTTAAAAACTCCGGCACACTGGCCCTGAACGAGCTGGAGCTGAGCAGTCAGCTGCCGAGCGGCTGGGAAGTGCGTTTCGAGCCAGCCAAGATCAGTAAACTTGAGGCTGGAAAAAGCGTAGCCGTTACCGCTTTTTTAAAAGTGCCCGATAAAACCATAGCCGGAGATTATGCGGCAACCTTTAGCCTTTCGGGTGCCAATGCGAACACGCAGCTCGCGTTCCGCATGTTTGTTAAAACTTCATTGCTTTCTGGCTGGATCGGTATCCTGGTGATTGTGCTCGCCATAGGCAGTGTATACTACCTTATACGCAGGTACGGCAGAAGATAATCCATTCTTTAACAGCACAAAATAAGATGGAACCTATTATACAACTCAGGAACCTAAGCAAACGCTATGGTACCTTTAAGGCGGTTGACGAACTGAACCTGGACGTGTACCGGGGTGAGATTTTTGGATTGCTCGGGCCAAACGGCGCAGGCAAAACCACCTCCATATTAATGATGCTTGGGCTAACCGATCCTTATAGCGGTACTGCCCGTGTTTGCGGATATGATGCCACCAAAAACCCTATTGCAGTAAAGCAGAAGGTGGGCTATATGCCCGATAGTGTGGGCTTTTATAACCGCATGACGGCCCTCGAAAATTTAATTTATTTGGGCAGGCTGAACAACCTGGACGAAAGTACCTTAAAAGACCGGGCCAAAGCAGTACTTAATATAGTGGGGCTTGCTGGCAGCATGGATAAAAAAGCCGGCATTTTTTCGCGGGGCATGAAACAGCGGCTGGGCCTGGCCGATGTATTGATCAAAGACCCCGAGGTAATTATTCTCGATGAGCCAACACTCGGCATAGACCCTGCAGGGGTAAAAGAATTTTTAAGCCTGATTAAAACCCTGAGCGAGCAGCAGGGGCTAACCGTTTTGCTCTCTTCGCACCACCTGCACCATGTACAACAGGTATGCGACCGTGTGGGAATATTTGTTGGCGGGAAACTGTTGGCCCAGGGCGATATTGCCTCGCTTTCTGCGAACCTTTTTGGCAAAGAAGGGGCAGTTACCACCATTAAAACAGCACAGTTAATTGAGCAGCCCTGGCCATTGGAAGCCGAAATGAGGCAATGGGAGGCGGTTACAGCTATTGGCATTTCTGGCGATACGCTGGAGTTTAGCACCCAGCATGATATTACCCCTAGCATTGTTAAGCATTTAGTGGAAAAGGGTTACGGCATTTTACAGGTAAGCCGTAAGGAGTATGGCCTGGATGAGATCTATCAGAAATATTTTGAAAGTAGTTTTAATGAAAATCTAAATCATGGAAAATCAAGCGGTATCTTCAAGCGCGCTTTCTTCGGGCAGAACAAAAAATAAGAAATATACAGGCTCATTTCAGCCAAACAGCGCCTTTGGCGTAATTATCCGAAAAGAGATTGCCGATCACATCAGGAGCTGGCGCTTTTTGGTACTGCTTGGTTTGGTGCTTTTAACCTTTGTGGCTTCTTTATATGTGTCGGTAAGCAATATCAGAACGGCCTTTACCAATACAAACGATCCAGACCATGCCTTTATGTACCTAAAGCTGCTTACATCAACAGATAATGCCATGCCGCCTTTCCATGTGCTGCTCAGTTTTCTTGCACCGCTGCTTGGCATTAGCATGGGCTTTGATGCCATTAATTCGGAGCAGAACAACGGCACTTTAACCCGGCTTTTGGCACAGCCGATTTACCGGGATAACCTGTTGCTGGCTAAATTTAGCAGTGCGATAATGATAGTAGGCATGCTTTTTCTTTCGCTCACCCTACTTATGATCGGCGGCGGGCTGGTGTTAACAGGCGTTAGGTTAGAAGCCCAGGAACTGATCAGAATAATGGGCTTCGTTTTTGTAACCCTTCTTTACGTGGCTTTCTATTTAAGTTTATCGATCCTGCTTTCTATTGTTTTTAGGCAGCCGGCAACTGCTGCACTTAGCGCCCTGGGGCTGTGGCTGTTCTTTACTGTTTTTTATCCGATTATCGTTAACCTGGTTATAAGGGCCTTTTTACCCGACCCGGCCTACCTTACGCAGGCACAGGTAATGGGCTACAATGAATTTATCTTAGATATTATGCGGATTGCACCCAACCAGCTTTATACCGATGCGGCCACCACATTATTGATGCCATCGATACGGAGCCTGGGCCCCATGAGTATGGAGCAAATGGCAGGTGCCATTCCCAGTCCGCTGCCGGTAAAAGAAAGCCTGATGATTGTATGGCCCCAGTTAAGCGGAATAATTGCCGCCAGTACAGGTTGTTTTGCCATTGCTTATTACCTTTTTATGCGCAGGGAAATTAGAAGTTAATACAAAGCAATCATCTCTAATTTTTTGTTAGGAAATATTGGATTACCGATCGCAGTGGATCTGAAGAAAGTCAAATCCCCTGGAATTAAAAAAACGTTCTGTTATGATAAATTATAGTGTAAAACCCTTTGGTACGGGGGTAAGGAACAATTATCAGTTATACCTAATATAAGCCTATTAAAAACAATAGGCAAGTTCATGCTGCCTGAGCGCCTAATTTACAACAACAATAAAACCACCTCCTTTCTTATTTGTACAATAAGGAAAATGACCTATACTGCAGTTCGATATTGATCGGTGTGGATTTTCCCTGTATGACCAGCGGCTAATTCTATTACAATTATTAATCATGTTTACCCTA
This sequence comes from Pedobacter sp. GW821-FHT01D05, assembly GCF_059422505.1. NCBI lineage: Bacteria > Pseudomonadati > Bacteroidota > Sphingobacteriia > Sphingobacteriales > Sphingobacteriaceae > Pedobacter > Pedobacter sp. GW821-FHT01D05. The sequence goes on along the minus strand of NZ_JBWKXA010000004.1, from coordinate 408,357 downwards.
ATTCTGTAACGGAAAAATAATTATTTAACCCTAATTCTGTGACGAAATATTCATTAATTAACCCTAATTTGCAACAACAAGTAGTTTTGGAACCCACATAATGTGGCCATCCGATTTTATGCAGGCTCGCTGCACATTACCGACGCCGTTACCCTCGGCGGAAAGAATTACAAACTATTGAATCTCCCTTATTATCTGGTGTTTCAAATCGAGAATTACCTAACCTGGTTCAAAACACAAATTTAGATTAGCAAGTTTACACGAATTTTTTCAAAAGAATTGAAATAGATTAGTCCATAGCGTTTATTATCAAATCTTAGGATCTATAACGATTCCTATTTGTTATCCGATTGATTAATAGGTGATAGGGAGTGAAATACCCATTTTTAGGTATTGCAGTGACGGGAATTCTCATTAACTTTATTTAACAAACAAACTACCGCCACACGCGTTCAATAAACCATTTGTGAAAATAGCCCAAGGTTATTTACGGGGTATCTGTCACCCAATGGTGAATAGGCGAATTTCTTGGAGTGGGATAAAAAAAGGATGGATAGGGGCTAATTTGCAGCGCTGGTGACCTTCGCTCAGCCAGTACTGCGGTAGCTAAAAGGAAATTTAAGTTTCCGTAAACGACTATATTACCACTCGGAACTATGGGGGCAATTGATAGCTTGTGCGAAAAATAAACATATCTAAATTAACAATGATAAGCTCATGGAAAGTCTCCTAAACACTATTTTGTTTCTGTACTCCATCAATCTACTGTACAGCCAAGTCATAACCTTTAATAAAAATGTAGATGCCACCTGGAATTCGGGCAGTGTGGGAAGTTCTAGGCATTGAAAGTGATGTCAAAAAGTTCCTATTCAGCCAGCACAGGGCTATTGACCTGGGCACCACTACTGCCCAAGATTTTAGGGATAGACTTTAAGTTCAGGGCAATAACACCAGAAGTTAAATGGGAAAACTAAAATCTATTAGTAAAAAATACTTAAACTCCGGAAATGAAAAAATTAAAGTCACCTCTGGAAACGAACCTATAGCCAAGCAATTGGAGTAATGGAATGCGACGAATTTAGTGATACGGCTAAAAATAAGGCTAAGAACCTCGTCTGTGCTTTAACCGAACTGAATTTAGTATTTAGTTGTAAATCATAATAATCCAAAGAAATAAAAACTTAAATAAACAATTAAATGAAGATTCGTTTCACCCTAATTATGCTACTGGCTACCTATGTGTTTCATGGTTGCATACAAGATCAAAAATCACCATCGGCACGTGCAGATGAATGGTATGTATTATTGGATAAGAAAGCCCAAGCATATCCTTTTTGTATCGTACATAAAGGCACTATTATAGTTCCAGCAACGAGATACAAGATATTAGACGGACCATACGCAACAAAAGTGGAGGCGGAAAAAGCAGAGAAGAAATGCAAGGAATGTAAAGACCCTGACACAAAGTGAAAACCAGAATTATAACATCACTTAAGTTATAGTAAACATGAAATTATGAAAAACCCGATATCTGAGGATCAGTCGAGGAGGGACTTTTTAAAAATGATCTCTTTAGCCCCCTTTGCCCTTATGCCTACAATAAATACTATGGCAGAAATTTTAGGTATTAGTCGTCAGTACGTGGCGGATTTTTTCTCAGATGACTTTCATTATTTTGACAACAACCTCACCAGTCTGCACTTTTATTTTATAAACGCAAAGGTGGGGGGCAATGTACTTAAAAAAGTTGATCCGAAACTATCCGCTTACATGGTAGTAAAAATCCCGCAACAGCATATTTCAGAAGAAGTAATTAAAGAAGACGAATTTCTGAAGAAATATGCAGGAAACAAACAGCGGGCTAAGTCAAAGATTTCTGGTTTCTCATATCTCTCTTTTTTATTATTCCCCGAGAAAATCAAAAATGTAACAGGCAAACCTATTATCTCTACAAAAACACAATTAAATCTTAATCCACCAGATAAACTGCTCAATTTCGCGGATGCCAATTATTTTGAACTAATCATCCCCAAAAAAGATGACATTAAATCGTTTAATGGAATAGAATGGAAGGATTTCAAAAACAGTAACAATGTTAAAATAGATGATAGTAACAATAAACCGGTAAAAGGGTATATCAGTGAGCTTTATAAGGATATCTGCACAAAAATATTTAAAGACGGATCAAGTCACCCAATAACTGTACTAGAAATACCGGAAGGATTATTGGTTACTCCTTACAGCCAAGACGGGGCTAGGCCCCTTGTAGACACCTATCGGATCGAAAAGCAACGTTTCATTATTAATCAGGGCAATAAGCGGATTCTTCGCACAGTTGAGGAAATCTGGTCTGCACAAATGTTTTTCGATTCAGCAAATGGAAAAACTGATCCGGCTTTAAGGGCAGTTGGATACCTGCCTAGAAAAGACGTTGAACAAACCAGAGGTGACAATGAATGCCCAACTGGTGAATTTACTTTTTTGCCCACATTGCTGGATAAAAAGGAGCTTGTTTACCTTACGAGCTTAGGAAGGGCCGGTAGCGAGAGCAAAGATTGGAATATAGAAACCAAAGGTTTAACTTTTACCGGATTGGGTGCAATTGCTAAATTTCATTATAAGAATATGAGTCCACCCAAAGACACTGATTTAGCTGAATATGAACATCATATTAGTTTAGGGAGAGATGAATATATCAAGGTAGCCAGATTAGGGGTAATCTCTGTGACAGGCCAAAGGGCAATGCATGTAAAAATAGGGCAACGAAAAGTAATAAAAGGGGAATCTTACATGGATTTTAAGGAATACATTGAGATTGTCCAAAAAGAAATCCTATACTTTGATAATCGCTTGTTTATGGGTAATGAACAAGGTAAAGACATCAAAGAACCTCAAAACTATCTCCAAGCCAGAACTTACCCTCCAACAGCCAACCTTCCGGACAAGGTAATTCACAGCATAGATAATTCAGCAAACGAAACAGACAACACGTATCGAGACAGTGTGCTGTGGAACCTGCCAGGATATTTACCTGGTCACCCATATGCTTCAGCTCAAAGTGAGCTGAACTGGCATACCCATTACCGCCGCTGGCCGTTTAAAAAAGTAGAGTCGGTTAATTTAGTTAGCCAGCCAATTGAAACAGCTTTAGCAAAAAAACCAACTGCCATGACGTATGAGCATCCAGGGTGTGATTGCGCAAGCGTATTTTGGCCGGTATTGGAAGTACAGGTAAATAATAAAGACAAGGATTGTTATCTTGAATTTATCGGCTATGACTGGAATAATCAGCCTATCAAATTTTCAAGTACATTTCTGTTTATCAGGAAGAGGATTATAGAGTGCAACAACAATCTCGCTCAGCTTCACAAAGAAATTTACAATAACCGTTTTATCAATCAGCTGCCCGAGAGGAGGAGTATTCATTTTATTAATCAAACTATTGCACTAACTCCCGATTTCACTCCAGGAACATCCTCGGAGAATAAGTCAAATTTAGCAAAAGTAGATTTTCTTGAATACTATTTTAGTCTTTGTGCAGAACCTGTAAAAATAATCCAGGATACGGCGGGTAAAGAAACAGATGTGCCAGAAAGTTCCATCTTTAATGAACGCTTCTTTCCATTGTATCCCCAACTAAAACAAGCACAGGTATATTTGGAAAATATTCAAAGCTATTCACCGGAACCACTAGTATCTATTATTGAATATAATGATGATTTTATAAACTTTGGTTATGAAGGCAAAAAAGCATTTATATATAAAGGAAAGCAGCTATCGACTACTTACAATAAAGGAAAGCTGATATTTAATCATACCACAGACTTCATAAGTGGTAAAGATCAAGGTTTAGGCTTCAAAGACGGCCTATTAGTGAAAAAAACTGAGCTTGTTCAGGGCTACCAGAAAATCAGACAAGCCTTTAGCGGAGCCGGAGATGCAATAGGCGCCCTGGTAAATCCTGATTTCGATATTCAGTCTATTGGACTGATCAAGCAAAGTATTTCGGTTGGGAAAGAAATTAATAAAAAATATGAACAGCTGACTAGCGTAACAGATAAGCTGGAGAAATTTAATCCATCGGATTTATTAAGACAAGCACCTGAGATATTTAATGGCATTAGCTTATTGGACATCCTTCAAGAGGTCTTCCCTGATTACGAAGCACCAGTTAATGAAATTAAAAATGTCGCGGCCAAACTGGAGAAGTTTAAAGATGAAATTGTCAATAATCCGATTTATGTTAAGTTAAAGAAAGAACTGGAAACGGTTAACAAAAGTATTTTAGATTTCATAACAAGCATAGAGGCAGCGCAGGCGGGCATAGAATCTTTCAAGCAAAAGCTCAACGATTATAAGAATCAACTAAACTTGGAAGCTCAATTTGCGGATCTTGAGAACTTGGTGGAGAAGAAAATCACTCAATATAAGGTGCCCTTTCTAAAATATGAAAATGATATTGTCAATATCGCAAGTGCCGTTGATGTTATTGTCGAGGAAATCACCACTGATTTATTGACTAAAACTGAGATAGCATATGGGCTTTATCAGCAATTGACCGATGCCAGAAATAGTTTGCTGCTTTTAAAAGACTTCAAAGTAAATGCAAATGAATTTTCACCAGATGTAAAAGCAATTATTCAGGATTTCATCTCCAATCATTATTTTAATGCTACGAAATATATAATTATTGATCTGAGTGTTAATCGAGCAGAAGGTTGTTTAAGGCCCCTGCCATTAATAAAAGCCGAATTAAGCACAATATTCGGACCTTATGTTGCAAAATATAATGAATTCACTGCTGCCGTATCCAATGAATTGAAAGCCAGAGAAGCTTATGTCAATAAGCAAACTGATACCATGTTACTCTCCAATTATCAAAAGGCAGCACAGCGTTTGGAAGATGCGACAAAGGCAATTAAGCTGCTGGAACAAAAACTTGATTTCAGAGAGTTAACAAAAGAGATTGATGAAAAAATAAAAAAAACCGGGAATAATGTTGACAAAGAGCTTATTGAGTTTCAGAGATCAAAATTTGAAATAGTACAGGCTGCAGCAAAAAGTGGTATAGATTTTATTAATTCCTTCAATTTACCGTTCTATATTGAACAATATAAAAAAGCTGCCAAAGATTTCGAGACCATTAAAAGCAAACTTAAATACGGTCCGGCACTTTTAAACACTATTATTAAAAATGTCGATCTTAAGAGTAAACTCAAGCAACAAATTGATAATGCTAGAAAAAAACTAACAGCTCATTATGCTGCAAACTATACATTATTTAAAGATGATGTAAATAAGCTGGTATTAGAAAGCAACCAGGTTATCGGCGCATACAAATACATTTGCGAATCGATGATATGGGATGGCCTGGATCCGAATATTCCAGAACAGAAGGCGATTAAAGCATTACTGGGAATAACTGATGACCTTACGAAAGATATTCTTTCTATTAAGGATTTAAATTTTTCAAAAATAAATGGGTTAGATATAAACCAGGTTCGCTCTGATATAGAAAGAATTGTAAAAAAGGATCTTAAAGATCTTGAACAGAAGCTTCGTGATACCGTTAAGGATTATGAACTGTTACTAAGAAAACAAGTAGAACAAGCAGCTAATGGAATCGTAGGGAAGTTAACAAATGAAATCCAACAAATAAAACAGCAGATTCTCGAGGATCCTGACAATCAGGAACTGGCCGATAATTTTATCAAACTGAACGAACTTTACAATCTACTCACAGCCGTTAGTAAAAAGGAAGTCAACTACGATTGGCAAACAAGTTCGTTTAAGAATGCCGATTTCGGCATCGTATCATTTATAGCTTCTTCAAATCCGAAAACAACGTTAAAAGTAAGTGTAAAAAGCGCCATTAATTTTGAGCCGCTAAAATTTCCTGCAATTGTAAGTAGTATCGAATCCTCTGCTGAAAACAGGTTAAACAACTTTGGTATCAGTTTATTGAAGGCCATCATTATTAATTTTAATGAGGTAAGTTTTATTGCTGGTACAAACCAAAAGTCCAAGTTTGAAGTTAAGATAAGGGATGTACAGTTTGCTGGGGCATTTTCTTTTGTGCAAGCCTTAGAAAGTATTTTTAGCAAGTTGCTGGGTGATAATTTTTCTGTAAAGATACAGCCACTAAGCATCGAGATTCAATATCTATTGCCAATTGCTTATCTAGGAGCGCCCTCGTTCGGCTTTAAAGATATCTTGTTTAAAATATTGTATACCCTTCACTTTGACAAAAGACCGATGGAATTAGGTGTCGGAATAGGCACACCAGAGAATAGAACAAAACTATCAGTGGGTGTTTATACCGGGTTGTTCTATTTTATTGTCATTGGGAATCCAAAAGATGGGATCACCGTCATTGAAGTAAGCATAGAATTTGGTGGGTACTTTGGTTTAAATCTAGGCCCACTTAGAGGGGAGGTCAAACTAGTAGTCGGTTTATACTACAGAAAAGACCCAACAGGCGTAATCATTGAAGGCTACTTCTTGTGCGAAGGCAGGGTTAAACTCTGGTTTGTTATGGTTACAGCCAGGTTCTATATGGGCGTAAGAAGCCGAGGCAGTTATGTAGAAGGTCGATGCACAGTGTCCTATGAAATTAGGATAAGCCGCTTCTTCAAACGATCATTCGATGCTACCTATTACAAAAAACTTGCAGGTGCTTCGCCAGGCAACAATCAATCAGGTGCCTCACAAAGGCTTTTAGCAAAATATATGGCCATCAACGCAGGTGCATTGGATAAGAGTGTTAATGCGGATTCATTTGAAAACAGTGAGGAAAGAAAAACAAGGCCACTTACTCAAAAAGAATGGGAAAAATTCATTAACTCTTACATCGATTAACATGGCAACTCCTATTAAAAATATTCTTACCAGCATTTTGCCCTATGGCTATAATCAAAGTACTAAGTCATATCGCTTCTCTTTATGTATAGATTTAAATCCAAATTATGATGCCCCTCAAGGTGGGACTGATACAAATGTTCTTAGGGATTTCCTGATCAACTTTGCTGGGAAAAGTGATTCTATTTTTTCTATGATAGTGAAGACTCCTGGACTCAAAATAGCTCAACTCAACAAAGCAGATACCGTCCTTGATCCTAAAGGTTTAAAAGTGTGTTTTCCGGAGGTGATCAAGAATGTGGATGCCGTTTGGGGTAGCCTGCCAATTAATACATTTGATGCTGCTAGTCCCAAGAACTTTGGTTTTAGTAGAACATTGGATATTTCATTTAACAAAGTAACCACCATGTTTAAGGGATCTGTTCCGGACGCACAAAGGATGAGGAAATCGATGATGGCGGAACTCAGTTCTACTAAAATGGAAAAAAAAGCACTGACCCCACTTAAAAGCTCGTTACGTTCAGAATTAGTTTCGATTAACGATGAAGTAGAAAACTTTGCCAGTTTATTAGATGGTATTTCCTCGTTTTCAGAACAAGTTAATGCGATACAGCTAAAATCGATGCTGCAAGAAGCCAAATCTTTAAGATATAGCTCTATCTATGACAGTACCGCTAGTATATTGGAGTTTTGGTCTTTTATTGATTCAAATACTGTTCTTCAACGGTTAATGGGGCAAATAATTGATTTCGAAGTAAGTGAAGACGTTTTTTTCAGTTTCAACGACGGCCACGAATTCGAGTTGTCTTTTTTTTCTTCAAGTGAACTGGAAGCAAATATTAAATCCTTAGCTGGCGTAACTTGGGAGCATTTGAGTACGCCATGTAAAATTTATACAACACATAAAGCAGTCATTGTTCGCGAAGCACCATTGGTCGATTCCGTCCCGATCCAAATCGAAGCTTTTAATTATGATGTTGGTGGTAAATTAATTAGTTTGAAATCCGTTAAAGAGAAATATGAAAAATATCTCGACATTTTGGATGATCCCAGCGTAAGTGAATATGAAAAATACCTGATCAGAAAACAGCTCTTGGCAATTGATACGGCTGCAATGACTATTGGAGTAAATACTTACAACATGTCTTTAGAGGAAATTCAGCGTGCAGAAAGAAATGTGCAGGAACAAGCAGATAGCACTAACACCTTGTTGCCAAACTATCTTTACAGAATAAGAAGTGGATATAGGTTTTCGGTAAAAAGCACTGAAAGTGAAGGCCTTACCTCTATTGGTCTCCGAAGTGTGAGTTTAAAAGGAACACTAGGCAGTAAGATTGCTTTACCCAAGGAATTAACGGTTCAAAATGTAGGAATAAATACTGATTCTGGCACTCATGCTTTTTTAAAGGGTGCAACTGGAAATATGGAAGCCAAAGTGGTTGCCGATCCGGCCATGCACAATTGGAATGGGGAAAACATTGGTATGCCGAGTGTTTTTTCAAACCAGGAAGACGAGAAGAATTTCGAATCATCAATAGATGAAGGTTCTATTAGTGAATCTGTACAGTTTGTAACAGAACAGTTGAGCAAGTTTTTTATAGAAGATTACGAAATCAAAGGAGTAGAATACAAAAGGAAATCAACAGGGAAATTCTCAAGGCTTCATACAAACATCAGCGATCTGCCCATTCAGCTGATTTATTCTGCAGAAAAGATCACAAATAAGAAATTGATATTTGGACGGGAAATCCAGTTATTTCTAACTCCCGAATACAAAAACAAATATGCCATTCCAAATTCCTTGCTCCTCAAATTTCATGAAGATCAGGATAGTAGAAAGAGAGAGAAGTCGCACTGCTTAGTCACACAAAAATTTATTTTCAAAAGAAACGAACCTGTTAAACCAATTGAGTTCAGGCTATTTCACCAGCTTCTAAATGACGATGGTACACCTGTCCAGTATAGAGAAGGAGAAAGTGTAAACAACCTGGTGATAAGAAATTTTAGTGATGTTGATGATGACAAAATTTACAAAACCACCCAAACCAGCATACGTCACATACTTCCGCCAGCAATTTCGTTTCAGCAGGCAATGTGGCATAACAAGCTTTTCAACGACAATGAGGAGGGAATGACGATAGCACAGTCCTATCAATGGTATCTCAAGCATCATTATCCCGCTAATGAGGGTGAAATTAAAATGGATTGGGACAATAAGGGGGACTGGTCCCCAGTGTTATCAGCTGACGGGACTCCCCGCAGGTATACAAAGAATGATGCGTTCCTAAAATCAACCCGGATGAAAGATTTTTATCCTGGTACCTGTGAAATCAACTATCTCCCAGATCCTCTTACCAATGGATTTAGACTTGAATTTTTTAAAGATAAAGATAGATTGATAAAAGCGACAGCATATGAAGAATATGAAAAAGCAGAATTCTATTTTACAGGGAAGTATCCTAAAATTAATGCCTGGAAAATTTCTGTTGGTGATTATATACAAGATTCAGATCTTGTTTCCATTAGTAAGAGCAACGAAACCATTACCGTGCGTCTAAAAAAAGGAAGTGAAATATTTGTAACCGCGCGCACCATTTTGGTTGATGGTTTCGCAGATAAAATGGAAACTTTTGGCAACACCAACCAGTTTACGAAATTTGGCGGTAACGATTTGTTGACCCCACCTTTTGAGTTTTCTCTAGTGCATGCGGTTCAAAGGCCTTTGGTAAGACCGAAGTTTAATAATCTTTTAAAATGCCAAAAAGAACAAAACCAGACCAATGTAGAACTTATCACAACTGCAAATCTTGAACAATTATACTCCTATCGAGACATCGGGGGAATAACACGCTATGTTAGAAACACCAAACCTACAGGAAATATAGAAGTATATGCAAAATGGGAAGAGTATATTGATGACCCTAAACATATTACCACGCCTACCGAAGACTGGACTCCATTAATGCCCGTCAACAAAATAAATTTCCGTCAGTTTAATACTAACGCTAAAAATGGAGAATCGCCTGCCGTTTTCGAATACAGCATTGAGGTGACTCCGCAACTGGAAAACATGGAGCGGACCTTGAATAAAGTCAATACTGACCATAATGAATTTAAAAATTATGCAGTTGATTTAAAGGCGAGTTATAATATCAGAGAAACCAAGTACATGGAGAAATGGGTTTGGATTAAGAATAAGTCACAGTTTACAGGTTATTATCCTAAAGAGTGGGGCACAGAAGATGAATCTGTGGGAGGAGAATCTAGGAAGTCAAGGGAATTTTTTAACAGACTGTCCCAAGAGCCATTTTTAATTAAAATATTAAATAATAAAAAACCCCAGCCCCCTAAAATTTCAGATCAAAAAAGAATAAAGCTGCTTTCGGTAACTGAAGAATGGAAAGAAGGTAATACGCTTAAAAAAGCTGTAACGATGAACCGGTTAAGAATCTTCTTCGAAAGGGGAAGGTTAACCTCTGGCAACGGCGAAAGAATAGGGTTTGTAGTAAACGAACCTAAAGCCTTGTATAATAACCAAATGGTTAAAAATAATTGTGTATCTATTGTTGGAAAAGATATTGTCTCAGATACAGTAAAACCATATGATGGCTTAAATGCAAATTCGGACGTATTGTTAACAAAAGCCAATTTCGTAATTCGTGATCCCCAGAATATTTATGATGTAAATTCGGTTCATAAAGATGATCATGAGAGCTTTAGCCCTAAATATATTGAAGATTTGGGAATCATGACCTACTTGCCAAAATTCGATAGACAACATAATCTTTGGTACCTGGACATCGAACTGGCTGTCAATGACGAAAAAGGAAAAGAATTACATAATCCATTTTTAAAATTTTCACTGGTTCACTTTCAGGAAAACTCTTTTAACTACAATGCGGGAACGACAAAAGATCTAAGCAAGGATTGTAGGATATCCGATGTGTACCATTCCGGATATGCTTATATCATGGGCAAAAGACTTCTAACGGTAAGTTATGGTTATAGTTATGTCAAACCTGCTATTGAATTTGACCTTACCTCTATAAAAGGTACCCCTGAAGAAAATTTAACCAGTTTCTTCGCTGTAGTTAGGGAAAAGCCAACTGGAGGATTTGTTTGGAAAGCAGCGGCTAAGAAAGGTGGGGGTGAGGCATTCATTCAACTCCCCAACACAAGTAATAGCAATGGAATTCAGATAGATTATGTAGCCAGCAGCAATAAAGAATTTCAACTCGTGGTCATAGAAACTGAAAATTGGGAAGGTGCTAACCCTGCATCACTTGATGAACTTATTGAAAACAGAAATAATAGAATTGTATTGGTCAGCACATTTGAAATTACACCGTAAATAAACTAAAAGATAAAAATTATGAGACGCATATTCTTTTACATGGCTTCCATCAGCATCTGTATTTTCTTCGCAAGCTGCTCAAAGAGAAAAACATTAAAAATGGAAGTAGACATCACTGATTCTCTATCTTCTGTTAAGAAAATGAAAACGGCAATAGAAATAAATTACTATGAGTCCGATAGATCAACAGTTAAATATAAAAATCCTGCAGCAATTGCCTATGCGAAAAAATACGCAGCACTTAGTGATAACGTATGTGGTATATACAATAATAATCCTTCGGCTAACTTAAGCGATTGTGCCCATTTTATAGCTCACTGCTTAAAAAGCGGTGGAATAGAAATCAAAGCACAACAACCTAACCTGAAGATATGTACGGAAGGATTATGTTATAGGGTGCAGGAACTTACATCTGCACTAAAGAAGCTTTCTCAACAATATTCAAATGTTAGCGAAATTGAGATCGAAGATGCAATTATTGGGGATTATGGCTTTTTTAAAATTCCTGTAGTCAGACCAACCCACGCATTTATGATTTGCCAGCCAGCGGCAAACACTGACGATATAAAAATTTATGCACATACCGCAAACAGATCCTGTACAACCCCTGAGCCGAAATGGGATCAGTTTTTTGACGTGGCTTATAGAATTACAGATGGCAATTAATTATACCATAATGAGAAAATTATCATGAACCTTTGTTTCCCTTCTGATGTTGAGCTCACAAATAATATATGGATAAAGTAATATAATTGTAAACCCGAAAATTAGCACAGTAACAGTAAAAAAATCATAAATTCCGAGTTGTTAATCCAAATTGAACTGGAGTTCTTAACAATACTACCGTTACCTCAAATCCGGTAATTAACTGCAAATTGACAACAAAACATCGCCGCCATTTTCTCAGTTCAGTTCGGCCGATATTGTCAAAGTTAAACTTCTCAAGAGAGGTATGAAACCGTCGAACTTTTGAGGCCAGCGTGTCCAGATAATCATTAAGTTCCCGTATCTCCTCGCGCAGGCCAGTGCCTTTTCCTTTAAGCGCAGACCAGAAGCTGGGAACAATTTCCCTGCCGACAGAATATTCCTAATGTTTTCCTTTCACGGTAATCCGTAAATAGATGGGCATCATCTCGCCCTTGATAAAATTTTTTGGTCTTTTCAGATAGAATAAAAGATGAAAATTGTAACTCATAATGATACATTTAAAATTAAACAAATGTACATTTGAGCCAGTGAGTCATCAAGATGTTCGTCAGTCGAACGGGCTGTAAATCAATATTTTACAAAATAATCCAGCACCCGAACATTTCGGAAAAATTCTGGTTTTGATGTTTCAATCAATTCACTGACCTACAGGGTTTTACAAAAAATCGTCAGTTTTCGACTCACTTAAATTGACCATTCAAAATGGTCGAAAACGAGTCTTAATGTGTTATAAAAACCAAAACAAAGTCTTGAAAATCAACGATTTGCGCGACAATGTTCTGGTTTGAATCTAAGGAAGTGGTCCCGACGAGAATCGAACTCATATCTAAAGTTTAGGAAACTTCTATTCTATCCGTTGAACTACGGGACCATTTGTTGCGCAAATATAACAAAAGTTTTGTCGCAAGAGAATTCATTTTAACAAGCATTTATCTAAGGGAATTGTCTTTAAAAAACAAATTACAACAGCCACCCTTTAGGAGTATTGCATAGGGCTAAGCAATAAAAAAAGCCATTTGATTAATTTCAAATGGCTTATATTTAATTACGGACAGGCAAACGTTATCTAATTACACTACCCTCCGGAAACTTTTCTACAGGTGCCATAAAAGTGAGTTTGCCTTCGGCATTTTCGGCCATCAGGATCATTCCCTGTGATAAAATCCCTTTGATTTCGCGTGGGGCAAGATTTACGATTATACTTACCTGTTTACCAACAATATCTTCAGGTTTATAATATTCGGCGATGCCCGAAACCACTGTTCTTTCATCAATACCGGTATTTACCGTTAATTTTAATAGTTTTTTTGTTTTCTCTACCTTTTCGGCAGCAACAATGGTGGCTACACGGATATCCATTGCCGAGAAATCGTCAAACTGGATATTTTCTTTTGCCGGAACAGCAACTACATTACTGGCTGCATTGCTGGCTTTGCTTTGGTTTAGTTTCTCAATCTGGAAATCGATCGCTGCATCTTCAATTTTATCAAACAAGAGTACAGCTTCGCCAATTTCGTGGCCACGTTTTAACAGGCTTACTGTACCCGCATCTTCCCAGTCATGACCGCCATTTTGAAGCATCTTCATTAACTTTTCTGCTGTAAATGGCAAGAAAGGTTCAATCAGGATCTGAATATTGGCGGCAATTTGAAGCGCAATATTCAATATCGTTCTTACCCGGTCCTCATCCGTTTTAATGATTTTCCACGGCTCGGTTTCGGCCAGGTATTTATTTCCTAAACGGGCAACATTCATCACTTCGGATAAGGCCTCTCTAAAGCGATAATTTTCGATAGACGCAGAGATTTTGGCAGGGTAGCCAGCCAATTCATCAATAACAGCCTGATCTACAGCTGTAATTTCCATGCAGGTAGGCACTGAACCACCAAAGTACTTGTGCGTAAGTACCACAACCCTGTTCACGAAGTTACCCAGAATGGCCACCAATTCATTATTGTTTCTCGCCTGAAAATCTTTCCAGGTAAAATCGTTATCCTTGGTCTCGGGAGCTGTTGCGGTTAATACATAACGCAATACATCTTGTTTTCCTTCAAACTCTCTTAAATATTCGTTCAGCCAAACTGCCCAATTTTTAGAAGTTGATATTTTTTGGCCTTCTAAGTTTAAAAATTCGTTTGCCGGCACATTATCGGCCAAGGTATATTCGCCATGGGCCATTAACATTGCAGGAAAAATAATGCAGTGGAAAACGATATTATCTTTACCGATAAAGTGTACCAATTTGGTTTCGTCGCTTTTCCAGTATTCTTCCCAGCCACATTTATCATTTTCGTAGCTACTGATGTAATATTCTTCGGCTTTAGGGTTCCACACATCAAGCTTGGCGTAGTTACAAAGCTCTTTGGTGGCAGAAATATAGCCAATAGGCGCATCGAACCACACATAAAGCACTTTACCTTCGGCATCGCGAAGCGGAACACGAACACCCCAATCTAAATCTCTGGTCATGGCCCTTGGCTGTAAGCCTGCATTTAACCAGCTTTGGCACTGGCCGTACACATTCGGCCGCCACTCTTTATGGCTTTCGATATAGGTACGTAAACGGTCTTCATATTTATCAAGCGGCAGAAACCAGTTTTTAGTTTCTTTTAAAATTGGTTTATCACCAGATAGGGTCGATTTCGGATTGATTAAATCGGTCGCATTAAGCGTAGAGCCACAGTTTTCGCATTGATCGCCATAAGCATTTTCATTACCACATTTTGGGCAGGTACCGGTAATGTAACGATCGGCCAAAAATTGTTTTGCAGTGGCATCGTAATATTGCTCGGTAACCTCTTCGGTAAAAACACCTTTATCGTAAAGGGTTTCGAAGAAATCGGCAGCGGTTTGGTGATGGGTAAGTGATGAGGTACGGTGATAGATATCGAAAGATACGCCGAATTCTTTAAAAGAATCCCCAATAATCTTATGGTACTTATCTACCACTTCCTGAGGCGTTATGCCTTCTCTTTTGGCTTTTAAAGTAATGGGCACACCATTTTCGTCAGATCCACAGATGAATTTTACATCGCGTTTATTCGACCTTAAATAACGGGCATAAATATCTGCAGGGATGTAAACACCAGCCAGGTGCCCAATATGAACTGGCCCATTGGTATATGGAAGCGCTGCAGTTACGGTATATCTTTTAATTTTACTATTATCCAAAACAATTTTTATTAATTTGGCAAAGATAAGTGTTTTGAAGATGATTAAGCAGCCCCCGTATTTAAAAAAAGGAGATAAGATTGCCCTGGTATGTCCGGCAAAGAAATTACCCAAACCTATAGACCATGCCATAGCACGATTAGAAAGCTGGGGCTTGGAGGTTATTGTAGGCGAAAGTGTATACGCCAGTCACCACCAGTTTGCAGGAACTGATGCTTTAAGAGCCAAAGACATTCAGCGTTTTTTAGATGATCCCGCTATAAAAGCCATTATTTCGGGCCGTGGCGGTTATGGTACCATCAGAATTATTGATGACCTGGACTTTACAGAATTTAACAGGAACCCTAAATGGTTTGTAGGTTTCAGCGATATTACCGTATTATTATCACACCTGATTGCGCAATGCAATACCCAATGTATGCACGCGCAGATGCCCTATACTTTTGATGAATCTACCACAGAAGCTTTAATTTCATTACAGCAGGCTTTGTTTGGCGAAAAACAGACCTATTCTTACCAAAGCGCCTTTAAAAATCGGGCAGGAGAGGCGACCGGGGTTTTGATTGGTGGCAATTTAACTTTGCTCACCATGGTACAGGGCTCGGTTTCGGAAATGGATTTTACCGATAAAATTCTCTTTTTGGAAGATGTTGGCGAACAAGAATACGGTATAGACCGCATGTTGCGTATGCTGAAAAGGGCGGGTAAGCTAAAAGCCTTAAAGGGTTTGATTATTGGCGCCTTTACTGAAATTGAAGAAGAAAAGATTTCTTTCGGGCAAACGGCCGATGAGGTAATTTGGGATATTGTTAAGGACTACGATTTTCCAGTCTGCTTTAATTTTCCAACAGGACATATCGATAACAACCTCAGTATGGTTTTAGGTGCTGAGGTGAACTTAAAAATAGAAACAAATAACGTTCAATTTAAATATTTATAGGATGGCAATTTTAGATAATTTAGGAAAATACCGCAATACAGGCTTGTTATTGCTGCGCATTGGTTTAGGCGTAATGTTTATTATCCATGGTTTCCCGAAACTTGCAGGCGGCCCAAACGGCTGGACTGGTTTAGGAGGAAGTATGAAAGTAATCGGCATAGACTTTTTACCTATATTTTGGGGTTTTATGGCCGCCGCTACCGAAACCTTTGGTGGTTTCCTTTTAATTGTAGGATTGTTTTTCCGTCCGGCGTTAATTTTATTAATCTTTACGATGATGATAGCTGCGCTGGTTCATTTTGGTAAAGGAGATGGATTAGGCGGTGCCAGTCATGCAATAGAATTGGGCATTGTATTTTTCGGACTGATTTTTATTGGGCCGGGCAAATATAGTGTGGATAAGAAATAAACGGTTACTATATAAAACAATAAAGCCCATCGAAGAAGTTCGATGGGCTTTATTGTTAAGGCATAAATCTAGTTTTGCACAATCAATTTATTGTTTTGAACCTCATTAGCCGATATCGGCCAGATATAACCTGCAGTATTAAATGGAATTGCAGGAGCGGTACCCTGAGATCCACTTTTCGCAACAAAGCCTGCCCCAAGTCGCATTACATCTGGAGACCTAAATCCTTCGCCTAATAATTCGATTCTTCTTTCGGTGAGAATAGTATTTTTAAGATTTGCCGGTAATAAATCTGTTGCCGGAAATACATACCCTGGATTGGATCTTTGTCTAACTGCGTTTAATAACGCGATAGATCTTACAGGATCGGTTGCCACCGTAGCTTCTGCTAAGTTTAATAAAACCTCAGCATATCTAATTACGGGAATATAATCTGTATATGGAGACGGCCTCTTAAATTTAGTTAAATAAGTATTTGCTCCAGAAACTGTTGTTAAACCTTTTCTAGCATCAGTTGAAGCGGCTGCAAAAGCTGCATTTCCAAAAATCCCAGTAGGGTTTAAGAAATACTCTTCATTACCACCAGCCCCATTCGGAGTAATATTATAATAATACGCCAATTGATTTTGTGTACCAGGGGCATCAAGATCGGCCATTGGAAGACTTAAAACAGCTTCTGCTCCTACATAAGTTCCACCAAACACTGTTGCAATGTTTGCTTCCAATTTATAAGGAGCACCAGTTGTGGCCTGAAACGGAGCTGTTGCACTAACAATCTTATTTGCTTCGGTTACTACTGCCGATAAATTACCCATTGAGAGGTATACCCGAGTTTTAAACGCAATTGCGGTATTTCTAGATGCCCTAGTAGGACCAACTAACGAAACAGCTAAATCCGGCTCGGCCTCGTTTAGGTCTTTTAAAATTTGCGTATAAACTTCTGCTACTGTACTTCTTTTTAAATCGTTACCTGTTAAATCCTTTTCGCCTCTAAGTCTCAGCGGCACGCCCAAACTAGCACCGGCATCGGTTATATAAGGTTTAGCATATAATTGCAAGAGGCTATAATAGCACAGGGCACGCAAGAATTTGGCTTCAGCAATATATTGTTTCGCTACCGCTGGGGTAAGTAACGATGCATTGGCATTTACGCCTTCAATAACTAAATTAGCCCTGTTTACAGCAGCATAAACTGCGCCCCATAAATTAACAACCTCATTGGTATTCGAAGTTAAATTGAACCTCCAGGTATCTAATCCTGTTACTCCGTTCGGTTTGTTTACCACAAAGTCCTCTCCGCGGATATCGCTGTAGATTAAGTATCTTCCTCCGTAAAACTGACCATTTTTTACGCCTGCATAAATACCATTAACCTGAGATAAAATTCTTGCAGGATTTGAAAAGGCATCTTCAATAGGTAAGGATGTATCGGGTGCAGCATCTAAGAAATTCTTTTTACATGATGTTGCAAAGAAAAATGGTGCGACAAGAAAAAGATATTTTACTTTATTATTTATTTTAATTTTCATGATCTCTAATTTTAAAATCCAACATTAATACCAAAAGTAAATGTTCTGCCCGATGGCACAGAGTTTCTATCTACACCAGGAGCAAGGTTACCACTATTTCCAGTTGCTGTAGAGTTTCCGTTTACTGAAACCTCTGGATCTGGTCCTGGATAATCTGATATAATCCAAAGATTGCTAGATTGAGCATATACTCTAATATTCGAAACACCATATTTACTTAAAAGTGTTTTTGGCAGTGTATAACCCAAAGCTAGGTTTCTAACTTTTAAGAAATT
Organism: Pedobacter sp. GW821-FHT01D05; assembly: GCF_059422505.1. Lineage (NCBI taxonomy): Bacteria > Pseudomonadati > Bacteroidota > Sphingobacteriia > Sphingobacteriales > Sphingobacteriaceae > Pedobacter > Pedobacter sp. GW821-FHT01D05. The sequence continues at coordinate 390,113 of NZ_JBWKXA010000004.1, read as the reverse complement.
ACCAGAGAAAACATTTTGAGATTGTGCAAAAGCCGATCCATTCGAAGTATTATCACCATAAACCAAACGAGGAATATCCGTTACCTGACCAGGAGTAGTCCACCTGTTCAATACGCCTGCTTCATTGTTCCAAAAACGTTGATCGCGAAGACCCGCTAATGATCCATAATAAAGTTTATTACCGCCCGAGAAGGTTAAACCCAAGGTAAGATCGAAGTTTTTATAACGGAAATTATTGTCAAGCCCACCAAACCATTTCGGAATTGAAGGTCCATCAATTACAGCATCAAGTGCGGCATCAATTGCAGGTGCATTTTGACCTGCCTTAGGTCCATCAAGGTATTGATAACGGGCAGCTGTTGCTCTTTGGAAACTGAATCTCAATTTCTCTCCATTTCTGTTGATAAAAATTCGTTCTCCTGTTGCCGGATCAACTCCAGCTGTTTGTACAGTATAAATCGATCCGATTGGATAACCAACGCGGGTAATGTTTGCCGTTTCTAAAGAAGTGGCACCAAAAAGATCTGCATTGTTATTACCTAAAGCGGTAACTTCATTTTTTAGTGTACTAAAGGTAAAAGTGCTAGACCATGTAAAATCATCCGTATCGATGTTTCTTGAGTTTACAGTAAATTCAAATCCTTTATTGTACATTTTACCAACGTTTGTTGTAATGGCGTTACCTGGAACACCTTTTGAAGGTGCCTGAGGAGCATTTTGAACCAGGTTGTCGATATTATTATGATAATAGTCTACTTCCAGAGAGAACCTGCCGTCCAAAAACTCTAAATTAACACCAACATCGGCTTTTTTACTGGTTTCCCATTTAAGCTCAGGATTACCCGCCTGAGCGAATGATAACGCTGCATCAGATCCGTATAAACCTGGATTATACAAAAATAGAGATGGGTAATTACCAATATTAATGTTACCAACTTCACCATAACTACCACGTAATTTAATACGGGTTAATACTTTACTTAAGCCTGAGTTTTTATAAAAACCTTCTTCAGAGATTGCCCAACCTGCTGAAGCTCCTCCAAAATTACCATATTTATTACCTGCTGATAAGCCAGAATAACCATCTCTTCTGAATGAACCAGATAAGTAATATTTTTTCTTATAATCGTAGCTTAAACTTCCAAAATAAGACCGGAATGAATTATCTCCTTGTACTAATCCTGATGGGGTAATAATACCAAAGGCTCCCTGATATACTTTAATAAAAGGATCAATTACATTTTGTCTGGTAGCGCCATAACCATCCGATTTGGTTTGTTGATCTTCAGCACCAATTAAGGCACCTAAGCTATGATCGCCAAAGGTATTTGCATAGTTTAGTGTATTAGACCAGTTCCACCTGGCATTCTTAACAAAGCTACTGGTAGCACCACCATTATAAGCAACACCATCGCCCTGTAAACGGTTTACAAAAGCATTGTTGTCAATCTTTAAATTATCTAATCCATAAGTCGTTTTAAAACTCAATCCTTTAACCAATTGAATAGAGGCATAAACATTAGCAATAATCCGATCACTTTCTGATGTATTTTTATCCTCATTTACCAAAACCGCAGCATTTGGATAATTCGACGCGATTGTATTCGCGCCTAAACCAACAGCACTTCCATTCACGTTATAAGATCCATCTTCATTATAAGCGGCAACGTTAGGGGGCAACACAATGGCTAACCTACCCAAACCTACAGTTGAAAAGGTTTGCCCAGGAAGCGAGCCTGTGTTTGGCGCACGGTTCATGGTATTACTATAAGAAAAATTAGTTCCGATAGTAACATTCTTAAATAACTTATGATCTAAATTTACCCTGCCATTTTTTCTTTCGAATGAATTTCCCAAAATAAAGCCTTCTTGATTGCTATAACCAAGCGAAACATAATATGATGTTTTTTCGTTTGCTCCAGAAAAATTTAAGGCATGGTTTTGAGATGTTGCAGTTCTATAGGCATAATCATACCAATTTGTTTCTACCTGAGATCCATCTGATTTAGTTTGTAGAAAAAATGCTGGTGCAAGGCCGATATTTGTTCTTGATTCATTTTTAATCTGAACATACTCTGCTGCATTTAATAAAGGAGTAAGGTTTTGGGCTTTTGTAGTTCCTACCCATCCTTCATAGTTAATTTTAGTGCTGCCTTGCTTTCCTTTTTTTGTTGTAATTACGACAACACCGTTGGCCGCTCTAGAACCATAAATTGCAGATGATGCCGCATCTTTTAAGATATCGATTGACTCGATATCAGCTGGGTTGATGTCTCCCAATGCATTACCTGCAGCACTGTTAGCCGATTGGTCGCCCGTAAATACAGGTATACCATCAACAATAATTAATGGATAAGAACTTAAAGAGATAGAGTTAAAACCACGCACCCTAAAAACAGGAGGGTTATTTAAAACTCCATTTGGCTGAATGATGTTTACACCTGCCGCTTTACCTGCAAGTGCCTGCTCAAAACTCTGAACTGGTACGTTTTTAAGTTTTTCTCCACTTACACTTGCTATTGACCCCGTAACATCTCTCTTAGATTGTGTGGTATAGCCCGTTACAACTACATCAGATAATGTTTTAGAATCGCTTTGTAGCTGTACATTGACCACATTACCGCCGATAGTTTTGGTTTGGCTTAAAAAACCGATATAGGAGAATTCCAATACGGTTGCTCTGCCATTAACTCTTAGTGAATACTTACCATCTGCACCGGTTGTGGTTCCGCCAGTTGCACCTTTAATTCTTACACTTACGCCCGGGAGAGGTAATCCATCTTCCTGGGCCGTAACAGTTCCAGTGATTGTTCGATCTTGCGCTATTGCTGAGGTGGCAATAAATAGCAATATGAACAAACTTTGTAGAAGTTTTTTCATAAAAATAATTTAGTTTAGTTAATAATAATCCAATATATGATTTAGTATTTTGTAATGCAAATTTTACGTACTGAAAGCTATATTTCATCAATAGAAATGTACGCTAGAAATGAACTGATTATTAATCGATAAAAAATCAGGATAGATGCCCTGCTCTATCATAACATTAAATAAAACCTAATGCCATTATTAACCTTATTTATCTGATAAGGCCGCAAATTTTTGGCAAAAATTCTAATACGGTCCTCTCGTTGACAATTATCTCGGTGATTCTAACAGCAATTTTTCCAGTTTTAGGCTTTTAGAGCGGAGATTGAGCCATATTTATAATCAGGAGGTTCTTTGGCGGTTGTTCTGCATCGAATCACCACAAATTGAGCAATAAATAACAACAAAAATAAACCAATCAGCAGTTTTTTCATGAAATTCAAATTAGTTTGGTTAATAATTAACCCAAAATAACATTTAAAACCATTTATTACAAATAATATCCGCAAAAAAAAGCAAAAGAAAAGGCAAAAAAATCAGATTATCAACCCTGAAAACATGAATTTTTGAGAATATTTTGAGAAAGATAGCAATACAACTTAAAAATCCAGGTTAGATACGATGAAAAGTAATAAAGTATCAACAAAAAATTTCATACTCCTATTTAGTAGAATGAAACAGATGGAAAATATCATTTTATTTGACAAAAACATAAGGTATAGTTAATGACCAAAAAAAAAGGGCTGTCTGGATAGACAGCCCTTAAGAATCTTAAGATTTTGATTTATGGGTTTTGAGCGCTCTGTGGAATGAGAGGATTTGCATTCAACTCATCACGAGGAATTAAGAACAAAAATTTAACATCGCCCGCAGGGATAGTTAAAAGATTTGCTACTGATGTACCTACATAATTAGGAACATTTGCAGCAGTTCTATCTAAAGGTAAATTTAAACGTTTTAGATCTAAATATCTGAAACCTTCACCCCAAAGTTCTACTCTGCGGTTAATCATGATTTCATCAATCAACGCAGTTCCGATTTTAACCGTTTTAACTGCGGTTAGATCTCTTACTTTAACCAAATCAAACAATGCAGTTTGCGCAAGTAGATCCTGACCGCTACGTGCATATGCTTCTGCTAAAATCAAATACATTTCTGCACTTCTCATCCAAGGTGTATCTCCTAAAGAAGGGTCGCCAACCGTTTTTACAGAAAACTTTCTGCTCATGTATGCACGACGTGTAAATGCTGCCGTAGGAAGTGGAAAGTTAGCCGCTGTAGGAGCTGGTTCCCATAATTTTCTTCTTACATCATTAACAGGTATTTGATTATATAAATTTGAATTAATCATTTTTGGTGTACCACGCATATAAGTGGTATTTGCGTTATAAGCAATTTGACCATAAAAGGATCCAAATGTATCTCCTTGCTCAGTAGTAGGCATTGCGCACCACATGAATTCAGATAACGCATTATTGTTAAAACCACTTACATAATCTGATTGGCTCATTAATGGATATTTACCACCATCAATCACATCTTTTGCAAATTTAATTGCGTTCGGATAATCTTGCATGGTTAAAGCAACTCTTGCCCTTAAACCTCTTGCCACCCAAACATCAGCATGTGTTTTGTTTGTCTTAGTGGTAGAATTTAAAGCAATTGCCTTATCCAAATCAGCTACTATCTGAGTGTAAACATCTTCTACCGTAGCACGCGGCTTTATAATGTCGGCTGTGGTTAATACCAATGGAACGCCCAATTGAACATTTGGTTTTGCTGCAGCATTATATCTTGTTCCGTAAAATTGCACTAAATACGAATATGCATAGGCTCTAATAGTTAAAGCTTCTGCTTTCAATCTAATTTTTTCCGACTCTAATCCTGTTACGCTTGGTAAATCTATGTTATCAAGCACATAGTTAGCGTTGTTAATCATACGGTAAAAGGTACGGTAATAGTATAGGTTACTCGGATGTGTATCAGTTCGTGGCGACACATAGTTGCCCTCACCAGTTGAAGTGAACCATGTAGCTGCTGCCTGATGCAAATCCTCTCCCATAAAATCAATACCCAACAGGATACCACCAACACCTGGTTTACCTTGTGCGTTTGAGGTGGTGGTTGTAGTTCTGGTATTCATATAGGCATAAATACCACTGACTACAGCATTTGCATTTGTTGTTGAAGTGAACACCTCTTCCAAAGCAATCTGATCGGTTGGCTTGGTTTCCAGGTATTCCTTTTTACAGCCGGGAGCGATTAAAGCTACCACTAAGCTGGTTAATATTAAAAGCTTTTTCATATCTCTTTCTACGCTATTTTTAAAGATTATAAGGTTAAATTAATACCCAAACTAAAGTTTCTGCTTTGAGGATAGGTATTACCATTTACACCGTCAAAAGATTCAGAAGGATTTAATCCTTTTCTTTTTGAATGAAGGTATAAGTTTTCGCCTGTTGCAAAAATACGGGCACTTGGCACCTTAATTTTGTTTAACCAAGCTTTAGGCAAATTATATGATAAGTTAATATTACGTAAGCTCCAATAAGAAGCATCGATTAACCACCTGTTGGATGTTGCGTTAGTATTTGCAGTAGCTCCAAAATCAGCTCTTGGTGTACTGGAAGTATTATTTGCCGGAGTCCAAGAATTTAAGATATCTTGATGCAATGCACCGCCATAAGAGCCCGTACTCATTAAGCCCTGATACACAGAATCATAAGCTTTGCCACCAACTTGGTAATTTACCATAAATGATAACGATAGATCTTTGTAACTGAATGTATTTACAAAAGAGCCCATCAAATCTGGAATTGCCGAACCTGAATAATCAAATTTTGCAAATGATTGATTGGTTACATACTGTACACCGTTCACGGTACGAATGTTTGCAGGAAGCGTTCCATCAGCAGGTACATACAATGCAGCGCCATCGTTTGGATCAACACCTGCGTATTGTCTTAACCAATAGTCATAGATTCCATGTCCTACCTCTCGTTTTTTAGTTCCACTGATAATTGTTGGGGTTTCTGGAGGAAGCTTAGTAATCTTGTTCTTAAAAATACTCCAGTTGGTGATTAGGCCCCAGGTAAAATCCTGTTCGCGAATAATGTCGCCACCCAATTGAAGCTCAAAACCTCTGTTATACATGGCACCAATGTTACGATAAACACTAGTAACCGCTGCAGATAATGGCTGCGGAACACTGAAAATTAAATCATCTACCTGTTTGTTGTAGTATTCTAATTCACCATATAATCTTCTCCCAAAAAACGCAAATGAAATTCCTGTATTTAGCGTGTTTTGTTTTTCCCAGGTTAAATCAGGTGTAGCAATAGATGCCAATAAAACACCGCCTTCCGTATTGCTATTCGAACCTAGATCAAAAAAGGCTCTATCTCCGTAATATCTATTATTTCCACTACCGTCAAGCAAGGCATTATTACCTACTTGACCGTAAGAAACTTTTAGTCTTAAATCATCTAACCAGCTTGCATCTTTTAAGAAGTTTTCTTTTTTAATGGCCCAAGTTGCTCCTGCTGAGAAAAATGTTCCCCATCTTTGTTCTGCAGAAAATCTTGAAGAACCATCACGTCTTAACGATCCATCAATGAAATATTTATCATCATAATTGTAGCTAACTTTAGATAAATAAGACTCAATACGGTCGTTATCCTCTCTACCATATGAACTAGATGATGTAACAAAATTTGCAAACTCTGTATTACCACGAGCAACCATATTTGTTCTGTCAGCCTGGAATATTCTATATTTAAAGTTGTAGTTTTCGTGGCCTGCTAATACTGAAATCGTGTGTTTTCCGATTGTTTTGTTATAATTTAAGATTTGATTAAAGGTGTATGATTTAGTAACCGCATTACTTTGGAACTTGTAACCATTCGAACCCGCACCATCACCAACAATTGGGTTTTGGAACTGATCAACATTATTGTTTCTCAAATCCATGCTAATTGTTGGAGTGAAAGTGAAATCTTTCAAGAATCTCACCTCAATATAACTTCTTGCACTTAACTGGTTTCTTCTATAAGCATTATCATTAAGCATGGTTTCATAAACAACGTTTCGACCCGGAGAAGCTCCTGACGGGCGATTCACAGCTCCTGGATGAATACCATAATCATACCATTGCTCACCTGTTAAAGAATTGGCGATTGGCTCTCCCGCTGCGTTAAAGGCGTGTACAGGATAAATTGGGCCAATTCCTCTTGCAAATGAAAACGGATTGACAAAACTTGAACCGTTTCCTGTAGAGGCATCGCTCGCAGTATTTGCATCAGACATTGCACCTGATAAATTCAAGCCTGTTTTTAACCATGGTCTAAGTTTAGTATTTACATTCACACGTGCGTTAAAACGTTCGAAGTCTGATTTCAGGATGAAACCACTATCCTTTAAATAGCCTAACGACACGAAGTAATCTGTTTTATCGCTTCTTCCTGATGTGCTAATATTTGCATCTGTTCTTTTTCCTGTGCGCTCTAAAGGAGCATACCAGTTAAAATCATTATATAATAAAGATGCATTAGGATTAAGTTTACCATCAGTACCTACAACTTGACCTCCAGGAACATTGAATGGGTTATAAACTAAGTTTGTAAACACATCTGCCGACGCTTTTGTTGCCGCAGCAGCATCTGTTAGCGCTGGAGAAGCTGAAAACATTAAGTTATTCTTAATCGCTTGCCAAACCGCTGGATAGTATTGAGCAGCATCTAAACGCTCATACTCAGGAATTCCACGGGTAGACCATCCTTGACTAAAGTTAACATTGATTGCTGGTTCTGCTGATTTACCTTTTTTGGTTGTAACGATAATTACGCCATTAGCGCCCCTAGAACCATATAAAGCTGAAGAAGATGCATCTTTCAATACCGAAATACTCTCAACATCATTCTGATTGATATCACCAATACTACCATCATACACCGCACCATCTAAAACGATAAGCGGGCTATTTGAAGATGAATAGGAACCAAAACCACGAATACGGATAGCAGAGCTATTACCTGGTTGCCCATTAGAAGCCAATACAGAAATACCTGGCGCTGATCCTTGTAATGAAGCCGTAATATTAGTTACAGTTCTTTTTTCCAAGTCTTTTGCGCTAATACTAGAAACAGAACCCGTAATAGACTCTTTTTTCTGCGTACCATAAGCCACAACCACAACATCGGCAAGACTCTTCGAATCAGAAGCTAATCCCACGTTAAGGGTATTGGATGAAGGAACATTTACTGTTTTGCTTGTAAAGCCGATATAAGAAAATTGAATTGCTGAAACAGCAGAGCCGATTCGTAGGGTGTATTTTCCGTCAGCGCCTGTTACTGCTACTGCTTGCGAACCGATGGCTCTAACACTTACACCTGGAAGGCCGATATTATCCTCAGCAGATGTTACCGTTCCAGTAATTGTTCGCTCCTGAGCCATTGCAGTAATAGCAACAAACATCAATAAGAACAAACTTTGTAGAAGTTTTTTCATGAAATTTAAGTTAGTAAATGAAATAGTTATTTGAATCGCTAAATATAAAAGAGTTTGCTAATAGTTTAACAAATTTTAACAAAACAAGCCATTATAATGACTTTGTTTTGACAATAAAGCTGTCTGTTTAAAAAGGCATATTGGGGGATTTTTCCTCAAAGAAAGGGCCTCTAGAACTACAAGTTATCATATTTTAACTTATAATAGGCAATTTATATCAATTATCGTCATTAAAAGCGGGAGTTATTTTCAGAAAAAATCATGCCATTTTTCCGCTAGATTTTCTATCTTATCCTCCAAAGCGCTTAAAAATCAACTATCAAATTAATTCGTAAAGTAATATACCCATTTCATTATCGGTTTTTTTTGCGCACCTGGCATACAGCCACATATCCATCTATCCGAAACAGTTTAAAGTGCATTAGCAAAACAAAGTACTGGCCAGCTCGGGTATGGAAGTGAGTAGGGCTATAGGCGGGCAGAAGATAATAATATTGAGGCTTAGTAAGTACAATTACTTCTATAAAGAAAACGCTGCTCTAAAATAATGCATCTAATCTATCATACGATACTGAAGGTAGATTATGCTATTTGTCAGGAGGTCAAATATACAGTCAAAAGGTGAACCTTAGCACACCTCCGATTTAGCCATAAATTCAATACAAGAATCGAAAGTCATATACTGGATTCTGAAAGGCTTAAACTTTGCATAAAAAAGGGCGCTCTTATAAACGCCCCTTATTGAAATCTACATAACAAAAATTTCTAAAGCGTATCATAATAGCTTAACAGCTTAATTATACCATCGCTAGATTTTATATCTAATTTGTTCTCTTTAGCGTACTTTGTTAGTTCTTCGCTTTTACCTAGGGCAGCAACAATTGACTTTTCATTATACTTTACTTTAATTGGTTTATTTTCTGCCTTAACAATATAGTATTGAGTATCATCAGCTATTTTTCTTGTTACCGTTGCTGTATTGTAACCTTTGCTTTCAATTACAGTTTTTGTTGTTTTTTTAAGAAACTTAACTTTACCATCATAAATGACTTGGTAAAAAGTCTTATCTGTAAATTTATCAACAGGGGCAAAGCCATTTTTATACAGCTCTTTTGTTGAGGTTAGCAAAAATTCTTTCGGTTGATCCTTGAACTCATATTCTTCGCCATCTTTTCCTTTCAGCACTAATAAGTCGGCAAGCAAATCATATTTCACTTCGCTTGAGGAGGGTTCAATACCTGATCCGAATTGCACCACTGCTTTTTGCCAATCACTAAACAAGTATGGGGAGCCTTCAAAATCAGCATCTGTTCTTTTTGCACGTATGGTTTGACGATCGCCTCCCATATTCACACTTCTGTACACTTGAGCTTCGGCGGTAAGAAATCCTATTGTACCAATCAATAAAAAGAATATTTTTTTCATAATAAGTATTTGATGAGGTTGTATCAAATTTAATCTTTAAAATAAAAAAAACCTATAGTTTGGTTTTTTATTTTAATTTCTCCCATGAAAGACCAAAGCTCATCCCAGCTTATACTCACATCAGGAGGTATTGTTACCAAGCTAGATTAAAACCTGTAGTAAGCTTTATCGTTAAGGTTTTACCCATAACACCGTATACATTACAGTACCCTAAGGGCTTAACCTGCTTGAAAGTGTATTGTTGCATCTTAAAAATTTAGAATGCACTGCAAACAAAAAAGCTCCCTTCCTTAGAAGAGAGCTTTTTAATGATTTCTGGAAATTATCTTGATCCTTTGTATGTAATAACTAAGCCCAATATTTCCCGCTTGTTTGCGGTTTGGTTCCAGTCAAAGTTCAAGGTGAAAGTTTTCGTAGCAGGATCATATTTATTAACAGCTCCCGGAACAATTTTCATACTTGTCGCCACCGTAGAACTAATAGAGGTAACCTGGTTAGTAGTTGGGTTAATGGTCAATGTAATTGGATCTACACCTCCAACACCACCGCCAGCAGCTGCCCAATTTAGGCCCTCGATTCTTAATGAAGTAGCCCCGGTAGTTGCCAACCTCACGTCAGGGTTGCCTGCCATATTTCCACTAAGCGCATCGCCTGCTGGAACGCCTGGCGCAGTATATCTGGTAACTGTACCCGCAGCTACAGAATACACTCCATCATAGGCATTTTTAACACCTACTATGGCAAGGAGTTGGTTTTGAACAGTAACCTCTCCATCAATACCTGTTGCGGCAATTCTAAAAGCTAACATATATTTTTTAGAAAAATCGAATGCAGCAAAATTTAGATTAATATCGAAAGATTTCGCAAATTCTCCTGGAGCAAGATTAATGGTGTATCCTGTACTCGTCCTTGTAACTCCTGGAAAGGTGGTATAAAGTGCTTCTGGAAGCATTTCATAGGTATCAGGAACCGCAGGAGTACCAGTAGCATGATCAGTATTATATTTTGCAATTAAATCAGGTGCATAAGTTAAGGTAATAGTTGCAGCCGCATTGTTAACGGCCTGGCTAGCAGCAGCTTTAGTTACCGTAAAGAGCTTACGTTTTTGTATCCCAGAACCAGCTTCGAGAAAGAAAGATGGATTTGTTCCTTCTGATATCTTTACTCTTGTAGCTCCATTCTCCAGGGTCTCTTCGCCCTCAAATGCGTCCTTTCTGCACCCAGTTACTGTTAGCGCCAATAATAACGCAATACCAGCATATTTTAATAAATGATTTTTCATTTTAGTTAATTTAAACGTTAATGATTATTGATCCCACCACATTCTAGCATCCTGAGTGTTACCACCAGTTAAACGAGCAATAGCCGCATCGTTGTTTGCTTTGTTAGTAGTTTGTTCAGTTGGAGAATAAGCTATTCTTCTTGGAATTTGTTTTGATGAATTTGCAGCAGCAGAAGCTGGTGTAAGCGCAGGAAATCCTGTTTTTCTCCAAATGTTCCATCCTTGTTGTCCATCAGGATAACTTGCCAAATAACGTTGAGTTGAAATATTTCTCACATTATTAGCAGCACCAACAGCTCCGACAGCAACGCTGGCATTGGCCAAATAAGCAGCCGAAGGTGTTCCAACTCCCCATTGCTCGTATGATAATGTAATACCTTGAGTATATAAATCAGACAAACTTTCGGTAGTCCAACCCAGATTAGCCGCTTCAGCTCTGATTAATGCAATTTGTGAAGCAGTTATAATGAAAACAGGGCTAGCCTGATCACGTTTATCACCACGCAGCACACGTGCCCAGGTAGGGTTATTATTTGTAAAACCTTCAGTTGATGCTTTATCTCCGCCGTAAGGAATACCTACGCTTGAGGTTGTTACATTGCCTGCTTGTTCACTCGCGCCACCAAATACGGCTTGTCTTGCATCGCTCAAACTAGCTGTTAAATCAGTCATCGTTTTGCTTTCGCCATAATCTTTACGACCGTTATAACCATCCCAAATCACGTTTCTGAAATTTGGAGCAGCCGGCGTAACTTGCATGTTCTGTGCATTTGTAGTAATTACACCACCTGCATCAGCTAAAGCCGCTTTAAACTGCGTTGCTGCATAATCATTTGCACCAGGGTATTTTTTCGATAACTGAATGCTGATTACCAACCTTAATGAGTTTGCTACTCTTTTCCAGGCCGCAACATCACCATTGAACATAATATCGCCTGTTATTGCAGATGAATTAAAGGAAGTTGCTGCTGTAGTTAATGCAGCCAACATTCCTTTATAAATCGCTTCCTGTGTATCATAGGCTGGGGCATTTACGGTAATTCCCTTTAATGCCTGACTGTAAGGTATGTCTCCCCAACGATTAGTCAATTGAAAATACACGTACTGTTGAAGTATCTTGGCAACCTGATTTTGATTGGTGCTTGTGTTCACCAACTGAATATTTTCCAAGTCATAAAGTATGCCGCTGTAAGCTCCGGTAAATGCACTTTGATCTAACGAATACAACATCGCATCAGGATATTGACTTTGTGAAAAGTACTGTGAATAATAGCCACCTGTTACATAAAAGGCAAAACCTGGTAAACTTGCGATCGAATTAGTTAACAAGGCATCAACCCTCGGAGTAGTAGTTGCTGCTGGATTATCATTAGCAACACCAAAATCCTCTATTTTTTTACATCCCACTGAGCTGGCAAGCACCAAGCCAATTAAGGATGCATATATAAATCTCTTTTTCATAATAATTTCTTTTGTTTTTCTAGATTAGAAACCTACTCTTAAGTTAAAACCAAATCCTCTTGTACCTGGTAATTGAGCAGTTTCACCGCTTGTTGCAGATACCTCTGATGGATCGAAATCTTTTGTTTTAGCATAAATTAAAACCGGATTACGCGCAATTACAGAGAAAGTTGCATTCTGGATATATTTACCAATGCCCAACTTTTTAACGGGTATGTTGTACCCAATTGATACCTCACGCAATTTAATGAAGGTTAAATCATAGATGTAGTCATCAAATGTTCTAGAGTTGTAAAGACCTTGGTAATAATCAATAGCGCTCAAATAATAAGTTTTCGGCTGGCCAGTTGTAGCGTCAACACCATCAACTCTTACACCACCACCATCAGCAGGGTTATCACGTACAGAAACACCTTTATCATTCAAGGCAGCAGTACGAGCAGTTAAACCGCTATATGAACCCCACATATTTGATAAGGAAACAAATTTTCCTCCAAATTGGTAATCAATATTAGCACTTACATTGAAATCTTTGAATATGGTAAATGAGTTTTGCAAACCACCAGTGTGTTTTGGAAGAACGCTACCAAAAAATACGTTTGGATCATTTACAAAATGGCCACTAGCATCCAACAATGGAACGCCATCTGCATTTCTTTTCTTTCCATTTCCGAAAATCTGTCCCCACTGTTTACCTTCTTCGTGCACCATATATGGCATAGTTGTACCCCAAACAGCATCTACCCCTGAAATTCGAGTAATGGCATATTTTTTACTTACCTCTACTACTTTATTATCCAATAAGTTCGCGTATGTTCCTGAAATCGTCCACGAAAAGTTTGGTGATGCCACTGGGCGACCAGTTAATTGAAACTCTAAACCTCTTTTATTGATCTGACCAATATTGGTAATAATTGAACTAAAGCCAGATGCCGGATTGATTGATACAGATCTTGGGAAATTCTTCTCCGTTGCATCCCAATACGTAGCTGCCAAAGTGATTCTGTTGTTCAAGAAGCCTAAATCAATACCCAATTCATAGTTTGATGATACTGCACCAGTGATATCAGGATCAACAAGTACATCAGGAGTAGACATTAGTAAGTTACCATTCCATTTTAATGCATTTACACCATACGCAAAGCCAGGGTAAACATATGCACCAAAACGGCCAGATTGATCAGATAATGCCTGAGGGATCTCACCATAAGACGCTCTTAATTTACCATTTGATAACCAGCCAAAGCTTTCTTTTGGTAATAAATCGCTGAATACGAATGATCCACCAATTGATTTAGATAGTACATTATTATTCACCTTAGGTAATGTTGAGAACCAGTCATTACGTAGAGTTCCTTCTAAAAATAAGAAGTTTTTGTAACCTAAAGTAACTTTACCAAATACAGCTCTATATTTTTCGATATATCTAGTGTTTCCTATTATAGGTTGATTAACAGAGTTTTGAACTGTAAAAAGATCAGGAATTACTAAACCATTATCGGTTTGTGCAGTATTGTCTTTATAATCAGCCCTGAAAATATCAGTACCAACTGTTGCATCAATTGTGAAATCTTGAATTTTTTTAGTGTACTGCCCTAATAATTCGTAGTTCTCTCTATTTGAATAAGTATTAGCAGTATAATAGTAACCTCTAGCCTGTGGATCGTTACCAGTAGTTTGCGTACCACTATCATTTAAACGTGAGCTATATTTATCTTCAGTAAACGTTGTGTTTTGTTGTTTACGGTAAGTTCCCGTAAACTTCAGGTCATCATTAACTTTATAAGTTAAATATACGTTACCGTACAATCTATCTCTTTGATTTAATTTGTTTAACAAATCATAATAAGTATAGAAGTTATACCAATAGTTACCTGCATAAAATGATTTTGGATCTGCTGCGCTATATGAAGTAGGATCATTGTGGTTCCAGCTAGCATAAATGTTGGTTCCATTTAATCCTGGCACTGTCAATCCTCTCAATTCTTTCATAATACCCATATCCAAATCCCTGTGGAACCATTGGTTAAATGATCCTGTACTTTGACTTGAGTATGCATCATCAATATCACCTCCTAGTGCAGTTTTAACGTAGTTAATATTTGCACCTACAGTGAAGTGTTTATTAAGATCGTAGTTTAAAACTAAGTTCAAAGTATTTTTCTTCAAATTTGTTCCAGGTACCAAACCTTGCGTGTATTGGTTACCGTAAGTCATTTTGAAATTGTACTTATCACCGGCATTAGCGAAAGTAACAGAGTTATTTAAGTTCACACCTGTGTTGAAATAATCACGGGCATTATCAGGCTGAGGGGTTAAAGAGGCTGTTTTATAAGAATATTGAGTTCCCGGATACCATGCGTACCAAGGAATGTACTCCTGACCAACCATTTTCGGACCCCAGCTTGCATCATCACTATAGTTATGATAATATTTACCACTAAGCGCTTGCCACTCTACAGGGTCTCCGGTTTTCCAATTGTATTGGATAAGATCTGCAGAGTTACCACCGGCATAAGTGTTTTGATAGTTTGGTAAAATATAGGCATTTTCAAATGTTGCACCTAAATTAAGTGTGATACCAGCCCCCTCGGTTTTCTTACCTTTTTTAGTGGTAATCAAAATTGCACCAGAAGCTGCTTGTGAACCCAATAAAGCTGCCGCAGCAGGACCTTGTAAAACAGAAATATCTTCGATATCATCTAAGTTCACATCATCTGCATTTGGAAGAATTGTTCCGTCAACAACATAAAGTGCGCCACTACCTGTACCAAAGCCACCTGCACCACGTAACCTCACTTGAGTATTTCTACCCAAGGCTGCTGCCGACTGACTTCTTACCTGAACACCTGCAACTTTACCCGCCAAAGCGTTGTTGATATTTGTTCCACGCACCGTATTAAGCTTTTCGCCGCTAATCGTTTGAATGTTTGCAGTAGTAGCTCTTGCAGTAGTTTTTGTACCATAAGCCCCAGTTACAACAACTTCTGTCAATTGGTTAGCATCACCTTCCAATATGGCGTTAATAACATTAGAAGCACCAATAGTTACTTCTTTTTGTTTATAACCAACATAGGTAAAAACTAAAATTGAGCCATTTTTTACAACCAGGCTATATTTACCATTGGCTGCGGTTACCGTACCCGATTGAGTACCTTTGATTTTTACACTTACCCCAGGAATTGGAAGGTTATCCTCCTGTGCAGTAACTGTACCAGTAATTGTTCGATCTTGTGCATATCCAGCCGTAGCCAAGCACAAGAATATGAACAAACTTTGTAGAAGTTTTTTCATAATTATGAAATAGGTTAGTTAATGATTAATGATTGCCTAATTTAGGTGTTGCAAATCATGTTAGAAAATTTTTTTTAACAAATTTTAACAAACCAACAAAACAAATAGCTAATATCCTGATTTTAAGCATATTACAAAATGTTAAATTTTGCTTCCTGGCTGAATTTGAATGACTTAAGCAACACATTATGAGTGGAATATTATAAAAAAAATGTTTTTTTTATGAAAAAAAATGCATCTTTTGAGCAGAAAGTATGTTTAGTTTGACGAAATAAGCTTGAGATTTTCTTTCTTAAGCCCCAAAAATGATTGTTTATAGTTAATGTAAAGTATTTTACATACATGTGCAATAAAATCTATTCAGAAACGATAAAATCAGCGCGTATTTTAACAAAAAAAGTAGAAATCGCGCCTAATATCCACAAAAAATTATATTCCCAAATAAGGTTTTTCCACCTTCCCAGAAGTTTCTAAACAACGGGTCGTTAGCTAAATAAACTACCTTGCCGCGGCCGAAATCTTGTACACCGATTAAAAGCCCTGTTTTAAGCTCTTCCCTTGCTTTTTTACCCACTACACCGGCCATTAAACTTTTTTCGTTAATTAAACCCACATTCCAACCTTTAACAAAAGGCTCATAAATTTTACGGTCTGTTTTTAAACTGTAGTAGGTTTTACCCAGGCCGTAAGAAAAGGGGTGACTAGCATCGAGATTGATCCGGTAAATTGCACCGGGTATGGTCGTTTCGAAATCATCTCTGTCCTTATCCTTGAAAAGAAGTTTGTTTGCCTCCGGTTTTTCGTCTTTTTTTACAACGGCTTCCTTCTTTTTAATATCAAATCCTTTTTTCTCGAATACACTTTCTATAGCATCTTCCATCAAAATCAATCTTCCTCCTTTATTTATCCATGCGGTTAAACCATCCCCTATAAATGCACTGTAACTTCCATCCGGCAAAATCAAGGTGTTTACCTTATTAATATCCAGGTTATTCAGATCCTTAGCATTAATAATACTTGGTGAAAGATTTAGATCATGCTCAAGAAAAAACCAAGCTTCGCCAAACGCGAGAGAAGAAACCTCCATGCCAGATACAATGGCAATTTTAGGCTGTTTTAACAATGGGTAAACGTTAGAGCCGAAATCCTTTCCCTTCTCTACAAAACCACTACTAATTGCCTGAATTGGCCTATTTAAGGTTTTGGCGATCGATGCAACCTTATCTTTCATCCCTTTGATCAGTCTTTCGTTTTCTGCCCTCAACACAATTAGGGTTCCGGCAGGATAGTCTTTACCGTTTACCGCAAATGGCTGATCGGCCTGTCTAACTTTTATATTTTCTTTTTGCAGCGCCGTTAAAACCTGAACATCTTCGCCTGTTCCCCAGCTAAACAACCAGGCTAGGGGCTTCTCAAGCTCATTACTGATTATCTTTGGCTCTTCAATGGCTGAATATTTCCCTTTAATACTTTCTTTACTGGCATAACCCTTTAATACGTACACATAAGGTAGGGCCCATGCTGTAATATCATAAGTATTAGAGTCCGTTACAAGAGTTTGGGGTTCTAATAAAACGTTAGCCAAAACGGCTCTTGGCTGCTGGATATTAACAATTAAATCATTACGGGCGATGCTAAAACTTTCTTCCTTCTGGGTATCATAGTCATAACCTCTTCCCGTTTTATCACCACCAAAAGCAAATTCGATTTTATTTTTGGTTAGCAGTTCAGCCAGTTTTTTTAAGCGTGACAAATTAGTCGCTTTTATGATATAACTTTTATAAACACCCGGACTATTGGCTAATTCCTGCTGGAAATATTTTTTATATTCCTCTAATAACTTCTGATGATTTAAGGAAGTTACTTCAAGGGTCGACATTCCTGTTGTAAAGTGATGTGCGATGCGGTCTTTTAAGGTTAACGTATCGCCATCATTGGTCACCACCGATAACCCGGCCCTGATTCCACCCTGTTCATAGGTCATGCCTATTGATCCATTGTATAAAGGATATGTATCGCCATAAGATGGATATAGTAAATCAAAACGCTCTTTGGTGAAATACTGCCAACCTTCTGCATCAAAATACCTGGCATTGTTTTTACCTACCACTACCTGGAAACTCTTTTGCCAGGGCGTAATGTCCTGGTGAACCGGTTCTGCCGCAGGTGCAAAATAGTAAGGTTCATTATAGCTTTGCTCATGAAAATCTACATGTACCTGTGGCATCCATTGGTTATACAGCGCTAACCTTTGCTGGCTTTCAACCTGGGTTTGCCAGGCCCAATCGCGGTTCAGATCAAAATAATAATGGTTTGGTCTGCCGCCTGGCCATGGCTCTATGTGTTCTCTTGATAACGGATCAGCATTGGGTGTTTTACCCACCACGCTATTAAAATAATTCACGTAACGGTCTCTTCCATCGGGGTTTAAACAAGGGTCTATTATCACAACAGTATTTTTTAACCAGTCTGTTGCAGGTTTATTATTACCCGAAACCAAGGTATAAAGCATCTTCATTGAAGTTTCAGTTGAGTTTGCCTCATTACCATGTACATTATAACTTAACCAGAGTATGGCAGGCTGATTTGTTAAATCCACACTATTATTGGTACCCGTTGCCAAAACCAAATTATTGTTCCTGATCTGTTCGAGTTTGGTTATGTTTTCTGGTGAAGAAACAACTGCCACCATTAAGGGCCTGCCTTCATTGGTTTTACCATATTCTATCAATTTCATGTTTTTAACAGAAGCCGTAGCGGTTTGTCTAAAATAATCGGCTACTTTATGGTGCGGGGTAAAGTGTGAACCCAGCTCGTAACCTAAAAAATCGTCGGGCGATTTTAGCTGTGCCTGTGCAAAAAAAACGGAACTAAGGAAGATTAGGCAGAACGTTAAGCGTCTTTTCATAGGGAAATAATTTTACCTAATGTACTAATTTTGTTTTTTGTTAATGCGAAAGCTTAATTTTACATCATATTTTTTACCATAGGCATGATTACAACCGAAAGATTATACGATTACTACCGAGAAAACCCTGTTATCTCTACCGATACAAGAAACATTAGCCCTGGTTGTATCTTTTTTGCGCTTAAAGGAGATCTTTTTAATGCCAACGAATTTGCCGCTCAAGCTATTGAAAAAGGGGCAGCATATGCTGTTATAGATGAAGAAAAGTATGCTACTAACAGTCAATGCCTGTTAGTAGAAGATGTATTAAGTACTTTGCAAGACCTGGCGCGCCATCACCGCAAACAATTAAATATCCCGGTAATCGGTTTAACGGGCAGTAATGGCAAAACAACCAGCAAAGAATTGGTAAATGCTGTTTTAGCAGAGCGATATAAAACCTTTGCTACCTTTGGTAACTTAAACAACCATATAGGTGTTCCGTTATCTATCTTATCCATCACCGGTGAGGTGCAGATTGCGGTAATCGAGATGGGCGCAAACCACCAAAAGGAAATAGAACTACTTTGCACCATTGCTCAGCCTACCCATGGCATTATTACCAATGTTGGCATGGCACATTTAGATGGATTCGGCGGATTTGAAGGGGTAAAAAAAGGCAAAGCAGAACTTTATGCCTATTTAAAAGAAACCCATGGTTATACTTTTATTAATAGAGATAACCCATACTTGCTTGAAATGAGCACAGCTGCAGGCTTAAACAAACTTATTTATTACGGAACAGAAAATGGCAATACCATTAAAGGCGAATTAAAAAGCAGTGATCCATTTATCGAAGTGGATTGGACCAACCATGACGTTTCTTCTTCTGTTAAAACCAATTTAACAGGTAGTTATAATTTCGAAAACATTCTTGCTGCAATCTGTATTGGCGACTTCTTTGATATGAGCCCAGACGAAATTAACACTGGCCTTGCTAACTATCAGCCAAAAAATAACCGTTCTCAATTAACCAAAACAGAAAAGAATACCGTAATCTGCGATTTTTATAATGCAAACCCAAGCAGCATGACTGCGGCACTGAAAAATATCGCAGCATTATCGGCAGATAAAAAGACTGCCATTTTGGGTGATATGTTTGAGCTTGGACCAGAATCGCTTGGACAGCATGAACTCATTGCGAAACAGGCTAATGAAAGTGCTTTAGATCAGCTAATTTTTATTGGGAAGGATTTCTATTCATTTAAAGACAATTTTAAGGGCACATTTTTCGAAAGTCCGGCCGAAGCAGCTGCATATTTACAGGCAAATCCGGTTCTGGATCATTTGGTATTGTTAAAAGGATCAAGAGGAATGAAACTGGAGAGTTTGTTACAGTATCTGTAACTTCAATCTTTTAATGAATTAAGCTCAAGTTATTAATAAACACAGATATAAAAATCTGTGTTTATCTGTGTGCATCTGTGGCTAAAAAACGCTTAATAACATTAAAATGTACAGGCAATTTTGCCATATACATACCTACCACTAAAACCAAACTGGCTAACCGCTCTTGGGTACAAAAACCTGCCATTCGAAGTATTGTCTAATCCACCTGAATAATTACTGGCAGCGTCTCCACTCAAATTATTTTCATTATTACGTGGATTGATATATAACTTATCAGGGTAAACATCAAAAATGTTATTCGCTCCCACAGTTACCGACCAGGTTTTACTCGCAGCGTAGCTTACAGAGAAATCAGTTATCCATTTCGGCGCAAAAGTCTGATCCAATTGTGCTGGTAAGCCATTGGCAGGAATATTTGGATCAATAGCATTTAAATAGGTAACCTCGCCAAAACGAACTGTCCTTGCCACAAACGATAGTTTATCTACATTATAGGTTGCGGTAATATTCAGTTTGTTTTTAGGCACTGAACTTTCGAAACGGGAGCGTTCCAAACGATCGAAAAGTTTAGCTTTTAATGTAGGATCACTTTCAATTTTATCAGAACCCTGTATACTTCTTACCACGGTTTTGTTTACGTTGCCAGCAACACTTAAAATTAAGCTGCTTTTTGCACCCAAATTAAACCTGTTGGTTAATACCACATCGATACCTGCGGTATTGGTGGTAATGGCGTTGGTAAAAAACTGTACACTGTTAATCTGCGCTGTAGGATCTACCGTATTTAAAATCTGGCTCACCACACCGGTTGGCACTAAAACACCGCCAGCACGTTCGCGGGCATATTGACTGGAGAAAACAATACGGTCGCTGATATCAATATTATAAGCATCGATGGTAAAAGTAAAGGTTTTGGCGATTTTGCCTGCTAAACCCAAACTTCCCGATTTAGAAATTTCAGGTTTTAATGCGCCAACACCAAACTGGGCAACAATAGGGTTTGCATTATTTACCGTTAAAACCTGTGTTGCATTGGTACCTACAAACTGCGTGCTTTCATTATTAAAATATTGTTGGTGTAGAGATGGTGCTCTAAACCCTGTGGCATACGCGCCACGTAACGAAACATCACCAAAAAGTTTAACCTTGCCTGTAAATTTATAAGAAAAGTTCGAACCAAAATCACTGTAATTTTCGTAACGCCCAGCGGCTCCTAAAGTTACCCGGGGGCCAAATTCGGCTTCAATATCGGCATAGGCACCAACATTGTGCCTCGATTTGTCCAATGCGTTGCTCGGCTTAAAGCCCGGGAACACCTGCGCACCTGATGCCGTAGGGGATGTTCCGATCAATCTTCCGCCATTTGAATAAGATAAAAGCTCGCCTTCTTTGATCTGGTAATTATCTATCCTGAATTCTCCGCCAAAGGCAGTATTTAATGAGGTTAAAAACCCACCGTCAAAAGTGTGTTTTTTGTTTAAATCAAGGTTACTGGTATTTTGTCTGAATAGCAATTCCCCAGCGTAAAACGATGTAGGACTTGTTCCAGTAGGCAGAGAAGCATTTACCGTATTATTGATATTGAATTCGATGGTATTTTCACCACTGGTATTACTGATGTCATAATCCCATGTGCCTATCTTACCTCTTAAACCAGCAGAAAATGAATAATCATTAATCTTGGTATCGATGAAAGGCAAAAAGCCATTAGGATAGATAGATAAATCAATCTGTGTGGTTTGTGTTGGCAGGCGATAAAAACCCGCGGCACTTCCGGTTTTATGGGTAAAGCCAGCTGCATAGTACAATTGAGTGGTTTTACCAAAATTAAACTGTCCGTTTAAGAAACCTCCTCCATTTTTTGAATCGGAGTTACCCACCCGCATGTTGTTTCTATCCAAGCCGTTTGCTCTTGCCCTTGCATCATCAATGGCTTTTAAGCTTGCAAAACGGGCCTGAAAAGCGGCTTCTGTTTCTGTTGAACCTTTAGTTGGGCTCGCAGAATATAATAACGGACGGGTATCTAAACCACCCCTGTTTGTATAGCCTCTTTGGAGGTATTGTGCCGCAAAATTGATGAAACCTTTATCATTTTTAAATGCCCATCCCTTGCTAAAATCAACCTGAAAGGTTCTGCCATCGCTAAAATCGCGACCCAGGGCACTTGAAGAAGATTGACCAAAAGAGGTAGAAAAACTATACGGTGTTACCTTTTTTAACACAATGTTGATTACCCCTGCAATGGCATCCGAACCGTACTGCGCCGCAGCACCATCACGGAGCACCTCAATGCGCTCAATTGCCGAAACCGGGATGGAATTTAAATCGGTTCCGACAGAACCCCGACCGAAAGTACCGTTAATGTTTACCAATGCTGTAGTATGCCTACGTTTTCCATTTACCAGCACCAAAACCTGATCTGGCCCTAAACCGCGTAAAGATGCAGGATCGATGTGGTCGGTTCCATCAGAAACGGTTTGCCGGTTAGAGCTAAAAGATGGCGCTACAAAGTTTAAAATCTGCGTTAAATCTGTCTGCGCAAATACCTTAACGTCTTTTGCAGAAATCAGATCAACCGGTACCACACTTTCGATGTTCGTTCTGGGCGTTGATCTTGATCCAACCACAACTACATCACTTAACAGTTCTTTCGCATCCTGCAGTGCAAAATCCATTGTTTTTACGGTATTGTCGATCTGAACAGCTACTTCAGCCGTTTGGTAGCCTGTAAAAGAAACCCTGACTTTATAAGCCCCCGGTGAAGGAAATTTTAAGGCATAAAGCCCATTTCCATCAGATGATGTTCCAACTTTTGAGCCAACTACCTGAACTGTAGCACCTGGAATAGCTAAGCCTGCAGAGTCTGTTACCTTACCCTTTAAGCCTTGGGCAAATGATTGTGTAGAAATTAAAAAGAGGAGAAGGGGAAGGATGTTTTTGAGTAAAATTCGTATCATAGTTCATAGGTTTATAAACAATAATAACAATTTTATTACAAATATGTAGTGAGAAAGCTAATTTTTCCAAATAAAATTTCGAAAAACACACTCAAATACAAACAAATAACGACAATGGATTAAATAATCAATAAAATGCTAAGTGAAAACAAAACTTATTTTGCCTCTTCAACCAATAAACCAACATCACTTACCTCTAAAAGTGGATTATCGCGCATATTCTGCTCAATTTCGACCTCAAACTTACCATTTCGGGAAAAATGATAGTTGGTTAACATCGGCAGGGTATAACTAAACACATTTCCCGAACCACTGCCCAGCCATTCGCCATCATTTTTGGCGAGCTTGTATTGATAACGCCGGGTTATCATCTTCTTGCCATCTTTAAAATGGGCAAGGACAAAAATATTGGCATATTTATAATCGGCGGTATGTCTAAGCTTAAAATAAATGTTGTAAGCCTTTGTATTATCCTTAATCTCAAACGGTGTCGAAATATGGTTACGGTAGGTCCACCTGCGGTTGGCAATTTCGACATTACTATCAATTACGCTGACCATACAGCCCATAAATAGGGTAACCATTAATAAAAAGCCAAGCAAAATTATTTGCTTTTTATTCAGCAGCAGGTTTATTTTCTGAGCCATTATTATTGTTTCGGCGGTTATTATTTTTCCTACGGTTATTTCTATTCTTGTTTTTACTCTGTTCTGACTTAACACCCTCGGCCGTTACATTTCCTTCAGCTTTTACTACAGGCTTTTGTGTTTGTGGCGGCTGTTGTTTTGGCTTATTGTTTTGAGGTTTTGGTCCGTTAATATGCTGTGGTTTAGGAACTGCCTGTTGTGGCTTTGGTCCGTTAGGCTGTTGTTTTCCACCTTGTTGAGCTTTCTGTCCGCCCTGTTGAGGTTGCTGAGTCCTATTATTAGCCCCTGTATTTTTCTCTCCGGTAGGCGTTCTTTCTCTTTTATTTTGGTTGTTGTTGCGGTTATTTTTCTGATTATTGTTTTTGTGTTGGTTATTTTTACCCCGCGAGCGTTCATCTAAACGGGTTAAACTATCCTGACCAACTACATTTTCGTAATCGAAAGATTTTTCAACCACAACCGGCGCAGCAATCTGAACGGCCTCTTCTTTTAAATTAGGCGCTTTTTTGCCCGCCTTATTCATGGCCATGATCTCTTTTACACGCGCAGCTTTAACCGGAATCCAGTTTTCATCACCCATGTAACTGAACCACATGATTTTTTTGAAAATGTCTGTTTTTTGGTGACGGGCATAACCAGCCTCAGTATCAAGGTTTTCAATTCTATCGGGAATATCTTTTAAAGCATCCAAATAGGTATCCAGCTCATAGTTTAAACAGCATTTTAATTTACCACACTGCCCAGCAAGCTTTAAAGTATTTAGTGATAAGTTTTGATAACGCGCCGCAGCCGTAGACACAGTTTTGAAGTTGGTTAACCAGGTTGAACAACATAATTCTCTACCGCAGGAGCCAATTCCGCCTAAACGGCCAGCTTCCTGGCGCATCCCGATCTGGCGCATTTCAATCCTGATACGGAAACTCTCTGCCATTTTTTTAATGAGCTCACGGAAATCCACACGTCCATCTGCTGTATAAAAGAAAGTGGCTTTGGTTTTATCGGCCTGATAATCTACATCACTGATTTTCATCTGTAAACGAAGATCCAGGGCTAATTTACGGGCTTTGTGCATGGTTTCCCACTCCATCCCTTTAGCGGCATTCCATTTTTCTACATCAGCTTCTGTAGCCTTACGGTAGATTTTTTTGGTTACCTGATCGAGAGCCGTTTTACGGCGTTTCATCTGGATCCTTACCAGTTCGCCCGTAAGCGAAACATGTCCCACATCAAAACCACCAGTTGGTCCTTCAACGGCAACAAGTTCCCCAATTTCGAGGTAAATGTTATCGTTATTGAGGAAAAACTCTTTGCGTGAGCCTTTAAATTTGATTTCTGTAACCTGAAAAGGTTTATAATTAGAAGGCATATCCAAATTAGATAGCCAATCGTGAACTTCCATTGTTTGGCAACCACCGGTGCCGCATGAGCCATTACTTTTGCATCCATTAGGGGTGCAACCACCACCTGTTGAACAACTTCCACATCCCATATTAATTGTATATATATTGAGTCCCCGTAGGGAGCGTTTTAAACTTGATAATTTTTACCAATTGTAAAGATACATCTAAAAACAGAATTTTCGGGTTCGCGTTTCTTTCAATGTGGTAATGTGCCTTTTCCAGTTCGCCGATTATAGCCTCTGCCATAGGCAAGGTAAGTACGTGTGTGCTGAGTTTTTTCGCCGTTTCGAAGGTTAGGGGAGGTAATTTCACCAATTCTTCGGCACCACTTAAAATTAAACAGCATTCGCGTAAATAATTTACGCCATATTTTAAAAAATTCTTCTGGTTTTCTCTTCCCCACTTGGCTGCCTCGTCGGTAAACTCAATCAGATCGGGAACTTTATTCCCAAAACCCATCCTCAACCAGGCCGTAAATGTACCCGAACTATCACTTTGCGTATCGGCAGCCAGTGCTTTTGCCTCAATTAGATTTCCATCGGCCAAAAATGCATAATCGATGCCCTGATGCTCAGTTAATCCGCGCGCATTTAATAAATATCCGGTTACTTCTTCCGACGAAAGTTTTGGGATTTTCACAATTTGCGTTCTGGATAAAATGGTGGTTAAAATCTGATCCTGGCTTTGTGCAATTAAAATAAATAAAGTATTTGCGGGTGGTTCTTCAATTAATTTAAGCAGCGCATTTCCGGCTTTATCCAAATATTCGGGCAGCCACATAATTAAAACCTTGGTTTCGGCCTCGAAGGCTTTATAACTTAGCTTTTTAATAATATCGTGGCATTCGGCAATATTAATATTAGCCTGTTTATTAGCTGCATCGAGTTTAGACCGCCAGATATCCATATCGAAATAAGGGTCTTGCATTAACATGCCACGCCATTCTTCCAACACATCTACAGCTGTTTTTACACTCGCAGAAGCAAAAAAAGGATACGAGAAATGGAGATCGGGATGAATTAAACGTTCGTATTTTCTACAGCTCGAACATTCGCCACAACTATCGTTTTCGCCTTTGTTAAGGCAATTAATGTATTGTGCGTAGGCAATAGCCAGCGGTACAGCGCCAGAACCAGCAGGCGACAAAAACAGTTGCGCATGGCTAATGCGGTTTTCTTTAACCGTTTGCACCAATTGTTGCTTCACTCTTTCCTGTCCTATGATTTCTTTAAACTGCATTTGGTGCAAAATAAGAAATAGATATGAGATTCACACATTCGTCATTACGATCTTACTTTTGAAACACATTTTTTAGTGTTAAATAAAGCTCATCACTTACGTTAGCTTATTTGGTCAATATTATTTTGAAAAGCAAGGTCTTGTGCGTTTCGGTTCCGAAAGTCCTGCTATCGCTTCAAGTCCTCGCTACGCTGTGGGCTTTATGCGCTATCAGGTTTATTTAACTCAATTAGTAATTCTTCGGAAATAAACCTTTAAAACCAGAACATCTAGATATAATACGCCCCCCAACTTCGCCCAAACCGTACAGGCCTGAATCAACTAAACCTGATGGAAGCGGCAGCCCCGAAGTATGAGGGCTAAAGCATACAGCAGGGCCCGACATTACCAAGTACTACAGGTTTTGCTTTCCAAAAAATGGAACAAATCATTTTTTTTTTTGCCACAAACGCCAATAACATACACGTTACCAAGGCAATAACGCTTAGGTTTACCTATTATTTCAAAAACCTTACCTTTGCTTTTATTTTTTAAACGGGGCTAAACGCTTTACGCCAAACACCCAACGCTTAACTATTTTTATGGCACGGATCCTCGCATTTGATTATGGAACAAAACGCATCGGCATCGCGGTAACCGATCCCTTGCAGATTATTGCGACAGGACTGGATACGGTACATCCGAAAGATGTGATCGAATATGTTAAAAAGTATATGCTAACCGAACAGGTGGAGGCTTTTGTATTGGGCGATCCTAAACAGATGGACGGTTCCCCATCCGATTCGGCACAACATGTAAAGGGTTTTGCTACCCTGTTAAAAAAATCATTCCCCGATATCCCAAGGCATTGGGTTGATGAGCGTTTTACCTCTAAGCTTGCCCATCAGGCCATTATGCAGAGTGGCTTAAAAAAAATGGACAGAAGAGATAAAGATCGGGTTGATACCATCGCCGCAACCATCATTTTACAATATTTTATGGAAAGTAACCGTTTATAACCAACAAATGAGCCTAATAAACGACGATTTACAGGATTTACTAATTGCCTATTGCGAACCTGAAAGCGAATTGCTTCAACAGATAGACCGCGAAACCAACCTTAAAGTTTTAATGCCCCGCATGTTATCTGGCCACTATCAAGGTCGGGTTTTGAGCATGCTGAGCAAAATGATTTCCCCTAAAAGGATTTTAGAGATCGGCACTTTTACTGGTTATGCTACGCTATGCCTGGCTGAGGGCTTAACCAAAGATGGCCTGCTGTATACGCTGGATATTAATGAGGAATTAGAAGACATGGTTCGCCATAACTTTGCACAATCTGCATTTAACGATCAGATTAACTACATCCTGGGCGATGCCACCACCACAATAACGGGTTTAGATGAAGTTTTCGACATTGTTTTTATCGATGCCGATAAGAAAAATAATGGTACCTATTACGATCTGATTTTTGATCGCGTTCGTCCTGGCGGAATTATCATTGTGGATAATGTACTATGGAGTGGAAAAGTACTGCAGGAGAAACAGGATAAAGACACCAGAAATATTACTAGTTTTAATGATAAAATAGCTGCAGATGAACGGGTTGAGAAATTGATATTACCTGTTCGCGATGGTTTGTTTGTGATTAGGAAGAACTGATGATGGCATATAGTTAATGGCTCATGGTCTTATCAGCCAAGGCCATCAACCATTAAACCATTGTCTATTAACCAAAAAAGAAATGAAGAAAATCTTTACTTTTTGTCTGCTCCTTTTAACAGGGATTATTGCAAGCGCACAAGATACAGAAGAATATATTGCAGAGCACGTAGAATATGCACAGGGTTTAATGCACGATCATAAAATTCCAGCCAGCGTTATTTTAGCTGTTGCCATACACGAATCGGCTGCAGGAAACAGTAAAATCGCACAACACCTTAACAATCATTTTGGAGTAAAAGGCCCAAATAACAATGCCGAAATCCGTTCATCTTATCGCGATTATTTAAATGCGGACGAATCTTATAGCCATTTTGTAGAAATTATGGAAACCCGCAAGCCTTTTAATAATCTTTTCGAAAAATACGATCAATACGATTACAAAGGCTGGGCTTACGGAATCCGCCGTTGCGGTTATGCCAGCAGCAGAAGCTGGGCCAGCCAGGTAATTGGCTTAATCAAAAAATACGAACTCTACCAATACGATGAAAGGCCAGAAGGATACGAAGAGCCTGTTTATGCAACACCAATTCGCCACCGCAGCAAAAGCAGGAGAACAGCTAAAACTTATACCGTAAAATCTGGAGACAACCTAAGTATAATTGCCAAAAAGAAAGGCACCAGCGTTAAAGCCCTGATGCAAAAAAACGGCATAAAAAAAGCGGCCTTAAAACCTGGACAGAAGTTGAAGTTTTGAGTCATGAGTCCAAAGTCGATAAAGACGTACAGTTAACCAATTCCAACAATTAACAGATTAAACATAATCATAACATCAATGCGTTCATACAGCCATTACACCCTTATAGCCGCAACCCTCATATTTTTTAGTTCTTGCGGTACGCGGAAATTTTCTAAAAACAACAAGCAAATAGAAAAAGCAGCCAACAAAGCCAACAACAATTCGTACAAAAGTTACAATACTATAAGTTACATTGATGAGTTTAAAGGAGTGGCGGTTGAAGAAATGAATGCAAACGGAATTCCTGCAAGTATTACATTGGCGCAGGGAATTTTAGAATCAGGCAGTGGAAATAGCGATCTGGCCAAATATGCAAACAATCATTTTGGCATTAAATGTACATCAGATTGGAAGGGAAAAAACTACTTCCGGGACGATGATCAAAAAAACGACTGTTTTAGGGTGTATAAGGATGCCCGCGAATCTTTCAGGGATCACTCTGAGTTTTTAAAGCGCAAACGTTATAGCTTTCTCTTCCAGTTAGATAAGAACGATTACAAAAGCTGGGCACAAGGATTAAAAACAGCCGGATATGCCACCAATCCCAAATATCCGGATTTATTGATCAATACCATCGAAAAATACCAGCTTTACCAATACGATCAACCGGAAAGCGAAAAGCAAAAGATTGCCAGAGAGGACCGTGTCTTTTCAGAAATCAATCAGAATATCCCGCAGGAAAAGGCTAAATTTACGCCAGTAGAAACCCCACCTGCTGGAGCTAAACCCATTCTTGCCGATGGTACTTATACTGTTGTTAAAGGAGATACACTCTACAATATTGCAAAACGTTTTAATTTAACGGTTGATCAGTTAAAAATGTTAAACGAAATGAGTACCGACGCCATTAAACTGGGTCAGATACTTAAGGTTAAATAATGTTAAGTACAAACATAGCCTGCAATATATTTGTAGTTTTGTAACTTAATGAAATTTTTTCTTCCCTTTATACTTGCTTTCGGCATCTCTACGCTGCTTTATGCACAAAATAAACCTGTGCAGGGAATCGTTATTGATAAAGAAACGAAGCAGCGCTTGGCCAAGGTTTATATTTATAACATCCGCACGGGCGATGGTTTATACAACAATACGAAAGGCGAGTTTAGCACTTTTGCTTTACCAGGTGATACCTTAGTTGCGGCTTTATCGGGCTATGGGGTAGATACTATTGTTTTCAAGGGACAAACAGCCGCATATTTTCAACTTAGATCGTTGGGCATAAGACTGCGCGATGTACTTATTCAACAAAAAAGATTAAGTCCGCAGCAGCAATACGAAAAAAATGTTCAGGAATATCGCTACCAAACCATGAAAGGAAGTAGTAAAGATTTATTGAATTTAGGTAACGGTGGTGTTGGTTTAGGTATCGATGCAATTTATAATCTGTTAAGCAAACAAGGAAGAAATGCCCGTCACCTTCAAAAAATCCTGGAAAAAGATTACCGGGAAGACTTGATCGATTATCGTTTCAGCGCCAGTCTGGTTAGTCAGGTATTAGGCATAAAAGATGCTGAACTCACTGATTTTATGCAACAATACCGTCCAACATACCAGTTTGTGCTCGATGCTACTGATTATTCCTTTAATCTGTTTATCAGAAATGCCTATAAAAGCTACAGGTTAAACCCAAAAGCACTGCAATTACCCCCGTTGCCTAAAATAACCATCGATAAGTTGTGAGGGCGCCAATCATCATCGTTAAAAAACTCCCTGCAGCGGGCATGGCAATCTTTCCATTTATCCTGTTAAAATCGCCGCGCTTTAAAAGCGATCCAATCATTATTAACCACGAAAAAATCCATTTACGTCAGCAGTTAGAATTGCTTATTTTCCCTTTTTATATTTTATATCTGGTTAACTACCTGCTTAATCTTATTAAATGCCGGAACCATGATTTAGCCTATCGCAACATTGTTTTTGAGCAGGAAGCCTATGACCATGAAAATGATTTAAAATACCTAAAAAACGGGAATTGGTATGGTTGGTTCAAAAAGATCTGAAACAATAGTTTTCAGCTCCGATTCAATTGTCAATCTGACAATCATTTTGTTAAATGCTTTTTATCTCTAAAATTTTTCTTTTTCTTTGTAGGTAATGAAGAACTGTTTAGCTGCCATAATCCTGATTCTAAGTTTCTGCTCTACCAAATTATATGCACAGGAAATTGATACTATTCCGATCAATACAAAAGACCTGAATATAAAGTTAAAGCGTAGTCCTTTACCGAGCAGACAAGGGCCATTAAACTTTGAACCCGTAAAAATTAAGCCCCTGGTTGTAAATGCCAAGATTAATTACTGGAAAACAAAAACCAACATCGGAATCAATGTTAACCAGGCCCAGTTCAGTAACAACTGGAAAGGTGGGGGTACCAACTCTGTGGCTGTTGGCGGGTTGTTAAACTGGAAAGCAGAATACAATAAAAACAGCTATAGTTATATCAGTGAAATTGTTTTGCAATATGGTAAAATCAAAAATAAAGACCAGTTGCAAAAGAAAACCAACGACCGTATTTTTTGGGACAATAAAGCCTCTTTCCAACTCTCCAAAAGCTGGTTCTTTTTTGGATCGGTAAGTTTTGAATCTCAGTTTGATAAAGGTTTCAGGTATTATAGGGATGGCAATGGAGACGAGCAGGCTGTTTTAATTTCTAAATTTATGGCACCAGGTTATTTAACCGAATCAATCGGTTTGGAGTATAAACCGGTTAAATATTTCTCTACCCGAATTGGTACAGGTACAGCCAGGCAGACTTTTGTACTCGATACCGCAGTTTACGAAAAAGATAAAAAGGAAGCTTATGCGGTAGAAAAAGGCAAAAAATTCAAAAATGAACTGGCTTTCCAAATTGTAAGTGCAATTGATAAAGATATTTTTACCAATACCAACCTGAAAGCCAGGTATGCCATGTTTATTCCATATCAGGAGTTTAAGCCCAGTAAAATCGACCACAGGCTGGATATTGCGCTAACAGCAAAAATCAACCGCTTTATGAATACCAGCTTAACAGGAGTATTGTTGTTCGATACCGATATGGATACGAACAAAATACAGGCCAACCAAACGTTGGCCCTTGGTTTTGGCTTTACCTTCCCGAGGTAGCGTTAACCGCCGCCAACTTTACCTATTTCCCAATATGGCATCGTAACAATCTGCTTAAAGCTTACGCCCCTTTGTTTTAGGTAACGTTTAAACTGCTGTACCGATTTTGCCCTTCCGGTTAAATAAAAAGTTGCATTCTGCCACATTTCCCAGCATAGCGGATGCATATTATCCATCCAGGTGATGGCATTTTTTGCAGGAGTATCCACATCAGAAGGAACCACATCGATCAACAGGTTTAGCTGTTCTGTAGCGCAGAGGTTTTCTTCCTGCAGCTCTAAAATGCCAAAATATTCCACATCCTCATCTACCACTTTTTTTCCAAGCGATTCGTATAAACCCAGGCTGGTTTCATCGCCAAAAAAGAAATGCTGGTTAGATTCTTCCTTATATTTAATCCGCGCACGGTCTAGAATAAGCCTTAAAGTGTCTCCTTTCTGAATGTTCACGGCAAGACTGTGCCCTGGTCCTTGTCTGTTTAAATAAAAGATAACCTCGCAGGTTTCGTTCATTTGATCAAAGGAAGATAGGGTATAGTGCCTGTACTCATTGGCATTAACCCTAAACAATACTTCCATTCCAGGAATAAATTTGGCGTCGAAAAAATCGCCTTTAAAGGTAACGCACTTTAAGTTGCTGCTCAACATTTTCGTTTCTACAACTTCTACCTGATATATTTTATTGCTGATCACTTTTTCCATAGTATTGGCCAGCCATGATGGTAATTTTGGCATCGTATTCTTTTGTTTAGTAACTTTGAACAAAAGTAATTGTCTAACAAACGTATCTTTTTATACCAAAAGGATTAAAGTTTATATCAAAAGGATTTTATGGCTTTAAACATTTACGATGGTGATGATAAATACTATATTGTTGGTAACAAGTTCGACAATAACGAATTTAACCAGGCACTGGTAACCGAAAGAAGAGACAAATACAGCTTTCCCTTTGGCGATGCAGAGATTGTGGAGATCGCTTTTTCGGGTATTTACATTGTTTACGGCGATATGCTCGTGAAAAAGAGCCGCCTGCGCATTAAATCTTTTGATGAACCCGATATGGTTGAGCTTCATTTTTCAATTACAGGCGGCGGCATTATGGAAAATTATCTTACCAACAAACGCCTGGATATTAAAGCCAATCAGCACAATATTATTTATAGTCCTGATTTTGATGGGATGGCAGAATTTACGGTAGGTGGTCCGCATAAATTTTTCGAGGTAAATTTCGAAAGATCACGTTTTGTTGATTTAACTGGCGAAAGCAGCACTTTGCTAAAAAACTTTGCCGAAAAAATCATGAACAACCGTTCGGTAGAGCTTTCATCAGAAAACCTGCCCATCAGCTTTGCCATGCACAGTTGTATAAATGATATTATGAACTGCCAGTTTACCGGTGGATTAAAGCTCTTATTCCTGCAATCTAAATGCCTCGAACTGTTGGCATTGCAAGCCCAGGCTTTTGAACTTGCAGCAAAAAAAACCGACACCCTCACCATTAAATCGTCTTACGATAAAGATCGCATTTATTATGCGCGAGAATACCTGTTAGCCAATGCCATCCATCCCCCATGTTTAACCGAATTGGCAAAGGTTGCTGGTATAAACGAATTTAAACTGAAGCATGGTTTTAAAGAAATTTTCAAAAATACCGTTTTTGGCTATTTAAGCGATTATAAATTGATGCGGGCCAAAGAACTTCTTGCCAATAGCAGCAAAAATATCAAGAATATTTCCGACGAACTGGGCTATTCTTCGGTACAGCATTTCAGCAGTGCTTTTAGTAAAAAATTCGGTGTAAGCCCTGGCAAAGCACGGTAAGTCTAAGTCATATTTCCTAGCCTTGGGTTTAAACCCAAGGCTAGGAACACCCTAACTTATCCCTTTTTCCTTTTCTTCTTCAGATCGAGATAATCTACATAATATAAAACCTTCACCGAAAGGCTGTTATTCTGAGGAGCATTTAAAATCCCGCTTAGGTTTTTGTTGTAACGTTGCGTGTAAAAGGTATCATAAGTTTCGGCGGCATCCTTGTACGAAACGGAAAGAGTGCTGCCGGGTGCAAATTGCCAGGTATAAATCAAATCAATATTAAACACATTATAGTTTCTATCCATCCCGGTTAATGTTGGTCCTTGATAATCGGTTAAATGGCCATCAGGCTGAAGCAGGTAAAGTTCTTTATTTCTTCTATCACTCCAATAATGCCTTAGCACAATGGTTAGTCCC
This sequence comes from Pedobacter sp. GW821-FHT01D05, assembly GCF_059422505.1. Classification (NCBI taxonomy): domain Bacteria; kingdom Pseudomonadati; phylum Bacteroidota; class Sphingobacteriia; order Sphingobacteriales; family Sphingobacteriaceae; genus Pedobacter; species Pedobacter sp. GW821-FHT01D05. The sequence goes on along the minus strand of NZ_JBWKXA010000004.1, from coordinate 355,968 downwards.
ATTAAGTTGGTAAAGGTGTATTTAGCATCAAATGAGTTTTCTACCGTTCTGCGATCGTATTTAGAGAAAATGGCTTGATCACCTTGTGCGGTTACCCAGTTTACATAATCGTAATTTGGGTTAAAGTTCAGGTCTAAACCAAAAGCAATCTTATCATTTAACCGCAGGTTCTGGAAAAAGTAAAAGTTGTATTGTTTACCGCCAAAAAGTTGCTGTTCAAAATAGCGTACATTTCCACCAAAATTATAGGCTTTGGCGCGGTTGGGATTTATATACAAAGCAACACCAAAATTTCCTGGCGCTTGATACATTTGTCCATTTCGGGCTTCGTAAAAGTCGTTCCCTTTTCTATCTACACTTAAATCAAACTCTGCCGACCATTGATTTTTAAACTGAACCCAATACCCTGTATTCGCACCTATTTTTTGATAAGCACTCGGTATTGCCCTGCGAGAATAATTTAGATTAAGCCAACTTTCAAATTGATTATACCATTTGCTTGGCTTGTATACGTTATAACCTATACCAATCCGCTGATCTAAAAAATTGTTATTGGTAAAGAAACCCATATCTGATGGATCAAATTTATCATCAGCATATACCTGATTGTAGCTCCAGGTAAAATTTCCGCTCTGTTTTCCAAACCGTAAGGTGTAGCTATAACCCGTGCTCGACTCTTCACCCCGTAAATAGCTCATTTTACCCCCGCCATTTACGAAATATTTATTGCCTTTATTGTTTAAATTGAAAAGCAGGGCACTCACATTGGCATCGTAAGCAGAACCTTGTCTAAGCACATTTGTATTGATAAACGTAGCCGAACTGTTGTTTTTTAACGACTGATCGAAAACCAGAATGTTATAATTGGTGAGGGGTTGCGTTTCTACCATGCGAAGGTTACCCTGAGCATCCTCTACCTCAGTTTCCATGCTATTGGTAATGGCATTAAATATCCCAATACCAAGGCCTTTTGCTGTCCGTCCTGAAATTTTTGTGGCATTTAATACCTTGGCCTCGGTTTGATCTTTTACAATTTTATCACTGCTGCCTACCCCGCTGTAATTATAATAAGATGGAATAGAGCCGATGCGCTTCGAATAAAACAGGTCACCTTTGTTAAACAATTCTGTTCCTTCTGTAAAAAACTGCCGGTTTTCATTAAATTTCACTTCAAAAGGAGTGAGGTTTAATATCCTGTTATCGGATTGCACCTGACCAAAATCGGGTACTAAAGTCATATCCAGCGTAAAACTGTTGTTAATTCCGTATTTAACATCCATCCCTCCATTAAACCGCGAGGTTGTGTTTTTTACCCCGGGCAAATTAACCGGATAATGGTTTACATAAGCCGAAATATATGGCGAAAAAGATAATCTTAATGGAGGTTTAACATCTTTTATTCCCATCCACAACCCTTCCTGATTGATAAAGCCATTTACTTTAGGGTCTACAAAATTCCAAAAGGTCTGTGTATTGCTCCGTTGTATCCTACGGCTAAAGTTTAAACCCCAGTTCTGGATATCCTTACTAGAGAAACGCAGGGCCGAATAAGGGATTTTCATTTCGCAGGTCCAGCCTTTATCATCAATTTTAACAGCACTTTCCCACACTGCGTTCCAGTTGGCATCTTCATCACCCACCTGCGAGTATTTGGCATCAAACTGAACACCGGCAGCCGTAACAAAAAAGCCATTTCCGTTCATCTTATCGTAAAAGGGGTCTACAATAATCGAAATGAAATCGGCGTTGCCAATATTATCCCTCGACACCAACTCGTGTGAAACACTGTCAGGGTGATCGTACATCCGGGCATAAACATAAATCGCAACATCATCATAAAGCACCTTCATTTCAGTACGCCGATCATGGGTTTCTATCTTTCCCGGATTTGGCCTGATCTGAATAAAATCAGTAGCAATTGGAACATTATTCCAACACTCATCATCTAAAATACCGTCTACTTTGGGGCTTTGCAGCGTTCTTTTTGCTTCTAGCTGGCGCTGTTTCGAAATATCCTGAGCTTGGGAGAAAGCACAAATAAATATAAAAAAAAGGAGGATACAGCGTTTCATTTGTTTAGGTTAGTTAGGTATAAGACTATACCTTAAGCAAAATGTTGCACCAAAAGAAAAATTTAATATTCATCTTCCTAAAGTTTTGACTTTGAGTTGCTAAGATTTACAAGCAAAATTTGATACATTTGCCTTTTATTAAAAACAACTAGCTTTTTGCCTTTCGGCATGAAGCTTTTAGCTTAAAAAAAGATGTTTGATAATTTACAGGACAAGCTAGACAGAGCATTTAAAGTACTAAAAGGACAAGGCAGCATTACGGAAATCAACGTGGCAGAAACCATGAAAGAAATTCGTAAAGCATTATTAGATGCCGATGTTAACTATAAAACAGCAAAAGCATTTACCGATGATGTGAGGCAAAAAGCTTTGGGGCAAAACGTGCTTACCGCGGTTTCTCCAGGTCAATTGCTTACTAAAATAATGAACGATGAACTTGCAGCCTTAATGGGTGGCGAAGTTACAGAGTTAGATACTAAAGCAAATCCTACCATCATCTTAATTGCGGGTTTAAATGGTGCGGGTAAAACTACCTTTGCAGGTAAGCTGGCTTTGCATTTAAAAGGTAAGGGTAAAAAACCTTTATTGGTTGCAGGCGATATGTACCGCCCCGCCGCTGTAGATCAATTGGAGGTTTTAGGAACCTCGGTTGGTGTTTCGGTTTACGCTAACCGTGCATCAAACGATCCTGTTGGCATTGCTTTAGAAGGTATTGCTCATGGTAAACAAAATGGAAATAACGTAATCATTATAGATACCGCAGGTCGTTTAGCGATCGACGAATCTTTAATGAACGAAATATCAGAAGTTAAGGCCAAAACGCAACCACACGAAATTTTATTCGTTGTGGATTCGATGACAGGGCAGGATGCGGTAAATACAGCCAAAGTATTTAATGATCGTTTAGATTTTACAGGTGTTGTTTTAACCAAATTAGATGGCGATACCCGCGGTGGTGCGGCACTTTCAATTAAATCCGTCGTAAACAAGCCCATTAAATTTATCGGTACCGGCGAGAAAATGGAAGCACTTGATGTTTTCTATCCAGACCGTATGGCATCGCGTATTTTGGGCATGGGTGATGTGGTTTCACTTGTGGAACGTGCACAGATGCAGTTCGATGAGAAAGAGGCAGCAGAACTTCAGAAGAAAATCCGTAAGAATAAATTCGATTTCAACGATTTCTACAACCAGATTCAGCAGATCAAGAAAATGGGTAACATGAAAGACCTGATGGGCATGATACCGGGTGTAGGCAAAATGATGAAGAATGTAGATATCCAGGATGATGCCTTTAAATCAATTGAAGCGATTATCAACTCAATGACTCCGTTTGAAAAAGAAAACCCAGATAGTATTCAGCAAAGCCGCCGTTTACGTATTGCAAAAGGCTCGGGCAGCAAAGTAGAAGAAGTTACTAAGCTGATTAAGCAGTTTGAAGATATGCGTAAAATGATGAAGCAATTTTCTAACCCGGCAGCCGCAGCAGCAATGATGAAAGGTATGCCTAAAATGCCATTTGGCAGATAGTAGAGAGGTTTGAGGCAGAAGGTTTAGGGTGTAAGGTATAGTAGTTACGTCATGCTGAACTTGTTTCAGCATCTTTTAAAATAATACAAATCCCGATCAGTAATGGTTGGGATTTTTTGTTTTATTGGTTTTGGAAATGGGGGCTCAGTATTCCATAAGGGGGCCAGTCTTGCTTTCCCTGTCCCGACATAAAGTCCAATCAGGTTTATTTAACAGCGGGTCGTGGAACCGACTCGTTAATAGATACTAAAACTTGATCTTTTTTAAATAATCTGTATATTAGAATCAATATTCATCCCGAATAATTTACATCCAAATTTATTTTAATTAAAATCAATGCTTGTAAAAACATACGGGAGTGCTGTTTATGGCGTAAATGCACTAACCATAACAATCGAAGTGAATATTAGCGCGGGTACAAAATACTACATGGTAGGCCTGCCAGATAATGCGGTAAAAGAAAGTCTTCAACGTGTGGCCAGCGCCATTAATATTTCGGGGTTCCGTATGCCGAAGCAGAAAATTGTAGTCAATCTAGCACCTGCAGATATCAAAAAGGAAGGTTCATCCTACGATCTCCCAATAGCCATCGGTATTTTAGCAGCATCTGGACAGATCCCAAGTGATGAACTAGACGACTATTTCATCATGGGCGAACTCTCTTTAGACGGGACCATTCAACCCATTAAAGGTGCCTTACCAATCGCAATCCAAGCACAGCAAGATGGTTTTAAAGGTTTCATCTTACCGAAACAAAATGTTCGCGAGGCTGGCATTGTAAACGATTTAATTGCCTATGGTGTAGAAAACCTGGCTCAGGTAATTGCTTTCTTTAATAAGAGCGAAACACTGGAACAGGTTAAAATCAATACAAAAGAGGAATTCTTAAAAAACATCAATAATTACGAGCACGATTTTGCTGACGTTAAAGGCCAGGAAAATATTAAAAGAGCACTGGAAATTGCAGCCGCAGGTGGTCACAATGTTATTTTAATCGGTCCCCCAGGGGCAGGCAAAACCATGTTAGCCAAGCGCCTGCCAACTATCTTACCCCCATTAAACTTAAATGAAGCTTTAGAAACTACAAAAATCCACTCCGTTGCCGGGAAACTTTCTGCTGCCGATGCTTTAATGACGATCCGTCCATACCGCTCCCCGCACCATACCATTAGCGATGTGGCTTTAGTGGGCGGGGGAATGAACCCACAGCCCGGAGAAATATCGCTGGCCCATAATGGTGTTCTCTTTTTAGATGAACTACCTGAATTTAAGCGTACCGTTTTAGAGGTAATGCGCCAACCTTTAGAAGACCGTAAGGTGGCCATAGCAAGGGCAAGGTTTTCGGTAGAATATCCTGCAAGTTTTATGCTGGTGGCCTCGATGAATCCTTGCCCATGTGGTTTTTACAATCATCCGGAGAAAGATTGTGTTTGCGCGCCAGGCGTAGTTCAAAAGTACCTGAGTAAAATATCCGGACCGCTTCTAGACAGGATTGATCTTCATGTAGAAGTAACGCCGGTTAATTTTACAGAATTAGCCTCCGCAGCCAACACAGAACGAAGCAACCTCATTAGGGAACGTGTAATTAAAGCCCGGGAAATTCAGGACAAGCGTTTTCGCGATAAAGAAGAACTGCACTGCAACGCCCAAATGAGCCCGAAAATGGTGCGGAAGGTATGCCAAATCAGCGAAGCAGGCACTATTTTATTAAAAACAGCTATGGAAAGGTTGGGCTTATCGGCCCGTGCTTACGATAGGATTTTAAAAGTGGCCCGAACCATTGCCGATTTAGCCGGAAGCGAAAATGTAGAGCTTGAGCATTTGGCCGAATCCATTAATTATAGGAGTTTGGATAGAGATGGCTGGGCAGGATAAAAAGATTTGAAGAAAATCAATTTTTAAACACATGTGATAATCCGTTTTGCCTTTAACTATCTTTAAGGGATAAATAATTACTACCGTTTAATCCATGAAGACTAAAAAAATCATAAAATTATTAATCTATGCCTCCTTATTGGGCATCATTGTAGTATTGGGCATAAATTTATTGATAAAATCTCAAACTGATCCGGTAATTTTTTCAAAAGAAAAAGACACGCCAGGAACCAAAGTAGCCATTATTTTTGGTGCAGGAATAAACAACAATAAGCCAAGCAAATACTTAAAAGACAGGCTCGATGCTGGCATAAAACTTTATAAAAACCATAAAATTGATAAAATTCTGTTATCTGGTGATAACGGTAGCGATGAGCATGACGAGTTAACGGTGATGAAACTTTATTGCTGTGAACATGGTGTTGATACCAATAAAATTTATCTTGATTATGCTGGCTTTGATAGCTACTCTACTTTATACAGGTCTAAATATATCTTTAATATTGATACAGCCATTCTGGTTTCACAAAAATATCATTTAAACCGGTGTATTAATATCGGGAATAAACTAGGTGTTAAGTCATATGGCTTTGCTGCCGATAAAGGCACGTATCAGGGTTACAAATATGCTTCTTTTAGAGAATATTTTGCCCTTGTAAAATCTACAATCGACTTAATGATTGGTAGAAAGCCTCATTTTTTAGGCGAAAAAATTAATATTAATGGTCCATCAAACTACACCAAAGAATAACATGAAATCTTCCATGTTCTTATTGGTTTTATCTCTTTTACCTGTAACTTCATTCCAAAAAAGGATAGCCATTCCGAGGTATTTTATTAAGTGAATCGCCAAAATATAGCATTAATTCAAAAAGGTTGAAATGTTAGACTTTATCAATGCCTAAATTGAACAAGGTCTTTTAAACTGAACAGTTTTACCATGCTAAATCTTTAATGCTAACTCCAGGATCCCCATTTAAAAAATTTTTACTGTCCGTTTTTTCAAAAACCAGCCAAAGCACTGTATTACAACATTTTAAATTTAAAAATAATTTCATTGCACAAGATTTTAAAGGCCTATTCAGCCAATGGCAGCAACGCTTTGGCACAGTCGTTGTCATAGCTCTGTTACATTTATTACCTATTTAAAACTAAAAAAGTGAAAGAGATGAAAAAGACAGTTCAAATTTTCAGCATGCTTTTAATAGCATTAACCGTAATGGTATCATGTAAAAAAGATACCGATCCAGCAGATCGGGATTTCTTTGTGGGTACCTACAAAGGAACCGTTTCTTATCGGAGTGGAGAAACTACCATTAATAGTACTGATGGTAAAGTAACAGTAAGTAAAGTGGGCGAAACTTATAATTTTTACTTCGGCAACGGGATTCCTGATATTACAGGTGTAAAGTTTGAGAAAACAGGCGACAACAGTTATGTTAGTATTGGGTCAGGCTTAACCGGTATCAGTATTGATGCCAGTACCCTTAAAATTTTGGTTTCGAAAGATGGCCAAACCTGGACAGCCAATTGTACCCGATAATTCTTAATAAAAATAAAAGCGCCAATTGGCGCTTTTATTTTATACCTATAATTCAGATTAGCTAAATTTATAGCATGAGTTTTGAATTAAAAGCACACCTCGAAGAAATTATCCCGCTTACCGATCAAGAATTTGAACCTATAATTGCCCATTTCAGGCTTAAAAAGCTCAAAAAACACCAATATTTGATCCAGGAAGATGAACCTGTAAAAAATATCTATTTCGTAATTAAAGGGCTTTTAAAAGCCACTTTCACCGATGCCAACGGCAAGGAATACATTATACAGTTTGCCATGGAAAACTGGTGGATCTCTGACTTCAGGGCTTTTTACAGCAATGTAAACTCAGTTACAAATATCAGCTGCTTAGAAGATGTAGAATTATTGGCCATTACCAAGGAGAACTTAGACAAAGTATGCGCTGAACACCATAAAATGGAGCATTTCTTCAGAGTGAAAAATAGCTTTGGTTATATTGCTTTACAACAACGGATTTTATCCCTGCTTAGCACAAGTCCTAGAGAACGCTTTGAGCAATTATCACAACAATATCCACAACTTACACAAAGGGTTTCTAAAACTATTATTGCAGCGTACTTAGGCATTTCAAGGGAAACGTTAAGCAGGCTTTCTGCAAAAGTGTGATTTAGCGCACACCAAATATGTGACGCTAATCCTTTGCCATTGAGAAATAGCACTATAATTTTGTTTTATAAATACATAAAAGATATGAACAAGAAAGTTTTATTCGTGCTTACAAGCCACGACGAATTGGGAAATACAGGTTTAAAAACAGGTTTTTGGTCAGAGGAGCTAGCCGCTCCCTATTATGCCTTAAGCGATAAGGGCATAGAAATTACATTGGCCTCACCAAAAGGTGGCCAACCACCCATTGACCCTAAAAGCGAAGATCCCACATTTCAAACCGATACCACGCGGAGAATGGATAAGGATGCTGTTCTATTGGATAAATTAAAAACCACCATTAAATTGGAAGATGTAAAAATGAGTGATTACGATGCGGTTTTTTATCCTGGTGGCCACGGACCACTTTGGGATTTAGCAGAAAGCACAACCTCACAACAACTCATAACCGAATTTTATACCGCCAATAAGCCAGTTGCTTTTGTATGTCATGCTCCGGGAGTGCTTAAAGATGTAAAAGTGAATGGCGAATACCTGGTGAAAGACAAAAATGTAACCGGATTTACCAATACTGAAGAAGAGGCCGTACAATTAACAAAAGTAGTGCCTTTCCTGGTTGAGGATATGTTGGTAAAAAACGGCGGGCATTACAGCAAAATCGCTGATTGGAATCCCTATGCTGTGGTTGACGGCTTGTTGATAACCGGACAAAATCCGGCCTCATCAGAAAAAGTTGCAGAAGAATTATTAAAGCTCCTTGCCTAAATTTAAATCCTCAACAAGGTTGGCTAAGCCTTTCCTTGTTGAGGATTCCTTATTATAGCTCGTCTTCTTCCTCGTCTTCAGGTTCAGGCACATACTTTTCAATGGCCTGCCCAATTGCATTTACTTCCTCGTCTTCCTCAAAAATCGGAAGTTCGGTTTTATAATCCATTTTCAACCAGATAGATGAAGTATCTTTTTGAATCTGAATGTATTCTTTTCCATCTTTAAAAATGGTATATGAATCATTTCCTTCAGGAAAAACTGAATAATTAATTGGCCCTATTTCGATGTCGAAAGGTTCTTGCATGGCGGATATTTTTCTTCAAAGATAAAAAATCTTTCGTTGCATAATTGCTGCCAATCTAAGCTTCCTGATAAAAATCGACATCGGTAATCGAGCGCATTTTAATATTCCATAATTAAAAAATTACTTCATATTGTTTAAAAATCCCATCATTTATATTACTTTACGCCTAAAGAACTTACGCGAAAGATAAGAAGATGAAGTTAACGTTTTGGGGCGCAGCACAACAGGTAACAGGAAGTATGCACCTGCTAGAAGTTGGGCATTATAAAATACTGATAGATTGCGGATTAGATTATGAGAAGGAAACCTATCAGGAAGAAAACCAGCAATTCCCTTTCGATCCGGCAAGTATAAACCTCGTTATTTTAACGCACGCCCATATCGATCACTCTGGCAATTTACCTACGCTGGTTCGCATGGGTTTTGATGGCCAGGTGCTCTGTACACCACCAACAGCCGACCTTACTTCGATATTATTATTCGATTCAGTAGAGCTTTTTCTAAGAAAAGCCAGTCGCAAACCCAGAACAAAACGCGGTAACTTCAGCGGTCCAAAACCACTATACCTGCACAAACATGTAATGGATACGATCGATCGTTTTGTAACCATTGCCTTTAACAAGCCTTTCAAGATCAACGGAGATATTAGCCTAACCTTTGTGCCTGTTGGCCATTTGCTTGGCGCTGCTGCAGCTATTTTAACCATTAACGACAATGGCGTAGAGAAGAAAATTGCTTTTACAGGCGATATCGGCAGAGAGAACTACCCGGTATTGGTTAACCCCGAGCCGCTGCCAGAAGTTGACTACCTGGTAAGCGAAGCAACCTATGGCGGGAGGATGCACACCAAAGATCAGACCTTAGAGGAAAGATTGGTTCAGGAAATTACCGAAGCCTGCATTAAAAGCCCTGGACGATTGATTATTCCTGCATTTAGTATCGGCCGTACACAATCGTTGGTATTTGCCCTAAACCAGATCTTTACTAAAAAACTGTTGCCACCTATTCAGATTTTTGTAGATAGTCCCATGGCCATACAGGCTACCGAGGTTTACCGCAAACACCATAACCTGGTAAATCAGGAAGCGAAAGACTTTTACCAAACCATGGGTGATGAGTTTGAATTTGAGCATCTTGCTTATGTTCAAACGATGAAAGAAAGTAAAGATGTTTCCAATTATTTCGATCCCTGTATTATTATTTCTTCTGCAGGCATGTTAGAAGGCGGAAGGATTCAGGATCACTTGTACTACAACATTCAGAACTATTATTGCACCATTCTTTTTATTGGCTACTGTGCCAAAGGAACACTTGGTTACAAACTTTTGAGCGGAGCACCAATTGTTCGGATTAAAGACCGGGAAATGATGGTTTACGCCACTATACACCAAACCGATCTGCTCAGTGGCCATGGCGATCACAATGATTTAGTGAAAACGATTAAACAGACAGGACAGCCCAAAAAAGTTTTCTTGGTTCATGGTGAAGATAAAAGTCTGCAAAGTCTTTCTTTAGCTTTACAAGAAGATGGCTTTAATGTTGCCGTGCCAGAAAGAGGAGAAGTGTTTGAGTTATAGGTTTGGCCGTTGATGGTCCATGGTTTTTTAGTCAATAGCTCAGGGGCTTATAAGCCATCAACCATGATCTATTAAACCATTAACCAAACATCTTCCATCAAACATTACCCCCTCACTTGCCCGTCACCCCGTACCACCCACTTATAGCTGGTTAATTCTTCCAAACCCATCGGACCGCGGGCGTGGAGTTTTTGCGTGCTAATGCCAATTTCGGCGCCCAAACCAAACTGTGCACCATCAGTAAATCCGGTAGAGGCATTGGCATAAACCGCAGCAGCATCTACTTCGTTTAAAAATTGGGCAATATTCGCAGCATCTTCAGAAATAATGGCCTCACTATGTTTAGAGCTATAATCTGCAATGTGGTTCAAAGCTTCAGTTAAATCAGCCACTACTTTAACCGCTAGTTTTAACGATAAAAACTCTGTACCAAAATGTTCAGGTTTAGCCTGGTTTAACAGTTGTGCAGGATATGAAGCTTTTAATAGCTCAAAACTTTTTTCATCAGCATAGAGCTCAACATTACCATCAGCCAAAGGAGATAAAAGCGCAGGAAGATCATCAAGCCGATTTTGGTTAATTAGCACACAATCCAGAGAATTACAAACACTTACCCTTCTGGTTTTCGCATTAAAAATAATCGCTTTCCCTTTCTCTAAATCACCCGTCGCGTCAAAATAAGTATGTACAATCCCTGCTCCGGTTTCAATAACGGGGATTTTACTGTTTTCGCGAACGTAGTTAATTAACGATTGACTACCCCGCGGAATTAAAACATCTACAAAACCTCTTGCATTTAACAAAGCTTCGGTTGCCGCTCTTTCCGTTGGCAGAAGTGTTAAAACATCAGGGTTAATTCCGTACATATCCAGTACGCCATGTATTACCCTCGCAATAGCCAGATTTGAAAATTCTGCATCACTTCCACCTTTTAGCACAGCTACATTTCCGGTTTTAAAGCAAAGTGAAAATACATCGGCAGTAACGTTAGGGCGGGCCTCGTAAATTACCCCAACCACTCCCAATGGCACGCTAATTTTTTGGATATGAAGCTGGTTTTCCAACGTTTTATCTGAAAGGATTTTACCTAACGGACTGTTTAAACTCGCAACATTTTTAAGATCGTTCGCAATATCTGCAATGCGTGCCGCACTAAGCTTCAGCCTATCGTATTTGGGGTCTTCGATAGGCATTTTTGCTAAATCTTTTATATTTTCAGCAAGAATTAATTCAGTATTGGCTACTAAAGCCGCAGCCAGATCTGTTAGAACTGCATCTGTTGTTTCTTTGCTCAGGCTAACTAAGGTACGACTTGCCTGCCTTGCTTTTTCGAAGTATTGTTTGTAATCCATTTTGTTAATTATTAACCGCAAAGCGCGCCAGGTTTTCGCAGAGAAACGCAAAGCTAGATGCGTTCTTTCATTTTATTCATATTGCCTCTGCTTTCTTTTGCGTCTTCTCTTTGTGTCCTTTGCGGTAAACCTTTAAATAGCCGAGTAAAAATAATCGTAATGTACCAGCGCTTTCTGTTTCTTTTGCCCAATGCGTTCTCTGGCTTTATCTGATCCGTATTCCGCGATTCCCAATCCTATAAGGTTATTTTTTTCGTCTATAATTTTAATAATATCGCCTTTTAAAAAGTCTGTCTGAATTTCGATAATCCCAACCGGCAGTAAACTGGTTGCTTTGCCGGAGGTTAATACCGTTTTTGCTCCATCATTTAATTTCACAACACCTGTTGCGGCAGTTTCTGAATGCGCAATCCATTTTTTCTTGCCCGATTTACTTTTTTCGGGCACAAAGCGCGTATGCACCAGTTCGTTGTTTAACAAAGAAGTAAGCACATTGTCTTTCGTTCCATTAGCAATATGAACCGTGATGCCCAGTTTAGCCACCTTTTGCGCCATAGTCGATTTGGTAATCATTCCACCACGGCCAAATTGTGATTTACCCGTTTGGATAAAAGAAGCCAGATTAGCAACCGAACCATTAATTTCCTCAATAACAGCCGATCCTTCAATTTTCGGATCACCATTGTAGATTCCGTTTACATTCGATAGGATAATCAAGGCATCTGCATTTAACATCGAAGCAATTAATCCAGCCAATTCATCATTATCGGTAAACATCAGTTCGGTAACCGAAACTACATCGTTTTCATTCACCACAGGGATTACCTCATTTTGAAGCAAAATCTGTAAGCAGTTTTTCATATTTAAATAATGCGCCCGGTCGCGGAAATCTTCTTTGGTAACCAAAACCTGTGCACACCGAATTTCATGTGCTGCAAAAAAATTAGCGTAGGTATTGATCAGTTTAACCTGACCAATAGCTGCCAATAGTTGTCGGGTAGTTACGGCGTCTTGTTTTTCAGATACCTTAATCAAACTTCTGCCCGATGCTACCGCACCCGAAGAAACCAAAATAACCTCAATACCAAGTTTTTTTATATCGGCCAGTTGATTCACAAGATGTTTAATCCTTGCTTCATCAGGTAAACCATTCGCCTGTGTAATTACATTCGAACCAACTTTAACAACTATTTTTTTGTACCCTAATTTCATTATTATTTTCAAACAATTTGATGTGGCAATTTACCATCAATTTTTCTAATTAAGATGATTATCTATAGGCATAATGGATTTTTACAAAAATGGTAATGGGTTTGGCGTATGGCGCTAAGCGTTTGGGGCTGGGAGTTTGGAGTCAATTAAACGATTAACCTTTTCCCCCACTAATGAACCAATGACAAATGAACTATTGAACTAAATTATTTAAATTGCATTCAACCTAAATTTCAAACCACTATGAAACGTATCTTACCCAGCCTAATCGTACTCAGTGCAATTACGGCATGTAACAACCCTCAAAAGAAAGAAATGAAAGCAATTAAATGGCCCGACGCCAAGGCCCCTATAGCAGAGATTATTCCACATAAAAGAACAATACATGGAGATACCGTGATAGATAACTACTATTGGATGATCGATTATTTTAAAAAAGGTCCCGATAGTACAAAAGTTGTTGATTATTTAAAGGCCGAAAATGCCTACCTCAACACGATGATGAAAAGTACAGATCAATTTCAGGCCGATCTGTTTAAAGAAATGAAAGGGAGGATTAAAGAAAAAGATGAGTCTGTTCCTGTTTTCAAAAATGGCTATTTTTATTACACCAGAACCGAAGACGGGCAGCAATATTTTAAGTATTGCCGTAAAAAGGGGAGTTTATCCGCTTCGGAAGAGATATTATTAGATGTAGATAAACTGGCAAAAGGTCATGCCTATTATAGCGCAACCGGATTTAGTGTTAGTCCTGACAATAAACTTTTAGCCTTTGGTGTAGATCAGGTTTCTCGCCGCCAATACACCATCAATGTTAAAAATTTAGAAACTGGCGAAATGCTGAAAGATGCCATTACCAACACCGAAGGCGGGGTAGCATGGGCGAATGACAATAAAACACTTTTCTATACTTCGAAAAACCCCATTACACTATTAAGCGAAAAAATTAAAAAACACACGCTTGGCACCGATGCTAAAACAGATGTCGTGGTTTATGATGAAAAAGACAACAGCAACTATATCGGTGTGATGAAATCGAAAAATGGCCGTTTTATTTTCATTGCTTCGCAGGGAACATTAACTACCGAATATAGAATGATCGATGCAGATCATCCAGAGGCTGCGTTTAAAGTATTTTCACCCCGCTCAAAAGATGTTTTATACGATATTTTAACCGTAGATGATAAGTTTTACATCATCACCAACTGGAATGCCAAAAATTTCCGTTTAATGCAATGCCCGCTGGATAAAACAGAAAAAGAAAACTGGAAGGAGGTTATTCCAAACCGCAAGGATGTTCTACTCGAATATGGAGAGGAATTTAAGGATCATCTCGTGTTATCGGAACGTAAAAATGGCTTGACCGAGCTGCGCGTACTGAAAAAAGATGGTAGCGATTATTATATTAAGTTCGATGAACCTGTTTATGCTGCCGGTGTTGGCGCAAATCCAGAGTACAACAGCAAAACACTGCGTTATTCGTACACCTCTTTAACCACACCAAACTCAGTTTACGATTACGACCTGGAGAAAAAGGATAAAAAACTAATGAAACAACAGGAAGTTGTTGGCGGTTACGATCCAAAAGATTACACAACAGAACGTGTTTTCGCTACGGCAAAAGATGGCACAAAAATCCCAATTGCTTTGGTTTACAAAAAAGGCTTTAAAAAGAACAGCAACGCTCCATTATTACTTTATGCGTATGGATCTTATGGATCGAGCACTGATGCAAACTTCTCTTCGCCAAGGTTAAGCTTGTTAAACCGCGGCTTTGTTTTCGCTATTGCCAACATCCGCGGTGGACAGGAAATGGGGCGCCAGTGGTATGAAGACGGTAAACTGATGAAAAAGAAAAACACCTTTACCGATTTCATTGCGGCGGGAGAGTACCTGATTGATCAGAAATACACATCAAAAGGCCATTTATATGCACATGGAGGTAGCGCGGGTGGTTTATTGATGGGCGCGGTTGCTAATATGGCACCCGATTTATGGAACGGTATTATTGCTGATGTTCCTTTTGTAGATGTAATTAATACCATGCTGGATGAAAGCATTCCATTAACCACCAACGAGTTCGATGAGTGGGGCAATCCGAAACAAAAAGCAGCTTACGATTATATGAAAAGCTACTCTCCTTATGAAAATGTAGAGAAAAAAGCTTATCCGAATATGCTGGTTACTACAGGCTTACACGATAGCCAGGTGCAATATTTCGAACCGGCCAAATGGGTAGCCAAATTAAGGGCAACCAAAACCGACAAAAATGTATTATTGCTTAAAACCAATATGGAATTTGGCCATGGCGGTGCATCGGGCCGTTTCGATTATTTAAAAGATGTTTCCCTAAGATGGGCGTTTTTATTCTCACTGGAGGGGATAACAAAATAATTTTTTACTCGGTTCGTCATTCCCAACTTGATTGGGAATGACGACCACCCTTTTTAAAATTTAAATCAAGCTAAAATCCACAATGAATACCAAACTAAAAACACTCCAGATTATCCACCTTGCTTTATGCTCTGGTGTTTTCCTCTTTGCATTAGTAACCATTTTCCTCAACCGCGAAATCATGTTTTTTGATGCCAATCCTAAAACTACTTCACCTTTTAACCCGATATTTCCGATTATGGGATTGATTACCATCTCGGCGAGCATCTTCTTTTACAGAAACTTAATGGCAAAAATCGACAAGAATGCTCCTGCCGATACCAAGATTAATATGTATCAAAGTGCGTTTATCATTAGTTCGGCAATGTTAGAAGGGGGTGCTCTTTTCAATATTGTTGGTTTTTTTATGACACATAATTCATTCTTTTTAATATTCGGTGCAGCAAATTTTATTTTTTTGGTGCTCAAAAGGCCAACTAAGGATAAATTGATTTCCGCTTTACAATTGCAATACCCAGATACAGAGTCATTGTAAGCAATTAGCCTTATCTTTGCCCCTCAATGGAATACAATGTTCACACTTTGCCAAACGGCATACGCTTATTGCATGTGCCCTCGGCCTCTGCCATATCTCACGCATGCATCATCGTTAACACAGGATCGCGCGACGAGCCTGAAAACAAAGCGGGTTTAGCACACTTTATTGAGCATCTGATTTTTAAGCGCACCGAAAAACGGAGCACTAATCAGATTTTAAACCGCCTGGAGAGTGTGGGAGCAGATTTAAATGCCTATACTACTAAAGAATACACCTGCGTACACGCTTCTTTTTTAAACCCATACCTTGATCGGACACTAGATCTTTTCAATGATATTATATTCCACTCTACCTTCCCTGAAGAGGAAATGGATAAAGAGAAAAGTGTAATCCTGGACGAAATTTCTTCTTACCTCGATCAACCGGAAGAAGCCATTAATGATGACTTTGAGGATATGCTTTTCGCTGGCCATGCACTTGGCAACAACATTTTGGGCACAACCGAATCCGTTCAGCATTTTACCAGGGAAGATGTAATCAATTTCAGGAAGGCCAATTACCGCACAAACGAAATTGTGGTGGCCGTTTTAGGCAATTACACCTTAAATAGTGTTGTAAATAAAGGGAGCAAACATTTCGCAGCTGTTGAAGAGAATAATCCAAACAAAGAAAGGCTTAAACCGGGTATAATAGCACAAAACAATACGACTATCTACAAGCCGATTATGCAGGCACACTGTATTTTAGGCAGGCAGGCATATTCTACCTACCAATCGCAAAAGGTACCTTTAATGCTGTTGAATAATTATTTTGGTGGTAATGGCATGAGTTCGGTATTAAATCTACAGATCAGAGAAAAATATGGGATTGCCTATACCATCGAGTCCAATTTTTCTCCATTAAGCGATACAGGTATTTTTTCAATTTATTTTGGAACAGATAAAGAAAAACAAGCCAAAGCACTCTCTTTAATCTTTAAGGAGATCAAAAAGCTTAGAGAACATCCTTTAAATGAACTGCAGTTACAAAAAGCCAAGAACAAATTTATCGGACAGATTGCTTTGGGTGAAGAAAACAGGATCGGTTTAATCATTTCAATGGCCAAAAGCCTGATCGACCACAACAAAATCGATTCTCTGGAAACTGTTTTTGAGAAAATTAATGCGGTTACCACCAAGCAAATGGCAGATGTTGCCAACGAGATTTTAGATATTGAGCAACTGAACATCTTTACTTTCTGCCCAATAGAGGAATAATTCTTATTTTTGTAAGTCAAAACCACTCGTTTTGTCATCCTGAGCTTGTCGAAGGACTTAACTATAGGTCTTCAACAAGCTCAGGCTGACAGCGATTTATAATAATTAATAAGCTCAGATCTAGATCTGAAAAAATATAATACAATGAAATTACCAATAGTAGCTTACGGCGATCCTGTTTTAAAAAAGGTAGGAACCGATATCGATAAAGATTATCCAGGATTAAAACAATTAATCAGCGACATGTTCGACACCATGTATTATGCAAATGGTGTGGGCTTGGCTGCTCCTCAGGTTGGCTTGCCGATCCGTTTGTTTATTGTAGATACAGGTGAAGATGAAGACGGGAAACCAGGTTATAAAAAAGTATTTATCAATGCAGAAATTTTGGAAGAAACGGGTGAGGCCTGGAGTTTTAACGAAGGCTGCTTAAGTATTCCTGATATCCGCGAAAACATTATGCGCAAGCCAAATGTCAAAATCACCTATTTTGATGAAAACTGGGTAGAACATACTGAGGATGTAGACGGAATGCCTGCACGCGTAATCCAACATGAATACGATCATATTGAAGGAAAATTATTTACCGATAAAGTAAGCGTCCTCCGAAAAACCATGCTTAAAAGCAAGTTGGATGCGATTTCGAAAGGAAATATCAAAACAGATTACAAAATGAAGTTTCCGAATAAAAGTAAGAAAAGATAATGCCATGAAAAGTTGTTGGCAGTTATTGAGCAAAGGTTGCTTCGTTATCTTTACGATCGTCAGCTTGATTAGCTGCCAACAAACAAATTCGCCCAGCCCCCAATACAGCTATGATAATGGGCCAGAAATCGACACTTCCTACATTGCAATAATCCCCTTCGAAAAAAACACTGCTTTTAGAAAGCCCGCTCAGTTGACCTCAACTGATCTAAAAGAAATAGATAAAATTCTATTAAAATTTGCTGAAGATTATAATAAGCATATCCTAAGTTTACTTTCGCCTAACGACGACAAAAAGAACTTTCTACTAAATCTTAAAGATTACAAACGCCAATACACACCAACAACCAATAGCAAAGGAGAAAAGGAAGTTGTAATTTATTGCATGTGTCACTCTTTTAATGTTGACTGGAAAAAAGAAAGAATAGATGTTCAAGATGGAGGTAAATGCTACTTTATGTTAAAAGTAAACCTTAAAACAAAGGATTTCGAGAGTTCCGTTAATGGAGAGGCTTAGTAGATCGATGGTGATCCGATGGATTTTATATGTAAACATTTACATTTCACTTCAGTCGAGATGACGCCCCTATGAAACTAATTCTTTTATTGAAAGAGATGGTTCTGCATCCAAGACTAAGGACTCCGGACTTAAGACTCCAGACTAATTCGTCCTACTCTTATCCCCATCAAAAATCTGCTGCATTAGCTTGCCCCATGCGAAAGGATTAAGCAGGGGATTAGTTTGCACCATGTTCTTATTGACCATCCTATCAAAATTATACCGGTAATTCTGACTTCCGATTTCTTGTCCGTCGCGTGGCAAGGTTTGAATTAATCCATCAATTGAAGAGCGTGAAAGGTTCTTTTTGGCTATGGCCATATCATCATCCGCCAGTTTCATTGATAAAAATTCGCGGGTAAATTCTTCTGTTGTTGCCCATGGAAAAACACGCACCGACGGTAAATCGATCACGTTGGCTTTCAGTTTCACCATAATGGTATACTTGCTATCCGGTGTACTTTCTGGAATTACTGTAGAAAATTTCTTGTAACCAATAGCGGTGAACAAGATGGTATCGCCAGGATTTACAATGAAGGTAAAATACCCTCTATAATCAGCACCAACCCTTTTGCTCTTGGCTGAAAGATTGGTGATGGTAACGTAAGGAATCACATTTGAGCTATCGATGTCGGTAATAATCCCTGAAAATTGAATAAGTTTATCCTGTGCCGGCTTTTGTTGTGCAAAAGCGGTTACAGAAAAAATAAGGCAAATTAGGGCAACACAATATCTCATTAAGACAAAAGTAATTTTATTAATAAAACTTCCTTGTTAAATAGTGTTAAAGCTTAATCTTGCTCGGCCATATTAACGGCAACTACCGAAGTGATCTGAGGAACGGCTTTCATAATGGCCTGTTCGATACCAGATTTCATAGTCATGAAACTCATCGGGCAAGAACCGCAGTTGCCTAAAAGTTTAAGCTTTACCGTTCCTTCAGATGTAATTTCTTCAACAGAAACATCACCTCCATCAGCTTTTAAATATGGCCTGATAGTTTCCAATGCCTGTTCTACTTGTTCTGTTAAATTCATTATATATATTTTAATTTATAAAAATAGTAAATTTTTAGCAATTCACCATTTGCGCATTGTTGATGGATATTTGTTGGGCAATTTTACTTGCAATGTCTCCAAATATAACATCCAGCAAAGGATTTTGGTTTAATGCAACCGGTTTCCCTTTATCGCCAGCTTCCGAAATGCTCTGGATAATTGGAATTTCGCCTAAAAACGGCACATCAAAACGTGCTGCAAGCTCGGTGCCGCCACCTTTTCCGAAGATATAATATTTATTCTCCGGCAATTCTGCTGGTGTAAAATAAGACATGTTTTCAATAACGCCTAAAATCGGGATATTAATTCCCGGCATCCTGAACATCGCTAAACCTTTATGTGTATCAGCCAGGGCAACCTGTTGAGGTGTCGTAACTACAACCGCGCCCGAAATTGGGAAACTCTGCGTGATGGTGATGTGGATATCGCCGGTTCCCGGTGGAAGATCTACGATCAGATAATCCAGTTCTCCCCAGCTGGTATCGTTAAACAATTGTTTTACTGCGTTGGATGCCATTGGTCCGCGCCATGGCACTGGTTGGCCGGGATCAGCAAAAAAGCCTAATGATAATAACTTGATCCCGTATTTTTCGATCGGTAAAATTTTGGTTTTACCATCGGCAGTTTCTTCAGCGCCCGGCTTGGCATCAACCAGATCGAACATGGTGGGTACCGAGGGGCCATAAATATCGGCATCGATAAGACCAACTTTGGCGCCATCTTTAGCCAATACAACTGCCAGGTTACTTGCTACTGTAGATTTACCAACTCCTCCTTTTCCAGATGAAACCAAAATGATGTTTTTGATGTTATCTAACGATGATGAATTGCTTGGTTGGGTAACCCTCGAAGTTACATTGATGATTACCGCTGCAGTTGGCGATACAAAATGCTTGATGGCATTTGTACAGGCATTTTTCAGCATTTCTTTCATCGGACATGCTGGCGTAGTAAGCTCTAATGTAAAATTGACCTGGTTATCTGTAATCTGTAAATCTTTAATCATGTTTAAAGTAACCAGATCTTTTTTAAGATCGGGATCTTCAACATTTTTAAGTGCATCTAAAACTTGTTGCGGGCTAATCTGCATGGTATTAATTTAAATTCAAAATTAACAAAACATAGCCACAAATACTTTTATTTAGGCTTTTTAACTGTAATTTTAACACGAAATAAACATTTAATTGTTACGTTTAAGCAATTAACCATTTTAACGACTATATGCGAATACCAAAAATTAAGATCCCCAAAAAATATTTAAAAATCGGAGCCTGGGTTTTAGGTGTTTTTTTAGTTGTTTGTATTGCTTTAGGTGCGGTTGCCTATAGCAAAAGGGAAGCACTTCTTAAAAAAATGGTCGCCAAAGCAATTGCTAAGGCCGATAAGGATTATGGTTTGGAAGTTAAAATCGGATCGGCTGGTTTTACAGGCTTTAGCACTGTAAAAATGACCAATATTTCTGTTGTTCCTAAAGATAGGGATACGCTTTCTAATATTGGCGAACTTAGCGTTGGTGTTAAACTTTTCCCGCTCATTTTTGGCAAAGTAAAACTCTCAGAAGTAAAACTGAACAATGGTTTTGTAAGTGTTGTACTTAAAGATTCGACCACAAATATCGATTTCATCTTAAAGCGCAAAAAAAAGGACAGCACCCAAACCAATGGAAAAGCCAACTTACCGGAAATAGCCAGTAACATCTTAAATCAGGTTTTATACAAAATCCCTGACGACATGGATGTGAAGAATATGATCTTTAAACTAAACGATCATGACACAGCCAAATTGAGTTTTGCAACGACGGCTACAATTGATGGGGGTGACTTAAAATCAACCATTGATGTGAATGGTCACGAATCTACCTGGCATGTAGATGGATATGTAAATCCAGGCAGCAAAGAATTAAGCTTTACCGCTTATGCTGATGGAAAAAAACTGGAATTACCTTACTTAAACAACAAGCTCCATGCAAAAATAAATTTTGACACCTTACAAACCGAACTTAAAAATGCGAAATACAGTGGAGACGATTATAAAATTTCTGGCTCCTGGTCGGTAAAAAACATGCTAATTAATCAGCCGCGCATTGCTTCAAACGATATCATTATACAAAACGCAAAACTGGATGCCGATATTCTGGTAGGACCTAATTACATTGCTTTAGACAGCACTTCAACAGCCTACCTAAAAAATGCACAGATCCATCCTTTTGTTAAATATACTTTAGGAAAGAACAAAATATATGAGTTAAAACTAAATGCCGAAGAACAGGATGCGCAAGGCGTTTTAGATGCTTTTCCACAAGGCCTGTTCGAATCGCTGGAAGGATTAAAAGTACAGGGCAAGGTGAAGTATAACCTAAATTTTTATTTAGATACAAAAATACCTGATAGTGTGCGCTTTAGTTCTACCTTAACACCGGTTGATTTCAAAATTGTACAATGGGGTAAAACCAATCTACAAAAAATCAATAGCCCATTTGTATATACACCTTATGAGTATGGTAAACCGATGCGCAATATTACCATAGGTCCATCAAATCCGAATTTTACACCATTATCTTCAATATCGAAAAACTTTATTAATGCGGTTTTAACAGCAGAAGACCCATCATTTTTTACACACAATGGCTTTGTTGAAGAATCGATCCGTAAATCAATCGCAGTAAACTTTAAAGAAAAGAAATTTAAACGCGGTGGCAGTACCATCAGTATGCAGCTGGTTAAAAATGTTTATTTAAGCCGTCAAAAGACCTTGGCCCGTAAAGCCGAGGAGATATTAATTGTTTGGCTTATTGAGCACAATCACCTGGTAAGCAAACAACGGATGCTCGAAGTATATTTCAACATTATGGAACTAGGCCAGAATATTTATGGAATAGGCGAGGCTTCGCGTTATTATTTTGGAAAACAACCTGCCGATTTAACCATCGGTGATGGATTGTTCCTGGCGAGTATTGTTCCTAAACCAAAAGCATCGATGTATAAATTCATGGCTGATGGTAGTTTGAAACCTTACATGTTCAACTATTTTAGGTTTATGGGAAATATTATGGCAAGAAGAGGTTTAGTGGCGAGCGATACTTCTGGCTATGGCTTCTATAATGTACGTTTAAGAGAGGGCCTTCGCCAGTATTTAGCACCTGATACGGCTGTTGTTGATACTACAGCATTTGATGATGACGGAGACGGCTTACCAGTTGTAATTGTACACGATAAAAATAAAAGTTTCTTCGAACGCCTTTTTGGTGGTGGATCTAAAAAAGATACTACAAGCAAACAGATAACCACACCAACCGATACTACTAAAACCAAAAAACAATTGAGGCAGGAGCGTAGGGAGGAACGAAGACGACAAAAGGAATTGGAAAAAACGCAGTAGCAATGAGTTTGCGGTTGTCAATTGGCAGTTACCAGTTGAGCCACACCATTAAACAATTAACCATGACCAAGTTTGCAATTGGTGGTTTACGGTTCTTAGTTAAAACCAACGATTAACCAATTTATACAATTAAACAAAATAACCTTTAAACAGCAGCATGCACAAAATAAAAGTAGAGGATAAAGAGTTCGAGATATTTTTAGAGAACGATACCTTAAACAAACGGATCCGTTTACTGGGCATCCAGATCAATGTTGATTACGAGGGTAAATGCCCGCTATTTATTGGTGTATTAAATGGTAGTTTTTTGTTTATGGCCGATCTAATCAAAGAAATAACCGTACCCTGCGAAATTGCTTTTATGCGTGTGGCCTCATACGAGGGAACAGCAAGTTCGGGAAATGTAAAAGAATTAATCGGACTGCCCGATAACATCGAAGGCAGAGATATTATCATTGTAGAAGATATTGTTGATACAGGCTTAACCTTAACGCATATTTTAAAAACGATAAAAGAAAAAAATCCTGCTTCAATTAAAGTCGCTTCTCTTTTGCTTAAACCAAGTGCTTTAAAATATGAAATTGAAGAACTAGAATACGTTGGTTTTGAAATACCTAACGAATTTGTGGTGGGTTACGGATTAGATTACAATGGCCTTGGCAGAAACCTAACTGATATTTACAGAGCAACCGGGGCATAATTTTTAGATTGGATTAATTTATTTTTCGCACCTTTGCCCAATAATTTCTAAAACAATGACCATACATAAAGAAGGCTACACCACCATTGCCTTAAGCATATTGTTTATCTTCGTAATCAACGCAGTAGTTGATTATAAATATCACGACATTACCTGGTTGCGCTGGTTCATTTATATCTTTTCAGCAGCATTATTTATTATTGTACTGCAGTTTTTCCGCAACCCAAGCCGCAGCTTTTCTTCGGGCGAAAACCTGGTTATCTGCCCGGCAGATGGCAAAGTGGTAGTAATTGAAGAAACAGAAGAAGGTGAATATTTTAAAGATAAACGTTTACAGGTTTCAATTTTTATGTCGCCAATAAATGTTCACATTAACCGCAATCCAATTTCTGGAGTGGTGAAGTTCTTCAAATATCACCCGGGAAAATACCTTGCGGCGTGGAATCCAAAATCATCAACAGAGAATGAACGTACTACAACTGTTGTGGAGCATAAAAATGGCACCCCCGTATTGTTCCGTCAAATTGCCGGTGCTTTAGCCCGCAGAATTGTATGGTATGTAAAAGAAGGCGACCAAGTGGTACAAACAGAGCAGTTTGGCTTCATTAAATTCGGATCGAGGGTTGATGTGTTTTTACCTGTAGGGACAAAAGTTAACGTGGAGCTTAACCAGGTTGTAAAGGGTGGAATCACTACCCTGGCGACTTTAAGTTAAGGATATAATATTTTAAAAGAAGCCGGTTTAGTTAATGCTAAATCGGCTTTTTTGTTCATTTTACAAATATTTAGATGGCAATTTATATCCCTTTAGGATATTCTATACATATTCTAATTTAGTCGTCACCCTGAACCGAGCTTTAGCGAGCTCACCGAAGGTAATTCATTTCAGGGTCTATTTTGCAGGAAAGATGCTGACCACGAAGTAGCTACAAGACAATTGAAAACACTATCCTACTTGTAAAATAAATTCAGCATGACGATCATCGTCTAAGCAAATAGTTAAATTAATAAATATTAATCGGATGCAGGGTATGTAATCACTTAATCCATAGCATCATTACCTACCTCTTCTTTATCACCTGCAGGAGCTGGCCTATCGCTAATTAAGCGTTGTGTAGGGTAGGCAAAATCCGACTTATTACGGATAACGATATCCATAATTTCAAGGTTGATCTCTTGTCTGATTTTAAGGAATTCGGTATAATTTAGCACGGTTACAAAATAGTTAACCTCTACATTTAAACCCGAATCGCCAAAGCTCTTAAAGGAAGCATTTCCATCATCACTGGTACCTTGATGATTATTGATGTAACTTTCTATCTCGGTAATAATTTTTCTAAGTGATTCCGAATTAGTTTCATAAGTAAGTCCGATGATAAAAGAGACCTTGCGCGAATTCCTTAGTGAAAGGTTTTCCAAAACGCCATCAATCATACCTCTATTAGGTATAGTAGCCATCGTTTTTTCAGAGGTTCTGATCCTTGTACTCCTAAAACCTACTTTTTCAACCGTTCCTTCCACACCATCAACCTTTACCAGATCGCCAACGGTAAAAGGTTTATCTAAAAAAATGGTGAACGAACCTATTAAGTTCTCTAAGCTCTCTTTAGCAGCCAAAGCAATGGCAATACCACCAATGCCCAATCCAGTAATCAGCGTTAATACATTAACCTCGAAAACAAAACCAAGAAGGGTAAAAAAACCGATAAATATTACGATCGTTTTAAACAGCTCTTTTAAAAAGGGCACCAGCTGATCGTCGGCCTTATTATCTGTAAGCGAAGCTTTATAAAGAAGCACGTGGCTAATAAAGTCGATTATCCTTAAAATAATCCAAAAAATAGATAGGATGATCCCAAACAAAAATATCCGGTCAATACAATCGCCAATTGTTACAGGTATTAACTCTTTAACCTTACCAATTAATTTACTGTAATGGAATACAGCTACCTCTAGTGGGTGTTTTAACTGGTTAATGGATAGATAAAGTGTGGTTAACAGAATAAAAACCTCGATGGGTTTTACCAATAAGGCAACAAAAGCATCGTTATGCGATTGATTTGAAAAGTTTCTGAAAAGCTTAAACAGCAACCTACTTAACAGCTTAGAAACAATGTTCTTAAAAACTAAGCCTAAAAAAAGTAGGCCTCCGAAAAGGAAATAGGCTTTTACGGTATTACCCCAAAACACTTGGTCGAAAAAAGCAGAATCTAACATTTAACAAAGGTACAAACAAAAAAACCTCCACGAAATTAATCGTGAAGGCTATATCTTATAATAAAGAATATTATTTTCTCAAAGATTTGATACGAGCAGCTTTACCAGTTAAAGCACGTAAATAGAACAATTTCGCTCTACGAACTTTACCATAGCTATTCACTTCTACTTTCTCAATATTTGGAGAACTAAAAGGGAAAATACGCTCAACACCAACGCCGTTGCTCATTTTACGAACGGTGAAGGTTTCGTTAGCACCTGCACTGTTACGTTGTATTACAACACCTTGGTAAATTTGAACACGTTCTTTATTACCTTCGCGAATTTTATAGTGTACGCTCACTGTATCGCCAGACTTGAACGCAGGAAAATCTTTTTTCGCGATGGCCTGCTCTTCAACAAATTTTACTAAATCCATGATTTTAAGCTATTAAACCAACTTTCTTTACCTTGAAAATCGGATTGCAATATTAGGGATTTTTTTTCATATAAAAAAACCTATTTTAATTTTTTCCACAATCTTTATGAATTCCACATTCGATTGTGTTAAATGCTTCTATTCCAAAAGATCAGGAGAGCACTTATTCGCGAATATATCTCAAAATTTAGTGTTCAATATCCTAAGGTAAAATATTTACCTATTAATGATATCAAATGTGAATAATACAATTAGGCAATGTTTCTTCCGCTTTTATTATCTTTTCTAAAATGCTATCCCGACTTTCTTCCACCCCTTCGTCGTGAGGCGATATATGCAGTTCTTTGAGGTTTTTTAAATCTTTTAAAACCCATATATCTTCTAAGCGGATTTTGGTTCTCCAGATATCGAGGTATTCCAGATCGGTCAGTTTGTTCAGATAAGGCAAACACGCTTTAGTAATATCTTCATGCTTCATCAGGGT
The DNA here is from genome assembly GCF_059422505.1 of Pedobacter sp. GW821-FHT01D05. Taxonomy (NCBI): domain Bacteria; kingdom Pseudomonadati; phylum Bacteroidota; class Sphingobacteriia; order Sphingobacteriales; family Sphingobacteriaceae; genus Pedobacter; species Pedobacter sp. GW821-FHT01D05. The sequence goes on along the minus strand of NZ_JBWKXA010000004.1, from coordinate 329,384 downwards.
TAAATCTTTAAGCTGCTTAACATTGCTGATCAATTTAACTCCCTCATCGGTAACTCTCGTTTCTTTTAAATAAATACTTCCCATAACCGAAACTTTTGCAAAAAGCATGGCTAAATACGCATCATCAACCAACGAATCGATACTGGTAAAACCGGGCAGTTCTGTAGGGATATTTTTCGCTTCGGTAATATGTCCGAAATGCCACCAAAACTGTTTTTCTGCGCCCCTGAGTTCCATTTTTTATTAAAGGGTATATTGCTTTAATAAGCTAAGGTATGCGAAATATACTCAGGTAAACATACCCATTAAAGGGTATATTAACAGCTACACAACTCAAGAAAAAGGCTAAATTTAACGATTGGATGGAATATTAATCTGAATAATAGTGCCTTCATTTTTAGCACTGCTAATTTCGAAACTACCTTTGTAGTAATTTACTCTCTTTTCAATGTTTTCGAGCCCAAAGCCCTTGCTTGTTTTCTGCAGATCGAAGCCGAGCCCATCATCGGTAAACTGAAAATGGTAATTTTTGGTATATTTATAAAGCTCCAAGGTAATCAACTCAGCATTACCATGTTTAATGGCATTATTTATAACCTCAAGTGTAATGAGATATAAATCATAAATCCACTTTTCATCAATTTTATCAGGAAAATCATAACAGAAAAGTTCAATTTTTGCATTTGTTAAACCTGCGTTCAGGCTTGATATCTGGCTTTGTAAACTAGATATCAAAGCGCCTTCATCAAGTGCTTTCGGCAGTATTTTATGAGATATTTCTCTGATATCTTCTGCCAGTTCGTTTATGGTTTGCTTGGCAAGCTCGGCATTCTTCATGTCAAAGAGATGAATAATATGGGCAATCTTGCTCCCTACATTGTCGTGAATAATATTAGCGATGTTTCTCCGCTCTCGTAGCTGGACCTCACTAATGGCCCTCAGCGAGCTTTCTTTTTCGAAAATAACCTGTTGCATCAGTTCGTTGTTCTTCAAAAAAATATCAATATAATTTCTTGATAAAACATATCCGAACAAAAACACTTCATAAAGGCCGATAAACAACATCCAATTATCGCCCAGTGATTTTGGAATAATTTCAAATGTCTTTAAAATTAAGCACGCGCCCCATACAAACTGTGGCGCAAAGGCAAGAAGCGCATAAATAGCCTGGGTTTTTTCAATTTTCAGGTGCGTTAATGCCGCCCAGAAAAGTACGACAATAGAAGCCAGGAATATCGTATAGCCCAACACAAAAAAGTAGCGAAATTCAAACCCCTTATAAAACACCAATAAGGAAATCGAAATTAAAATCAGTGAAAAGTTTATACCGCCAAGCACTATAATTAACTTATGTTTAACCGGCTGATTTTCTTTTAACTTTAAAAAATATTCAAGAAAAATACTCAGGGCAATATACCAAAGTGCTCCCGTATAAACCCGGCCCTCGCTAAAAAACCTAAACTCGGGAAATAAAACATGCTTGGCGAAATTGGTTGTAATTGCCGCGTAAAACACAGTCAATACAGAATAGCCAATGTAATAACCATATAACCTGCTTTTAGTCATGAAAAACAATATCCCATTGATCATGAGCAGCAAAAATACCATACCGATAAAAAAAGATGTCAGCGCTGTTTTTTGAGATGACTTGCTTTCTAAATAAACCTGATCTTCCAAACTATAAGAAAAATCTAAATAGGACGTCTCTTTTTTAACCCGTACCCAAAGTAATTTTTCTTCGCCTGGCTGCAGGTTAATTTCAAATGCCAGGGTTTCAATAAACGGACTCTTGCCAGCCGTTCTATCGCCAATGGTTTTAATTAATCTACCATCGTAAAGGCTAAGGCTATCGATATGGTTATTGTTAAAACACAACCATGTTTTATTGCTTTGCGAAGTATTTATATTTTTAATAATAAATCTGCACCATACCGCCGCATTTTTGTTATAGCCAATATTAACCTTGCTATCCTGCTTAAATGGATGAAATTTTTGTTTTTGGAGCATCCCGCTCGTCCACGACGAATTTTGGTCTAAAGCATAGCCGGATATTACAGATATTGATTTGTTTGTGGTTTGTGCACAAGAGAGTAGCGGGAATAGCAAAAAGCTAATCAAGTAGATTATTCTCATGAGCAAACTTAATGAGCGAACTGCTGTTATTGATTTCCAACTTCCGGTGGATGTTCTTCCGATGGGTAGTTACGGTTGTTATGCTGATAAATAAGACTTCAGCAATTTCTTTACTGGTTAATCCTTTAATGATTAATTTAATAATCTCTTTTTCCTGTCTGGATATCCTGAATTTATTGACGATTGAACCATCAATGGCGCTATACACACTCTCGCCTTTTTTATAACTCTTATTGGTATAAAACGTTGTGTCTTTATTTGATTCGATAATACTGATAAGCTCTTCGGCAGGTGTTTCCTTTTTTAGGAAAGCATTCACACCCAGTTTCTTTGCCTTTTGAATCAGAAAATCTTCGTAATAAGCAGTGAGAACAATTATTTTGGTATTTTTTAGTTGGGATCTGAGTTCTTCGATCAATACAAAACCATCAAAGTGGTTAATATTTAAATCACAGATGAAAACATCAGCAATGTTTTGCATTAAATGGTTTCTGCAGGAATGTACATCGCTGAATTTAAAAATGCCATAATTGTTCCCGGTATTTTTAAGCAATTCGGAAATGCCGTTTAAAAAAAGTAAATGGTCATCACAAATAACGATTTGTTTGGGCATATTATCGGGAACTAGAAGCGTTTCTCCTAAAATAGAATTTACCTTTATAATTTACAAGGAAATTTTATTCTAAAAGGTCAGGGCGCCGGGTTTTCGTCCGCTCCAAGGCTTGTTCGTGCCTCCATTCATTCACTTTAGCTTCATGGCCGCTTAATAAAACATCGGGCACTTTATGTCCACGCCAGTCTGCCGGGCGGGTATAAACTGGCGCATCAAGCAGTTCTCCCTGAAAACTATCAGATAGGGCAGAAGTTTCATCATTTAAAACGCCCGGGATTAAACGCACAACAGCATCTACCACAATCGCTGCAGGTAGCTCTCCTCCGCTTAAAACATAATCACCTACCGATATCTCCCGGGTAACAAAGATATCGCGTATGCGCTGATCTATGCCCTTGTAGTGGCCACATAAAATAATAATGTTCTTTTTAATAGAGAGTTCATTGGCTGTGCTCTGGTTTAAAGTAACACCATCGGGACTCATGAAAATAACCTCATCGTATGTTCTTTCTGCCTGAAGCTTTTCAATACAGGCCGCAAAAGGCTCAATACTCATCACCATACCGCTACCCCCGCCGTACTGGTAATCGTCTACACTTTTTTGTTTGTTGGTTGCATAATCCCTCAGGTTATGGACAACAATTTCGGCTATGCCTTTTTTTTGTGCGCGTTGCAAAATAGAATGAGCAAACGGACTTTCTAATAAAGCTGGCAAAACGGTTATAATATCGAAACGCATGCTGCAAAGGTAAGTCTTTAGTCTGAAGTCTTTAGCCTGAAATAGAATTTCGCTGGTTGATCATATTTGAATGGATAGGAAGTAAGAATAAGTCGTATAAATAATTCCAGAAGAGATTCAAAATTAGATACCCTTAAAAATTCGTAAATTAGCTTAAAGTTAAAAAAAACAGAGGCCACCAGATATTAAAGTTCACCATTCCAATGGAGAAAGTAAAAACTGATTTAAGCAATTTAAATGACCAACAGAGGGAAGCCGTTGCTTCAGAAACAAAACGGTTGCTCGTTCTTGCTGGTGCGGGTTCAGGAAAAACAAAAACACTTTTGCAAAAATTGATTTATTTAATTGAAGAAAGGAATGTTAATCCCTCTAATATATTAGCTATTACATTTACTAAAAATGCCGCTAATGAAATGCTTGATAGGCTGATCATTTCGGCGGATGATACCGAAAACTATCGTGAAATTTTATCAGATAAAAATAAATCTGCAAAAGAAAAGGATATTGAGCGATATTTTTTCAGTAAAAAGTACAAATGGATTGAAAATATCACACTTCGTACATTTCACAGTTTGTGCTATAATATTTTAAGAAATTTTGGCGTAAACGAGTTTGATAATAAATTCAAAATAATTGGTGAAACAAAAACCCACGAAGATGAGTTCGCAAAATATTCTGCAACAGAAACATCCTTTGAGGTTATGCATAAAATTTTGATTGAATGTTGTGAATCGAAAAATTACCTTTTAGATTTAAAAAGATATATTCTTGATTATTTAGTAGATAAAATTCATCAAAAAAAACAAACTACGCCTAATTTATATCCCGAGGGAAAGTATTACACATCTTTAAATGGAACAAAAGTAAGATCCAAATCCGAGCAATATATTTCAGACTGGCTTTATAGACACAGTATAAAATTTGAATATGAACCAATTATAAATTTTTCTGATTTTGATTTCAAACCCGATTTCTTTATTCCTGAAGCAAATTTATACATCGAACATGTTAGTGACAAAAGCTATTTAACTAAAAACAAAGAAGATCAGTTTCGAAAAGCAAACAAACTTCTTGTAAAAACTTATGAGAAGCAAACAGAAGATACAGCTCTATTTAATATTACGCTAGAAAAGATCGTTAAGAACAGACTACCTGCAAATTACCACTATATTAGTGCGTTAAAGTTTGAAGAAGAGTTTAAATTTTACCACAAAGAAATAAAGGACTTCTTAAGATTGGCGCTTTCAACCTTGGATTTGATAAAGGTCGAAAATTTAGCAACGGATGTATTATTGAAAAAATCGCAACAAGATCAACATGAAAGAGTAAGAGATTTTTACAAACTAGCTATCCCATTATTAAAAGAGTATCAGAAGTACTGTACCAATAAATCATATTTGGATTTTAACGATATGATTATTAAAACCATTGATTTATTCAAAAATCATAAAGAAATCGGTGATAAATTCAGACAGAAGTTTGAGTACATTTTAGTTGATGAATTTCAGGACGTAAATAATCTTCAAGTAGAGTTTATCAAATTATTGTTAACACAAAATAATCAATTGTTTTGTGTTGGAGATGATTGGCAAAGTATTTATGGCTTTAGGGGGTCTAATGTTGATTACATTGTAAATTTTGAAAGCTATTTTCCGCATTCCAAAACAATAAAATTAAATATGAACTATAGAAGCACTGAGCATATAGTAGGTGCTAGTAATGAAGTTATAAAACACAATAAATTTAAGGTTGAGAAAAATATTCAATCCTTTAAAAAATCAGATAACAAAATCACCATCTTTGCTGGAAAAGATGAAAATGAGAATCTCGACTATGTTGTCGATGAGGTAAAAAAATTAATTTTAAAAGGCTATTTAAGAGAAGATATTCTTTTTTTGTACAGAAGAAGCAAGATGTTTAATCCTTATTTAGATCGCATGAAACATGAAAAATTGTCTGTTACAGGAAAAACAATACATGCATCAAAGGGTTTGGAAGCTAAAGCCGTTTTCATTATTGGACTAACCGAAGGAAACGGCGGTTTCCCCGATATTTGGATGGAGGATAGAATTTTTCAAGCAATAAAGATTTCAAATCATGATTTATTGTTTGAGGAAGAAAGAAGGCTTTTTTATGTTGCCATTACTAGGGCCAAAGATGAGTTGTTTTTAATTACTGAAAAAGGAAATGAATCAAGCTTCTTAAAAGAAATACCAGACATTTTTACTCATAAAATAAACTTTTTATTTAAACCGATAATTGAACATAATAAAACATGTAATAGCTGTAAAAATCAGCTAGATACAAATTTTGTTTTTTGCCCTTACTGTGGAAAAAAACAAATTGAATCTAATTAATACTTTTTTAGCTAAAATCAGAAAGATTATTTTATTTTTCTAAATAGATATCCAGCAAACCTTCAGGCAGATCCAAAGTCAAGCTTTTTTCATCCTCGTCGTATTCTACAATAAAGTCTTCATTTAGCGGGAACAGGATTTCGGTTTCTTTATACATCACTGTAGCCACAAATTGTTGTGGATATTCGTTTACTTCCAAAATTTCACCCAATTCGCCCAAAGTTTCATCTATTGCTAAATAGCCTTTAAAATCGGTATAGAAAAATTCTCCTTCTTCGCGTTCTGGCATTTGCGATAGGGGCAGGTATAATTTCTTTTTTAATAGCGGCTGCACTTTATCGATATGATCAGCATCATCAAAGTTAAAATAGCCGGTTTTATTGGCCTGCAGTTTTGCCGAAGCCACAAAATACGGAACAAGCTTACCGTTCATATCCGCAAATACCACATCAAATTCGAGTTGTTCGTATTCATCAAATTCGAAAAATACCTGAACTTCTCCTTTTAAACCTCTCGTTTTGGTAACGTAACCTATATAAAATGCTTCTTCGTGTTTCATACCCCAAATTAAACGTCACCCTAACCTGTAGCATAGCGGAAAGCTACGCAGTATTTATTTCAGGGTCTTCCCAGAAAGATGCTGAAACAGGTTCAGCATGACGAACTGTAAATAAAAATAGCGTTCCGAAATTCGGAACGCTATTTTATGAGACAAAATAATTAAAATTATTCTGCTCCTTCTTCTTTAGTAGCTTCTGCTGCAGGAGCCTCTTCAGTTGCTTCAGCTTCAACAGCTGGTGCTTCTTCTGTAGCTTCTTCTTCAACAACTTCTTCTGCAACTGGTGCATTTTTAGCTGCGATAGCTGCTGCTTTATCTTCTTTTTTCTTAGCTTCTGCTGCTAATGCCGCTTTACGCGCATCTGCTTTAGAAGTAGCTAAACCTTCTGATTTACCAGAAATTTTACCTGCTTTAGCATCTAACCAAGCTGCAAATTTTTCATCTGCCTGTTCTTGAGTTAAAGCACCTTTTTTAACACCACCTTCTAAGTGTTTTTTGTACAAAACACCTTTGTAAGAAAGGATAGCGCGAGCAGTATCAGTTGGTTGTGCACCACTGTTTACCCAAGCTAAAGTTTTTTCGAAGTTAATTTCGATGGTTGCAGGATTGGTGTTTGGGTTGTAAGAACCTAAACGCTCAATAAATTTACCATCACGTGGAGAGCGAGAATCTGCTACCACAACGTGGAAAAAAGGTTTTCCTTTTTTACCGAATCTTTGCAATCTGATTTTAGTTGCCATTTCTTTTTGTATTTATGTATTCAACATAGTTCCCGGAGCTTCATGCTGCGGGGCTGCAAAGATAACTAAAATACTGTAAATTAAAAACATAGTTTAATTTCTTTGTTTTCAGGATATTTGCGCCGAAATATTTGCAGGTACAAATGGAAAGAATTGCGATTGATATGGACGAGGTAATTGCCGATGCCCTTGGAAAATTTATTAAACTATATAACCGGGATTTTAACGTTCCTTTAGACTTAAAAATCGATGCCGGAAACGAAATCTATCACCATGTTCCGCAAGATGTTAACCAGAAATGGTTCGAATATATAAACGAGCCTGGTTTTTTCCGCGATCTTGAGGTTATTGCTGATAGCCAACGGGTAATTAAGGCTTTACAGGAGAAGTATGATGTTTATATTGTTTCGGCAGCGATGGAGTTCCGAAATTCATTGGTTGATAAGTACGATTGGATGGCCGAACATTTTCCTTTCATCGATTGGCAGCACATTATGTTCTGCGGAAATAAAATTGTAAATGTTGATATTATCATTGATGACCGCACTAAAAACTTTGTGAATTTTGCAGGCAGACCATTGTTATTTACCTCTCCACATAATTTATTGATAACCGAATACGAGCGCGTTAATACCTGGGAAGAAGTAGCAGGTTTATTGCTATAATATTAATTCATGGGGGTCGACTTAAGTCGACCCCCATGAATGCAATTAATCAATATAATCCCTAAAAATTAAATTCGCCTACAAGGTTGGCTCCGCTACTTCTGGCTGCCATAGGCAATACAATTACTTTCCGCTGTTGTTTGCCTGTTGCGTATCGGGTATAAATCTCAGCCGTCACCGTTGTTGGCCCGCTAATATTAATCTGGCTATCGCCGTAATAGTTAACCTCGATTTTATATTTTCCCTTTATTGCTTTTTTGATCATAAATTGTTCGGGGCCATAACCGGAAGTGAAATCGTTGCTGATCCTGCCACCTATTTTTGTTCTCGAGTTTCCATAAAATCCTTTTTCGCCAGTTGGGTCGGTTAGCCATAAATCGATATCAGTATCGTTTTTATTCCAATTGAGCACCACGCGCACATCTACTGGCAAAGGCTGTATTAACCTTTTATCAATCCCCCTGATACTTAGGCTTTTGCCGTGTTTTGCAATCAGGTTATTGATTTCGGATAACACAATCTCCTCGATTCCCTGGTCTCGATCGGTAATCTGACTGTTATAACTTTGGGTAAGTACCTTATATAAATAATCAAGTGCAGCCTGGTATTGCCCGTTATCTGCCAGTGCTAAAGCGTAATCGCGGTAACTCTGCGCATCCATTGGTCGCCATTGTAAAATCTTCTTTGTGATAAAAATCTCGTCTTTATAATTTCCGGTCTGTTTTAATTTATAGGCTAAAATTTTATATAAATCGGCATTCTCCAAGTCCAGATCGGCAATATTACTTAAAATGGTCAGTGCCCTAATGCTATCTTTCTGTTGGTAAAACCAATTGGCTACATCAAAATAAAACATCGGTGTGCTGATGTAGCTTGAACGCATTTTTAAATAAGCCTGATAAGCGCTGTCTGGTTTTCCAACCAGGTTTTTCATATAATCTTTATCACTTTTAAATTCGGGGATTATAATTGCGGGTTGTTGTTGTACCGGTGGCGGCATCCTTATTGCATCTACATTTTGCACTTGAACACCTGCAACCCTACCCGCGAGAGCACCATCCAAACTTCCTGATGTACCACTACTATATCGATTTGAGACTGTCGCTGCAGAGCCAGTAGTAACAGTTTTGCTTTGAGCTGAGTAACCAACAACTACAACCTCATTAAGCATTTTATCATCGCTAGCCCTTGCATCTTCATCTTTTTTTACAACGGGCGCGGGCATTCTTACCCGACTTGCAGACTCAGCTCTGTTTCTTGCGCGTAACTGTTGTGCAGCTGCTTCTCTCCTTGTTCCTTCGCCAACTGGTTCTGAAAGCACGATATCAGCAGTAGGATCTCCATTTACCTCTCTTTGCCCCGGATCAGGGTATCTTTCCTTCTTTTTTTCTGGTTCTTTATAGTAAAAATCTGTATTCCACCATGTTTTCAGTTCTTTGGCCATGGCTACCGCAGCATTGATTAGATCCTGTTTACGTTCCAAAATAGCAATTCTGCGTTGCTTCAAAACGGCATTATAGGCCTGCTGCAATTCAACAGGGGGTACAATATCATAACGCAGGTAATCATCAAGATTCTCTAACACGATGAGGCTGGTATTACGGGTAACAATACCAAATTGTTTACTCAAAACACTAATATCATCCTTATTATCTTCATATTGAATGTCCATTTCAGCAATTTTCTTCTGCGCCCAAACACGGCTAACATCAATGCTGCTTAAAGTATGCTCCGTAGCATTTAACCGAACAACCTGTTCTGAAACAACAGTATTTCCAAAACCAAACTGCAACGTAAATTCCGTATTAAACTCATTCATAATGCCAGCTAAAGAGAAATGTCCGTTTACATTTACTTTCATTGAAGGATAAGTCTGCCTTACATCTGCTCCGTTTTTAATGCCTAAAAACTGTAGGTTTTGCTGGTTCACTTGTTTAAAAGCCTCGGAAACTGACGTGGAATTAAGATTTACAAATTGCCCCCCGGTTTTCATACTGATAAACTTTAATGTGCTATAATCTGCTTTAAGTGCTGTGTTGATACAATGAACAGGTTTATTTAAGCTCACCGTATTTTTCCCGAACGTAGATAGTCCATCAGTAAATAAAATATATTCGTCGGCCTGCAGGCTTTTAGCGTTTATGGCACTGAAATTTGTCCCTCCATCATACACAAGATTCTTCAGTTTATCTTTTAACTGTGTCCAGTTACCGTTCGAGATGACAAAAGTGCCTGCGTTCTTAAAGCCATTGTTAACCAAACCCAGTTGTATAGTTAAATTTTGTTTTTGTTTGATGATTAAATCCAGCAGTTCTATTTCCTTCTCGGTATTGCGCTGCATACCACTTAAAGAAACATCCCACATTACACCTATTTGATTACTCCACTGTTTTTTCCGGCTGTCGGTTTTAGGGAAAACATTCACTAGAAAATAATAACCAGTTGATGCTTTTTGCATTTGCACTTCAGTCAGGTCATTCCGTTTGGGCAGGTTAATAGTCAGGCCGTTTTTAGGCTGATAATTGGTTTTATTAATCTCTCCAACATAGGTATTTCCGTTGGCTTTAAGATCAAAACTACCGCCTGGCTGTTCACCCAGCTCTGGTTTTATGACACTTTCAAAAACGGTAGTTTTTAACGAAAATTTCTCAATGGCCTGGTTATAATCTAATGGCAAATGATACCTTAAAACATTCTTATTATTAAAACTTAACTCTTCCTCATAACCTACAATTATGGTTCTGCTGCCATTAGCAGGTAAGGGATAAATCCTGGTACGGAAATTATTTCCTTCAACTTTTTCCAATAAGCCCGGATCTATCCTACGGCGCTCAATACTCTCGAAAACCTCCGTTGCTTTGGCTTTTTCTACGGGAACGGCTTCGCGCATTTTCCCATTAATATCTAAAGCGTACCGGCTTATGCTAACGCCTTCTGGCATTGGAAAGGTGAGTTCACCTTCTAAAATACGGTTACTGTTATTGTGGAAGGTCATTGTCATTACCGTTGTGGCCACATTTCCTGTAATCTGCACATCAATATTTAACTTTTTAAGTTTAACGGCATCTTTTTGCTCGCTGGTTTCGGTCTGCTGTACCCTTAAAACAGGCATTTGCGCCTGAACAAAAAACATGACCAATAATAGGGGAAGGGTGAGTAAGGTTTTAGATGGTCTCATAACAGTAATTTTAAATAGTGATGCAAAAGCATTAGCGATTACATAAATTTATTTTCTGAGCCTCATCTTTTTTGGGTTTTGGAAGTAAAAAAAACTTTTCAAAAATCTAAAATGGGCTTTTCAAAAAAAATGTAACATTTCTAAAAAAAATTGTTCTAATTATTAAAACTGAAACTATGTTAGTAACCACAACGCCTTCAGTTGAGGGCAGAAAAATTGTAAAATATATAGGTCTTGTTACCGGAGAAACCATTATTGGCGCAAATATTTTTAAAGATTTATTTGCTGGCATAACAGATATAGTAGGGGGCAGATCCAGTTCTTATGAACGCGTTTTAAGAGAGGGAAAAGATACAGCAGTTAACGAAATGCAGCAATATGCAGCTGCCCTTGGTGCAAATGCTATTGTTGGCGTAGATTTAGATTATGAAACTGTAGGCAGCGGAGGCAGCATGTTAATGGTAAGCGCCAATGGCACTGCGGTTATTTTAGAAGACTAAGAAATTGCTTATTGCGAAAACTAAGCAAAAACAAGAAAGTCTTTCCGGTGCGGGAAAGACTTTTCTTTTTTATCCTGTTTTCGATTAAAACGAAAGTATATCGATTAATTTAAGCCATTTAGAACTCACTTTTTCAGCATTAATGTGTTTAATGGCATGATCAAAGGGCGTAAAAACAATTTCACGGTTAATCTGGCCAGCCATAACACCGCTTTCGCCATTAATTAAACCCTCTACAGCAGCAACACCTAAGCGGCTCGCCAGCACACGATCCATACAGGTCGGTTTTCCACCACGCTGAATATGCCCTAAAACTGAAACTTTAGTATCATAATGCGGATATTTTTCCTGAAGAATTTCGCCAACCTTAAATGCGCCACCGGTATCATCACCTTCAGCAACGATAATGATTTTCGAAGCTTTATCTTTACGGCTATGCTCCAGTTTATGTAAAATGTCGTTCGCATTCATGTTTGCTTCCGGAATCATAATGGCTTCGGCACCAACACCGATTCCACTTCTTAGAGCAATTAACCCGGAGTCGCGGCCCATTACCTCTACTATAAAAAGCCTGTCGTGCGATTCGGCAGTATCTCTGATTCTATCCACCGCGTCGATAACGGTATTAATGGCAGAGTCGTAGCCAATGGTAAAATCTGTTCCTGCTAAATCGTTATCAATAGTGCCAGGCAAACCAACAATTGGGAAATCGAACTCTTTTGAAAAAATATTTGCGCCTGTAAATGTTCCATCACCGCCAATTACAACCAAGGCATCAATTCTATTGGCTTTTAGGCTTTCATAAGCTGTTTTTCTACCCTCAACTGTTTTAAAAGCTTCGCTACGTGCCGTTTTTAAAATGGTTCCTCCGCGCTGGATAATATTTGCTACAGATTTGCGGTCCATAGGGATAAAATCATTGTTGATCAACCCTTCGTACCCACGGATAAACCCGGTTACTTCGATATCATAATAAATTGAGGCCCTTACCACGGCCCTGATTGCGGCATTCATGCCTGGCGAATCTCCACCAGAGGTTAAAACACCAATATTCTTAATCTTATTCATTTGTTTGTTTCTTAGCAAATTCTGATAATCCATTATCAAGATATTGCAAATATTTATCTATATTAAATTCTACTCCGATAGGAGGCGAAACTAATTCTTTTTCATCAGTACCCAAAAGTACATAATATGGTTGCGAAATGGTATTAAATCTTTCGGCCTGCAAATGTTTAAATTTTTTACCAACCGTATTCACTTTTGTGCCTAAAATTTTAGAATCAAATTGTTCAGCAGCTGGCAGATCCGTTTTATCATCGGTGTAAAGCGATACAACAATATAATCTTCTTTCAACTTTTTAAGCACCCTTGGGTCAGACCAAACCCTTGCCTCCATTTCGCGGCAATTTACACAGCCATGGCCTGTAAAATCAAGAAATAACGGTTTTTTTACCTCCTTTGCGTAAGCCAACGCTTCCTGGTAATCAAAAAATCCATCAATATTATGCGGAATGTGCAGGAATTCAGCATATTTACGCTTAGCATGGCTGGTTGCTGTTATCTGGCTTGATCCGCCACCACTATCTTGTCCGATCACAAAATCCTGAGTAGAAAGCGGAGGTACCAACGCACTTACGGCTTTTAAAGGAGCTCCCCATAGGCCTGGAATTAAATATATCGCAAATACGAAAGTGGCGGTTGCAATAAATAACCTCGGCACTGAAACATAAGGAAGATCACTATCGTGAGAAAATTTGATTTTTCCCAGTAAATAAACGCCTAAAATTAGCGCCAGTACAATCCAAATGGCCAAGAAAATCTCTCTATCCAATATGCCCCAGTGATAAGCCAAATCGGCTGTCGAAAGGAATTTTAAAGATAGGCCCAACTCTAAAAAGCCAAGAAAAACTTTAATAGAGTTTAACCATCCGCCTGATTTTGGCAATCCCGTCATTAAACTCGGGAAAATGGCAAACATGGTAAAAATTACCGCTAACGATAATGAGAAACCAAACATTACTACAACAGGTGTTAGCAAATCGGTATTAATGGCAACTAATGAGGTTCCGATCAGTGGGCCGGTACAAGAGAAGGAAACAACTGCTAAGGTTGCTGCCATGAAAAAGATCCCGCTTAAACCTTTAGCATCCGATTTTGCATCAAGTTTATTTACAAATGAACTTGGCAGGGTAATTTCGAAAGCACCTAAAAACGATACGCCGAAAACAATCAGTATAAGAAAGATGAAAATATTAAAAAATCCATCGGTAGATATTTCATTTAATGCACTGGCGCCCCAGATCAAGGTAATAATTACGCCTAAACCAACATAAATTACAATGATCGATAAGCCGTAAATAATGGCACTTCTGATTCCTTTTGCTCTGCTTTCGGCTCTTTTGGTAAAAAAACCAACAGTAAGCGGCACCATGGGAAAAATACATGGAAGAAAAAAAGCGGCAATACCGGCCAACAGGCCTAAACCAAAGGTTACCCAAAGCGATTGTTTAGGGGCATCCTTACCAGCTACCGTAGCTTTTTCTACTTTGGCTGTATCCTTCTTAAGGGTATCTTTTTCCGTTTTTACCTGACTATTGGCTGCACTATCCTGTGCAGAGCCTACTTCGGTAAAAACAATATCATCGGGAGGAGCAGTTGCTGTGGTATCCTGTGTTACCAGGGCGTAACTCTTAACGGCTGGCAATGCAACAAACATTGTAGCCATTAACAACAATAATAAAACCTTTTTCATTTGTGTGTTTTGTGTGTGTATTTTTTGAAACCGTGAAATTAAGAATAATTTTATAAACGATTTTTTTTAAACCACTACTCCACGTAGATTTTACTTTAAAAAGAAACAGTCCCGAAAATTCGGGACTGTCTGTAAATATTTTGATGTCAACTATTTAACCGGAACGCTAAATTCAACTTCTTCTGGTGGAAGACATTGTTTATCGTTACAAACCATAAACTCAACTTTTCCTTTAACAGCAGCTGTACCCTTATTTAATTTCACCTTTTGCTGAAAAATTACCGCTTTTTCGAAATAGCTTACGTTCATTTTAAATGTACTTTCGTATTTAACAACTGCTTTAGGTTCGATTGTTTTACCAACAAGGCTAAAATCTTTGGAAGGGGCAAAAGTAAATGTAGTTTTTACCGGACCACCATCTTTCACATTTTGCGAATAGATATGCCATCTATCTTCGATTGTAGCCTTTAAATATATGATGGCTTCATCTTTACTTATCTTCTTTGCAGAATAAGCCCAGGTTACCGGCTTTTCAATTTGGGCAAATGCACCCGCGATGGTAAAAAGTACCATCGAAAGTACTAAAGTGATTTTTTTCATTGTGTGTTTATTTTGTGTGTGTAAATTCTATTTCTTTAAAATTAAAGCCTTTCAGGCCGTTCTTTGTATCAACGGTTAGCCTACCATCATCTTCAACTCCTACTATAGTACCTTCAAAAAGCGCTCCATTTTGCATATACAACGCTGGAATATTAAAGTTATAAAGCCTTGAAAGGTAATCATTTTGTAAAATACTATATTTCCCAGTCCTCAAAATTAAGTAGTATTTTTCCATAAATATGAATAATTTATCCATAATATCCATTAAAGCTACATCTCTTTGTAAAATTTGAATGACGGAAGTAGCGCGTTGGCTAATATTATCCGAAAATTCGGATTGGTTAATATTTAAACCAATGCCAATTACTGAGGATTTAATAGAATTGCCTGTCAGTGTATTTTCGATTAATATCCCCCCTAATTTCTTATTTTGGTAATACATATCATTCGGCCATTTTACTTTTATCCCGTCTTGAACAAAACAGGCTAAAGCATCACTAACGGCTAAACTAACGGCTATATTTAAATAAAACTGCTTATTTAGGGGCAAAAAAGAAGGTTTTAAATAAATGCTTGTGCTTATATTTTTCCCTGCCTGTGTTTGCCAAACGCTTTCCTGCTGTCCTCTTCCGGCAAACTGATTATCTGCCATAATTACAGTCCCTTCGGCTAATGGCTCGGATTTTGACACCAAATCTTTTAAAAAGTTATTAGTAGAATCAACTTCTTTTAATTTGATTAAATTTTGACCAACAAATAGTGTCGAAAAAGTGTTATTTTGCAAGTGTTGAATTTATAATATTGTAATTCCAAAATTAAAGCATTTTAATGGTAAAAAAGAAAATAGTAGCCCTTTCTACATACCTTTCTGAGTTAGCCGTTCACGGCATACAGGAGAAAAAAGGAGAAGATATTGTGCGGTTAGATCTTAGAAATATTCATACCTCAGTGGCTGATTACTTTATTATTGCGAGCGCCAACTCCGGTACTCAGGTAAAAGCTATTGCTGATAGTGTAGAAAAAGAAATATATAAAGCCACTCAGGCCGATCCAAGACATAAAGAAGGTTTCGAATCTGCAGATTGGATTATTCTTGATTATTTCGATGTGGTTGTGCACATTTTTAAAACTGAAAAGCGCCACTTTTATGGCATAGAAGAACTTTGGGGGGATGCCGAAAGCACAAATTATCAAAGCGCATAACCTATAGAACCATTTTGACAAAGACAAATGAACGACAATCAAAATACCAACGAAAAACAAGGAAAAAGAATTCCAAATATCCCTAAAAAACCACAAAAAGGATCGAAATTTAATATTTTCTGGGTGTACGCGGCCATTATTATAGCCATTATTGCAGCACAGTTCTTATTTACTACCGATGGCGGTAAAGAAGTTACTTACCAAAAGTTCGAACAACAGATGTTACTTAAAGGCGACGTACAAAAAGTTGTTGCCTATAAATCCGACGATTTAGTCCGTGTAGAGGTTTATATCAAAAAAGATAGTTTAGAAAAAAAGAAACTATACGATGCCTACAAAAGCAATAGTACCTTTAATGTAAATAACACCGCTAGCCCTGTTGTATATTTTAATGCTGGTACAATGGATGGCCTTGATAAACAACTTGCCGATTCGCAAAAAGATCTTCCTGCTAACCAGCCAAGGGTATTGGCCGAGAAAACCAGCCGCAGCAATCCGTTAGCAAGTTGGTTCTTAAGTATCATTTTACCAGTGCTGCTTTTAATCGGGTTCTGGATTTTTATGATGCGCAGAATGGGCGGTGGTGCCGGCGGTGGAGGCCAGATCTTCAGTATCGGAAAATCAAAAGCAACTTTATTCGATAAAGAAAGCCAGGTAAACATTACTTTCAACGATGTTGCAGGTTTAGAAGAAGCAAAAACAGAGGTAATGGAGATTGTAGATTTCCTTAAAAACCCTAAAAAATATACCGATTTAGGTGGAAAGATCCCTAAAGGTGCTTTACTTGTAGGTTCGCCGGGTACTGGTAAAACCTTGTTGGCTAAAGCTGTTGCAGGCGAGGCCCAGGTTCCTTTCTTCTCGCTGTCAGGATCTGATTTTGTAGAGATGTTTGTTGGGGTAGGAGCATCTCGTGTTCGCGACTTATTTAAACAAGCAAAAGATAAATCGCCATGTATCATCTTTATTGATGAGATTGATGCTATTGGCCGTGCGCGTGGTAAAAACGGTGTAATGGGCGGAAATGATGAACGCGAAAACACCTTAAACCAACTTTTAGTTGAAATGGATGGTTTTGGCACGAATACACATGTTATTATTTTAGCCGCTACCAACCGTGCTGATGTTTTAGATAAGGCTTTATTAAGAGCAGGCAGGTTCGACAGGCAGATTTATGTTGATTTACCGGATGTTATCGAGCGTAAACAAATTTTCGAAGTTCACATCACTCCGCTTAAAAAATCAGAAGAGCTTGATACCGAATTTTTAGCAAAACAAACGCCAGGATTCTCAGGAGCAGACATTGCAAATGTTTGTAACGAAGCGGCATTAATTGCTGCCCGTAAAAACAAATCGGCAGTTGATAAGCAAGATTTCTTAGATGCTGTTGATAGAATTGTAGGTGGTTTAGAAAAGAAAAACAAAATCATCACCCCAAGTGAAAAACGCGCTATTGCTATTCACGAAGCTGGTCATGCCACAGTAAGCTGGTTGTTAGAACATGCGGCGCCTTTAGTTAAAGTTACTATTGTGCCACGCGGACAGAGCTTAGGTGCAGCCTGGTATTTACCAGAAGAACGCTTAATTGTTCGTCCTCACCAAATGCTCGACGAAATGTGCGCAACTATGGGTGGTAGGGCAGCTGAAAAAGTGATGTTCGATACCATTTCTACCGGTGCACTTAGCGATTTAGAAAAAGTAAATAAACAAGCCAGAGCAATGGTTACCATTTATGGTTTGAACGATAAATTAGGAAATATTACTTATTACGATTCATCTGGTCAGAATGAGTATAATTTCTCTAAACCATATTCAGAGGATACCGCATTAACGATCGACAAAGAAATTTCGGCATTAATTGAAGGCCAATACCAAAGAGCAATTAGTTTATTAGAAGAAAATAAAGATAAATTGATCCAATTGGCCGATATCCTGATCGAAAAAGAAGTTTTATTTAAAGACGATTTAGAAGTGATTTTTGGTAAACGATTATTCGAAAACCAAGGAGAAAGCGGAACTCCCGGACATATTACTCCGGTAGAAGCATAAATAAATAATTTCTATTATTACATTTGCTACCCTAGTTTAATTATTAGGGTAGCTTTTTTTTTACAATGAAGGATAATACGACAGCAAAAGAACAAATACTAAAAAAGATAAGGAAAGCACTATTAGAGAAGCGCGAAAACCCTTATCCTAATTTAGAAGAAAGTCAATTGTATAAAAAAAATACGGATGAGCTAGAGGTATTATTTGCCGAGCAGCTCACCGCTATATCTGGTAACTTTATTTTCTGCGAAGATGGGATTGATTTCTTTGAAAACATGCTGCAATTGGCCGATAAGTTTAAATGGCGCAAAATATACTGCTGGGAACCAGAACTTCAACAGTTTTTAAGCAAATACGAATTCCCTTTTTACCAAACCGATAAAGATTTTGAACAGGCAGAGGTAGGCATTACCCTTTGCGAAGCCTTAATTGCCCGTAATGGAAGTGTAATGGTAAGCAATAGCGGTGCTGCCGGCAGGAGATTAAGCATTTTCCCACACCACCACATTGTAATTGCAAAAACAAGCCAGCTGGTTTTAGATCTTAAAGATGCTTTTCTTTTATTGAAGAACAAGTATGGTAATCAAATCCCATCAATGATCAGCAACATCACAGGTCCGAGTAGAACTGCCGATATCGAAAAAACATTGGTTTTAGGCGCGCACGGGCCTAAAGAGCTTTTTGTGTTCTTGATTGATGACTTTAGTTAATGGGATGAGCAGATAGACCCCTATTATCTTCCTGTATAAAACCCATCCCATTATACAATAAATCTATCTGGAACTCTGAAACCTTTTCACCACTAACTCACCTGCAGCATTTATGCAATATATGTCTTCATCATAGTTAGAATATCTTCTTGATAGCACCGGTTTTAACCCCTCATCTTCCAGTTTATGGTGATCAAATGTCAAATAAAGTTCTACTCTAGAGCGATCTTTATCCAAAGTGATGGTTTTTTTCGTTTTTACATTGTAAATGTCAACATCCTGAATCCTTCTATAATTATAGCCCCAGCTAGAATCTTCCCCAAAATCCTTGCTTCTACCAATCACGAAATAATCGTTCATTAAATGAAATATGGTACTGATGCTCTTATCATTAAAAAGCCGTTTTCCCTTCAGGTCAACAATATCTACAACCTTTCTCGTTTTACCATTGGTTAAGGTGTTTTCTTCATTCAAAATCACGATTCCTATATTCTTAGGGAAATTATTTTTATTGTCTCCAAAAGCCGCGAAAGTGCTTTCATAATCCTTGCTTTTTAAAACCGTATCACCATTTTCGTTCAAAAAATAGTTTAAGTTTTTACCACTCATCGACATTGATCCTGGATAGTCGGCAAAAAACAATATATCTTTTGTGGGTTTAGATGATGCTTTTTTTACAGGCAATTCAGCCTTTTTGATTGCCTTTACAGGCATTTTTCCCATCGTTACGCGTACTTCGGTTACTTTATTTTTCTCTGCAGTTTCGGCCAGTTTCTTTTTAAAGTCTGCCTCCCTTTCAGCCTTAAGTTTTGCGTTTCGGATCTTACCTGCTTCATAGGCTGCCTTATCATCTGCGATCTTCTTTTTACGGGCGTCCTCATTTTCTTTGTCACAAGCAGGGCACATCAGTTTTCCTTCCGCATTATTCCAGCCTTTAGGTGCAAATCTGCAGTTATAACGGGCATATTCGCTTTTCGAAACATGTGATTGTGCATTTACCACCTGTACCATAAACAGGAGCAAAATAGTAGTTAAGAAACTTTTCATTTTTAAGTCGTTTAATTTGATGTAAAAATAACAGATTAACCAGGGGAGGTATATACCCTTTAATCGGTATATTTAGTGCTTATTATATCCTAATTATTTATGAGGTATTGATTGGTAATTTAAAATAAGCCATTTAATTATCTCAAATCAATATACTAGATAATAATACCGCACATTTTCAAAAAAGCCATAATTTAACAGCAAGGGAAATGGAAATCCTGAAATTAATGAGTGAAGACTATTCCTCACAGCAAATTGCTCAAAAATTATTTATAGCTTTAAACACCGTTGATACTCATCGTAAAAATATGCCGCACAAGCTCAACGTAACTGGAAAAGCTGGGTTATTAAAATTTGCACTTAAAAAAATAAACTCCGCTAATATTTAATTTATTTTCGATTACCGAATATAATTGATATTTTTATACTACATACCGTTTTAGTATGCGGTATTATAATTATGAGCAGAGCAATAAATACGGTAATTACCGGCACTGGAAGTTATATCCCAAAGAATATTATTTCTGGTAGTGAATTCTTAAATTCGACGTTTTTTGAGAATGGTAATCGATTGGAGAAAGAGAATTCAGAGATCATTGATAAATTCTCTGAGATTACGGAAATCGTAGAAAGACGTTACGCCTGCCCCGAGCAGTTAAGCAATCACATTGGCGCAAAGGCCGCAGAAAAAGCCATTGAAAATGCAGGTATTGATAAAGAAACTTTAGATTATATTATATTCTGTCATAATTTTGGCGATATCCCTTTAGGTAGCAACCGCATAGATATTTTACCTTCTTTAGCCTCAAAGGTAAAACAACAATTAGGTATTCAAAATCCAGACTGTGTTGCCTACGATATCATTTTTGGTTGTCCAGGATGGGTTCAAGGTGCGATACAGGCAGATTATTATATTAAAAGCGGAGATGCGAAACGTGTTATGGTTATTGGCGCAGAAACCTTAAGCCGCATTATCGATCCACATGACCGCGATAGTATGATTTTTTCGGATGGTGCCGGAGCCGTAATTTTCGAAGCTGAAGAATCAGCAGAAAAAAGAGGGATATTAGCCCATAAAACAGAAACACATGCCGTTAATTACGGTAATTTACTTACCATGGGCAAGGGATCTCATCCTGATGAGACCAGTGGAAACTTCTATTTAAAAATGAATGGGCGTAAGCTATACGAGTTTGCGGTAATCCAGGTGCCTCAGGTGATTAAAAAGGCCATTGATAAAGCAGGCTTAAGCGTTGAAGATGTAAATATCGTATTTGTTCACCAGGCTAACGGGAAAATGGATACGGCTATCATGAAACGTTTATTTAAGCTTTACGGTAAAGATACAGTGCCAGAAAACCTAGTCCCAATGACGATTTCATGGCTAGGAAACAGTTCGGTAGCCACCGTGCCAACCTTATTAGATCTGGTATTAAAAGGCGAAGTTAAAGGCTATAAAGTTAAGCCTGGCGATGTAGCTGTTTTTGCTTCAGTAGGGGCTGGGATGCACATTAATGCCTTTATACACCGTTTCTAATTCGCTAGCCGTTTTAATCCGGCCCTAGCCTGGCTTTCAATACTGCTTTCGAATTCATGATTTTTCATGGCAATCGCCGTATTGAAAGCCTCTTTCGCTTTTGCGTTATTTTTCCTTCTTTCGTAAAGCTTACCCATCTGCACTGCCGCGTTGGCGGCAAAATAGTATTTTAGATTTTTGCCTTCATTAATTGTCTCCTGATAAGCTGTTAATGCCTGATCGTCTTTCCCTAAATCATCATAAATTCTACCTAAACGGTAATTCAGTTCTGTTTTGTCTTTATCGTTAGTGTAATCCGTTACTTTCTTGTTATCAAGTAGCTGCAAGGCCCTGCTTAAATAACCACCATCAAACAGTAACCGGGCTTTTAACAGGTCAATTGTTGGCGCTCCTGAAGCCGCTTCGGCTTTCGCCTGTTTATCTTTTTCCATGTAAGTGTATCCGTTTTTAACAGCCTTGGCAGCAAATGCCACGTAAGCCGCTTTATCTCCCTTCAGAAGAGAGATCCAGCCCAAATGAAGGTAAGCGTCCTTCACAAAATTAACGCCCTTGGTTGTCTGCAAAAAGCGGTTTAAATACGTTCCTGAGTTAAGGTCCAGTTTGTTCAGGCGAGCAATGCCCTCCAGGTAGTCCAAATATGGAAAAGGCTGATACACGCCCCCTTCAGGCCGCTTAGCTAAAATTGTAATAGCTTCTTCGCTATGTCCGTTTTTAATGCACACATAACTCTGCAAATAACTTTTTAACAAACTGGTATCGGCAATCCGTTCGGTATATTTTATGGTTTTTGCATAGGCCTGGGGGCTATGCGCCACATCGGTTAATACATAGGCATAATAAAACACCACCTCTTCGTAAAAAGGCTCGTAAGACGATTTTGGTAGATTATCAGCCAGTTTTTCGAACATATTTAATCCGTTCTGAAGGTTACCCTTGATTCCAAAAGTAGATAATGCTGTTTTTAAAGCTCCATCCGGAAGATTGCCCAGAACAGCATTAATCAGCCCCAGGCCTTTTAAGTTAAGGTGAAAGTTCGGAAATTTCTTACTGTTCTCCTGCAAAAGACTGTTGGCTTTCTTAACCTCCATCGCAGCATTAAAATATTCACCAAAACGCCCACGGATCAGTGCCCATTGCAAATTAATTTCTGCCTGCGCATATAGGTAATATGGCGAACTTTTATCATCATCACTTATTTGATCTAACCGTGTAGATTTATTTCCCTTTAGGCGATCAAAATCAGCTTTGCTCTCAGATGTTAGGACTGTAAAATAATCTACGTAATTTTCTAAAAGTGGAATAATGGAATTATTGGGGTGCTGTTTTTTTTCGGTAGAGATATAAGCCCTTGCATTGCCTAATTTAAGCTCGAATATACTTTTATAGGCATTTAAGCAATTGTTGTTAAAATCGAAATTTGCAAATAAAGACGCTGGAAGCAGGAGAAGGGCAGAAAGTGCAAAAACAGGGAAGATTTTAGTCATTCGGGAATATATTTCAGTTTGATTCTGCGCTATAGCAACAGTAGTTCACATTTAAACAAATATCTACATTAAACGCTAAAATCATATTCTTGTTTTGTGTAAACGCCAGAAAATAGGTCTAAACAAAAACGTCCCGATTAAATCGGGACGTTCTAATAATTTTATGATGCGGATTAAGCTTCTGCTACTTCGTGCGTTAAAGCTTCATCAACCAAAATACGACCGCAGTGCTCGCAAACGATAATTTTTTTACGTTGGCGGATATCTAACTGACGTTGAGGAGGAATCTGATTAAAGCAGCCTGAGCAAGAATCGCGGTCGATTGTTACTACAGCTAAACCATTTACAGCATTTTTGCGTAAACGTTTGTAGGCCACCAATAAACGCTCTTCGATTTGAGGCTCAGCTTTATCAGCTTTCTTTTGTAAATCCTGCTCTTCTTTTTCAGTTTCAGCAGTAATTACATCAAGCTCGCCTTTTTTAACTTCTAAATCTTTCTTTCTGCCATCTAACTCCGCTTTAGCAGCTTCGTAGATTTCAGTTTTAGAAGTGATTTCGAAACCATGTTCTTTAATTTTCTTTTCAGAAACCTGAATATCTAAACCTTGAATCTCAATTTCTTTCGTTAAAGCATCGTATTCACGGTTGTTTTTAACTTCTTTTAATTGAGTATCGTATCTTTTGATGGCAGCTTGCGCATCTTTAATTGTATTTTTACGGGTTACGATTGAATCCTCAAGATCATCGAGTTCGCCTTTGATTTTTGCAATTCTAGTTTCTAATCCTAAAACGTCATCCTCAAGATCGGCAACTTCCATTGGTAATTCACCACGAACCTGGCGGATCTTATCAATTTTTGTGTGGATATTTTGTAATTCGTATAAAGCCTTTAGCTTTTGTTCTACGGTTTGTTCCATTAAAACAAGTAATTTATGGGGTTTGTATTTTGCTCCGTTAAACGGATTGCAAAGTTAGTAAATTTTTTCTGAATAATTTCAAGCAATAAATTTGAGGTAAATTGTTCAGTTTCAAAGTGTCCGATGTCGGCAATGATCAATTTTTCCTCTGCATCAAAAAACTCGTGATATTTAAAATCTGCGGTAATAAAAGCATCCGCTCCGGCAGCGATGGCCTCTTTTAACAGGAAACTTCCTGAGCCGCCGCAAACCGCTACTTTTTTGATCCTTTTGCCAATTACCTCGGTGTGCCTAACCACTTTGGCCTGCATTCTATCTTTTACCAAATGTAAAAAATCATAAGCATCCATATCGTATTCCAGCCAGCCCACCATACCAGAACCCACCAATTGATGTTTATTTTCGAGTTTGTAAATATCGTAGGCCACTTCTTCGTAAGGATGGTTCTCGAACAAAGCAACCAGAATTTTGCGTTCGGCTTGTGTTGGGTACACCATTTCAATCCGCACCTCAGCCTCCCGGTGGCGAACGCCTCTCTCACCTACAAAAGGATCAGCATCTTCGTTACCTTTAAATGTACCAAAACCATCGGCATTGAAACTGCATTCGCTGTAATTGCCAATGTTCCCTGCTCCGGCATAAAACAATGCCGACCGTAATTGCTCGGCTTGTGCTTGCGGGCAATAAGTAACTAGTTTTTTCAAAAGGCCCGTTTTCGGCGAAAGCACTTTGGTTCCTGTTAAGCCCAAACGCTCACAAATTCTTGCATTTACTCCTGTGTGGATACTATCAAGATTGGTATGGATAGCATAAAGAGCAATATTATTCCTAATCGCCTTTAACACTACGCGCTCTACATAATTTTTACCGTTGAGTTTTTTTAACCCTTTAAAAACGATTGGGTGGTGGGTAATAATCAGATTGCAACCTGTTGAAATCGCTTCATCTACAATTTTTTCTACACAATCTAAAGCCACTAAAGCCCCACGGATTTCCATATTCGGATCACCCACAATCAAACCAGAGTTATCATAATCTTCCTGATAATTAAGTGGCGCTATGTTTTCGAGATAATTGGTAATTTCGGCTAATTTCATTTTCTAAAGATAGAAAAAATGGCGTTTTTGTTAGAAATGAAAATTTAATCTTGGCATAATATGTTTTCGAGTATTAAATTCGTAATTTAAATAGATAACGCCCTCAATCGATGAAAACAAAAGCCCTTAAAATTTCTTTCTTATTATTATTCACCCTAATAACTAGCAAAAGCTATAGTCAAGTTAAATATAGCGCTAAAGCAGAATATGGTCATCTTTATTATGGCTCCCAACTAATAAGATATGACAGAATAGAGCCTTATACAGGTGATTTTTTGACTGGCAAAGGCGGGGGAAACGAAATTAACGTGGTTAATGGCCTCATTATTAATCGCTTTTTATTCGTTGGAATTGGCTTAAGCTACCTTAAATTAAAAAATGCCGATGGGTTAGCTCCAAGTTTTGACGCTGAGCTTTTAGCGGGTCGAAAAAAACTGTGCCCACTCTTTAATTTTAAAATTGGTCAAAGTTTTCTAAAAAACGATCTGGGGAAAAACAAAAGCTCAACATTTGGAGAATTCGACTTTGGTTTGAATTATCGTTTTATTCCAAAACTTAGCGCCTTTGTTAAGGCAGGGATTCAAATTACGCAAAATACTAGTTTTCTATCCATTCGTGGAGGTGTGAGATTTTAGACGTTTACCACAATCTAAAACCAACTGGGACGAAACAAAAAGCCCGCAAACCCAATTTTTCATCGGGTGCGGACTTGTAGTGTATGGCGGGACGAAGATTAATAATTGCGCTGTCTTTGCTTTCCAAAAAAATTATTAAGGATTCTAAAAATGAAAGGTTTACTGAAAACCGCCCATTCTTACCATCTGTAAGCTTTCGAAAACCATTTTCTGGTTATGTTCAAAAGCAAGGGTTTTGTGATTTACCACATCAATGATCGATCCGATAAAACATAAACCTGCGGTTAAGAGGTATAAAATACCCATCCCGATCTGCCCGATGATAAACCTTTGCAATCCTGGTACAGCAAATAAACCGATTAAACAGAAAATTAGCATGTCTGATGGATTTTTCCTTTTGCTGCTATAAACCATTAAGAAGTTACGCAACTGTTGCTCGGTTAATCCGGTGGTAGCTTGTTGTAAGTATGAAAATTCTTCTGGCGTTATGCCTGGTAACGACATTAGAGGTGATTGATATATATCCATGGTTGCTATGTATTTGTGGTTGAAATTTTAAACTTGTTTTTATTTTTTATCAATGTGTAAATTCTATAAACTATTATTAAAAGTGCCGGAAACCCAAACCAATGTTCAGAAAAGCTTTCGGTAAACTCGCCATGTAAAATATGACTGATTGACCTGCCTATACCGCATCCCGGACACCAGTCTTTAAAGCCCAAATTGGCTAAAGGACAAAGTGTGAAGTGATGTTCGTGGCTATTCGCTGTTGCCAGTAATACTAAAGCTGCAACCCAGAAAAAAAGTTCTAGTGGAAAGCTTTTGATGTACTTCATTGTTTCACTTTTTATATGGTTTAGAGGTTATAGCGTACCCTTTGTTACATCAATTTGCCCCCTAATCGACGAAAGAGGGATATATTTCGACAAAACGAGTAATGGAATCTAAGAATAAGAACTTATTTCTTTTCCTTTTTTGATTTTCACCTGCAACCCAGCCAAAAATAGTTAAAAAAACCTTTACACAAATTGCAGGTTAATATTAAAAGATAAGCTTATTTTTGTGCCTTGAACATTCGCGATTTAATAAACAGATACAAAACCGACGATAGGGTAACTCAATTTACCAAAGCGTTGAACAGCAGCAAAAACCCAAAGATACAATTAAAGGGATTGGTGGGTTCGGCCGATGCTATTGTTGCCCTGTCTTCTTACTTTATATTACATAAACCCATACTATTCGTTTTACCGGATAGGGAAGAAGCCGCTTATTTTCAGTCTGACTTGGAGAGCGTTTTGGATAAACAGGTTTTATTGTTCCCATCCTCGTACCGTAAATCATTTGATTTTACACAGGTTGATACGGCCAACGTTTTGGCCCGTGCGGAGGTTTTGAACGAACTGAACCACGATTCGGAATACGGAAAAATTGTGGTTTCTTATCCCGAAGCCATCGCCGAAAAGGTTATTGACCGCTCTGCTTTAGAAAAAAACACTTTAGAAATTAGTCTGGGTGCCAAATTGGGCATCGATTTTATCAACGAATTTTTAATTGATTACGATTTCGACAGAAGAGATTTTGTTTACGAACCAGGCCAATTTTCTATCCGTGGCGGTATTGTAGATATATTTTCTTTCTCATCCGATCTTCCTTACCGTATCGAGTTTTTTGGTGATGAGGTAGAAAGTATCAGGAGTTTTGAAATTGAAAGTCAGCTTTCGGTTGCCGATGTTAAGTCGCTTACCATTGTCCCGAATGTTCAGGCGAAATTTTTAACTGAAAGCAACATCAGCATCCTCGATTATATCGATCAGGATACACAACTTTGGTTTAAAGATGTAGAATTTACCCTCGATATTGTTAAAGCGGGCTTTAAAAAGGCTGTTGAACTTTGGAAAGCACTACCAGCGGTAGATAAAAACCAAAATCCCGAATGGATTGATCCAAAATTTGCCTTTACTGACGAAAAGTTACTGGGCGATCATCTTCAGGATTTTCCAATCATCGAATTCGGGAAGCAGTTTTTTTATAAAACCGCCGACCGTTTTGAATTTGAAACCAAACCACAGCCATCGTTTAATAAAGATTTCAACCTACTCATTCACAACCTTAAGGAAAATGAAAAAGAGGGTATTGTTAATTTTATTTTTACCGATTCGCCAAAACAGATTGAGCGTTTATATGCCATTTTAGAGGATATTGATAAAACGGCCAAGTTTACGCCGATCAATAGCATGTTGCGCGAAGGTTTTGTTGATCCGCAGATCCAAACCGCATTTTATACCGATCACCAGATTTTCGATCGATATTATAAATACAAGCTTAAAAAAGGCTATCAGAAAAGTCAGGCCATTACCCTAAAAGATCTTCGGGAACTAAAATCCGGCGATTACGTTACCCACATCGATCATGGCATCGGCAAATATGCCGGGCTTGAAAAGGTTGAGGTAAATGGAAAAACACAAGAAATGATCCGTTTAATCTATGCGGATAACGACCTGCTTTATGTAAACATCAACTCGTTAAACCGCATTGCCAAATACAGCGGCAAGGAAAGCGGAGTACCCAAAATGAATAAACTGGGTACCGATGCCTGGGATAAGCTAAAAAAAACTACTAAAAAAAAAGTTAAAGATATCGCCAGGGATTTGATCAAGCTTTATGCTTTGCGCAAAACCCAGGCTGGAACGGCATTTTCGCCAGATAGCTATTTACAAACTGAATTGGAGGCTTCTTTTATTTACGAAGATACCCCCGATCAGTTAAAAGCTACCCAGGATGTGAAAAAGGATATGGAATCGCCGCATCCAATGGATCGTTTGGTATGTGGTGATGTTGGCTTCGGAAAAACAGAGATTGCAGTACGTGCGGCATTTAAAGCGGTAGCAGAAGGTAAACAGGCAGCGATCCTGGTACCAACAACCATATTGGCCTTACAGCATTTCAAAACTTTTTCGTCACGCTTAAAAGATTTCCCGGTTACAGTTGATTACATTAACCGTTTTAAAACCAGTAAGCAGATTAAGGACACGTTGGCCGAAGCAGCTGCAGGCAAAGTTGATATTTTAATCGGCACACACCGTTTGCTGAGCAAAGATGTAAAGTTTAAGGATCTCGGCATCATGATTATTGATGAAGAGCAAAAATTTGGCGTTACTGCAAAAGAAAGGTTAAAAGCTGTAAGGGTAAACGTTGATACTTTAACACTTACCGCGACTCCGATCCCGAGAACGCTGCATTTTTCTTTGATGGGGGCAAGGGATTTATCCATCATCAGTACACCGCCACCAAACCGGCAACCGGTGAGTACTGAATTGCATGTTTTTAATGATAAACTGATTCAAGAGGCTGTTCAGTTCGAATTAGACCGCGGCGGACAGGTTTTCTTTATCCATAACCGGGTAAACGACCTGATGCAATTGGGTGGATTGATCCAGAAACTGGTTCCAAAAGCCAGGATCGGTATTGCACATGGCCAGCTAGATGGCGACGCACTGGAAGATGTAATGCTCGATTTTATTAATGGTGAAAAAGATGTTTTGGTGGCTACCACGATTATTGAGGCTGGTTTAGATATCCCAAATGCCAATACCATCATTATTAACCATGCACATATGTTTGGTTTAAGTGATCTCCACCAGATGCGTGGCCGGGTAGGCAGGAGCAACAAAAAAGCTTTCTGTTATTTACTTTCACCGCCATTATCTACTTTAACTTCTGAAGCCCGGAAGCGTTTAAGTGCCATTGAAGAATTTTCTGACCTGGGAAGCGGCTTTAACGTAGCCATGCGGGATTTGGATATCCGTGGAAGTGGAAATTTATTGGGCGCCGAACAAAGTGGCTTTATTGCGGAAATCGGTTTTGAGATGTACCACAAAATTTTGGACGAGGCTATTCAAGAATTAAAAGAAGCCGAGTTTAAAGGCCTGTTCGAAAATGAACCTGCCCGTCCGTTTGTGGGCTTTACGCAGGTAGATACCGATCTGGAATTGTACATTCCGGATGCTTATATCACCAATATTACCGAGCGTTACAATTTATATACCGAGCTTTCTAAACTCAATAACGAAGCAGAATTAGCTATTTTTGAAAAACATTTGGCCGACCGTTTTGGTCCGGTTCCGCCACAGGTAAAAACCATGCTCAGCGTGGTACGTTTGCAATGGTTGGGCAAGAAATTAGGCTTCGAGAAAATTAGTTTCAAGAAAAACAGCTTAAGAGGATATTTCTTAAGCGATAAACAATCTGCTTATTTCGATTCGAATACCTTTACCAAGATTTTAAATTTTGCACAGAACCATCCACGTATGTGTAATTTAAAAGAGGTAAAAAACACCTTAAGGATTGCTTTCGATAACATAAGTACCGTTGAAGAAGCGATTGAAACTTTAGAACTTATCGACTAAAAACATTAATTCAGTCAATAGACTGACTCAATTAACGTTAATTTGATCAACGAACTGACTGATTTAATGTTTTTAAACTTAGTTTATCTTAAAATGAAATGTTAGATCCAACCTTATTGCTCGATTTAGTGAAAATGCAAATGCCTTATGGAAAATATAAAGGTTATCTGATCTGCAATATCCCTGAAAGTTATTTGCTTTGGTATAAGGATAAAGGCTTCCCGAAAGGAAAATTGGGCGATTTAATGGCTACCATGTTCGAAATACGCGTGAATGGATTAGAGTATCTGTTAACGCCGTTGAAGAACCAGCCACGGTAAATATCCCGAGCGATCGTCATCCTGAGCGGAGTCGAAGGACCGAAAACGATCGTCCTTCTGAACTTGTTTCAGGATCTAATTCATAATTAACGCAATAGATGCTGAAATAAATTTACTGCGTAGCTTTCCGCTGCGCTAAAGGTCAGCATGACGAGTTGGGTAAAATCTGCGTTGATCAGCTTAATCTGCGGGAAAAAGGCTATATCTCACACCCATTTTCATCACAAACTGCATCATCATTTTTATTTAATGAGGTTATTGTGGTTTTAGGTTGAGCTTCTTTCCATTCGGTAAAACTTTGAGTAAGTGCATCGGTAAATGCCTGAACAGGTTGAGCACCCGAAACACCATACTTGCGGTCCATTACAAAATAAGGTACACCGCGGATCCCTAAATTCTGGCTTTCATAAATATCGTAACGGACAGCTTCAGCAAACTCATTTCCATTCAAAACTGATTCAACCTCATCCTTATCCAAACCTATTTCTATAGCAAGATCAATCAAAACACTCGTTTCACCGATATTTTTACTGTTTACAAAATGCGCTTCAAACAGTTTTTCTTCAGCTAAATCCTGAAGATTATGTTTTGCCGCCAAATGGATCAAACGATGAGCATTAAAGGTATTGGCAGGAATATTCGTATCAAAATCTATCTTCAAACCGGCGTTTGCAGCCATATCGACCACCTGCTTGGTCATTTGTTTAGCCTGCTCAATTGGCATTCCCTTGCTTCGCGAAAGGTAATCGTAAACGGATTCATTATTGGTATTGTGATACTCAGGATTGAGCTGATAGCTCTTCCAATCGACTTCAATTTCATTTTTGAACGGCAATTTTTCTATCGCCTGCTCAAAATGTCTTTTCCCGATATAGCAAAACGGACACATCACGTCCGACCAGATTTCTACTTTCATAACACAAAATTAAGGTGATTAAAGTTGGGTAAAGTAAGATCAAAGTAAAAAGCCACTATCGTTTAGGGTAGTGGCTTTCTATATTAATATAGAATTGTCATCCTGAGCCTGTCGAAGGATAGAAATAATACGTTTTTAAGCGTTTCGACAAGCTCAACGTGACAAATCCGAGTAATTTATAGATGTGATTACTTATACAACTGGTTAAATATCAGCTTAAAAGTGCCATGTGTTTGTGCCCTAAAAGCAATTTCGGGTCCGAAAACAAGCAGCTTGCCTTTACCAACCTTTGCCTCGAAGGCCGTTACCCCATCTTGCAGGTAAGCCTGCCCCCAGGCCCAGCCGCTGCGTAGCGGGGTGGCGTTTTCGAACCACATTAAAGGTTTAATCTTTCCTGCTGCAATAGCGTCGCCTGTGAGCTTAAAAACAGGGCTATTATCAAAGTATACATCAGCCTCCTTTTCCATGCCCCAATTGCTTGGCAAAGTTGTATCTACGCCAACATTTAAAACACTTCCCGGGACATAATATTTTTCAGCTGGCAATCTCTTTTCCTCTCCATTTACGATTTCAACCATTGCATTGCGAACAGGGAGATTTAAATGATAGGCTAAATTGGTACTGCTGCCAATAGTTACAATATTGCCGCCTGCCTCCAAAAATTTCTTTAATTCAGGGATTGATTTGTCTGCGGTGATCCTTCCCAAACGGTTTCTAAATTCCTGAGGAACTTCCTCTGCCTTTGGCCCAAAAAATCTGTTTCCAGCACCTCCCTGTACCGATGGGATCGCACCACCTACAAAAATAATTACATCATACTTAGATTTTAAGTTCCCGGCATCAATATCCTGCGGATAAATTACCGTTGCGTTATAATGATATTGTTCCATTAAAAAGCGCAGCCAGCCCGAAGCCATAGAACCTCCATAGGTATCCCAAAGCGCAATTCTGCCAGCAGAAATTTTAATCTTATCCTTTGGTACGGCCGCGGTTTTGAGTTTAATGTTTGCTTTTTCCAATATGGCTTTCCCTGCTGACGAAACATAAAAATCGCCATTTTCAGTAGAACGGTGAACTTCAATTTTATTTTTCAAAAGATCGTTCACTGCAGTATAAGAATCGTTTTGTGCTGCACTTAACACATAATTTGATCCATTAGGCAATTTATTCTCTGGCTTTAATAATTCTCCGTAAGGGTTTTTCTCAAACGGCCCTGAAAAATCATTTAAAATCCGGTCGAATTTCACATCCATTAAATAAGCTAAAGTCCATCCGGCAGCATCGTATGGTGGAATTGGTGCACCCCCTTCGTATTTAAAATCGTTTGGATGATCTTGCGGCTCGAACATATCCAAAACGTGCGGACGGAAAGCCTGATCGGTTTTTACGACATAACTTCCGACAGGATAATTTTTTCCCGCAACGGAAAATGAAGCGGTTGCTTTTTGAACCACAATACCCGTTCTGATCAAAGCGTTTAAAAATTTAACAGCAGAGTTAAAATCCGGTTGATCGGCACTTAAAATGTATCCGCGGGGATCTCTGTTTGCAGGAGCTTTCATTACCGTATCAAAAGCTTTCATACTGATCTGCCTCCTTGCCCCAAAATCTGCATCACCTCCGGCAATTGGCGCCCCTTTTTCACCTTTAGCCGCGTTATTAATGGCTTCTATTTTTTTTGGAGAAAAAGACCAGGTATCTTTTTTACCACGTTCTATCGAATTTCTGCCCATCTGGTAAATGTTGTACAACAATTCGTCGCGATAGCGTTGCGCATAGTTTAAAACGGCATAGTTTAACGATACCGAATAATCGATCGAGTTTTTAAAATACCACTTCCTCGGGGTAATCGGGTTTGGTGAATCGCCGTTAGGCAATAATCTCGAAGGAACTAACGGAATTTCAGAAGGCGTAGGGTTCCCGATAATCTCGGTCAGGAGCCCAATCATATTATGAAAATAAGTGGTGGTTCTTAAACCGCCATTGTACCAGGTAGAGTAAACCGATCCTCCACGTTGAGTATAACCAGGTTTGTTTTCTACATTCATGCGGTTGTGCATGGCCGCACCAACGGCATCTAAACTGGTTAATAACGTTGGGTCAAAAACATAATTGAAAGGATCGCGGTAGGGAGGCCCGGCAACGACGGTTCCTGCAGGGCCAGCCTGATGGTGGTTATACATAATCTGCGGAATCCATTCTACAAAAAGCTGACGGCCGATATTCTGCGTTTCTTTAAGGTTTAACATAAAGAAATCGCGGTTGTTATCATGACCTGCATATTTTTCATACAAAACAGGCAAACCTGAGGTTGTTCTTTTCTTTGGGTCTTTCTCCCTCATGTACCAATTGCCCACCAGTTCTTGCCCGTCAGGGTTGGCATGGGTAAACAAAATGATTACGTTATCCAAAATGCGCAGGGTTTCAGCGTCTTTTCTGGAGGCAAACTCATAAGCAGTTTCGATCAGCTGATGTGCACCCACCACCTCGTTGGCGTGCAGGCCACCATCAATCCAAACTACTGCTTTACCTTCCTGGGCCAATGCTTTTGCCTGCTCCGCTGTAATTTCTGCGTGTGCCAGTTGTTGCGAAATTTCCTTGTAACGATCTAATTTCTTGAGGTTTTCTGGTGAAGAAACGATTAACATGTATTGACTTCTGCCTTCTTCGGTTTTGCCAATATCAACCAGTTTAATGCGGTCAGAACTTGCCGCGAGTTTCTTAAAATAAGCTTCTGTTTGGGTATAATTGGCCAATTGATAATCGTCGCCGATATCAAAACCAAAATGCGATTTAGGCGTTGGCACTTCCTGCGCCAGCACCGCACAGCTATTTACCAGTAAAAAAGCAATAAAAAGCCTTTTAAAGTAGATTTTTATCATAATAAAGTTTAGTTAGGTAATCAAATATAATAGAGAATAAGCGCTAAAAACGGCTTGCTGTAAATTTGTTACAAGTTTTAAATCCTAATCCATACATTTGCCTTGATGTAAGTTCTTAACTTTATTTTTCATCAACCGATACAGGTTCCCGGAATTACACCCGGGATTAATAGGGAATCGTGTGCAAATCACGAGCTGTCGCGCAACTGTAAATTCTGTCTTTAAAAAGACAACGGTCTTATCATTCATGCCACTGTGCCGTTTACCGGTATGGGAAGGCGATAAGATCGGGAATAAGTCAGGAGACCTGCCTATATTGAATTGACGGTGCTTTCGCGTTATAAAGTAATTGGTCAGGTCTGATTGTACACCATAAAATTAAACATTTTATATGCTTGCTTTAAGCTTTTTGCTGATGAGTAGGCTGCTTGTGCGCGAACCTTTCCTCTTTATTTCTAACAAAAAACATTATAAAATATTGCTATGAGCTTTTAAACGATTTATTTACTTAATCTTTAAAAGAGATGCTAACGCAAAATCTGGGCTATCCGCGAATAGGTAGCCAAAGGGAATTAAAGAAAATCTGCGAAAATTACTGGGCAGATAAAACTGGGTACAAAAATGTACTTCAGGTGGGAAAAAACATTCGCCACGAAAACTGGAACCTTCAAAAAGAAGCTGGAATTGACCTCATTCCTTCGAACGACTTTTCTTTTTATGATCATGTCCTTGATCATTCTTTAACTTTTGGGGCCATTCCGAAAAGGTATAACGAAGTGATATTGAAAAAAGGAAATTCAGAGCTTGATCTCTATTTTGCCATGGCAAGAGGTTATCAAAAAGAGGGATTGGATGTGGTAGCAATGGAAATGACCAAATGGTTCGATACCAATTACCATTACATTGTTCCTGAATTTTACAAAGACCAGCCTTTTAAACTTTTCTCTACCAAAATTATCGATGAGTTTTACGAAGCAAAACAATTGGGCATTACTACAAAACCTGTTTTAATCGGCCCGGTATCTTACCTTTTATTGGGAAAAGAAAAAGAAGCTGGTTTCGAAAAAATCGATCTGATCAAAAATCTCCTTCCGGTTTATATCGAGATATTATCCCGCTTAGATGCTTTGGATGTTGAATATGTTCAGTTTGATGAGCCTTTTTTGACTTTAGACCTTACCGAAAAAGACAAGAAAGCTTACGAATATGCCTATAAAGAGATCAGAAAGGCTTTTCCAAGGATAAAAATTGTTTTGGCTACCTATTTCGAAGGCTTGGGCAATAATTTAGCTTTAACAACTTCATTACCAGTAAATGTTTTACACATCGATCTGGTACGTGCTGAAGGTCAATTGACGGAGGTTTTAGCTTCACTAAAGGAAGATACTATCCTTTCGTTAGGTTTGGTAGACGGAAGAAACATCTGGAAAAATGATTTCGAAAAATCTGTTTCCATCATTAATCAAGTAGTAGAAAAAAGAGGCCTGGATAAAGTGTGGATCGCCCCATCTTGTTCCTTAATCCACTCACCCGTTGATTTAGACAATGAAACCAATGAGCAAAACCTTTCGGCCGAAATTAAACAGTGGCTGGCTTATGCGAAACAAAAAATTGCGGAGGTAGCTACCCTAAAAAAACTGATCACCAACGAAAGCCCTGCATCTACCCTGCAAAAACTTGAGGAAAATAAGATCGCGATTGCTAACCGTAAAGTTTCTAAAATCATCCACAATCCCGAAGTTAAACAACGTGTTTTAGGATTAAAAGAGCAGGATGCAGAACGCTTAAGTCCATTTTCGAGCAGAAAAATTAAACAACAGGAACTCAATCTGCCAAGTTACGCCACTACTACCATCGGATCATTTCCACAAACGGCAGAGGTAAGAAGCTGGAGAGCAAAGCTTAAAAACGGAACTTTTACCGTTGAAGAATATGATGATCTCATTGCGAAAGAAACTGCAAAAGCCGTAAACTGGCAGGAAGAGATCGATCTGGATGTTTTGGTTCATGGCGAATTTGAGCGCAACGACATGGTTGAATACTTCGGTGAACAGCTAGATGGTTTTGCTTTCTCTAAAAATGGCTGGGTACAGAGTTATGGCTCACGCTGCGTAAAACCACCGATCATTTTTGGTGATGTTTCGCGGCCGAAACCTATGACGGTAAAATGGACCGCCTATGCGCAGTCGCTCACCTCAAAATACATGAAAGGTATGCTAACAGGACCGGTAACGATTTTACAATGGTCGTTTGTACGTAATGATCAACCTCGATCAGAAACCTGCACTCAAATTGCCCTGGCCATCCGCGATGAGGTTTGTGATCTGGAAAATGCAGGGATAAAAATCATTCAGATTGATGAGCCAGCCATTAGAGAGGGTTTACCATTGCGCAAAGCTGATTGGCAAAACTATTTGAACTGGGCGGTTAAAGCCTTTAAAATTTCGGCGAGTGGTGTGAAAGACGACACACAGATCCATACCCACATGTGCTACTCGGAGTTTAACGATATCATCCAAAACATTGCCGATATGGATGCCGATGTAATCACCATCGAAACCTCACGCTCGCAGATGGAATTATTAGATGCATTTGCCGATTTTAAATATCCAAACGAAATTGGCCCCGGGGTATACGATATTCACTCTCCAAGGGTTCCGAAGAGGGAAGAAATGGTTCAGTTGCTCAAAAAAGCAAAAGCTGTTATTCCCTCCGAGCAACTCTGGGTAAACCCCGATTGTGGTTTAAAAACCCGCGGATGGGACGAAACCAAAAAGGCACTAATAGAAATGGTTGAAGCCGCAAAAGAAATGCGTAAAGCCGAAGAGGTACTTGCTGCAGATCTTCAGGTGAATTAATTCTAATTTTGTCACACAGAAACCAATACTATTAAGTTAAGAATTCGATTGTTGTCAGTCTGAGCTTGTCGAAGACCCTTATCGTGAAATAACTAAAAAGACTGTCCTTCGACAAGCTCAGGATGACATGTTTTTAGTTATTTCGCTACTTAATTGCATTACTGAAAGCACATTTTTTTACATTTCAGTATCCATTTCTCAAGGCAAATCTTTTAATTTGGCAATTTTCTACTAAAAATAGCTAGAAAGTTGCCAAAGCTTTTTACAGCACCTATATTTAACCCATGACCCTAGAAGAAAGAATAGAAAATTCTAAAACCAGCATTTTTAAAGCCGTTTTCCCCAATACAACAAACCATTACGATACCCTTTTTGGCGGAACAGCCATGCATTTAATGGACGAAGTTGCTTTTATTACCGCAACCCGCTTTAGCCGTCAGATTATGGTTACGGTAAGCAGCGACCGGATAGATTTTAAAAAACCAATTCCGGCAGGCACAATTGTAGAGCTTATCGGTAAGGTAAACCATGTGGGTAATACCAGTTTAAAGGTTAATGTAGAAATTTATATCGAGCAGATGTATGCCGAGGGAAGAGAGTTGGCGGTGCATGGCGATTTTACTTTTGTGGCCATTGATGAAAATAAAAAGCCGGTTCAGGTAATTAAATAATCTTGTAAGCTTTGGCCAAAAAGATGTAAAAATCATAATGCCTAAATTTTTAAATTTGATTATGGAACAGCAACTTTCTGAAGAAGATTTAAAAAATATTGCCAAACAATTGAGTTGTCCTGAAGGTGAACACGGCATTAAAACAGGCGAAATGATGCATGCCAATAATATCGGTATGACGACCGCTGCAATTGATTCACTTGGTCTTCAAAACAATGAAACTGTTTTAGAAATCGGCCATGGTAACGGCGGGCATATTGCTCAACTCTTATCAAAAGCCGAAAACCTCAATTATTTCGGTGCTGATATTTCTGCAACCATTATTGCCGAAGCCGAAAAGATCAATCAGGATTTCATAACAAAAGGAAAGGTTCACTTTCAGCTAACAGATGGCATTACATTGCCCTTTGATGATGATCGCTTTGAAAAAATTTTTACGGTTAATACGATATACTTCTGGACAAATCCAAGTGAATACCTCAACGAAATTAAGCGAATATTAAAACCTAAGGGCACTTTAACTATATGTTTTGCTGATAAAACTTTCATGCAAACCCTCCCTTTTACCCCTTATGGATTTACACTTTACGAGGTAGAAACCGTAAAAGAATTATTAGAAAAAGCAGGTCTTACCATTAAAAATACCCTTAAAAAATTAGAGCGGATACAAAGTAAAACTGGCGAACAGGTAGAAAGAGCTTACTATGTTTTAGTTGCCTCTGCTGAATAGAATTATAAAGAATATATAGAGGGCTGTCTCATAAATTGTATTTGCTTCGAATTTGTCACGTTGTCCAAAGGACTCCTACGGAGAGCCTGTCGAAACGTCTTGTGAGAAATCTAAACAGGTCCTTCGACAAGCTCAGGATGACAATCTATATTTATGATACAGCTTCTTCGCAAGAATAGCGATTGTATCGTTTTGGTTGCAACTACACTATAAATGTAATCTTATTCATTCCCGTTAAAACGACTATAATAGATAGGCTTAAACACAGTATTCAAATCCGTGTTTATCGGTGTACATCTGTGGCTAAAATTTTCTTTTATCTTTAATACAAAATCAAATACAGGTAGGCATAAACTACTGGAGCAGCCAATAACAATCCATCAAAACGATCTAACAAACCACCGTGGCCGGGTAATAAACCACCACTATCTTTCGTATCCAGACTGCGTTTAAGCATCGATTCTACTAAATCGCCCAGTGTACCAAAACTAGCAATCAATACAGCCATGCCGATCCAAACCCAGGCCGGACTTTCGGTAAACAGAAATGATAAGCCAAAAGCGACCAAAACACTGGTGAACATCCCTCCGAAAAAACCTTCCCAGCTTTTCTTTGGAGAGTGGCGCTCGAACAATTTGCGTTTACCATACTTTACCCCAAAAAGATAAGCGCCTGTATCATTTGCCCAAAGCATCAGTAAAAATGCCAGCGGAAGATGAAAGTTATATTCGTTCCAGTTTTTCAAAAAGCCAAGGGCGTGAAAAAAACAGAAAGGAATGGTTACATAAACAAAACCAACAAAAGTATACGAGATGTTGGCAAATGGAATTTTGTTCTTTTTGTATAACTCTGTGATAAAAACCGAGAAAATTAAAGGGATACAAAGCAGCAAATACTTCACATCGTATTTAAGGTAGTGTAAGCCAGCTGCCATTAAAAATACCAATGAGCCAGCTGCCAAACCGATATTACGGTGTGGTCTTATTCCGGAGTTTTTAATCAGTTTGTAAAACTCAAACAATGCCAAAACACTTAAAACAAGATAAAAGATGGTAAAAGTGTAGCTCCCCAGAAGGATAGAGCCAAGCATTACAATGGTAAAAAAGAAAGCGGTTATTGCCCTGGTTTTCATTTAAGGTAAGCGATAAAGGGTGTAAGGTTTAAGATCATTTCTACTATTCAATTTCGTTTTCAACGATGTATTCTATGGCTTTATCGAAATCTACCTTATTCACCAAAACATTTATTTCGCCAATATTATATGCCGAGAGCTGTTTATTTATCGTTACCGCCAGAATTCCGGCTTCTGTTAATCCCTGTTTTAATACCTCGGCCGCAAAGGCATCGCTGGTGGTATATACTTTAACCCAATTTTCGCTCACGTGTTGCGTTATCTTTAAAAATTTTGAACAAAGCTATGGTAATTATTGCACTAATTAAATAGCCATACCATGGAAAACCGATCGGTTCGTCAGCTTTATCAAGTGGCATATGGTGTTTTTGCATATAAAAAGCGGCACAAACCGCATAGGCGTTGTTTATAAAGTGCGCCAGCATGGCATACCAGATACTTCCGCTATAATAATACAGGTAACCAAACCCTGCACCCAACAACATACGTGGCACAAAACCATAAAACTGCACATGGATGGCACTGAAAATTATGGCCGATAACCAAATAGCTAGATGTGGGTTTTCAAAAGCCCTGTTTAACGATCGTTGTACACCTCCACGGAACATTAATTCTTCGCCAATTGCAGGTATTACAGCAATCATAACGAGGTTTACAATGAAATCGAAATTACTGCGTACTGTGATCAATTGAATTGTCATTTTCATTGCAATAGCTTCTTTCTCCTTCATCCACTGTTCTATCTTATGTAAAAAATCGGGCAAAACCATTTTTTGGTTCCATATTACGGTCCATTCCATAAATGGCATACTCAGTATCATAATGGCCAGAACAAGCACAATTAATAAGAATTTTGGTTGCTTGAAAAGATAAAATTCTGTTACTTTTTTCCTTTCTGTTAAGGCCAGGGCAATTGGAGGTAAAATAAATGTTCCGATCGAACTTAATATTTGTATCACTTTAAAACCAGCAATATACTTGGTATCGCCAGCTAAAAGCATGTCCAAATTACTTACGATTCCTAAGCCATACATGAGTAAAACAATGACAACAGCTATAATCCCAAACACAAGTCCACCTGTAACTGCGTAAAATAAAAGTAAAAGTAATTGTAAGAAAGGATTGATTTCCTCCTTGTTAGGTGTTACAAAATTCATTATTTGTACCTTTGTATGTTTTATTAATCGTTGAAGATAGAAAATGTCTGTTAAGATAGGAAATATAGATTTAGGTGAGTTCCCATTATTACTGGCTCCAATGGAGGACGTGAGCGATCCGCCGTTCCGTTATGTATGCAAAAAAAACGGGGCTGATATGATGTACACCGAATTTATTTCTTCGGAGGGCTTGATCCGTGATGCTGCAAAAAGCTTACAAAAGCTCGATATTTTCGAATACGAAAGGCCAATTGGTATCCAGATTTTTGGTGGCGATATCGATCACATGCGTGAAGCCTCAGAAATTGCCTCTGCAGCAGGACCGGACCTGGTTGACATTAATTATGGCTGTCCGGTTAAAAACGTAGTGTGTAAAGGCGCAGGTTCAAGCCTTTTACAGGATATCGATAAAATGGTAAAAATGACCGATGCTGTTGTTAAAGCTTCACATTTGCCGGTTACCGTTAAAACCCGCCTTGGTTGGGATGATAACACCAAAAATGTTTACGAAGTGGCCGAGCGCCTTCAGGACGTAGGCATTCAGGCACTTACCATTCATGGCAGAACAAGAGCGCAGTTATATAAAGGCGAGGCCGATTGGTCACTTATCCGGGAGATTAAACGCAATCCACGCATCAAAATACCGATTTTTGGTAATGGCGATGTAGACAGTCCTGAAAAAGCGGCTAACTGGCGTATGGAATATGAGATAGATGGCATCATGATTGGCCGTGCAGCAATCGGTTACCCATGGATTTTTCGTGAGGTAAAACACTTTTTTAAAACGGGTGAACACCTTGCCGGACCAACTATTGAAGAACGTATTGAAGTTTGCCGTACACATTTAGATAAATCGCTGGAGTGGAAAGGTCCTAAAACCGGAATTTTCGAAATGCGCCGCCATTATGCAAACTATTTTAAAGGCCTCCCAGATTTTAAACCTTACCGTATGCGTTTGGTGGCCGAGCCAGATATCAACAACATTTACAGTATTTTAGAAGAAGTGGCAGAAAAATTTGCCGACTACGACGCCACTAAAGTACTGGCTTGATTTTTGAAAGGTTTTTTTATACATTCGTAAATCATCATGGTTACAGCTATTACAGACGGGGTTAAGGTTTCAGTTGAAACAGTGTACCAGCCAGAATATTCAAATCCGGCCAACGAGCATTATATGTTCGCTTATCGCGTAGAAATTTCTAATCTTTCTGATTATGCTGTGCAATTAATGCGCCGCCAGTGGTTTATTTTCGATTCGAACAGTAGCCGAAGAGAGGTAGAGGGTGAAGGCGTGGTTGGCTTACAACCTATTATTCAACCCGGCGAAACGCATGTATATGTTTCTGGCTGTAATCTGAAAACCGATATGGGCAGCATGAAAGGTGCGTACTTAATGAAACGCGACATTGACGGATCTGAATTCGAAGTTGATATTCCAGAGTTTCAGTTAATCGCTCCTTATAAACTGAATTAATTCTTTGAAAAATCGTCATTTCGACTGAAGTGAAGCGAAATGGAGAAATCTCTGAATCAAATTAATTCTATCGTTGTCTCAACAATGATGTAACAGCAACCAATCTCTTTTATCTATTCTTTAGAAAAGCAACTGCAGCATTCCATTTTAGTGGTAGTCCTGCTTTTTGTTTCAAGTCCTCTCTACATTCTTCGCTCCGGGCTTTTCACGTCAATCAGGTTTAATTTGCAATAATCCTGCTACTATTAATGTTTAATAGCATGGTCCGTATATCATAGTTTCTCTGCACTCTGCAACCCAAAATAGTACAACCTACCCTGCCACCTAAACCCGATCGAAGCGAGATGCCGATTTTTTCTATCGGCAGAAGCGGGAGCGGGACCGGAGCTCACCCAAGCACCACAAAACCTGCTTTACAGAAAAAAGAAAATCATTATTATTTTTTCCAAACTGATACAAACCAAAAACGGCCAAGATTACCCGGCCGTTCTGTGTTTTTCATATTTAGATATCTCTTTAATCTCTGCTTCTTCCAAAAAGCATCGATGCGTAATACAATAAGTTGGCTAATGCACCAACAGCTGCTACCACATAAGTCATCGCTGCCCACCAAAGTGCATCTTTAGCCTGCGCATTTTCTTCTTGCGTTTGCATTACACCATTATTATTTTTTAACCAGGCCAATGCACGGTTACTGGCGTCAAATTCGACTGGTAGGGTAATGATACTAAATATAGTTACCAGTGCTAAACCTACTACACCAATTGCCAAAACAATTGGATTTCCGGTAAAGCCTATTAACAATACGCCAATTAATAATACCCACTGCAAAAGATTAGATGATATACTTACCACCGGAACCATACTGCTTCTTAAATTAAGCCAATTATATGATTTCGCCTGTTGCACGGCATGGCCACATTCGTGAGCCGCTACGGCCGCGGCAGCTACACTTCGGCTATAATACACATCTGTACTTAAATTAACGGTTTTATCTGATGGATTGTAATGATCTGTTAATTGTCCTTCGGTACTCATCACCTTCACGTCGTATATCCCATTATCATGTAACATTCTTTCTGCTACCTCTTTGCCCGATAAACCAGAGCTAAGTTGCATTTCCGCATATTTAGAAAACTTATTTCTAAATCGCCATTGTACAAACATGCTCAGCAATAATACCGGGATGATTAATATTAAATAAACTCCCATTTTCTTTCTGTATGTTTTTCATTTAACACATATCAAAAAGCGTTCCCATATTATTTGACTGTTAAAAAATGGTACATTTATACTATGCCAACAGCATTTTCATATTGGGAGAAGAAGTCATTTTTTACCTACGATATCATTATTATCGGTAGTGGAATTGTGGGTTTAAATGCTGCCATCCAGCTTAAAAAAACTGTTCCAACTTTAAAAATCGCTATACTCGAAAGGGGCTTTTTACCAACAGGTGCCAGCACCAAAAATGCGGGTTTTGCATGCTTCGGTAGTATTTCTGAACTGATTGAACAAGAAGAATGTGCTGGTTTAGATGGCTTGGCATGGCTTATAGAAAAACGCTGGAAGGGCCTACTTAAACTGCGTGATTTATTAGGCGATAAAACCATTGATTACCAATGTTTAGGCGGCTATGAATTATTTAAAAATGATGA
Source organism: Pedobacter sp. GW821-FHT01D05 (assembly GCF_059422505.1). Classification (NCBI taxonomy): domain Bacteria; kingdom Pseudomonadati; phylum Bacteroidota; class Sphingobacteriia; order Sphingobacteriales; family Sphingobacteriaceae; genus Pedobacter; species Pedobacter sp. GW821-FHT01D05. The sequence continues at coordinate 285,665 of NZ_JBWKXA010000004.1, read as the reverse complement.
CATTTTTCTGGCCGACACATGTGTATCCAAAATTGAACATTATAACCGACTTATTAACGATGTTGTTGGCCCCAACGCCTTTGGCCTTGCCAATAAGAAAATTACTTCCTTTGGTTTAGAAAGCATCGGTTCCTTAATCGAAAACCGATACGAAGCACAGATTGATAGCGGTAAAATGATGTTTGCTTTAATTCAATATGCACAAAAACTAGGTATTAGCCTATTTAATAATTGTACGGTTGATCAGATTCAACAAGAAAACAAGGGTACGCAATTGATAACCAAAAACGGAAAATTTTTCTGTAACCGCCTAATTGTAACCACCAATGCCTTTGTAAAAGATTTATTGCCCAGTGTTGATATTAGTCCCGGCCGTGGACAGGTTTTAATTACCAAACCCATTAAAGAACTAAAAATAGCAGGTACCTTCCATTACGATAAAGGTTATTATTACTTTAGGAATATAAATAATAGAGTTTTATTAGGTGGTGGCAGAAATATCGATTTTAAAGCCGAAGAAACCACTGAATTTGGCCAAACCGAGGCGGTTCAACTGGCGTTAGCAGATTTACTAAAAAATGTAATCCTTCCTAAAGGAAATTATGAAATCGATTACTGTTGGAGTGGTATTATGGCTTTTGGAAAAATTATGGAACCACTTATAGAAGAAATTAAGCCAAATATCTTTTGTGCTACGCGGTGCAACGGCATGGGCATAGCCATTGGTTCGCAAACAGGAGAAGATGTAGCGAATTTGTTGTTGAAGAAACTATAATTGTTTTTACCACAGAGGACATCGAGTTGGTTATCCATTTTTAAGTATTCTTACTATAATTGCGTCATCTCGACTGAAGCACAGTCCCGACGTTAAGTCGGGAGAGAGATCTGTAAAATAGATTTAGCTTCGCTGAGCACTTCGTGGTTCTCGACTTCGTTGCACCCGATAGCTATCGGGTCCGCTCGAAATGACGACCAAGCTTAGAAAAAAGTCTTCGCAATCCGTCAAACCCTAAACGCATGCGCTTATTTAAACACAATCGTCTTATTCCCACTCACAAAAACGCGGTCTTCGAAAATAAGCTCCAAAGCTTCTAACAATACTTTTTTTTCTATTTCTTTTCCAGCCCGAACCATTTCTTTTACCCCAAAATTATGATCTACGTGGTTAGTATGCTGCGTAATAATTGGCCCTTCATCCAGGTTATCGGTAACAAAATGGGCAGTAGCGCCAATAATTTTTACACCACGTTCAAAAGCCTGGCGATAGGGGTTAGCGCCTATAAAAGCCGGTAAAAACGAATGATGGATATTGATGATTTTACCTGCATAATCTTTTACAAAATCAGCGGATAGAATTCGCATAAATTTAGCCAGCACCAAATAATCTACCTCGAACCGGTTGATAATTTCTTTTACTTCAGCTTCGAATACACTTTTATCCTTATTGGTATGATCGACATAAAAATAAGGAATGCCCAATTTTTCGGTAAAATCCCTCAGGCTTTCGTAATTGCCTATTACACATTTTACGTTTGCCCCTAAGGTTTTGAATTGGTTTTTGATCAGTATTTCTGCCAGGCAATGATACTCTTTGGTTACCAAAACGGCAATCTGTTTTTCCTGTTGGGTAATTAAATTTACCAAAGCAGCATTTGGCAGGTTTTCTAAAAGTTTTTCCTTTAATTTTTCAGTCTCCCCCAGGTTTCCGGTGCAGGCAATACGGGTAAAAAACGATTTATTCGCCTCGTCTACAAACTCGCGCATGGCGATAATATTCAATTGGTGAGCAGCCAGCACGCGGGTAATATTTGTAACTAAACCAACTTGATCGGGACAGGATATGAGGACTGTTAATGCGTTCATTTATAAAATACTAATGCCCAATTATAGAAATTTTTTTCCGTTATTTTCTGTTCACAATAACTAAAATTTTTTGGTATATCTATTTTAAATCTTCATTTTTGCTAAAATTTTTATCATTATGGAGATTGCGGGTATTGCTTTACTAATCGTTATTTTAATAGTCCTGGTTATTTTATTATTAAAGAAACCACAGGCTGCTCTTTCTATTATCTCGGTAGAAGACTTCGAAAGAACAAAAAGTGAAAATGAATCTTTAAAAATCACCCTGGCCAAAGCCGACGAACGTGTTTCTAATTTATCTGCAGAAAAAGAGCACATTACCACATTGCTTAAACAAGAACAGCAACGCCTAATTGATGAATTACAGGCGGAGCGCGACCGGCTTGCCGATGCCAACAGAGAGTTGGAAAGTACCAGGTCATTTTACCTGGCCGAAAAAGAAAAACTTGCCGAACAAAAGCTAAGTTATGAGCAGTCGCAAGAAAAACTGAACAAAGACTTTGAATTAATTGCCAATAAAATCCTGGAGGAAAAATCGAGCAAATTTATTGAGCAGAACCGCACCAATCTGGATATTATTTTAAATCCTTTGAAAGAAAACATTAAAGCTTTTGAAGATAAAGTAGAAAAGGTTTACAAAGCCGAATCAGATGAAAGAAATACACTGAAAGGCGTAATTTCACTATTAATGGATCAAAGTAAACAGATTCAGGAAGATGCCAATAATTTAACCAAAGCTTTAAAAGGTGATAGCAAAAAGCAAGGCAATTGGGGAGAGGTAATTTTAGAAAAGGTTTTGGAACGATCCGGTTTGGTGCGCGATCAGGAATACCGCATTCAAGCCTCGCATGTATCCGCCGAAGGCGGTCGCTACCAACCCGATGTGGTGATAGATCTTCCAGATAACAAACATCTTGTAGTTGATGCTAAGGTATCGCTGGTTGCTTATGAGCGTTCTGTATCTGCAGAGACGGATGAAGAGCGTGACGGCTTTGTAAAAGCCCATTTAGCCTCGATCAAGAATCACATATTAGAGTTATCTTCTAAAAATTACCAGGATTTATATAAAATCAATTCTCCAGACTTTGTTTTGCTGTTTGTTCCAATCGAATCTTCTTTCAGTATTGCCGTACAAAAAGATGCCGAACTTTTCAATTTTGCATGGGATAGAAGGGTAGTAATTGTGAGTCCATCAACGTTATTAGCCACCTTGCGTACCATTGCCAGCATGTGGAAACAGGAACGCCAAAACCGGAATGTAATGGAAATTGCCCGGTTAAGCGGAAGCATGTACGATAAGTTTGTAGGCTTCATTGCTGATATGGAAAATATTGGTAAACACATCAAAAACGGACAGGATGCTTACGATAAAGCCATAAATAAATTGTCGGTCGGTGCGGGAAATTTAACCAATACTTCAGAAAAGATTAAAAAATTAGGTGCAAAAACCACCAAACAGATTGACACAAAGTATTTAGATCTTAATGAAGATTAGGCAAATCTGTTTAATTTTTTAGCCTAAATTATAGCTAAAACTTGCAAATTTAGTGATTTTTTCTGACAGCCATAGAACGATTTTTTGTTATTTTTTATTTTTCTGAATGTAGAGCTGTTCATTGAAGTCCTTATTCTGAATTCATTTCAAGGTCTATAATGCATGCTGATCCCGGAGATTTGGGACAGTGCGACGATCGCATAAAAAAGTCGTCATTTCGAGCGAAGTGCAACGAGTCGAGAAATCTATGTAAACAGATCTCTCCATTTCGCTACGCTACAGTCGAGATGACGACGTATCATTTTTTAAATTAAAGTTTATTTCTTAAAAGCATTCCATCCCTGGGCTTTCAACTCATGTACTTTTTCCGATTTTGAAACCATTTTGCAGCCCGAATTTTTATCGGTAACATGGCCAATCACAGTGATATCTAAATCATGTTTCAGTTTTTTATAATCTTCCTGGCTGATGGTAAACAATAACTCATAATCTTCGCCACCACTCAAAGCACAAACTGTAGGGTCTAAACCTAACTCGCGGGCAGTTTCATAAGTCATTGGATCTAAAGGTATCTTCTCTTCGTAAATGGTTATTCCTTTATCTGATTGTTCTGCCAAATGCAAAATTTCGGAAGCTAAACCATCCGAAACATCAATCATAGAAGTTGGTTTGATATTCATTTCATCTAAAAGCGCAACAATATCCATCCTTGCCTCTGGTTTCAATTGTCTTTCGATGATATAATCTTTCCCTTCTAAATCTGGTTGAATCTGCGGATTTTCCAGATAAATTAATTTCTCTCTTTCTAAAATCTGCAGGCCTAAATAAGCACCACCCAAATCGCCCGAAACACATAATAAATCATGTTCTTGAGCACCATTTCTGTATACTACTTTATCGGCATCGGCATAACCAATACTGGTAATACTAATCACCAAACCTTGCTTGCTTGATGATGTATCTCCGCCAATTAAATCGATGTTGTATTTGTTGCAGGCCAGTTCAATTCCTTTATAAATTTCTTCAACAGCCTCTAATGGAAATTTGCTCGACAAACCCAGCGAAACTGTAATCTGACTAGCTTTTCCATTCATGGCGTAAATATCACTTAAATTTACCTGAACAGCTTTGTAACCTAAGTGCATTAAAGGCACATAAGCCAGGTCAAAGTGGATCCCTTCCAGCAATAAATCGGTCGAAATTAAGGTCTGTTTTCCTTTAGCATCTAAAACAGCAGCATCGTCGCCAACACCTTTTACCGAATAATCGTTTTTAATTTTAAAATTAGTAGTGAGGTGTTTAATCAACCCAAATTCACCTAATTCATTAATATCTGTACGCTCTTTATTTTCAAACATATGCAATAGTTAGGGGCGATGCCCCAGATTTTTATTTTTTAAAATCAACTGTCATTCTGAGCATAGCGAAGAATCTTTAACTACACCAGCTGGTATTTCATAGCTAGCAGATCCTTCCTGCGTCAGGATGACAAATCCTTACTCTCCATCCAGTTTTTACCTTCGGTAAACCGGGCAATTAACATGGCCGCAACATTATCACCAGTGGCATTTAACAAAGTAGCCATCGGATCGACCAATGTTCCTATAATCATAGCTGGTGGTAGCGCCTCTGGTGGTAATTGGTAAGCCGAAATCATTAATAACTCGCCAATATAACCTCCATTTGGTATTCCTCCCTCTACTATACTCACCAAAACAGTAATGCCTAAGGCCAAAATAATGGTATCAACATGTACTAAATCTTTACCAAAAATGGCAAAAACAACGGCAATTTTAACTATAGAGCTAATACTCGAACCATCCTTATGCAAGGTAGAACCTAAGGGAATCGTCACATTGGTGATGTAATCGGGTACCCCCATTTTTCGTGCGCCATCTAAATTCGCCGGAATAGTGGCAATGCTGCTACAGGTTCCGATTGAAGTTAAAGACGGTACAATGTTATTTTTCCAAAATACTTTTATCGCTTTAAATCCACCCGCAACAAAAGCATATAGGGTGAAAAAAACGATAAAATAAAATGCACCTACGCCATAATATAGCCCTAAAGCTTTAGCATAAGTTCCAAAAAGCTGTGGACCAAAAACTCCTACCTGATAGGCAAAATAAGCACCCAAACCGATTGGCCCCAGTTTCATAATCAAAATGATGAGTTTTTTCATCACTTCATTGCCCGAAACCAAAAAGTTCTTAAATCCATCGCCCTCTTTCCCGGAATATAGTGTTGAAAAACCAACCAGTACCGAAAAAATAATCAATGCAAGCATGTTTTTCCTACTGCCAATCTCGAAAAATTCACCTACGGTTAAAAGTTGCGTCATCTGTTCGCCAAACAACTGTATTTTTTCCGGTTCAGTTGGCAAAGTAGCATTTCCCAATTGTTGATGGATCGGAAAAATCCATGTAGCAACCAATGTTAAAACCGCAGAAATGAGTATGGTAGAAAGAAAAACCAAAACCATAATGGTTAATAATTTCCCTAACTTTTTGGTTCTGTCTATATTCGCAATTGCTGAGGAAACCGCAAAAAATACCAATGGAATAACCGCGGTAAACAACAGGTTTAAAAATATATCGCCTAGTGGTTTAATACTTTCAACGCTTTTCCCAAAAATTAAGCCCACAATACTTCCAACAGTTATTCCTGCCAAAAGCCATAGTAAGCCCGAGTAATTTTTAAGAATGTTGTTTTTTTCCATGTAATTATTTTTCCGTCATTGCAAGGCACGAAGCAATCTCATAACTATCGCTACCTGCGAAGGCGTTAAGATTGCTTCCCCGAAAAGTCGGGACGGGCTGTCGTACCTCCTCGCAATGACGATTTTTATTTTTTACAAACCCAGCTCTGCTGAAATATCCAGCATTCTTTGAATCGGTTTACGTGCCTGCTCTATAATATGCTCAGGTACAGTTACTTCAGGCAAACCATTTTTAATACATAAATATAGTTTTTCTAAAGTATTTCTTTTCATATATGGGCAATCGTTACAAGCACAGCTGTTATTCGGCGGCGCCGGAATAAATGTTTTTGTCGGATTTGCCTTCTCCATCTGGTGGATAATTCCACTTTCGGTAGCCACAATAAATTCGGTAGCTGGATTGGTGATCGTGTATTTTAAAAGTCCTGTTGTTGAACCGATATAATCGGCCATTTTCAAAACCACTTCTTCACATTCCGGATGCGCAATAAATTTAGCATTCGGATGGCGTTCTTTTAACTTTGTAATTTTCTCCTGCGAAAAAATTTCATGTACCATACAGGCGCCATTCCACAATACCAAATCGCGTCCGGTTTTCTTTGCTACATAAGCACCTAAGTTCCGATCGGGACCGAATATTATTTTTTGGTCTTTAGGTAAACTCTCTACAATTTGAACCGCATTGGTACTGGTACAAACAATATCACTTAAAGCTTTTAATTCGGCCGTGCAGTTTACATAAGTGATCACCAGGTGATCTGGATATTTTTCTTTAAACTTTCTAAACAAATGGGGCGGACAACTATCTGCTAATGAGCAACCTGCTTTTACATCTGGTAATAAAACGGTTTTATCAGGCGATAAAATCTTTGCTGTTTCGGCCATAAAATGAACACCAGCAAACACGATTACATCAGCATCTGTTTTTGCAGCTTCTTGAGATAGGCCTAAACTATCGCCAATATAATCTGCAATATCCTGAATGTCAGGTTCTTGGTAGTAATGTGCAAGAATAATGGCATTCTTTTCCTTTTTTAACTTCTCAATCTCCGCAAAAAGATCAAGTGTAGGATCAATTTCTTCTTCTGCGAAACCTTTTTTATTGATTTCTTCTAAGACATCTATGTTCATTTTAAAATTTTCCTTTTTTGAATTTTGACGTTGGTCAAAGATAAAGCTTTCAACGTCTCAATAATTAATAAGTATTTTTAAATAAATAAATCTTGTTTGTTTATTAGTGTGTTAGTATTGTTGGCAAGTTTCGAAAAAAAGTTCTTTTATATAAGTTGTTAATCGTTTACTAACATTTAGATTACATTTCGCTAATATCATGAGTTTGATTTTCAGCACTATCGAAAAGTCGCTCAATTTTTATCAATACCCGAATGTTAATTGTTTATAAGTGGGTAAAAAGTTAATTACTTGTACAAAGGTGCTCAAAAATTACTTAAAAGATTGTGGCAAATTGTCTTTTTAGAGTAGCTTTAAACATTCAAATTTATTTGTTAGGATAATTTAGACACAGAGTTAACATTTATCAACTAGTTGTTAACATCGTGGATAAAGTAAATGTTTTTATTAATGAGGAAAGTAGATTTTCTGGTAATTGGTTCAGGTATAGCGGGTTTGAGTTTTGCACTTAAGGCAGCCAAGTTTGGTAAGGTTTTGATTGTTACTAAATCGAACGAAGACGAATCGAATACAAAATACGCACAGGGCGGTGTTGCGGTTGTGGTGGATAAAGGTGATTCTTTTGAAAAACATATCGATGATACTTTGATTGCCGGCGACGGATTATGTGATGAAAAAATTGTGGAAATCGTTGTAAAAGAGGGACCTCAGCGTATTCAGGAGATCATTGATTATGGTATAAACTTCGATAAGGATAATGCCGGTTTCTATGATTTGGCAAAGGAGGGTGGGCACTCCGAACACCGTGTTTTGCACTATAAAGACATCACAGGATATGAGATTGAACGGGTGTTGCTGAATGAAATTCATGAGAATAACAACATAGAGATATTAACACATTACTTCGCACTGGAGTTAATTACCCAGCATCACCTGGGTGAGTTTGTGGATAAACGTACCGAAGATATTAACTGTTATGGCATATATGCCTTTAACACAGAGCTTAACGATGTGGAAAAGATTGTGGCAAATGTGACTGTGATGGCTTCGGGCGGTGCCGGACATGTGTATTCGGCCACAACAAATCCGGTTATTGCAACAGGCGATGGTATGGCAATGGTTTACCGGGCAAAGGGAAAAGTGAGAAATATGGAGTTTATTCAGTTCCATCCAACAGCTTTGTACCATCCTGGAGAGTACCCATCGTTCCTAATATCGGAAGCTGTTAGGGGTTTTGGTGGTGTTTTAAGACGTAAGAATGGCGAAGAGTTTATGCATGAGTATGATGAACGTAAATCGTTGGCACCACGTGATATTGTAGCCAGGGCTGTTGATAATGAAATGAAGAAATCGGGTGATGATTTTGTTTATCTTGATATTACCATGCGCAAGAAGGCAGATATTCTGAAACATTTTCCTAATATATATGCCAAGTGTTTGTCAATTGGAATAGATATGACAAAAGATTATATCCCGGTTACACCTGCCTCTCATTATATGTGCGGTGGTATTCTGGTTGATGAATATGGCCGCTCTTCAATTAAAAATCTTTATGCCTGTGGTGAATGTTCTTCTACCGGTTTACATGGCGCTAACCGTTTGGCATCCAATTCGTTACTAGAAGCAACGGTTTTTGCTCACCGCATTTATCAGGATGCTATTGAAAACTTCAAGAATAATGTTATTCCAGATCACATTCCTGAATGGGATTCGAAAGGGGTTACGCAAAGTAACGAGGATGTATTGGTTACGCATAACCTTAGGGAATTGCAAAAAATTATGGGCGATTATGTAGGTATTGTCCGTTCTGATTTCCGTTTGGAAAGAGCACATCGCCGTTTATTTTTAATCTACCAGGAAACAGAAGAGTTTTATAAAAAGAATAAGGTTTCAGTTAAACTTTGTGAATTGCGTAATGTAATTCAAACGGCTTATCTGGTGATCAAATCTGCGATGCAAAGGAAAGAGAGCAGGGGATTACATTATACTACTGACTATCCTGAACATGCAAAAGAACTGGTAGATACTGTTTTTTAATGTGGAATCGTCATGCTGACCTGTAGCGCAGCGGAAAGCTACGCAGTAAATTTAGGTCAGCATCTACGTATCATATATACAATACATATAAGACCCTGAAATAAATTCAGGGTGACGTAAAATAATGTTATGCCTTTAATACTACCCGTAAAAGATAAATACCCTGAAATTGGAAAAGACAATTTTATTGCAGAGAACGCCACAATAGTGGGTGATGTAATAATAGGTGATAAATGTTCCGTATGGTTTAATGCCGTGATTAGAGGCGATGTAAATGCCATTACAATCGGAAATGAATCGAACATTCAAGATGGTGCCGTAATTCATGCAACGTACTTAAAAGCTTCTACACACATCGGTAACCGGGTATCTGTAGGGCACAATGCCATAGTACATGGTTGTACGGTTCAGGATAATGTTTTAATCGGCATGGGTGCCATTGTAATGGATCATGCGGTTATAGAAGCGTATTGTATTATTGCAGCTGGGTCTGTCGTATTGGAAAATACCATTTGTGAAACAGGTTATTTATACGCGGGTACACCTGCAAAAAAAATAAAGCCCATTACCGAAGAGCAAAGGGCTTTGTTGAATAAATTGCCTGATAATTACATTATGTATTCGGGCTGGTTTAACCAATAGTTTTCGTCATTTCGACTGAAGTGAAACGGAATGGAGAAATCTGTTTCGAGATAGATCTCTCCATTCCACTGTGTTCCAGTCGAGATGACGGTTTTTTTACTTAGTTGGAGGTGAAGGTATCACCAGTGGATCTTCACGTTCCCAGTTCGGTTTTAAATCCATTAAAGCTTTTAAATACCAAACCTTTTCGGGTTGGTATCCTTCCTTAACATTTCCCGTGTCCCAGATTCCGTTTTTATTGTCATCGTAAATTACCCTGAGCATATATTTGCCTGCCGGATATTTAGAAAAAGTAACCTTCGAATTCTTGCTAACCGGAAAAGATTTTATAATATCCTTTTTTTCACTTAAAAACTGCACAACATATCTTTTAGAAGTATCCGGAACAGTTACATTTAATACCAGGGTGGTATAAGCATCCGGGCTTTCGAGTGAAAAACGTTTGGTTACATCTTTGTTTTTAGCGTTAAATATAGCAGTAAATGCACCTGCAGCTAATTTTAAATCATAAGTTCTTTTATTTTTCCAGGGGTATTTAATGTAATATTTAAGAAAATCTACGCTGTCTTTTACCACCTCAAAAGTTGTTCGTTTCACAGAATCTTCTAAAAGCGTGATTTTAGATGGATCTGCAGCAGTCATCGGAAAAGGAAAGCTTAGGGTTAACTGCTGGAAAGGGTTTAATTTACCGCCCGATAAATTATCAGAAATCGTTACATCGCGTGTGTAGGTGTCTTTTTTGCCCCTGGTAAAATTTAAAGTCTGTAAAACCTTACCCTGATCGTGTATGGCAACCTTAACTGAATCGAAACTTAAATCCTTTAGCCAGATTTTTGCAGTATCATTGTTTTTAGAAAAATGGACAAACTTACCTACATCTACAGCTGGTGGGTCTGTAATGGTTATTTTAGGACTTTTAAGCTGCTGATTTAAGCTGATTGATATACTACCGTCGTTATTTAATTTTCGGTCTAATACCCGGAATTCTGGTGCCAGTTCTTTAAATATTTGCAGATCTATGTTCTCTATATTTTTATCTATTACAACAGGCTCTTTTACAAATCCAACTTCGTCCGAAATCTGCTGGTATATTTTATCACCTCCTCCGCTACTTTCTTTTACCGCATATACTTTATAAGTACCTTTTCTTAAATTATTTAATTTGTACGTTCCGGCACTATCGGTAGTGGTATAAATTGATGGACGTTTTTTTCCAAAAATGGTATCTCTTTCTAAAGGCAGAATAAATACGGTAACTTCCTTCTCAGGTTCGTCTGTTAGCGAATTAATTACCTTGCCACTTAACGATAACGAATCTATTTCTGGGCCGGTAGAAAAAACATAAGATAAATTTTTAACTACGTTTCCCTCGTTAACATCAGCCACAGACTTTCCGAAGTTTAAGGTATAGGTCGTATTTTTTTCTAAAGAATCCTTAAGATTAATTTCTAATCTTTTTTGTCGCTTTTTTAACTCTGGAAGTTTTTCCTGATCGGGTGAAATAGAAAATTCTTTAAACTCATCTTTAAGATTAAAATATTCATCAAACTCGATTACAATTTTTTTAGCATTAAAATTCCTCGTTTGATTTTTTGGGGTCATGCTTAAAACTTTTGGTGGCTTCGTATCTTTTGGTCCACCTTGTGGTGTTTGGATACTTGCACAACCAAAAAATAGGAGCAAGGTTGTAACAACCGCTAAATTTTTAAGGTTAAAATACTGAGCTTTTAAATTTGGCATATTTTAAACGTTCTGACGAATTTTTATACTTTTTGGAACCGTAACATTAAAAAATCTTTTTTTTAGCTTATATCGCTTTATTTTAAGTCTGTTTTTAAATAGTTAAAGTATTGATTATCAATTACTTATTAATATAAACCATTAAAACTGATATATCGGAAGGTGAAACGCCCGAAATCCGCGATGCCTGACCCAAAGTCCGTGGTTTGATCTTAAATAATTTTTCCCTGGCCTCTTTTGAAATGGAAACAATTTTATTGTAATCGAAATCTGGCTTGATTTCTTTGTCTTCCATCTTCAGCATTTTAGCTACAATTTCATTTTCCTTTTCAAAATAACTTTCATATTTGATTTTGATTTCAGCTTGTTCAATTGTCTCATTGTCGAGATCTTTTGTCGCTTCAGCAAGCGGTTTGCTTACTTTAATCAGATCGGGTAAACCAACATGAGGTCTGCCAACTAGGCTATGTATTTTTACATTTTGATTTAAAGCACTTGATCCTAAACTTTCGAGCATTGGATTGGCGTCGCTCATTTCGATACCCTGATTTCTGCTGAACTTAACCAAAGCATCAGCATTTGCAATTTTCTGATTTACCTTTTCTAAACGCTCATCAGAAATTAAACCAAGCTCATGTCCGATAGGAGATAAGCGGATATCAGCATTGTCCTGCCTCAATAATAAACGGTGTTCTGCCCTCGACGTAAACATGCGATAAGGTTCTTCCGTTCCTTTAGTTACCAGGTCATCAATTAAAACACCAATATAACTGTCAGATCTTTTCATGATCAGTTCGTGTTTATCAGTGATTTTTTGATGTGCATTTATACCCGCCATGAAACCTTGACAAGCCGCTTCTTCGTATCCAGTAGTTCCGTTTATCTGTCCGGCTAAAAATAAATTGCTGATCAATTTAGTTTCTAGTGTTAATGATAGTTGGGTAGGTGGGAAGAAATCATATTCAATTGCATAACCTGGTCTAAACATTTTGGCCTGTTCAAAACCTGGTATTAACCTTAAAGCTTTAAACTGTACATCTTCCGGAAGTGAGGTCGAAAATCCGTTTACATAAATTTCGCAAGTATTCCATCCTTCAGGTTCAACAAAAATCTGGTGTCTGTCACGCTCAGCAAAACGGTTAATTTTATCTTCAATGGATGGGCAGTATCTTGGCCCTAAACCTTTAATTCTTCCGGTAAACATTGGCGACTTTTCGAAACCTTCTTTTAAAGTTTCATGAACATCTCCATTAGTATAGGTGATCCAGCAACAACGCTGATCGGTCGAAACTTCGGTATCGGTGTATGAGAATTTACCTGGGTTTTCATCACCCCATTGTTCTTCCATTTTGGTATAATCCAAACTTCTTCCATCTACGCGCGGGGGAGTACCGGTTTTCATTCGGCCTGCTTCCATGCCTAGTTCTACCAGTTGCTCTGTAATTCCTGTCGATGCTCTTTCGGCTGTCCTACCTCCTCCAAATTTCTTTTCTCCGATGTGCATTACACCGTTCAAAAAAGTTCCATTGGTAAGGACTACTGCTGTACTTTCTATTTCGATACCTAAAGAAGTTTTAACACCATATACCGTATTATCTTTCACTAATAAACCTACAACACTATCTTGCCATATATCAAGATTAGGTGTTCTTTCTAGTGCTAAGCGCCACTCTTCTGCAAAGCGCATTCTATCAATCTGTGCTCTTGGGCTCCACATTGCGGGACCTTTTGATTTGTTGAGCATTCTAAATTGAATAGTCGATTTATCAGAAATGATGCCTGAGTAACCACCCATTGCATCCACCTCTCGAACGATCTGTCCTTTAGCTACGCCACCCATGGCAGGGTTACAACTCATCTGGGCTATGGTGCCCATATTCATTGTGATTAATAAAACAGATGATCCTAAATTGGCAGCAGCAGCAGCAGCTTCACAGCCTGCGTGACCAGCACCAACAACAATCAAATCGTATTTTGAAAACATTTTATTTTATATTTCTTTAATTGTTCCACGTGGAACAATTGGTTTTTATTTTAGTATTACGAGATGCTGAAACAAGTTCAGCATGACGATTTGTTGATGTTCCACGTGAAACATAACGCGGAAAACATCTTTGAATTGCGCTTTTGTTATTCTGAAAGTTCTAGCCAACGCATGGTGAGATCGTCAAGCTTTGCTTGAAGTGATTCTATCTCGGCGGAAACTTCCTGAATCTTTATATAGTCGGTCGCGTCAATTTTAACTAAGCTTTCGTTAAGCAAAGCTATTTTGTTTTCTGTTTCTGCAATACCTTTTTCGCTATCTTCTAATTCTTTTTGCTCCTTGAAGCTTAATTTCTTTGCCGTTTTGATAGGTGGTTGTTCTACAACAGGAGCAGGGGTTTTCTTGGTTTCTGCTTTTACTTTTGGTTGTTCTAAACTTAAACGGTACTCAGAATAATTACCATTATAAATTTTAACTACACCTTCACCTTCCATGATAAATATTTGATCGCTCATTTTATCGAGCAGGTATCTATCGTGAGAAACCAGCATTAATATGCCGGGAAAGTTTTCTAAAAATTCTTCAAGAACATTCAGTGTGTCGATGTCAAGATCGTTGGTTGGCTCATCCAAAATTAAAAAGTTTGGATTTTGCATCAGTACTTTCATCAGGTTCAAACGCTTCTTTTCGCCACCACTTAATTTCTCAACCATGCCATGTTGTTTCTTGGGCGGGAATAGAAATAAGGTTAATAGGGCAGAGGCAGTAATCACCGAACCGTCAGCCATCTTGATATATTCGGCATCAGACTTTACAATATCAATTACTCTTTCCTTCGGATCGAAGGTTAATCCGCCCTGCTTATAGTAGCCGAAAACAGTAGTTTCACCTGTGTCTACTTTACCTGCATCTGGTTTCAATTGGCTGGTAATAATATTTAATAGAGTAGATTTTCCGGTTCCGTTTTTTCCAGCCAAGCCAATACGATCACCTTTTTTAAAGGTATAACTAAAATCGTTAATGATTGGACGTCCGTCAAAAGCTTTTTGAATGTGTTCCAGCTCAATAATTTTCCCACCTTGACGAGACATCTTCATTTGGAGGTTAATGCTCTGATTATCAGTCTTTTTCTTGGTTTTTTCCTCTAAATCATAAAAAGCATTAATTCTTGCGTTAGATTTCGTTGCCCGGGCCTGTGGCATGCGCCTCATCCACTCTAATTCTTTCTTTAACAGCTGTTGGTTCTTGTGTAAAACCGTTGCGTCTAAAGCTTCTCTTTCGCTTTTCTTTTCTAAGAAATAAGCATAATTTCCGTTATAGTTAAATATTTTTCCTCTGTCTAGCTCTACAATAGTATTGCAAACATTATCCAAAAAGTACCTGTCGTGGGTAACGAGTAAAATTGTTTTTTGCCCGGTAGTTAATAATTTCTCCAGCCATTCAATGGTATCAATATCCAAATGGTTGGTTGGCTCATCAAGCACCAAAATTTCCGGATCTTCAATTAAAAGCTTAGCCAGGGCCAAACGTTTCTTTTGCCCACCAGACAGGGTAGATATTTTCTGTTGAAGATGAGTAATACCCATTCTGTTTAAAATGGTTTTAATCTCATGTTCATATTCCCAGGCATTGTGCTCGCTTAATTCTTCATATAAACGGTTAAGCGTTTTTTCATCTGGATTAGGGTCTTCAATTAATTCTTCATATTCCTTAATCAACTGTTGTTGTTTATTCTCTAGCGAGAATATGTGGTCGCTAATAGAAAAGCCTTCAGTAAATTGTGGCTCCTGATCGAGAAAACCGATTTTAACAGCTTTATTTTTAACAATTTTACCTTCGAGCGGAGGGAACCTTTCTGCCAATAATTTCAAAAGTGTACTCTTACCTGCACCATTAATTCCAACCAACGCCACGCGCTGACCAGAGTTAATACCCAAGGTTAAATTTTTAAATAGCCATTCGTCATGATAACCATGCCCTAAGCCTTCTGCCGCAATTAGTGTGCTCAATTTTTTTGTATTTCGGATTTATAAAGGAAAATTAGTGCAAAAGTAAGTATAAAATATTTGGAACGGCATAATCAAATTGTAAAGGGCTTCTGTATCAGCTAAAAATGGCAGAATATTGATGTATTGGATTGTCTGTTCTTAGTTCATGTGGCATTGCTGCATCATTTCAGTAAAAAGAAAACAGCGGTCGGACTCGCTCCACCGCTGCTTCAATCATTAACTAAAACTAAACTTTATCTTGATATAATGCACAGGATATAAATTCCAGCGCATTATGTAATTGCCGTTTTTTGAATATAAGACTGCAATTGGTTGAAAATGTTGCAGGGAATTTCGGTGTATTATACCAGTATAGTCTAATTGTCGACGAACGCCCATAACTATTAGACAAACGGGAAACAAGCGCAGGAAGGTATTCCAAACAAAATTGATAACAATAGATTTAAAATTAGCTGTTAAAATGTACTATACAGCAAAGTCTGATTGAAAGAGCTGGCAAAAAACTTATGGAAAATTAACGGTTGAGACGGGTTTGGTTCGGAGTTAGTTCGGACTTAAGACAGAGTTGTGACAATGGTACCCGAACAAAGCCCGTTTAAACCCCGAAATTTATGCATTAAAAAATGCTAGTAGTGGTTTACTTGAGTGGAAGTAAATAAAAGGTGAGTCATTTGCTGTGGTCAGTTGGTTCTGCCACGCGAATGATAAAAGGCCAGTGGATAACCTGAAAATGAATGTAATGTGTAACTAAAAAGAAACTTAGATCAGGCCAGCTTCTGCTCTATAGCTTAAATACTCATCTTCTTTTTGCGTCATGAGGCTTTTAGCGGCTTTTCCTTTGTCTTTGTAACCCAGTAAATGGAGCGTACCATGGATCATAATGCGGCAAACCTCATCAAATTCGATTGTTTTGAAGGTTTTGGCGTTTTCTTTAACGCGCTCTATGCTGATGAAAATATCGCTTACAATCTGTTTTTCTTCTTCTGAGTTATCGAAAGTGATGATATCGGTATAAGTATCATGGTTTAAATATTGCTGGTTGATACCCAGCAAGTATTCGTCGCTACAGAAAATAAAATTAAGCTCCTGCAATTTAAAGCCTTCTTTTTCAATCGTAGCTTTAATCCACTTCTTTACCTTAAGCTTCTGAGGAAGATTATAGCTAACTGATTCTGTGAAAAATGATATTGCAGGCATATTGTGGTGTTTATGGCCGCAAATTTAAGAAATATTCCGACAGTCGTCATGCTGAACTTGTTTCAGCATCTTTTGGACAAAGACCCTGAAATAAATTCAGGGTGATGCAACTCCTAACATCATCGCACCATATTCAACGATTTTAAATATTCAGCGATCTTGTTTTTATAGTAATAATTTAAACTAGGAGGCATTTTTTGCAGCATCTCATTACCATTTTGTTGCTGTTTTTTAAACTGATCGACCATTTTTTGATAAGATGGAGGGAACTCTTTAGCAGCTTTACTTTCCCGTTTAGCATCTTCTTCCTGATCGCGTGCGGCTTTTTCTGCCTCTAATAACTTTGTTAAGAGGTCTTTTTGCCTGTTTAGGGTCTCTTGTTGCAAACGTTTGTTAACCAGATCGCTCTCGGTTTGTTTCATTTCTTTAATGGCTTCGTTTAGGTTGCCCATTTTACCTGTGCCATCCTTGTTCTCTTCACGGTTAATCTTCTCGAGCGCCTGACGGATCATTTGTTGCTGCTGGGCCATCTTACCAAACTCCTGGCTCATTTGTCCTTTGCCAACTTTACCTTGATTATCGCCCGATTTTTGCATTTGCTCCCGGGCTTTTTGCATGCTTTTATTCAACTGTTCCTGCATCTGCGAAAGCTGCTTCATCCCTTGTTTTTGTTTCTTTCCGCTACCCCCCTTACCGTTTTTCTGCATGTTTTGCAACTGACTAAGCGCTTCACTCAACATCAAGGTCAGATTATTGATAGAAGTCATGGTAAACTGCTGAAAACGGTTAGCTTCAGGTGTTCTCCTATCACCCAAACTTTCCAAACTTTTATCCAGGTTGAAATTGATTTTGTTCATCTCCTCATTAACTGTCGATTCTATCTGTGGAACGCGTTTGCTTAAGCTATATAAGCTATCCGCAATAGTTTTAAGGTTATCTTTAATGCTACGCTGTTTCTGAACGTTGCTGGTATAAGAAGGATCGGCCGCGGTCATTTTCTTTAAAGCAAGCATTACTTTTTCCTGATCAAAAGAAGTAGTCAATAAGTTTTCCAAGAGGCGGCGCAACTCTTTGGCATTCAGGTTGTTCTCCATTTCTTCGCCCTGTTGCTGCATATCACTCATTTTTTTAGAAAGTTTTTCCATCTGTTCGCCAGCTTTTTGCTGTTTCTGGCTTGCATTTTTCGAATCCTTTTTATCTAAAGCGTCTTTACTGTCCTGCTGTTCTTTTTGTATATCCTGCACCTCTTTTTCAGGATTTTCGAAAGGATTGGGCCTTTCAAGTGATTGATTTTTTTCTTCCAGCTTTTTTAGATCGTCTTTCAGGTCTTTCATCTCTTTGTTGAGTGCATCCTGTTTTTGCTTCAACGATTCATTGTCCTGTTTTTTATCTTTGGTTTGCTCAGCAAGTTCCTTTTGTTCTTTAGCCAATTCATTTAGCCGATCGATATCGGTTTGGAGGTTTTGTTCAAATTCTAATTGTTTGTAGAGTTCTAAAATCCTGTCGAGTTCATTTTTGAGGGTTTTATTGTCCAATTGCATTTTCGAGAGCTCATTTTGCGTTTGGTCTTTATTTTTCTCATTCATCAGATTTTGCAGCTTTTGCAAAAGTTCTTTTGTTTTCTCATCCAGTACATTATCAAACAGGTCTTTAATCTGTTTCTGTTTTTCCAGAAGCTCTTCGGTTTGCTTTTGGTCTTCCTGTTGCTGAATATTTTTATCGTTCTGTTCTTTTATTTCCTTAACAGCCTCATCAAGCTGTTTCTGCTTGTCTAAAAGGGCTTCAATCTGTTTTTTATCTTCGAAAGAAATCTGTTTTTTATCGATGAGGCTTTCGGCTACCTTTTTACTTTCTTTTTCAATGGTATTGGCGAGGCGTATGGCCGATTGCATTTTTTGTTTTAATGCCTGGTTGCTGGCATTTACCTGTTCGGCAGTTTCTTTTTTAGTAGGCTGTTTAAAGGTTTTAATTTCCGATCGGGTAACTTTTGCGCCATTTACACCGTCATTATCGGCTACTTCAAAATAATATTCAATTTCCTGACCAGGTTTGGCAGCCGCAGTTTTTAAATCCCAGAAATAGAAAAAGCTATTTTCTGTCGCATTGCTCTTAATGGCAATATTTTTGGTAACTGTACCCACAATACGATTATTTTCTTTGAGATGGTATTTAAAACTTAATCTACTAAAACCATAATCGTCAGTTACTTGTCCGCTAAAATATAAAGCTTTATTGCTCGCAGAGTCGGGCTTTTCTTCAACGTTGATACCCGGTGCCTGATCTTTAACTACGGTAATTTGGTGTGAAAGCGAATCTCTAATGGTAACGTATTGGTTTTTAGGTGTAACGCTATATTTTGAATTGTTCCTGATGGTTGCATTAAAGGCCGATTCATTATCCTCAACTTTTAAAACATTTTCGGTTCCATTTAAAATGAACAGGAGTGAACTGCTCTGGCCAGTTTTAAAGTTCCAGGTAACTTTTGTGCCTTCGGGTAAGAGCATATCGCCAACATTGGCAATCAGTTCCTGTTTTTTACCCAGATAAGCAGGGTAATTTAAAGTTGCGGTTGCATTTAGTAGTTCAGGGCGTGGTTTAACCGAAACTGTAAACACAGCTGAACTAAAACCACCTCCTTTAAAAACCAATTTTTTATCGCTCTGTATATTTTTGATGTTGTAATTAAATTTACTGATGCTCTCTTTTTCGAGTTTATAGGTGTTTTTTCCGTCTTCAACGTAAATTTCGGCAGGGAGTTCGTCGCCGGCCAGTTTAACGTTTAGGGTTACATCATCACCTTGTGTAGCTGTTAAACTCTTATTTAAAACTGTGAAACTGAAAGGTGCTTTAGGTGCAATGTACTCATCGTACTTAAAGAAACTATTCGTGCCCTCGCGTAAAATAGTCGGCGCGATAATGGCTATAAGTAGAATGATAGAAAGAGGAACAAAAAGATATTTTAAATATTTCCGGTTATCGTTAATGCTAACGGCGGTGTAAAAGGGGACAGGTTTAAGTTCAAGGATCTTTTGATCGATACTGGCGAGAATAAGGTGGTTGTTTTCAGGATGATTTTCGGATAAATGATGAAGTTGTAAGGTATTCAATAATTTATCCTTAATATCGGAAAAGTGATTTCCAATGATAACCGATGCTTCGTCGAAAGTGAGGTGTTTGCCCAGTTTGAGCATGGAAAGCAAGGGTTTGATGATTAAAAAGCCAACCAGTAGAATACCAATGAGGAGATAGGCAAAAAATACAAAGGTTTTAAAGCCGGCAGTTGGATTGAGGTAATACAGACTTAGGAAAACAAGGAGATACAGCCCTAAAAGTATGGCTGCAGCGTAAATACTGCCCCGCAAAATTTTATTCAGGTAAAATTTGCGGATAAACTCGTCTATCTTCCCTAATAGATCATTGTAATTATTGCTCACCATATCACTGTAAATGTAAAAATAGTTCTAATCAATTGAAAGAAATCTGATATTAGGATAACGTGTTTATTACAAATTGGTTATCAATTTTAACTATTTACCGGTTTTTAATAGAAATTCTTATAAAATGATGAAAATGGTAAAAATAAGACAAACGTTTGTTTAATAAGGAAAAGCTTGTTTTTTCATTAAAATGCATGAAAAACTTAACAATGGGTTGATTCTTATTTAATGAAAAAATATCTTTGGCCTATCATCCGCTCCGAATAACTAGTAAAATCACCCTTTTTATTTTCTCAGGAATCCCTATTAATGGACTATGTTGTTGATTTAGCGTCGGGTTGCTTACAAACTTTTCAAACAGTTTACCGTTTGTTCAACCAAAAACTTTACGCTTATGTACTGAAAAAAACAGGTTCAGTTTACATGGCCGAAGAGGTGGTGCAGCTTACTTTTATCAAACTTTGGGAAAAGAGAGAAAGTCTTTCTTCGGAATATAGTTTATCAGCTCAGATTTTCCGCATTGCGGGTACAATCCTTATCGATCAACTTAGAAAGGAGGCAGTTGGCAAAAAACATTTGACTATAGTGGAAAATGATTATGCTTTGCAGAATGAAGTTGATCAACCAGAAATGCACCATGCACTTGAGCAGGCCATCGAACAAATGGCTCCTGTTAGAAAAAAAGTATTCAAATTAAGTAAGGTAGAGGGCTATTCTTATAAAGAAATTGCAGAAATGCTTTCTATTTCTCCAAAAACAGTCGAAAATCATATATCACAGGCATTAAAACAGCTAAGAGCTGCGTTTTCTTCCATTATTTCTTTGGCCATCATCATGTCGGCCATTATTAATAAATAATTATTGCCTTTTTTGGTTATAAAAACCGTTTTTTCAGAAATTATATAAAATAATTTCAACCCTATAGGGGTAAAGTGCTTTCAAAAACGTAATGTAGTTATGCAAATCAACCAAAAGCTTGTTGAGAAGTTTTTTGCCGGCCAGTGTACTGCCGAGGAAGCCCGCATGGTAAGTAAATTTTTAGCTGATGGAGATAACCGTGAAATTTATTTAAACAGCGAGGAGTGGGCGCATTTTGAACCGAATGAAAACGTTGATGGCGAAGTATCAGACCGGATTTATGTAAATGTATTAGACCATATCCACGATACTATAGAAATGAAGAGAAACCGGTTGCGTTATTTGGCTTATGCCGCCTCGATAGCATTGATTGCTACTATAGGGTTGGTGGTTTATAAATTTAACAGTAATCAGGTTTCTAAATCTAATGTTACTGCTTTAACTAAAGCGAGGGTGCCTGCTAGAGTTGCTAAGTTTGTGACCAATACCTCTCCTATAAAACAGACGCACACGCTTCCGGATGGAACTATTGTTGAACTAGATCCAAACAGTGAGGTGAGTTATTTTCCGTTTGATCAGGGAAAAAGAGATGTGGTTTTGATCGGACAGGCATTATTCAGGGTGCATAAAGATAAGACCAAACCTTTTACGGTTTTTGCCAATAATCTGGCTACTACTGCTTTAGGTACGGTTTTTAAAATAACCGCCTTTAAAAAAGGGCTTTACACTAAAGTGAGATTAATTGAAGGAAAGGTAGTGGTTAAGGCTCAACATAAATTGCTGGCAGCAGGTGTTAAAACAGTGTATTTATTACCGGGGAAAGTATTTACGGTAAATATGCAAACCTACGTTGCAAATGTGAAAGAGGTTAATATCCTGCCAGCTAAGCAACTGGAAACTTTAGACCAGAACAAGGCTATTGTTACCGAAAATGCCATTATTTTCGATAACGAATCTTTAGCAGGCGTTTTTGATGCACTTGAAACGAAATTGAACATTAAAATAAAATATTCTGCAGGTCAGTTAAACAAAAAAGTATTTACAGGACAATATGAATTCGGACGCGATGACATTGACTCTTTCTTAAATATGCTTTGTTCGCTCAATAACCTGACTCCAGAAAAAACAGCCGTGGGATATAATATAAAGAAGAAGTAAACAAAAACCTAAACACAACTAGACCAAACTAACTAACTTCATGATTAAAATTTTTACTAAAAGGAACGTTCCAAAACGTGTCTTACTGCTACTGCTTTGCCTTTATCTTGGGCTAAGCGCCTATGCACAAACGCCATCTGTTAAGGGGGTTATTAAAGACGCAAAAGAAACCATTGTTGGCGCAACTGTTATCGCTCAAAATGTGCAAACGGGGGTTAAAACAACAACCTCATCTGATAAGAACGGCGTATTTAGCTTTCCAAGACTAGTGGCTGGGCCATATAAATTCATGATTTCTTTTATGGGATATGAATCGAAAACAGTGCCAGGTGATGTAAAGGATGGCGGAACATTTTCGCTTTCGGTTATTCTGAAAGAAAGCACCACTAATTTGGATAAAGAGGTTGTTGTAACCGGGACGGGAATTAACAGGCGTAAGGATAGTTTTACAGGTACAACAGCCGTTTTTTCGGGTGAGGACCTTAAATTGATTGGAAATAACAACATTATTCAAAGTTTAAGAACAGTAGACCCGTCATTTCTGGTGATGGAAAATGTTGCAGCAGGTTCAAATCCGAATGTTTTACCTGTTATTGAGGTTCGTGGTAAAAGCAGTATTCCCGGTACCACATTAAAAGATCAGTTCGGGCAGGATCCCAATCAACCGCTATTTATTTTAGATGGATTTCCAACTACCCTACAAACCATTGTTGATCTTGACATGAACAGGGTAGCTTCTGTTACCATTTTAAAAGATGCAGCATCAACAGCGTTATATGGGGCACAGGCTTCTAATGGTGTAATTGTAATTGAGACTGTTAAACCTGTTCCCGGCGAACTGAGGTTCAGTTATGTTCAGGATTTCCGGGTAGAATTACCAGATCTTTCTGCTTACAACATGATGAATGCGGCAGAAAAACTGGAATTTGAACGCCTATCAGGCAGATATACTGCTGCAGAGGCAAATCCTACTCAACTTATTTATTTAGACGCACTCTACAATTCGCACCTGGCAAATGTACAAAGGGGAGTAGATAGCTATTGGTTAAGTGAGCCAATACAAACCGGCTATTCTACCAATAATTCAATTAATGCATCTGGGGGTGACAATACTTTTGTTTATAATTTAGGAATGAATTACAGAACGGGTAAAGGTGCAATGAAGGGTTCCGGAAGGGATAGTTACAGTGGTACCATTAACCTTACCTATAGGACTTCAAGATTTAACATCAACAACATTACCTATATAAGGGGAAATTCCAGTAGCGATTCGCCATATGGATCGTTTTCTAACTTCGTTAATGCTAATCCTTATTTTGAAAAGAGCAATGAAAACAGATATTTAGAGGTTTCAAGAACTTCTAATGGAACAGAACTTTATGTAACCAACCCGCTATTCGATGCGACACAACCTCAATACAGCACAAAAAAGGGCTTTGAGGTTCAAAACAATTTGAATTTGAATTATGACTTAAGTAGAACCTTCCGATTGAACGGTGGATTACAAATTACAAAGGGAACTTCGGTTAATAAAGATTATAGGTCGTCTGAAATGTCAGAATTTCTGAATACACCAAATTTAAGAAAAGGTAAATATACCGATTACCGCGCGGAGAATTTTTCTTATCAAGCCAATTTAATGCTTGTTTATCACACGGTAATTGCTGCAAAACACGTAATCAACGCAAACTGGAGAAATACTGTTTCGGAAGAAAATAACAGTAGTTATGGCAGTGTTGCAGAGGGCTTCCCTGCCGGAAATTCAGGAAATCCCCGCTTTGCCTATAGCTATCAATTAGATGAGGCGCCTTCGGCAAGCAACCGTATTTACAGAACTCTAAATTCTACAGTATCCGCCAACTATTCTTATGATAACAGGTACTTAGCGGATGCGGTATATAGATTGGACGGATCAACAGCGTATGGTAGCAATAAACAGTTTTCGCCTTACTACGCCTTTGGTTTAGGTTGGAATATCCACAACGAAAGCTTCGCAAAAGGTAGTGCCTGGATAAACTCATTAAGGCTAACAGCAAATATGGGTATAACCGGTAACCAGAATTATGGTAATACAAGTTCTGTTTCAATATATAATTACAATACGAATACCAATTACAATCAATTTGGTCAGGGGGTTACTTTAAGTACATTGGGAAATCCTAACCTAGCTGCTCAGAAAACCCGACAAATCAGTACATCAATCGATTTTGCCTTATTCAATAACCGTTTTACAGGTTATGTTAATGCATACAATAAGAAAACAGATCCATTGGTTGTTCCTGTCGATTTACCATCATCTACCGGTGTCGTTGCTTTTCCCTACAATATTGGGGCACTTACCTATAAGGGTTTGGAAACCAAACTAACTTTCTTTCCGATTTATAACCTGGCTAAACGTTTCACGTGGAGCATAGGTGTAACCGGTTCATCATATAAAAGCAGATATAGTGGTTTCGGCAATACTTTAAACACACTTAATAAGCAACAGGAAAAACAAGAAGGCATCAGTTCATTAATCAGATACAACGATGGAAACAGTGCGGAGGCTATTTGGGCAGTAAGATCACTGGGAATTGACCCTGCAACAGGCAGAGAAATTTTTCTGACAAAAGATGGCCAGTATACCTTCGATTATAATGTAGCAGATATTACAAACGTAGGTAATACTGTATCAATAGTAGAAGGTGTAGTTTCTACCAATTTACGGTATAAAAATTTCAGCCTGGGAGCAAGTTTCAGGTATAAATTAGGCGGCGACATTTACAATTGGGCCTTATTTAACAAAGTTGAAAACATTTCATTTGCCGATGCAGCTTTAAACCAGGATAAAAGGGCACTTTACGACCGTTGGAAAAGTCCTGGAGATGTAGCACAGTTCAAAGGGATTTCACAAACAGCGACTACCCAGCAATCGTCAAGATTTGTTCAGACAGAAAACTCGTTTACCAGCGAGTCGTTAAATTTTGGGTATATGTTTGATGGGGCAAAATGGCTAAAAACTGCCGGATTGACCAACCTGAGCCTCAACTTACAAACCAACGATCTTTTCTACCTATCAACGGTGCGGAGAGAAAGGGGTATAGATTATCCTTACGCAAGAACATTAGCCTTTTCACTTAAAGCCTCATTTTAATCTTTTAGATATGAAAACGAATTATTTCAAACTAATAGTAGGTTCTCTAGCAGTGGTGATTACACTTGGAGCCTGTAAGAAATTTTTGCAGGTGCAGCCTGAGGACAAAGTGATGGAAACGCAACTTTTTTCTACCAAGAAGGGAATAGAATCTGTTCTGAACGGAATTTATATCTCGTTAGCCAGTAGTAATTTATATGGTGAAAACCTAACACTAAATACCACAGAAGTATTGGCGCAACGTTATAATATTCCGTCTACACATAGCTTGACTAAAATAGCCAATTATGCTTATACAGATGTGCCAGCTACTACCAAATTAGACGCTGCCTGGGTTGATGCCTATGCAGGCATCCTTAATGTAAACAGCTTCTTAGAGAACCTGGAAAAGTATAAAGGCGTTGTTGATCAGAATACCGAATCTGTATATAAAGGAGAAGCCTTAGCTATAAGGGCTTACCTACACTTTGATTTGCTGCGTTTATTTGGTCCTCGGTATAGCACTGTTGATTCTACCAAACAGAGTTTGCCTTATTATGATGCGACAAAAATCTCGATCAATCCGTTATTGCCTGCAAACGAATTTATGAACAAGGTTATAATTGATTTAAAGAAGGCAGAAGAGTTGCTCAAAGGTGATGTGGTTATTACATCCGGAGTCAACTTAGTGGCAAATACCCAAACGGCCGATTTCTTAAAAAACAATAGAAATTATCGCCTTAATTATTATGCGGTAAAAGGCCTGCAGGCTAGGGTATTTTTATACAGGGGAGATAAGATTTCTGCATTGGCAGCGGCCAAATCAGTAATTGAAAAGGCTAGTTTCTTTCCGTGGACAACAGTAACCAATGCGCTTTCTGAAAAAATAAACCCTGACCGGATATTTTCTACGGAAATGATATTTGGCGTTTTGAATACACAACTGTATAACACCTACACTTCTATTTTTGATCCATCCAATACAGATCCAAATATTTTAGCGCCACTTCCTGCAAGGCTTACAGCTGTATTCGAAAATAATGAGAATGATTATCGGTATAATTTAAACTGGCAGGCACCCTCAAACGGGCTTAAACCATACAAAACATTTTTAAAATATGCTGATGTGGTTGATAAGAATAAACTATTCCGGTTTACAATTCCCCTCATCAAAATCAGCGAATTATATTATATCGCTGCAGAGTCAGAACCAAATGCTGCAGACGGGATTAATAACTATTTAAATGTTGTTCGATTTAACCGTGGACTTACCAACCTAGCCACCACGGTAAATATTAATACAGAATTACAGAAAGAATACCAGAAGGAGTTTTACGGTGAAGGTCAGCTTTTTTATTACTACAAGCGCCGTAATGTTACCTCAATTCCAAACGGCGCAAGTACATCCAATATTACCGTAAACTATGCCATTCCGCTGCCGCTATCTGAATCTCAATATCGTTAACATGACTTTATAAATATGAAAAGAAATATCATACCAATCATAGCAATTGCTATTACTATGATTATGCTTTCTTGTGAAAAGCCACTCAATACCTACGATTCTAAAGACGCAATATATTTTAATGATGCCGCCAGATTACCGCTGTTTTCAGGGGAGGTAATTAAAGATTCAACAGTTGTTTCTTTCAGTCTGGCTAAATCGAAAGATTCAGTAGTGAATATGGTAATCAGCACTACCGGTGCAAAATCTTCAAAAGATAGACCATACCAATTACGTGTTAATGCTTCTTCTACTGCTAAAGAAGGGGTTCACTTTGAAATTTTGAATAAATCTTTTTCCATTAAAAAAGACCAGTTAAAGGATACCGTAAAGATAAAATTTTTGAGAAAAACGGATATGCAAACGAACACATTCTTATTGAGCTTCGATTTGCAGGATAACGAGAATTTTGTAACGGCGATGAATAACAAGGTTACCAATCAAACCACAGGGAAAAAAATATCATATGTTAATTACAGGTGGTATGTAAACGATATTATTAAACGGCCAGCTAGATGGTTGGATACTTACATGGGTACGTTTACCCGGAAAAAGTTATTTCTTATGGTATCGATACTCGATGTGGACCCTGCCTATTTAGATACCTCTGTATCCATTGCAGAAATGGTTGCTTATGCAAAATATATGCAAAGGTATCTTAATGATCAAAAATCGCTGGGTAATATCATTCTGGAAGATGATGGAAGTATAATGATAATGGGCCCATCTGTTCAATAATAATTTTAAAAGAAAATAAAATGAAACTTAAACAATACAGTTGCCTTTTTATTGTGCTATTAATCATGACTATGGGTGCTTGTAAAAAAGACCTGGGAAATTATGATTACAATGAGATTAATAAATTAGAAACCATTACTGATTTACCCAGCGAAGTTGTGGCCACTTATGGCAAATCGATTTCTATTAAGCCGGTTACTAAGTTTAGCCTTGATCCAAACTTTGATGAATCTAAATATACTTATGAATGGAGTTATATCGGGCCAAATGGTTTAGGCGGAACCAAACTCTTTATTTTAGATCAAAATCGCAACTTAGAGCAGGTAATGCGTGTCGTAGCGGGTTCTTACCAAGCATATTATGCCATAACAGATAAGGCCAGTGGCGTTAAATACAAAGTTGGTTTTATATTAAAAGTTGTTAATGAAATTAATGAGGGCTGGATGTTAATGTGCGATGTGAACAACCTGGCCCGGGTTGATATGCTATCGCTTAACACAACAGGAAGTTTCGACGTAATTAACGATTTACTAGCCAGTACCGGATCAGAACTTAAACTTTCTGGAAAACCTGTTATGGTTTACAATTACAATACCGGGCTCTTAATCGGACCAGATAAAATAAGCTTCGGGATATACCTGGGAACAGATCAGTTTACAACTAAGGTGGAGCCCAATACGTTTAAATGGACACCAACGATGAACCTAACTTACGAAATGTTTGGCAGTACAACCGCTGGTTTTTATGCTGATGTAATTCAACAAAGAGGAAGCAGCACAGCATACATGATCGGAAAAGAGGGAGCATACTATTATGAGCGGGTTCAAAATATTTACTTTTCTTCTCCAATTAGCTACATCACAGCTGAACAGAAAGAATTTAAAGTGGCACCATTTATTGGCGGAGACAAAAATACTTCAGCTACTGCACATGCCATTTTTTACGATAAAACAAACCGACGTTTTGTAAAACATACGGGATCGAATTCTACCTGTACTACTTTACCTGACCCAGACATAGCCCAAAGAAAATTCAGTTTCAGTACCGGAATGGATTTATTGTATATGGCCTGGGTACCTTACAATGGTGGTGAAGTTTTTAGTGTTTTAAAAGATCCAAATTCGACTAAAAGATACTTGGCCAGGTTTAACAGTGCCTCGCTTGTACAAAGTTATTATGATGAGATTACGGCTACCAATTTTGCCAACGCAGAGTTTTATGCAGTGAGCCCCGCGTTAGGATATATTCTTTACAGTATTGGAGGTAAAGTTTACGAGTACGATATGTCTTTGAAAACAACAAAACAAGTTGTTGATTTAGGCAACAAGAAAATCTCGCTTATCCAGTTTTACGATTTTAAGAATACGACCAAATATAAAGATACCAATAATTTGATGGTTGCTTTTTACGATCCGGCATTGTCGGAGGGTACCAACGGAAGCATTAATACCTACGTAGTACCACCGGTTATGGGCGATTTAGTTTTGGCTAAAAGTTTTTCTGGCTTCGGAAAAGTCAAAAGCCTTACCTACAGGGAACGTTAAACAAAATCTTCAAAAACACATACAAATAAAACCAATGAAAATGAAAAAATTATTAAGCGCCGGACTTTTGTGCCTGGCCTCTTTAACAACAATGGCACAATTGCCGGTAGAGGTAAAGGGATTATTAAAGAAAAAACGCCTTTCTGCTGTTAAACTTTTTAAAGTAAAAGAAGGTAAAGCAGTAGAAATTGCCAATGCAACACCAGCAGAGAAGGGACAGTTTGGATTTCTTTTCTACCCGGAATATGAAGGTTTATATGTAATCGGTACCGGTAATGAAAACAGCCCGAACGATAACTATAAATTCTATTTCAAGGGTGGTGAGCAGCTATCCGTAAGTCTATTAGATTCGAGCTATGTGTTAACGGGTAATTTAAACTCTAAAGAAAACACAGTACTTACCCAATGGCACGACCTTACTTTCCCCCTTGAGCAGAAAGCCGTGAACTTTATGAAAGTGCAGAGTACTTTTGTTGATTATTTCCCTCAACAAGAAGAAATTGTGGCGAAAAGCAAAACTTTCTTAAATGGTAAAAGCACAGGTAATGCAAAATTTGATAAACAGATTAAAGATATTATGGCTTTAGATCTGGCCAGTTATGCGACTAACTTTTTAAATACACCCCGTTCTGCACATCCTTCGGTTGAAGAGTACAGTAATTTTTACAGCAGTTTAAAAGCAGTAGATTTTGCAAAAACAACCAATAAGGTGTACAGTTATCCATGGGGTTACCGCACCCTTTCGGGCATAATTAGTGTAAATATGCGTCAGGATGGCAAAGTCTATAAAAGAGGAATAGAGGGAGTAGATATTTTTGCTTCTTATCTTCCAAATGACACTTTAAAGGGTGATTTGGCTTTAGAAAATGCTGCCGGTTATAAAACAATAGGTGATTATCAAACCTTAATGGCAAAATATGATAAATACGTGATTACCAAAGCACAAAAAGAGCGTAGCAGCAACATTATGAACCCCTTGTTAACCTATAAACCAGGTACCGATGCTTACGAATTTTCTTATGCAGACAACAATGGTAAAATGCATAGCATGAAAGATTTTAAAGGAAAGGTGGTGCTGGTTGATACCTGGGCAACCTGGTGCGGACCTTGCAAAGCCGAAATCCCCTTTCTTAAAAAATTGGAAGAAGAAATGAAAGGGACAGATGTGCAGATTATCAGCTTATCTACCGATGCAGAAAAAGACAAGGAAAAATGGCTTAAAATGATCAAAGATGAAAATTTGGGCGGCTTACAGCTTTTTGCAGGTGGACCATCCAATGAGTTTTCTAAATACTATAAAATTAATACCATTCCCCGTTTTTTGGTTTTCGATAAACAGGGCAAAATTGTAACCGTTGATTCACCCCGTCCTTCTCAGCCAGAGTTAAAAGCTTTATTGCAAAAAACGCTAGCCAATTAGGTTATTGCTTTGCCGCTATCTCGGCGGCAAAGCTTTTACATTTTCTTTTACCAAATGATAACAATAAAAAAACTATTGCTGGCTACGCTTTTGCTCTTTTTTTTACCCAGGGCATATTGCCAAAATGATAGCATACAAATTAGCGGGCAACTTAAAGGCCTGGGAAATAAATCGGTTTGGATTTCTTTTGCTGATGATGCTGGTGTATCGAGAAGCTATAGAGCAAATGCCAATAACGATGCTTTTTCTTTAAAAGTGCCCCGCTTGCAAAAACCAGCCATTGCCCGTTTTGATGTTTCGGTATCAAGGGGTTTAAATGCTACGAACAATGACAAAACCGTTTCGAATCCATCTCCCGTTCTTGATTTGTTCGTTTTTGATAAAGGAATTAAAATAACTGGCGATGCCTTATTGGTTCAGTTTGCAAAGGTAAGCGGCGATGAAGAAAACAATGTGCTTGACAGCTATAAACAGCTGGTAAAAAAAGATGAAATGCGTAATTACGAAATTATGCAGTTGCTTTTTAACGGAGAAAAAAATACTAATGCGGCGCAATCAAAGGTGCTCAGTGCTGAGGCTACTGCAATAAACAGAAAATTGGTTAACGTAAAGCGCGACTTTGTTAAAAACCATCCGGACGCCTTTGCTTCTGTATTTTTATTAACCCGGATGCAAAACCTGTATACCGCAGGCGATTTTATTTCCACGTGGAACAGTTTATCATCCAAATATAAAAACCATCCTATTGCGGAGAGAATCAAGGTATATATCAAAAAAATAAGTGCTACACCTGAAGGATCGGATGCCATTGGTTTTCAGAAAACCGACAATCATGGCAAAACCATCAATTTGGCTGATTTTAAGGGAAAGACTGTACTGCTCGATTTTTGGGGCAGCTGGTGCGGGCCTTGCCGGGCCAGTAACCCACATCTTAAGGCATTATACGCAAAATACCAATCCAAAGGTTTTGAAATTATAGCCATAGCACAAGAGCAGAAAAAATTACTTAGCGAGGCACGCACAGCCTGGCTTAAGGCTATTGAAGAAGATGGACTTACCTATATCAATGTGCTCAATAATGAGGGTATTGACAAGCAGAATCTGGTAAAAGACTATAACATTATGGCTTTTCCAACCAAGATCCTGCTCAGCAGTGAGGGTAAAATAATACTCCGTATTACCTCGAGTGCTACTGATGATATTGACCTGGCCCTCGAAAAAATTTATGGATTTTAAATCCACCTACTCAGATAAAATGAAAATTAAAGTAATACTGTTTTTGGGCGTCTTGGTATCGGCGTTAAATGTGCAGGCACAAAACGCCAAAACGATAATCGAAAGCATGAACAAAATGTTCGCTCAAAAATCTATCGACCCAATAATGGAGAATTTAAGCACCAAATTTTCTGTTGCTGCTTATTCCAGACCCTCAACCGATAGGATGCTAAAAGCTATTTTGGAGCGTTATGCCTGCGATTCGCTACAGTTGAAAAGTGAGGCAAAACAAAACGGAAATGTTCAGCTTACCGTACTTCCGTTTAATAAAGGAAAAGCAGGAAAGGAAAGTTCGGTTTATACGGATAACCAATATAAGCTCCTTTATACTGATATTTTCGATCAGCTTTATGGCATGAACCGGTATAAAAAATCGGTATTGATTGCTAAAATCCCCTTCGAAGTACAAGATGGTTCAATCATTTTAACAGTTAAGGTAAACAACAACTTGCGACCGCTAAAACTGCTTTTTGACACCGGAGCTGATGGAATGGCCATTACCAAAGCCCTTGCCGATTCTATAGGTATAAAACCTACCCGCCAGCAAAGTACCTCTGTAGTGGGGGGGAATATGCAAATATCAGTTTCAGAAGGAAATACCATTCAGCTAGATACTTTTAAGCTAAAAAACCAAAGCTTTGCTATTTTTCCTGAAATGCATAAAGGAAGTGATGGCATCATTGGAAACAGTATTGCCAAAAACTACATTACCAAAGTAGATTTCGATAAAAAAGAACTCTCGCTCTATAATTTTGGGGATTACGAGTACCAAGATCAGGGGAAATCGGTTCCGGTTACTGTGCCTGCCGGGTTATTTATTATTCCAGGTGAGATAAGCATAATGCCTGGACAGGAAAATGCAGGAGAATTTGTTTTCGACACAGGTGCTTCATATAATCTCATTTGTTTTAGGCCATTTGTAAAAAAGAATAAACTATTGGTAAGCGGTTTCAAACCAGAATATAATGGTACCACAACCAGTATGGGTATCAGCACACCTACCTACAGTGGCAGGGCGACATCGTTTTCTTTTTCAAATATGCCTAAGCTAACCGATTTTCCGGTTACCCTCATGGCAGGTGGAGGCCAGAGCGAAAACTGGAATCCGGGCTTCGATGGATCAATCGGCATCAGAACCATAGGGCGTTATAATTTCACCATTAATCTGCAGAAAAAGGAAATCCATTTTGTACCAAACCATACGCTAAATTTCCCTAATGATTTTGTTTTGGGCGCTTATTTATTCGGCTTCGATCAGGATGGGAAATTAAAGTTGTTAAGTGTAGTTGCTCCGGTTGAAAGCGAAGCAATAAAAGCAGGGCAGACAATTGAAAGTATTGATGGCGTCGCCGCATCAGTTCTACTTAAAGACAGCAAGAAAATGCTTGCGGTTTTAGCAGCACCCTCAGGTAAAAGCTTCAAAATTGCCTACACTGCAAATGGAGAAAAACAAAATATCTCAATAACCAAAAAATAGATTTATGAAAAAAATAATCCATACCATTTGCCTGATGTTCGCTGTTATAGGCTGCCTGGCACAAAATCAATCCTTAAACAGCGTATTGAAACAAGCCAAAAAAGAAAATAAACTCATTTTTGTTGATTGTTATTTCACAGGCTGTATCCCATGTGCTCAAATGGATGAAAATGTTTTTCCAAATGCGCTTGTTAAAGCAGAAATGGACAAAAATTTCCTGATGCTCAAAGTAGATATTTTTAAGGATAAGCTTGGCGATACCTTAAAAGTGCAGCATATTTTAAATGGATTCCCAACTTTCTTGGTGTTAAACGGTGATGGAAAATTAATCAGCTCCTCATCTGGCTACAAAGATCCGGGGAATTTGCTCGCATTGTTTGCCGATGCACGCCAAAAAGCAAACCAACAGCAGTTTTTAACTGGTTTTTCTACGCAATATGATGAAAAAAAATATCCATCGTTTTATGTAGAATTCTGTAAAACCCGGAAGGGAATAAGCCCAGCTATCTTAGCAACCTATAGCGATACTTTAAAAAACTTTAAAGCTGAGAATGCCTTGTTGCCTTACCTGGTTAACAGATCGGCTGATGAAAAGGCTATTGAAACCATCTTTGCTGATTACAATGGTTTTGTCTCGCTTTATGGAGCCGATGTATTGCAGCCTGTAATCGATTATGGCTTAAACCTAAAGTTGGCCAAAGCACTAAAAGCAAATTTGAATGATGCTGCTTTTGAAGACTTTTTAGGGGGGCAGAAAAAATACTTCTCAGAAAAAACATGGAAAATATGCCTGCAAACTTTGGGCAATAAATATTTCCTGGCGATGAAAAAAGATACCGTAGGTTTTCTGAAATTCTCGATAAAAAATCCAGTTTTATATCAATACCACTTTAATGCGCTTTATAGCACATTATTGGTTAAAAATGGTTTTACTCCAGAAGTGGTGAAGCTCTTTTGTAAATGGGCTGATGCCATTGTTACAGATGATAGTGGTCTTGAGTTTATGAAAACGGCTGCCGCGGTAAATAAACGTGCGCAGGACGAAGTTGGTTATAACAGATTTGTGAAAATGGCTACTAACTATGCCAGTAAGTATAAAATGAAAACGGAACCCATTAATGAGAGCGGTTCAAAATAAATAAGAATTACACCTTGTAGAAGGGGTGCATGTTAAATAGTTAATGATCGAAAAGCTTATCTGGATGGATAAGCTTTTTGTTTTTGTTCATATAATGGTTACATTAACTTTATTTTGTTTTCGGGCTAAAAATCTACTTTTGATCTTCCATTTTATAAAATTGTTTTCAATTGAGATGGAACGATCATGATTTTCAGGTCAATCATCATAAAACCCAAATATGAAACGAGTATTTATTTCTGCACTAATGTTGTTCATTTTTACCGCCTCTTTTGCTCAAAAATTTAACTGGAACAAAAACCAGGTAATTGCCCATCGTGGCGCATGGAAGAAAAATAATTTTCCTCAAAATTCTATCGCTTCATTAAACGAAGCGGTAAAGCTGGGCTGTTATGGATCGGAATTCGATGTGTGGATGACCGCAGACAATGTTTTGGTCATTAATCACGATCCTGAATTTCAGGGTTTGGTTATCGAGAAAGTAAATTATGCTGATTTATTGACCAAAACGATGAGCAATGGCGAAAAAATCCCAACGCTCGAAGCTTATTTATTGGAAGGTAAAAAGCAAAGAACTACCAAACTGATTTTAGAGATCAAACCTTCGTTAATCAGCAAAGAACGAGGAATCGAGGTGACCAATAAATGTGTTGAAATGGTTCAGAAACTCGGGGTAACGGAGTGGACGGAGTATATCAGTTTCGACTACGATTACTGCAAACGCATTTTAGCGTTAATGCCGAAAGCAAAGGTAGCTTACCTAAAAGGAGATATAAGTGCCGAACAAATGAAAGCCGATAAATTAACCGGTGTTGACTATCATTTTAGCGTTTACCAGAAAGATGGGTGGATTGAAAATGCCCACAAATTAGGATTAACGGTAAATGCCTGGACCGTAAATACTGTTCCCGAAATTCAATGGCTTTTGGCGCATCAGGTTGATTATATCACCACTAACGAGCCGGAATTAACTTTCGAAGAGCTCAAAAAAACACCTGTTGCAACGGGCTGGAAGCTGAAATGGGCTGATGAATTTAACGACGCCGGATTACCTTTAGCAAAAAACTGGAGTTACGATGTAGGTGGAAAGGGTTGGGGCAATAATGAGCTTCAATATTATACCGATGCTGATAGCACAAACGCAATTGTAAAAAAAGGGAGTCTGAATATTACTGCAGTAAAAGCAGATAAGGAAAACAACCATTATACTTCGGCCAGATTGGTAACGAAAAATAAATTCGATTTTAAATACGGAAGGGTAGAAGTTCGCGCCATGTTGCCAAAAGGCAGGGGCTTATGGCCTGCCATATGGGCTTTACCAACCGAAGGGAAATACGGTGGCTGGCCAAAGAGCGGCGAAATTGATATTATGGAACATGTAGGTTACGATCCGGATAGCGTTCATGGAACGGTACATACCGAAAAATTTAACCACGTAATTAAAACGCAGGTTGGCAAGGCTTTAAAGGTTGATCATCCTTATACCGAATATCATATTTATGCAGTAGAGTGGTTTACCGATAGAATAGATTTCTTTATTGATAACCAAAAATACCTCACTTTTAAAAATACTAAAAAGGGATCTGGCGATTGGCCATTCGATCAAAACTTCCACCTTATTTTAAATGTAGCCGTAGGTGGCGGTTGGGGCGGAAAAAAAGGAGTAGACGATGCTGTATTCCCTGCAAGTATGAAAGTAGATTATGTTAGGGTGTTTCAGAAGTAATGGTTTGTTAGTTCAATAGTTCATTGGCCATTAGTTGATTGGTTTATCGACTATGGATCCCAGGCCTATGACTGATTTAAAACTGTCAACTGAAAATTATAACTTGCGTTATCTAAGCTATATTGTATAATTTATGGATTCACGTAGAGAATTTCTAAAAAAGGCGGCCTTGTTTGCCGGAGCTACTGGTATGGCCAATACCTTGCCTGGTTCGGTGCTAAAAGCCATGTCGATTAACCCTGAACCCGGTAGTACATTTTACGATGCAGAACACATTGTTTTCCTGATGCAGGAAAACAGATCTTTCGACCATATGTTCGGTAAAATGAAAGGTGTGCGCGGGTTTAATGATCCCCATCCACACATTCAGCCTGATGGAAACAAGGTTTGGTTGCAAAAAGATGGCCAGGGTTATACCTATGCGCCTTTTCATGTAGATATAAACAAAACGAAAATAACCTGGCAGGGCGGTTTACCACATTCGTGGAACGATCAGGTTGCCGCACGGAATGGTGGCCGTTATGATAAATGGTTACCTGTTAAAACACCAATGACACTGGCTTATTATGATCGGAATGATGTTCCTTTCTATTACGCCATGGCTGATGCTTTTACCATCTGTGATCAGCATTTTTGTTCATCGCTAACCGGAACAACGCCAAACAGACTGTTCTTTTTTACAGGAACCGTTCGCGGAGAAAAAAGTGCAAACCGGGTTGCGGTGGTCAATAATGATCAGGCCGAATCGCAAAATAATGTATTTGTAGATTGGCCAACTTTTCAGGAAACATTAGAAGATAATGGTATCGATTGGCGCATTTATCAAAACGAATTATGGACCTCCAAACTCCCGGAGGGTGAAATAGATGATTGGTTGGGTAATTATGGCGATAATCCTGTAGAATACATCAGCAGGCATAATGTTAAATTATCGGCTTACTTTAGAAAAAATGGAGATAATACCGTTAAACCTGCTTTAACCGCAAAGGAGGTTCAGGAGAAATACGATAAATTATCTCAAAAGGAAAAAAACTTAGTAGATAAGGCATTTACGACGAACATTTCTCAAAAAGACTACCTCGATCTTGAACCATTTACTTTTAAGAACGACGAAGGGAAGTCTGAAACGATTAATTTACCTAAAGGCGATATTTTCCATCAGTTTAGAAAAGATGTAGATAGCGGGAAATTACCAACGGTTTCGTGGTTGGTTGCACCTCAGCGTTTTTCTGATCATACCAGCTCGCCATTGTATGGAACCTGGTATGTAAGCGAAGCCCTGGACATTTTAACCAAAAACCCGGAGGTTTGGAAAAAAACAATTTTTGTTTTAACCTATGATGAAAATGATGGTTATTTTGATCATCAGCCACCTTTTGTAGTGCCAAACCCGGATGATTCGACCAGCGGAAAGGTATCTGAAGGAATAAACTATGCCACAGATTTCGAAGCAAAAAAGGGAAGTCCGATCGGTTTGGGATATCGTGTACCATTGGTTATTGCCTCACCCTGGAGCAAGGGTGGTTTTGTGAACTCGCAGGTTTTCGATCATACTTCATCATTAATGTTTATGGAAAAATGGCTGGCTAAAAAAACAGGCAAAACCATTAAAAGCAATAACATTAGCGATTGGAGAAGGAATATTTGTGGTGATTTAACCTCGGTGTTTAGACCGTACAATGGAGAAGAAATTAAATCTCCCGAACCGCTAAAACGTGATGTTGTAGTAACCAATATTGGTAATGCTAAAAACAAACCGGCCCAGGTTGGTCCTACGGCACTTAACAAAACAGAAGTTGCAAAAATAAATAAGTTCGAAGCCTTTTCTGCAGAAACATCTAATCATGCCCCTAAGCAGGAGAACGGAACAAAACATGCTTGTGCCTTGCCTTATCATTTAACGGTTGATGCAAATCTGGTTAACAATGAAATAGCACTTACTTTTCAATCGGCAAAAACCTTGTTCGGTAGTGAAACAGAAACGGTTGGTGCGCCTTTCAACATGAATACCATTGCCAAATTTAAAGGTGTTGCTGGCAAAACATGGGCCTATGCGGTAAAAGCTGGCGATGTGGTAAAAGACAGTATCAAATTGGATGATTTTGATAATGAAGTTTACGATCTTACAGTTAACGGTCCGAATGGTTTTTACAGGCATTTCGTAGGCAGCAAAAAAAATCCTTCCATTGTGGTAAAAGCATATCCAGAGCAGGCTGGTTTGGTGAGCAAAAAACTAACAGGTAACCTGGTTTTCGCTATTGAAAACAAAGGGGCCAGTTTAGTTTCACTTCAAATTGTAGATAACAAATACAAATCGGGGAGCAAAACGGTAACAATTAAGCCAAAATCGGGTACAAATATCTCGTTTAATCTGGCTAAAAATGCGAATTGGTACGATTTCAGTATTGTGCAGGCCGGCAATACCACATTTAAGCACCGTTATGCAGGTAAAATAGAAACCGGAGAAATTACCCAAACCGACCCATACATGGGTAACGCATTATAAATATCCCCCAAAAAGGGGGATGGCTTTTGAAAGAAATTATGCTTATTTTGTATTACATGTGCAGTAAACTGTCTATAATCAAGATAAATTTCATAGTTTCTTTCATTTTGCTTTTTAGCCTTAAGCTATCGGCCCAAAGCTATAATTTTACCAATTACAGCTTAAAGGATGGCTTACCTCAATCGCAGGTAATGGTCATATATCAAGCAAAAGACAGGACACTCTGGCTTGGCACTTTTGGTGGGGTAAGTAATTTCGATGGCCGGCAATTTATCTCGTACAGCAAAGCCGATGGGTTAGGATCAAATTCAGTAAACTGTATTGCAGAGGATAACCAGGGCCAAATGCTTTTTGGTACCGAAACAGGTATCAGCATTCTTAAGCGTGGAAAAATAAGCACACTGTTTTCGGGCAAAGGGGTAAGCCATTTGCTTAAAGACAGGCAGGGTGTTATTTGGGGAATAAGCGAGTATAAGCTTTTCAAAATTGAAAAAAATAAAATTGTTTTTTATTCCATTGCCAATAAAAATATTAATACCATAAACAGTGATAGCGCCGGAAACCTATATGCTGCTGTATCAGGAAAGGGGATTTATCAATTAAAAAATAATAACTGGGTAATCTCCCTGGAGTTGCCGCCAGCCATTAATTCCTTATCTATCCGGAAGATCTTATTTGATAAAAATGTAAAGAATAAGGCCTATCTCTTAACCTCCCGTAGCGGAATTTATGTATTGGAGAACGGAGTAGTTAAACCGTTTTTTAAAAAAGCAGGCATTGATACCTATTACTCCATCGCACAGGATCATCGTGGAAATATGTGGATAGGCTCTGAAAAAGGAGCTTATTTTATCAATAAAAATGGTTCGATCATTAACTTTAATGGAGAAAATGGATTGAGCGATAACCAGGTTAACGAAATATTTAGCGATGCTGAAAACAATATCTGGATATCTTGTTTTAGTGATGGTATTTACAAATATGAAGGCGATGCCTTTATTCGTTACAATAGGTTTAAGGGCAAGAATCTGGCTTATCCAATAAGCGGAATAGCGGCAGATAAAAATAATAACCTCTGGTTTGGCACTTTTAACAAAGGTGTTTTTAAGTATGATGGTGAAAATGTACAAAATATTGATATTCCCGCCTTTAAGGATAAGAAAATCTACTTCGTTTATGCCGATAAAGCGAAAAACATTTGGTTTTCGACCTACGGTAAAGGCATTTGGAAGTACGACGGGCAGAAATTTAGCCAGGTATTAAAACCAGATAGGTTTGATAACAGCTCGATAGCTGAAGACGAGGGGGGAGGGATCTGGATAAACGGCCTCATGTCATCTACTTATTTAAAGGATGGGAAAACTGAAAGAATAAGCGGGTTTGATGGTTATTTATCGTGTATTTATACCTTGCGGAAGGATAGCGTGTTTCTTGGTACCTCAAATGGTGTTACACTTATCAAAAACAAAAAGATAGATAAAACATTTCGCATCAAATCGCTCACCAATGTTTACGTACTGAGCATTATAAGACAGAATGATAATTTAATTTTTGCTACGCTTGGCGATGGCATCATCACCTGGAATTTAAAAACGAAAGCCATTAAACGTTATGTTGTTGCTGACGGGTTAAACTCAAATGATATTTATAGCCTTGCAACCGATAAGGAAAATAATTTATGGGCAGGAACCGGGCGGGGAATTAACAAATTAACTTTTAATAAGCAGCAACAAAGTTATGAGGTTTTTAGAGATCATCCGCTAATTGTTGAGTGTAATCAAAACGCAATTATCAATTACAAAAACAGCATATTGGTAGGCACCATAGATGGACTTATTCAATGTAAAACCAATGTGCTTGCAGAGGATAAAAAGAATCCTTTTATCCATATTCAACAGGTAAGTGTTTTTCATAAAAATGATCGGGCAAAGGATCTGTCAGTAGATCTGAACGGAAAAAGAGATAAATTTTATAAACTTAATTACAGTCAAAACCACATTTCGATAAGTTTTAAAGGGGTTTACCTCACCAATCCAGAAAGTGTACTTTACCGCTATAAACTGGTGGGGATAGATAACGATTTCAGTAAACCTGTACCCAACACGGAAATCGAATACTCGGCCATAAGGCCAGGTAGCTACACATTCCAGGTTTATGCTATCGCAAATGGCCAACAATCAAATATCGAACAGTTTAGCTTTACCATTGTACCGCCCTATTATGATACCATTATATTTAAGATTGGCGCGTTTTTGGTGCTTATATTCCTGATCTGGCTTATCTTTTACCTCATTTTTAAAACCAGAGAACGTAAAAAACACCAATTCGAAAAGTTAAAGTTAAAAGAACAGGAAAAAATAAGAAAGCAAACCGCAGAAGATTTTCATGATGATATTGGCAATAAACTAACGCGGATTAATGTTTTATCCGAAATTTTAGATAAAAAGGTAGCTGGAACGGAAAAAGAGCAAAAAGAACTGATCAGACTAATCAGAGAAAATGCCAGCCTGTTGTATACCGGCACTAAAGATATCCTTTGGGCGCTAGATCCGCATAGCGATAATCTTTTTGAGATATTGATGCACATTAAAAATTTTGGGATCGATCTATTCCAAAACACAGGTGTTACATTTAAAATGGAGGGGGTGTTAAGCAAATACCAAAAGCTACAGCTATCGATGGAGTTTAACCGAAACCTGACCCTTATTTTTAAGGAAATGCTAAACAATGTGTTAAAGCATGCCAAAGCAAGCCAGGTGTTGATTATGGTTATTGAAACCGATGATGATACCGTAAACATCTTAACAACAGACGATGGCGAAGGTTTTGATCTTGAAACGGTAGAGAAAGGGAGAGGGTTAAACAACATTCAAACACGCTGCAAACGGATAAAATCGACCTTTCAGATTTCTTCTATAAAGGGGAAAGGCACCACTACAACAATTTCTACCAGAATTCCTGTTACAAAATAGCACTAAAACCGTCTTAATTAAAAACTACCACAAAATGAGCCAGAATTTACGAATTGTTCTAATCGAAGATGACGATATCTTAAGAATGGGTTATGAATCGTTATTAAGCGATGTTGAAGATTTTGTAGTCGTTAACGCTTATGCATCCTACGATTTGGCCAAAAAACACTTAGAGACCGATCATCCAAATGTGATTTTGCTCGATATCCAGATGCCTGGCACCAATGGACTGCAGGCCTTGCCTTTTATCAAAAAAACTTTACCCAACGCGAACATTATTATCCTCACCGTTTTCGATTCGCCCGAATTGGTTTTCGAAGCCCTAACCATGGGCGCAGGAGGTTACCTCACCAAAAATTCGAGCGCCTCAAAAATTATAGATGCTGTAAGAGAAGTGAGTACTGGCGGGGGCGCCATGAGTACAAATGTAGCGCGCATTGTAATGCATTCTTTTCAAAAAAACCTGAATTCTCCTTTAACTAAACGCGAAACCGAAATTTTAGATCGGATTGCAAATGGACAAACAAAATCTCAAATCGCAAACGATCTCTTTATTGATCAGGAAACCGTAAGGAGCCATGTAAAAAATATTTACATCAAACTCGATGTAAACTCCAAATCAGAAGCGATTAAAACAGCCAAGGAAAAGCGCTTTATTTAATCTATACCTATATTCTGCTAAAAAATAGTGCGAAAATCACCCTTTTTGGGTGATGCTTTGGGTTCAATTTGAGTTTAATTTTACATCATACAATTAAACAAGGAAATGAACCCATCTGCAAAATTCTTTTATGTGCAAGTAAAGCAACTAAATGATGCAGATGCATTTTATGCCAACTGTTTAGGGATGCCTACAGAATCGACAATGATTTCTGAACAGGAAAAAGGAATCATGGTTAAGGCAGATCATGAGACCAAAATTTTCCTGTCAGAACAAAAGCATCAAAACCAGACCAATAAAATTGTATTAACCAGCGATGATTGTTTAGAGGATTATTGCAGGCTAAAATCGAGAGGGGTTATCTTTAAAGATAGACCAGCTTACTTAAGTGAGGGTTTAAGTATCGAATTTTCTGATCCTTATGGTAACCATTTTATCATATTGGAACAGCGTAACTACAATGAGGATTAATGTTATGAGGTACGTAAAAGAATTAAGCAATAGGAATAAAATTATAAGCGAAAGTACTTGTGAGGCGCTTTACGAGCAACAGAACGATGCTTATACCATAAAATTTGTTTTTAACGGAACCGAAGATTGCGAAATTAACAAACGTAAGTTTAGCATTTACCCCGATACTTTCGCCGTAGTAAATGCCGGAACAAATTTTAGCAGCAAAATAGATTCGATAAGCCCCGTAAATACGTTTTCTGTTTCTTTTG
The DNA here is from genome assembly GCF_059422505.1 of Pedobacter sp. GW821-FHT01D05. Lineage (NCBI taxonomy): Bacteria > Pseudomonadati > Bacteroidota > Sphingobacteriia > Sphingobacteriales > Sphingobacteriaceae > Pedobacter > Pedobacter sp. GW821-FHT01D05. The sequence continues at coordinate 242,600 of NZ_JBWKXA010000004.1, read as the reverse complement.
GCGAAAACTTTATTAAAGATTTTCACCATACTTTTTCGAACAGCAACGAAAGTTTACTTGCCGGAAAAGAAGCTGGGGAAACACCCCCGTTTATCGAATCACTTTATCCGTTTTCTGGCGATATGCGCTTTAATGTGCTGCATTTAAAAAATCAGCTCGATAAAGGTTTGAAAGACGAAATGCTGATTAATGAATACCTGTACCACTGCCTTTTAAATTATTATAAAATTTATGATAAAGAGGTGGCCCAGAAATTAGATAAACTCAGCTTTATCAAAACAAAAACCCGCGAAGAGGTTTTAAAAAGATTAACACTTGCAAAAGAATACATTAGCAGCAATTACAATCAAAATATAACATTAGAAAATATTGCCGAACAGGCATGTTTATCGGTTAATCATTTGCTAAGAACATTTAAAGAAGCATATGAAATTAGCCCATACCAATTTTTAATGCAATTAAGATTAAACAGGGCTAAAAAACTATTGCAAACTACCACTTATTCCTTAAACGAAATAGTAGGTTTAGTAGGGTTTGAATGCCCAAGTTCATTCATCAGGTTATTTAAACACACGTTCAATATTACCCCTCTAAAATATAGAAAGAGTAGGTTGAACTAAAATATAAATAGTGATTTCTGCATATTTAGAATGTTGGGATGAAACTATTTTTGAAGCTCTTGCAGGATAATTTGTAGAAGTTTTTTCCTGTTTAGGTTAATAATGATTAAAAAAGCAAACTGCCAGGATTGGAGTTTGCTTTTTTACGTTTAAAGCCTCCTTCAATCCAGAATGGTGATTTTCGCACATTTTTGGATTTTCAGAGCACCTAAATTGCTCATTGATTTGGTTTCGTGCACATCTGCTAAGAACCTGCTTAACTAATTAATTACTAACTATTTATTCCCAAACATGAAACAAAAATTACTATTGATTTTAATGGTGACGGTTTTGTCTTATTTTAATGCCTTAGCGCAAAATAGAACAATTACCGGAAAAGTGGTTGATGCGGACGATGGCTTACCATTGCCAGGCGTATCTATAAAAATAAAAGGAACCGCACAATTAACCCAAACCACCGGACAAGGAACCTTTTCGATTTCGGTACCAGCAAATGCACAAAGTTTAGTGCTAAGCTATGTTGGTTATACCGAGCAGGAAATAAGAATAACAGGCGAAACCTTGAATATCCGCATGGTTTCATCTTCTAAAAACCTGCAGGATGTAATGATTATTGGTTACGGAACCATTAAGAAAGAAAACTTTACGGGCTCTGCAGCGACAGTTAAAGAAGATGTTTTTAAAGACCGTCCGGTTACTTCTTTTGAAAAAGCTTTACAAGGTGCCGCTGCAGGCGTGCAGGTTACGAGCGTATCTGGTCAGCCAGGCGCAACTTCTACCGTACGTATCCGTGGTGTAGGTTCCTTTTCGGCCTCTAGTACCCCGCTTTATGTGGTTGATGGTATTGCCATTACCAATGGCGATTTAAGTTCGGTTGCGCAGACTTCTGATGTGCTTTCTTCTATTAACCCTAATGATATTGCTTCGGTAACAGTATTAAAAGATGCAACTGCTGCAGCAATTTACGGTTCAAGGGCGGCAAACGGTGTGGTATTGATTACAACCAAGCAAGGTAAAGCCGGCCAAACCAAACTAAATTTAAGCTCAAGCACAGGCTATTCTTACCAGGCAGTAGATAAACACGAGGTAATGGATGCTACGCAGTATTATAAAACTTTTTGGGATGTTTACTATGCACAGCGGTTGGCAGCAGGTTTAGCTCCTGATGCAGCTGCTACTGCGGCAAATGGGTTAACCAATGCTAAACTGGTAGTTAACCCGTACAATACAGCTAATCCTTACGGAGCAAATGGGGTGTTAGCAAACGGCGCATCATTACTTTACGATACCGATTGGCGCGATGAAGTATTAAGAAGAGGCGTAACGAAGAATATCGATTTATCGGCTAGTGGCGGTAATGACAGAAGCAAATTCTTTGCTTCTGGTGGTTACTTTGAGCAAAACGGTATTGTAATCCGATCAGATTTTAAACGTTATTCAGGTAAATTTAACTTTAATACTGATGTAACCGAATTCTTAAAAGTAGGTATTAATAACAGTTTGAGCCGTACCGAGCAAAATACGCCAGCCGGAAGTACAGGTTCTGATAACCCGGTAAACTTTGCCGATCAAACCGCTAATATTTATCCTTTATACGTACGCGATGCTAATGGAGCTGTGGTATATGATGCAACCGGAAACCCGGTTTATAACTACATTAACCCGGTTACACCAGATTTTAATCCGGTAGGTTTGTCTAAACTGAACGAATACAATACCATAACCAACAGGGTAATTACCAGCCCTTACGCAGAAGTTCGGTTTTTAAAAGATTTTGTAGCTAAAAGTATGGTTGGTATTGACTATATCAATAACCGTGAGCGCCAGTTCTATAACATGGAGCATGGCGATGGTGTGAGTGTAAAAGGACGTGCTTATCGCTACTCAAAAGAAGATGTTACCGTAACTTTTCAAAATACTTTAACCTATAATAAAACTTTTGACCAACATAATTTTGATGTTTTACTAGGCCAGGAAGCGTACCGTTCAAAACGCGATTTTAACTATTCGCAGGTTACTGGTTTTCCTTTCCCCGGTACCAGTGAGCAAATTGCAGCATCAACTCCTTCAGCAGTACAATCTTATTATACCCAGCAAAGGTTTGCTTCATATTTTTCTCGTTTACAGTATAATTATGCAGGAAAGTACTATTTGTCAGGAAGCTTAAGAAGAGACGGCTCTTCTGTTTTTGGAAACGACAATAAATATGGAACATTTTATTCTGTTGGTGGTGGATGGCGCATCGGCAGGGAGAATTTCTTGAAAGATGTAAACTGGATTGATGAACTAAAACTTAGAGCTAGTTATGGTACTTCAGGTAATGACAGGATTGACCGCTATGCATCACAAGGCTTGTACGGACTGGGTAAAAACTACGAAGGCCAATCGGGTATTAATTATGTACAATTAGAAAATAAAAATTTAAAGTGGGAACAAAACACAACTTTAGATATTGGTGTGGAGTTTGCCTTGTTTAAAGGAAAAATAAGTGGAGAAGCTTCTTATTACAAACGCGGATCAAATGGCTTATTATTTGATCAGCCACTTACGAGATTAACCGGTTTTGATAATTTGACCACGAATCTTGCCTCAATGGATAATTATGGTATTGAGGTTCTATTAAACGGAAATCCGGTTAAAACCAAAGATTTCGATTGGAATATCTCGTTCAACATTACCTCAAATAAAAACAAAATCAATTCAATGACCCAAAATGAAGTGATTGATGGCACTAAGAGATGGAAAGTGGGCGAAGATAGATACCAATGGTATTTACGCGATTATGCTGGTGTAGACCCGGCGGATGGCCGCCCCATGTGGTATACCGACGAGATTGTAAATGGTCAGGCCACAGGTAATAGAATTACCACCAAAAACTGGTCAACAGCAACACGTTACGATGGTTTAGGTTCTTCGCTACCAAAATTCACAGGCGGCTTTAACAATACATTCAGATACAAAGAATTTGATTTAAGTGTATTGACTTATTTTTCTACTGGAGCTAAAATTTATGATACTTTATATGGTAACCTAATGCATAGTGGTGGTTCTGTTGGTAAACAATTATCAATAGATAATTACAACAGCTGGCAAAAACCTGGTGACATTACCGATGTGCCTCGTTTTGTGATTAATAATACTGATTTGGGAAATAACCAATCAACACGTTTCTTATATGATGGATCATATATGCGTGTTAAAAATATCACATTAGGTTATTCATTAAAGAAAAACTGGTTAGAAACTATCCATTTGTCGAATGTAAGACTATACCTGATGGCCGAAAACCCGTTTACATTTGCCAAGCACAAAGGCATGGATCCGGAATCGGCTCTTACCGGTTTAACAGATAACGATATTCCAAATGTTAAAACATTTACGTTAGGTCTTAATGTTGGATTTTAATTGATAAAGAAATGAGAAAGATAAAAATAAATAAAACCGCCATATATACCGGAGTAATGCTGCTTTTAGTTGGGGCAACATCATGCAAGAAAGAATTTTTGCAGGTTACCCCATCGCAACAAATCAACGCCAAAGATGCTTTTTCATCGGGTGCAAAAATACAGGCAGCCATGACTGGCATTTACGATCTTACTACGTTTTCAGGTTATACGAACAACATGTTGTTAAGTGCCGATGTTAAAGGGAATGATGTAATGATTGTGAGTGGTGCTGCTAATTATAACCGCTTTGTGGCGCAATACCAGTTTGTAGAAACAGTAAACAATGGCGATGCATTTGCTTGGTGGCAATACAGTTATAAAGTAATTTCGAACGCAAACCAGTTTGTAGTGAATGTTCCGGATGCACCTATCAGCGATGCTTTAAAAACAGAATATCTGGCCGAAGCACGTGCGTTAAGAGCTTACACGTATTTTTGGTTAGTACGTTGGTTTGCGCAGCCTTATGCTGTAAATCCTGAAGCGCTTGGTGTACCTATTTTAAGAAAACCTTTAGGTCCGGATGAAACCTCGCCTGCAAGGGATAAAGTAAAAGACGTGTATGCTTTTATTATTGAAGATTTGAAATATGCTGAAGCCAATTTGCCAACGGCAGGTAGAACCAGTATTTATAGAATGAGCGTTCCTGCAATACAAGGTATATTGGCACGCGTTTATCTGAATATGGGTAATTGGACAGAGGCCAGTCGTTATGCAAAATTAGCTAGAGCTGCTAAACCATTAAGTACAGCAGCCGCGTTATTAACAGGCTTTAACAATCCAACTTCAGAGTGGATTTATGCCATTAACGTAAGAACAGATGATAATCAGGGCTTTTTGGCTGTATCATCTTTTTACGATCCTTATGACTCTGGTTACTCGAGCTTTAGGGTTACTGATGATTTCTTTAATTCTTTTGCTGCAAACGATGAGCGTAAAAAACAGTTTCTGGTTAAAAGCAGCCCAACTGCTGCTGCCAGTACTGGCGCTTACAGGAGAAGAGGTGAAGGCTATCTGATCAATAAATTTGATTTTACAACAACGACAGCCAATAATCAGGTATTGATACGCTCTTCAGAGATGTATTTAATCGAGGCAGAGGCCGAAGCCAGATTAGGCAACGAACCTGCAGCTAAACAAGCTTTATTAGCTATTCAACAACGTGCTGGTGTAGCTACAGCTGTTTCTGCAAACACAGGTAATGCGTTAATTGAAGAAATACTATTAGAACGCAATAAAGAATTATATGGCGAAGGACATAAGTTTTTTGATTTGTTGCGTACTAAAAAAGGTGTTGACAGAACTGGCTCTACCGTACATTGGAAAATCGTAAACTTCCCGTCTGGCGATAACAGATTGGTTTCCCCAATTCCGCAAGCGGAATTAGATGCAAACCCCGTGTTAAAGCCTCAGCAAAACCCAGGTTACTAATCCATTTTACACTTAATTTGGTTTCGTTTACGGCCCTTTCCAATACCAATTGGAAAGGGCTTTTGCGGTAATATCACATTTTAGTTACCTCATCATTATGGTGTTATCGGCATATTATTTTTATCGTTTCCGGCCGACCTTTAATAAAAAAACACAGATAGTTATGAGACTAAAAGCTTTGGTGATTTTATTACTAGGTATTACAATCACAAATAATGTTTTTGCAGCTGAAAAACCAACTGCAAGCCATAAATCGGTTATCAATTATTACATGGACAGCTACATGAATTCTGACTATCGAAAGTTAAAAGCTGTTTTAAGTGAAGATGCTGTTTTTACGTCGAATAGAGATGTAAGGGTAATTAAACATAAAGCAAGTGATGTGTTAAATCAAATGAAGAAAAATGAGGGCGTAATTCAAAGAGATTGCAACATCAGTTCTTCAATCGTTTCTGAAACCGATGCCCTTGTGATTGCACGTGTAGATATTAATTACGAATTATTTGATGGCGCACAACAAAACTTTGTGATCATCGAGAAAGATAAAGAAGGCGAATGGAAAATTACCCAGGTATACAAAGTTTTTATCGGCAGCGAAAGTGAGGCTAAAAAACTCGTTTCAAATTAAGATCGTTATTCTCTGGTGCGGAGAAATTAAAAAAGCGATTAAAACAAAGAAGTCCCGGTTATTACCGGGACTTCTTTGTTTTATTTCTTTTCGATTTAAAAATTAATTGGTAATTCTACCTGCGTTCTGTCCCAGCCAATAACCAGGTTTGCACCTCCAGTAATCTCTGTAAAGGTTAAGGAGAAATATTCGATCGGTTTAGCCAGGGTTTTAACCGGAACATTTACACGAACAATATCTTTAGCCTGATTGTAAGAAAAAGCACCCCATTTATCGGTTTCGCTATTTACAATAATTGTCCAGGCATCTTTGTTTGGAATGGCGAATAAGCTATAGGTACCTGCTTTGATTTTTTTGCCGCCAATGCTTACTTTTTTGAAGAAACGAACCTCTGTGCTTTCGTTGGCACCAAAACGCCAAACGTTTCCATACTGTTCTAAAACACCAAAAATATCACGTCCTTTTTTCTGTGGCCGCGAATAAACAATCTTTATAACCGGTTTTGTTGGGTCTCCGGCCTTTGCCTTTGGGGCATTAAGCGGAAAATAAACAATATCAGCAGGGCTTGAGTCTGCAACAGGAAATTTTACTTCAGCGGTAGCGGCCTGTTGGGCCTTTGCGCTGAAACAAAGAAGAGCGAAAACAACAATGAAGATGTTTTTCATTTGTAATTTTTGTTTTCAGTAGCGATGAGCAATCATGATTTTACAGCTATTGGCAAAATCATAACAGTCTCATTTGCTATGGAATTAAATTTAATCCTTAAGGATCTAATTGTATAAAAGGACTTAAAACTAGTATTTTCTTCCTTTTACGATAGCGTTTAAAAATAAGCCCGCTGTTAACAAACCTAAAACACCGCCTAACAAAGCGAAAATATAGTTTTGCGTAATGATTGCTCCGGTTAAAACTCCGAAGAATAAACCTAAAGCATAATATAACCAGTTGAAATTATTGCTGCTGTTCTCTTGTACACTCATTTTTTTAGTTATTTGGAGGCAAAGTTAATATTTATTTTAAATTTTAATTTGTCATTATGCCCAATATTCTAATTAATTATCAATTCTAGCCAATTTATAATCATACTTTTTCAGATAAGTAATCAATTCTGCTAGTCTGTTATAAAATTTATCATTTCTTCTGGCATCGGTACCGATGTGCAACAACAAGATAAAACCATTTAAACCATTGGGTTTTGTTTCGTTAAAAGTTGTAATTGATCTGTATATCTCATCGCTCGATCGATAACTTTTTCCCATTTCGGGGTAGGTGTAATCAGCATTGGCACGTGTTCCCGGAGTGAAATTAATCAATTGTAAACCCTGCGCTTTGGTCCAATTGGCTATGGTTTGGTTATACCACTCGTAAGGAGGCAAAAAATAGCCTGCCGCTTCTTTGTTAATCCCAAAACCGGCCATTGCCTGATAATTGTTGTTTAAATCGGTTTCAAAACCTGTTTTAGTAATCAGGAGGCTGTCGCGTTTATTCCAATCGCAGTACAATAAATGCTTGTCAGAATGTGGGCCGAGATAATGCCCATCATTTTTTAGTTTTTTGATCAATGATTTGAAATTTGGGTTCCGATAAAAATTTCCGGTAAGAAAAAAGGATGCTTTAACTTTCTCCTGCGCCAGAACCTTGCTTATTTTTTCACCGCCATCCGCATATTCATCGCCTGTAAAAACCAGGTAAATTTTCTTTCGGGTAGAATCGCCCCGAATGTTCGCGCCGAGGCTATAAGTTTTATGGTTGGGTAGGGGTTTAGCCTGCGCTTCCTTGGCCGCTAGTAAATAAATAAGAGATGCTGTCCCGTCCATCGTGGGTTCGTTGGTGCTATAATCTCCATAATCATCATGGTAAACGGCAAGTTTGCTCTGAAAGTCAGCATATTCATCAGCGTCATTGAGCTTGATCCCGATTAAACTTTTATAAATATTAGTGTAAACAGGTCCGTCGACCAATCCGCCGTTTATCGGGTAATTCTTTAAATGGGTAAAAGCCGAGTGGGGGTCGCTTGGTGCATCTCCCCATTGAGGCAGGCCATAAACCATACTCGTTCCCCAGGGGTTACAGCCAAAAAGCCAGTCGAAATTAGCCTGCTCCAGCTCTGTATAGGTTTTATCGCCACTTAATGCTGAGTACCAGCTACACTGTATGGCAAAGGCAACCGTTAAATTATTGCTGCACCAAATAAACGGAACACCACGATAAAAGGCATTGTTTTTCGCTCGGTTCCAAACTTGCTTAATTCCTTTTTGATAATAGTTGATGGCTGTTTTATCTTTCGAATCTTGCTTGGCAATTTCGTAATGGCCAAGGTTGATGAAAGGATAATATTGATAATGCGCTGCGGTGTCTTTTTGTAGCCAGGGTGTAATGCTTTCTTGCTGGGCGTAGTTTAGGGCCAGTTTTATTTTCTGTTGATCGATCTTTTCTCTTCCGAAATTGAATGATGTTTCGGCCAGCTCCATGTCGTCAACCCAATTATCCTCAGCGTAAATGTAAGGCGATTTTACAGAAGCTGTTTGCGTTACTCCAGGTTTTTGTAATGCAAATTTATAAGCGGTTTTTGCCTTTTTGGTAAGTATTTGGGCATAGGCCTGATCATGCTCTTTAAATAAAACCGACCCTAAATTAAAAGCACTTGTAAATTTAGCGGCTGTAGAACTGGTTCCGGTGGTGTTGTTCATAAATTTACCCCGCTGCTGTGTTTCGCCGGTAATAAAATAGAGCGGGCGCTCAAAACCTTTTCCGTATTGACTGTCTTCTTTTGGAATCCGCATACTGATGTGATCACGGTCATCGGCCAGTTGGTTGAACATGATATTTTTTTGCGGATGCATTTTCAACAGCCAATCTAATCCCCATTTAGCTTCGTCCAGAACATCAGCCAGGCCGTTTTTTCCATCCAAACCATTTGCCTGTTGCCGATCGCTAAATACTTGAGGGAAATCGCGATAAGCCATTAGTAAGTGATAGGCCGCATTTGCCGAAGTAGTTGAATATTGGAGGTAATCGCTGGCATCGTGCCAACCACCGGAAGCATCAAAATGTGTACTGTCTTTAATGCCGGCTTTGGCGCCATATAAAACAAAGCCATCGTGTGTATGGCAGCTATCCTTTAAGTATGGATTAAAACCACTCCGTTGCTGACGCATATATTGTAAGCAGAAATCAGCCGAACCGTCATATACCTTGTTATTGATCAATAACAGGGGCGATAGAATACCGTTTGCCCTGAGGTAGAAATGCCCTTCACTTTTAAAATCACTGAAATTTAATCGAGCGGTTCGGTTAAAGGGGCCATAGCTGCCAAAGCTTTTAATATTGGTGGAGGTATAAACAATTTTATTGGTTTCCTTTTCTACAATTTCGAAGCGGGTAGGGGTCTCGCCTGTTTTACTTGCCCATACTGCAACTTTAATACTTTCGGTAGGGTAACCAAGCAAATTAATTCTGATCCAGCTCTGTTGGATTTTTCTTTGGCTGCCAATAAATGAACATAAGAACCATAGGGCAAAAGAGAAAGTTAAAGCTAAAAAGAACTTATTTTTCATTATGATGAGTGATTATTTCATTTAAAATTAGGGTTTTATCAAGATAATGTAAAAGAAGTAACCAAACATTTGGAAATTAATCAATCGTTTGATTAATTTTGTGTCGTCAAAAAAGAAATGAAAACAGAAAAAGTAGATAAAAGGCAGGCCATTCTTGAGGCAGCTGAAAAGCTGTTTTGCGAAACGGGGTACGAAGGTACTTCTACCCGCCAGATTGCTAAAGAGTCTGGAGCAAACATGGCCATGATAAATTATTATTTCGGCTCTAAAGAAGGGGTTTTTGTGGAGATTATGAACGAGCGTATTGCTGGTTTTGCTTCTCAGTTAAAAATCATCAATGAAGATAAGATTTCGGCATTAGAAAAATTGCACAGGGTTATAGAGGGCTATGTAAATAGGATATTGAATAATACTGCGTTTCATAAAATGATGCACAGAGAGCTTTCTTTAACCCAAAGGCCAGAAATGTATGATAAGATAAAAGACGCCATGAGCCACAACATGCAGCTTATCGATCGCATTATTACAGACGGGATTGAAGATGGAACATTTAACAAGGTTGACGTCCGGATGGTAATCGCCACTATTATGGGCACCATAACCAATATTGTTATCTCTCCTCATAAGGTGATATCATGCTCCAACTTCGACTTGAATAACCCGAAAGATAAAAAAATTATTAAGGAGCGGACAATCGCTCACTTACAAGATCTAACAACAGTTTATTTAACAACAAAAAAATGATACCCAGATCAATAAGATTAATGCTTGCGGCATCATTAATTCCGGCGGCTTTATTTGCACAGAGCTCCAAAGAATTAAATATCAACCAGGCAATAGAACTTGGCATAGCCAACAGTAAAAACTTAAAACTTTCTCAAAACAAGATCGATCAGGCTGTTGCACAGCTAGAAGTTGTAAAAGACAATGTTTTGCCTACGGCAAACGCAAGTTTTATGTACAATCATGCTGAAATACCAACCACTACTTTTACTTTACCAGGAGGTGGATCGTCTTTACAATTACCTAAAAGAGCCGATGCTTTTGTAGGAACAGCTGCAGTACAAGAATTGGTATATGGAGGTGGTAAATTAAGATATGCTAAAGAATCGACCAAATTATTGGCCGATGTGGCACGTTTAGATGCGGATAAAAACAAAGAAGAAATTACTTATGCTGTTATTAATACCTATTACGCTTTATACAAAGTATTGCAGAGCAGAAAAGTGGTCGATCAGAATTTAGAATCAATTGCTGCACAAATTAAACAGGCACAACGTTTCTTCGAACAAGGCATTGTAACTAAAAATGATGTGTTGCGTTTCCAACTGCAGCAGGCAAATGTTACGCTAACGCAAATGGATATCGAGAGCAACCGCAAAGTGATTAATTATAACCTTGATATCTTATTGGGTTTACCAGAAGATACCGAGGTGAAAATTACTGATCCTACCTTAGGTTTAAAAGGGGCAGGCTCATTAAACGAATATATTGGTTTGGCAATGGCTAACCGCCAGGAGTTAAAACAACTTGATGTACAGAACAAAGTTGCCGTTTTTAACATTAAAACCATCAAAGCAAATACTTTGCCTACCGTTGGCGTTGGTGCAAACTTATATTACATCAACCCAAGTGGCAATTTTATCCCGCCAACAAACCAATATTTAATGCCCATTACATTAGGCGCAACGGTTTCCTGGAATTTCGGCAACCTTTGGACAAACAAGAACAAAGTAAGCGAAGCGAAAATTCAGCAAAGTGCAATTACCATTCAGAAAGACATCTTATCTGATCAGGTAAAAACAGATATCAACAAAAACTTCCAGGGTTACCAGGTGGCAATGAACAAAATCCAGGTATTGGAAACTTCAATTGCACAAGCAACAGAAAATGATAAGTTACTGGCATCTAAATACAAAAACAACGTGGCTTCGGTTACCGACCGTATCGATGCTGAAACCTTATTGTACCAGGCAAAAATAAACTTAGAGATAGCTAAGGCAGACGCAGGTTTGGCTTACTATACCCTATTAAAATCAACAGGAAAAATAACGCAATAAACACAGCAATGACAACTGAAAAGAAAAAAAAGAACATAGTAGTACCCATCATTTTAGGTGTTTTACTAGTAATAGGTATAATCTTCGGGATTACAGAATGGAATTATTATAGCAAACACGTAGATACGGATGATGCGCAGATTGATGGCGATATCAGCCCTGTTGTTGCCCGTGTTGGCGGTTATGTTGCAGCAATTAATTTTGAAGAAAATACACATGTAACCGAAGGACAGGTTTTGGTTAAGCTTGACGATAAAGACTATAAAGTTAAATTAGAGCAGGCAGAATCTGGTCAGAAAGGTGCAAGTGCGGGTGTTGGTGTTGCCGAATCGCAAATTGTGGCTACACAGGCGAACACTGGAACTGCAAAAGCAAACGTTGATGCTGCAAAATCAAATGTTGAGGCTGCCAATGTTAAATTAAATTTAGCGCAGAAAGATTATAATCGTTACGAAAACCTGGTGAAAGATGGTTCAATCACACAACAGGCTTTCGATCAGGCTAAAGCGAGTAAGGAATCTGCCGAAGCGGCTAGACAATCTGCTCTGGCAGCATATCGTGCAGCGCAAGATCAATATAATGCTGCGGTTAAACAAGTTGGTACTACACAATCACAGTTAGCGGTGAGCAGCAATGTAATCAGTCAACGCCAAAGTGATATCGATTTTGCAAAGCTTCAATTATCATATACCGATATCAAAGCCCCTGCAACCGGTATTGTTTCTAAAAAGAATGTTCAAAAAGGGCAATTGGTTCAGGCTGGTCAATCTTTATTCTCTATCGTGAACGACGGAAGCATTTATGTAACGGCAAACTTTAAAGAAACTCAATTGGAGAAAATTAAAGAAGGTTCTAAAGTAGAGATCGAAGTTGATGCTTATCCAGACGAAAAAATTGAAGGTGAAGTGTATAACTTCTCTCCAATTACTGGTGCAAAAGGATCTTTATTACCTCCTGATAATGCTACAGGTAACTTCGTTAAAGTTGTTCAGCGTGTACCAGTTAAAATCAAAATCCATCCATCAAAAGAGCTGTTGGCTAAGTTGCGCCCGGGAATGAGCGTTAAAGCATCAGTATCTACTAAATAATATTTAAAATGGCCGAAGTAGGTTTAAAAAAGTGGATTATTACGTTTACGGTAATCACGGCTTCTTTATTGGAGCTGATTGATACGACTATCGTAAACGTGGCAATTCCACAAATACAGGGAAACCTGGGCGCTACCCTAGAGGATGTGGCCTGGCTTTCTACCGGTTACGCGGTAGCGAATGTTATCGTGTTGCCAATGTCGGGCTGGTTGGGTAACCGATTCGGCAGGAAAAATTACTTTCTTACCTCCATCATCGTTTTTACATTGGTTTCCTTTTTGTGCGGAAACGCCACATCATTGAATGAACTTATTTTATTCAGGATTATTCAGGGATTGGCCGGAGGTGGTTTAATATCAACAGCGCAAGCTATTTTAATCGAAACCTGGCCACGCGAAGATGTGGGCATTGCAACCGCCTTATTTGGTTTGGGTGCAGTAGTTGGGCCAACAGTAGGGCCAACCATTGGTGGATATATTTTGGAAATCAGTTCATGGCCATGGATCTTTTATGTGAATATTCCCGTCGGAATACTCGCGGCCTACTGTACGTACACTTTTGTTCGGGCAACCCCGAAATCAGGGCAGGGGCAACCTGTCGATTGGTGGGGTATCGCATTATTGGCTATTGCAGTAGGTAGTTTACAAACATTATTGGAAAAAGGCGAGAGCGAAGATTGGTTTGCTACTCCATATATTACTGCATTGGCCGTGGCCTCGGTATTTGGCTTATTGTTATTTATATGGCGGGAAATGACCACCGACCATCCGATTGTGAATTTTAAAATTATGAGACACAGAAGTTTCTCTGTGGGGATGTTTACCTCATTTATTTTAGGGTTTGGTTTATATGGTTCAGTGTTCGTGTTTCCGGTATTCTGTCAGAATTTGTTAGGATTTTCGCCTTTGCAAACAGGAGAAATCTTATTCCCGGGCGGTTTATGTACCATTATAATGATGCCGTTTATTGGCATTATGCTTAAAAAAGGTGTTCCGGCACAGATTATGGCAACCTTTGGGATGTTGGCCTTCTTCATTTTCTGTTGGATGTTGAGCAATTCGACTTTGCAATCAGGAACTGGCGATTTCTTCTGGCCACTGGTCATCAGGGGTGTGGGTATGGCCTTATTGTTTGTGCCTTTAACAACACTTGCCATCCAGGATTTAAAAGGACCAGAAATCGGTCAGGGATCAGGTTTGAACAATATGATGCGCCAATTGGGCGGTTCGTTCGGTATCGCAGCTTTAACAACGTTAATTCACGTCCGTTCGGGTTTCCACAGAAGTGTTTTATTGGCAAATGTGAACGATTATAACCAACCATTTGTAGATCGTTTTAACGGTTTGATTAAAGGCTTTATGGCAAAAGGACAAACTTTGTTTGATGCCAAAATTATGGCGGCTAAAGCGATGGAAGGAATTGTTACAAAACAAACCATGTTACTTACTTATGATGATGCCTATTGGGTTGCAGGGTTGATCATGTTGTTCTCCATTCCGCTACTTTATCTTCAAAAGTTTAAGAAAAATGCAAACATTCCTGCCGATGTGCACTAATATTTGCAAAGAAATGCCATAAAAAATGGCAAAAAACAAAAACAGCCGGTGTATTTTATTACATCGGCTGTTTTAACCCAAAAAATTAACAATCAATGCAATGCCCTTAAACATTGCAAATGTTCTTACTTAACCACATAGTGGCCAAATAAGATTCTAAAATTAAAATTTATTCTACAATTTTCCAAATTGTAAGCCTTAGAATTTTAATACCTTATGCATTTTTTGTAGTATTACGGTATACAAAACTATTGCATAAGCTATGCCTAAACTTCGTTTAACTACGCAACGAGAATCTATTTTTAATAATGAGGTAATCTCAAAATTCGAACTATTTAACAGTTTATTTCTCACCTTGCCTTTTTACAAAATTAAAGATACCGGAACATTGCTTCCACTGTTTTTTAAGAGCTGTGAAGAAGGCATTGCAAACGGAGAAAAACCTGCACAGATTATCGAAGAATTTTTTGCCAAGTATACCAGTTATACCGACCCTAAGGATATTGTTGACCTGCTTTTCCGTTTTATCCAGTATATCGAACGTCAGGTGGTGCTTTTTGATGCTGTAGAAGATGCTTCTTTTACCAAGTTGAATACCACTGATGAGCAGAGTACATTGGCGTTCATCTTAAAAAAGAATGCCGATAACAAACCAATGTTATCAAAAATTGAGAAGTTGATTGACGAACTTTCGCTTCGTTTGGTTTTAACCGCACACCCAACACAGTTTTATCCTGGGAGTGTATTGGCCATTATTACCGATTTAACAAAGGCCATTCGTGATAACGACCTTACTTCGATGAACTCCTTGTTGCAGCAATTGGGTAAAACGCCGTTTTTTAACAAAAAATCGCCAACACCTGTTGATGAAGCCTTAAACCTGGCCTGGTTTTTAGAGAATACATTTTATTTTGCTGCGGCAAATATTCAGGAAGAGATCGATCAGAACCTTGATGAATACAACCTGGAGACCAAGAAAATTTTAGAGCTGGGTTTTTGGCCTGGGGGAGATAGAGACGGAAATCCGAACATTCATGCTGATACCACCTTGGAGGTTTCTAAAATGTTGCGCCAGATCCTTTTCCGTTGTTATTACCGCGATTTCAGGGTAATTAAACGCCGCATCACCTTTAGAGGGGTTGAAGAAAATATCGCGAAACTGCACGACGTACTGTATCTGAATGCTTTCGACCAGACCTGTGAGCTTCATGATATTTCTGATGAACTAAGGGATAACCTGAATAAAATTAAAGAAACACTGTTAGCCGAACACGAAGGTTTGTTTGTTGATCTGGTTAACGATCTGATCCGTAAAATAGATTTATATGGTAACTACTTTGCGTCGTTAGATATTCGTCAGGACAGCCGTGTGCTGAGAAACGTACATGCTTATTGCCGCGCAAATAAGCCGATTTCTTCGCTTTATCCTGCCGATTATGATAAACTATCCGAAGCAGAGAAATTAGCTTTAATCTCTTTTAAAGAGGCAACGGTTGTTTACGCCGGTGAACCCGATGCTTTGACAAAAGATACAATCGAAGTAATCAAAGAAATTAAAGGCATTCAAAGACGTAATGGCGAAAAAGCTTGTCACCGTTTTATTATCAGTAATTGCCAACAGGCAAGCGATATTTTGCAGTTAATTGAGCTTTTTCTTTGGAATGGCTGGAGTAAAGAATCGTTAACGATTGATTTTGTGCCCCTTTTTGAAACGGTTAACGACTTAAAGGGAGCAGCTGCAATTATGGATACGCTTTACAGCAATCCGTTTTATAAAGCACATTTAGCCAGCCGTGGAAATAAACAGGATATTATGCTTGGTTATTCTGACAGCACCAAAGATGGTGGTTATTTAATGGCCAACTGGTCTATTTTTAACGGAAAAACATCATTATCTGCGGTTTCTGCCAAACACAATATTCAGCTGGCGTTTTTTGATGGCCGTGGTGGGCCGCCTGCACGCGGTGGAGGTAAAACACACCGTTTTTATGCTTCTATGGGTAAGGAGATTGCGAACAAGAACATGCAGTTAACCGTTCAGGGGCAAACCATCAGTTCTCAATATGGTTCGGTAGAAAGTGCAGAATTTAATATCGAGCAATTAATCAACGCCGGATTAACCTCTGGATTGAAAGAGAAACACAATATTCTGTTAGATTCTGAAAATAAGACCTTGCTTGATGAAATGGCTGAAGAAAGTTATAAGGCTTTTGTCGATTTGCGTGAGCATCCATTGTTTGTGAGTTATTTAGAGAAATTATCTCCTTTAAAACTATTGTCGCAAGCTAACATTAGTAGCCGTCCGGTTAAAAGAAACGGTGGAGGCGAAATGAAACTTGAAGATTTAAGAGCCATCAGTTTTGTTACCGCCTGGAGTATGCTGAAACAGAATGTTCCTGGTTTCTATGGAATGGGAACGGCTTTAAAAAACCAGGAAAAAGCTGGTAATTGGGATAAAGTGCTTAAAGTTTACCAAGATTCTGATTATCTGAAAACGATTGTAGACAACTGTATGATGAGTATGAGCAAATCAGACTTTACCATTACAGCGCATTTGGCCGCAGATAAGGAGTTTGGTGCTTTTTGGACTCAACTACATAACGAATTCGAGTTAGCTAAGGAGATGCTTTTAAAACTCTCAGGACAGCCAACATTAATGGCTAACTATCCTGTAGATAAAAAATCAATCGCCACTCGCGAAAAAATCATTTTACCATTGGTATTGATTCAGCATTTTGCTTTAGAGAAACTGCAACATAATCAGAACGAGAAAGACCAGCACGCTTTAGAAAAGCTAGCGGTAAGAACGGTATTTGGTATTGTAAATGCGGGCAGGAATTTAGCTTAATTAAGCCAAACCTGTAAGGTTTCAAAAACCTTACAGGTTTATAATATATTTCCAAGGTCTGTGTCCGCACAGACCTTTTTGTTTTGGCTTATTATCATTGCGAAGTACAGCCTGTCAGTAAAAATATTCTAGAACAAAGGGTATTTAACTTTTTCTATTGTGCTGATTATTAGTTATATTTAATATTGATATAAACAGATAAAAATGAAATTGAAAACAAAATTTATTATAGCAACGCTTTTACTCGCCATTTTCATCGTAGATATGATTTGGTGGTTTCGTGCCACGGATAACAACGGTTCTTTTGAAGTCATAAAGCAAAATTACCTTTCGGTATTTCCCGGGTTTTTACAAAATCCTTTATTGCTAACTGGTATTGCCATTCTATTTTTGGTTATTTCAGGAATATTTTTTGTTCAAACAAGAAAAGGAAATAAACTTAAAACAATGTCGACAGTTGGGTTTTGTTTAAGTTTTACTTTAGCTTTTTGGCAATTGTTTTCTTTGATGTAAGGTTTAAAATATGTCGCCAAGGTCTGTGTCCTCACAGACCTTTTTTTATGTCCAATTTGTCATTCTGTGGTACGAAGAATGTCCAGCACCGTTTGATGTTAATTTTCTAATTCTCAGGTTGTGGATTCGTAACGGTGTTCAGAATGACAAATCCTGCCAGCTAAACCTGATTGGACCAATGCCGATTTAAGCATCTGTTTTTATTTACTTATGGTATGCTTGCTTGTCTCACAGGTTTTCTATCGGCAGTAGGGAAAGCAGGGCTGTATCAACCGATGGAAAACGGAACCTTGCTTTCAAAAAAACGTAAAAAATGATATTAAGGAATGTTTTGCTCAGAAAAGGAAAGATTGCTTCCTCGGCTGAAAAAGCCTCATCGCAATGACGAATTATATCTTAAACAAAAATCCCCCGCTGATTTTTCATCAACGAGGGATTTTATATTATAAAAGCGAGATTAAGCTTTAAAACGATTATCGATCAATCGAACCCATTACCTTTTGGCCGAAAGCATTTAATGCGTCCTTTTCGGCGGTACCCTCGCTTACCATCTGGTGTACTTCTAGGGCACCGCAGATATTGGTAATCATTTCGCCCGCAACATCAACTTCGTGTTCGCTAACGCCTCTAAACTCGCAAAAAGCCTCTAAAACCTCCAAAGTTGTCTCCAGTTGTGCCGGAGTGGTGTTTTGAAATAATTGTCTTATAACCGGAATCTTCATTACTTTATCTTGTTAAATAGTTCAATTAAACCTTCTGCTTTGTTGGTTTGCACCTGATCTACCAAGCTACCACCTTCAAAAGCTGCGAAAGTTGGTAAATTATCAACGTTTGCAAATTTGCGTGAGTTTGGAAGTTTTTCGGCATCAACAATCAAGAAAACTACATCTTCATTTTCTGAAGCCAATTTTTTAAACTTCGGTTTCATGATCCGGCAGTTTCCGCACCAGGATGCAGCATACTGAACCATAACCTTTGAGTTATCGGCCAAATATTGTTGGAGATTATCTTCTGTTAATTCTAAAAACATAACGTTTTGTTTAATTAGTTAGCGGCTAAATATTCAGCTACGCCAGTTCTGTTCGCGTTCATTGCTTCTTTTCCTTCTTCCCAGTTTGCAGGACAAACTTCGCCATGTTTTTGAACGTGAGCATAAGCATCGATTAAACGTAAATATTCTTTAACGTTTCTGCCTAATGGCATATCGTTAACACTTTCGTGGAAAACTTTACCAGTTTCGTCGATTAAATAAGTGGCTCTGAAAGAAACATTTGATCCTGAGAAAGATTCGTTTCCTTCTTCATCGTAGTTAACTTCTTGATCTAAAATATCTAAGATGCCAGATAACTGTCTGTGTGTATCAGCTAAGATAGGATAAGTAACACCCTCAATACCGCCGTTATCTTTTGGTGTATTTAACCATGCAAAGTGAACTTCGTTGGTATCGCAAGATGCACCAATTACAATTGTATTTCTTTTTTCAAACTCAGGTAAAGCAGCTTGGAAAGCGTGTAATTCTGTAGGGCAAACGAAAGTAAAGTCTTTTGGATACCAGAACAATAACACTTTGCTATTTTTATTTACAGCCTCTTCAAATACATTGATTTTCAAGTCATCACCCATGTCTGACATTGCATCAATACTTACACTCGGGAATTTTTTACCTACTATTGCCATAATTTTTGTCTTTAATTTTGTAGTGCAAAGGTAAGGCTAAAACAGGTGTCAATCAACCCCGTTTTACGAATTGTTAATTGTATTTATTGATAACGATATAGATGAAAACTATATTTAATTCGTTTACTATAGCATATTTCTATTTTTCATTCGTTGTCGTCATTTTGAGCGGAATGGAGAAATCTATCCATAGATTTCTCCATTCCGCTGCGCTCCAGTCGAGATGACGAACTGGCTAAAAGTAGAGGTTACTTCTTCAACGTATTTTCATACAGTTTAAATATCCTTTTATATTCATCTGTCCAGCTGCTAGGCTCGATAAAACCGTGGTCTTCAACAGGATAAACGGCAAGCTCCCAATTGTTTTTGCCCAGCTCTATAAAACGTTGACTAATACGAACAATATCCTGAAAATGAACATTTACATCAACCATTCCGTGCGCCATTAAGAGGTTGCCCTTTAACTTATCGGCGAAATAGATCGGTGAGCTTCTTTTGTAAGCAATCGGATCATTAAACGGTTCATTTAAAATGTTGGAAGTATAGCCATGATTATAATGTGCCCAGTCGGTAACCGAACGTAAAGCTGCCCCACTGGCAAAAACATCTGATTCGTTAAACATCGCCATCAAAGTAATAAAGCCGCCGTACGAGCCGCCATATAAGCCAACATGCTGAGGATTAACACCATATTTCTCCACTAAAAACTTAACACCATCCACCTGGTCGGTTAAATCTTTTCCACCCATATGGCGGTAAATGCCTGTACGGTGATCGCGGCCATAACCAGAACTTCCGGTATAATCGATATCGATTACCGTGTAACCGTTATCGGCCAGTAAATTATTGAACATAAACTCGCGGAAGTAGGTGCTCCAGCCAAAGTGAACGTTTTGAAGATAACCTGCGCCATGAACAAAAACTACCGCAGGGTGGTTGGGATGTGGATTATCGGATTTATACACCCTTGCATACACATCGGCACCATAGCGGTTTTTAAAGCTTACCATATCCGGTTGGCGCCACTTGTAAGAATTAAATTCGGCAGAGGTAGATTGGGTAATTTTTTCGGCTTTGGCACCAACCTTATTTGGCTGAAGATACAACTCTCCAGGTTTGTCCATAAAGGAATAATTAATGGCGATGTATTTCTCATCAGGAGAGAGGGTGATATCATTTAAGCCTTTCATGGTGGTAATCTGAACAAGCTCACCACCGTTTGCACTGATTTTAAAGAGGTTTGTAATTCCTGGGTGCTCCTTATTTGTTTTAAGATAAAATGTACTTCTATCTTTTGAGAGCTGAACAGATTGCACTTCCCATTTGCCAGATGTTAGTTGTTTTTTATCGCCTGTGGCAACATTCGCCACATAAAGATGCGAATATCCGGTAGCTTCGCTCTGGTAGTAAAAGCGGTTATTGTCTATCCATCCGGTGCTGCCCTGGTAAAAGCCACTAATGCCAGGGCCACCAATCCAGGCTTCATCGCGCTGACGGTCTATTAAAGAAAACTTCCCTGTTGATGCATCTAGTTTTAAGATCCAGCGGTCTTTATTATCCGTTGAGGTTGCAACTACAACTGCTATACTTCCGTTATCGTTCCAAAGCGGGCCAAAGAAATTTACTGGTCTATCGGCATTTTTCTTTTTTAAGGTATCGAGTTCTTTTGGGTAATCCTTCAGGTAATCGGGGAGATCTTTTATACCTGTAATGGTAGTAGTCTGAATGGCATAAACAGAATCTTTTTGAGTATCGTAGATGAAGCCCTGCGAAATATTTTCATTTTCCCCGACCTTTGTTCTGCCCGGAATATCTTCGGTATAACCTGATGATGTGATATAATTTGGAACAACAGTACTATGGTTATTCTGGGCTGGCGTGGTTAGCTTATAAGTGACAAAACGCCCATCTGGACTAATGGTTACTCCATTTAAAAATTTATCTTCGGTATAAAGCTCTTTTAATGGTTTTGAATCGGCAGATGTTGCGCCAGAACGGCCTCTTCCACCACGGGCACCACTTCTGGTTTCTGCATTTCTCTTTTTAATAATATCGAATAGTTCTGTTTGTTGAGCCTTAAGCCATTTATCCTGTTCGGTAACAGATTTGTTTTCCTGTCTTCCCGCTTTTTTACCTTTAACAAAATTGGTTAATTGTTTGGTTTCGGCAGATTTTAGGTTTACTTCAAAAAGATTGTCACCCAACTGATATACAATATTTCCATTCTTTAAAAAAACCGGACTGTTTTCCCTCTCCTGTGTACTGGTTAATCGTGTTTCTTTGTTGCTCTTGAAATTTTGGAGATAAATATCACCACTTTTTTCGATTAACCCAAGAGAACGGTCTGCATTGTAGGCGTAGTTTAAGCTTAACAGTTTTTCATCTTCCTTTTCTGCAGCTTTAACAGGTTTGGTGGCTGTTGCAGAAACTTTAAATAATTCTTCTTTAGCTTTATTTTCAGGGTTCCAGTTGAAGTAAAGGGTTTTGCTATCCGCAGTCCAACGGAAATTAGTTGGCGCAACGCCCATCCACTTTGGATCGCGCATGATCTTTTCGACGGTTAAAGGCGCTAATTGTTGTGCAAAAGCATATTCGCCTGTGCAAAGCAAAAGGAAAAGTAAATATTTCTTCATGAATTTTAGGTTTGGCTGCAATTTAGGTAAAGCGTGACCTAATTTTAAAAGGAAATGGAAATGTTACAACTCCCGAGCTGTAGAAAAAAGGTCCTGTCACGGAAACACGGCATTCACAGAAATTCTAACCATAACTATTCCGTGTTCCTCAGTGTTTCCGTGGCAAAAAACTAGCGGATTACTCTACCGGTTTTATCTACGTTCACATCATCGAAAGGCTTTAGGTACTCGTTGATGATTACTGCAAATTCTCGCCTGGTTAATAATTTTTTAAGCTCGTATTTAGAAGTAAACTTGTAATTTTTGTTCCACTTTTTTTGCAGTTCGGTTTTGATTGCCTCAACTGATTTATTGCCCACATAACAGACCATCGCAATGGTGTTTTCTAAATTAATGGGGATATTCTGATGATCATCAAACCAGATCTGAGCCTTGTAATAATAATCTTTGATCGGCTGCTTAATTTCATCATAGGTAACTTCTTTCTCGGGATTAAAATAGGCTTTATCCTGTTTTATTTCGGCTTTGATAATTCCCGTTATACCAATTTTTTGGATGGCCAGCCAGTTAGAATCAATTGATTTTACATCCTCAAAAGGCATTAACGTATGTTTATAGGCTAATAACTCACCCTGGATCCTTTTTAAATTTGACAAACTGGTTTTGGTGTCGAAAAATGCAGCATAGGCTGCGATTGCACCTGCAGCAGGGCCAATTTCGAACTGATCGGCAGAAATATATAAAAGGTTTTCTTGGTTCGGGATGAGTAAGCTGTATAGGGATAAAAAATTGGCTCCTTTGGACGAAACACTTGCTACTGTTGTCCTATACAGATTCTCGTTATAGTTTAATTGGCTTGAAACCGCAGGATTTAGACTAGTGATTTTTAATGCAGCCAATAATTGATCTGGTTTATCGGCCAGTACAAGAATCTTGGCTTTAATGCTTTTGTCTTTTGTGAGTTTCACTTCCCAACCACTGCCTGATCGTTTGATTTCTTTATAAGGCGTACTATTGATTACATTCAGAAGCAACGTGCTGTCAACCGTCACTTTAACAGGTTTCTTTTTATCGGGTTTTGGTTTAGGGGTTT
This sequence comes from Pedobacter sp. GW821-FHT01D05, assembly GCF_059422505.1. NCBI lineage: Bacteria > Pseudomonadati > Bacteroidota > Sphingobacteriia > Sphingobacteriales > Sphingobacteriaceae > Pedobacter > Pedobacter sp. GW821-FHT01D05. The sequence continues at coordinate 219,453 of NZ_JBWKXA010000004.1, read as the reverse complement.
CTAAGCTTTTTGCATTTTCGATTTCCCTTTTTAAGAAACGCTGATAGAAAGCCTCCACGGTTTTAGGTCTGCCCTCAGAAACTTTCTTAACATCAAGCTGTTCCTTTTGTGTTAGCAGCATGGTTTTAACACCAGATTTGAACGATTGAAAAGATGCGGCATAGGCGGCATCGCCACTACCAATAACCAATACATCTGTTTTTAGGGTTTGGGCATGTATAACTATCGGAATTATGAATGCGAAAACAAAAAACAATCTTTTCATCTTGAATATTAAAATTTGCTGCAATATGCTTTAAATGAATGAATTTTTAATGAAATGAGTGCATTTTAACTAAATTTAACGCACAAATTTAGCTAACTCGATTAGCCATTTAATTTTCATATCACCTCTCCAACCTTATATTTTCTTAAATTGCTTATATGGTAAAAATTGTGAGCCTTTGTTAATTATGGAAGAGCAAATAAAATCAGTTTTCGATTTACAGCAGCAACACAAATTCGTGTTGCGCAAAACAGATGCTAAAAAACGCATCGGAAAACTAAGGCAGCTTAAGCAAGCTTTAGAAAATGCCGAGGAAGAAATATTTGCTGCATTGGAAAGAGACTTACGCAAAAACCGTTTCGAAACAGCAGTAACCGAGCTGTTTTTTACTTATGCAGAAATAGACAATGCCATAAAAAAGCTGCGTAGCTGGATGAAACCAAAATCGGCGGGCAGAACCATAAGCAATCTTTTTGCCAGCAATAAAATTTATTATGAACCAAAAGGTGTTTGCCTGATTATTGCGCCATGGAATTATCCTTTGCAATTGATTATGAGCCCATTGATTTCTGCAATGGCGGCCGGCAATTGTGTAGTCCTGAAGCCGTCTGAACTGAGCGGAGCAACGGCGGGTGTGATCAGTAAATTGATTTCAGATAATTTTGACCAAAAAGAGATTGCCTGTTTTGAAGGTGGGGTTGATGTTTCTACCGAATTGTTGAAGCTCCCATTCGACCATATCTTTTTTACAGGAAGTACAGCAATTGGTAAAGTGGTGATGGAAGCTGCGGCAAAAAACCTGAGCTCAGTTACCTTAGAGCTTGGCGGAAAATCGCCAGCGATTGTAGATGAAACCTGTGACCTACAAAAAGCCGCAGAAAAAATTGCCTGGGGTAAATTGGTAAATGCCGGACAAACTTGCATTGCGCCAGATTATGTGCTGATTAAAGATAATTTGCTGGCCGATTTTGTAGCGCATTATGAAAAAGCTGTTAAAAAAATGTTTTTTGATGAAGTGGGAATTAACAAAAATGATTATGCTAAAATCATCAATGTAAAACAGTTCCTGCGCTTAAATAAATTGATTGAAGAAGCTCTTCGCGATGGAGCTATATTGGCCTTAGGTGGAAAATCTGACGAAAAAGATTTAACCATTACGCCAACGCTTTTAACTTCGGTAGCCGAGGGTAGCAGCATCATGCAGGAAGAAATTTTTGGGCCAATTTTGCCCGTTATTACTTACAACAATCTACAGGAGGCAATTGATTTGGTGAACAGGAAAGAAAAGCCTCTGGCACTTTATATTTTCTCAGGCAATAAACAGAACCAGGATAAAATTATCACCGAAACAAGTGCCGGTGGATCCTGTGTAAATGATGTATTGGTCCATATCGGTAATCCGAATTTGCCTTTTGGTGGTGTTAACAATAGTGGGATAGGTAGCTGTCATGGTATTTTTGGTTTCAAAACCTTTTCGCATGAAAGGGCAGTGGTTTTCCAGTCGAAGTTGGGATTGAGCAAAATGATTTACCCTCCATATGCATCAAAAATGGGTTTGTTGAGGTGGCTAAAGAAATTGATGTAATTCAGTTCCCGCTGATTTAATGTGACCTTCACAGATGTATATATCCCAGCTCTTTATTGTCGGTGTATTCTCCTCTGTGATCTTTATGTTAAAAAAAACGATAATTATTCTTAAAAACCTTATTTTGGTTTCATGGATTTAGAACAGCTTAAATACCCGATTGGTCAATTTTCAATGCCAGAAATTTTCGATCAAAAACAAATTGACATATGGATTTCCGAAATTGAGGCTTTACCAGGCCAGCTTAAAAACGCGACTGAAAACTTAACTGACGAGGAATTAAATCAAACTTATCGCCCCGAAGGTTGGACCCTGAGGCAGGTTGTTCACCATATTCCCGATAGCCACATCAATGCTTATATTCGTTTCAAGCAAGCCATTACCGAAGATGTTCCCATAATCAGGCCATATTACGAAGAACGATGGGCAGAAACAGGGGAAGCAAAAAATGGTGATATCAAATTATCTATAGATTTATTGGCTGCTTTACACCAACGTTGGGTTGCTTTTTTAAAAACATTGAAACCCGAAGATTATCAGCGAAAATATATTCATCCAGCTCAGGGAAAAGAACTTACATTAGCAAACATGTTGGGTATGTACGCCTGGCATGGAAAACATCATTTGGCACACATTACCAATACAATAGCAAAATGAAAATAAATCGTTTAAATTTATTGGTCTTAATCCTTATCGGCTTTTGCACTAATGTTAACGCACAAAAAAATCCTTCAAAAACCTTTGCTTTCATTTTAGGTTCATGGGAAATGCAAACGCCAAAAGGAAAAATTATAGAGCAGTGGGTTCAAAATGCAGATAAAACACTCAGCGGCAAAAGCTATCGGATAAATGCCAAAGGCGATAGTTTGCTTACCGAAACCCTTCAGATCAAAAAGATCGGAAAAGACACTTTTTACTGTTCTACTGTAACAGGGCAGAACGAAGGGAAGGAGACTTGTTTCAAACTTATTGCCACAAAAGATGAGACCTATGTTTTCGAAGATAAAACACACGATTTTCCGCAGCGGATAGTTTACCAAAATCAGGGAAAAAATGATTTGCTCGCCTGGATAGAAGGCGAGCTTAATGGTAAAAGCCGAAAATCGGAGTTTAGGTACAAGCGGCAATAACTTATATTATAGGGATTAATAAAATCGTAATAAACCAGCCCCCTTGATCTTTTAGACTGTAATGCGTATATTTGAATATATCACACGTGTAATGACAACGAAATTAACATTAACTGTTCAAAAATCGACCATCGAAAAAGCAAAATCTTATGCAAGGCATACTGGGCGGAGCTTATCAGAATTAGTTGAGAAGTATTTAGAGACGATTACACTTGAAGAGAAGCCAATTATTTCGTCAAAACTAAAGGGCATAGTGGGAGCGGTAAAATTGCCAGAGAACTTTAATGAAGACACGGAACTTCGTCATTATTTTGAAAATAAACATATATGAAAAGGGTATTTGTTGATACCAATATCATCGTTGATCTAATTGCCGATAGACAACCTTTCAGCAAATTTGCTATAGAAATTTTTGAAAAGGCTGAACGAGATGAGGTACAATTATTCACCTCATCTCATTCAATCGCAACAACTCATTATCTACTAAAGAAATACCTAGAAGAAAAGAAATTAAGGGATGTAATCTACAATGTTTTAGAATACGTTCAAATTATTGCGATAGACCAGGATATTATTAAAAAAGGTTTGAAGTCAAAACATAAAGATTTTGAAGATGCCCTTCAAATGCTTTGTGCTTATAATATTGAAAAGCTGGATTACATTGTTACCCGAAACATTAAAGATTTCAAAAATTCTGAAATTCCGGCTTTACCGCCTGATGAGCTGCTTACAAAAATGTAGTTTACATCAAAATCAGCATCGCCGTACTCATCGCAATCATAATGGCATCTTCAACAATGGTTACGGTACTCATGGGTAGATTAAAAACCGCGCCCAAACAGGCGCATTGAATCTTTTTCTTGTTTAAAACACTTTCCAAAACGCCGAGGATGCTTATCGTCATTACAACCAGCGTGGCCCAGTTTACAACTACAGGTGATAAGTTTAAAGCAAAAGATAATCCTAATCCGAGTTCGATAAAAGCATAGATATATCCCCATACGCTAATTTTTTTGGCTACAATATCGTACATGGCATAACTTTCGGAAAAAGCTTTCAGATTAAGCATCTTAAAGAAAGAGAAGGTGAGGAAGAATCCGGCCATGAATATGCGCATAAATACCATGAAGTTAATGCTGCTGCCTTGCCACGAAACGACTAACGAAATCGCAGTAACGTAACCAAAAATTAGCAAAATAGGTTTATAGGTTTCGCCCCACGATTTTGCTTCTTCCAATGTTTCACTATGGTGGGCTGCTGAAATTTGATATTTGCTTTCTGATCCGCCCAAAGCTTGTTGGAGTGTATCTAAGCCAATATGTTTATCCATGCTAATGGTGGCCGAGTTGGTGTCTTTCGAAACCTCGACTGAGGTTACATCTGGTAAAACGAGCAGGTTACTTTTTACTTTATTTTCGCAACCGCCACAAGTCATGCCGGTAAGTTGATAGGTGTGTGTCATGATTAAAATCTTTAAACAAATTTACCGCTTCATGTTACGGAAAGCGTTACAGAATAATCATAAAGTTTTATAGAATTTTAGCTTTTGTTATGCCGTAGATCAAGGGACTTTCTTAATGACCTTAATTTCTTAATGGTACTTCCAAATATACTTTTGACCATCAAGGCGTTAAGAAAATTAAGGTTTAGCGGCAGTGGAAAATAAAACCAGGCCTCTAGCGATTTGTTGCGCCTAAACCCTAAACCCTAAACCCTAAACCCTAAACCCCTGCTTACCCCACCAAAACCGAGGTCATGGTTAACGAACCGCCAACCGCTTTGTCATTAAAGAAAGAAACCTCTTCTTTATCGTTTTTCATCCCAAGGGTATAAATTAATGGTAAATAATGCTCTGGGGTAGGGATCGCCAACATTGCATCGGTACCGAGGTTGCGGTAATTAATTAAAGGTTGATGATCGCCGTTGGCAATTAAATTTTTAAACTTATCGTTCATTTCAATTGCCCAATCATAACCACCACCATTAATCATTTCCCAACTTAACATGCGTAGGTTGTGTACCATATTGCCACTGCCGATAACCAATATCCCTTTTTTACGGAGGGTATAAATTTCTTTGGCAATTTCATAATGTTGCTCAGGCGATTTGGTGTAATCGATACTGAGTTGTAAAACAGGAATATCTGCATGAGGATACATATGTTTAACAATTGTCCAGGTGCCATGGTCCAAACCCCAATCGTGATCTAAACCAACGGGAGTGGAGTGAATTAAATTCGGAATTTCTGCGGCCAGTTCGGGATCGCCGGGGGCAGGATATTGAACATCAAAAAGTGCCTGTGGAAAACCACCAAAATCGTGAATGGTGCTCGGGAAATCCATCGCCGTAACAAAGGTGCCATGTGTGTACCAGTGTGCCGACACCACTAACACTGCTTTTGGCACTGGAATATTTTTTGCCAGTTCTGCCCAACTCTGGCTGAACTCATTATTTTCGATGCCGTTCATTGGCGAGCCATGACCGATAAAAAGTGTTGGCATTAAATCCGTTTGAGGCAAACGTTGCGTGAAGTTCCTGAATTGTGATAGTGCAGACATGATTTTCTATTAGGTGATCGTCATTTCGACGAAGTGTTCCAAAGGAACTCCTTTGGAGGAGAAATCTTTAGCGCTTATAAATTATCATAGGCTAAAAGATTTAGCTTCGCTGAGCACTTCGTGCTTCTCGATTCCGCTGTGCTTCACTCGAAAGACGATTCAGGTGTTATTTCCCTTGAACAAACTCCAGGTTTAATTTAATGGCCACATCTTTTGCAACGCCAGCACCAGTCGGGTCATATTTAATATTATAATCTAAACGGTTAATGGTTGTTGTAGCACCAAAGCCAGCTTTAGTATTTCCTTGCTGATCTTTAGCCGTGCCGCCATAAACAACAGCAAATTTTACATCTTTCGTTACATCGCGGATGGTTAACTTTCCACTTAACTCGTAGTTGTTTCCACTTAATTTTTTGAAAGAAGTACTTTCGAATTTCATGGTTGGGTAAGTTGCCACATTAAAAAAATCGTCAGTTTTTAAGTGCCCGTCTCTCATATCAACACCTGTAGTAATGCTGTTTACATCAACAGTAAAGCTGATTTTAGCATCTGTTAAATCTGGTTTAGAAGCCGTAACTGTTCCGTCGAATTTTTTAAAAGAACCATCAACGAAAGAAATGCCCATGTGTTTAACCGAAAAGTTAACAAACGAGTGCATAGGATCAATTTTCCAGCTTGTTTGTGCAAATGATGCCACACTAATTGAGGTTGCGATCAGAAATAAGAATAATTTTTTCATCAGTTTATAATTTAGTTTTAACTGTGATGAAGCTATCAGATTTTTCACCAATGTGGTTTGAAAAATCATGATGGTTTCATAACTAGTGAATTTATTTAGATACAAATATAGTTGAGTATCAGCCGATCAGTCTTGACGTATGATAAGAAATTTGGGGTTAGTATACGGCTTATAGACTATCGACCATAAGCCATCAACTATTTCACCTCGTCTAGTGTTTTCCTGCTATCCGTTGATGCTGCTTTATAAGCCGAGGGTGTAATTCCGGTTACTTTTTTAAACTGTGCGGATAAATGTGCAACACTGCTGTAATTTAGCTGATAAGCAATTTCGCTAAGGTTAAGTTCGCCGTAAGTAAGCATTTCTTTTGCCTTTTCTATTTTTTGAGCAATGAAATACTTCTCAATGGTTTGGTTTTCCGTTTCTGAGAAAATACTGCTTAAGTTAGTGTATTCTAGCTTTAGTTGCTCACTTAAATAGGCTGAAAGGTTAATTTTTAACGGTTCTTTCGTGTAGTGCACCAGGTTGATAATCGCTGTTTTGATCTGCTCCGAAATTTGGGTTTTCTTATCGCCAAGCAGTTCGAAGCCAAAATGCGTTAGGCGCGCTGCTATTTTAACCTTATCCTCCGAAGAAATATTTTCGGCTAAAGTAACTTCACCCAGTTCAACCAATAATGGTTTAAAGCCGAGGTTTTCTAGCTCGGCTTTAACCACCATTTTACAACGGTTGCATACCATGTTTTTGATATGCAGCTTCATTAGTTCGATTTTATGGTTTCGGAAACGTCACCACAATCGAACATCATACTTCCATAATATGGATTTTCGATATTTTCTTTTTCGTTTAACCAGCTTGCCTTCGCCATTGGGCAATGTTGAACATAAACGGTTTGACTGTTAAATTTCAGGCTTTTTAGTGTTTTGATCATCGCATAAGAAATTCCTTCAAAAGCTTTTCTTTGTGTTTTGATATCATTAGAACCTGCAAGTTGAGCGGCTTTACTTTTAATGATAGCTGCCTGTTCCATAAATATTTTATGCTGATCGGCAGGTAGGTCCTTATGGTTAACCGCATTTACTTTTGCCGATAAAACCTTTACCTTTTCTATAGCCAAGTCTTTTTTATCTGTTGCTAATGCATTTTTTACATCGTAATAAGCTGTTAGTACCTGGTTTAAGGCTACATCTGTTTTGCCTTGTGCATAAGTGAAAGCTGTTGTTGCAATAGTCATGATAGCAACTAATCCTAATATTTTTGTCATCTTTTTTATATTGTTTTTAATGGTGATGAAGCGATCATGGTTTATGTTCAGTTTAATATGAAAACCATGATGGTTTCATTTTTTTATATATTATTTTAAAACGTTAAAGAAATTAAATTCTGCCCTAAGCAGGTACATGTTTTTAGTGTATCGGTTATCCATATTTCCAGTCGCCTGAAAACGATAACCCAAATCGATGCGGGTTGTGCTATTCAAAATCATCTGTATGGCTGGTGCGATATCCAAGTAAGATTGACCGCTACTTGGATCTGTTTTGCCCAATAATTCTAAATATACATTAAAGTTTGGCTGCTTGTAATCCTTGTAAACCACCGGCAAAACCAGGTAACCTGATGATAAGCTATAGGATAACATATTTTTTGGCTGCGGCATTCCGGTAATTTGCCTGTCGCTGTTTTCGAAAGCATGTGCATAACCCAAAGTGGTTGATAGTGCCAGTTTGTGCAAAAGTTGCGTGAAAATTAATCCACTCTGTATCCCGCTATTATCACCTTCGAGGTTAATGTCTCTGGTGTAGGTTGGCCTTTTGCTGGTGCTTACCCGCCCAAAAGCTGCTGCCCTAAAGTGGCTATGTGCTTCATCTAGTGATAAAAACCGATACTTGGCATAAAGACTCCCGCCTTCTAAACGGTATTTTCCGTCCATATCAGACATAAAACCTTGAGCATGCATCATCAGGTTCTTATTAAAACCGATCATTACTTCCGGAATAGTTCTGCTTACAAAGTCAGGATTGTTGAACATACCTTCGTTCGTAATCCTTACACCAATCGATTTGGTTGGCATATTACTGGCGGGTTCGGTAAATACATAGAGTTCTTGTGCAAAACCATTGGTATAGGTGCCGATAATCACCAGCGCCAATACGAATATCCTTTTCATCTTAAGAAAGAACTAAATGGTAAATACGTGTTTTTTTTCCGTTAACTACGCCAGTACCACTCGCATAAGCATCAGAATTAGTGGTTGTGGCTTGCTTTTTAAATGCTGAACCAGAAATGAAGTTTTTATCAACCACGCTGGCTTTTACAGTTCCATTAAGTGTTTTGCTTTTAGCATTTACAAAACGATATACATTGCCATCAACAACTGCCTGACCTTTATCGTCTATTTTTACCTGGTTAAAATTGAAACTTGCAGTTAAACCACCAACCGAAAAACCAGCATCCTGAACCTTTTTGCGAACCAAATCAAGATTGATATTGGCATCTTTTTTAAAAGTTAGAACAAAGGTGTTTTTGTTTAAATCGGGTTTTACGCTGCTGATAAAGTTTAGCGTTTCTAACGATTTTTGTGTTGCATTTGAGCACATTGAGCAGGTTAAACCAGTTACCTGTAAATCGGCTGTAGATATTTGTTGTGCCGAAACATTAACGGCAAAGAACAGCATAATGATGCTGAATATTTTTATTGTTTTCATGATTTTTTTGAATTAGAATAATTTTTTAACTGTTGTCAAGCTGCCCCGATTCTCAGATGGAGCAAGGCCTTAGATGCTGAAACAAGTTCAGCATAACGTCAACGTAGAAAATCCTAATTCCTAAAAATACAATTGAAAATATGCAGGGCAATCCGCGAGGAAAGTGGCGGGGCTTTATTCGAAATTTTACTGAAAAACTTCGGAGTAATGTTAGTCAGAAATTCTAAAACAGGAGGATGAAGAAAAAGCTGGATAGAAAATAACTTCGGCATTTGTACCTGTGCCGCTGTTTGGTGACTATCTTTAACTTTTACGGTTACCTGGGTGTTTTTGCAGCAACCATCATCTTTCTTTTCAGCGGGAATGTCTTTGCAGAATTTGCATGAAACCTCATTGCTAAAAAGTTTAACGTTTTCTAATTTGCCCCCACAGAAATGGAGACTTAAAGCCAAACCCATAACACTAACTGCATAGAATACAGCCAAAGAAAGTGCTATTTTTTGTTTTAACTTCATTAATACAAAGGTAAAGGAAAAAATATCGAATAATGCCAGTAAATATTTATTGAATTTCATTTTTTAGCTTACTTTAGCCTTAAACACCAATTAAATGAAGAAAATATTATTATTCCTCTGCACCTTTTCGATACTTTCGGCATTTGCTGCAAAGCCTAAAAATCAATATGTACGCATTAAAACCGAATTTGGAGAATGCATCGTTAGGCTATATAACCAAACCCCTTTACATCGCGATAACTTTTTGAAGTTAACCAAGTCGGGATATTACAACGGAGTTTTATTTCACAGGGTGATTAAAGATTTTATGATTCAGGGTGGTGATCCCGATTCTAAAAATGCCAAACCAGACTCCCTGTTGGGCGAGGGTGGGCCTAAATATACCATTCCGGCAGAATTTAAAGATAGCTTGTTTCACAAAAAGGGCGTTTTGGCTGCTGCCAGGGAAGGTGATGATGTTAATCCGGCCAAAGCATCGAGCGGTAGCCAGTTTTACCTGGTTCAGGGAAAAGTTTTTACCGATCAGCAATTGGATAATGTTGAAGAAAAACGCCTGAAATTCAAAATTCCGGAGTGGCAGCGTGAGGTATATAAAACCATAGGTGGTACGCCTCATTTGGATAGAAACTATACCGTTTATGGCGAAATAGTGGTTGGTTTAGATATGGTTGATAAAATAGCCGTTCTGGCAACTGATAAAAATAACCGCCCGAAACAGGATGTAAAAATGGAAATTACGATTTTGAAAAGAAGAGCGGCAAAAAAGTTAGAGAAACAGTTGTTACAGGGATCTTTGAAAGATAAAATGGTTATGGGCTCCTAAACGAATTTCATTTATAAACCCCATGGGATCGTCATTTCGAGCGGAGTGCAACGCAGTCGAGAACCACGAAGTGCTCAGCGAAGCTAAATCTATCGAGGCCAGATCTCTCCATTCCACTGCGTTTCAGTCGAGATGACGGTTGCTAATAAATATGATTAATTGAATTACTAAGCATTTATTCAATTAATTTCTAAATTTACCGCCCACAACAATTGAAATTACTGAATGAAGATCATCTCCTATAACGTTAATGGGATTAGGGCGGCAAGTACCAAAAACTTTTTTGGCTGGCTTCAGGCTACAGATGCTGATATGGTCTGCCTGCAAGAAGTAAAGGCCTTGCCATTGCAGATTCCAGAAATTATTGCCCTGATTGAGCAACTTGGCTACCATCATTATTGGTTCCCTGCTGAAAAAAAAGGATATAGCGGTGTGGCAATTCTGACTAGAATTAAACCGAATCATATCGAATTTGGCTGCGGTGAAGAATGGATTGATAAAGAGGGTAGGATTTTAAGGGCAGATTTTGATGATTTTTCTTTAATGAGCCTCTATATGCCGTCGGGCTCAAGCGGAGATGAACGTCAGGTTAAAAAGTACGAATTTATGCGGTTTTTTGATGTGTATATTGGAGAACTGCGCAAAGAGATCCCAAATTTAATTGTAAGTGGCGATTACAATATCTGTCATACCCCCATTGATATTCATAACCCAAAATCAAATGCCAATTCATCGGGCTTTTTACCAGAAGAACGGGAATGGATGCAGTTATTTCTGGATAATGGTTTCATCGATACTTTCCGTCATTTCAATAAAGACCCACACCATTATACCTGGTGGAGCTACCGTGCCGGTTCGAGAGGAAAGAATTTGGGTTGGCGGATCGATTACCATTTGGCTACCAGGCCTATGGAGAGCCGATTGAAAAATGTTAGAATCTTACCCGACGCGATACATTCTGATCATTGCCCGGTTCTTTTAGAGATCGATTAAGTATTTGGTTAACTGGTTAATGGTTTAAATCGGTTAACTGTAACCAAAACCCGATTAACCAATTTAAACAATTAACCTTCAATCTAACCAATGTTAATTACAAATATAAAAGGCCTCGTAGGCTTACATTCCAAAGATAAATTAGTGCTGCTTGGCGGTGAATTAGATTCGTTACCTGTTCTTGAAAATGCCTGGCTGTTAATCGAAGGTAGTCTGATCAAAGATTTTGGTAAGATGGATTCGATCCCGTCTCACATCTCAAGTCTCCCATCTCAAGTTTCGGCAAAGGGCAGATATATTTTCCCTTCATGGTGCGATAGCCATACACACATTGTTTTTGCTGCTTCGCGCGAGGAAGAATTTGCCATGAAAATCCAAGGCAAAAGCTACGAAGACATTGCTGCGGCAGGAGGGGGGATTCTAAATTCGGCTAATAAACTCCAGAAAGCTTCGGAAGACGAATTGTTTGAGAGTGCATCTGTGCGGTTAAAACAAATGATCCTTCAGGGAGCAGGGGCCGTTGAAATTAAAAGCGGATATGGATTAACCACAGAGAGCGAAATCAAAATGCTCAGGGTAATCCGCAGGCTAAAAGATCAGTTCCCGATCCCGATAAAAGCAACCTTCTTAGCTGCCCATGCTTATCCAGCTGAATTTAAAAACAACCATCAAGGTTACATCGATTTAATTATTAATGAAATGCTGCCTCAAATAGCAGAAGAAAAACTGGCTGATTATATTGATGTTTTTTGCGAAAAAGGGTTTTTCTCTGTCGAAGAAACCGATCAGATATTAAAGGCGGGCGCAAAATATGGGCTAAAACCAAAAGTGCATGCCAATCAGCTTTCCGTTTCTGGGGCAGTAGAGGTTTCTGTGCAAAATAGCGCCATTTCAGTTGATCACCTTGAAGAAAGTGATGAAGAAACGATCCGAACATTAAGAAATGCTGATACCATTGTAACATTACTCCCTTCTTGTTCGTTTTATCTGGGTATTCCTTTTGCTGATGCCAAAAGCTTTATTAAAGCCGATTTGCCGATTGCTTTGGCTACCGATTACAATCCTGGTTCAACACCTTCAGGAAACATGAATTTTGTGGTGTCACTTGCATGTATTAAAATGAAGATGCTCCCTGAACAGGCGATAAATGCTGCAACATTAAACGGTGCGGCAGCAATGGAGATGAGTAAAGATTATGGAAGCATTACCGTTGGTAAAAAAGCGAACCTGTTTATAACCAAACCGATGCCTTCAATTGCCTATTTGCCATACAGCTTTGGTGAGCCGCAAATAGAAACTGTTATTTTAAACGGTGAAATTTATAATGGATAACCTTAAAATATATTCGCAGGGCGACATCGATCACTTAACCATCACGCGTGATGGCGAAATCAAAATAGGCGAAAGGGTTAATGTATATCAGCACGATGAGAGAGCTTCATCAAGTGATAGTATTTCGGTAGAAGGGTTAAAAGCCAGTAGTTCTAAATTTGTATTGTTCGGTATTCCAGAAGACATTGGCGTACGTGCAAACTTAGGTATTGCAGGTGCAGCCTCTATGTGGCGGCCAGGTTTGGTGGCTTTTTTAAATATCCAGAGCAATCGCTTTTTAAACGGAGAGGAGGTTTTGGTTTTAGGCCATTTCGAAATCGATGAGCCCGAAGATTCTTCCTTAATGGGTTTAAGAAACAAAGTAGCACAGATTGATGGGCTGGTTTATCCGGTAATTGAAAAAATTGTCGCTGCGGGCAAAATACCTATTGTGATTGGTGGTGGTCATAATAATGCCTACCCAATAATTAAGGGTGTTTCTTTGGCACATAAAAGCCCAATAGCGGTTTTAAATGTGGATGCACATGCTGATTTAAGAGAACTGGAAGGTAGGCACAGCGGGAACGGATTTTCTTATGCGCTAAAAGAAAACTACCTGAATAGTTATTTCATGTACGGCTTGCACCAAAACTATAATAATGAAGCTATTTTAAATCAAATAGATACAAATCCAAAGCTTAAGGCTGTGTTTTTTGACGATATTTTAACTGGCGCTAACGTTACTGACATCGTGAATGAAATAGGTTCGGTTGCGGGCCTGGAAATCGATTTGGACTGCGTTCAAAATGTACTTTCCAGTGCCGAAACACCATCTGGTTTCGCAGTTAACGATATTAGAAAGTTAATTTTGACTAGTGCAAAGCAATTTTCTTATTTGCATCTAAGCGAAGGGGCAACCCGAATGTTGGATGGGAGGGTAAGTAGGTTAACCGCTAAACTGGTTGCTTATCTGGTGAGCGATTTTGTTAAAGGCTATAGTTCTTAGGTTTAGGCAGGTATTCATGTAAAACATGGAGTAGTTGTCCACCAAAGCCGTCATTTCGAGCGGAACCGATAGCTATCGGGTGTACGCAGCCTAGAAGCATGAAGTGCTCAGCGAAGCTAAATCTATCTCGAGCGTACTTTTGATTTAGATCTCTCCATTCCAGTAGAGATGACGAAAAATCGGGGAAGGGTGAAGGCTTTTTTATGAAGCAACCAGACCAAAAAACTAATGACCACTGAACTAATGAGCCCTTACAAGTGCTCCGCTTCGTATTTTTCTCCAGCCTTCAACATCAGTTCGATCTGTTTCAGGTCTTCGGCTGTTAATTCTTCTTTTTCCTGTAACTCGAATACCGCAATCATATTGTCTTCATATTGTTTTTCGGTTTTTATAACGATTTCCTGTGGCATGCTGGTAAGCTTAAAATTTTATAATTTTTGTTGGCGTAATGCAAAAATCCAACCTGATGTCATGTTCATTTACATCATCGATTTTTTCAATAGCAGGATACAAAGATATGCCTATTTTTCGAGCATTTATGCCCTGTAAAAAACGATCGTAAAAGCCCTTGCCATAACCCACCCGATAACCCTGTTTGTCGAAAGCTAAAAGTGGAATAACAACAAGATCTACCTCGCCCTCGTGCAGGTTTCCTTTTTGCGGTTCCAGGATATTATAAAGGTTTTTCTTTAAATCGCCTATGCCTAAATATTCGTGATTGGTCATTAAAGCGGTTTCAAAATCGGCTTTAGGTACAATGATTTTAATTTCCGGGTGATTTTTATTAAGCCACTCGATCAGTAAGAAAGTATTGGGCTCCTTTTTTTCTGTAATGGGCAAAAAGATGTGGAGGGTTTTAATTTGGCTAAAATCGAGCGATTTAAACTCATTTAAGAGGGCTTGGCATAGGTCCTCGTATTCTGCGTTGCTCAGCAATAATCTGTCTTTTAGCGCTTGCTTTCTGATTTCGGCTTTTAACATAACGGCAATTTTAGTATGATTAACAATTTGAAATCAGGCTTGTTTTCTTGTGTGCTTAAATGAACATGTGGATATCGACTCCCCTTGCTGGATTTTTAAGACCCTGAAATAAATTCAGGGTGACGATCACGAAAAAAAAGCCCCTGAAGAGGTTGCTTCAGAGGCTTTCATATATTTTAATCGAATTATTTTACACGCTCAACGTATTCGCCGGTACGGGTATCGATTTTAATTTTGTCTCCTTGGTTTACAAACATGGGAACTTTCACCTCAACACCGTTTTCTAATGTTGCAGCTTTTAATGCGTTTGTAGAAGTATCGCCTTTAACAGCCGGCTCCGAATAGGTAATTTCGAATTCAGCAAAGTTTGGCAATTGAGCCATAATTGCTTCTTCGCTTTCCATTGAAACAATAATGTTCATGCCTTCTTTTAAGAATTTAATAGCCGAACCGAATAGTGATTTCTCAACGTTAAACTGTTCGTAGCTGTTATTGTCCATTACTACCAGATAATCACCTTCTTCGTATAAATATTGATAATCGTTGGTTTCAACGCGGCAGATTTCTACAGCCTCGTCGGTATTCATACGCGCTTCAACAATTCTTCCCGATTTGATGTTACGGAATTTACCTGTGTAAAATGCGCCGCCTTTTCCTGGTGTACGGTGATTCCATTCGTCAACAGTAACCAGCTCGTTGTTTATGCGAAGAATGTTACCTGTTTTAATTTCTGATGCTTTTGCCATATTGTGTTATCCTAAATTGGATTTATATTTCAGTTTTTCGTGACGGCAAAGGTAAAATTATTTTGATAAAAACCTATAAAGGTTTAAGGTATAAGGCTTAGGGTTTAAGGAAATTTAAACCTTCAGTTGTGCTATTTTACCCGCTCCATATATTCGCCGGTTTTGGTGTCAACCTTCACCTTATCGCCCTGATTGATAAACAGCGGAACTCTAATTTCTGCTCCGGTTTCTACAGTGGCATATTTTTGTGCACTGGTAGAGGTATCGCCTTTTACAGCAGGCTCGGAGTAGGTGATTTCTAGTTCCACGCTATTGGGTAGCTGGGCAACAATTGGTTCATCACTTTCAAAAGCGATGGTTACATTCATGCCCTCTTTTAAAAATTTAATGGCGTTTCCGAAAAGCAACTTGGGGATATTGTACTGCTCAAAAGTATTGTTGTCCATCACCACTAAATAATCGCCATCTTCATAAAGATATTGATAGTCGTTGGTTTCTACACGGCAAATGGTCACCTCTTCATCGGTACGGAAACGGTATTCTACAATTTTGCCGGTTTTTACGTTACGCATGCGGGCCTGATAAAAAGCCCTTAAATTTCCTGGAGTACGGTGGATATACTCTTCTACACTTACCAACTCTCCGTTAAAACGAAGTACATTTCCGCTTTTTACTTCTGATGCCTTTGCCATTTTATCTTGAAATATAGTTTTGTTAATTTTTGAGCACCAAAGTTAAAAAAAGGAATGATGATTTGGAAAGGAAAATCTGTGGCTCATTGGTTCGATAGTCGTTAGTTAATTGGTCTGAAAGCATACGCGGATGATTGTTTTTGTTTTTAGTGAACGTTAACCCTTAAAAAAACTCCGTATAAAAGAAATGCCTTTGGGAACCACTCCAAAGGCATAATCAACCTAAACCTCAAACTAAACTATGAAAAACTCTTTGCTTTTTACGGCTATATATTTTGATTCCGAAATACGGAAAATATGATCTTTACTTCAAGAGATAAAATTAAATAATTGTTTCTCTTTTTGGTGGTGCAAAGGTAAGTATAATTTGCGAATTACAAAATATTTTCTGAAAAATTTATTTATAATACAAATGTATGACAAAACAGACGTTTTGTAGGTAATGGAATTTTTCTATAACTTACTTATAATCTGATATTTGTATCTGATTTGTGCAGAAATCGTATTCTTGTATTTGGTTAGAGCCAATTATTGTTAGGCGGTCCTTTCCAAAATTTTCAATCAGTTCGCGGTACCAATTTATTCCCTGAACGTCTAAATTGCTCGTTGGTTCGTCTAAAAATAAAATTGGTGTATCGGTACAACATGCCAAAGCTAGTTTGGTTCTTTGCTTCATTCCCGATGAAAAGTACTTGATTTCTTTGTTCGCTGCTTTTTCTAATCCCAGTATGGTGATCAGCTTTTTTGAATCGAGCCCCGGAGCAAAATTTTTGAACTTAAAATGGAAATCAACGCTCTCTTTTAAGGTAAATGTTTCAACCAGTTCGAGATACGGCGCAGCCAGGCTGATGTATTTGTAGATATTTTCTACAGGAATTTCCTTGGTATCTGAGAATGAAATTTCTCCTTCAGAGGGAGATAGACTGCCTGTTAAAACACTTAATAGAGTTGATTTACCAGAGCCGTTGGGCCCAAGTATTGCATAACTATTGCCAGAGGTGAACTCAGTACTTAAATTTCTAAAAATCCATTCCTTATTAAACCTTCTGCCAACACTATTTAAAGAGATATTCATTTTCAGCAGGGCGTTTAGGGTTTGGTGATAAGCGGTTTAGTCATGCAAACGCTGTTATCAACGCCGATATATTGTCCGTAATTGGGAGTAATGTGGTAACCCACCTTTTGATAAAGTGCAATGGCTTCCGGCTGTTTCTTGCCCGTTTCTAAAACACATGCAGTAAAACCGAGTTCAGTAGCCCAGCTTTCTAATTCATTTAAAACTTTAGCAGCTATGCCTTGCTTCCTATAATCTGGATGTACAAACATTCTTTTAACTTCGGCTTCTGTTGCTGAAAAAGGCTTTATGGCGCCACAGCCAACAGGATTTCCATCGTGATAAGCGACAATCACTTCCTTAATGGTATCAACCTTATTAAATTGAGCATAAAAAGCGTGATCCTCACCATCTCTAACCGCTAGATCTTTATCCAGTAAAGCAACCAATTGTCTAAAATCGGCATTGTCTGAATCGGTCCTGATTAGTGTTAAATCACTCATGAATATATATTTGAATTTGGTTAAGGCAATGGGTTTTACCCTCCACCTTAAACCCTTCAGCCTTCTACCTTAATTAGCTTCCCATTCCGAAACCCTTCATTACACCGCGGTTAGAATTACGGATAAAATCTACAATTTCATCACGGATTTCCGTTGGTTTAAATTCGGCTTCGATCATGTCTAAAGCTTTAGTTACATTATTGTGTTTTACGAAAAGTACACGGTAAATTTCCTGGATTTCATCAATCTGCTCGTTGGTAAAACCTCTTCTGCGCAAACCCACAGAGTTAATGCCTGCATAGGAAAGTGGTTCGCGTGCTGCTTTTACATAAGGGGGAACATCTTTACGCACCAATGAACCTCCGGTTACGAAAGCATAAGAGCCCACTTTAACAAATTGATGTATCGCAACCAAACCTGCCAAAACTACATTGTTTCCAATGGTAATGTGGCCAGCCAAAGTAGTACTGTTCGAGAAAATACAGTTGTTGCCAACTTCACAGTCGTGCGCGATGTGAGAGTATGCCTGAATTAAACAATTGCTACCGATAGTCGTTTTCCATTTATCTTTTGTACCACGGTTAATGGTTACACATTCGCGGATAGTTGTATTGTCGCCAATTTCTGCAGTGGTAACTTCGCCGGCAAATTTTAAATCCTGCGGTTCGCCAGAAATAACGGCGCCAGGAAAGATGCGGCAGTTTTTACCAATACGTGCACCATCCATAATGGTAACGTTCGATCCGATCCAGGTTCCCTCACCAATTACAACGTCTTTATGTATCACTACAAAAGGTTCGATTACCACGTTTTCGGCAATCTTTGCCTGAGGATGTATGTATGCTAAAGGTTGTATCATTATTGGGTGGGTTCTGCTTGTTTAACTTTTGAAATTTGAGCCATCATTTCGGCTTCGACAACGATTTTTTCGCCAACCATACCTACGCCTTTCATCTGGGCAATGCCCCTTCTGATCGGTTCAAGTAAATCGCAGCGGAAAACAATAGTATCGCCAGGAAGAACCTGGGCCCTAAAACGTACGTTATCTATTTTTAAGAAATAGGTTAAATAATTTCTGGGATCTGGTACGGTGCTTAACACTAAAATGCCACCAACCTGAGCCATAGCCTCAATTTGGATTACGCCGGGAAAAACCGGTGCACCAGGAAAGTGACCTTTAAAAAACTCCTCGTTCATGGTTACGTTTTTAACGCCCACTACGTGATTTTTAGAAAGTTCTAATATTTTATCAACAAATAAAAACGGTTGGCGGTGAGGCAAAATGTCCATAATCTGAACAACATCATATAATGGTTTTGCACTTGGATCGTAAACCTTTTGTATTTTTTTGTTTTTCTCTTTTTTAATTGCGGCTTTAATTTTTTTTGCGAAGGCAACGTTGGCTGCGTGGCCTGGGCGGGCAGCCATAATATGGCCTTTTAAATGCATGCCAACCAAAGCTAAATCGCCAATCATATCTAATAGTTTATGACGGGCGGGCTCGTTTTGATAACGCAGTTCCATGTTGTTCAAAATCCCTTGTGGGGCAACATCGATATCTTTACGGTTAAATAATTTGGCCAAATGGCTCAATTCGTCCTTCGTAACCTCTTTATCTACAATTACAATAGCGTTATTTAAATCTCCACCTTTAATTAAATTGTGCGATAACTGGTATTCCAATTCGTGTAAGAAACAGAAGGTGCGGCATGAAGCAATTTCTTTCTTAAACTCTGCAATGGTATTAATGCCGGCGTGCTGGCTGCCCAGAACAGGAGAATTGTAATCGATCATACACGTAAAACGATAATCGTCTAACGGCATCGCTACAATTTCTACTTTTCTATCTTCTTCGGTATAAGTAATGTTATGGGGAATAGTAAAGTACTCGCGATCTGCGTTTTGCTCTACTGTACCTACCTCTTCCAGTAAATCAACAAACTGGATAGAGCTCCCGTCCATAATTGGTGTTTCCGGTCCGTCAAGTTTAATGAGTACGTTATCGAGGTCCATACCAACCAGCGATGCCATTACGTGTTCTACAGTGCTAACGCTGGCGCCATTTTGGGTAAGCGTGGTGCCTCGTGAGGTATCGGTAACGTTATCTGCATCGGCTTCAATAATCGGGTGGCCGTCTAAATCAATACGCTGAAATTTAAAGCCATGATTTTCGGGGGCCGGGCAAAATGTTAAAGTAACATTAGCGCCTGTGTGTAAACCAACACCAGATGCAGATATTTCTTGTTTAATCGTTTTCTGTCTAACGTTCATTGTGTATTGTATTCTTTTCCAGTTCAGCTGTGAGCTTTTTCAATTCCTGTTCGAGCGCATTTATTCTTTTTTCTACATCTGGAAGATGTTTGAAAATTACTGAGGCACGCATCCAGTTGCGCAAAGGTTGCGCCGGACTGCCATGCCATTGTTTATTTTCTTCTGTAATATTAAAATTTATGCCGGCCTGGGCGCCAATCTGAGTGCCCTTAGCTAATGTTAAGTGCCCTGCTATACCAACTTGCCCGCCAACAACACTGTTAGGGCCAATTTTTGTACTTCCTGATATACCCGACTGTGCGGCTAAAACCGTATTCTCGCCAATCTCCACATTGTGTGCAATCTGTATCAGATTGTCGATTTTTGCACCTTTTTTTACAATTGTTGATCCCATTGTTGCCCGATCTACAGTTGTATTTGCGCCGATTTCTACGTCATCTTCAATTATAACGTTTCCAATCTGAGGGATTTTATTGTAAGTACCGTCTTTTTGTGGGGCAAAACCAAAACCATCGCTTCCAATAACGGTATTGGAATGAATAACAACCCTGCTGCCGATTACCGAATTGTGATAAATTTTTACACCAGGGAAAAAAGTGCTGCTTTCGCCAACTTTAGAATTCGCGCCAATAAAGGTTTGCGCATTTATTTTACAGCCATCTGCAATTTCTACGTTTTCGGCAACATAGGCAAAAGCATCTATAAACACGTTTTTGCCAATTTTCGCTGTGGGGTGAACAAATGCAAGTTTATCAATTCCAGATTGTGCGGTCTGGGCGTTAACAGCTTCATTATATTTATCCAACAAGATTGTAAAAGCGCTATATGGATTTTCTACACGTATTAATGTACTGGTATATGGTTGCGTAGGGGCGAAATCCTTTGATACGATAACGACTGATGCCTGAGTAGAATACAAGAAGTTTTCGTACTTAGGGTTCGAAAGAAAAGACAAAGAGCCTTCCTTTCCGTCTTCTATTTTAGAAAGTTCGGTAACGGCTACATCAGGGTTACCTTCAATGGAACCGTTTAGAAACTGACTTATCTGCGTGGCAGTAAATTGCATCGTACAAAGGTATATGTTAAATTGATATGAACAAAAAAACCTGCTCAGGTTAAAGGGTGTATATTTACACAATAATAAGACTTAAAACGGCACTAAAAGTTAAATATTTTGTTAAATAACCTTAAATCCCTCTGGGGTAACAGAGGATATATTTTTCTACAGTTTTCTGGAGCGACTCAAGATTAGACAAATCAGATGCCTTTGCAATATCAACAATGTCGTTATTTTTCATCAAAATCTTAATATTTCCAACCCCAGCGTTATATGCGCGGTTTTGGATCGAATCAGTAAAAACAAAATACCTTGCTTCTTCGGGCTTGATTTCTAATAAATTAATGGCCGCATCCTGCAAAAAGTTTACGCGGTCTTCACTTGCCTTTTCGTTACCCATTTCTACTTTATATAGGTTTCTTGAGGTAAGCATTTTACATAAAGTAGACAAAATTTTATCGGGATGTTTGGTCCAAACCTTAACTGCCGCATAAATGTCCTGGTCATCCAGGTTGGTAAAATGCTCGAGATTTTCATGCTGAGAAAAGAAATTAGCCTCGTTAATATCGTTTTTCAGGAAATAATTTAACGATGGTGAAGCAAATAACTCAGTTCCAGCAGCCGATAGTTCTTTTGCACGTTCTAATAGCTTTACCAAAATCATCTCACCAGCAATAACGGTTTTGTGCAGATAAACCTGCCAGTACATCAGTCGGCGGGCAATTAAAAATTTCTCGATAGAATAAATGCCTTTCTCCTCAATAACCAGGTCATCATCGTAAACGTTAAACATTTTGATAATCCGATCGAAACTGATTACGCCTTCGCTAACACCCGTAAAGAAGCTATCACGGTTTAAATAATCCATTCTATCGAGGTCTAACTGACCGGAAATTAATTGATGTAGAAACTTTTTAGGGTAAGTACCATTAAAAATTTCGATGGCATGTGTTAGTCGACCATTAAAATGCGCATTTAAATCGCGCATCAGTTTTGCCGAAATATCTTCATGCCTAATTCCGGTTACTAAAGAATGTTCTAATGCGTGTGAAAAAGGACCATGGCCGATATCGTGCAGTAAAATGGCCAAAATGGCGGCTTCTTCTTCGCCCTCGGTGATCGTATGTCCTTTACTTCTTAAAAGGTTTATGGCCAAACTCATTAAATGCATGGCCCCTAAAGCATGGTGGAAACGCGTATGTAATGCACCCGGGTAAACCAAATGAGTCATTCCAAGCTGTTTGATGTAACGCAAACGTTGGAAATAGGGATGTGAGATCACATCGTAAACTAATTCGGACGGAATGCTGATGAAACCGTATACAGGGTCATTTATTATTTTCTTCTTGTTCAATCGTTAAAAATAGTTAAATAGATAGATACGGTACAAAAATTGCTATTTTTATTTATAGTTTGATTTACCTGCCACAATTAAAAGGCAATACTTATCTATTTTTACAATAACATGCAAGAAACTAAAATATTATGGGCCGATGATGAAATCGACTTATTAAAACCTCATATATTATTGCTCAACGATAAAGGTTACCATGTAACTACATTTACCAATGGGAACGATGCGTTGGAAGCATTTGGAAAAGCTCATTTTGACTTGGTTTTTTTGGATGAAAATATGCCGGGGATGAGTGGAATTGAAACCTTATCGGCCATCAAAAACCTGAATCCGGATGTTCCTGTTGTGCTGATTACCAAAAGTGAAGAAGAAAATTTAATGGAGGATGCGATTGGTAGTAAGATTGACGATTATCTGATTAAACCTGTAAACCCTAAGCAGGTTTTGTTAACCATTAAAAAACTGATTGATAACAAACGCCTGGTAAGCGAGAAAACTTCTATGGCTTATCAACAGGATTTTCGCCGATTGGGTATGACGCTTGGCGACAGGCTGAATTACGAAGAGTGGGTGGATGTGTATAAAAAAATCGTTTTTTGGGAACTGGAACTTGAAAAACTCGACGACCCACAGATGCATGAAATTTTAACCATGCAGAAACAGGAGGCCAATACACAGTTTACTAAATTTATCGAAGAACATTATTTAGGCTGGATTAAAGAAAAAGATAAAGCTCCTTTGCTTTCTAATGAACTGTTAAAGAAAAAAGCATTTCCTCATATTAACGATACCACACCAGTCTTTTTTATTCTGATCGATAATTTACGTTACGATCAGTGGAAAATCATTAATCCGCTAATTTCTGAATATTTCAGGATCGATGAAGAAGATATGTACACCAGTATTTTGCCAACAGCAACACAATATGCCCGTAACGCCATCTTTTCGGGCATGATGCCTTTGGATATGGAGAAACGTTTTCCACAGCTGTGGCAGAACGATGATGATGAGGGTGGAAAAAACATGCACGAAGAAGCTTTTCTGGCAGATAACATTAAGCGTAGTTTAAGAAAAGATTGTAAATTCAGTTATAATAAAATCCTCACTTTTGAGCAGGGGAAAGATCTTGTTGATCAGACCAATAACTTGTTGCAGAACGATTTCAACGCCATAGTATTCAACTTTGTTGATATGTTAAGCCATGCCCGTACGGATATGCAGATGATCCGCGAGCTGGCCAATGATGATGCCGCTTACCGTTCGTTAACCTTATCTTGGTTTGAACATTCGCCACTTTGGGACTTATTGAAAAAAATCTCACAGAAAAAGGTAAAAGTGATCATTACAACCGATCATGGGACCATCCGGGTTAAAAAACCGGTTAAAGTAATAGGCGATAGGAGCACAAACACCAATTTAAGGTACAAACAAGGTAGAAACCTTAATTTTAATGCAAAAGAAGTATTTTTGATTAAAAACCCTCATGATGCTTTGTTGCCTAAAATCAACATCAGCAGCAGTTATATTTTTGCAAGGGAGGATAGTTATTTCGTTTATCCGAATAATTATAATCAGTTTGTGAATTACTATAATGAAACCTTCCAGCATGGAGGTATTTCACTCGAGGAAATGATTATTCCGGTGGTGACATATTCGCCGAGGTAGAACATAAATAAATTCGTCATTTCGACTGGAGCACAGCGGAATGGAGAAATCTTTGATGAGATGATTCGGGAAAGATTTCTCCACTACGGTCGAAATGACGACCTATAAAAGGCAAAAGCAATGCAATTATGTATTACTTTTGCCTTTATTTTTTTAAAATGGATATCGAAGTTAACAGTTTAGCCGATTTACCCGCTGTTGCACAACAGCTTTCAGATTTCGCCAATGGCCAGAAAGTCTTCATTTTTGAGGGTGATATGGGAGCTGGGAAAACAACCTTCATTAAAATTTTCTGTAAACATTTAGGGGTTGACGATGTGGTTTCGAGCCCTACCTATTCTATTGTAAATGAATATGAAAGTCCGAACGGCTCGGTTTTCCATTTTGATTTTTATAGAATAAAAGATATTCACGAAGCTTATGATTTGGGCTATGAAGAATATTTTTATGGTGGTGGCGTTTGTTTAATAGAATGGCCTGAGCGAGTGGAAGAGTTACTACCCGAAAAACATATTAAAATTGAGATAAATGTGCTGGATGAAAACCGCAGGTTATTCAGAATTTCGAAGGTATAACAATTAGTTATCAATAAATTAACAGATTTTCCTTATCTTGAACAACCTAAAACTATCAAAATTTTAATTCAACATGGCTACAGGATTACGCGAAGGAATGGCCGATATAGCTCGTCAGGGTTTACTACAAACGCAAGAGGCAAAGCTAGAAACCAGAAATAAAAAAAACAGTCTATATATAGGAATACCAAAGGAAATTTCTTTCCAGGAAAATAGAATTGCGCTAACTCCTTTATCTGTTGCCTTGTTGGTAAACAATGGGCACCGTGTTGTGCTGGAAAGTGGCGCTGGCAACGGC
The DNA here is from genome assembly GCF_059422505.1 of Pedobacter sp. GW821-FHT01D05. NCBI lineage: Bacteria > Pseudomonadati > Bacteroidota > Sphingobacteriia > Sphingobacteriales > Sphingobacteriaceae > Pedobacter > Pedobacter sp. GW821-FHT01D05. Next base: position 194,627 of record NZ_JBWKXA010000004.1, on the reverse strand, counting down.
GCTAATTTTTCTGATACGGAGTATGCTGAGCAGGGTGCTAAAATTGCCTACAACAAAAAAGAAGTTTTTGATGCTGATATCCTGATGAAAATTGCGCCCCCGATGCTGGAAGAGATTGAGATGATGCATAAGGGCCAAACGCTTATTTCTTCTTTACAAACCGGAACGCTAAAGCAGGATTACCTAAAAGCGTTGATGCACAAAAAAATTAACGCATTGTGTTTTGAGAATCTTCGCGATGAAGGTAATGTACTCAGCGTGGTGCGCGCCATGAGCGAAATAGTGGGCTCGACCTCTATTTTAATTGCTGCAGAATACCTGAGCAACGTTACAGGCGGGAAAGGTTTAATGCTTGGCGGCTTTACTGGTGTTCCGCCAACGGAGATTGTTATTTTAGGCGCTGGAACGGTGGGCGAATATGCCGCCAGAACAGCTTTGGCATTAGGAGCCGAGGTTAAGGTTTTCGATAGTTCTATTTACCGTTTACGCCGCCTGCAGAATAATTTGGGCAGCAGGGTATTTACTTCGGTAATGCAACCTATTGTTTTGAATAAGGCTATTGTAACCTGCGATGTAGTAATAGGTGCCATTAGAGCTACCCACGGGCGTAGTCCATGCATAGTAATGGAAGAAACCGTTGCCCGCATGAAACCACACTCGGTGGTAATTGATGTAAGCATTGATCAGGGCGGCTGTTTTGAAACTTCTGAAGTGACCAACCACACCAATCCAGTGTTTAGAAAATACGATGTAATTCACTATTGTGTGCCAAATATTGCTTCGCGTGTGCCAAGAACAGCCTCTTACGCTTTAACGAACATTTTTGCTCCGATTTTATTGGATATTGGTGAATTTGGAGGTTTAATGAACATGGTTTGGAATAATCCGGGCATTCGTGAAGCGCTTTATATTTATCAAGGTAATTGTACCAATAAAGATCTGGCCGATATGTTCAATCTGCCATTTAAAGACCTTGAATTGTTGGTCGTTTCGAATCAGTAAAACTTTGCAGTAACGAGCCTATTGATAAATGAACGAAATGTCATCCTGAGCTTGTCGAAGGACATTTTGTTCGTTATTTAAATGTAAAGGTCTTCGACAGGCTCAGACTGACAATCGTTTTGACTTATAGCAGTAATGACGTATGCTAAATACCAATTTATATGAAATTCAACCTCTTTACGTTATTTTTCTTCTTCTCAGTCGTTGTTAGCGCTCAAAACAAACCTGTTGCCGTAAAAAAACTGGCGGTGGTAAGTTCTTATAATCAGTACCTCGCATCTGTAAAAACAGATCCGAATAACGAATTGGTTGAAATCAAAAAAGCCATTCCCAATATTAAGCTTGAAATCCGCTACGCCACTAAGCATAATTTTATGCAGCAGGTCATGTATAAACAGGCAAGGGCTTTTGCCCGAAAACCAGTGGTAGAATCATTAAAAAAAATCCAAAAGGAATTAAGTAAAAAAGGATATGGCTTAAAAATATTCGATGGCTATCGGCCCTATGCTATTACCGTTGAGTTTTATAAAAAGGCCAGCGATAAAAATTTTGTGGCGAATCCGGCAAAAGGATCTAAACACAACAGAGGTTGCGCGGTAGATTTAACATTGATCAATTTAAAAACAGGTAAAGAAATAACAATGCCAACACCTTACGACAGTTTCTCGGCTGCCGCTGCGGCAAAATATGACAAGGTATCGCCAGAGGCTAAGAAGAATCGCGACTTTCTGATCGCTATAATGGGTAAATATCAGATGAATGTACTGGAGAACGAATGGTGGCACTATGATTTTGCCGGTTGGAAAAAGTACGATTTAATGGATATTCCCTTTGAGAAGCTTTAGAGGTAAATTTGTTCAATAGTCATTAGTTCATTAGGCTGGGAGCATACCAAATTAGTTTCGTCATTTCGACTGGAACGCAGTGGAACGGAGAAATCTACCCTTTTCTCGGTGTAAGATGTTATCATCTTCTAAATTTAGCGCTCCAATTGTCAGGTGGTAACACCTTACCTCACAAACTATAAATGATGCGGCCTCCCGTATTGTTCCATTTTTACCTTCGCTTTATCCTCTTTTACAGCCAGTTCAAAAATGTAATCGTAATCATCATCTGTTAATTCCTCTTTAGGCTTTTTGCCACCAAGGGCTTCAATAATTTCGAGTACGGTATTAGAATGGCCTGCTACAATAATGGTTTTGCCAATGTAATTGGTTTTAATGCTGTCTACAAGTGATTTAATGTCTTTATAATCGATTACCTTCGGAATCACCAATGAATCCAATGTTTGGTGCGTTCTTTTTGTCGGCGTGGCAAAAGCAACATCAAATTTTACCTTTTTTAAGTAAGTTGCTAAATCGCCTGCTCTTATTCTTCCTTCATCAGAGAGATTAGGGTTGGTATCCTGTGGGTTCGATTTATCTTTCTCCGCGTGCCTAACAATCCAAACATTAGTGGTTTGTGCAGAAATTACATTAGCAAAGAGAAGCGTTAACGACAGTAATACAAGCAGTTTTTTCATGTGATAAATATTCAAAAATTAATTGGATAAGGAAAGGTTAAAAATTTATAGCTGTTATCAGCCTTTCAATATCCTCTTTTTCATGCCAGGAGGAAAGCACTATACGATCTAAAGGCGCGTCGCTAGGATTTGGATAGGGAAAAGATGAAATTAAGATTTGCCTTTGCAGAAGGCGTTCTGAGAAATTAACATCGCCCAGCAAATATACAGGAAAACCGTGTTCGTGTTTCCAGGTAAGATTTAATGCAGATTCAAACATCAGCATGTTGTTTTTCAGTTTGTTTAACGCTCTGTTGTATATTTCTTCAGCATGGATAAATGCATAAAGTGCGGCGGGGCTTGGTGGAGAAGCGCCAATAAACGAATTTGTACTTTTAAGTTTATTGATGATTTTATTTGAGGCCAACACAATACCAGCATCTACCCCCAATGCTTTTGCCATGGAGGCAACCACTACATTTTCGATGTTTTCTTGCTTGGGAAGATTCAAAACAGCCCCCATTCCATTGTTGTTTACGCCTATTCCATGTGAATCATCAACAAGCAGCATTATATTTTTATCCATGTGGATTTCTTTTACAAAGCCGAAGTCATAAATTTCGGGCATTAGATTGTTCATCGAATTGCTGATCAAAACCCAATTTTTTTCTTCGGATACATTTATCCTTTCAATTGTTGCCTGTTCCCATGCTTTAAACGGCATTAAACTCCTGGTTTGATTTTCGGTTAACCAAAGCGAGGGGTGCGTAGCGGGGGCATAAATTACCTGGCCTAATTTCGATAAAGCTTTAACCGTAAGCTGTGCAGCTAAATATCCACTTGAAGTAATTAGTGCGGCTTCTGCTCCGTAGCGTGCTGCAGCTACTTTTTCGGCATCATCATAAATGCCAAGCTGAATGTTGTTGGTACGGCTTGTTCCGTTATTTAAACCGAATTTTTTAATCCCTTCGATATACAGATTAATGAAGTCCTGATTTTTGGGAATGCCCAGGTATGCTGTTCCCCCAAAATATAAATAGGTGTTCCCCTCAATATTTATGTGATTAGAAAAAGGCTGATCAATCGACTTAAAGTTAGGCTTCATATTAATTGTAGTTTCTTCCAAGCTCATCATTTGCAGCACGGATAATAGATTTATCGCCATTGTCATCATGGTAGAATTCCCAGAACATGATTCCATTTGCAATATCTTTAGCGAGTTTAGCTTTTTTCTTGGTGGTTATGGTTCCATTAAAGTAAAATTGAACGCCATCAATTGATGCATTATCTAAACTTACATCGGCCCCTGCTGTTACAAAATCGCGGTAGGCCTTAGCCGAGTTACTGGCGTTTTTGCCGTAAGCCGGGATACCCAGAACGGCTTTCTCCTTTGGCATGCCTCGGGTGTTTAACCAATAAGTTAAACTGGCAACGGCCATATTATAGGATGCGTGTTGTATAGGCTCATTTTTATCCCAGCCAATGCCATCATACACCATAATATTAAAGAAATCTACAGCAGGGAAAACTTCCGATTTTAATCCATCCCGGATACTGCCGGCGTATACACCGGGGGTTATGGCCGCACTAAGGAATTTATGGTGTTTGTGCAGCGAATCTGAAAGTTCTTTCATAAGCAGCACGTAATTATCTGCCGATCCATCGCTGGTGCTTGGATATTCCCAATCCATATCTACGCCATCCAGATTATTTGTTTTGGCAAAAGTTAGCACATTTTTTACAAACAGGTTTCTCGCCGTTGCAGATGCCGCCATGGTTACAAAAATACTTTTCGTACCTGATATCGAAATGCCTGTTTTTACGCCATTTGCTCTTGCTTTTTGCATTACTGTTGTAAATCGGCCGGGTTGTTCCAACGCAGCTAAACTTCCATCGGCATTGGGATTTAGAAAAGCATAAAAGAGGTGCGTTATCATTTTGAACTTCGAATCGGCAACACTGGCTGGATCTCGGTAACTTGGAAAATAGCTAACAATTTTAAAGCTATTGTCGGGTATATATGGTGTAGTAGGGGTAGGAGGGCCAGTTGGATCGGTTATGGGGTCATTTTTCTTACAAGAGGATATGATAAGCAGGGTAGAAATGCCGATAAATAAGTTGAATTTTTTCATAGGTTAGGTATTTTTTGATGCTACATATGCTTAAAAAGTATTGTGTATATAAGTGATTATCCTCACCATTTCTGCACGTACCTCGGCAGTTGGTTTTACAAAGCTGTTGTTCATGAAAGAATAAATATACGTTTTACCCTTTTTTGTGAGTACATATCCACTTTGATTATGAACACCCCCGAGCGAACCTGTTTTTCCGAAAACAAAGGGTTTGTCGGTTTTGGGGTAAGCGTTCTTTAAAGTACCGCTTTTACCACCTGCAGGTAACAGACTAAACAGCTTTTCCGGATTGTTTACCAACCTGTAAATTGAATCAAGGAGGTATACATTATCACGCGGCGTAAATAAATTCTGACGGGACAAACCAGATCCATCAGCCCATTTTACTTTATCAGGCAGAAAAGAAAGGTAGTTTTTTGTAATGTAATCGATAGCTTTTGTTGTACTCAACGTATCGCCAATCTGGTTGGAGCAAACCAATAACAAATGTTCGGCGATAAAATTATCGCTGGGTAGCATCATGTGCTTTAAAACAGAATCACGTTTTGCGCCCCATAAAGTTTTAGCATACGATGGTATTTTTAAGTTTATAATGCTGACAGGTTTGTGCAGGGTATCTGCTAATATTTCAACAGTAGCCTGTACACTGGTTTTATATGGGTTTTGCTGATTGTAGCCTGGTTGCACTGAAACGGCGGGATAATGAAAGCGATTGCTTAAAAAATCTCTGCTTACCTGAAAGCTGCCCGTCTTTTTTGTAGAATCTATTTCGAAACAGGAGGCAAAAACCCGTGGTTCGATATTGATTTTATTTGAACTGGCATAAGTAGAAGTAACCATGTTATCCATAATTGGCATTTCGGTAATTTCTGGCTGATAATAATAATCGTAATCATCCCACGACCAGCCATCGCCAAAAAAACTGCCAGAATATCTTCCGGGAGAAAAGAATAGTTTTTTGTTCGAAGCCAAAAGAAAATTGTATGCCGATTTGTCTTTTACTGCAAACTGTAAAAAAGATGGATCGCCTGTACCCCAAAAAATCAATGAATCATTCTGTTCAATATATTTTAAAGCTGGCATCAAATCTGGCAGCATTTTTAAGCTCGCAAAAAAAGTATAAAGTTTGGTGTTAGATGCCGGGGTGAAATACTTATCGGCATCTTTCTGAAAAACCATTTTTTTATCTGCAGGATTGTAAAGGGCGAAGCCAACCTGATATTGTTTGATTACGGGAGAATTTTTAAATTCTTTAGCTACTTTTTTTGAAATGATTTTATTGGTTGAGCAACTTGTTAACAAACAAATAGATAGCGCAAACGCAAGAAAAATAAAATTATGATTTTTTAAGGGAAACATGTTCTAAATTTAGGGGACATAATTATCAACTAATTTATTAAATTTAGTTTAATGTTAACCAAATATAACCCCGGTGTAATAATCTGTTTACGCAAACTAACAATTTGTTTGGGGTTGGTATTTCTTTTTTTTTCTGGGTTTGGCCAGGAATTCCTTTTTAAAAGAAACCGGCAAAAACAGTCAATTACTTTTAAGTGCATCAAAAACCTAATGGTTATCCCGGTGTATGTAAATGGTAAGGGGCCTTATGATTTTGTTCTTGATACAGGAGTTGGACCGATGATTATTACCGATCCATCGATTATCGATTCGTTAAATTTTAGTAAACTCCGTAAAATTAAAGTATCTGGTTTGGGTATTGAAACAGTTGAAGCATATGTTTCTCAAAGTCTGGATGTTAAGGTAGGCAGTACGAGCATTAAGAATATACCAACAGCAATCTTAAAAGAAGATCTCTTTAACCTGTCGGGGCATTTGGGACTGAAAATTTACGGCTTGCTGGGCTTCAGTTTTTTTAACAGCTTTATTGTTGATATAAGATATAGTGAACATAGGCTGATTATTTATGATCACGATGCCAAAATTAAATACCGCGGCAAAAAAATACCCATTGAGATTGAGAATCAGAAACCCTATGTTTTAGGCACTGTTGATGTTCCTGGCGGTAAAACAGTTGAAGCCAGGTTTTTAATGGACACAGGCGCCAGCCATGCTTTGTCGCTCGAAATGCTCTATGGAACCGAATTCCCGCTACCTGAAAAAAAAATCAAGGCAAATTTAGGGATGAGTCTTAGCGGTCAGATTAAGGGATATGTTGGCCGTGTAGACAAGTTTAATGTAGCCGGCTATGTTTTTAAAGACGTTGTTGCAGGATTCCCTGATTTTAAGAGTATTGCAGATAAGATCGATTTATCTAAACGGAATGGTAATGTCGGAGCGGATTTGCTGCGGAAATTTAATATTCAGTTTAACTACCAGGGAGGTTTTATTTATGTTAAGCCTAATGGTTTAAGCAAAACCCCTTTCGAACACGATATGTTAGGTATGGTGCTTTACCTCGATCAGAAAGAGTATAAAAGAGTTCTGATTGGAGAAATAGACGAAAATAGTCCGGCAGAAAGAGCTGGATTATGTCCTGATGATGAAATTATTGCGGTAAATTTCAAAAGTGTAGATGCCTACTCTTTAAATGAACTTACTGAAATGTTTAAATCAAAAGCAGATAGAAATGTAATTTTTGAGATTTTTAGGGATAATCAAGTCTTTTTTAAAGTAGTTCGCCTTGAAAAGAGGATCTGAAAAGCGTAATTTTCCAGTTACAAAAGAATTGTCGTGTAACAAGGTTCTAACTTTAACCTCTTATTGCCAAGCAAACTAACTTTTTATACACATGAAGAAAAACTTTAAGATACTTGCCCTCGCAGGTATCGTAGTACTTGGTGTAGCCGGATCAGGTTCGGTATATGCCCAGAAAAAATCTAAAACGACAAAAGGGGCTACCCCTGCGGCTCCAACTGCAGCCCCGGCAGCAGCACCCAAAAAAGAAGGAATTAAACCATTTTCTGAAGTAATTACAGCAAAAGCGAGAACAACCAACGGCTTATTCAAAACACACAAGGTAGACGATAAATGGTATTTTGAGATACCAGATTCGATGATCAACCGCGAAATGCTTGTGGTTACCCGATTGGCAAAAGTACCAGCAGGAGTAAAAGTTGGCAACCAGCAATATGGAGGTGAACAATTAAATGAGCAGGTATGGAAATGGGAGCGTAGAGGTAAACAGGTTTACATCCGCGTACCAAGCTATTCAACAAAGGCCGATCCAAACAGCGATATGTACGAATCAGTACAAAATTCTAATCTTGCACAGATCTTAGCCAGCTTTGAAATTAAAGCTTATAACAAAGATACAACAGGCGTTGTAATTGATGTGACCGATTTTTATAACGGTGATGTAATGGCCATTGGCGCTACCGACCAGATCCGTAAGGCTTATAAAGTTACCATGTACGATGCAACACGTTCTTATATCGATACGGTAAAAACTTTCCCGATTAACGTTGAAGTAAAAACAGCTAAAACTTACCGCGCAGCAGAATCTCCGACCGATAATAGTAATGGTGCGGTTACTTTCGAATTTAATACATCGATGTTATTATTGCCGAAAACACCTGTAAAAGCCAGAATAATGGATAGCAGGGTTGGTTTTTTTGGCCAATCTCAAATTGATTATGGAAGTAACGCACAAAAGGCAGAGCGTACCGCTTACATTCACCGCTGGAATTTGGTTCCAAAGGATACCAACGCTTACAAACGTGGCGAATTGGTAGAGCCGGTAAAACCGATTGTAATTTACATAGATCCTGCTACGCCTAAAAAATGGGTGCCGTTTTTAATCCAGGGGATTAACGACTGGCAGGTAGCTTTTGAGGCGGCAGGTTTCAAAAATGCCATTATAGGTAAAGAGGCGCCAACACCTCAACAAGATCCTCAATTTAGCGTAGAAGATTCGAGATATTCGGTTGTTCGTTATTTTGCCTCAGATATTGCAAATGCTTACGGGCCACACATCAGCGATCCACGTACCGGGCAGATTTTAGAAACACACATTGGGTGGTATCATAATGTGATGAACCTGTTGCGTAACTGGTATTTTGTACAAACAGCGGCGATTAATCCTGAAGTACGTAAAGCTAAATTTACGGATGCGCAAATGGGCGAATTAATCCGTTTTGTTTCTTCACACGAAATAGGCCATACTCTAGGTTTGCCACACAACTTTGGCTCGAGCTATGCTTACCCGGTTGATTCATTACGTTCAAAAGCGTTTACAGATAAACATGGAACTGCACCATCTATTATGGATTATGCGCGTTTTAACTACATCGCTCAACCTGGTGATGGCGTAACCAAGCTTCACCCGCAAATTGGAGAATACGATAAATGGGTGGTGAAATGGGGATATTCTTGGATTCCTGGAAACAAAACCGCAGAACAGGAAAAAGAAATTTTAGACCAATGGACATTGAAAAACGCAGGTAATCCTTTGTATTTTTATGGTCGTCAGGGAACTTCATTAGATCCTCGTTTGCAGAGCGAAGATTTGGGCGACAACGCAATGAAAGCAAGTACTTATGGTATTGCCAACTTAAAACGTATTTTACCTAACGTAGAAAAATGGACCTATCAAAAAGGTAAGGACTATAGCGATTTAAAAGAAATCTACACCGAAATTGTTGGCCAGTTTAACCGTTACATGGGGCATGTGGCAACAAACGTGGGTGGATTAAGTGAAAACTTTAAAACCTACGAGCAAAAAGGGCCCGTTTATGCTTATTTGCCTAAAGCAAAACAAAAAGAAGCTGTTGCTTTCTTCAATCAACAATTATTTACTACCCCACTTTGGTTAATCAGCAATGATCAACTCAGTAAATTTGATAATGGCGTGTTGTTAAACCGCATTAAAAATGTTCAAGCTAATACTTTAGGCAATTTATTATCTGCTTCGCGTATCGCTCGTTTGTTAGATAACGAAACTAAAAACGGTGCGGCAAAAGCATACACCTTACCTGAATTATTTACGGACTTGAGATCGTCGGTTTTTGTTGCAGGAAGAGCAGATGCCTTTAAACGTAATTTACAACGTGCTTATGTAGACCGTTTACAAGATTTAATGACCAAAGAAGCAGAACTTCCGGTTGGTTTCCCTGTAGATTATGCAGCAAGTTACGGTTTAACGCCAATCAATGTGGGTTTATCTGATATCAGACCACTTGTTAGAGCAGAGTTAAAAACCTTATTGGCGACCACAAAGGCTAGAGCAGCAGCAGGTGATGCCATTACCAAAGCACATTACGAAGATTTGAATATCAGAATTAAAGATATTTTAGATCCTAAGAAATAAAATGATGGAGGGGTTGAATTAGAGGATGATAGGGCGGTGCACTATCCAAATTCAATAACTCACTCATTCAAAATTACAAAGCGGAGCAGATCATTAAATTGATTGCTCCGCTTTTTTTGTCCAAACCTCGCAGGACTTTTAATAAAGGGACGTCATCTCGACTGCAGTGAAACGGAATGGAGAGATCTATTGCAGCAGATTTAGCTTCGCTGAGCAATCGTGGTTCTCGGCTTCGTTGCACTTCGCTCGAAATGACGAATCTATTTAATACCCTTTGTATAATTTTTGATGCTTTAAGCTAAACACATAGCCATTTTTTAATTTTATGATTAAAACAGCTATTATGCTTAAAAGATTATTATTTGCCCTTACCTTATTTACATACAGTTTATCTGCTTTTGGCCAAAGTGCAGATTCGTTAACGATCGTAAAAACCAAATGGCATAAGCACAGAATTGCCAAACAGGTAACTTTATTTAAGCACCACTTCGACCAGAAAAATCTTTTCGCTGCAAACGAAAACATTTCGTTTTTAGAAATAAAAAATACGGGCCGGAAGGCATTTTTTGCCATTGGAGCAGAAGAGAAGGAGCTGATTACCACCAGTAATTTTGGATTACGCGATAGCGCAATGGCCGCAGTAAATGGCAATTTTTTCGATGTAAAAAATGGAGGTTCGGTAGATTTTGTTCGCGTTAATGGAAAAACCATTAATGCCAACCGCTTGGATAAAAATGGAAATCGGGCAAGGCATCAGGAAGCAGCGGTTGTAATTGAGAATGGAAAAATTTCGATCCAAAAGTGGGACGGAACAAGCGATTGGGAAGCAAAAATGACCGCTCAAGACGTTTTGTTAAATGGCCCCTTATTAACTTTAAATTATATTGATGAAAAGCTAGATACGACCGGATTTAGCCGCCTGCGCCATCCGCGTACCTGCCTGGGGATAAAGCCAAATGGGAGAGTGATTTTGTTAACTGTTGACGGAAGAAATGAAAACTCGGCAGGCATGAGTTTGTTTGAGCTAACCAAATTAATGCGTTGGCTAGGCTGTGCCAGTGCCCTAAATTTTGATGGCGGAGGCTCTACAACTTTGTGGGTAAACGGAATGCCTGATAATGGTGTTGTCAACTATCCAACTGATAATAAAAAATGGGACCATGAAGGGCAGCGCAAAGTAGCTAACGTTATTTTGGTGAAAAAACAAGCGCGGAGATGACCTGTATCTATAACAGCATGTTTAGCTCTGGTTAAAAAAACTTATTTTAGCCAAAGATTTTTGTAGAAATGATTAAACATACCATATACTTTTTCTTTTTTGTGCTGATGCTTTCTGCCTGTAAGTTTGGCTCTAAAACCAGCGACCCAACTTTAAGGGATTTTACTTTCGAGCCAGTAAAAGGCATCCGTTATCAAGAGGTAAAACGCCGGTTTAAAAGTGGACTTTCTTTTAATAAGGAAGGTTTTATGCAAAAACCATCCTGGATCATTGAAGTGGTTAAAGAAGATACCATGTCGGCCTGGAGTCCACAGAAGCAAAGAATGCAAAAATTCTACATGCAGTACGATCACGGAAATGTATATAATTTTGCTGCGGAATTTTTTAAAGTAAAACACATCAGTAAAGATAGTTTGGTTTTTCAGCGGATTCAGGTTGATGGAAAAGTAATTGCTTCAGATGTCCGCTCGGATGTAAATATGACTTTTTACGCGCAGGATTATATTAAAAACAAATTGAAGGTCAAGGCTGCTGATCTGCAAAAACCGAGCAAGGCCGATACTGCTTTCATAGAGAAGCGTGCTGCCGAAGTTAATTTGAATAGCGATAGTGCTTTTGCGGCAACAGATCCGGTTCAGTTTATACCAAAAAGTAAAATTGTTAGGGTAGAAAAAATCAGCACGGTTGATCGGGCCAATAACAGGACAGAGGCCTACGACTATATGTTTCCGCAATATATTATCCGGATAGACCGGGCTTATAAAGATTTTGCTTACCAGGTTGCAGCGGTGATAGATTTTCAGGGAAGGATACATGTAAAAACAATTTATAACGTGCTTCCCGAGAATGTTGAAGCTAAAAAAAAGGTGGCTCAGGGGATAGCAGATATCTATGTTAGAAACCTTTTTGATGTGGCGCCCGGAACAACACTCGGGATTCCGCATAACAGTGAAATTACTTTAACAATAATTGGGAAGGCAATTAAAAAGCCTTAGTAATCTGCTATTTACAAAATTTTAACGTTAAAAAAATGTTAAAATTTATTTTGATTTTAAAAATTAAAACTTACCTTGCATACTTAATTTTAATATTTAATACAATGCAAGAAGGCACAGTAAAATTCTTCAATGTAACTAAAGGTTTTGGCTTTATCGTACCTGCAAATGGAGATAGCGAAATTTTTGTTCATTCAACAGGTCTTATCGACGAAATCCGTGAAAACGACAAAGTACAGTACGAAGTTGCTAACGGTAAAAAAGGCTTAAATGCCGTTAATGTGAAAGTAATTTAATTTATTTATCATATTTACAGAGAAGGCTGCTTTCTTGCGATGGCGGCCTTTTTTTGTTTTATTTTTCGCCGCCTCAATTTATTCAAGAGCTATTCTCACTTATTATGACCTACTACTTTATTGTTCCTGGTTTGGGTAATTCAGGCGCAGATCATTGGCAAACGCATTTCGAAAAATCTGGAGATCATTTTATCAGGATTAATCAGCGGGAATGGGATACACCCGCCAGCAAAGATTGGATTGAAACAATAGATCAGGCCGTTGCTGACTATAATTTGGCTGATGTGATTTTAATTGGCCATAGTTTGGGTTGTACCGCAATTGCAAACTGGGCAAAACAATATCAAAAGAAAATTAAAGGTGCATTATTGGTAGCACCCAGCGATTTGGACGCGCCACGTTATACTTTCGATACGGTAGGTTTTGATCATGTACCTTTAGATAAAATAAACTTTAAAACCATAGTTGTGGCCAGTTCAAATGATGAATGGGTAACACTAGAAAGGGCCGAATTTTTTGCTGAGAACTGGGGAAGTGAATTTATTAATATCGGTAGTGCCGGCCATATTAATGCCGATGCTGGTTTCGGTGAGTGGCCAGAGGGGCTAAAGATTTTAAAAACTTTGGGCTAATATTTACCCTATTGGGTTCCCGCAGATTTCGGAAAAAGTACAGACGAGCATAAATCTGCCTAAATCAATTTGATCTGCGGGAACAATTTAAGCGTTCTTACTTCTGCGCAACTTTCTTCCTTAAAAACTGGTCGAGAAAAATTAATCCGATCACCAGATCTGCAAAAAGAAAGGCATAAATAGTCGTGGGCGTAATGTATTTCTCTAATCTGAAATCGAAATTCACCTTCAAATCGAATTGAGGCATTTCGAGGTTGGCATTATAAAGCACATAACCCAATACGGCAATTAGGGAGAACAGGAAAAAGCCCCCAATGCTGTAAATAATCTTTTTGTCGACCTTTGTTTTCATCGCTACCGGGGCAGGAGTTAAAGCAATACTTTCCATTACATTCCTGTTGAAAGACATAGAAGGCTCATCAAGATCGAGTTCATTAAAAACTAAATTAAGCTTTAAAAGGTCTTCATACTGCGATCTAACTTCGGCATCTAATGCAATTTTTTCTTCGATGGCTTTTTTTGAAGAATCATCCAAATTCCCATCAATATAATCCCAAAGTTGTTCTTCTATTGTATTCATAGTAACTCCTTTACTTCATCTTTTAACAAATATTGTAATTTTTCTTTAAGTCTTTGTCTGGCTCTGTGCAACTTTACTTTTATCGTGTTGGGTTCCATGTACAGTGCTTCGCCAATTTCTTCCAAGCTCTGTTCGCCTTTATAAAATAGGGTAATAATAGCCGCATCGTCTGGTAAAAGCTGGGTAATGGCAATATTTAAAAAAGCATGGCTATCCTGCCGCTCATAGTCATTTGCATTAAGGCTCGAGGTATGGTTTTCGAGCTGTAAAATGGTGCTTTCATCATGTATCGACGTAGTATCTAAACGGTTTTTCCTTAAAAAAGTCATCGCCGTAGTATAGGTTATCGTGTACAGCCAGGTACTAAATTTAGCTGTTTGTTTAAAGGTACCCAATGCTTTATAAGCTTTTACGAAGCAATCCTGCGCAATTTCTTCGGCGTCTTCCCTGTTTTTCGAAAACCTTAAAGCAAGCGTAAATACAAATCGCTGATGGCGTTTCACCAACAAAGCATACTGATCGGTTTCACCGTTCAATACCTGTTGGATCAGCTCTAAATCTGTAGGTTTTTGCTCCATGTTTAGCAATAAGACTACATTAAAGATAAACAGGTTACACGTGAAACATAATTAAGGAGATTTATTATTTGTAAATAGCGAGATGAATCAGGTAAAATTGGTTATTGGAAACGAAAGGGCAGTATTTCATGGCGGATTGTAGTCCTGCTGTTCGCTGTAGTCCCGACGTGAAGTCGGGAGCTGCCGCTGCCATCAGGTTTACGCACAAAGTTGTGGCGCCCTGAAAACCCTGAATATGAAATACGGTCTTGGCCATTTAGCCCTGGGTGAAGCGGTACCCTGCAGGCTGAGGAACGAAGCCGAAGCGTACAAGCGCAACACGGGAGCCAATTTGATTACCTGCACAGGCCTTGCGCTCCAAAAAGAAAACTATAAGCAGAAACATTCATTTTTTAGATTTTTTGGAAATGAATGGGCAGTTTTCCATGGCGGATTGTAGTCCTGCTGTTCGCTTTAGCCCTCATGCTTCGGGGCTGCCGCTGCCATCAGGTTTACGCACAAAGTTGTGGCGCCCTGAAAACCCTGAATATGAAACACGGGAACCAATTCGGTTAACTGCAGAGGCACTGCGCTCCAATAAATAAAACAGCTTTTATGGTCAATGGTAAACTTGCGAAGTTCCCTCCTGCTCCGGGGCCTGCTAAACTTCACAAGGTGCACATGCACTAATGTGAAGCAAAGAACTTCAAACCCGCAATTGATCCTATAAGCGTACAGATAAAAAATATCCGCCAAAAGGTTGCCGGTTCGTTGAAATAAAAAATTCCGATAATTACTGTTCCTACGGCACCAATACCCGTCCAAACTGCATAGGCAGTTCCCATGGGTAAAGTTTGGGTTGCTTTATTTAGTAATAAGAAACTTAAAATAATACAGACAAAAAAAGCTGTACTCCATTTTATATTCGAAAAATTGTTCGATAATTTAAGGCAGGTGGTAAAGCCAACTTCAAAAAGGCCGGCAATAATTAAGATAATCCAGTTCATGATAAATGTGTTTCTGCAAATTTAAGGCACATTTATTAGGCAACATTTTACAAATGTTAAAAAATGATTTTATTTATGAGCTGCTCTTATTCTGCTCAGGGTAACCTGGGTTACACCCAGGTATGAGGCAATATGTTTTAAGGCTACTCTTTTAATCAGCTGGGGAGATTGATCTACAAATTCATGATAACGTTCTGCCGCCCCTTTAAAAGCCCGGTCTATTAACCTTCTTTCAGTAGCAATTAACTCCTGTTCTGCAATTTTTCTGCCCCAATTGGCAATTTCTAAATGTTGATCGTAAAGCGAAAAAAGATCGCTTAGCCTGATTTGAATTAAACTGCAGTTTTCCAATAGCTCAATATTTTCGTAACCGGGGCTATTATTAATATAGCTGTTAAAAGAAAAAAGAACGGCACCACTTTGTCCGAACCAAAAGGTTATCTGTTGGTTTTCTCCGTCAGAATAGGCTCTGGCGATACCACTTTCGAGGATATAGAAATAAGGCTCTGTTTTATCTGCATAGATTAAAACCGTTCCTTTTTGATGTTCTACCCGCTTAGAAACAGCAGCTAACTTTTCTAAAGCTTCATTGCTGAGCGGCTTAAAGATTTCTATATTTTTTAACTGACTGTACAAGGGAATTTTTAATAAAGCTATCGATTTTTTTTCACCAGGGGGTGTAACCTGATTAAAAAGTATGTAGTCATAATACACAGAACACGGTTCAAGTTAAACAATAGAATATTTACAAATTAAAAAATTATAATCATGGAAGGTATATTAGTCCCAATCTCACTTTTTTTAGGTGCATTCGCAATGGTATTCGGAATCCGCTACCTATCAAACAAAGAGAAAATGGCAATGATCGAAAGGGGAATCGATCCGGGTGTGCATAAGGCTACACCAAAACCGTTTTTAAGTTTAAAGTTCGGTTTGCTTTTGGTTGGTTTAGGAATTGGCTTACTGGTAGCACTATTTACAGTTAGAGGAGTGTTCGGCAGCGACATGACCCACAGTGAGCAAGGACAATCGGTAGCCATTTACTTTGGTTTCGTTGGAATTTTCGGCGGACTTGGTTTAATTGTTTCCTACCTGGTAGAGAAGAAATGGCTGGATAATAATAAGTTTTAATTATTAAATAAGTCCTGCCGCCAGATGCTTTCTTCTGATGCGGATCGGAGAGGAGTCAGGTTTTAGAACAAGAGTTGTTCAAAACTTGATTTCTCTTATTTTTTTAGCGCTGTGGGATATTGTGTTGTCAGATATTTCTATCAGACAAAAAAGACCAATCATTAATATAATTGTCAGATGGTAACATCTGACAGCAGATGACTGCAAGGAATGACTTCTCTTTATTGTGGTTTGTTAATAATTGCTACGGTTAAACGGCTAATGCAGTTCATCTTTCCACGTTCATCGTAAATTTTAATTTCCCAAACCTGGGTTTTGGCCCCAATATGTAAAGGTTTACAAATGCCTTTTACCAAACCACTTTTTACTGGCCGCAAATGGTTGGCGTTTACTTCTAAACCAACAGCAACATACTTCTCAGGATCTATACACATATACGATGCAATACTGCCCAAGGTTTCTGCCAAAACCACCGAGGCGCCGCCGTGCAAAATCCCTGCAGGTTGGTGTGTACGTTCATCAACAGGCATGGTTCCAATAATAAAATCTTCGCCAATTTCGGTAAAGCGGATATCGAGCAGCGCACCTAAATGATTTTTAGGGCGGTTGTTCAGCTCATCAACCGTAAAGTTTTTAAACCACATGGTAACGTTCTTTTAAAATGTAAACATGATGGATAATATGGCCACCTACAATAAATAAAATAGATTTTACATTAATTTCTCTGCCCGAAGCAATTCCTTTTCTGTTTAGTTCTTCTTCGTTTAAAGATTTAAAGAGGTATAAATTGGCTTTACGCAATGCAATAAATTCTTCGATCAGATCTTCCAGATCGCGCTCAGCAAAGCGGGCATTGGTTACATAGTCATCTTCCTCGAAACCTGGCAAAGGCTGTTGTTCTTTTCGGGCAAAACAGGTAATCCGAAAGGCAAAAACGCGTTCAGTATCAATAATATGGCCTAACATTTCTTTCAGTGTCCATTTGCCTTCGGCATAGGCGTAATCAGCTTTATCCGCATTTGCCCTAAACAAGGCCGGCAGACTTAACATCTGATCGTTTAAAATTTCGAAAATATCTCGATCTACTTTACTGATATAGGTTTCGCCCCAAGTTGGATATTCGTTAGGCTGTGGTCGGTTCATATCTTAAACTGCTTTTTAATATTATTCTAAAAGTTGTGCCTTTACCCAGTTCAGAGTCTTTTACAAAAATTTCTCCACTGTGGTAATTTTCTACAATACGTTTGGTAAGCGATAAACCTAAACCCCAACCGCGTTTACGCGTAGTATAGCCAGGTTGAAAAACCGCATCGAACTTAGATCTTGGAATTCCCTTTCCGGTATCGCTCACATCAATAAATACCTGTTCTTTAGCTAAATTTTCTATAATGTTGATGGAGATCGACCCTTCGTTTTCGATGGCGTTTGCTGCATTTTTTAAAAGGTTTTCAATTACCCAATCAAATAATGGAACGTTTAACATCGCCCTTACCTGCTCATCGCCGGTAATGCTAAATTTAACCTTATCTGAGGTACGTACTTTAAAATAGCGGATAAAATCGCTGATTACAATGTAAACTGTATGGTCTTCTAGTATGGGTTTTGAACCGATTTTCGAGAAACGGTCGGTAATAATTTCCAGACGCTTAATATCGTTTTCCATTTCCGCAATCAGCGGATCATCTTCTGCATCAAATTTAGATTTCATCAACTCCGTCCAGGCCATGAGTGATGATATTGGCGTACCCAGCTGGTGGGCCGTTTCTTTGGCCAAACCTACCCAAACATGGTCTTGTTCATCTTTCCGCGCAGAACTAAATGCTGCATAAGCTGTTAAAAGGAAAAGGAAGATAACCCCCATTTGGATGTATGGGAAGTACCTCAGCTGTGTCAGAACGAAGGAGTCGCGATAGTAAGCCTTAAATTTTTTGCCCAAAAAATTCATTTCATCTGGTGGATGCTGTGCTTTCATCTGCCTTAACTGCCTTACAAAATATAAACTATCGTAAGTGAGTTTAGCATCTGCAACGGGATAATTGGTTTTAGTACTGTCTAAACCAAAAAAAGAAGTAATCGTTCCTGCAGAGTCGATCAAGATTACTGGTGTTTTGGTGTTTGCACGTACCGTTTCTACAATTACACGATAATCGTCATTATCGTAAAGAAACATGGCCCGTTCCTGAATTTTCACCCAAAGGTGAAACTGGTCGGCCTCTTCGCGTTCCATTTTTTTTACAAAAGAATCGGTGTAAAATACTGAAGCAATGCCAATTAATATGGCAAAAATGAGAAGGAAAAACTTCCAGCGGCGTTTCTTTTGATAAGGATTCATGCTTTAGCTAGCCAAATTACAATAACAAAACGGAAAAAACATAAAACCATTATGCTTTTTAAAAAACCTTGAGCAATCATTTCGAATACATCATAGCTTCATCATATATGAAACACTATAAAATGGATGAAAAACATATCTTTGCAACGTCTTGCGTTTTGCGCAGAGCGGCAAGCGCTAGAGCGCCCAACGCCTAACGCCAAGCGCTCAACAAACCAATTATGGATAAGAAAGTTAGAGTAAGATTTGCCCCAAGCCCAACCGGAGGTTTGCATTTAGGTGGTGTACGCACCGCTTTGTTCAATTATTTGTTCGCCAAAAAAAATAACGGAACTTTTGTACTTCGTGTAGAAGATACCGATCAAAACCGCTTTGTAGAAGGCGCTGAAGAATATATCGTTAACTGTTTAGATTGGTGCGGCATTACACCAGATGAAAGCCCCAACAAGCCAGGGGCTTATGGCCCGTACCGCCAAAGCGAACGCAAACCCAGCTACCGTAAATTTGCCGAACAGTTAATTAGCGATGGTTATGCTTATTACGCCTTTGATACACCGGAAGATTTAGATGCCAAACGTAAAGAAATTCCAAATTTCCAATACGGACAGGCCACGCGTATGCAAATGCGCAATTCTTTAACCCTTACCATTAGCGAGGTTGAAGAGTTACTGGCAGCCAAAACACCGCATGTTATCCGTATTAAAGTACCAACCGATGAAATTGTACATTTTAATGATTTAATCCGCGGTGATGTAAGCTTCGAAACCTCGCTGGTTGATGATAAAGTATTATTAAAAGCTGATGGAATGCCAACCTACCATTTAGCCGTTGTGGTTGATGACAAGGCGATGGAAATCAGTCATGCTTTTAGGGGAGAAGAATGGTTGCCTTCGGCACCGGTTCATATTTTACTTTGGAAATATTTAGGTTGGGAAGCGGAGATGCCTGCATGGGCACACCTGCCTTTAATCTTAAAGCCAGATGGACATGGAAAATTAAGTAAACGCGATGGCGACCGATTAGGTTTCCCGGTTTACGCGATGAACTGGACCGACCCTAAAACTGGGGATGTAACCAAAGGATTTAAAGAAATGGGTTTTATGCCCGAAGCTTTTATCAATATGCTGGCACTTTTAGGCTGGAATGATGGTACCGACCAGGAGTTATTCTCGCTAAAAGAGCTGGAAGAAAAATTCTCGATAGAAAGAATCAGTAAGGCAGGGGCTAAATTCGATTTCGAAAAAGCTAAATGGTATAACCATGAGTGGATTAAACAATCTTCAGTTGGTAGTTTACATTTGGCAGTTAAAGCCGAGCTCGAAAAAGCAGGAATTGAAGTAAAAGACGGAGCTTATTTAAATACCGTTATTGATTTAATTAAAGATCGCTGTACATTATTGCCGGATTTTGTGGCACAAAGCAGTTACTTTTTTGCTTCACCCGCAGAATATGATGTAAACTCGGTAAAACCAAAATGGACAGCCGAAAAAGCTGATTTTTTTAATGCTTTTGCTGCTGGTTTAACATTAACCGATGCAGGTACTGCCGAAGTAGCTTTTAAAGCCTTGGCCGAAGAAAAAGGCTTTAAACCAGGCGAATTGATGTTGCCTTTCCGTATTATGCTGGTGGGCGGTAAATTTGGGCCTGGTGTTTTTGATATTGCTGTGCTGTTGGGCGCAACAGAAACTAAAACAAGAATAGCTAAAGCAATTGCTGTTTTTAATAATTAGCATTTATACTGTGATTGCAGGAAGATAATACGGAGAAGTCGGATTTTAAACCCGGCTTCTTTTTTTGCAATAATCCAAAAGAATAAATCAATAAAAATAATTTATACTTTAGTATAACAATTGTCCCATAATTAAGGTTATTCATTAAACTAAAGAAGTAAATTATGCAATGGTTTGGTAAAGGCAGTAATAATGTAGAAGACGGAAGAAGCGGCGGCGGTGGGAAAACCATCCTCGGGGGCGGTGTAGGTATAATAATCGTGGTGCTCGGCCTAATTTTTGGAAAAGATTTAACTGGCTTAGTTAGTCAACTTCCGGCTACTACAGGTACGGAAGAAGTTAAGCAGGGCGTTCCGGCTAACGATCCACAGGCACAGTTTGTAGCGGGTGTATTAGAATCGACCGAGCAGGTATGGGATAAGGAATTTCAGGCAATGGGTAAACAATATGAGTATCCTAAGCTCAGACTATTTAGAGAAGCTGTGCAAACTGCCTGTGGCAATGCAGGAGCCAATGTAGGTCCTTTTTACTGCCCTGGCGACCATAAAGTTTATATCGATTTATCATTTTACGACGATTTAAAAGACCGTTTCGGTGCGTCCGGAGATTTTGCACAGGCTTATGTAATTGCACATGAGGTAGGCCATCATGTTCAAAATTTATTGGGAATTTCGGAAAAACTAGATCGGGCACGTGGGCAGGTGAGCGAAAAAGAATATAACCGCTTGTCGGTGAAATTAGAGCTACAAGCCGATTTTTTTGCCGGGCTTTGGGCGCACAATGCCCAAAACCTTAAGGATTTTAAATTAGATGAAGGAGATATTGAAGAAGCGTTAACTGCTGCCAATGCCATAGGCGATGATAAATTGCAGAAACAGGCTACAGGCGATGTTCAGCCAGATTCTTTTACCCATGGTACCTCTGCACAACGGATGTTCTGGTTTAAAAAAGGCTTCGAAACCGGAGATATTAGGCAGGGCGATACTTTTAATTCAAACAATTTATAAAAACTTAAAACTTTTTTTAAAGAGCATTGTTTGTTTACAGTTAATGAGTTTTTTATCTCAAAACCAAACATAATTATCCCGGCTTCTTATTTGTTTTAATAAAAGATGATCCTTATAGTTGATGACAGGCCCGAAAACCTGATCTCGTTACAGAAAGTACTACAGGCACACAGTTTTGAGGTTGATACCGCATCGTCTGGCGAAGAAGCGCTGAAAAAAGTTTTAAAAAACAACTATGTCCTGATTATTCTCGATGTACAAATGCCAGATATGGATGGCTTCGAGGTAGCCGAAACCATTTCTGGTTTTAGTAAGGCAAAAGATACCGCCATTATATTTCTTTCTGCTGTAAATACAGAGTTAAAATTTATCACCAAGGGATACTTGAGCGGTGGACTGGATTACATTACCAAACCGGTTGATATTAATGTGCTGCTCCTTAAAATAAAAACGTTTTATCGCATTTACGAGCAGAATAGAAAACTTAACGAGGTACAGGAAAAATTGCTTGAAGAAATCGAGTTCCGGAAACAGGCCGAACATAAAAAAGACGAATTTATCAGCATTGCCAGTCATGAGTTAAAAACACCTTTAACCAGTGTAAAAGGATATATTCAGTTGCTGCAGCGCAGCCTTAACAGAGATGATAAAACCATGGCTCAGAACCATCTCGAAAAAGCGAGTACCCAGCTCGAAAAATTAAATGAATTAATTGTTGATCTGCTCGATATCTCGAAAATTGAAAGCGGAAAGATGAAGTTTAACATGAAAAGTTTTTATGCTGATAACATGGTAAACAATGCCATTGAGATGTTGCAACAATCTAATCCCGATTTCAAAATCAGCAAACTGGGCAAAACAGACGAAATGATATTTGGTGATGAAATGCGCTTGGAACAAGTAGTCATCAATTTTATTACAAATGCCATTAAATACGCTCCAGGTACCAATCAGGTTAATGTAACCACGAATATTAAAGATGAAAAACTTTATCTGGCGGTGAAAGATTTTGGTATAGGGATTTCAAAAGAGCAGCAGCACAAAATTTTTGATAAATTTTATCGGGTAGAAGATAACAGTAACCGCTTTAATGGCCTTGGAATAGGTTTGTATATCTGTTCTGAAATTATTAACCGCCATGGCGGCACAATTGGTGTAAACAGTGTGCCGGATGAAGGGTCTGAATTTTACTTTATCATCCCTACCACAGAAGAGGAAATCCTTAAAAATCAATTCTAACTATCCTTAATCCATATAATGAAAACAACGCTTAAAAATAATTTACGCTTAGGCCTTGGCTTATCGCTAATTATTCTATTTATCAGTTCGCTGGCTTCTTATGTAAGTATTAGCAACCTTATTAAAAGTACTGAACTTGTAAAACACAGTGATGAGGTTATCTTAACTACCGAAGGTGTAATTTCTACCTTAAAAGATGCCGAAACGGGACAACGCGGTTACCTTTTAACAGGAAACAAAATATTTCTGCAGCCTTACTACGGGGCTACGGATACAGCGATGGCTGCCTTAAACAGGATAGAAGTACAAACTAAAGATAATCTTGTACAACAAAAAAATGTTGCGGAGTTAAAAAACATCATGGCCCGCAGGCTCAATATCATTACCTCAACAATCGAAATTAAATCGTTGGGTGGGCAGATCGATCCAACGGTACTGT
Source organism: Pedobacter sp. GW821-FHT01D05 (assembly GCF_059422505.1). NCBI lineage: Bacteria > Pseudomonadati > Bacteroidota > Sphingobacteriia > Sphingobacteriales > Sphingobacteriaceae > Pedobacter > Pedobacter sp. GW821-FHT01D05. The sequence goes on along the minus strand of NZ_JBWKXA010000004.1, from coordinate 171,562 downwards.
TAGAAGGGAAAACCTATATGGATCAGGCCCGTAATGTAGTTAACCGCATGGTAAAAGAAGAGCGCAGATTACTCGAAAGCCGTACTGTAGAACTGAACAAGCTCACTTCTTATACGCCAATCCTGATTTTAATTGCAGCTATTCTGGCTATACTCATCACGCTGTTTTTCTACAGAAAAGTATCAATCGATTTCGATGAACGTGTTAAACTTCAGCAAGAAATTGAAGATAAAAAATACGAGATGGAAAAACGTATTGTTGCCATTAAAGAAATTGCCTACCAAATTTCTAATGGTAATTATGGTATAAAACTCGATAGCCAAACGCAGGATGAGATTGGTGAGCTTTCCGAATCGCTAAATACAATGTCATCATCATTGAAAAAATCTTTCGATACTTTAGAAGAGAATGAGTGGTTGCAAACTGGTGTGGCTAACTTAAACGTAAAAATGGTTGGCGAAAAAGATGTTTTCCATTTAGCAGAAGACATTATAGAGTTTTTGGCCAATTATACCAAAAGCCAGATTGGTGCCATTTATTTATTTAAGGATGATGGATACCTGCATTTAAAAGGGCAATATGCTTTACAAGGACAAAATCTCACCCAAACCTTGGAACTTGGCCAGGGTTTAATTGGCCAGGCGGTTAAATCAGGTAAGCCAATATTATTGGATGATGTTCCACAGGGCGAATTAACCATTACACATGCTACCGGGAATATCAAACCAGCACAGTTAATTGTACTTCCAATTATTAGAAATGAAATTTCAATAGGCGGATTAGAATTAGGCACTATCGGTAAATACAGCGACCTGCAGTTACACTTTTTAAACTTGGTTTTATCTGATGTGGGTACCGCATTGTTGGGTGCACAGAACAGACAAAAGCTTCAGCAGTTATTAGAAGAAACGCAGGCACAATCAGAAGAATTGCAGGTTCAGCATAATGAGTTAGAAGGCTTAAATGCAGAGCTCGAAGCACAGGCACAGAAACTTCAGGCCAGTGAAGAAGAATTACGTGTACAGCAGGAAGAATTGTTGCAAAGCAACCAGGAGCTCGAAGAAAGAAGCAGTTTACTGGAAGAAAAAAATGAACTGATTGAAGAACGCAATATAGAAATTCAGCAAAAGGCTGAAGCTTTAGAGCTTAGTACAAGGTACAAATCAGAATTTTTGGCCAATATGTCGCACGAGTTAAGAACACCACTTAATTCGATATTGTTATTATCGAGGTTAATGGCCGAAAATGAGGCTATGGATCGCGAGCATCAGGAATATGCAGAAGTTATCCAAAGTTCAGGTCAGGGTCTTTTAAGTTTAATTGATGAAATTTTAGATCTTTCTAAAATTGAAGCAGGCAAAATGGAACTCGATAGAGCAAATATAAAGGTTGATGAGATTATCCTTAACATGCGCTCGCTGTTTAATCCTTTGGCTAAAGATAAAAACCTAAACTTTGTTATCGAAAAATCGGCAGAAGTTCCTGAATTTTTTCATACCGATAAAATGCGCTTAGAGCAGATTATTAAAAACCTGCTATCGAATGCTATTAAATTTACTACCGTAGGTGCGGTAACCCTAAATATTACTAAAAATGAAAAGTTGGGCGCGCTGGTATTTAAAGTTACCGATACAGGGGTAGGTATTGCGCCCGAAAAGCAAGGCATGGTATTCGAAGCTTTTCAACAGGCCGACGGCTCTACACGGCGCAAATTTGGTGGCACAGGCCTTGGGCTTTCAATTAGTAGAGAGCTGGCTAAACTATTGGGCGGATATATTGATTTAAAAAGCACAGAAGGCGAAGGAAGTATTTTTACACTTACCCTACCCATTGATAGAAATAAAGGTTTTGACGGTGCTGTGCCTCATGTGGAGAAGCCCGTAATCGCTTTAGAGGCTCCGGTAAAAAAAGTGAGCCACTTAACAGTCGAAAATATTCCGCAAGAGATTGAAGATGACCGAGATAACATTCAGCCTGATGATAAGGTAATTTTAATTGTTGAAGACGATACTCCTTTTGCCAAAACACTTTTAGATTTTACCCGAAAAAGAAATTATAAGGGTTTGGTTGCCGTTCGTGGCGATGTTGGTATTGAAATGGCGAAAACCTTTAAACCACTTGCCATTTTGCTCGATATCCAATTGCCGGTTAAAGATGGTTGGCAGGTAATGGAAGAGCTGAAATCGGATCCTTCAACACGTCCGATTCCAGTGCACATCATGTCTTCTTTACAGGTTAAGAAAGAAAGTTTGTTAAAAGGTGCAGTAGATTTTATAAATAAACCTTTTGCTTTTGAGCACATGCAAGAGATATTTTCAAAACTAGAGCATGCCTTAAGCCGTCACCCTAAAAAGGTACTTATAGTAGAAGAAAATGAACAGCATGCCAAGGCATTAAGTTATTTTTTAAGCAATTTTAATATCCAGACAGAAATTGTTAACCAGGTAAACGAAAGTGTTTCTGCCCTGCACAAGCCAGAGGTTAACTGCGTGATTTTGGATATGGGTATTCCTGATAAACATGCTTACGAAACCCTCGAAGTGGTAAAGAAAACACCTGGTTTAGAGAATTTACCGATTATCATTTTCACAGGTAAAAACCTTTCAAAAGGCGAAGAAAACCGCATCAAACAATATGCTGATTCTATCGTTGTAAAAACGGCACATTCTTATCAACGTATTTTGGATGAAGCGGGTTTGTTCCTTCATCTGGTAGAGGAAAAAAGCAAGGAGAAAAGCAAAACACCTAAAAAGTTTTCCGAATTGCAGGATGTATTGGTTGGTAAAACGGTTCTGGTAGCGGATGATGATGTGCGTAATATCTTCTCCTTAACCAAAATGTTAGAGCAGCACCAGATGAAAGTGGTAGCGGCTACCGATGGAAAGGAAGCCCTCAAGTTATTAAACGAAAACCCTCAAATTGATGTTGTTTTAATGGATATGATGATGCCGGAACTGGATGGCTACGAAACGACAACAGCCATCAGGCAGGATATCAAATACCGGAACCTGCCTATTTTGGCCGTTACGGCAAAAGCCATGATGGGCGATCGCGAAAAGTGTATTGCAGCAGGTGCATCCGATTATATCAGCAAACCGGTAGACATGGATCAGCTGATCTCGTTACTAAGGGTTTGGTTATACGAAAATCATCATAAATCATAAACCATTTTTTATTTTTATGCCTCAAAAATTAATTCTCATAATTGATGATGATAACCGAAACATTTTTGCTTTAAAAGCTGTTTTAAAGGCCAAAGGTTTCGATTGTTTATCTGCTATAAGTGCCCAGGAAGGTTTTTCTATTATGGAGAAACATGATAATGTTGCCATCGTTTTAATGGATATGATGATGCCGGATATGGACGGCTATCAGGCTATTGCAGCGATGAAAAAATCAGCTAAAATGCAGAATATACCCGTGTTAGCGGTAACTGCCCAGGCCATGGTTGGCGATAAGGAACGTTGCTTAAGCGCAGGCGCATCGGGTTATGTTTCAAAACCGATAAATGTTGACGAGTTATTAATGCAAATCGAAAATTTTACAAAATAACAGGTGATAAGTGATGCGATAGATAATGAACAGGTAGAAATCCTGTTGAATGATGTTTTGGAAAGCCATGGATATGATTTTCTGGAATATTCTCATGCATCGATAAAAAGGAGAATTATACGCCTTTACGGACTGGATAATTTTGTAAGTTTCGCCGAATTTCGTTACACGGTTAAAACAGATAAGCAATATTTTAAACGTTTTTTGGAGGAAATTACGGTTAATGTTACCGAAATGTTCCGCGATCCTTCTTTTTACAAATCTTTGCGGAACGATGTCCTCCCGGTATTGGGTACCTATCCGTTTATCCGCATTTGGGTGGCGGGTTGTTCTACCGGAGAAGAGGCTTATTCGCTTGCCATTGTTTTAAAGGAACTTAATTTGCTTAATAAATCGCTTATTTATGCCACCGACATTAATCCATCGGTTTTAGATAAAGCAAAAAAAGGGATGTTTCCCTTAAACTATTTAAAGCAGTATTCAGAAAATTACCTGCAATCGGGTGGCTTGAAAGATTTTTCTACTTATTATACGGCGAACTACTCTTTGGCAAAATTTGATGAAAGCTTAAATAGTAAGATGATCTTTTCAACGCATAATTTGGTTTCCGATCATTCTTTTAATGAATTTCAGCTAATTTTATGCAGAAACGTTTTAATTTATTTTGATAAAGACTTACAGCATAAAGTATTTAACCTTTTTGATAGTAGCATCGAGAAATTGGGGTACCTTGCTTTAGGAAGTAAAGAAAGTTTGGAGTTTTGGCCAAAAGCCAAAGAATACAAAAGGGTTAAAATGGAAAAAATATGGCGGAAACTGTAGATTCCAGGCCTTGTGCTGCATTAATTATTGGCGGCTCGGCCGGTAGTTTAGATGTAGTGCTCGAAATTTTTCCGGCCCTAAGGAAAGATATTGGTTTTCCAATTGTATTGGTGGTTCACCGTAAGGCAAGTAACGAATCTCTTTTAACCGATTTGTTAAAATCGCGCACTACACTAGTAGTTGGTGAAGCAGAAGAAAAGGAGTTTTTAAGTCCGGGCAAAGTTTTTATTGCGCCTGCAGATTACCATATGCTGATAGAGGAAGACCGAAGTATATCTTTAGATTATTCGGAAAAAGTAAATTATTCCCGACCATCAATTGATGTTACCTTTCAATCAGCAGCCGAGGTTTTTAGAGAAAATCTAGTCTGTATTTTACTTTCAGGCTCTAATGCAGATGGAGTAGAAGGATTAAAAAGTGTAAACAATTTTGGCGGTAGAGTGGTTATACAGAATCCAAATACGGCCATAATGCCGTATATGCCGCAACAGGCGGTGCTGAATGTTGAGCCGCATGTGATATTGGATAGCCATGATATGGCTGATTATATAAATAAATTAAATGATTAATTGCTTTTCGGAGGTTAATATGATAGTTGCAAAAAAAGTATTTGTTTTTGATGATAATAGGGATATCCTTGATCTCTGTACATTTATTTTGGAAGATGCCGGGTATGAGATAAAAACATCTGAAAATGCCAATAACATAGAAGAACAGGTTGCAGCATATATGCCTGATTTAATTTTTATGGATAATTGGTTGCCCGATCTGGGCGGGATACAAGCTACTAAAGCATTAAAAAGCCACCCTGATTTAAAGCACATTCCGGTAATTTATTTTTCGGCCAATAATGATATATCTTCATTGGCCGATGAAGCAGGTGCCGATAGTTACCTATCGAAACCATTTGATATTGCTGCACTTGAAGAAATTGTGAAAAAACATTTGAGCTAGCCATAGGCCAAGCTAAACTTTCGATATAAAGCTCCGCTCGAATTGTCGTCATTTCGAGCGGAGCCGATGGCTATCGGGTGTAACGAAATCGAGAACCACGATTGCTCAGCGAAGCTAATCTATCGTAGCAGATCTCTCCATTCCACTGCGTTCAAGTCGAGATGACGAATTTTTTAATTCTTGTGAATAACCTATCTTTTATTCCTTGCCCCAAATCCTTGTATTCAGATCCAGCTCCTTAACAATATCATACATAAACTTTATGGTAGAGATATCTTCATTTACGGTTTCCGGACTGAGCAATGATTTAAAAACGGGGGCTTCGAAATAGTTCCGGTTCAGCGGGAAGGCGATATACATCCTCGACTCGATAAAAGATAAACTGATGTTGTATTTGGTTTGATGGTTGAGGTTTAGTATCCGTTCCATCATGGCAGGTGTAAGGATGTATCTTGATCCGACCTGATCCGAGCCATAAGTCACAAAAGTCTTATCGAAATCTATATTCTCTAATTGGATAACGTTATTACTACCAAAAGAAAACAGGTTTTTTGAAAACCATGCGCCAAAAGCTGCTCCGAAATCTTTTGGCCTCACAATGGTTACACCATTAAATTTCTTGTTAAAATCAGCAGCAAAGATAATTCCTCTAAAAATGTCGTGCCACTCTGTTCGGGTTCCGTCTTTTGTTTGGGTTACTGTTTTATATTCGGCATGTACCTCGGCAAAGTAAAACCTGGTTTTATCGGCACATCCAGTTACCAGATCCTCCGTTTTATAACGATCAGGCTCATTGCTAAACAACTGTGTGTACATAAACTCTGATGCTTCAATTCCCTGGTAGGGATTAATCGATAAACTTTCGTCTAAAAATTTAAGGGCAGCACCAATTACATTGGTTTTGTAGGCATTTTGGTAAGCTGTTAAAGAATCGTTTATTTTAAATAACAAAACGCCTCCGTAAATAAGAGGGATTAAGCCGCCAATTACACCTGGAACAGGGAAACCCAAGAAAAAGCCTAGAACACAGAGCAGAATGCTCGCGGCAATAAAAATATAGCCTTTGGTTTGGGTGCCGGCAATTCTTTTGCGCTCTACCTCCATTGTAGCCAAAACTTGCTGTAAGGCTACATTATTTGCAATATCGAACGGCATTAATTATTGAAAAGCTCTTTTGCGCTAATATTTTTGCGCTCTTCAGCTGCGGTTTCTAAAACGGCGATTGGCTGAAAGTTTAACATTCCGGCAAATAAACTGCCGGGAAACATCATGATTGAATTATTGTAATCGGTTACTGAAGCATTATAAGTTCTTCTGGCTGCGGCAATCTGTTCTTCGCTTTCGGTCCAGGTGGTTTGAAGGTTAATAAAGTTGGTATTGGCTTTTAAATCAGGATAATTTTCGATGTTAACCATTAAACCTTTCACACTGCTGCTCAACTGGGCGTCTAAATCTGCTTTTTCCGCATTGCTGATGTTTGGTGAGCCTGCTTTAGCTCTCAGTTCAACTATTTTGGTCAGGGTTCCCTGCTCGTAATTAGTGTACTGTTTTACCACTTCAACAAGATTTGGAATAAGGTCGAACCGTTTTTTAAGCATTACATCAATGGCCGAGAAAGCGTTGGTTACCTGGTTTTTCTTCCCGATAAGCGAGTTGTAAAAGAAAATCCCGATAAGGAATATAAATCCGATGATAATGAGGGCAATAATCATAATTTTAGTTTAAGGTTTAGAGAATAAAGATAAGAAAAGGTTACAAAATGTTATCGCTTTTCATTTTGTTCCCGTTCGCGCTTTATCCGCCGCTCTAAGCGCTTCTGTTTTCTTTGCATATGATTGGCCCGCATGGCCTTAAACTTTGCAATATGCTCACGTACTTCATTTTGCTTTTCTTCTGTAATACCGATGCTATATTTTATGCCGGTAAAAAGGCTCTTCCAGATCATGTTGAAGAAGGAGGTATTTGCCGGCCTGCTGTAATTTACGGTTACGGGTACCAGCTTTCCATCCGCACCGGGGTTTTCTGATTTAATGATTAAAGCATTTGCTAAGAAAGAAAGGAAACCGCGGGTAACCAGGTGATCTTTTTCAGGATCGTTTTTCATCAGCGCTACAGAAAGATCGTAATAGGAGAACGCTAGCGTTCCTTTTGCACCTAAATCGTTCGCTTTAAAGTTGAACTTCAATTTATCTACACTCCCGCGGTTAATGCGGACCAAGCCTAGGGGTTTAGTAATCTGATTTAAAACCCGCGCATTAAAATTGTGTAACACCCCATTGTAAGAAAAGGCGCCATCTTTAGCGGTAAGATCAAATATAAAGTTTACATCAAGCTTTCCCTGCCCAAATAGATAAGTGTTCAGGTTAACCTGCATAATGGGGTTTATGGCTTTAATTTTTTCGAGATTGGTTGCGTTTTTTATAATGCCCGAGGTATGTTCAAAAGTAATCTGCCCCTTTTGGTTACTCTCATTGTTATAAACCGCGTAATTCACATTTATATCCTTTAGCTGGATTTTCTGGACCAGAATAGGTGCTTCAACAAGCTGCAAAAGCTGATGCGGAAACTTTCCGATTTTGCTTTCCTGTGGTTTTTTGGGGAGGCCGTTATGGTTAAATACCGAAACGAAACCATTGGTAATGGCCATTTCCTTTGCCCAAAGCTCTTGTTTGCTAATGTATAAAGGCAAATCAATCCCATTAAGCATAATGTCGCTCATCTTGATGTTGAAACGCTCCTTCGCATATCCGGCAACTTTGCCAAAGTTCATTTCATCATGTAACGGCACTAAAGCAAAACTGTTGATCCTTAACTTACCCGTTGTTGCCCTGAAATCCAGTTTATCTAATTGGATATCGTACATCTTGTCTGGCGTATGGTATACATAGTTATTCAAGTTGATCACAATATCTTTAATCAGATAAAACCGTGTAGGATCTTCAGCAGAGGTAGAATCTACCAGCAGGTCGGTTAAGGTAATATTGAGGTCATCAATAGAGAAGGGTACTGAATTAGCTATGTTTTTATTGATGTATTTAAAACTTACATCCTTAAACCTGATGCTTTTAATGCTAAATTCGTTCAGGTTTTTAGAAATGATATCGTAAGGCGATTTAATGGGCCTGGGTGCGCGCCCCTCATTGAAAGCAAATTGCTGGTTAACCATCGTTACCTCAGGTTTATCAAATATGATTTCTTCCAGCTGAAGTTTTTTTTCGCGGTACAAGGTTAATGGGTGAAAATGCTTCACCACGAGTTTTTTTAAAGACACCGTATATAAATTGTTTGGTGCTCTTTTTAGGGCGATGAGCTGCTTAAACCGATTGGTATCGGGTATTATTTTTACGTTCTGTAAGGTAGCATTGCCCGTAAAAACATTGGTAGAAACCTTGGTAAAACTAATGGTATATAAACTATCGGTTGATTTATAGAGGAGTGTTTTGATCCTATCGGTTAAAATAGGGCGAGACTTAACATTTAACAGCCAGGCTATACCTGCGAGTACAATAAAAACACTGAGTAATGTACACGCAATCCATTTAAAAACTCTATAACGGTATCTTCTGGTATCAGGCATTAAAAAATGAGCGGCTGTGGTTTTATTAGCAATATACGGTTATAAACATATATTTGAAAAAAGTAAGATCAGTTTTTTTCTCTCCTGGCTTTCCGCGCTGCTTTCCTGTCTGCTCGTTTTTGTTCCCTTATTTTTTTTGCGATTACTTTTTGCTGTTTTACCGGGTTCTTTTCGGGTATCACACTAACACCTACAATATCCTTTATACCCACAAAAAGGGTTTTCCACATCAGGTTAAAAAAGGAGCCCGAATTAATTCTCGTATTGGCCATGCTTGCTGTTCTTGGTGCCTCGCCTTTTTGTGGATTTTCGTTTTTAACTAGAATTGCATTGGCCAAAAACGACAAAAAACCTTTTTCCTTGGTTCCCTCTCCATCAATATTGTCTGATAAGAGCTTTATTTTCAGGTTTGTGTACAGCATATTCATCTTGCCCGATGCAGCTCTTAAATTTCCGTTTGCGCTGAAATCGATATGCTGTACATCGCCGCTTTCTATCTCTATTAACCCCAGGGCTTTCGATAGTGGGTTTAAGTTTTTCAGATCAAATTTCCCCAGATTCCCGCTGTAGGTAAATGCACCATTATTATCCGTAAGGTTAAAATCAATTTTTACATTCAGCTTTCCGGTACCCATTAAAAGAGCGTTTAAATCTGCCAGAGCATGACTTTTTTTGCGCAATTGTAAACTATCGTTGGTTACATTTAAAATATTTCCAGTTAGTGCTTTAAAATCAACCGATCCAATTTTTTTACTCGCCGGGTTAAATTCAGCATATTTAACATTAATGTTTCTGAGTTTTACTGTATCGATCAGGGTCGGTATGTTTAACCTTTTTAGGGCCATATGTGGGTAGTTTCGGCCTTTATCAAAGCCGGGTGGTGGCGGCGATTCACGGCTCATAAAAACTTCTACACTTGCCGGGCCAATCCTCAACGATTTTGCATGCAGTTTCTGGTCGGTATTTAAACTGATAAAATCGACGCCGTTAAATTCTATTTTATCAAAATTGAGGTTATACCGGTCTTTCTGGATCTTGTATTTTCTTGCAAAAGTAAGCTCGTCGTACAATGGTGTAAGTTTAAATCCTTTAACCGTTATTTTTTTTGATGCAGTAGAACCTTTAATGGTATCAACTTTCATCGAGTACATTTTATCTTTCGTTATCGATTTATAACCCGCAATCTGAAAGGATGCATCTTTTGTATAGTAAAACCTTGTTGTATCGTTGCCCGAAAGTGAATCCAGCAAAAAATCATTAATGTTAATATCAAGGTGTTTGATCGAGTTTTTGGTTTTTTTTGCTGAGGTTTTATTGATGTAATCGAAATCTGCATCTATAATTTTAATGGTTTTAACATGTACCGATTTAAAAGTTTTCGAAATCTGTTCGTAAAGCGATTTTTTATCTTTTATGCTATCGGGTTTATTGGTTACTTTATTGAAAATCATATTGATAGATGGCTTTTGTAAAACGATTTCATTTACATCTATCCGCTTTTTAAAGTAAGCCGTTAATATTCCGACACGGCTAATCTGTAGTTTCTTTAATTTAAGCTCGAAAGTATGTGCAGGTGCCAATTGTTTTTTCCTTAAGCTATCAAAAACCGAAGTATCGGGTATTAGTGTAACATCGCGCAGCGCCAGGCTACCTGTAATTACGTTTAAATTAATGCTTTTAAAATCTATCCGGTACAAATGGTGCGAGCCATTATAAACCCCGGCTTTAATTTTTTCGGTCAATATAGGTTTCCACCGGGCACTTAAAAACATGGCGCCAAAAGCAACAATTAAAATCAATATGCCGAATATGCTTCCTATCCAGATCCAAAATTTATTTCTATGCTGAGCTGTCATTTATTATGGCTTATCGATAGGTAACAGATAGAAGCGCGAAAGGTTTTTTCAGGGCTAAGGCAAAAGACCAATAAGTGAATGATAAAATAATTTTTAGCACGCAGGGTCAAAGTAAGTAACAGCGTTTGCTCCTTTGCTGCGCTTGTACGCTTTCGGCCGTAGTGCCTCCTTGCCTGCAGGGTACCGCTTCGCCAAGGGCTAGATGGGTTAGGACGGTAGCACGGAAAACCCCTCATAGTAGCAGGAACAGCTGTAATCTAAACCCGACCTTAGCAGGATGCCACAATTTTTTCAATTGGGGCAGAAGCGGGGGGCGGGGCTACAGTCTCCTACAGGCACCGAAGCCTACATTTCCAAAAACATCCTGACTCGTTTATAACGGGGGAACTGTTAATTTTTTGGAGCGCAAGGGCATGGCAAGTAACAGCGTTTGCTCCTTTGCTGCGCTTGTACGCTTTCGGCCGTAGTGCCCCTCCTTGCCTGCAGGGTACCGCTTCGCCAAGGCTAGATGGGTTAGGACGGCAGCATGGAAACCCCCTCATAGTAGCAGGAACAGCTGTAATCTAAACCCGACCTTAGCGGGATGCCACAATTTTTTCAATTGGGGCAGAAGCGGGGGCGGGGCTACAGTCTCCTACAGGCACCGAAGCCTACATTTCCAAAAACATCCTGACTCGTTTTATAACGGGGGAACTGTTAATTTTTTGGAGCGCAAGGGCATGGCAAGTAACAGCGTTTGCTCCTTTGCTGCGCTTG
>NZ_JBWKXA010000004.1:159852-159948 GCF_059422505.1 Pedobacter sp. GW821-FHT01D05 | reverse complement strand
TTGTACGCTTTCGGCCGTCGTGCCTCCTTGACTGCAGGGTACCGCTTCGCCAAGGGCTAGATGGGTTAGGACGGTAGCATGGAAAACCCCTCATAG
>NZ_JBWKXA010000004.1:0-159754 GCF_059422505.1 Pedobacter sp. GW821-FHT01D05 | reverse complement strand
TCGTGCCTCCTTGCCTGCAGGGTACCGCTTCGCCAAGGGCTAGATGGGTTAGGACGGTAGCATGGAAAACCCCTCATAGTAGCAGGAACAGCTGAAGCCCTCCACAGGAACAGAACCTACATTTCCAAAAATCTTTTTATTCTACGATATAAAATATGGATTAATTGGGGCTGCTAACTGTCTTATCATAATCGTACTGTAAACATTTAAACAAAATATGTCAATTTGTCACTTTTAATTTTATTTATGTATTTTTGCAATCCCCAAAATGTTTTTAAATAATGATTGATTTACAAGTACAGGATAAGACGCACGATGAAGCCAGGCAAGGTGAAGCTTTAATTTTAGATACACCAATTAAAGCCGATGCCCGTAAATTATACATCGAAAGTTATGGTTGTGCAATGAATTTTGCTGATAGTGAAATTGTTGCTTCTATTCTTTCTGAAACAGGATTTGAAACCACAGGGGATTATCATCAGGCCGATGTAATCTTCATCAATACCTGCTCTATCCGTGAAAACGCTGAAACCAGGGTTAGGAACCGTTTGTCGCAGTTTGGTGTCGAAAAACGCCGCAACCCGAAATTAATTGTTGGGGTTTTAGGCTGCATGGCAGAACGTTTAAAATCTAAATTCTTAGAAGAAGAGCGGTTGGTCGATGTAGTTGTAGGGCCCGATGCGTACCGCGATTTACCTAACTTAATTGAACAGGTAGAAAGTGGACATAAAGCGGTTAACGTACTTTTATCCCGTGAAGAAACTTATGCAGATATTAGTCCGGTTCGTTTAAATAGCAACGGAATCACCGCCTTTATTTCCATTACCCGTGGTTGTAATAATATGTGTTCTTTCTGCGTGGTTCCTTTTACCCGTGGCCGCGAACGCAGTCGCGATGCCCATTCCATTATAGAAGAAGCAAAAGGTTTATTTGAAGCCGGTTACCGTGAGGTTACGCTTTTAGGCCAAAATGTAGATTCATATACCTGGACATCGGAAGATGGAACAGAAACCGTAAACTTTGCACAACTTTTGGAGCAAACAGCTTTGGTTAGCCCTGATTTAAGGGTGCGTTTTTCCACTTCGCATCCAAAAGATATTACCGACGAAGTTTTACATACCATTGCTAAGTACGATAACATCTGTAATTATATTCATTTACCTGTTCAATCGGGTAATACCCGAATATTGGAGTTAATGAACAGGACTTATACGCGCGAATGGTATATTAACCGTATTGATGCCATCCGCAACATTATCCCGGGTTGCGCAATTTCTACCGATATTATTGCCGGTTTCTGTACAGAAACAGAAGAAGAGCATCAGGAAACCCTGAGTATGATGGATTATGTGGAGTATGATTTTGCCTATAACTTCACTTATTCTGAAAGGCCAGGAACTTTAGCAGCGCGTAAATTAGAAGATGATATTCCTGAAGAAGTAAAAAAACGCCGTTTGGCTGAGATTTTGGCCAAACAACAGGCACATTCATTAATGCGCTTACAAGAGTGGGTGGGTAAAACCGTTCGTGTTTTAATTGAAGGCACTTCTAAAAAATCAGATCTGGATTATTGCGGAAGAGGAGATAGCGGAGCTATGGCCATTTTTCCTGCAATTGAAGGCGTTAAACCAGGCCAATATGCAAATGTATTTATCGAAAAATGCACTTCAGCTACGTTAATTGGTAAAATAGTTTAAAAAAAGGTGGAGGGTAGAAGGCAAAAGGCGTAAGGTCTAATATCTCAAATCTCAATACTCAAATCTAAAGAATGGATACACAAAATATTAAACAACGGTTCGGTATTATTGGCAATTCGCCACTGCTTAACCGTGCCATCGATATTGCAAGCCAGGTAGCACCAACTGATATGTCGGTGCTAATAACAGGCGAAAGTGGTAGTGGTAAAGAGGTGTTCTCGCAGATTATCCATCAAATGAGTGCCCGTAAACATGGTGCTTTTATTGCTGTAAACTGCGGCGCCATTCCTGAAGGAACCATTGACTCTGAATTGTTTGGTCACGAAAAAGGATCTTTTACAGGTGCACATGAAGCACGTAAAGGTTACTTTGAAGTAGCAAACGGCGGAACCATTTTTTTAGATGAGGTTGCTGAGCTGCCTTTGGGTACACAGGCACGTTTACTGCGTATTTTGGAAAGCGGCGAATACTTACGTGTAGGTTCATCTAAAGTTCAGAAAACAGACGTCCGCATTATTGCCGCAACCAATGTTGATGTGTATAACCGCGTTAAAAACGGAAAATTCCGAGAAGATTTATATTACAGGTTAAATACTGTTCCACTGCGCATACCGGCTTTGCAGGAGCGTAAAGAGGATATTTATTTATTATTCAGAAAATTCGCTGCCGATTTTAGCGATAAATACCGTAGCCCTGCGTTGCATTTGGAACCAGATGCCATTCAGATCTTAACCAATTATAGCTGGCCGGGTAATGTTCGTCAGTTAAAAAATATTGCCGAGCAGATCTGTGTATTGGAAAAAGACCGGAATGTAACCGGACAAGCCATTTTAAACTATATCCCGAACGAGGCTGGAAGTAACCTGCCAATGGCGATTAATGCGCAGTCGAAAGAAGATTTTACAGAAAGAGATATTTTGTACAAGGTACTTTTCGATATGAAAAAGGATATGGTTGAGCTTAAAAAACTCGTTGCCGAAATTATTCAGCACGGCGGAAATACCGCTACCGTTTTGGCAGATAATCCGCAGTATATCAATCAGCTCTACCGCGATGTAGAACTGCCCGCAGGGCAAGAGCATGCCTTTACCATTCAGCAACCTACACCAAGCAATAATAACATCAACAATAATAATAATAATGCTGATTATTTTGCACACGAAGCCGAAGAGGTAGAAGAATCTTTATCATTAGTGGATAAAGAATCAGATCTGATTAAAAAAGCACTAAAGAAACACAAGGGTAAGCGTAAATTTGCAGCACAGGAACTGGGTATCTCTGAAAGAACATTGTACCGAAAAATTAAAGAATTAAATTTATAATTTAACGTACAATTGCTTTAAGCATCAATAATGATCTATGAAAATTAAAATATTTGCTTTAATCCTTCTTGCTTCGGTATTAAACGCTTGTTCTTATAAATTCAGTGGGGCGTCAACAACAGGATTAAAAACGGTGGTTGTTCGGGTATTCGAAAATAATGCACCATTAGTGGTACCAACACTAAGTAACCAGATTACCGAATCGTTAAAGAGCCGGATCCGTAATCAGACCAAATTGATTATTTCTCCCACAGGCGAAGGCGATGCATCGTTTGAAGGCAGAATAACGGGCTATGAGATTAAACCCGTTGCGCTTCAAAATAGTCCTACACCTACTTCAGGAGCAAACAGATTAACTATAACCGTTTCTGTAAAGTATAAGAATAATATAAAAGAACACGAAAAAGAAAGTTTTGAAGAAAGCTTTACCAGATATTTCGATTTTCCGATCAATGGGGCACCAATTCAAACCTTATTGCCTGGGGCTATCGAAAATATCAACAAACAATTATCGGAAGATATTTTTAACCGGGCATTTGCGCAGTGGTAAATAAAGCAGGATTCTAAAATACAAAATTTTCAAAACCCGTCTACATTTTTTTAACTTAGCGGCAAACCTCGATAATGGATAACAAAAAGCTACTGGCAGATTTACTTGCGCAACCTGGAAAGGTTGGACCAGAGCATGTATCCATGTTGCAGGAAATGGTGGCGCAATTTCCATATGCTCAGCCCATTCATTTACTGTTAGCCAAAGCTAATGCATCAGCAGTACCAAAAGCAGCGCTTTATAGCCAGGGGCATGTGCTGTTCCATATATTAAACATGGTTTCAGTTCGTGAAACAACAGAAGAAGGAGTAATTAATGAGGTTGTTACTGAAAATACACAGGATGAACAGGTCGTTTTTGAAGAAATAAGAGAATTAGCTCCAGATCTTCACTCAGAAAAGCCAATAATTCCTATAGAAACGCCAAATCACCTGCCGGGTATTGATAGTCATTTAATGGACTTACCTGCAGATGATGATTCTTTTATTGAAAGTGTAGCTGCTACTGATTTTTTTGCCTTTGAACAGAAATTAAGTACCGATGTGGTTACGGCGGCACCAGAAATTGAAACGGTTGTTCCTGATGAGCCGGAGAGGAATTTTGTTTCGCAATATAACGACGATAAGCTTCCGTATACGTTTTTATGGTGGCTGGCTAAAACCCGTAAAGAGCACGAGCAGATTTTTCAGCCTTATGCGCACCCCAATGCCGGTAAGGTAAAACCACAGGCACAAAACAACCAGCAGCAAGAAAGAGCTGAGTTTCAACAGCAATATGTAGAGCATATCTTTCACATTCAAACACCTTTCGAGGTAGCCGATCATTTAGCTGAATATCCTTCTGCCGAAATTAAAGATGCAAAGGGAACCGAAATTATCGAACGGTTTTTGAAAGAAGATCCAACAATCAAGCCTCCGAAGCCAGAACAGATAGACAATGAAAACAAGGCAAAGAAAAGTGCAGAAGACAATTACGACCTTGTTTCGGAAACTTTAGCTAAAATTTATATCGAGCAAATGCTTTATCACAAAGCCATAGATACTTATAAAAAATTAAGTTTGAAATATCCGGAAAAAAGCCGTTACTTTGCCGACCTTATCCAATCTATAGAAAAGAAATTTTAAAATATAATATTACCATGGTAACCTTTTTAATCATTTTATTAATTATTGCGTGTGTGGCCTTAGGCTTATTTGTTTTAGTACAAAATCCTAAAGGCGGAGGTTTAGCTACAGGCGGTGGCACCAGTAACATGTTTGGTGTACAACGTACTGGCGATGTTTTAGAAAAAGGATCGTGGGTATTGTTAACCTTGATCGTAGTGTTAACCCTTGCTGTTACTACAATTGCTAAAACCAGCGGCGGTACTGCAGCAGTTGGAAACTCAGCTATTCAAGAGCGTTTAGATAAAACACCATCACCATCTCCACTTGGCGGAAATTTAAACAGCACTAAACCTGCTGCTTCTACTCCAGCTAAAACAGATTCGACAAAGAAATAAGTAATACTTACCCGTATTTTATAAAGCTTTCCTCAAAAGGGAAAGCTTTTTTGGTTTTTAACGAAGCTGTATCATAAATATAGAATTGTCATCCTGAGCCTATCGAAGGACCTGTTGAGATGCCTCGCAAAGCGTTTCGACAAGCTCAACGTGACAAGTTCGAATGGAATCACAACTTATAATACAACCTATTTTGTTTTTTAACATTCCGTAAAAAATGAATTAATAGCCTTGGTCTCTTAACACACATTTAACATAAAAAGCTTTAAATTGCAGCATGAAATTAAGTGTGCTGGTTTTATTTACTGCTCTCGCCGTTGGTCTTTCCATCGGGATGGTTAATTTTTATTTTCAGCATAGCCTGTATTACATGGCTATTTCTTTTGGCGTATCGTTTCTGTGCAGTTTTTTGGTTTTTTATTATTTGCTCGAGAAATATATTTACACCAAAATTAAACTTATCTACAAGCTCATCCATAACCTTAAATTAGGTAAAGATTTAAAAGATGCGCTCGGCGAGTACGTGAGTGCTGATCCGATTAATGATGTAGAGCAGGAAGTAAAGGAATGGGCTGGCGCAAAGAAAAAAGAAATAGATTTATTAAAAAAACAGGAACAGTTTAGAAGAGAGTTCCTTTCAAATGTTTCGCACGAGTTTAAAACCCCGCTTTTTGCCATTCAGGGTTATATCGAAACTTTACAGGACTGTTTGGTAGATGACCCGGATCAGGCTGTTTTATTTCTGAAAAAAGCAGAAAACAATGTAGAGCGACTGAGTTATTTAATTAATGATTTAGACGTTATTTCAAAATTAGAAACAGGCGAATCGCCAATTAACTACCAAAAGTTCGATTTTGTACAATTGGCGAAAGAGGTAATGGAAAACCTCGAAGACCGCGCTGAAGCAAAAAACATTAAACTCTTTTTTAAAGATAAATATACTGCCATTACCTTGGTTTCGGCCGATCGCGAGAAGATTAGGCAGGTGTTGATTAACTTGCTGGTAAACAGTATTAAATATGGAATTGATGGTGGCGAAACAGCCATTAAAATTTTTGAACTTCACGATCAGGTTTTGATCGAAGTTACCGATAATGGTATCGGTATAGAAGAAAAACATTTGCTACGCTTGTTCGAACGTTTTTATCGCATCGATACCCACCGGGCGAGAGAAGTTGGAGGCACGGGTTTAGGTTTAGCCATTGTAAAACACATTTTAGAGGCACATCAACAAACCATTTCGGTAAGAAGTACGCCTGGCATAGGTACTACCTTTGCTTTTACACTACAAAAAGGCGGGTAGCTTTAGTGCCATGATCATCATGCTTCAATTTTTGCCATGGAAACATGGAACACCCGGAAAATATAGCATCTGATTTCGTTCCGAAAAGTAATTTACCACTGTTGATAACCTATTTATTTCATTGTCAGACACCTAAAACTATTGAAATAAGCCAGGCCTGATTAAATAAGGCGATAATTAGTTAATATAATTAATAAATTAACATTAACTTAACATTGGGCTTGTAGCTTTGCAACATATTAAAAATTAACATGAACAATATTTTTAAGTTCTTTACACCTCAAGACAAAAAGTTTCATCCGCTTTTCGAGCAAGCAGGTAGCAATGCATTAAAAATTGCAGAAACCCTTTTAGAAATGGTTAGCACAGGTGATGCGGAAAGCAGAAAAACAATTTTTAAAGAAATTGAGCGCCTGGAGCATGTAGGTGATGATATTACCCACTCAATTTTTCTTGAACTGAGCAGGAACTTTATTACGCCATTTGATAGAGAAGACATCCATGCACTGGCTACTGCCGTTGATGATGTTGCCGATTATATTTATGGTACTGCAAACCGTATGCAGATGTATAACATGAATACCATTAACGAGCCGATTGTTAAAATTGCCGAGCTTTTGGTAGAAATGTGTACCGATATTGATAAGGCAATTAAAGAATTACGCAGTTTCAAAAATATCCGCGTAATTGCCGATGCTTGTATCCGTATTAACAGTGGCGAAAACCAGGCTGATTATGTATTTACATTAGCGGTAGCCCGTTTATTCGAATACGAAACCAATGCGATTGAATTAATTAAACAAAAAGAGGTTTTACAAACGATAGAAAAAGCGACAGATAAGTGTGAGGATGTGGCGAATGTGCTTGAAACTATCTTGGTTAAAAACGCTTAATAAAAAACAAACATGGTAACTACCTTATTGGTTGTTGTTGTAATTCTGGCTATTGCTTTCGATTACATTAATGGCTTTCACGATGCCGCTAACTCGATTGCAACAGTTGTTTCTACAAAAGTTCTTACGCCTTTTCAGGCGGTTTTGTGGGCTGCGCTGTTTAATTTCGCTGCCTACTTTTATTTTACCGACCACAAAGTAGCCAATACAGTTGCTAAAACGGTAATTGAAAATTATATCACTTTAGAGGTTATCCTTGCAGGTTTAGTTGCTGCGATTATCTGGAACCTTTTAACCTGGTGGTATGGTATCCCTTCAAGTTCATCACATACCTTAATTGGAGGTTTTGCTGGTGCAGGTATGACACATGCATTACTTATAGGCGCCAGTCCGCTTGATGCTGTAAACATGGGTTATGTAATAAAAATTGTTTCTTTCATTGTACTGGCACCAATAATCGGTATGGTGATATCAGTTGTATTAACACTGATTATTATCAATATCTGCCGTTATGCTAAGCCCGCAACTGCTGAGAAATGGTTTAAACGCCTGCAATTGCTTTCTTCTGCTGCATTAAGTTTCTTCCACGGAGGTAACGATGCCCAAAAGGTAATGGGAATCATTGCAACGGCTTTAATTGCTTCAAAAGTAATTCCTAATTTCGAAGCTATGCCTGCATGGGTGCCAATTGCCTGTTATTCGGCAATATCGTTAGGTACAATGAGTGGCGGCTGGAAAATTGTTAAAACAATGGGTTCCAAAATCACCAAAGTAACCGCGCTGGAAGGCGTTGCTGCAGAAGGTGCTGGAGCGGTAACTTTAGGTATCACAGAGCATTTCGGTATTCCGGTTTCTACAACGCATACCATTACGGGTTCGATTGTAGGTGTGGGTGTAGTAAAAAGCGTTTCTGCAGTACGTTGGGGAGTAACCATCAACTTAATCTGGGCCTGGATTTTAACCATTCCGGTTTCAGCTACATTAGCGGCCATTATTTATGCAGTGATTTATTACTTAAAATAAAAACAGAATCCTTTAATATACCTAAGAGACCAAAGCTAATTGCCTTGGTCTTTTTTGTTGGTGTTAGTTTTTTTACCACAGAGCGCATTTAGGTTTATGGTGTTTACCACAGAGGCCACGGAGTTTTTACACGGAGTAACACCGAGCTCTTGGGCCTAACTCCATGTCCTCTGCTTTTTCTCTATGTTCTCTGTGGTTTTCTTCAACTACGCCCAGACTGACATACGAAAGAATTTAAGAAATGTAGTTTCTTAGGGTCTTAGGGAAATATTAGGTGCCTGAAGTCCTTCTTTATAAGGAGAACAGGAAAGCGTTCGCTGAGCCCGTAATAAATAGCTGAAAATTAAAACTTAACGCTTATTTCTACTAAATCAGTTCCGTTTTTAGGCAATACCCAATCTGGGCCTTCTTGAATCAGTCGTTTTGCCTCCGCATCAGCTTTTTTGTTCAGTGATTTTATAACGCTGATATTGGTTGGCCGTCCGTTACTTTTAACTTTGAAACTTAAAATTACAAATTGTTCCGGGCCTTTAGGGTTATAAAGTTTGTTATTATTCTCTAAGTATTGACTATAGTTGATGGTAGACACGGGAACAGGTTTCGTAATGCTATCAGCTGATTTCCCATCCAGGTTTTGTTCTGCACGCAATGTGATTTTTGGTGCAGCAATATTTTCTTTCTTATGACCGTTCGAACCTGTAATTAATGCAATTTCATTTAGCGATTTATTCCCACTTAAAGCACTTTTAATTGCATTAGGATCTTGCAGGCCAGCTACAGGCAATTCTTTAAAACCAATGGCGTTAATCAATAAGTCTTTATCTTTTGCGTTGCTATCAGCAGGTAAATAGAAATAACCTTTAGCATCAGTTGCGGTTACATTTTTAGAACCGGCTAACTTTACCACAGCACCCTGAACAGGTTGGCCATTGCTTTGGTCTACAACATTGCCACTAAACGCGATTTTACTCGAGCCATATGCCGGAGCAGGTGTTGCAGCCACCACAGGTTCATTAAGTGCACTTTGTTCTGTCTTTGCTTTATAAGCGTAAGCGCCAAGGCTTTCTGCTTTTGCGGCTCTAGCCCGATTATAATCTGAAACAGCTTTTGCTTCGGCAATTTGTTGTTCTGCACGTTCTACAACAGGGCTCGTTTTAGTGTTTTTTGCCAAATCACCCGTTTTTGCTGCTGTAATGGCTTTATCAACTAATGCTGCTCTTGTGGTACTTTGTGCTACGGTATCTTCTTTTGGTTTCGCAGACGCAATTGCTGTTGTGCTATCCAACTGAACCATTACACCACCTTGTTTGTGTGCTGCAATTTCTGCGTTTCGGCGGTTGGTTTCGCGCATAAAGAATAAAATACTTACCGCAATAAAAGCTACTGTTGCTGTTGCTGCAATACTTAACCTTTGAGTAGTAATGCCCCAAAGTTTGCGTTTTATAGGTTTCTCCGAAACACGGTCGTAAAGTTGTTTTTGTAAAATAGAAAGTGTTTGCTTGCGTTTGGGCGATTGTTTCAGACCTTCTAATGCTTCGGCAACAAAAGGATCTTCCAAAGCCTGTCTTTCTACAAAGTGCATAGCTTTAGCATCAAGCTTACCATCCAGGTAATCTTCCAGAACATCAATATCTAACCAATCGTTATTCACTACTGTTTTTCTCTATACAAATCTTCAAATTCCGCTTACCATTCTGGATGTAACTCTTAACTTTAAGCATGTCGTAGCCCGTAATATCGGCCACTTCTTTATAACATTTCTCTTGTAAATAAAATAAATCTACGCTTTTTCGCTGTTCTTCAGGTAAAGTTTCCATACACTTTTCCATAATGGTAAGCTGCGTTTCTTTTGTGTTGTCTATATCCAGATGCACAAACTCGCTATTTTCCACAAAAGTATCGTCTAATGAGACATTATTTTGCTTGGCCGATTTCCGTAGTGCCATTAAACAGTGGTTCCGCGTTAAAACATGAAGCCAGCTTTTAAAGTTCTGTACCTCATGTATTTTCAGCTTCGTTACCAGTTCTTCAAAAATCTGCATTACCGCATCCTTGCTTTGCTCTTCATCTTTGAAATAGTTTAAACAAACCCCAAACACCAAATGCATATATTTATTGTAAAGCGTACCCAACGCGTCTAAATCGCCCGTATTTTTATACTCGGCAATCAGTTTGGCGTCTTCTTGCTGGGCGTTCCCAGCTGTGTTTTTTATAAACCTCAAAAAAATGGCAGCTATTTCGAATTATCTTTCAAGTATAAAAAATATTTCTGAGTGATGGCACATAAACTAATTTTTTAGGAAGAGAAGGTCCTAAATATTTTACCTTGTTCACTATCTTTTTAAGTGGTTTAACATTGTTGCCATGCGCAAAGGCTTATCTTTGAGGGTAAATAAAAAAATATGGCAGTTGTTTTGCTGAACATGATTAAACACACAAAATGAAAAAGATCAATATTTTATCGGCATCACTGGCCATGCTGGTATTTGCAAGCCTAAATGTTAGCGCACAGATTAAACTGAGTGATATATTTAAGAAAGTAACCGAAAAACAGGGTACTACCACAGCCGCTACCGGAACGCCATCTACTTTTGAAATAGGACAGGGGATTAAGGAAGCGTTACAAATTGGTGTTTCTGCAGGTGCCGACAGGCTTTCGCTTAAAGATGGCTTTTTAGGCAATCTGGCCGTTAAAATTTTGATGCCTCCTGAAGCACAAAAGGTTGAACGAACATTACGTGGCATAGGTTTGAACAAACTTTGCGATAATGTGATTGTAAGCTTAAACCGTGCCGCGGAAGATGCTGCTACTGAAGCAAAGCCTATTTTTATCTCAGCCATTAAACAAATGACATTAACCGATGCCACCAATATTCTTTTGGGAAACAAAGACGCAGCTACCGAATACTTTAAAAGGGTAACTACTTCTCAGCTGATGCAAAAATTTAGTCCAATTGTAACCACAAGTTTAAATAAGGTAAATGCCACCAAATATTATAGCGACTTAACTACACAATACAATCGCCTGCCTTTGGTTAAGCCTGTAAACACGAATTTAACCGAATACGTTACCCAAAAAGCGATAGATGGTTTATTTGTTGAAGTTGCGAAGGAAGAGCTTAAAATCAGGGGCAATTTAAGTTCAAGAAGTACAACCTTGTTGCAAAAAGTATTTGGTTACGCCGATAAGAAAAAGATTTAATCTGTGTAATTGTGGTTAGAGAGGACACGAACCACGGCGGAAAGAAGTCAATTGCCCCGGTCTGTGTCCTTCTTCCCCGGTCTGTGTCCTCACAGACCGAATTAGATTTAAGTGTAGGTATTGATTGTGGTTCGTGGAGACAGGAACCAGAGCGAAGGATAGAATCGACCAACACAAAGTTTGTATTAAGTAAAATATAGCTTCTGCTTCTCTTCAAAAACCGCAGACACAAAAACTATTTGTAAAATTGTACATGACGAAAATCAGCACCACATTAGTTTCTATTTTAATTCCCTGCGTTGCATTAATTATTTCCTGCAATAGCAATAAATCTGAGGAAGAAAATACTAAAGCCGTTTTAGATACTGTTTCTTTAAGCAGTAAAAATTTCGCATTAGCCTATCAGGATGGAGATAAAATTGTAGCCACGAGTATCGATACGATGAAACAGATTTCGTTCGGTGGTGCTACCGATCCGGCTATTTCTCCTGATGGAAATAAACTGGCCTATACCCTGAGCGATTCGGCCGGGAACAGATCAGTTTGGGTTGCCGACATGGAAAACAAAAGCCAGGGGAAATTGCAGGTAAATAGCAATAATTATTATCAGGCCATGTGGTCGGCTGATGGAACTGCGATTGCTTTCAATATTTTTAACAGTAAAAACCTATGGAAGATCGGTGTAATTAAAACCGATAACTCGGGATATGTGATGCTCGATAGTGCATCTAAAATAAATGTTTATGCGCCAACCTGGAAAAATGAAAAGGAAATCATCGGACAGGATCTTACCAACCTTTACACCTTTGATCGTACCGGAAAGTTAATCGATACTAAATTGATAACTGATTTGATCGGAAAAGAATTTTCCATTGCAAGTAGCAACCGTTTCTTTTATACAAAAGACGGGACAAAACTAATTTTTAATGCGGGAAATACCGATGTTTTAGACGGATTAACAGGGCCGAGTGAAGCCGTTTATGTTTTAGATCTGGCCAGTAAAAAAATACAGCGGATTTCGCCTAAAGGTATAAACGTTCCTTATGTTTTTCTTACAGCCGATGATCGGATTTTTTATAGTGGAGCTGAAAAACCTTTTACGCATAGCAAAATATATGTTTCTGATTTAGACGGAAATATTAAAACGGTAGTAGATAAAGGCAACAACCCAACGGGTGCATTGAAATAATCTGCTTATCATATTTAGATTAACATGCTAAATAATACAAGAATTGTTATAATAGGAATTGGTGGCGTAGGTGGATATTTCGGGGGCTTACTTTCTAAGAAATACACCAGCGGAAATGATGTAGAAGTTGTTTTTGTTGCCCGTGGCGAACATTTAAAGGAGATACAAAATAAGGGCTTAACCGTTATAAATGGAAACGATAGTTTTGTAACTGAGCCCTATTTGGCTACCGATGATTATAGTAAGATTGGCGTGGCCGATTATATTATAATCTGCACGAAAAGCTACGATTTAAAACAAACCATCGAAAAGTTAAAGCCCTTAATCAACCATAGCACGATATTGTTGCCACTTTTAAACGGTGTTAGTGCAAGTGAAGAAATCTTAGAAATCCTGCCCCATGCAAATGTTTTAAAAGGTTGTGCATTTATCGTTTCCAAAATTAAATCGCCAGGTATAATTGAAAATTCTGGCAACATTCAAAAGCTGTCTTTTGGTATGGATGGACCACTTAGTGATGAGGTTTTACAGCTAAAAGATTTAATGTTTGATGCGGGAACCGATGTAACGGTTTCGGATAAAATCTCTACCGCCATCTGGGAAAAATTTATATTTATTTCTCCTACAGCTACTTCCACATCCTATTTCGATAGCACTATCGGAAAGGTATTGGAAGAGCACCTTGAAACTGTTCTGGAGTTAATTGAAGAAGTGAAAAACCTTGCCCTGGCTAAAGGCGTAACCATTAGTGATGATATTTCGGGCAAAACATTAAATACAATGAAATCGATGCCCTACGAGGTTACCTCATCCATGCACCGCGATTATCTCAATCAGAAACAGCAAACAGAAGTGGAGTCGTTAACAGGCTACATTGTACGCGAAGCCGAAAAACTTGGTATTGTTGTACCGACTTATCAAAAACTGTACAAAGGATTGCTCAAAAAAGGATCATTGTAAGTCGCTAAAAATTAGACTGTTTGAATCTAAAATGTCGGTTTTCTGAAAAAAGTAAAGAAAATTTAAAGTAATATTGAGGCTCATCCGTTTACTGGGTTATTAAGCAAAATTTAGTGCCAACAAACGAACCTCAAAATATCATTTCAACGGTTGCCAATTATGGTAAGCGCTTATTCAGTTTCATCCGTGGAAGGGTGAATACGGATGAGGATGCGGAAGATATTTTACAGGATGTATGGTTTCAGCTCAGCAATCAACCCGAAGCTGGTGCTATTGAGCAGATTAGTGGCTGGCTGTATCGGGTGGCAAGAAATAAGATCACCGATAAATACCGTAAACAAAAAGAAGAATCGTTAGAAGATTTCACTTTCGAAGGTGAAGATGGCGAAATCAATTTTAAAGAAATTTTACTTGCCGAGGCTTACTCACCAGAGGAAGAAAGTTTAAAAAAACTATTCTGGGATCAACTGTTTTTGGCCTTGGAAGAACTGCCTGAGAATCAGCGTTACGTGTTTGTTCAGAACGAATTGGAAGAACGCACTTTTCAGGAACTGGCGGATGAAAGCGGAGAGAATATCAAAACATTAATATCAAGAAAGGGTTATGCGGTAAAACACCTGCGTAACCGTTTACAAAATTTATATCAGGAATTTATTAACTATTAAATTTGCAGACATGATGAATAGAAATTTTAATCGGCGCAAGAAATTTATTTTCTTTTTACCCGTAGCGGTGCTCATTGCAGCGGTATTGGGTTATGTGGTTATGTTTTTATGGAATTGGATTTTACCTGAGGCGGCACATGCAGGCAAACTTAATTATTGGCAAGCCCTCGGTTTACTTGTGCTGTGCAGGTTGCTTTTTGGGAACTTTAATAAAGGTGGTCATGGAGGACATAATGGTTTCCGTGAGCGGGCAAGGAGCATGCGTGCTAAATGGGAGACAATGAACGATGAGGAAAGAGCGAAATTCAAAGAAGAATATAAACGGAGATGTGGCGGGTGGGGCCACCACCGCAATAAGGAATAATTAGGAAGCCTCGATTAATTCGGGGCTTTTTTGTTTTATCTATTTCTCCGTTATTCTGAACATCGTGAAAGCCTCTCCGCGAATCGTCATCTCGACCGCAGCAACGCGGAGTGGAGAGATCTATCAAGACAGATTTCTCCATTTCGCTGCGCTTCAGTCGAAATGACGGTCGATTTTTTAAACGGTCATACTAATAACGACTTTTCTACTTATTCTATCGGTTGGTGTCTCACCGACCGAAATGGTAACTACTAAAAGATCCTTCGACTCCGCTCAGGATGACATAACGAAAGGATGAACGAGTACCTATAGATCCTGTCAGTTGGTCGCTCGCCGAACAAGTGTTTAATCCATTTAAAAAGATCCTTCATTGCATTCAGGATGACAAAATTCTTTAGGAAATAAAAAATCAAAATAATTTAAAGTAAAAATAAAGTTGCTCCGTCTTCCTATATAAATAACAAAAACAACAGTGTTGGTAACTCAACTCATTTACGGTGAATTGATTACCATGCTTTAAAATTATAAGGAATGAAAAAGATATTAAAAACCATAGGATTCGGGATTGTACTTGGTGCAGTCGCTTTCTTCATACCATTTGTGTTCAAATTTATATTGGCCATCATGCTGATCGGTTTAATGCTCAGGATTTTTATAGGTAGGCGCCACCATTATTTCCATAACCGCTTTAACGGTTTCGAAAATAACTACAATCCAATTGTGCCGATCGATAATCAATGGTATAGGCCAACCGTACAAGGCAGTGGAACAGTTAACAACATTAACGTAAATGATTAACCGCTATGAGAGCATTTAGAATATTATTGGCATTGGCTGTTGCCGCAGGAACCTTTTACAGCTTAAATGTACTGGCCGTTCAGAATGGATACCGCGATCGGTTAGATTTTAAAAACAGGCATTATCGTGATGATTGCCAACAAGAATATCATAGGAACCATAGTTACAGTCACCACAGCAGAAAAATGGATAATATCGTGATTGGTCCTGTTGATAGTATAAACAAAGTAAATAGATAAGGTTATGTCACAGATACTTTTTTTAAGCGATCCATCTCAGGCCGATGTTAGTCCGATTTTGGGTATGGCAAACGAACTGATTGCGCGAGGGGAGAAGGTAACCTTCTTTAGTTCAGATGAGTTTAAAGCCCCTATAGAACAAATCGGTGCAAACTTTAAAGCATACAACAGGGAGCTGAATATTTTTCAAGGGAAAAAGGAAGTGGATGAAGAAGTGAAACCTAAATCGGGATTAATCAGCGCACTGCTTGAGCCAATGAAATTTATCGATGATATTTTGGTTCAGATAAGGGGTTTAAAATTTGATTACGCCGTTTTCTCGCCATCATATCCCTATGCAAATATCATTACACAGCTATTGGGTATCCCTAAAACGGAGCAGGCGGCTTACAACTAATATTGGCTTAAGCCAATAAATTAACACAATAAATAACAATTAAAATTAAACAAAATGTACAACGAACATAGATGCCATTCGGGCAAGATGCATAGTCGCTTTGGCGCAGGAGACGGAAGATTTGGAAGGCACTTTGGTGGTCCTTTCGGTCACCACAAACACGCCATGTTTAACCAGGGCTTTAGAAAAGTGCCCGCTAATATAGAAGAAACAGAAAGCAGCTTTATTATTGAGCTTTTTGCACCGGCTTTGGTAAAAGAAAATTTAAAGGTGGTTACTAAAGATGATGTATTAACCATTTCTTACCAAGCTAAAGAAGAAACCGATTCGGCAAAAAAGTATAGCCGGAGAGAATATAGCAACGGCACTTTCGAAAGGGCTTTTGGCCTAAACGGAAAAGTTTTAGTAGAAAATATTTCGGCCAGTTATGCTGATGGAATTTTGAAGGTTACACTACCTAAAAACCCTGAAACGAATACACCAGAGAAAGATATTCTGGTAGACTAAGTTTCGTCTATTATAATTTCCAAGCCCCGGTTGTTTATAACGACCGGGGCTTTTTTGTTTTTTGCCACTTAAAGCGTTGCACATTTAGCCTTCAAAATCATTTAACACATCGATATTAAAATGCGGTTTGTTATTAGCGGTATTTTAAGGTACTTTTGCTAAAAGACATAAACACAATAGATTGAATTTTAACGATTTTAATTTTAACCCCGATTTATACGAGGGCTTAATGGCCATGGGGTATAAAAGCGCTACTCCAATACAAGAACAAGCCATCCCGGTAATTTTAGATAATCATGATCTGATTGCCTGCGCTCAAACCGGTACAGGAAAAACGGCCAGCTACCTTTTACCCGTAATGGATAAAATTAGCAAGGCCGCCGATAGGCACAACAATACCTTGATATTGGCTCCAACGCGCGAACTTGCACAACAGATTGATTTACAGGTTGAAGCATTAGCTTATTTTACCAATATCAGTTCTTTGGCTGTTTACGGTGGGGGCGATGGTATCGCATACGAACAGCAAAAACGTTCTATGCGTGATGGCGTAGATATTATTATTGCCACTCCGGGCAGGCTAATGGCACATTTATCTTCAGGTGTGTTAAAACTGGAACATTTGCAGCATTTAATTTTAGATGAAGCGGATAGGATGCTGGATATGGGTTTTTATGATGATATTATCCGCATTATAAGCTACCTGCCAAAGAAAAGGCAAACGCTTTTATTTTCAGCTACGATGGCGCCGAAAATAAGGACCATGGCGGGCAAGATTTTGCACGAACCGAAGCAGATTACCATTTCAATCGCTAAACCTGCTGAAGGGATCGATCAACAGGCCTATAATATTCACGACCAACAGAAACAGGCCTTATTAACCGATATTTTTAAAAGCGGACAATATAAGAGTAGCATTATTTTCGTTTCGACCAAAGAAAAAGTGAAAGCTTTATATAAAACTTTTAAAGGATTGGGCATTAAAGCCGAAGCTTTTCACTCCGATTTGGGGCAGAAAGAACGCGAAGATATTTTACTGGCTTTCAAAAACAGGAGATTACCAATTTTAATCGGAACAGATGTGTTATCGCGCGGAATCGATGTAGAAGGAATCGACTTGGTAATCAATTATGATGTTCCTGGCGATCCGGCTGATTACGTACACCGTATTGGCCGTACGGCAAGAGCTGCAACCAAAGGAACGGCCATTACATTGGTTAACGGAAGAGATAAACGCAAGTTCGATAATATCGAAAAATTAATCGAGAAGGAAGTTCCCCGCATGCCACTACCAGAAAGCATAGCTGCAATGGAAATTACCCATGTGGAAGAAAAGAGACCTCAACATAAGGGCAAGAAAAAGGTTTGGAACAAAAAGAAAAAACCAAAACCTTCGGTATAAATTATTTAAAACGCCATAAGTACATTTCTTATTGGCGTTTTTCTTTTATAAATTATCTTTGCGCTAACAATGGCAAACTTCATTATTATAGGTTTATGCATTTTAGCCGGGATTTTTTTCAGAAAAAGCAAATCGCTACCCAAAGATGCGCACAAAGGCATTAATGCCTGGATTATCTATATCGCGCTACCAGCAGTTTCTTTTAAATATCTGCCACACATTACCTGGACTAAGGATTTATTCTTTCCTGTACTGGCACCAATTTGTGTATGGCTATTTGGTTGGTTATTTATTACCCTGTACAGTCGCATCCAGAATATTAGCAAATCCACTGCTGGCGGATTAAAACTAACCAGTTCTTTAAGTAATACTTCATTTTTAGGGTTTCCTTTAATTGTGGCTTATTTTAGCGAAAAAGAACTGGCTGTCGCCATTATCTGCGATCAGGTTACCTTTATGCTTTTATCTACCATTGGTGTTATTGTAGCCATCCGCTCCTCGCAAAATCAAAAGTTAAGCCCGAAATTGGTGTTGAAAAAAGTAATGACCTTTCCGCCGCTTATTGGTTGCGTTTTGGCGCTGACCCTCCCTCATTTTATTGACCTTTCTTCACTGGATCCATTATTCGAAAAACTAGCGGGTACGGTTGGCCCATTGGCATTGTTTTCAATAGGTTTACAGCTAAAATTTGGCGGTTGGTTTAGCGAATTGAAACACATTAGTTTTGCTTTATTGTATAAACTGATTTTAGCGCCGTTGATAGTTTTGGTTATGGCACTTGTTTTAGGTATGGGTGGAATGATTACCAAAATAACGATTTTCGAAATGGCTATGCCAACATTGGTAACGGCTGGCGTAGTAGCCGATCAGTATAACCTTAATCCGAAGCTTTCTAATTTGGTGGTTGGAATCGGAATTTTATTGTGTTTTATCACCACGGGTTTATGGTGGTTGGTGCTGACTTATTCAGGACTGGTTTAAAAATTATCTCGGTTTTTAAACACAAAGTATGCGAGCGCAGAGGAAGTCTTATGCGCTTAAGTTTGATTAACATTTATCCGCCGTGACCAGTTTTAACACAATTTCTTACCACGATCGTCATGCTGAACTCGTTTCAGCATCTTTCTTGCTAGGATAGACCCTGAAATAAATTCAGCGTGACGACCATTAGGTTTTGCGAAAACCTTGGCGCCCCTTTGCGGTTAAACTCCAACAAAAAAGCCGCAAAATTTCTTCTGCGGCTCCTTGAATGATTAGGTTAATTACAAAGCTAATTTTTTGGAAATTGCAGATGGAATACCTGCTTTGTTTAATAAAATTGCTGTTGTTTTATATTTTACGTAGTTTTTGGTTACATATAAGTATCCTTTATAATCGTTAGTCGCACCCCAGGAGTTTTTAACGATATAATATTCTTTACCTGTTTGATCTTTGGCTAAACCAACAATATGCATACCATGATCATCAGTTGTTTGATAGTTGTCGAAAGCAAGTTGGCGGTTCTCCTGCGTAATTTCCATTTCTGGCTGCGGGCCGTTAAACATATCTGCTTTCTGTTTCACGGTCATGTCAGCGAAAGGTGTTTGCGGAACAAAAGCCACACCGTTTTTCCAGCTGAAGTTTTTTTCGCTTACATCTGTAGCCCATGCAACAGTGTAACCGCTTTTTAAAGCGTTATCGATGATGTCTGTTAACTCGTTTACTTTAACGTTATAAACCTGATCGAAAGACCAGTTATCAGGCACTAATAAAGTAAATTTGCTATAGAAAGGATGATCGTTGAACGATGAAAGTTCTACATAGTTATCAGCATTTAAACCCACCACTTCCTGAGCGAAAGTTTTTGGTGTGTATTTTTTGCCATTATAGGTAAAGTTTTCTGGTACAGCACCTAAATAAGCATCAATTACACCAGTATAGGCTTTTAACCAGTTTGGGGTTAACTCGCCATTTGCATTCTTTACAACAGCTTCTAAAACACCTTTTTCGATATCGCCAAGTTCTGCAGTTTTATTGATTTTAGTACCATAATTTAATCCGGTGTATACCTCTTGCGGAACCGCACCGTATTTTCTGTACATGTTGATTACATCGTGCAAGGCACCACCATCACCTAATGAAACTGCACCATGCATACGCACGTAATTTTTACCTTTTTCTACATAAGCGTTACGGGCCGAAAAAAGCTGAGATAATGTTACGGGCCGTTTACCCGCTTTAATCATTTCTGATTCTAAAAATGAGTTGGTAGAGTAGCTCCAGCAAGTACCTGAAGATCCTTGATTCTGAACTGGTGTATTGGCCAAGTTAATCACTTCAGTAAATTTAAAAGAAGAAGCACTGTTTTCGCTTTGGTTGTTTTTTAAAGAATTAACGAGATTGTCTTGTGCATAAGTCGCCGATATAGATAACGACAAAGCCAAACCAATCACACTGATTTTTGTGTAGTTGATCATTTTTTTATGAATAATTAATAATTCAGCGAATGTAAAAATACTTGTTGATTTGGCGCCGGAAAATTTGCAGTAAATCGATAACATTGGTCATTTTATTGCAACAATGTTGAATTAGCATTCTGGCAAACT
This sequence comes from Pedobacter sp. GW821-FHT01D05, assembly GCF_059422505.1. Classification (NCBI taxonomy): domain Bacteria; kingdom Pseudomonadati; phylum Bacteroidota; class Sphingobacteriia; order Sphingobacteriales; family Sphingobacteriaceae; genus Pedobacter; species Pedobacter sp. GW821-FHT01D05. Next base: position 139,157 of record NZ_JBWKXA010000004.1, on the reverse strand, counting down.
GATCGGAATATTGGTTGCCAATCCTCCATCAGATGTTTCTTTGTATTTGGCATTCATATCAAGCGCGGTTTCCCACATGGTATTTACCACTGCATCTAAACTTACTTTAGCCTTATCAGGGTTGCTTTGTAGGGCTAGCTGACTGGCTGTGATGGCTTTAATAGCGCCCATGGTGTTTCTTTCGATGCAAGGGATCTGTACCAAACCGCCAATCGGATCGCAGGTTAAACCTAGGTGATGTTCCATGGCAATTTCTGCTGCCATTAAAACCTGTCTTTGCGAGCCACCTAAACACTCTGTTAGCGCTGCTGCAGCCATGGCTGAGGAAACGCCAATTTCGGCCTGACATCCGCCCATAGCGGCTGATATTGTTGCTCCTTTTTTGAAGATACTGCCTATTTCTGAAGCACAGGCAATAAACTGGATGATTTTTTCTTCGCTGTAACCATCACAAAAGGTAATGAAATATTGTAATACGGCTGGAATTACGCCTGCAGCACCATTGGTAGGGGCCGTTACCACACGACCAAAAGATGCATTTTCTTCGTTAACCGCTAACGCGAAGCAGCTTACCCAATCTAAAGTATAATTAAAGCCGTTTCCACCTTTTCTAATGGCTTCTACCCAGCTATTGTAATCTGAATATTCACTTTTACCAATTAACCGTTTATTTAGCGGAAATGCCCTTCGCGCCACATTTAAACCGCCTGGTAAAAACCCTGTGGTATGACATCCGCGATAAATACAGTCGCGCATAACCGCAAAATGCTGCAGGATGCCTTTTTTGGTCTCTGCTTCGGTTCGCCAGGCCAGTTCGTTCTCCATTACGATTTCGCTCACCTTTAAACCTGTAGATAAACACCAGTGTAAAAGGTCTTTTGCTTTTTCTACAGGAAAGGGAAGGTCTACCTGTGGTTTCTTACTATTGTCTTCGCTTTCTTTTACCACAAAACCACCACCAATAGAGTAATAGGTTTCTGAAAATGCTCTTCCTCCTTTTAAAAATGCCTGAAAAGTAACCGCATTTGGGTGAAAGGGCAAACTTTCGGCAAAAAGAAAAAGCAGGTCGTTATCGTAATCAAAATCAAGAATTAAATGATCAGCAAGATTTAATTTCTTATCTCTTTGGATGCTTTCGAAGGTTGGTGTAACGGCATCTACATCAAAAGTTACCGGATCAGCTCCTGTTAAACCGAGTAGAATAGCTACATCAGTTCCGTGGCCTTTACCTGTTTTGGCAAGCGAACCATAAAGCAATATTTTTATACCCTCAATTTCATCAATCAAGTTGTTTTGGGTAAGCGAAGCTGTAAACTGTTGTGCGGCCCGCCATGGGCCTAAGGTATGTGAACTGGATGGGCCTATGCCTATTTTAAAAATATCGAAAACTGAAATCTGTTCCTTGATCATTATGAATATAGTTACACAAAGCTATGATTGTTTTATGATTTTAGATAAATTAATTTAGGCCCATGGTGAAAATATTTTACCTTAGAAAGATCTAATTTAAAGGCTCTAAAATGGAATGTTTATAACAGAAGGAATGTCTAACGGCAGATCGATTGGAAAGTTAATTACAGGAACAAGAGCTGTAAATCCTGATGGTAGCGACATTACTTTCAAAAAGCATTTATCCGAAATATTGTAAGCGCTATCCCGTTCAATGCCTTTAGTGCATTGGGTAATCCTTGTGCACCGTGGCACGACCTTTGGTCGGATACAATAGTCATGGAAGAGAAAAAACTAGCCTTACAAGCCCAAAAAATAGATTTGTTCGACTCGGTTAAAAATCAAACTCAATAATTTCATCGTCTTTAAGCATGCGCTCTACAAATTTCTGATGATTTTTAGGCGTGCCTGTAGCCGCCCAGTTTCCGGTGATAATATTATCTACCAATTGGTGTTTTCCTCGTTGTGGTTTGAGTTTACTTTCGCGGAAAACCTCTTCATAGCTTTCTAAATCGCCATGGGTATGCTGTTTTTTAACAATGCGATAAAGCCTTTTGGTAAAACGGCGGTCGCCAATTTCTTCTAAAAAAGGGAAAATAATCAGCGCCAATAAAACCACAATAGTTACCCCTATAGCCTGTTCGTAGTAACCTGAGCCTACGGCCATTCCAATTGCAGCAACAATCCAGATGATACAGGCGGTAGTGAGCCCTTTAACGCGGTTTTCTTCCTTAAAAATTACCCCCGCGCCTAAAAACCCGATTCCTGTAACAATGTTCGAGGCAATGCGGTCTTGACTGGTTGGGCCAATTTTAATGGACAGGATGGTAAATAAGGTAGCGCCCAAACCAATCATCATCATGGTTTTGAGTCCGGCAGATTTACTTCTGTACTCGCGTTCTGCTCCGATTAAGCCACAAAGCAGGGTAGCCAATAGAAATTTATTGATTTCACTTTGTGTAATGAAATGGTTTTGGTCTATGATCTCGTTCATCGCCTTGAATTATTAAAGGCAAATTAATAAAAATCGTAACATCTTAGGCCATTTGCTCTGCCACCACTCGAACTATTTGGAAAATATTTTTCATAACCCACACCAATTTCGGATGTTCCACCAGTGTTGCTGTAGTTGATTTTAGAGGTTGTAGCATCATGACTAATGCCTAACCTGAATTTCTCACCGTTTGTTCTGCGGTTAAAAATATCGAAGATTACAGAAAAAACAATCGCATCATTTCCATTCGAATTGCCATCGTTACGGTACCATATGCCTGCGTTTATGCCCGCATATTTATATTGCATGCCCGCACTGAACGATTTTACGTTGCCCTGTTTGTAGGCAACAATGGAGGGGATGAGGTAATTCCCATCGCGATCGTACTCATCTGGTACCAAGGTTAACTTGTAGCTTAAATTGCCTGAGATACGCATCGGCAACTTGGCCTGAAAACCCGATAAGGATTCATCCGGGCGGTTAAGGTGATGTACTGCTAATCCCATCATGAATTTCCCCACCACCAGGTTGGCCCCTGCATTGGAATCGAAATAATACCGACTATCTACACTTGGTCTTTCGGCGCCAGAAATACTACCAGGAATATAGCCCGTGTTGATATCGATCTGATCGCCAAAAACAAGTTTATCCCAGTTTAGCTTTTGGTTAGTGATGCCACCCTGTAATCCAAATGAAAGGGCAAAGTCGTCTCCCCCGATAATGTAAGCATAACTTACAGCAATATTATTCTTTACCAGATAGGCTGTGCCCTCGCTGCTGCGGTTAAAAATTAAGCCAATGCCGCTGTTTAATCTCCGTAGATTGAGGTCTCCTGAAGCACTCATGTACGAAAAATCACTGGCTAAACCCGTCCATTGGTTGCGGTATAGGGCATTAAACCTAATGTCGCCCTCAAACTGACCTGTTAAAGCGGGATTTAAGTAAATCGGCGCATTGTAAAACTGCGAATAAATGTGGTCTTGCGCCGAAATCATTAACGGCAACATTAACGCAAACCAAAATAATATTATCCCTCTCCTCATCATCTTATTAAATATATTACACCCGTTTTCTTCGGAGGAGATGAATCGTAAGTCATTCCTTTCCAATCGCTGCCATTAATAAATTTTATATCTACTTTCCAGTAATAAACACCTTGTGGCTGTTCTTGTCCTTTATAAGTCCCATCCCATCCCTCCAGTGGTGCGGCATCGTCTAGTTTGGTTGTTTCCCAAAGTAATTGGCCCCATTTGTTAAAAACCGACATTTGCCACTCTTTTATGCCGCGGCCTTTTGCTTTAAAGACTTTAATCTCGTTTTTTGCACTTGCCGGCATAAATGAATTGGGGATGTTTAGGTAACCCGGTACACCAATAATCCGCACCGATTGGAAGGTACTTGAAGAGCAGCCTTCTTTGTTCAGTACTTTCAGGGTTACAGTATAAGTGCCTTCGTTGGCATAGGTATGGTTTGGGTTTTGTAGGGTTGATCCCGATCCATCACCAAAAGTCCACTCCCAGCTTACAGCATCGGTACTGATATCCTTAAAGGCAAATGAATAGTTGGGAATGGATACTTCGTTCCCAGGACTAACAGTGAATGTGGCCACTGGTGGCGCAACAACATGGATAAAATCGGCTATGGTTGTGCTGTTTGTACAGCCGAGCGCATTGGTTGCCGTTAAGGTAACGGTATAATTTTTCCCCGAACCATTAAAAGTATGCGTAGGCTCTATAGCGTTGGATGTTGGCGAGCCATCTCCAAAATCCCAAACATAACCTATTGCACCAGTACTGGCATTTTTAAACTTTACGGTAACCCCATCACACCCACTTGTTTTATCTGCTGCAAAACTTACGCTGGGTTGTGGCAAAACTTCAACTGTTTCGGTTGTTGAAGCGTTGGAACAGTTATTTGATGCGTATAAGGTAATGGTATATTTTCCGGGTGCGGTAAAGGTATGTGATAGGGTTTCAGGTGCGGTATGGGTTACCGTAGTGCTTCCATCGCCAAAATCGTAAACAAAAGTGCCGGCCCCTTTAGTATTGTTAAAGAGATCGACTTTTAAAGGTGCGCAGCCTTTAAGTTGGTTGCTGTTTACGACCAATTCTGGCGTAATGTCGTTAGGTGAAACGCGGATAGAGTATTGAGATTCATTGCTTCCACATTCATTGGTTGCTGTCATTTTTACAACATAATCTTTAACAGCCAAAGTGGTATAGGTATGGCTTACGCTATTTTTATCGATAACGGTTAAAGGTGCTGAGCCATCACCAAAATCGTAGGTATAGCTGGTATAATTTCCAGGTGAAGTATTGCTAAAGGTAACAGCGAGAGGGGAGCAGCCAGTTGTTTTATCAGGAGAAAAAACGGAAACCGGTTTTGCTTTTACCAATACGGTTGAGGTTTGCGTGGTGGTGCCACAGGCGGTGGTTGCCTTTAAAGTAACGGTGTAAGTGATATCTTTCCCCGCCGGGTCTGCCTGATAAGTAACCGCTGGCGGTTGAGCCAGATTTGAATTAGTACCATTTCCAAAATCCCAGTTAAAGGTAGCTGCTGTTAGCGAATTGGAAGTATTGGTAAAAACAACATTTAAAGGTCCGCAGTCAGATGTTGCACTTTGTGTATAAGCAGCGGTTACATTTTGTACTGTGCTAAAAGTATGACTGGTTTCATCACTATTACAGCCCAGGCTGCTTGTTACGACCAATTTGATAATAACGCTTTCGTTATCTGTTGCAATAGTATAGCCTGGAAAAGTAATTCCTGTACCAATCTGTACTCCATTAGCAAGCCAGGTATAAGTATTGTTGCGGTCTGTATAAGGCGTAGCCGATATATTGGTGGCTGTTAAAACAAAGGGCGAACAAGCTTTATCTGTATTAAAAACTAATTCTGCCTTAGCATGTGGGTTCACCGTTATCTTAATCTGGTTGCTTAAATTGTTACTGCAAGCGCCGCTAGCTACCGATCGACGGTAATAAATGCTTACGGTTGGTGTTGGAGGTGTAAAGCTTACACTGTTTGCGCCCAATACATCGCTCCAGGCTGTTCCATTTAAACTTGATTGCCATTGGTACATGTAAGTTCCGCTGCCACCACTCGGTGTAGTACCTGTTAAAGCCGCTGCAGGTGCGCCGATACAAATGTTTTGATCGGCAGCAATGGTATTGTTGGTTAGGCCTGGCAAAACGGTAATCTGTAATGAATTACTAATTGAAGTACAGATGGTGCTGTTTACCAATCTTCTGAAATAGGTTGAGGTGCTTACAATTAGACTTAAATCTTTATTAATGGCCGAAGGAACATTGCTCCAGGTATTTCCATCGGTACTACTCTGCCATTGGTAGGCAAATGTTCCTGTTCCGCCAGTAGGTATATCGCCAGTAATGGTGATGCTTTGTCCGGCACAAACTGGCGCTGTTGATGCGGTAATATTATTGGTAACAGGCGAGTAATAGGTGACGGTTACATCATCTACAGATGGAGGGCAGCCATTGAAACCAGAAATAGTCCACCTGAAGGTATAAGTTTGCCCTGGTACCAAACCGGTAACCGTGGTGTTGTACAGTGTAGGGTCGGTTATGGTAATGCCTGTTTGTGCTGATGTTAAAGTCCACGTACCGCTATTAGGTGTGGGATTATTTCCATTTAAAGTAATACCATTTCCACTGCATAGGTTTTGATCAGCCCCTGCATTGGCCGCAACTGTGCCCGGATTTACGGTGATGGTGGTTACGGTTGATAGGGCTTCTGCACAACTACCACTTTGAATTACCGCACGGTACTGCGTGCTTATGGTAAGGTTAGAAAATACATACGGATTTGCTGTTGAGATTAGGGTAGACCAGTTTGTGCCATTATCGATAGATCTTTCCCAACGGATAATATTTCCAACCTGCCCTGTTAAATTGATGTTTCCGCCATTTGCACCCGCGCATACATTCACATCGCCTGTGGTTGTGCCGCCAACACTGAGCGGGTTAACCGTGATCCTGACATCATCACCCGATGTAGCGCAGTTGGTGTCGCTTATTGTCCACCTTAAGGTATATGTATTCCCTGCCAGCAAACCAGCAATTGTTGTATTGCCCTGCGTGTCATCAGCAAAAGTTACGGCTGTAGGCGCAGTAACGATTGTCCATTTGCCTGTGCCAACTACCGGTATATTTCCTTTTAAGGTGTAAGTGCTTGCGTTACAAATGGCTTCATCCGGCCCGGCATTGGGCAGTGTTGCACTTGGCAAAACGGTAATGGTAATGTTGGTTGGTGTGCCAGGGCAGCCATTTGTAGAGATAGGTGTAATGGTATAAGTTACCGTACCTGCAGTGGTGCCTGTATTGGTTAGGATATCATTAATTTGCGTTCCTGCAGATGCTACCGCTCTATTGCTATTTCCGGTTATTGCTCCGGTGATTACACTGGTATAAGTATAATTTACACCCGTTAAGTTTGTTGTTAAGGTTATGGCCGATGAAGTGGCGTTACAGATGGTCGCATTTGCTGCAGTTGGTGTTACAATAGGGTTAGGTTTAATGGTAGCTACCAAATTAAAAGGTGTTCCATCGCAGCCATCTAAATGTGGAGTGATGATATAAGTTACGTTTGCATCAGCATTTAGGTCGGTATTGGTAAGGATATCGTTAATGGCTCCGCTTCCGCTGGCAGTATATCCAGTTGCTGATGCGGTTCCGGTAGCGGTCCAGGTGTAAGTTACACCCGCTGCCGCAGAAGTAGGTGTGTAGGCAACACTATTACCGGTACAGATGGTTTTAGCTGCTGCGCTCGTTAAACTGATATTGGGTTTTATTTTAAGGATAATATCGTCGTCAATCTGGTTGCAGGGGGCGGCGAGTGCGGTGGTAACCCTTAGTCGTAAAGTAACCGTGCCCGCTGTTTTTTCGGCTGCAGTTGGCGTGTAGGTTGCATTTAAATCGTTTCTGCTGGGGGTAAATGTTCCTAAGCCGCCAATCCAGGCTTGTGTAGCAGTAGCACCAGTTATGGTTCCGCTGAGCGCAAAACTTGGGTCGTTAAAACAGATATTTTGATCTGGCCCTGCGCTAATCACTGGTGCTGTACTGAAGGTAAGGATTTGGGTATCGCTTACCGTGCCACAATTATTTTTGTGTATAACAGTTACGGTATAAGTATCGTAGCTATCGAATTTTATTGATGGATATTTAGAATTGGCGGTGGTGCCACCAGTAAAGCTATAGGTGCCCGATCCCGATGGAACAACTGTCCAGGTATAACTGTCTGGTAAATCTTTTGTAGTGCCGGTAATTAATGTTTGGGTTGGCCCTGTTGTGGTATTGTTAAAATCGTAAGTAGCCAGGTTACACAACGTGATATCGGGCGATAGCGTAGCTACAGGACTCGCATTAACGACAACAGTTTGTGGCAGACTTGTAACTACACCGCAAGATGGCGTAGTAATATTTAAGGTGATGATGTAAGTACCTGGATTGGTGAAATTGAACTCCGGTTCTTTGGTTGCTGCATTTGTACCACCTGTAAAAGCTACAGCAGGTGTAACTGACCATGAATAGTTATTGGCTGCATCGCAGATATTATCTAAAACAGAAAGATCAGTTGCTTTTAATGTTGTTCCAGAGCAAATTGTATTTGATGGTAAACTAAAATCTGGCTTTGGCGGATCCTGGATACAGATTTTCATTTCTACCGGATCGGCATCACACTCGCCTGTAATGTTTTTAGATTCTAGGCGGATAGTATATTCTCCATGGGTTGGAAACTTGTATACAAAATTGTATGATTTTGGCTTATCAACCTCTTTAATCACCCCATCAACATACCAGTTATAGGTTACGTTATTGGGTGTACAGGCTGCGGTATTGGTGTTCGGGTTTTCGCCCAAAACCGAGGTATTCACAAATGTGATGTTGGCATTGGTACAGCCGGGGGTATTAAAGGCAAACGAATTTATAGGTTTTACCACTACTTTAGCCGAAGAGGAAACAGGCGTACCCATGGTGGTACAGAATGCATTCGATACATTAATAGATACATCAAAAGCGTTGTATATTGTGCCCGCACTGGAGGTAGAAACACTTCCGCAAGAGGATTTGGTATAAGCATGTGTAACCTTACCGCCATTGGCAATAATCTCGCAAAGGGTATAGGTTGAGGTGGTTTGATCACCCCAGGTAATCGTATAAATGTCTCCAGGGAAGTTATTTTGAATACCTGCACTCGAACTCACATCTACACTAAATGTTAAGGCGCCAAATGGCAAACAAACCACTGTATTGCCCGAATTGGCAAAAGCGGTTATCGCTTTATTATTGATCAGTAGATAGGCTTTTGTTGCCACCGAGCCATCGGGCATCACCGCCTTGGTGTAAATGGTATAATGTGTCTGTTGAGCGGTAAAAGGTTGTATTGCAGTGGGGAAATTGATTAATGTTGGCCCCCCACCATTTACTTCGTCGGTTATACTCGCGGTAACCGTACTATTTGCTGTAGATGCATTTGTGAGGAAGAAAGCATTATTGGCCTTGCTGGTGCAGGTGCCAAAAGTTTCATCATTTGCCGCATTTAACAATGTTGATGTCAATTTAGCCTCAACCGGCGGCCCTGCTTTTACTTCAAAAGCAGTTGATGGTGTGCTTGCGAATGCCGGAGCGGTTGATTTTACCCTAACCTGATAACCTGTGCCAGGTGTAAGGCTTGCCGGAAGTTTACCATTGACATAGGTACTGTAGAAGCCGCTATAACTGCCTATGAGTGTTTCGGCACTAAAGCTTCCATTCTGATCGGAAAGATATAACTGGAATTGGTTTCCTTGAGCCGCACAGCCTGCACTGATATTAAAAGGAACCGCAATGGTACTGCCGGGAGTAAAAGGGCCTGCATCAACTGAGCCTATGGTAATTTGGGCGAAAACATTTGACGTGAACAAAAATGCCCCAAAAAATAGGACAAAAGAAAGCCATTTCCTTTTACAACGAATCTTCATAAATCTCTAACACTAGGGAATGATTTTATTGCGTTCTGGAAGCGTTGTTGGTTAAACTTGCTTTAATCCAATCTCAGAAATGAGAATTCGACCTAAGACGCGTCAATAAATATTCGTTGCAAAGAACGTAATTTTTGCATTACAATAACAAAATTTTACACCAACATCAACTAAATGAATGGGTTATAGCTTTGGTAAAGCTTCGTTTTTGCTATAATAACGCATAAAAAAACCCTCAAGGTATTAAACCTTGAGGGTATATTTTTACACGAAATCGTTTCGTTGCAGAATGGTATTACATCATACCACCCATGCCGCCGCCGCCCATTGGAGGCATTGGAGCACCACCTTCTTCAGGTTCGTCTGCTAAAACAACTTCAGTAGTTAATAACATTGCTGCAATAGATGCTGCATTTTCTAATGCTACACGGCTTACTTTAGTTGGATCGATAACACCAGCACCAATTAAGTTTTCGTAAACATCAGTACGTGCATTGTAACCGAAATCAGCTTTACCTTCTTTAACTTTTTGAACTACGATAGAACCTTCAATACCTGCGTTTTCGCAAATCTGACGTAATGGCTCTTCGATAGCACGACGGATGATCTGGATACCAGTGTTTTCATCTTCGTTAGCACCTTTTAGGTTAGCTAAAGCTTCAACCGCACGGATAAAAGCAACACCACCACCAGCAACAATACCTTCTTCTACAGCCGCACGGGTTGCATGTAAAGCATCATCAACACGGTCTTTTTTCTCTTTCATTTCAACCTCGCTAGCTGCACCTACGTAAAGAACTGCAACACCACCAGCTAATTTAGCCAAACGCTCTTGTAATTTTTCTTTATCGTAATCAGATGTAGTTGTTTCGATCTGAGATTTAATTTGGCTAACACGTGATTTAATATCATCTGAATTGCCAGCACCGTTAATTACAGTTGTATTGTCTTTATCAACAACAACTTTCTCTGCAGAGCCTAAATAAGTTAAATCAGCATTTTCTAATTTGTAACCTCTTTCTTCTGATACCACAATACCGCCAGTTAAGATCGCGATGTCTTCTAACATTGCTTTTCTTCTATCACCAAAACCTGGAGCTTTAACAGCAACAACCTTTAACGAACCACGGATTTTATTTACTACCAATGTTGCTAAAGCTTCGCCATCTAAATCTTCTGAAATGATAACCAATGGTTTACCAGTCTGAACAGTTTTTTCTAAAACCGGTAACAATTCTTTCATGTTACTGATTTTTTTGTCGTAGATTAAAATGTAAGGATTTTCTAATTCAGCTTCCATTTTATCTGCGTTGGTAACAAAATATGGAGATAAATAACCTCTGTCAAATTGCATACCTTCAACTGTTTTAACTTCAGTTTCAGTACCTTTTGCTTCTTCAACAGTAATTACACCATCTTTACCAACTTTACTCATTGCCTCAGCAATTAACGAACCGATAACTTCGTCGTTGTTAGCCGATATAGAGGCAACTTGTTTAATTTTATTGTTATCATCACCAACCGCTTGTGATTGAGATTTTAAGTTTTCTACAACAGCAGCAACCGCTTTGTCAATACCACGTTTTAAATCCATTGGATTTGCACCAGCAGCAACGTTTTTAATACCTGTAGTAATAATTGCCTGCGCCAATACAGTTGCAGTAGTAGTACCATCACCAGCAATATCAGCTGTTTTTGAAGCTACTTCTTTAACCATTTGAGCCCCCATGTTCTCAACGGCATCTTTCAATTCGATTTCTTTTGCCACTGTAACACCATCTTTGGTGATTGCCGGTGAACCGAATTTTTTATCGATAATTACGTTACGTCCTTTTGGACCTAATGTTACTTTTACTGCATTTGCAAGAATATCAACACCTCTTTTCAGGGCATCACGAGCTTCTACGTTATATTTTACTTGTTTTGACATTTTTAAGAATATTTTAAAGTTTTAATGTTGAAGGTTGAAACATTTCATTCCTCCGATTTATATAACATTACAACATTACAACGTTGCAACATTTTAATTTTTACCCAACAACAGCGTAAATATCAGTTTCGCGCATAATTAAGTAATCTTTACCTTCGTACGGGAATTCGGTGCCACCATATTTACCATAAATTACAACATCGCCAACTTTTACACTCGCTTTTTTACCTTCAGCATCTTCTTCAGAAACAGAAACTACAGTCCCTTTAGATGGTTTTTCTTTTGCAGTATCAGGGATATACAAACCTGATGCAGTTTTCTCTTCTGCCGCAGCCGGTTCAACTATTACTCTGTTCGAACTGCCAGCAATTGGTTTAAGGTTTAACGCCATAACTTTTATTATTTTTTTATTTTGATTTGAGTTTTTTAACTAAGCTTACAATTAACACTTTTTATGCCAAGAGGCTTAGCGGGACAAATTTTCACCAAACTGTCAAACTTTTCACGCTAATTGAGAATGTGGGTGTCAGCATGGCAGTAAGTTTTGATTTTTTGAGCCAGATTTATTATTTAATCACCGGTCGTCATTTCGAGCGGAGTGTAGCGAAGTCGAGAAATCTGCCTAGTTTGATCTCTCCATTCCACTGCGTTTCAGTCGAGATGACGGCTGGATTATTAAGATATGTCTAGGTTTCGCCCCTTTTATATCGCTTTCTCTGTTAAATATTTCCAATACCTTTTAGGTACATGCTGCAGATGCAGCTTGGTGTTTTTCCGTGCTACAATGTTGGCGCTTTTAAAATAATCTTTCCAAAGGGTCGCATACAAAGCTTCACGCTCGTCCATTAAAACTGGCGCAAGATTTTGCTTATCTGCACCATTGCTAAAGCTGATTGTGATTTCTTCAACGCTTGTTAAATTATAATGTAAGCCATATTTGCGCTTCAAATCGTAAATTACCCAAGCCTGATCGGCATAACGGTTTTTAAAATGACTGGATATTAAAGGCAATACATTAAAATCAGGATCTATGTTGGCATAAAATATCCCATCGCCAGTTTTTTGAAAACGGATAAATGCTTCCATTCTGTGTTTTTCCCTTTCTACGCTTTTGGCATATTTAGCCAGCGCAATTACATGTGGATTGCCATAATTACTTTCTGCACCCAATTGATTTTGAAAAATGTATATAGTAAACTGAAAGAGGTGATTGTAAGCCTCTGGTATTTCTGATAAATAAGTGCAATAGTATTTGCGCTGCCAATCCTTTTTAAGTTTCTTTTGCAGCCCTGCCCAAACCCGACCTGCTTTTTCTGCATTGGTGTTAACCGTAAAACTTTCTGCAAAAGCTTCAGGCTGAAAAATTGAAATAGATTTTAGCACAACTTTCCCTGGCTTACGTTCAAACCATTCGAAAACAGCGGTTAACAAACCTTGAAAAGTGCCATCGAAAATGTAGGTCATTGGATGTTTTTTATATTGAAGGGTGTCGTCATTGCTTCAGCCAATTTTTCATTGGCTGAAGCAATCTTTTTAGAAAGATTTTACTATCGGTAAAAAGATTACTTCGTCGTTCCTCCTCGCAATGATGATTCTGATATTTTAAAACAAAATCATCTGGTTGCTATCTGTTTTTAAATATTTGCTCTGGCTTTCGGCCAAAATAAAAGCCTTAATCTGTGTGCCCTGGTAATCTTTCAGCTGATAGGGGCTATCCAGGCAAATAATAAAGTGTTTGGCCCGGTTATAAGCTACGCCGATTTTTTTCAACTGGTCAATCCTGAGTTTTCCGAACTTTCTGGCCTGCACGATTTTTTTGGCCGACATTACGCCGATTCCCGGTATCCGGAGAATCATTTTATAATCAGCTGTATTAATATCCACAGGAAAATATTGCATATTTCTAATCGCCCAGCTTAATTTTGGATCGATATCAATATCAAGGTTTGGGTTGGCGTCGTTTAAAATTTCCTGCACTTTAAAGCCGTAAAACCGCATTAACCAATCGGTTTGATACAACCTGTTTTCTCTTAGCAGTGGTGGTTGTGTACCAAGTATGGGCATCCTGGTGTCGTTGCTAATGGGTACATAACCTGAATAATAAACTCTTTTTAGCGAAAAATTTTTGTAAAAGGTATTCGCGGTGTACATAATATCTTTGTCGCTTTCTGGTGTGGCGCCAATAACCATCTGTGTGCTTTGTCCCGCAGGTACAAATGTTGGCACATGTTTGATCAGTTTTTTATCGGCCGTAAACTGGCTGATCTGCTGTTGTACAAAAGCCAAAGGTTTAATTACTTCCTCGTGGTTTTTCTCGGGAGCCAAAAGCTTCAAGCCGGCTTCAGTTGGCATTTCTAAATTAATACTCATCCGGTCGGCATATAAGCCAGCTTCCTTAATCAGTTCATCGCTCGCTCCCGGAATGGTTTTTAAATGGATATAGCCGTTATAATGCTGTTCCAAACGGAGTTTTTTAACGACTAACAACAGCCTTTCCATAGTAAAATCGGCATTTTTGAAAATCCCTGAGCTCAAGAACAAACCTTCAATATAGTTGCGGCGATAAAAATTCATGGTCAGTTCTACCACTTCATCTACGGTAAAAGCCGCACGTTTTACATCGTTGCTTTTCCGCGAAACGCAGAACAAACAATCGTAGATACAATGGTTTGTAAGGAGGATTTTTAAAAGCGAAACACATCGGCCATCTTCAGTATAGGTATGACAAATGCCCGATGTATGGCTATCGCCAAGGCCTTTATTGGTGTTTTTTCTCGTGCCGCCGCTTGATGAACAAGAAACATCATATTTAGCGGCGTCAGCAAGAATATTTAATTTTTCACGGATTCGGTCAAACATAGGGGTTATATTTACTAACAAAGATAGTGTAATAACTAAAAATATTAGCAAATAGATTTATCTAACCTATTCTATTTTGGAATAATAATTAACTAAAAACTGTTTGAAGGGGTTAGCTTTCTACTTATTGGCAGTTGATGCGCAATATTATAACTTTCCTGATAGTATTGCAGTTCAGAAAAGAAGCGGTCGGCCTCTGTTTCGTGATTTTTAAGTGGACTAAAGTTTGCAACAAAATCCGGGTGCTTAAATTCAATTTGATAAAAATAACCTCCATTGTGGTTATCGAACATTTCGGTTACGCTGGTTATGTTTTCCCATCCAGAAAAAAACTCGGTTCTCCGGTATAAGAAAGAAGTGCTTTTTAATCTAAAGCTTATACCTTTTTCACTGATTAAAATTTTACTATGTACAAAAATCTGCGTTTTGGTAATCCATAATAAAAGAAGTGCCATTAAAATAATTGATAGCGAAACAAATATCAACGTGGATGTTTCGGAAAGCGAAGAAGGTAAACTAAAAAGACAATACAACATTAGAGAAATGAAGAACACAGGAATGCCAACCATCGCGATTAACAAAACACTATTTTTATGGTATTTTAGTTTATAAGGATGCATGAGGATTAATTTTTGTAAAGTTAAGCCCTGGTGCATGGTTTCGGAATACTTACTATTAGGTATTTTTAATGGCCTACAGCTGATTATTTACCATCCCACTCTTTATAAAATTGCTCCAGGTATAGAAGCATAAAATTGTGTCTTTCTAAGGCTATTGCTTTCCCTGCTTCAGTATTCATCATGTCTTTCAACAACAACAGTTTTTCGTAAAAATGGTTAATGGTAGGTGCAGTGGTATTTTTATAACTTTCTTTAGTGAGGTGTTCTTCGGGTAAAATAGCCGGATCGTAAAGTACCCTGTTTTTGAATCCGCCATAGGTAAATGCTCTTGCAATACCAATGGCTCCAATGGCGTCTAAACGATCTGCATCCTGTACAATTTGCATTTCTTTTGAGGAAAAACCTGTGCCATCAAAACTGTTTTTGAACGACATGTTCTGGATAATCAGTTTAACATGGGCGATAACCTCAGCCTCAACAGCTATCGAGGCTAAAAATGACGCAGCCATGTTCGGCCCCAATTCTTCATCACCATTATTAAATTTAGGATCAGCAATATCATGCAACAATGCGGCAAAAGCTACTACAAGTTCATCGCCATTTTCTTGCTGATTAATGGTTTGAGCGGTTTTAAAAACACGTTCAATATGGAACCAATCGTGCCCTGCTTCTGCATTAGCTAATGTTTTCTGAACAAAATCGATAGTTTTTTGAATGGCAGCCTGCATAGTTCTAAATTTTTTCCAAAGGTATTGGAATTATTTGCAGGGTAAAAAAAATGATATCAACAGCGTCCGGATATTAACTTGCAGCTGCTGTCCTGTTCTCATCATCAGCAATAATTTTAATTAAATCATTGTGGTTAAGGGTTAATAAATGAGATACTTCAACCTCTAAAATTGCTGCAATTTGGAATAAACGATCGATTGTTAATTTACTATAACCGAGCTCAATTTTGCTGTAAGCATTCTGAGATATTTTCAGTTTCGCCGCAAGATAATCCTGAGTATAGTCTCTATATTCTCTAATTTTTCTGATATTTCCGGCAACATTCTTTGTCTTTAAAGCCAATACATCTTCCATAAAAAGGGATAATTTTTTTAATGTTTATTTCATTATGTACGAAACTTTAACCGCAACAGTTTTAAAAGTGTAAATTTTAGCACTATCGGGAATTACACGAAACGGATTAATGAACTAACTGTTATAACAAAGAAATAACCTAAATGTTTAAGTGCGCTGTTTTTTGGTTGATAATCAGGTTTTTATGCTTTAGGTAGAAGGAGCGATATGATATGGAGCATTATTGCATTATGCAGCTCAGATCAAGAAGAGAAAGGTGGGAAGTAAGAAAACGTTTAAAAATTTACTGTTAAGGGTTAGTATAGTCCCCAGTCGTCTTCAAATTCGTCTTTTTCGAAATATTTAACCCATTCGATAAAGAGTAGACGAAATTTTTCAATTTCGTCTAAAACAATATCTTTATATTCCGGAGTACAGATTTCGAACATATCTGCTGCTCTCACCTGGGTTTCTAATTCACGGCAATTGGTTCGGATAATAGAGGCATTTTCCATTCTTAAAATATACATATCTGCCCCTTCTGCCCCAACAATTTTAGGACATAACATGAGGGCATTCTGCATAATTAAGTTAGCGGTCATTTCGGCCATCTCTCCTTCCAGTGTTTCGCAGAACAGGGCGGCATATTTATATACGGCTCTGGCCTGGTTGTAAAGACTTTTAGCCCTGGTCACTTTTAGTCTAACCTTTTCTGCATCAACACTTGATAGATTTTCTTCATCCTCATCATCTCGGCCAAATCGGCTAAAATGTTCCCATTCGGGCATATGGTCCATGTCATCAAATTCCATATTTTTCAAAATTTTTTACGTTATGGTACGTAAGAGAGCGTAATATATTAATTTTCAATGAAAAAGACTAGGCTTCAGTTAACGGAGCCCTGCGAGAGCCGTCATATAATTCATACTCTAGTAAGCGACAGTCTAATTTACCATTATAAAATTCAATCTTTTTAGTAGCTTTTAATCCAATTTTCTTTGCAAGATCAGGATTTCCAGTGAAAATATATCCAGAATAACCCTTGCATTTCGTTTTCATAAAATCGCCCATACGTTTATAAGTGAGTTCCAACTTGCTGTGCACCCCTAAACGCTCACCATACTCCGGGTTAAAAACAACAACGCCTTTGCCATCTTCAGGAACCGGTGTTAACTCAAAATCGCAAACTTCGAATTCGATTAAAGTATCAACACCAGCAGTCTTAGCATTTCTACGGGTTACTTCAACTGCATCTTCCGAAAGATCGGAAGCTACTATTTTTAGGTCAACATTTTTGATTACCTGATCTTTTAAAATTCTACGTTCAGCGAAAAAATCTTCTTCATTATAACCTAAAATGTGCATAAAACCATAATTCATGCGGTATAATCCAGGGGCACGGTTGGTTGCAATCAGCGCTGCTTCGATAGCTAATGTTCCTGAACCGCACATTGGGTTAATAAATGGCGATTGCTTATCCCAGTTGCTTGCTAAAATAACCCCCGCGGCTAAAGCCTCTAACATAGGGGCCTTACCAGGTATTTTACGGTAGCCGTGTTTGGCAAGGGTTTCGCCTGAAGTATCCATAAAAACATCGGCATCGGCATCTTTCCAGTATAAATGCACGACTGTTTTATTTGCATCCGATCCAGAGTTCGGGCGGATGCCCTTTTTCTCTTTCATACGGTCTACTATGGCATCCTTTACTTTTAAGTTTGCGAAAAGTGGTGTGGTAATATTTGGGTTATCAACATTTGAGGTTACTGAGAAATAGCCCGAAAAATCGATCAGTTCTTCCCATTCAATGGCTGCAATTTCATTGTATAAATCATCGGGAGTAATGGCCTTGAAACTTTTTATGGCGTAGAGGATCTGACTGGCACAGCGCAAGTTCAAATTGAGCTTTATGCACTCTGTGAGGGTGATATTGAGCTCAACACCCGTAGCAAAAGACCGCTCGATGGTATAACCTAAAGCCGTAACTTCTTCTTGTAAATAAGGCGAAAGGCGCTTGTTGCAGGTAATAATTACCTTGCTTTTATTGTGGAAAACTTGCATCATAATATATGCGAAGTTATCAATAAAATTATAGAGATTTGATGTTTATAGTACATTAAGTAGTATTAGATATGGAAATTAAAGGAAAAGTACACGAAGTAGGTGCCACACAACAAGTAAGTGAAACGTTTAAAAAACGTGATTTAATAGTAGAATACGCAGAAAATCCAACATACCCAGAATATATCCGTTTTGAGGCTTTACAAGATAAAACTGCATTATTAGATACATTTAAAGCAGGCGATGAGGTAGAGGTTTTCTTTAATTTACGTGGTCGCCCCTGGACAGATAAAGCAGGTAAAACATCATATTTTAACAGTTTGGTTATTTGGCGTATAAACGCAGTTGCAGCAGGTGCTCCGGCAGCTACGCCAGCTTACGCAGCTCCGGTTGATGTAAGCAATGCACCAGGTGAAGATGATGATTTGCCTTTCTAAATAAAGAATCTTTTTTAAGCAAACAATTTTGAACCATGCCGAGGCTTTAGCCTCGGCATTTTTTTTGTCCCCGCCGGACTTCCCGCTGTTAAAATATGTTAAAAACAAATACTTCACTTAGCTAATCAGTATTTTTGATATCTGTTTAGATTTAAGAAGATTATGCTCCGGTTTTTTTAATTTTAAAACCAATCTAGTTCATGAAGAAAAAGAGTTTTTGGTTAATTACCGTTTTAATGACGGTGGCTTTGCTTGGTGTTTTTGTAATGCAGCTGTATTACATCAGGGAATCGTATAAACTAAAATCTCAGCTTTTTGATGAGCAGGTAAACCAAACCTTAACATCGGTAGTAAATAAACTACAGCGTAGAAATGTTGCCGATCACTTAAACCGGAAAGATGCCGAAAATAAACTGAAGCAGCTACAAGACTCCAGGCAACGGGCATTAGATATTAAGGATTTACGGCAACAATATGTACAAGAGGCAGAGTTGCGGCAAGCCGAGAGAGAAAACCAGATCGAAAGTTACCTGAACCAACAAGATAGTATTATCCGTGTATCTTATAGGGCGCCTAATGTAATTTCTGAAAGGGAATATACTTCGTTGAGTTCGAAGAACGGCGATAAGCTGGATTTGCAGATGGATGCGATTATCGATATTAAGAGCCTTATTTTAAAAGGTTATAGCATGCGCTCAAAGCCTTTTACTGCGCCACCAAAAACATTCGAATTTAAAAGCCTGCAAAGTTTGCCTGATACATTAAGGTATTTGGTTTTTGATCCCAGAGATGGTACTCCCGGTTTTGCAAATGTTCCAAAGATTCCTAACGATTTGCAGAAAAAATTTCAACGTGAAGACGAGATTGAGCGGAAAAAACTAGAGCTTAAAATTGCAGCATTGGGTAAAGATACATTTTCGTATACCCGGTCGAGTGTGGTTGAGGATGTATCTAAAGAACTTCAGGAAACCAACGTGCCAATTTATAAACGGATTAATTTTAATTCGTTGGGCGTTTTATTAAAACAAGAACTCCTTGCCAATAATATTACGATAGAACCTTCTTACCGGATTTCGTTAGCGAGAAAAGATTCGACTATTTTTATGACGGCCTCTAACGTTAAAGGAGAATTTTTACCCGAAAACACTTATAAAACCCCTTTGTTTGGGAACGATATCTTTCGCGATCCAGGGATGCTTTTCGTCAGTTTTCCCAATAAAAATTCGGCTATTATTTCTAACCTAAGTGCAACGCTCGCCTCATCCATCGGCCTGTTACTGGTACTTGTTTTTATTTTCTCATATACCCTTT
Organism: Pedobacter sp. GW821-FHT01D05; assembly: GCF_059422505.1. NCBI lineage: Bacteria > Pseudomonadati > Bacteroidota > Sphingobacteriia > Sphingobacteriales > Sphingobacteriaceae > Pedobacter > Pedobacter sp. GW821-FHT01D05. The sequence goes on along the minus strand of NZ_JBWKXA010000004.1, from coordinate 119,458 downwards.
ATGCTATTCTAAAGCAGAAAAAACTTTCGGAGATGAAAACAGATTTCATCAACAACATGACGCATGAGTTTAAAACCCCTGTGGCTACCATTATGATTGCGAGTGAAGCTTTGAAAGATCCGGAGGTGACAGAAGATAAAGCCCGGTTAAAACGGCTGGCAGGGATTATTTATGATGAAAATGTTCGTCTGGGTAGTCACATCGAACGTGTTTTAAGTATTGCCCGCTTAGAAAAAGGTGAGCTTAAAATGGAGAACACCGAAGTAGATGTGAACGATTTGATTGTGATTGTGTTGGATAGCATGGAATTGCAGCTGCAGAAAAGAAATGCGATTGTCAATGTACATACCGATGCAGAAAATGCCGTTGTATATGGCGATGAGCTCCACCTGTCTAATGTAATTTATAACCTTATTGATAATGCAAATAAATACAGTAGCAGCACACCGGAGATTACCATTACTACCCGCAATACAGGTAAAAATTTAATTATCGAAATAGCTGATAAAGGCATTGGAATGACCAAGGAGCATTCTAAACGGATTTTTGACCAGTTTTATAGGGTGCCTACAGGTAACCTACACGATGTTAAAGGCTTTGGCTTAGGTTTAAATTATGTTCAGGATATAATTAAAAAAATGAATGGAACGGTTAAGGTAAGTAGCGAAAAAGATAGGGGAACCACGTTCGAAATATCTTTACCTTTATAAACAGTTAACATCGGTACAAAAGCTTACTTTATCGATACATTAAAATAGAACAGGTTTAATTTAGCTAAAATAGTGGAGTATTAATTTAATCTACAACATAAATTAAACCGTTATGCATATTCAGAATCAAACTTTCAGTGTGGCTAGTGCTACGTATGTGAATAAAAACAAGAAAATGAAACCATCATGATTTTTCAAATCACACAGCGGGATGAATAAACGGCTCAAGCCTTCTTGAACACCGTTAAAGCATCTACATTGGTGAAAAATCTGATAGCTTCATTACCGATAAAAAACAAACTATATACCAATGAAAAAAATACTTCTGGTAGAAGACGACCCAAATTTAGGTTTATTGTTACAAGACTATTTGCAGCTTAAAGGCAAGTTTGATGTAGTATTATGCACCGATGGTGAGGATGGATTGAGAACGTTTAATAAGCAGAACTTCGATTTATGTATTCTGGATGTGATGATGCCTAAAAAAGATGGTTTTACCTTGGGTAAAGACATTAGGAAGGTAAACACACAGGTACCCATTATTTTTGCAACGGCTAAAACCATGCTGGAAGATAAATCTGCTGCTTATGATTTAGGTGGTGATGATTATATTACCAAACCTTTCCGCATTGAAGAGCTTTTACTACGTATTAATGCAATGTTTAAGCGCGTAGCCAATAAAACAGATAACAACGATGAGGCTGCCGAAACACAGTTTTCCATCGGTCAATATCATTTCGATTATACAACCCAGATTATTACGGATAACGATCACCAGCAAAAACTTTCTACCAAAGAAGCCGAGCTGTTGCGTTTATTGTGTTTGAAAAAGAATACCGTTTTAACCCGCGAAGAAGCATTGTTAAGTATCTGGCATGATGATAATTACTTTAACGGCAGGAGTATGGATGTGTTTTTGAGTAAGTTACGTAAGTATCTTCGGGCAGATCCAACGGTAGAAATTATCAACGTGCACGGAAAAGGTTACAAGCTTTTGGTAAGTTAAATTAACTAGACCAATCGTCCTCCTGAACTTGTTTCAGGATCATCATGATGCCGATTTATCGTCATTTCGACTGGAGTGCAGTCCCGAACCTTCGGGAGAGAAATCTTTTATGGATCTCTCCGCTACGGAGATTACGGATCGATGAATTAGATATATAAATTCTCCTGAATAGGAGGGATGATATTCCGTTCCTGGGCAAGTTTAAATAAGGTATCAACCGCTTTACGGCCTTCTTCGCCAAGGTTTATGCTATATTTATTCACATATAACTCAATATGTTTGTACATCACGCTTTCTTCCATGGCCTGGGCATGCTGGCGGATAAAATCGATTCCCGATTTTGGATGCGCAAAGGCAAACTCTACCGACTGGCGGATTAAACGGTTCACTTTTAACTGTACCTCGCGATCTAAATTACGGTTGATTACGATACCGCCCAATGGGATGGCACAACCAGTTAGTTTTTCCCAATAATCGCCTAAATCAACAATCTTGGTTAAACCTTTATCCTGATAGGTAAACCTGTTTTCGTGAATAATCAATCCTAAATCAATCTGCCCGTTAAGTAAAGCCGATTCGATTTCCGAAAAAACAAGCTCCTGTTTGTTTTGTAAATGAGGGTAAGCAATGCCCAGCAAGAAATTAGCAGTGGTATATTTTCCTGGTATTCCAACCCTTAGTTTAGCGCCTGGCGTTTGGAGTTCAGCGTCATTTTCTCCATCGAAATGATTCTTGCTGATTAATAACGGCCCAACACCAAAACCAAGGGCACTCCCAGCATCGAGTAAAGCATACTGGTTGGCAACATAGGCAAAAGCATGGAAACTTAACTTGGTGATAGCTAATTCGCCCCTAAGCGCCTTTTGGTTTAAGGTTTCTACATCATCGTAAGAAACCTCAAATTCTAATCCCTCTGTATCAATTTTATGGTGAATTAACGCATCGAAAATAAATGTATCGTTAGGGCAGGGAGAAAATCCAAGTGTAAGTTTCATCTATTTATTTTTTTGTTTTCAGTTGTTAGACGGAGCCTCTGACAATTATAATTGTTATTTTAATTGTGTCGGGTTCATAAATCAAAATTAAGTACTGTGGTAAACTAATCAGTCATAATCAGTTCATTTCTCCAACAAAAGCAATGGCCCAGTCGTTTAAGTTTTTAATCGCTAAACCAATTTTCCAATTGTCTTTATTTCTTGGTTCTACATAATTAGATATACTTCTAATCTGTAAACAATCTATATTTAACTGCTTACCTGCATAAAAAACAGCGGCACCCTCCATGCTTTCGGTTGTTGGATTTAACCGCTTAATTAGGTTTTCAATGCTTTTTTCGCTCCCTGTTACACGGTTCACGGTTATCCCTTTTGCCCCTGGTAAGTTAATCCTTCTGTGTGTTTTCGAGGTGTAATGGTTCTCCCCAAAACCTAAATCGCTTATGGTTAAAAATTCATCTCCATTTTCGGCGCCCAGCTCAGCAAAAGTATCTTCGGTTATATTTAATACGGTGCCTAAGGCTATATTCCGATCAAAGCTTCCGGCGATACCTAAATTTACCACAAGACTATATTTAGATGAAAGATGTTTGCCCAGGGCAAAGGCTGTTGCTACCATTCCAACGCCGGTGATCAGCAAATCGAAATTTTTACTTTCTACAAAATCTCCATCAGGCAAATTAAAATGTTGATAAAAGTAGGCGAGTTCGGCTTTTGTAGCAGCAACAACTAAAGTTTTCATAACGTAAAGTTAGCAGATTGTTTTCATTTAAGTTTTATGTAAGCTTTGGTCTTTAGTCTTTAAGCTTGAACCTTTATCTGTATATTTGCATTTTATTTTATAGTAATGATTTACATAACGAGAAAAGCATCCTTTAATGCGGCGCACAAATTGGCCCGTACCGATTGGGATGATGATAAAAACAATGAAGTTTATGGTAAATGTGCCAACCCCAATTGGCATGGCCATAACTATTGGTTATATGTTACAGTTAAAGGCGAAGTGAATCCGGAAACAGGTTTTCTTGTTGATTTGAAATGGCTGAAAGATGTGATGAATGATTATGTGGTAGATAAGGTTGATCATAAGAACTTGAATCTTGATGTAGATTTTATGAAAGGCAAGTTGGCATCAACTGAAAATCTGGCCATAGAAATCTGGAAACAGTTGTGGGCGCCGATTGCAGAGAGCGGTGCAGTTTTACATTGCGTAAAAATCTATGAAACCGAAAATAATTTTGTTGAATACTTTGGCTAAAAACCCGAATTAATGAGCGATAAAGACGTATTGAAAGGCGAATCGAGAGACGGTTATGTAAAAATAGACCGTTACAACGAAGATAAAATTGAAGCTGTAGCTACACATTATAAAGATATTCTTGGCCAGTTGGGCGAAAATCCAGAACGCGAAGGTTTACTAAAAACACCTGAGCGCGTGGCTAAGGCGCTGCAATATTTAACACATGGTTACGATTTAAAACCTGATGAAATTCTAAAGGGTGCAATGTTTGAAGAAGATTATAGCCAAATGGTTGTGGTTAAGGATATTGAAGTGTATTCGATGTGCGAACACCATATGCTGCCATTCTTCGGTAAAGCACACATTGCTTATATTCCTAACGGGCACATTGTTGGGCTAAGTAAAATTCCACGTGTAGTTGATGCTTTTGCCCGTCGTTTACAGGTGCAGGAGCGTTTAACGAACGAAATTAGAGATTGTATTCAAAATACCCTTAACCCTATGGGGGTTGCAGTGGTGATGGAATGCAGGCACTTATGCATGTCTATGCGTGGTGTGCAAAAGCAAAATTCGGTAACCACAACATCAGCCTTTACGGGTACTTTTTTAAGTAACGATAAAACAAGAGCTGAGTTTTTAAGGTTAATTACCGCAAGTTTAGATTAACCCCCATCCCCCTAGAGGGGGTATGGATTTAACAATAATTTTAACTAAATATTTAATTTCCCCTTTAGGGGATTAAGGGGTATGAAAGCATATATTTTTCCCGGACAGGGAGCACAGTTTGTAGGTATGGGTAAAGATCTTTATGAGCACCCAAAAGCTGCAGCATTATTTGAACAAGCCAACGAGATTATTGGTTTCCGCATTAGCGATATTATGTTTAGCGGAACAGATGAAGAGCTTAAACAAACCAATGTAACCCAACCGGCAATCTTTTTGCATTCGGTTATTTTAGCTAAAGTATTGGGCGACGATTTTAAACCAGATATGGTTGCAGGCCATTCGTTAGGCGAATTTTCGGCATTAGTGGCCGCAAATGCACTAAGCTTTGAAGATGGATTAAAACTGGTTATTGCCCGTGCAAATGCCATGCAAAAAGCATGCGAGGCACAACCATCAACCATGGCGGCTATTTTAGGGCTAGCTGATGATGTAGTTGAAAAAATCTGTGCAGAAATTGATGCTGTGGTCGTTCCTGCAAATTATAACTGCCCAGGACAGTTGGTAATTTCGGGCAGCATAGAAGGGATTGATCTCGCTTGTGCCAAACTAACAGAAGCAGGCGCTAAAAGAGCTTTAAAATTAAATGTAGGCGGTGCATTCCACTCTCCTTTAATGGAGCCTGCAAAAATTGAATTGCAGGCAGCTATAGAGGCCACTGCTATTGCTGCACCAATTTGTCCGGTTTACCAAAATGTTGATGCAAAGCCATATACCGACCCAACTGAAATTAAAGGCAATTTAATTAAACAATTAACGGGTGCTGTACGTTGGACTCAAACAGTAGGGAATATGTTAGCCGATGGTGCAACAGAATTTGTAGAAGTTGGTCCAGGTAATGTGCTACAGGGATTGGTTAAAAAGGTAAGCCGCGAAGTACAAACCAGTAGTGCTGCCATAGCTTAATTTATTCAAAATAGAATATTTTGCCAACGCCATAAACTCAGCTGTTTATGGCGTTGTTTTTTATCAATATTTAATATCTTTATCCGTAGATGAAAATGAGCTTTGGTGTAAAAATAAGATTTCTATTGCTTGTTTTGGGCTGTTGCCTCATTGCAACTTCTATTTCATTAAGTCGGTTTACAACCAAAAGTGAGCTCCTGGAGCACGACGCGCAAGAGATTCAACAGAACCTTTTGATTAAAGAAAAAGCGGTAAAAAGCTTTTTGGCTGATAAAAATCAGGTTACTAAGGCTAAAAAGTTTCATCTCAACCCGCAAAATGCGATAGATTTTATCAATACCTATCGCAAAAATAATGGCATAAACCTGTTAACCTATCAAAATAACCAACTTAAGTTTTGGAGCACCTATAAAGTTGCAGAAATAGATCCAACTACAATAAAAGAGGGTAGTTCGGTCTTGTTTTTTTATAACGGATGGTATGAGGTGATTAAAAGTACCCAGGGTAATTTTAGCTTTATTTTCTTGATCGGTATTCAATCTCAGTATCCTTTTAAAGAAACAAAGTATTTTAAAAATGATATTGATCCAATTTTATCGAATACCAAAATATTAACGCTTGCATCTTTCACCGATAAGGATGTGTATGTAATAAAAAGTTTGGATAATAAGTTTTTATTCGGACTTAAGGTTAAACCAGGATATTCAGAAACCCATTATTCAGGTACACAATTATGGTTGTTTGTTGCCGGTATGTTATGCATCTGCATGTTTTTTAACTCTTTAAGTTCGTTCATCGCCAGGCGTGGACACATTGCATGGGGTACTTTTTTGCTATTGTTTTTCTTCCTAGCCTTTAGGTTGACAGATTTATATTACGGTTGGTTTAACCACAGGTTTACTTTAGATCTATTTGATCCCAAGATATATGCCGATAATTTCCTGATGCCTTCGTTGGGCGATTTTCTGTTAAATGTAATTGCACTCACCTGGCTGCTCTTATTTATGTATAACCATAAGGAGCAATATAAGTTTCCGGAATGGGTTAAGCGGAGCAAGATAATTGGCGTTGTTATTCAGGCTGGATTAATGGTGTTGATCGGTCGGATAGTTTGGGATACCGATGACATTTTCTTTGGATTGATTTTTAACTCAAAAATTAATTTCGATATCGTTAATATCCTTAAACTCAGTGGAACCAGCTGGGTAGGGATTGTCATTTTATGTCTGGCCTGGTTTCAGATTTACCTGATAACTGCTGTTTCGGCAACAGTAAGCAGCCAATTAAACGTAAGCAATAAAGAGCGGGTCATTATTTTTTTAATTGGCTTTGCAGGTGTTTTTATCTACAAGCTAGTGGTGGATTTTAATGCTTTTTTTATCGTTTTTGCCCTCGTATTATTTATCGTGGCACGGGCTGTTTATTTAAAAGAAAAGAATTTCTCAATCGGCATGTTTGCCATTGTGTTTTTCTGCCTGGCTTTTAATACTTCCATTAAATACACCAAATATAAAGACATTAAGGAAAGAAGTTTGCGCGAGCCTTTGGCCAGAAAGGTACAATCGTCAGAAGATCCGAATGCCATTATTGCTTTAGGTACTTTGGGTAATGAAATTGTTAAAGATAACTTTCTGACTAGCTATTTTACTCAAAACCGAAAAGGCAGTTACTCGGTGCTAAAAAATCATATTAAAGATTATTTAGATGGCTATTTAAACCGCTACGATTATCAGATCTATCCATATGACAGACTGGGTGCTGCGATAGAAAATTCTGATACGCCACCAATTGATAAGTACAAAAACCTAGTTGAGGCCGGGTCTGTTAAAATTGATGGATCCAACTTTTTTTATCAGGTTAACAATACATTTGGTTATCAGGATTACTTTGGTATCATCTCCGTTGTAGATAAGGGCAGTTTATTAGGTACACTCGTTATCGAACTCCGCTCGAAGCCCTATAATTATAACAATCGGCTACCCGATCTTTTAGGCGATCAAAAATTGATCAAAGACGAAGATTTTAAGGGGTATTCTATTGCCTTGTACAGCAATAATAAATTGCTTAATCAATCTGGAAATTATACATATCCCTTAGATGGCAGCATCTTTAAAGGTAAAAAAGATGATTTTATAACCAGTAATGATGATGAACTTCATTACAGCCATTTAATTTACAAGCCAACTAACAGCAAAATGGTTGTTATCAGTAAAGAGAAGGTAGATTATGTAGAACGTTTGGCGGCGCTATCGTTTTTCTTTCTGATATTTATCATCTTCTCCTTGTTACTTTATGGATTAATATGGCTAATCAAAAACCTTGACGATGATAAGGTAGGCTGGTTTAGTATCAATAGGTCTTTAATGATCAATGCCAATAAAATTTTGTATAAAACCAGAATCCAGGTATCTATTGTGCTGGCTGTTGTTGCAACACTGGTAATTGTAGGTTGGGGAACTTACTATTACATGAACAATGAGTACCGTGGGCAACAGGATACGATATTAAAAGATAAGATAAGAAAGGTGCAGCAGAATTTTGAGAAACAGATTTTTAGCAATGGCATAATTGCAAACGACGAGAACGCTGCAGCAGATTTTAACAATTTTGCTGATATCAATAATGCGGACCTGAACCTATACGATCTGAGTGGTAACCTCATCATGACCACTTATCCAAAACTCTATAATTATAAAATTATCGGTAAAAAAATGGGGCCATCTGCCTTTGCTTCTTTAGGGGGCTTGCATCGTTCAGAATTTATCAATACGGAGGAAAAGATAGGCAACTTAACCTACGCTGCAGCATATGCTCCCATCAGGAATGCACAAAATAAAACAATTGCCTATATCGGCCTGCCAAATTACTCTACCGAAGAAGAATATACAGATAAACTGGCGCTTTTTGTAAGTAACCTCATTAATCTCTATGCTTTGGTATTTGTGGCTATTGGCGTATTGGCTGTATTTTTGGCCAATCAGATTACCAGTCCCTTAACTTTTATTCAGGAGAGTATCAGTAAAACGAAAATCGGGCAAAAGAACGAACCCATCGTATGGCGTAGGCATGATGAGATCGGCTCTCTGATTAAGGAGTATAACCACATGATTGCAGCCTTAGAAGATAGTGCGATTAAGCTAGCCAGATCGGAACGGGAGAGTGCCTGGCGCGAAATGGCGAAACAGGTTGCCCACGAGATCAAGAATCCGTTAACGCCCTTAAAATTAGGTGTTCAGCTGTTAGAAAAATCTTGGAAAGAGAAAGATCCAAACTTCGAACTGAAGTTTAATAAATTTAGCAAATCGTTTATAGAACAGATTGATAGCCTTTCGAAGATTGCTTCTGAGTTTTCTAATTTTGCCAAAATGCCCGATACCAACCTGGAGCGCCTTTCTTTACTCCCGATTATTGAACAGGCGAGAGAAGTATTTAAAAGCACGGAAAATGTAACCATTGATGTACTTAACAAAAGTGATAAGGACATCGAAATCATGGCCGATCACGATCAGCTTTTGAGAACGTTTAACAACCTGCTTAAAAACGCAATAGAAGCTATTGATGAGGAAAGTTTATGCTGCATCACCATCATCATATATGTAGATGCAAAAAATGCATATATCGAGATAAAAGATAATGGAAAAGGTATTCCGCTGGTCCTGCACGATAAAATATTTGTACCTAACTTCACTACAAAAACGTCAGGTACAGGTTTAGGCTTAGCCTTTGTTAAACAGGCTGTAGAAAATGCTGGCGGTTCGGTTAAGTTTACTTCGATAAGCGGTTTAGGAACAACGTTTTATCTTAACTTTCCTTTGGCTTAAATTAAAAACAGGTAGAGATTGATTAATCAGGAGGTGGATTTTATCTCAGCTCCACTTGAGCCTTGCCCATGGTATTGCCATCAGCATATAAAATTACGGTATATATGCCCTTTATAAATGGTTTAGGGTTTGCCCAATCGATAACATAGGTACTGTCATCGTTATTATAGTTAATAAAAATAGAGTGGCTGAACTGCATATCCTGCCCATCGGCCTCAAAATGGTTTCCTTCGTCTGCAAGCAGATTCCCAGCGGGATCGAATACCCGGAGATAAATGTTATGATGTCCTTTTTCTGCCAATTGGTTGGGCACAACATTAAAACGCACGCTTAACTTCTCGGCAGTAGATGATTTGGTTACTTCGACTTTTTTGCCGCTTGATTTTGTTCTGAAAGCAATAATTTCGGCAGATTGAAGCTTTAATGCTGCGGCAGTTTTAACTTTTGCATTTAAATTAGTGTTTTCGTTTTCTAAGTTTGATGCCTTACTGCTGATGTTTCTTAGGGTGTTCTGTAGACTATCGCGACTGTTTTTTAGGAAAATGTTGTCTTTCTGCAGCTGAATAATCTGATCATTGTAGTTTTTTACAAATGTTTTCAGTTCATTAATCTGCGCATTGGCTTTATCGAGTTCGCCCTGGGTAATCTGGTTTTTTTCTAAAGCGGCTTTAAGTTCTTCGATTTTTACCCGGGCCAGCTTCTGCTCTTCAACAAGCTTCTCATTTAAATCCAGGTTCAGTGCATTAACCTTATCCAGTTCAACCTCAATCTTTTCTACCTCAAGCCGCAGTTTATCCTTCTCTGTACTAACTGTTACAAATCTTTCACTTTGCTGTCGATCTTTAAAAAACAAGTAAGCATTTGTGCCAATTAAAGCTGCAATAACGATGACCAGGAAGTAAATTTTGTTTCTATCACCCTTATTAATCTTTTGTGGTTCCATTTTTAATAACGCTGTATCTTCTGTAAATTAATATACTTTTGTTCTCCATAGGTAAATTGGGGGTACACAATTAATTTTAGCAGGGCGCAAATTAAAATTTTTAATAAACTTATAAGAGTTTTTAAAAAAAATCGTTTACTTGCTAATGTTCATTTGTATTCAAATCAACACAAACACACAACCTGAATAAAAAATAAGACAGAAATAATGCTTAAAAACTTCCTATACGCACTTTTATCTTTAACTGTAGTACCTTATATATTAAATGCACAACCTTTATCAAAAATTGCACCAAAAAGGGAGTTTAGGGGTGTTTGGGTGGCTACTGTTACCAATATAGACTGGCCATCGAAGCCAGGTTTAAGCATCGATCAACAAAAGCAGGAGCTGATTGGTATTTTAGAAAGACATAAAAGTCAAGGGATGAATGCAATTATTTTGCAGGTTAGACCAGCAGCTGATGCGTTTTACGCAAAATCCAGAGAGCCCTGGAGCCAATGGTTAATGGGTAAACAAGGTTTAGCACCTGCACCTGGTTACGACCCTTTGGCCTTTGCCATTAAAGAAGCTCATTTCAGGGGAATGGAACTCCATGCCTGGTTTAATCCTTATAGGGCCAGTATGAGTAGCTCAGCTGTTTTAAGCGAAAACCATGCTTATCGTAAACACCCTGACTGGTTTTTTACCTATGGTGGCAAAAAACAGTTTGATCCGGGTATTCCGGATGTAAGGGAATATATTGTTCAGGTAATTTTAGATGTAGTAAAAGGATACGATATAGATGGAATTCACTTCGACGATTATTTTTATCCTTATAAAGTAGAAGGGCAAACGATTAACGATGGAAATACTTTTTACAAGTACCCCAATAATTTTTCAGATATAAAAGATTGGAGGCGCAATAACGTCGATCTGCTTATCAAGCAGTTGGATGATAGTATTCACCACTATAAAAAATGGGTAAAATTTGGCATTAGTCCTTTTGGTATCTGGAAAAATAAAAATGAAGATCCCGAAGGTTCTGCTACCAGCGGCCTATCCAATTATGCAGAACTTTTTGCCGATAGCCGTAAATGGGTTAGAGAAGGTTGGGTAGATTATATCAACCCTCAAATTTATTTTACGTTTACCAGAAGAGTAGCGCCCTATGGTATTTTGGTCGACTGGTGGAGCAATAATACTTTTGGTAGGCATGTTTATATCGGACAGGGTGCCTATCTGGTAAATTCGAGGGCAGAAGCAGCCTGGAAAAACCTGGGCGAAATACCCAATCAGATTAGATACATAAGAAATAACAACCGGATTCAGGGGAGCGTGTTTTTTAGTTCTAAATCATTAAGTACAGTTGCTAAAGCGGTGGGCGACTCTTTAAAGAATGATTTTTATAAGTACCCTGCTTTGCCGCCGCAAATGCCCTGGCTGGATGAAGTGCCGCCAAACGAGCCCCAAGCATTAACGGCAGATGCACTAAAAGATGGTGTGCATTTAAAATGGCAGCTTCCGGTAAAGGCAAAAGATGGAGAAACGGCCTCGGGATTTGTAATTTACCGGTTTAGCGAAGGTGAAAAAATTTCAGTACTCGATCCTAAGAACATTGTTAAAATAAGCTTTGAAGATTATCTATCATTTATTGATACCAGTGTAGAAAGCGGAAAGCGGTACAGCTATCTCGTGACTGCACTAGACCGATTAAAAAATGAAAGTGAACCGAGCGGGCCTGTTGGTATCGAAGTGCCTTTAGCGAAGGAGTAATAAGCACTATTTTTCTTTCTTATTGGTCGATTCTCTTTCTACAACAGCTGGATCGAGCACGATATGCTCCATGTTGGCATATGGGCTCTCCTGATTAATCATTTTCAAAAACATTTTAGCACATTCTATGCCCATTTGCGGTGCATGCTGATCAATTGTTGATAGATTAGGGGTAATGTAAGCGGAGAATGCTTCATTGGCGAAACCAATTACACCAACTTCAGGAGGTGTCTCATCAATCTCTTTAAGCTTTTTAATTACACCTAATGCGGTAAAATCATCACCTGCAATAATAGCATCAGGTTTGTTTCTGCTGCGCATTAACTTGCCAGCACCAAACCGGCCGTCTTTAATGGATAAACCACCAAAAATAATATGTTCTTTCATTAGCGGAAGGTTATGGTCGGCTAAGGCTGCTTTGTACCCTTCTAAGCGATCGTTAAATATTTTAACCTGATGAACGGTGGTTACAAACGCAATTTTTTTATAACCCTGATCGATTAAATGTTTCGTAGCGATATAACCTGCCTTGAAATCATCAAGTGTAATGGTAGGGACTTTTAGTTCTAGATCTACACGATCGAATAAAATAAGTGGTTTATTTTGCTTAATAATTTCGGCAAAGTGCGAAACATCTTTTGTTTCTAAAGACATGGAGGCCATAATGCCGTCTACCTGCGCCTCTAGTAAAGTTTTAACGCCGTTTATTTCGTTCTCTACAGATTCGTTAGATTGGTAGATAATAACACGGTATCCGCTGTCTTTCAGCCCGTCTTCTATGCAATGGATAATAGATGCGAAGAAATGTGCTTGTACACTTGGTACAATTACACCAATAATATGGGTTTTGCCAGATTTTAATGCAGAGGCGAGTTTATTTGGGCTATAATTTAATTTTTTAGCCATTTCAACAACGGCCTTTCTGGTGGCGTCACTTATTGCCGGAAAGCCACTAAGCGCCCTGGAAACTGTCGAAACAGTAATATCAAGCTCCTTGGCTATATCGTATATGGTGGTTTTCTTTTTCAATTGCAGAGGGGGGAGAATCAATTACAGCGTAAATTTACTAAACCTTAATAATAATGTTCTTTTTATACATAAAATATAATATCGCATAAAAACCGAGCACATAGGTTATGGCCCAAACTAAGGAAGCATTTATCGGGCTAAAAAACGGGCTGTAACAAGTTTCATAGAAGCGCACCAATAATCCTGTTTTTGTACCATCAGGTTTGGTAATCTGGATCAGGTTTAATACTCGGGGCATTAATCCTGCTAAGAAAAAGACCGTTATGGCATTTACACCATAAACAACAAAAGGAGTAGTGAATTTTTTGTAACCCTGAACATCAATGATCCAGTAACAAAGTGCCAGTCCAATTGACGCCAATCCACCTGCGTAGAGCACATAAGAACTTGTCCAAAGGGCTTTATTGATCGGAAATTGTAAATCCCAAAGTAAACCTAAAATAACAGCGGTTATGCCGGCAGTAAATAACCAGGCCACCTTAGTTGGATTGTCTACATCTTTTTTGCGCATCCAAACACCAACCAAAATGCCAAATAAGCACGTTCCTACCGCCGGTAATGTGCTTAAAATCCCTTCCGGATCCCAGGTTTTGGACGATGCCCAGGTATGTGCTTCTGTTAAAATACCGCGGTCGATCCAGGCGGCTAAATTGGTTTCTTTTTCCAGGTTGGGGTAGCCTACTCCCGGTACAGGAATAAATGTCATTAAGGCCCAATAAAGGGCAAGGATTACAACAAAGATTTTGAATATGGTTTTGTTCGGTACCTTGATGAAAATGATACTGCTAATGATAAAAACAATGCCTATTCTTTGTAAAACACCTAAAAGACGAACCGTTTGAAAAGCCTCCCAAATCGATCTGCCATCTATTATGGCACTGATAATTTTCCCGAAAATGGCTAAAAAGAGACCGAGTAAATAAAGTATAATACCACGTTTAATGGCTTTTATGATTATTTTTTGATGTGTAGACGGATCTGTTTTACTATTGCTCATGGCAAATGCAATGGATACTCCAACAATCCATAAGAAGAATGGAAAAATTAAATCGGTGGGTGTACATCCATTCCATTCCGCATGCGCTAAAGGCGCGTAAATATGCCCCCAGCTGCCCGGATTGTTCACTAAGATCATTGCGGCTACAGTTAATCCCCTGAAAAAATCAAGAGATAACAATCGGGATTTAGGTTCGGTCATGATTAGCTTGTTTGGGTTCAGCAAACTAATTTAGAATATTGTTTTTAGAATGAGAAATAAATAAGAAGTTGGGGGGGATGAAGGGAGCGATAAATTTAACCAGATAGATCTCTCCATTCCGCTGCGCTCCAGTCGAGATGACGAAGTTTTTTTATCTTTCACTGAAGAAACCGGGATCAGTAATGAAAGCTGCCTTACGTTCAATAAACCTGACCGACAGCGTTATCCCGATTTAAGGTTAATTTGTTTTATCGTTTTTTTATCGGGATTAAGCAAAGGGCAGGACTACAGGGGCCGAAGCACTACGGACACTGCTTTCCAAAAAAAGAGATTTTGGAAAATTAGACTTTAATTATGTTGGTTGGTGTCACAGCAACCAATAGGAAGGTACTATGCTCAACATGACGGCCTGGTGGGCAAAAAAAATCCTGCCTTGAGTTAACAAGGCAGGATCAATATTTATTTTAACACAGGTTAATCCACAAATTTCCAGCGTACAAATGCTTCCATTGCTTCATATTCTGCAAGTCCTAGTTCGTCGTATGCTTTTGCCGTATCACGGTTACGGTCTTCGGCACGCTGCCAAAACTCTCTTGAATCGTCGCCAGGGAAAACCGCCCTGTCTTTTTGGCTCTGGTGTTTGAAAATGGCATATTTTTTACGCTCAAGCTCCTGCGGAGAAATAGGAACAGCCATTTCGATTTCATACGTTTCAAATTCGTGCCAAGCACCGCGGTACATCCACAACCAGCAATCTTGTGCCCAGGCTTCGGTTTTGCGTAAACGTTTTAATGCTTCTAAAATAATATTAAAACAAACAATATGCGTTCCATGCGGATCTTCAAAATCGCCTGCTGCATATACCTGCTGAGGCTTAACTTCTTGCAATAGCGCTATTGTAAGTTCGATATCGGCATCCGTTACCGGGTTTTTCTGAACCTTACCGCTTTCGTAGAAAGGAAGCGCCTGAAAATGGATATGATCATCTTCAAGACCGCAATATCTTGCGCCGGCAATAGCTTCTCCTTTTCTGATCAATCCTTTAACCGTTTGGATCTCTGGCGTATCTATCTGGTTAGGTTGTTTCTGCTCAATAAAGCTTCTCATTTTGTTGTAGAGATCTTTCAAATGTGTATTGTCCATACCCATTTTCTCTGTGAAATCTACATTGAACTCAACGAAACGAAGTGCATCATCATCCCAAACCGCGGTATTACCTGAGGTTTGATAAGCTACGTGTACATCATGCCCTTGGTCAACCAGACGTAGAAAAGTACCGCCCATCGAGATCACATCATCATCAGGGTGCGGTGAGAAAATAATGATTCTCTTTTTGGCAGGCTCTGCTCTTTCCGGACGCTGAGAATCATCAGCATTCGGTTTGCCTCCTGGCCAACCTGTAATGGTGTGCTGTAATTTATTAAAGATATGGATGTTGATATTGTATACTGGTCCTTTTTCAGTAGCCAGTTGTGCCATACCATTATTGTTATAATCGTCTTCGGTTAACTTTAAGATCGGTTTTTTCAAGGTATTGGCTAACCAAATCACCGCTTTACGGATCAATGCATCTGTCCAAACGCAATCTTTAACCAACCATGGAGTATCAAAACGGGTCAGTTCTGAAGCTGCAGGTGCATCAAGAATGAATTCTACATGATCAGAAAGTTGCAGGTACGTTGCCGGAACATCGCCCGAAATCTCACCTTCAACGGCTTTTTTGATAATGGAAGCCTTTTTACGGCTCCAGGCCATTAATATAATTTCCCTTGCTTTGAAAATTGTACCTATACCCATGGTAATGGCCTTAGTTGGTACGAAGGTTTTTCCGCCGAAATCGCGTGCAGCATCACGGCGGGTAAGGTCGTCTAAAGTAACTAAACGGGTACCAGAATTTGGTGCAGATCCTGGCTCGTTAAAGCCGATGTGACCTGTACGGCCGATACCTAAAATCTGGATATCAAGACCACCAAGATCACCTATTTTCTTTTCATATTCTAAGCAGAATGCAGGAATGTCTTCCAGTGCAAGCGTACCATCAGGGATGTGAACATTCTTCTTATCAATATCGATATGATTGAAAAGGTTTTCGTTCATAAACGTAACATAACTTTGTGCCGCAGTTGGCGCCATTGGATAATATTCATCCAGGTTGAAAGTAATTACGTTTTTAAAACTCAAGCCCTCTTCTTTGTGCAGTCTAACCAATTCGGCATAAACTGCAATTGGGGTAACACCTGTTGCTAAGCCCAGTACTGCAGGTGTGTTGCTTGCTTGTTTAGATTTAATGAGCTCGGCAATGCGGTGTGCAACATTAATTGAAGCAATTTTTGGATTTTCGAACACGCTTACCGGTAATTTCTCGAAACGTGTCTCCTCCAGTAGATTTAATCTAGCCATTTTTTTTATATGGATTTTAATGTACGGAGCAGTAAATATAGAGAGTTATGCCCAATTTGTAACAAAGGATATTTACTTTTATTGCAAGTATTTATATAAAATTCGATTAAAGGGGCAGACAAACGTTTGATCTTTTTAGATAAAAAACCATTATGAACACACAGATTGAAAAGTTGTATTCGAAAGCAGGTAAATCGGAGCGTTTAATTATAGGATTGATGAGTGGTACATCAATGGATGGACTGGATATTGCACTTTGTTTGGTAAAGGGAAGCGGTGCTGAGACGGAAATCCGGATTTTAAAATTTAAAACAGGCGATTATACCGATGATTTTAGGTCCAAAATAAAAGCCGTTTTTTCAAAAAAAGAAGTCGACTTACAGTTGGTGTGCCTGATGAACGAACATATTGCAAATACCCATGCAGAGCTAATAAATGAAGCACTAAATGAGTGGGGTTATCAAAATGAGGCTATCGATTTTATTGCCAGTCACGGCCAAACCATTTTTCATGCGCCAAAGTCTCTGCATCAATTAGCCGATTATCCAAATGGCACATTACAAATAGGTGATGGTGATCATATTGCGCTAAAGACTGGGATTATCACCCTTTCTGACTTTAGACAAAAACACTTGGCCGCTGGTGGCGAAGGTGCCCCCTTAGCGGTTTATGGCGACTATTTAATATTTTCGAAAGCTGGCGAAGATCGGGTAATGTTAAATATAGGTGGCATAGCAAATTTCACCTATTTGCCAGGCAGTACCGATGCCAGTGAAATTTTTTCGACGGATGTTGGCCCTGGAAATACTTTGATGGACCAGTATATGCAGAAATATTTTAATCAATTTTATGATAAAAATGCGGCTGTTGCCTTGGCAGGCGAATCTAATCCCGGTCTATTGTCTGCGTTATTAAACTGCAGCTTTTTTGACCTGGATTTTCCTAAAACCACAGGGCCGGAATTGTTTAATCTGGCGTATTTAACCAGTGCACAAGAACAGTCATCAACAACCGGTTTAAGTGCGGCCGATGTAATGGCTACCTTATGTCATTTTTCTGCAGAAACCATTACCAATGCAATTAAGCGTTGCTTTGGCGAAGATGCCAAAGCACAGGTTTTTATGAGTGGCGGCGGAATGCATAACCCCTTGCTTGTACAGCTTCTAAAAAGCAAGTTACCTTTTTGCAACTTCTTAACCACTGAGGATTTAGATATTGATCCCGATGCAAAAGAGGCTGTTTTGTTTGCTGTTTTGGCCAACGAAACGCTCTGTGGCAAACCGATAAACTTTGGCGATAGGCAAGGCGTGCCTTCGGTTTGTATGGGTAAAATCAGTTTACCAGCGTAATAAAACGCAATTGTTTTGTGGATTGTAAATCAGTTTGTACAGGTTAAAAATTTGGTTTGTGCGGTATTTTGTTAAATTTGTTTTAACACTAATCTTCTAACAAAACCAAATTTTATGGAAAAAAGTTACCTAAAATGGTCACCAGGATTTTTTGCAATTTTGTTGATCCCATTTCTGCTGCTCTTATTTACAGAGATGGCGCAGGCACAAAACAAACGGTATACCATAAGCGGTAAGGTTACCGATGCGGCAAATAACAGCCCCGTTCCTGGCGCTGTTGTAAAAATTATCAATACAAATCTGGTAACAAGCACAAGTTCCAGCGGAACATATAGCTTTTCGGTTGATTTAGCACCCGGTAAATATCAGATCCAAATTTCTTTTATAGGCTTTAAATCAAATATCGAATCTGTAAGCCTTGGCGACAATACCACTGTTCAGGCAAATAGTGCTTTGAGTGGTGATGCAGTGGGACTAGATGAAGTAATTGTTACGGGTACCTCTCAGGGAACTACCCGTAAACAGCTCGGTAGTTATGTGAGTACGGTAAAAGGTGATGATTTAAATAAAGCACCGAGTGGAAATGCGCTGGCCTCACTTCAAGGAAAAACTCCTGGTGCACAGATCAGCCAGAATTCTGGAGATCCGGCGGGCGGAATTTCTGTGCGTTTAAGAGGGGTGAGTTCGGTTAACTCATCATCAGAACCACTATACATAATCGATGGGGTAATTGTAAATAATTCTACAACCAGAGTAACCAATACCTCAGGAAATTACGATAATATTAATAATGGAGTTCAGGTCGGAAATATCGGTCAGAATAGAATGGTTGACATTAGCCCGTCTGATATTGATCATATTGAGGTTTTAAATGGGGCAGCAGCAGCAGCCATTTATGGGTCGCGCGCAAATGCGGGGGTAATCCAGATTTTTACCAAGAGAGGCAAAACCGGAGAGCCCCAAGTGAGCTTTAGTACAAGCCTAACCATAAGTGAGCTCCGTAAGCAAATTGAAGTAAACCAGGCGCCTGTTAGATTTGGGGATAATGCAAACTCTGTAACGCAAGATATCATTCAAACAGTTCCACCTACTCCAGGTGCCACTCCTGTTTTACAGACCGCAAAAACTCCAGTTACCAGATATAACTATCAGGATTATATTTTTCATACCGGCGTAGGCACAGATAACTCCGTTTCTGTTTCAGGTGGAAACGATAATACCAAGTTTTACACATCGGCAGGATATTTTTCAAACCAAGGGATTATAAAGAATACAGATTTCAAAAGAATGAACTTTAGAGCAAATCTGGATCAAAAGATTAATAACTGGGCTAAAATGACCGCTGGCTTTAACTATGTACACAGCGATGCCAATGAAAAACCAGATGGGAATTCATTCTTTTCGCCAATGAACTCAGTTACCATTATTGGTAATTTTCATGATATTTTTGCTAGAGATATACTCGGTAACTTGCAGGCTGTTGGCGAACGCGGCCGTGTAAATCCGGTATCGGTTATCGAAGATATTAAACAACGAGAGTTTACCAATCGTATTATTGCCAACTTAGGCTTAAAGCTTAATCCCGTGAAAAACCTAACCATCGATTATACCATGGGGGTTGATAATTCTATTCAAAACGGAACAACATTTATTCCGCCCTTTACCTATAATGTAAGTACGGGCTTTTATGGTGGTGGAGCTAGTTTAGATCCATCATTAAATGGTTATGCAAGTGCGGCAAATGCAACTACAACACTATTTAATAATGAATTAAATTTCACCTACGATGCAAAAATATCAGAGCTGTTAAGTTCTACAACACAATTGGGCGGATCGTATCAATATCAGAAAGATTTGTTCAGTTTGTTAAATGGTAGGGGTCTGGCACCACTTATTGAAACCGTAAATGGCGCCAGTACTATATTGCCAAACAATGATAACCGTTCAGAATTCTCGATAAGCGGTGCTTATCTACAACAGAATTTTAAATATAAAGACCATCTTTTTGTTACAGGTGCAGTCAGGGTCGATCAATCGACTGTTTTTGGAGAGGGGAATGGAACACAGTTTTATCCAAAAGCAAATGTAAGTTATGTGTTGTCATCTGCCAATTACTGGAAGGGCCTTGGCTTATCTTCATGGTGGAATACCCTCAAAATCAGGGCAGCTTATGGCGAATCGGGTAATTTAACAGGTATTGGGGCCTACGACCGTTTTAATGTGTATTTACCCAGCGCATTAAATAGTAAAACATCACTGGCATCTAGCAGCACATTAGCCAATACGGATGTTAAACCGGAGCGCCAAAAAGAACTGGAATTGGGTACAGACATGTCGTTTTTTAACAACAGATTAGGCTTAACTTTTAGCTGGTACAATAAAAGTGTTAAAGACCTATTGTTGGGTGTGGTAATTGCGCCAACTTCCGGTTATTCGAGTCTGTTGGATAATATTGGCGGATCACTTAAAAACAGAGGGATAGAACTTATGCTTACAGGGGTGCCATTAAAAACGCAGGATTTTACCTGGACCACCACCTTAATTTACAATAGAAACCGGAACAGAATTGTCGGATCTGGCGCGCAACGTTTAATCAATACTAATGCCGGGGCACCGGTTTCTATCACAGATGGTTATCCTGTTGGTGTTTTTTACGGAACTTTCTTTGCCAGGAATGCCGACGGAAGTTTATTAACCAATGCGCAGGGAATTCCACTAACTGAAAGAGGGGTTCAAAAATCGCCAACTGAATATACTGTGCAACGCGATGCGAATGGATTGCCTACTGGAGATCCTCTACGCAAGGTTCTTGGTGATCCAAACCCAGATTATACAGGGTCGTTTGTAAACGATTTTACTTACAAAAAGTTAAGTCTGCACATTCAGTTAGATGCAGTACGGGGAGGCGATGTTTGGAATGCAGATTGGAGAACCCGTCAGGGTGTAGGTAATGGTAAAGTAGCTGAAGCAGAATATTTAGGACAGTTGCCACGAGGCTACGTAGCGGGGGCTTATAATGTAGAAGAATGGCGTATTGATGATGGTTCTTTTGTGAAACTACGAGAAATTTCTTTGAGCTATAACATTGGTAAGGTAAAGTTTGTTAAAGATCTTACCATAAATATTAGTGGTAGAAATCTGGTTTCGTGGGATAATTATAAGGGCTATGATCCAGAGTTGAATGCAGGTGGACAATCAACAATTTTAAGAAATATCGATTTTGGTGCGGTACCGATCCCACGTACATTTTCTTTCGGTTTACAAGCCAAGTTCTAATTCATTGAAGAAATAAATCATATTAAGATGAAAAATTTAAATTCAAAATATATTCGCTACGTATTTTTCTTTGCAATGGGCGTTTCGATGCTTGCTTGTAAAAAAGAATACCTAAACCCTAATGGAGCTGTAGCCGATGATGTACTTCTTTCTACAAGAGGTTTGACCGGGATTACTGTCGGCCTTCAGAAAAATTTCTCCACAACAAGGGCTGGCCTCTTATATGCCGCAACTACGGTTAATGGCATTACCACAAACGAGTTAATTTCTGTTAATACGGGAAATACCAATGAAGATCGGTTAATGACAGGCGGAGTGCAGGTAGATGGTACAAATTCCGTATTGTTAAATGTTTGGACCAGTTCAAATAAAATCATTTTCGATGCCGATAATGTGATAAATAATGCCGCTAAACTTGCTGATAAGGGGCTAGCTTCTGGTTTAATTGCACATGCCAGTATTTTTAAAGCTTTAGCGTTAGGTAATTTGGCAGAATTTTGGGAGAAAGTTCCGGCCGGAACCGGGCAGAATGTAACTTTTGTTACAAGGGCAGAAGGTTTTAACAAAGCCATTGCAACCATTGATAATGCTTTGGCCTTAATTGCAGCAAACCCAATCAGCACCTCCTTTTTGAGCAACATTCCTACAGGAGTTGATATTCCGAATACGTTGAATGCGTTAAAAGCACGTTACGCCTTATTTGTTGGAAACTATGCAGTTGCATTAAGCAGCGCCAACGCTGTTGATTTAACCAAAAGATCGTCGTTCACTTATGATGCGCAAAATCTCAATCCCATTTTTGAAATTGCTACTTCTACTAATAATGTAATCCAACCTAAAAATTTAAATTTAGGGCAAACTGGTGCCAATATTCCAGATGTAGGTGATACAAGAATTCCGTTTTATACTACAATAAGCACTACAGTTCGTATTAATGGTTTTGGTGCGGCTAGTTTAGCGCCAATTCCAGTTTATCTGCCTGGCGAAATGACTTTAATTAAGGCAGAGGCTTACGCTCGGCAGGCCAGCCCTAACCTGGGGTCAGCACTAACTGAGTTAAACAAGGTAGTAACGCGTCAGGCAACAGGAAATGTGCTCGATGCTAATTATGGAATGGGGGCTGGGTTACCTGCGTTAACGGGTAGCTATACACAGCAACAGCTTTTAGATCTGATTTACAAACACCGTTGTATTGAGCTTTTTATGTCTGGTCTAAAGCTCGAAGATATGAGAAGGTTTAATCAGCCATTAACCGATCGTAAACGGAATTTCTTTCCTTATCCTTTTCAGGAAAGGGATAATAATACCAATACCCCTGCAGATCCAACTTTCTAGCAGATGAAAAAGTCCCGATTTTCGTCGGGACTTTTTTATAAAATATTCAATTCTTTTTCGCGGTAACGTGAAAGTGATTCATGATCCAAATCTAATTCTGTTATTAGATAACTAATGCTTTCTATCGGGCACACCCTTAATCTTAAAGCAATATCGAGCTTCTCAGAAATACAGAGCACAGCGGTTCTTTTTGCACAGGCCAACATGGCCTTTTTAAGTTGGTTAATTTCCCAGTAAGTATCCGTCAGGCCTTCGTCTGGGTGGATGGCGCTGGTTCCCATCAGGCATAAATCGGCCTTAATTTCCGATAATTGTGTAATTACCTGCCCGCCATAGGTAACTTGCGAATTTTTTGAAAACAAGCCTCCGATCAAAATCACTTCGATATTGTTGTATTTGGCCAGTTCTACTGCCACCAACGGACTAATGGTGAAAAATGTAGCAGATAGGCCCTGTGGAAGCCGTTTTACAAACTCTAAAATCGTTGTTCCTCCCCCGGTTAAAACGACCATGCCATCTTTGATCAACTGAACGGCTTTCTTGCCAATCGCAATCTTACTATCTCTGGCATAAACCGTACTATCGTCAAAAGAACTGTGATAAGACTTCGATAAAGCACCGCCATGAACCTTATAAAGCAAGTTTTCATCCACAAGCTCTTGTAAATCCCGTCTGATGGTATCTTCCGAAACATTAAGCAACTGCACTAAGTCGGATGTTAAAACACGGTTATGCAAGTTAATCTGGCGCATGATGAAGTCGTGGCGTTCTTTTTTCAGCATAAATCATTTGATTTTCTACGAATGTATAAAAAGATTTTAAAATTATATTATTTGCGTTTTTATGCGTGTTTGTGCGATAAAATTTTGTTTGATAGGAAGATATACTTTATTAAATTGTTTTTTTATTGAAAAACATTTATGATATTAGCTAAATAATAAATTTAAATGCGCTTTTATGCGTGTTTTGGCAAACAACAAATTAACTAACAACTAACAACCCATTCCATTCCCTAAACAGGCAGTTTATGAAAAAAAAACTACTACTAATTTTTATTGGTACGTTTTTGTTGCTGGCCCATGCCATTGCGCAGCAAATAACCGTTACCGGTAGGGTTACGTCAGAAGACGGACCAATACCTGGTGTTTCCATCCGTGTGAAAGGAAACACAGCCGTTTCGCAAACCAATGCAGATGGATCATATACCATTAAAGCATCAAAAAGTGATGTTTTAATATTCTCTTACGTTGGTTACACAACGATAGAAAGAACCGTTGGCATAAATACGACAATTAATGTGGCCTTAAAATCTAACTCAAAAGGGCTGGATGAGGTTGTAATTACTGCCCTTGGTAATACTGTTAAGAAACGAGAACTAGGAACTTCCCAGCAAACCGTAAGTGGCGCAGCAATTGCAGAAACACAGCGAGAAAACTTTATTAACGCTTTACAGGGGCGGGTAGCAGGTGTAGAGGTGACAAGCTCTTCTGGGGTTCCAGGAGCATCATCTTCGATAACGATCCGTGGGGTAAGTTCTATCAGCGGTAGTAACCAGCCACTGATGATTGTGGATGGATTACCTATTGATAATAAGACTTTAAATACTTCTGCCTTTGTATCTGATGCGAGTTCAAATACTGCTTTTAGTAATAGGGGGGTAGATTTTACTAACCGTTCGGCAGATATCAATCCTGAAGATATTGAAAGTTTAGTTGTTTTAAAGGGACCGGAAGCGGCAGCGCTTTATGGTATTGATGCTGCAAATGGAGCAATAGTAATTACGACTAAAAGAGCAAAGGCAGGTGCTGGGGCTGTTAATTACAGTAACAGTTTCAGGGTGGAAGCAACTAGAGCTTATCCTGAAATTCAAAAACAATATGGACTTGGCGGTAGCGGGGTTCCCGGATCTGTATCTACCCTGAATAATATTTATCAGTATTTCGGTCCTGCCTACCCTGAAGGAACACAGTTTTACGATAACGTAAAAGATTTCTTTCAAACAGGCTTTACTCAAAAGCATAACCTTTCATTTGAAGGCGGTTCAGACAAAGTTAATTACCGTATTTCGAGTGCCTACACTGATCAAAGTGGTGTTGTACCAAACTCCGACTATCAGAGAATCAACTTGACCGGAGCCTCTCAGGGGATTGTAAATAGCTGGTTGAAAACTGATTTGTCCATGAATTATAGTTATGCAGTTAACGATCAGCCATTAAAAGGCAGTATTGGTCCTTTATTGGGCTTATTGGCCTGGCCGCAAACCGATGATGCATCGAACTATTTGACTCCAGCCGGAACCAGAAAGCTACTCGCCTTTGGATCGGCAGGTAATGCTGAAATTGATAACCCTTATTTTAATGTAAACAAGAATATCATCAATTCAAAAACAAGCAGGATCATTTCAAATCTGGGTTTAACTATTACGCCATTTAGGTGGGTAAATATTAAAACCAATATTGGTATGGATTCTTATACCAATCAAAACTTAATTGTCCGCCATCCCGAAAGTGCTTCAGCCTTTAGCAGAGGCGGAACAATTGATGTTGCTAATGATATAACCAGAAATATTAACCTGCAAAATCTGATTAATTTTAATAAGCAACAACTTACTAAAGATATTTCCTTTGACGCTACACTTGGGAATTCCCTGCAGAACTTAAAATCAAATGTTGATGCCGGATATGGTGAAGGATTTTTAGACCCTAATTTTAATTCATTAAATAATGTAGCCACAAAATTAGTTAGAACTTCAATTAGCCAACGCCGTTTGGTAAGCTTCTTCGGTAGAGCGACTTTCGATTATAAAAATTACCTGTTTTTAACCGGAACCATCAGAAACGACCGTACTTCTACCATTCCGATTGACCGGTATTCTTTTTGGTATCCATCAGTTCAGGGAAGTTTTGTTTTTACGGATGTACCTGCTTTCAAAGGGCTTAAAAATGTGTTCTATTACGGTAAGTTAAGGGCAGCTTATGCAAATGTGGGTAAAGATGCCAGACCATATGCCTATGTGCCGACATTAGAGAATAAAACAACTTCTGGCGGCGGTTATGGCTATGGATTTACAGGACCGAATCCAGGTTTAAAACCAGAATTTGCAAAATCTTATGAATTTGGGGCCGAATTGGGTTTCTTAAATAACAGGTTAGGTCTCGACGTAACGGTTTATCGCAAAGAAACCACTGATCAGATTGTAAACGATATCAGAAGTAGTTATGCAACAGGTTTTATTTTGTTAAACCTTAATGGCGGCTCTACCAGAAACCAGGGTATTGAGTTAACCTTGCGCGGAAATCCTATAAAAACAAAAGATTTTAACTGGGACGTTTTAGCTAACTTCGAATCGGCAAGGGGGAAAGTACTTTCGCTTCCAAATGCGCTACCTGAATCTTATGTGTCTGATACCTGGTTATACGCCAATGTGCGCAATGGTAATACACCTGGAAATTCAACCAGATCATTAACCGGTCTATTTTATTTAAGAAATAATCAGGGGCAGTTGTTAATAAACCCTACAACAGGAGTGCCGGTACGTTCTACTACCTTTATTGAGGGTGGATATGACAGACAGCCTGATTTTACAATTGGTTTATCTAATACGTTTACCTATAAAAATATGTCATTGTCATTCCTGCTC
The DNA here is from genome assembly GCF_059422505.1 of Pedobacter sp. GW821-FHT01D05. Classification (NCBI taxonomy): domain Bacteria; kingdom Pseudomonadati; phylum Bacteroidota; class Sphingobacteriia; order Sphingobacteriales; family Sphingobacteriaceae; genus Pedobacter; species Pedobacter sp. GW821-FHT01D05. The sequence goes on along the minus strand of NZ_JBWKXA010000004.1, from coordinate 93,135 downwards.
GATATCAGGAAGGGCGGAGATGTATTGAACGCTACCCAGCATTTCTTAACCACCATTGGTTTAGCTAATAATACTGTAGATAGAATGACCCCAAGAATTATTCCTGGCGTACTGCAGGATGGTAGAGAGAATACCGCAAATCCAACTCCGAATAACATAGCCTTTGTTCCTTATTATCAAAATACATTTTATTCTACAGCAAGCGAAGAGTTGTTTATAGAAAAGGATATCAACTGGATTAGGCTGAGAGATGTTACTTTTAGTTATAAGCTGCCGCAAACGATGCTCAAGAAACAGAATTTTGTGAAAAGCGCGAGTGTTTTTGTTACTGGAACAGATTTGTTTTTGATTACCAACTATACTGGTTTAGATCCGGTTGTTAACGGAAATACGGCTGCTGTTGGTGGTTCGGGAGCTTCTGGTATCGATTATGGTAATTTTCCAATGCCTATTGGTTTAAACTTTGGAATTAAGATTGGATTATAATGGAAAAGATTATGAAATATATATATATAACACTGCTAACAGGATTTTTATTTACCGTTAGTAGCTGCAAGAAATATCTGGATGTAAATACTAATCCAAATGCCCCACAAACGGTTACTGCAAATTTATATTTGTCGCCAATGTTACACTGGATGGTAACTGCCCCGCAGTACGATGGCAGGTTTATTGGAAGATATACCCAAAACTGGACCTCGACAACAGCAGGTACCACCTGGGATTTGCAAGGTTATGATCCGTCATCTGATAACGGTGCTGAATTGTGGAGGGATGTGTATTGGAGCTTAGGTCAGAATCTAGTAGATATGAACACTAAAGCAGAGGCTGAGCAGCGATGGGATTTATTGGGTGTTGGCCAGATTTTAAAAGCATGGGGATGGCAGTCCTTAACCGATGTACACGGAGAGATTATTGTTAAAGAAGCCATAGACCCAACTAAATATCTGTTTAATTATGACAGCCAGGAATATGCTTATCAGGAAGTGCAACGTCTGTTAACCGCTGCCATAGCTAATTTAGCCAGGACAGATGGAGCAGTAGACGCTGTTTTCTTAGGTAAAACAGACTTGATTTACAAAGGCGATCGTGCAAAATGGACCAAGCTGGCCTATGCCATGTTAGCTTTAAATTTAAATCACTATAGCAATAAAGCCAGTTACAAGCCGGATGATGTAATTGCTGCGGTTGATAAATCTTTTACAAGCAATACAGACGATGCTTTAATGGCATATCCAGGTGTTACCGGAAATGACGACAGAAATTTCTTAGGCCCAACACGAGGTAATATGCAAACTTATAGGCAAACACCTTTTATTGTTAACCTGATGAATGGAACACAGTTTACCGGAGTAGTAGACCCAAGGATGAGCCGGATGTTGGCTCCTGCGCCAGATGGTGTTTATAGAGGTATTGTAACTGCTGCAGGAACTGGAGCTTTTACAGCAAGTCAGCTGCCTAACAATTTTTGGAACATCGCTTCTATTGCTGCACCAGCAGCCAATACACAAGGAAGGTATATTTTTTCTGATAAATGTAAACTGCCGGTAATGACCTATTCTCAATTACAGTTTATTAAAGCAGAGGCCGCATTTAAAAAAGGAGATAAGGAAACCGCTTTAACAGCCTATAAAAATGGTATATCAGCGCATATTGATTTTGTTAATGCCAGAAACATTGAGGATAACCAATCTCCAACCCAAATCACAAGTGCAGAAAAAACAGCTTATATGAGTGCTACTGCAATTGTTCCTGCAGCAGCTGCAGATTTAACCTTAACGCAGATTATGTGCCAAAAGTATATTGCACAATGGGGCTGGGGACATTTAGAAACCTGGATGGATATGAGAAGGTATCATTATACCGATGCTGATCCTGTAACGGGAAAACAGGTGTATTTGGGCTACGTTTTTCCAACTACACTGTACTCTGATAATGCGGGTAAACCGGCTTATAGAATTCGTCCACGTTATAACTCAGAGTATGTTTGGAACAGAGATGCTCTGAGTGTAATTGGTGGATTGGCAACCGATTATCACACTAAACAAACCTGGATTATTCAACCTTAATTAGCACGTTATGAAAATAAAATATATAGGTTTGCTGGCGGTTACGCTGGTAGCGGCTTTTACATTTTCTTGTAAGAAAGACAATAGCATACAGGTTATTGATACGCCTGTAGATGCAACAAATGTTTCTAGAATTAAATATTTCAATTTTGCTGCAGGCGCGCCTTCTGTAAATTTTTATGCCAATGGCACAAAAGTTTCAGGGATATTAAGCGCTACTGGCTCAGAAAGTACAACCGGAACAGCTTACGGCGGCGTATACCCTGCCTCTAACTATAGTATTATCAATCCGGGTACTTATAAGATAAATGGAATTATACCCTCAACAGCCGCAGCTAATGCAAATGTTTCGATTTCTGAAGTGAATCCGGCTTTGGCAAATGGTAAATACTATTCGCTATACACCAGTGGTATATACAACAGTACAACCAAAACAGCCGAGTCGTTTGTTTTAGAAGATGTGCTACCGCCTTCAACATCAAGCAACACGGTATCTTATGTTCGTTTTGTTAATGCCATTCCAAATGGAACAGCGGCAATGAATCTGGTAATTAAAAATTCAGTTACAGCTGTAGAAACCATAGTGGCAACCAATATTGGTTATAAAAGCGGATCTGCCTTTGTTGCTGTACCGGTTGGTAGTTATGAGTTATATGTAAGATATCCATCTTCATCAACTAATATTATTTCGCGGAATGGAACAACAAATGGTGTGGTGGGCTTTTTGGGTGGAAGAGCCTTTACTGTTGGTGCCAGAGGAGATATGACCATAACTTCCGCTACAGCAGCAAACAGGCCATTGTTGGATAATACAGCCAATCAATAGCAGTTTTTAAACACATTATCAAAGCCTTGGTTTTATTAACCAGGGCTTTCTTGTTCTTGTTTGCCAATTTTACTAACTTGTAAATCCGATTAACTGCATTAAAATGAGGGTTTTATATCTTTTTTTGCTTATTGGTGTAAGTTGTCTCCAGGTAGAAGCGACAACATTTGTGGTGGTAAATAATGCAAACGCCGGTTCTGGCTCTCTACGCGATGCTATTCTCGGTTCCAATGCAAATGGTACCGCAACTGCCGATCTCATCCTATTCGATATACCGGCAACCTCAACAGGAGACATAACCATTACCCTTACCGAAGAATTACCTGCGCTCACTTCAAACATTGTAATAGATGCAACTACCCAGCCCACTACCTTGCTGGAAAGCCCAAGTATTAAGGTTAAATTAGTGCGTGGCGCAAGTCAGTTTTTTCATGGCCTGGTTATAGATGGAATTGAGCATATTGAGATTTACGGGCTTTATTTCAGTAATTTTGTATCTCAGGCAGGTATTCCGGCTGACGACAGAAAAGCCGCGGTTTTTTTGAAAAATGCAGCACATGTTACAATAGGAGCGCCCAATAAGCAAAATGGTTTTGGCAATAATTATACCGCTATTATTTCGCCAACTCAGCCTTTTGTACAGGACGACATTACCATTTCTTCCAATATTATCGGATTAGATCCAGCAGGGAAAAGCCCAGCAGGAAATGTTGTGGGTATCGATTTGAGTTACCTCAAAAATTCGACAATTGGTGGAAATACTGTCGCACATGGAAATCTTATCTCTGGTAATTCCAATGCCATTTCATTAGGTGCGCTGTCAGGAAACGTTAACATTTCTTTCAATGTGATCGGTTTTGATGTCACGAAGGCTAAAACTTTTCCTCAAATGCAGTCGACGGGTATTTTTGCCAATGGTGAAACCGTCAACCTTACCATCTCTGATAATTACATTGTCTCCCAGTTTAAAGGGATAAAAGTTGATAACTTAAAATTGAAATATACAATAACCCGCAATGTAATCGGATGTGGAGTAAATGGCGAAAACTTTGGCAATATAAAATATGGAATCGAGTTGTATAACTGCTCGGCAGGTATTATTGGCGGACCGACCGCTGCAGATAGGAATATTATTGCCTATAACGAATCAGCTATATTAGTAGATAAATCATATCCTGTAAGCATATTGAAAAACAGTATATATTGCAATGGTTCATCCGCCATCGGCTTTAAGGATATTCCACCAGATAAAAGCATTACGCAATCACGAATTGGATTGATTACGTCAACATCGGCAAGTGGCACCTATCTTCCCAACTCCATTATCGAGCTCTTTTACGATGATGAATGCCCTGATTGTCAAGGCAAAACTTTTATTGCTTCAATACCAACAAATGCTAATGGAACATGGCAATACAATGGAGCCTTAACCACAGGTATAACCAGTACAGGAACCAATGCTGACGGAGCAACTTCTGCATTTTCAAAACCATTCTTAGCTGACGGAAGTAAAATCATAACCGATGCCTTTTGTGGCAATTCAACCGGAAGCATCACTAAATTAGACGTTAGTGATGCCAGCGTTTTTAGCTGGTTTAATGAAGCTAACACGCTGGTTGGAAATGAAAAAGATTTGAAAGATGTGTCTAGTGGCACCTATTACCTAAAGGCCAGCCAGCCCGGAGGTTGCGAATCTGTTTCGGCAATTTATACCATTCGAAATACCGATATAACCTACAAGGTAAAGAGTTCTACTATAAAGCCTGCAAGTTGTAATGAAGACAATGGGAGCGTAAGCATCATAGCCTACGAAACACAAACACCTCTACTTTTTAGTTGGACAGATAAAGATGGAGTAGTCGTAACTACAACCGAAATGCTTAACAATGTAGCCCCTGGAGATTATACTTTAACTGCTGCTAACGGAAATGGCTGTACAAATGTAGTCGGAACTTTTGTAGTGGGAATTGCCGAACTTCCGGTAATCGATTTTTCTAGATTACGCACTGCTATAAGCTGTGATGGGAAATCCGTAAGTGTATACGGTGTAGATATAGATGGAACAACTGGCCCCTTTACCTATAGGTGGTTAGATAAAAATGGCAATACTGTAGCCAATACACCTGTTTTTCAAAAACTTAAGCCAGACAAGTACCAGCTATGGGTAAAAGACAGGTATGACTGTGAGGTAGGTAGCGAGGTACTCGATTTAACAAAACTTGAAAAAACGATTTTACAAGTACCTAATTCGATAACGCCTAATGGCGATGGCATAAATGATACTTGGAAGATAAATGGTACAGAAAACTACCCAAACGCTGAGTTTTATATATTTAACAGGCTGGGCGACCAGCTTTTCTACTCAAAAGGCTATGCAAAAGAATTTGATGGAAATTATAAAGATCAAGCACTTCCTGCTGGTGTATATTATTACCTTATCGATCTGAAAACAGATTGTGGTAAAGTTAGCGGGAGCTTAACTATATTGAAATAACAAAGGCAGCTAAAAGATTAACTGCCTCTATTATTATAAATTTCCTTACAAAATTTTAAATCCTAAACTCAATTGGAACAAGTTAGGTTTTTGGCTGTATTTCTCACTTTTACTGATGTTGGATAAACCAGCTTCGTAACGTAAATCAACCGAAATGCTGCCCACATCTACACCCGCACCAGCTTGTAGGCCCAATGCCTGATTCTTGTAGTTGTCGAAATCGGTAGCTTGTTGATAAGCAGAGCTGAACGACGAATTTTCATCTAAAACAAATGAAATAACCGGACCAGCCATTAAACGGAAGTTTAAATTTTTAGCGCCAAATTTTGTTCCCAACAGAAGGGGAACGTCCAACGTGGTAAATTTTACCTTTCCTTCAGCTGTAACTTCATTCCCGTTATCTTGCGTAATGCTGATAAATTTGTTGCCTTTACTGCCAATGTAAGCCTCTGGTTGTACATAAAAGCTAGCCCCGCCAATACGTGCCCAAGCGCCAATCTGGTAGCCTAAACGGTTTTCTTCGCTTGCGAAATCTGCATTTAACTTAGCTAAGTTTACACCTGCTTTAACCCCAAGGTTAAATGTTTGTGCTTTTGATGTTGTCCAACCTAAGGTTAGGAAAACAATAGAGAAGATGATCTTTTTCATGTTGTTTAAATTGTTTTTTTTAAGGATTATAAAATCATAAACAGTGCTTGAGCAATTTAACCTGCATTTTTAAGGCTTTGGTTTCTATTTAAAGTCTGCATCAAGCGGTTGTTATACCGGGTTAGATTTTATAACGTGGTTTTAACACAATTATCGTGCAAAAATATTCCGCGAATCTCTACTTTTTTTGTCACATCACATAAAAAGGTATTAACCTGAGCAAATATTTTTTACTTTTGCATCAAATAAAATATGCCATGGCTAATTTTCAACTTACTTCAGAAACTGCATTTAAAGTAAAAACCAAGTTCTTAAGGAAATATCGCGATCTGGCGAGCGAGCCTTTAGATTTTACGCCAGGCAAAGAAGATCAATTGGTTGAAGATTTAATGCGTTTGGTAAAACGCGACCGTACCTACATCGAATTTACCATTCAAAAAGCACTTGCCGATACCAAAGGAAACAGGCTTTAGTAAATCTTTCCTTTGTTTACATGCTCTTCTTTTTAGCGTAACGCTTAATTTACGCTTAGCCTAAATAAGCTGTTTTTAATATTTATCGGTTTTTGTACATTTACCTTTGTACTTAACTAATAATAATCTTCCAAAAAGAGCGGTATTTCATTTAACTTGCCCTTCGGAATTAAAATATATAAGGGAATGAAAAAACTAAAATATGGTCTTTTAGCAGCTGGCTTTGGGGTGGCTGTTTTGTCTTTTTCATTTAAAGAAGATTTATTCCTCGTATCTAAAAACCTGGATATTTTTGCTTCGCTCTATAAAGAAATCAATATCAATTATGTTGATGACACCAATGCCCCTCAGTTAATGAAAACGGGGATTGATGCCATGTTGGATAGTTTAGATCCCTATACCGAATATGTTCCCGAATCGGAGATTGAAGATTACAAGCTGAAATATGTAAGCACGCAGTATGGAGGTATCGGCGCCAGCACTGTTTTTATCGATGGAAAACTGTTTATCAACGATGTTAGTGAAGGTTATCCCGCAAATAAAAGTGAGGTTAAAGCAGGAGATCAGGTGGTGAGCATAAACGGAATCGCAGTAAAGGGGAAAGACCGTCAGGAAATTAGTCAATTGTTGCGCGGCCCGAAAGGAACACCCGTAGATTTGTTGGTGATTAGAGATGGAAAGGAAATCACTAAAAAACTTGTCCGCGATGAAATAAAACAGCCTAACGTTTCTTACTCTGGAATGGTTGGCGATGGCATTGGTTACATCAAACTCGATAAATTTCTTGAAAATTCCGGACAGGAGGTTAAGGATGCGCTGTTGGCTATTCAAAAAGAAAATCCAAAAGGCGTGGTTTTAGATCTGAGAAACAATGGCGGGGGTATTTTGCAGGAAGCGGTTAAAATTGTGAACCTCTTTGTGAATAAAGATCAGCTTATTGTTACCCAAAAAGGCAAAAATGTAGAGAAAACCATTGCCTATAAAACACTTTTAACCCCGGTTTCTACTTCGGTTCCGTTAGTAGTGCTTGTAAATGGAAATTCGGCCTCAGCTTCAGAGATTGTTGCGGGTTCTTTACAGGATTTAGATCGGGCCATTGTAATTGGCCAGCGCAGTTATGGCAAAGGCTTGGTTCAGCAAACCTTTAACCTGCCCTATAACAGCCTGGTTAAAGTAACTGTGGCGAAATATTATACGCCATCGGGCAGGTGCATCCAAAAATTGGATTATACACACAAAAATGCAGATGGTATTGCCGAGCGTTTTGCCGATTCGACCATGGTAATGTACCAAACCAAAGCAGGAAGGAACGTGTATAGTGGCAATGGTGTATATCCCGATATTGTGGTAGATGCCGTAAAGCTCAGCCCGATTACCATTTCAATGCTTAATAAAAACCTTTTCTTTAACTACGCAAATCAATATAGGAAAGAAAAACCAAGTTTGGCATCAGCCAAAACTTTCCAGTTATCTGATGCTGATTATGCTGCATTTTCTGGCAGCTTGGCCGATAAAGATTTAACCTACCTAAGCCGTACCGAAAGGCTGCTTTCCGATTTACGTGTAGAAGCCGAAAAGGAAAATAAATCTGCTGAAGTAAAAACCGATCTGGAGAATCTTAAATATAAACTTACCTCTTCTAAAAAAAACGATCTGATTAGCCATAAAGCAGAAATAAAAAGAGTTTTAGAAACACAGATCGTAAGCCGGTATTTTTACGAAAAAGGAAGAATTGAACAGAGCTTCCAGTACGATAAAGAATTGGCTGCGGCAAAAAACCTTTTTACCAACCAATCGCAGATTCTGGCCATTTTAAAAGGAGATGGAAATTATAAGGTGATCGGAAAACCGACCAAAGCCACCGCATCAATAGACTAAAACCTAACCAAACGATACCGCTATCCCTATGAAGAAATTAGCCCTAATATGCCTTGTGCTATTAATTGCTTTACAGTTAAAAGCCCAGGATTATACACCTACAGCCGCTAATTTAAAACAGCGGGCATGGTTTAACGATGCCCGATTTGGTTTATTTATCCACTGGGGGCCATTTAGTATACCTGGGAGTGGCGAATGGGTAATGAACGAACGAAAGTTGAATGTTCATAACTATACTAACCTTAAAGATTTTTTTAACCCTGTTGAGTTTAATGCCGAACAATGGGTAAGCATGGCGAAGAATGCCGGAATGAAGTACATTACACTGATTACCAGGCACCATGATGGTTTTAGTATGTGGGATACCAAATATTCTGATTTCAATATCATGAATACACCCTACAAAAAAGATATCGTAAAAATGATGGCCGATGAGTGCCACAAGCAGGGCATAAAACTATACCTGTATTATTCGCTGTTAGATTGGCGCAGAGAAGATTATCCGCACGAAACTGGCCGTACCGGGCAGAACTCAGGTAGAACGGGCAAAGGTGATTATGCAAGCTATTTGCAGTTCATGAAAAACCAATTAACCGAGTTGTTGACCAATTATGGTGAAATAGGCGGAATCTGGTTCGACGGGCATTGGGACCAGACTGAACCAGAAGGGGCAAAAGACAGGACATCGCGGATTGATTGGAAATACAATGAAATTTATGGTTTAATCCACAAACTTCAGCCACAGTGTATGATTGGTAACAACCACCACCTTACACCTTTTGCCGGAGAAGATTTTCAGATGTTCGAGCGCGATCTGCCCGGAGAGAATAAATCAGGCTTAAGTTTTCAGAAGGCATCAGATAAATTACCGCTCGAAACCTGCGAAACCATTTCAAATTCGTGGGGATATAATTTGAGCGATACCTATTACAAGTCGAATAAAGAACTGGTACATATGTTGGTTAAAGCAGCAAGTTTAGGCTCCAATCTTTTACTCAACATCGGACCAATGCCGAGCGGTAAAATCCAACCAGAGTTTCAAGACAGGTTAGCCGGTTTGGGCAATTGGCTTAAAATTTACGGGGAAAGTATTTACGGCACAAAAGCAGGATTTATTAAGCCACAGGCCTGGGGAAGCATTACACAAAGCGATAACAAAGTTTATATCCACCTTGTTGATGGAAAAACGACAACACTTAATTTGGAAAATGTTCCGGTAAAGAAAATCAAAAAGGCGTATTTATTGAAAGATAAAAGCGTGGTGAACTACACCTTTAAAAAATCAACATTAACCATTACTACAACTTTAAATAGTGCAGAACCCGATCAGGTAATTGTTTTGGAGATTGGGTAAGTGAACGTTTATATAGGCTGTCATCGTGAACGCAGTGAAGAATCTTTCTGAATTTCAATTAAAAGAGTCGTCATTGCGAGGTACGAAGCAATCTTAATGCGTTCGCTGTTAGCGATAGTTGTAAGATTGCTTCGCCGGCTGAAAAAGCCTTCTCGCAATGACCATCTCTCTCGTTCAAAAGCCTATTATCTTCCTATAATTTACTAAATTCAATGCTTTTATTTAATTTTAGCACAATTCTTCCCCCTTTATGAGAAAATAAACGTAAAACGTTTTACTTTTAGGCTTTAAATTCTAATGTAAGAAATTATAAGCACACATGCAGTTCAAGAAAACCTCGTCTATTCTATTTCTAACGGCCTCTCTATTCTCCTTTAATGCAGTTGCGCAGCAGAACCACAAACTTACCCAGTATGTAGATCCGTTAATCGGATCGGCAAAACATGGGCATGTTTTTGTAGGGGCAAATGTGCCATTTGGTGCAGTTCAGTTGGGCCCGAACAATATTTTTGAAGGCTGGGACTGGTGCAGTGGTTATAATTATAGCAGCAATACCATTACCGGTTTTGCGCACACCCATTTAAGTGGTACGGGCATTGGCGATTTAGGCGATATTTCGATTATGCCTGCAACGGGTAAACTAGTCTTAGAAAAGGGAAAAACAGCTGATGATCAGCAAGGTTATCTCTCCAGATTTTCTCATCAGAATGAAATTGCAAAAGCAGGTTATTACAGCGTATTGTTAGATAAATATAACATTAAAGCCGAGCTAACAGCCACTGAAAGGGTAGGTTTTCACCAATATACTTTTAAAAAAGGCGCTGAAAATCCACATGTCATTATCGATTTGATAGAAGGTATAGGCTGGGATGCACCTGTCTCGGCATCATTTAAACAGCTTGATGCGACCACCATCGTGGGGCATCGTAATTCGAAAGGTTGGGCAAACGATCAACGTTTATATTTTGTAATTAAACTTTCACAACCGATTAAAAGTCTGGCGTTATATGACAGCACAGCAGTTAAAAGTGGTGTGTCGTTATCTGGCAAAAAACTAAAAGCAGCGGTAAGCTTCAATGCCATTAACAATGATAAATTACAGATTAAAGTTGCTTTATCTCCGGTAAGCATCGAAAATGCTATTTTAAACCTAAAAACAGAATTGCCTGGCTGGGATTTTGCCGCTACAGCTAAAAACAGCGATGCGAAATGGGAAAAAGAACTGGCTAAGGTGAAAATTGAGGCTTCAAATACGACCAAAAAGATATTTTATACCGCTTTGTACCATACCATGGTGGCCCCATCACTTTTTAACGATGTAAATAAAGATTACCTCGGTACAGATAAAAAGGTATACAAAAAGGCAAATTTCAATAACCTCACTACCTTCTCCCTGTGGGATACCTACCGTGCGGCCAATCCATTGTATACCATCCTGCATCAGGATAAGGTAAACGATGTGGTAAATACCATGTTAGCCATCTATAAACAACAGGGTAAACTGCCCGTTTGGCATTTAATGGGCAGTGAAACCAATACCATGGTGGGCTACCATGCCGTTCCGGTTATTGTTGATGCTTGTTTAAAAGGGTACCGTGGCTTTGATGTAAACCTGGCATACGAAGCGATAAAACAATCGGCTATGCAGAAAACAGATGGCATCGAATACATTCAGGAGCTTAAATACATTCCTGCTGATAAAATAAACGAATCAGTAGGGAAGGCTTTGGAATATGCCATTGACGATTATTGCATTGCACAAATGGCCAAGGCACTGAATAAAACAGCAGATTACACTTACTTTAGCAAAAGATCGAAACTGTATAGTTTATACTTCGATCCGAGCGTTCAGTTTATGCGGGGTAAACTTACTGATGGAAACTGGAGAAGCCCGTTTGATCCCTTTTCATCCAAACACCGTGAAGATGACTATGTAGAAGGAAATGCCTGGCAATATACCTGGTTGGTGCCGCAAGATGTAGAAGGGTTGATCAATCTTTTTGGAGGGGATAAAGCTTTTATCAATAAACTCGATTCGTTATTTACCTTACCCTTAGATTTGGGAACCAACGGTTCGCCGGATATTAGCGGGTTGATCGGTAATTATGCCCAGGGAAATGAGCCCAACCACCACATCCCTTATTTATATACTTACGCAGGCCAGCCATGGAAAACTGCCGATCTGATCCGTAAAATCGACAAAGATTTTTATTCTTCAAAACCAGATGGTTTGTGTGGTAACGAAGATGTAGGTCAAATGAGTGCCTGGTATATTTTCTCCGCAATGGGCTTCTATCCTGTAAATCCGGCAAACGGGGCTTACGTTTTCGGAACGCCATTGGTTAATGATGCGATTATTTCGCTGCCCGGGAATAAGAAATTCAGTATAAAGGTTGTGGATAACAGTGCGGAGAATAAATACATTCAGAAAATTGTGCTGAATGGTAAAGCTTATACCAAATCATATATCTTGCACAAAGCGATAACAGCTGGCGGAAATATGCAAATTTATATGGGCAATAAACCATCAGCAAGCTGGGGTGTAAAACCTGGGGATAGACCAACATCCGGAAAATAATTCCAGATGAAAAGGAGGTTATATTGTAAGTCTGGTTTATCTAGATTTTGTCACGTTGAGCCCGTCGAAATGCCCCTCATGGTGTTCTGGGAGGTCCTTCGACAAGCTCTCCACAGGAGTCCTTTGGACAGGATGACAATCCATATTTATAATACATCCTCATGAAAATTAACCATAACAAGTATCAACTATAAGATCCCAAATAAATGAGAAAACTATTTCTACTTCTCTTACTCTGTTCGGTTTTAACCGTAAATGCACAACAGCGCTATGAACTAAATTCGGGTTGGGTATGTACCAATATCAAAGATGCTAAATCTTCTGGTTCAGAAATTTCGAAAACAGGTTTTTCGCTGAACAATTGGATGCCTGCAACTGTACCCGGAACGGTATTAACTACTTTGCTGAATAACAAAAAAGTACCCGATCCATTTTATGGAATGAACAATGAGAAAATTCCTGATGTATATAAAACCGGTAACGATTATTACACCTATTGGTTTGTAAAAGATTTTGAAGAGCGCGCTGTGGGTAGCGAACAGGTTTGGCTGCAGTTTAGGGGAATAAATTACAAAGCCGAAATTTATTTAAACGGAAAAAAAGTTAACCCGAAAACGCAGGTGGGTATGCACCTTAGGGCGCAATACAACATTACCAGCCTGTTATCCCCGAATGGGAAAAACAGGCTGGCTGTAATTGTTTATCCGCCAGATTTTCCGGGCAATCCCAACGGGGGGCAGGGGGGTGACGGCACCATTGCCAAAGGTTTAACCACACAATATACAGCCGGTTGGGATTGGATTCAGCCCACCCGCGATCGTAACACGGGTATTTGGGATAAAGTGACCATTGAGAAAACAAAAAGCATTAATGTCCTGAATCCACAGGTCATTACCCTGGTTCCGGGCAAACGTTTACCTGAAGGGAAACAAAATCCGGCTACCGTTAAAGTTTCAATTGAAGTTGAAAACCCTACCAGTAAGCCTGTTTCGGGTATTTTACAATATCAAATTGCCGGAAAGTTGATTAAACAGTCTACCACTGTTGCTGCAAATAAAACAACTACCGTTAAACTCCCTGATTTACAGCTCGAAAATCCTAAATTATGGTGGCCAAGCGGATATGGGCCGCAGAACCTGTATGATGTGAAGATCGAATTTATAGCGGCCAATCAGGTTTTAGATCAAGAACAGCTTAAAGTGGGTGTTCGCCAGATAGACAATATCTGGAACGAGCATACCAGGAGTATGGGCGCTTTTGTAAACGGGCAAAAGATTTTTATTAAGGGCGGTAACTGGATTATTTCTGACGCGATGCTCCGTTTTAGTGATGCCCGTTACGATGCTGAGGTGCGTTACCATAAAGATATGAACCTCAACCTGATCAGGATCTGGGGAGGAGCAATTTTAGAAAGACCTGAATTTTACAACGCCTGTGATAAATATGGTCTGCTGGTTTTTCAGGATTTCTGGTTCAGTGGCGATTGCAATGGCCGTTGGGTAGATCCCATGAAAAAAGAAGATCAATGGACACGCAGAAATTATCCAGATGATCATCATTTAACCTTAACAGCCATTGAAGATCAGATCAAGATGATCAGAAACCATGCTTCGCTTGCTTTTTGGTGCGGAGGGAATGAGATTACCCCTCCGGAAGATATTTTGGAACCTTTAAAGAACGATATTCTGCCGCGTTTAGATGGAACGAGAAAACTTTTCGATTTTTCTAATAGCGATGAAATGTCTTTCAATTCCATTGGTGGAAACGGTGATGGCCCGTACGGTATACAGGATATTAAAACTTTTTGGGGTACCAGAACCTTCCCTTATAACTCGGAAGTAGGCTCGGTAGGCGTAGGCGACTACGTTTCTTTGCTCCGTTTTATCCCAAAAGAAAACCTGATTGCACCACAATACAAAGCCAAGCCCGATTCGGTGTGGGATTATCATAAATATATCTCTTATGAACAATACCTTAATCCATACGGTAAGCCTAAAAGTGCAGAAGATTTTGCAATGAAGGCTCAATTGGCCAATTACGATCAATACAGGGCATTGATGGAAGGTTTCTCGAACAAAATGTGGGACTGGTATACCGGTTCGATCATCTGGAAAACCCAAAACCCCTGGACGGCCATGCGAGGACAGATGTACGATTATTACCTGGATCCTAACGCCTGTTTATATGGTTTAAGGAAAGGAAGTGAGCCTTTGCATGTGATGATGAATCCTTTGGATAGTATGGTTACCATCGTAAACAATGGGTTTGCCATCAAAAACAACCTGATGGTGCAAGCGAAAGCTTACGATATGGATGGCAAAGATTATTTCTATTCGCAGGTATTCAATTCGGTTGGTCCATCTTCAGTAAGAAGGTTGTTTCCGTTGAATGATTTCCTGGCCAAACTGGATAAAAAAGAAGGTGTGTTCGTTTCTTTAAGGATTTTAGATCAAAAGCAGAACATTTTAAGCGAGAACATTTATTGGCTTCCCGGTAAAGATGGCGAATATTCGGGTTTAAAAAGCATCAAACAAGCACCATTAAAAGTAGCAGCAGCTGATCAGAAAAACGGCAAGGTGGCCGTTACTTTGAGCAATGCAAATGGAAACCCTGTAGCATTTTTTAACCGTATTGCTTTAATAAATGGCAATACTGGCGAACGTGTACTCCCGGCTTTTTATGATGATAACTATGTAAGTATTTTACCGGGAGAAAGTAAAACGGTAACTGTAGAATATACAGGGAAACAAAGTAATATGGCTGTAGAGGTATATGGCTGGAATGTAGAAAAACAGAAAGTAAATATTCAATAAGTTGCGATCTAGACCTCGCAGGTTTCGAAAACCTGCGAGGTCTTTACTGCTTCTAATAACAAGCCCTTCGTTTCTAAACCTGATGAAGCGGAAAGCCCACAGCGAGTGAGGACTTGAAGCGATAGCAGGACTACTCTGGCCATTAAAACAGAACCCCACATTTCCAAAAAAAAACATCGGCTAGTTTTGGCCCACCGCTTTAAAATTGCTTCTTACCTCGTAATGATGATACCAACAAAAAAGGCGACACTTTAGGTATCGCCTTTTTCCATTTAAATATGTTTTACAACCTAGCTTACGCCGTGCAATTTTACTTTTAATCCGTCCATGTTGTTGTTTAGCTGCAGTTGGCAGGCTAAACGCGAATTTGGTAGCAGATCGGGCAAAGTATCTAACATGGCATACTCATCGTCTGTCATTTCGTTAAGTTTCTCTTCGCCTTCTAACACATCAACGCAGCAGGTAGCGCATAAGGCCATTCCGCCACAAGTAGCCAGAATATCGTACTCTGATGCTTTTAAAAACTCCATCAGGCTTAAACCCATGTCAGTTGGGGCAACGTGTTCAGTAACGGAGCCATCCGGCTCTTGCATGTATATATTAATATTGTTTTCCATTTTTTAGCTTACTTATATTGATTCACAAATATAGTAGAAAGCTTAAAATTCTGAAACTCCGTTTACCGTTGTATATTTCATGGTATATTTCACACCTGGGTTCATGTAAGAATAAGCGCTGTGGCTCATTAATGCAGCCTCGTGGAAACCACAAAGAATCAGTTTTAGTTTATTGGTGTAAGTGTTGATATCGCCAATAGCATAAATTCCAGGGATGTTTGTCGAATAATCATCAACGTTAACCTCGATTGCACTTTTATTGATATTTAAGTTCCAGTCTTCAATCGGACCTAATTTAGGGCTCAAACCAAACAAAGGAATTAAGTGATCGGCCTCTACCACCGTTTTTTCCATGGTACGGTTCTGTACAATTTCAACCTGCTCTAATTTGTCAGTTCCCTGTACCGCCTGAAGGTTGCTGTTTAAAATCAGATTGATTTTTCCGCTTTCTGCCAATGCCATTACTTTAGCAACCGAATCTGGAGCACCACGGAAACTCTCGCTTCTGTGCACCAAAGTTAGTTCAGAACAAACTTCTGCTAAGTAAATGGTCCAGTCTAAAGCAGAGTCGCCACCACCAGCAATCACCATTTTCTGATCACGGTACTTCTCTGGGTCAAGGATCATATAGTTTACACCCTTACCATTCTCAAAGTTCTCTAAGTTTTCTACAGCAGGTTTACGTGGCTCAAAGCAACCTAAACCACCTGCAATTACCACAACTTTAGCTTCGATAACGGTACCCATATTGGTCGTTAAAACGAAATCTGCTTCGCCACGCTTTTCTAAACCTTCTATACGCTCGCCCAAAGTAAACGTTGGATGGAAAGGTTTTGCCTGCTCCATTAAGTTATCGATAAGTTCCTGGGCCAACACAGAAGGATAACCAGGGATATCGTATATCGGTTTTTTAGGGTAAATTTCAGACAGCTGACCACCAACCTGAGGCAGGTAGTCAATTAAATGGCAACGCATTTTTAATAAACCGGCTTCAAAAATGGCGAATAAGCCAACCGGACCAGCGCCTATTACGGCTATATCAGTAGTGATCATTAAAAAAAATTTGACGCAAAGTTACAAAATAAAGTATTATCAATCCTGCTATTTAGAAATATTCTAGATAATTTTGTAATCCAGTTGTATTCAATATTTTATATGCTTTGGGTTGGGTTAAAACAAAAGTTAAGGGTTTTTAGGTGTTTAAAGCAAATTATAATTGGTCTATGGATTTAGTGGGAAATTTAATCCGCTTACTCTGCCATATCATAAAAAGATAATATTTTAGCTTTGCCAATAACCCGTTCCCCTTCATGAATATGCCATACCTGTCCAACATGTAAATATTGATGGAGCGATGGGAAATCAAGAAATCTAACTTTTACAATCTTTTTCTCCCCGGGCTCGATCGTTGGCCATTCGCTGAAATTAAGATCACCAATGTAAGTTTGCAATATTTGGCCCTGTTTATATTCAAATACATGATTAGGTCTGAAGCCTGATATAATCCCAGTCTTCCTTCCTCCTTCACTTGTTGGTTTTAGTTTCAGTTCCGCCTTTACTAAAACGAGTGGGTTCGAGTTTTCATACTCTATTTCATTAAAACTTACCAATGTGTATTTGTCATAAGCCATTAAATCAAAAATTTTTGATTCACCTGTTGCTAACCATTTTTTGTAAATAAGCGCTCCATTTTGATATAAATACAGCTGATTATTTTTAATTTCTTTATGAATTTTCATCATCATAACTCACAACTTTACCAACTCATCCCTAAATTTTGAAATACAAAGCTCCATACATCAGCCGCTTCTTCAATCACCTTTGTGGTAGGCTTTCCTGCACCATGGCCTGCTTTGGTTTCGATCCTGATTAAAACTGGGTTTTCGCCTTTGTATTTATCCTGTAGGGTTGCTGCAAATTTAAATGAATGTGCAGGTACCACGCGGTCATCGTGATCTGCTGTTGTTATCAATGTTGCCGGATAATTAACACCGCTTTTTAGGTTATGGAGCGGCGAATATTTAATTAGGTAATCGAAATCTTCCTTTTTGTCGCTACTTCCGTATTCAACTGCCCAGCCCCAGCCAACCGTAAATTTATGGTAGCGCAGCATATCTAAAACACCAACAGCTGGTAAAGCCACTTTAAACAGATCGGGTCTTTGGGTCATACAAGCACCTACCAAGAGCCCGCCGTTTGAACCGCCAGATATGGCAATTTTAGATGGATTGGTATACTTCTCTTTAACCAGGTATTCGGCTGCGGCAATAAAATCGTCGAAAACGTTCTGTTTTTTCGATAACATTCCGGCTTTGTGCCAGGCTTCTCCATACTCGCTTCCACCGCGTAAACTCGGCTGAACGTAAATGCCACCACGCTCTAAAAACAACAAACGCGAAAGACTGAACCCAGGGGTTAAACTAACCTGAAAACCACCGTAAGCATACAAATAAACCGGATTGTTACCGTCAAGCTTGATCCCCTTCTTTGATACGATAAACATAGGTACCTTGGTACCATCTTTTGATGGATAAAACACCTGTTTGGTTTCGTAATTATCGGTATTAAATTGGAGTCCAGATTTTTTATATAATATCGATTCGCTCTTGTTGATGTGGTAACGATAAATGGTGCCTGGAGTAGTGAAATTGGAAAAGGTGTAAAAGAATTCTTTATCTTCTTTGTAGCCGCCAAAGCTATCAACAGTTCCAATTGCGGGCAGTTTTACATCCCCAACTTTTTTTCCGGTTAAATCAAACTGAATAATATTGGTACTTGCATCTTTTAAATAGGACGCCCATAAAAATCCTCCTCCACTTCCGATTCCCTCTAGCGCCAATTTCGATTCAGGGATAATCTTCTGCCAGTTTTTAGGATCGGCATTTTTAGGGTCGACCAAAACCACCTGTTTGTTTTCTGCGCCCAGGTCGGTGTTTACCAGCAGTTTATCGCCAATATTATCAACAACGCTGTGGTTGTTTTCAAAGCCCTTAACCAATAAGGCAATTTTGCTATCCGGCGCTTTTAAATCCTGGTAGTATAGTGCGTTGCCTGAAGTACCCGCATTGGCGTAAACCACCAAAAAGCGTTCATCTTCGGTAACATTGGCACCGAAATATAGATTTGGATTGGTTTTGTCTTCAAAAATTAACTGATCATTTTGTTGCTGATCGCCCAATTTATGGAAATACACTTTTTGGTATTTATTGGCTGCAGAAAGGTCGGTTCCTTTAGCGGGTTCATCAAATTTACTGTAGTAAAAACCATCGCCCTTCCAGGCTGCGCCAGAGAATTTGGTCCATTTCAGCTCGTCAGTTAATTTGGTTTTGCTGGCTATTTCCATTACGTAAATATTGCTCCAGTCCGATCCGGCTTGTGCAACCGAATAGGCCAGGTATTTTTTGTCGTGCGAAAAGCCCAAAAGCGAAACAGCTGCCGTTCCATCTTTTGTGAGTGTATTTGGATCCAGAAAAACCTCTTCCTTACCTTCTAATCCTTTTTTAATAAACCAGATGCTTTGGTTTTGAAGCCCGTTATTTTTGGCGAAGAAATAATATTCGCCAACCTTAAATGGTGCACTTTCTTTAGGGTAGTTCCACAATGCTGTTAAACGCTTTTTAATGTCGGCACGGTAGGGGATTTGCTCAAGATAGTTTTGGGTAACCTTATTTTCGGCTATAACCCAGGCTTTCGTTTCAGCCGAGGTATCGTTTTCTAGCCATCGGTAAGGGTCGGCAATTATGGTTCCAAAATAATTATCTTTTGTGCTGTCTTTTTTCGTTTCAGGGTATTTCATCAATGTTATTTTTTCTGCAGGTTTTTTGCCTTGATTGCAGGCAAACACACTTAATGCAAATAAGCTCAATACAATTTGCTTTTTCATCTTTAATAAGATTTGTTTACTAATATATGTCTTTTTTTTCTTTGGGTTGATTACGCAGATTTAGAGATTTTTCCTTTCGGTGTGATTGCACAGATTTTAGGATTTCACAGATTAAGGCGTTTTAAGCTTTAGTCTTTCTGCTTTAGTCTTTAAGCTTTTTCCTTTGGGTTGATTACACCGATTTTAGGATTTCACAGATTATAGTCTTTCAGCTTTTTGCCTTACCTTTGAATTTGTACATGGTTAAGAATATTTACTTCGCTTCTGATTTTCATTTAGGCACACCAAATTATGCCGAAAGCCGTGCCCGTGAAGCGCGTATTGTAAGTTGGTTGAATTTTATAGAACCAAATTGTAGCGAACTGTTTTTAATGGGCGATATTTTCGATTTCTGGTTCGAGTATGCTAAAGTAATTCCGAAGGGATTTATCCGTTTACAGGGTAAATTGGCGGCTATGGCCGATGCCGGGATAAAAATCTATTTTTTTAAGGGTAACCATGATATGTGGGTGCGCGATTATTTCACAAAGGAAATTGGCCTGGAAATCATCAGCGATGAATTGATCATGGAAAGAGAGGGCAAGAAGTTCTACCTGCACCACGGCGACGGCTTAGGGCCTGGCGATAATAAATATAAATTCTTAAGAAAGATTTTTAGAAGCAAACTTTGTCAATGGTTATTTGCCCGTTTACATCCAAATCTAGGGATCGGTATTGCCAATGGATGGAGCCAGGGCAGTAGGGCTGCGCAAACTGAAAAGGAAGTTTTTTTAGGTGAAGATAAAGAATGGCTGGCCATTTATGCCAAGGAACAGTTGAGTAAGGAACATTTTGATTATTTTATTTTCGGACATAGGCATCTGCCGCTCGATATCGATTTGGGCAGCGGAAGCAGATATGTAAATATCGGCGAATGGCTCAACTATAATTCTTATGGGGTTTTTGATGGTGTGGATTTGAAATTGGAGTATTACAAGCCAGATGCTTAATTTTTAAGTTCTTTTTTTCGGAAAGCAAAGTCTGTAGCTTTTTCTAATGTCCGTCGGGCTTTTCGTTATAGTCCCGATGAAGAATTCTACCGTGTGGACACATCTTTGTTAGCCTTTATTTGTTTTTAACACATATTCCAAAGGCGATCGTCATGCTGAATTTATTTCAGCATCTTTCCTGCTATTAACAGATTCCGATTCCCTATAAATACTAGCTTGGAAATAAATTTGTTGTTTTCTGCTCTATGCCGCGGTGGCATGGTACTTTGGAGCGCCAAAGTACCCAAAGCGCTTTGTCAATCCAGCAATGGGCTCTTTACACAATCTCACGCACATCAAAAAAACAGCGGCACTTTGTTTTGTGTTCAGCACTTATTAAAGCTTTAAAATTTGCATTTATGAACACAAAACCACTGCGTTTTAGGTTTGTTCGTTCCAATTGTAATGAACTACTCCTGTTTTTTTGATTCTCCAGGCCCTTGGGATTGACGGCGTTCTTCGGTAAAACCTGTAATTTATTAAAGCAAGCTAGCAAAGCGTATAAAAAAAACCAAACCAAAAGATGTGTCCACACGGTAGGATGAAGAATTGGGAGCTGCCACTTCATCCGATAGCTATCGGATCCCGTTTAGGTACGCAGGTTCGTGCTTATGTATACCTGCCGCTAATTATAAACCCGATAAAACGGAAAGCCCGGAACGAGGCAGGAGTGAGGACTTGAAGTGATAGCGGGACTATCGGCTGCCACAGGCACAGAACTGTTCGTTTCCAAAACCTTTAAATAACTTTTTTTGAATTTTCCGACTGGCAGCAACATTTTGATTTTTTATCTGGCTTGAGTATTACGTCCAAACGATTAACCAATCGCTAATCCTAAACAAACTAATTCAGCTTTTTTCCTTATTTTTGCATTTCCTGAATTTTTGGACCTATACGGACCGTCGGGAAATTTCAACAAGAATAAATATGTTAGATAAATTAGAAGCTATAAAGCTGCGTTGGGAAGATGTAGAAGAATCGTTGAGCAATCCGGATGTAATTCAGGATATGAAACGTTTTGCGGCTTTAAACAAAGAATATAAAGACTTGGGCAAAATTGTAGACGAATATAAAATCTACAAAAATGTGATGAGTAATATTGATGCCAACAAAGAAATTTTAGCTACTGAGAAAGATGCTGAAATGCGTGAGATGGCAAAAGAAGAACTGGATCTTCTGTTAAAACAACAGGAAGAAATGGAAAGTAATATCCGTTTGATGTTGATTCCTAAAGACCCTGAAGATGCTAAGAACGCGGTATTCGAGATCCGTGGTGGTACCGGTGGAGATGAGGCCGCTTTATTTGCCGGCGATTTATACCGCATGTATACCCGTTATTTCGAAACCAAAGGCTGGAAAGTGGAAACTGTTGATGTAACGGAAGGGACAGCAGGCGGTTATAAAGAGGTAATTCTGAAAGTGAGTGGCGATGATGTTTATGGTCAGTTAAAGTACGAAAGCGGCGTACACCGCGTGCAACGTGTGCCAGATACAGAAACCCAGGGCCGTGTACACACTTCGGCAGCGTCTGTAGCAGTTTTGCCTGAAGCTGAAGAAATTGATCTGTACATTAATCCTGCCGATATAGAGCTGCAAACTTCGCGCTCAGGTGGTGCCGGCGGGCAGAATGTAAATAAAGTAGAAACAAAGGTTCAATTAACGCACAAGCCATCGGGTATTGTGGTGGTTTGTCAGCAAGAACGTTCACAATTGGGTAACCGGGTTATTGCGATGGAGATGTTGCGTAGTAAACTTTACGACATCGAATTGCAGAAAAAGAATGGTGATATTGCCGCTAAGCGTAAAACAATGGTATCAACCGGCGATCGTTCAGCGAAGATCAGAACCTACAACTATCCTCAGGGCCGTGTTACGGAGCACCGTATCGGATTAACAATGTACAACTTGCCAAGCATTATGGATGGCGATATTCAGGAGATTATTGATGCGCTTCAGTTTGCTGAAAATGCAGAAAAGATGCAGGAAGGTGCTGTAGGATAAGGGGTTATATATTTTTTGAAAAAAAGTTTGTGAATTAAGATATAGTCTCTATATTTGCAACCTCGAAAGAGACAAGAGGTTCGAACTTTAAAGAGAACAAAAGGAGTGGTAGTTCAGCTGGTTAGAATGCCTGCCTGTCACGCAGGAGGTCGCGGGTTCGAGTCCCGTCCATTCCGCAACAAATGCCTTAACTTGAAAAAGTTGAGGCATTTTTGTTTAATAATCGTTTTGATTAAAATATTTAGAATGAGGTTCAGTGTGTTACGTAATTATTGATTAAAAAGTCGATTATTATAGTGATAAACTGAATATAGTGTCTATATTTGCAATCCCGCAAGGGGAAGAGGTTCGAACTTTAAAGAGAACAAAAGGAGTGGTAGTTCAGCTGGTTAGAATGCCTGCCTGTCACGCAGGAGGTCGCGGGTTCGAGTCCCGTCCATTCCGCGAAAATAGTTTTAAATTCAACTAAAAGCCTGTAAATTAAATGTTTACAGGCTTTTTCGTTTTCTGGAAACACCAAATTATTCAATTTTTTATTCCCAATATCATTCCAATGCTGTAATACGCGTTTCTTTTTTTTAATGAGGCAGCCAAAATAATTTGTGAACAAGTACTATGAATTAATAGACAAGACCACACCATGTCTATTCAGCTCAAAAACCGTAAAACTGGTAAATAAAACAGTATTCTGTATAAGCCCATTGCGGGCTTTAGTGACGAACTTTGCGGTGCCGCTGGTGAGAAATGCGATCTGAAACTAAATAACCTTGAATTAGTAGAATAAGATAAACTTTATTGCAATGAAAACAATTTTCAGGATAATGTTATTAGCTTTTATAATGGGAACTTTATTTTCTATAACGGCCTGCAATAACAATAAAAATCAAGAAAAAATGACAACAGAAAACACTGCGATTCTTTTCCCCAAAGGAGAAAAATTAACTAATGGATATTTTACTGGAGATGCTTATCTGCAGACACTTCTGGCTAGAGATAAGAACAACAATTTTGTCTTGGGTAGCGTAACTTTTGAACCAGGGGCAAGAACCAACTGGCATACACATCCTAAAGGGCAGGTGCTGATTGTTACCGAAGGCGAGGGTCTTTATCAGGAAAAAGGGAAAACAACCCAGACCATCAAAAAAGGTGATGTGATCAACATACCAGAAAATGTGCAACACTGGCATGGAGCCACGATCAGAACAAAGATGGTACATATTGCCATTACCAATTACGAAGGTGAAACTAACGCAGTTTGGTTAAACCCTGTAACTGATGAAGAGTTCAACGCTGCCAATAAAAATTAAGCCATGAGAATAATGGGCAAAAGCAAGTTTTTAAAATGGCTACTATTTTTTGTGCTCACCATAAGTATGATCAAAATGAATGCACAACCTAACAAAACAGCTAATGCGGATTTGTCTGCACAACAGCAAAGTTTGGTAAAGATTTCGGCACTTACAGCAACGGGAAACCTGCAACTGTTAAAAGTGGAATTGAATAAAGGGTTGGATTCCGGACTTGCTATTAACGAAATTAAAGAAGCCCTCGTTCAGCTTTATGCGTATTGTGGTTTTCCAAGAAGCCTTAATGCCATTAACGTTTTTATGACTGTAGCAAAGGAGAGGAAAGAAAAAGGGATCAGTGATAAAGTAGGGAAAACAATTATCGTAGAAAATAATTCTAAAAATAAGTATGAACAGGGCAGAAAAGTGTTGGAAGAACTGACCAAGACACCACAATCAAAACCTGCCCCGGGCTTCGGAGCATTTGCACCACGTATTGATGCTTTTTTAAAGGAACATTTATTTGCAGATATTTTTGTTAGTGACGTGTTGAGTTATAAGCAAAGAGAAATGGTAACGATTGCAGCCTTGGCCTCAATGCCTGGTGTAGAAGGTCAGCTGCAGGCTCATATCAACATGGGAAAGAATACAGGCATAACTGAAAATCAATTGGAGCAATTAGCAATGCTGGTTGAAGCAAGCGTGAATAAAACACAGGGAAATACCATCAGGAAAATAGTCGGGAAACCATTGCTTCCTGTAATTGAGAAGGATATGATGGTGCGTATTTCTGAAATAGAAATTTTACCCGAATACCTCGAAGAATATAAATCCATTTTACGGCAGGAGGCCGCCGCTTCTATAAATATTGAGCCTGGTGTAATTGCCATTTTTCCTATGTTTCAACAGAAAACCCCTACCGAGGTTAGGATCATAGAAATATATGCCAATAAGGCAGCATATCAGTCTCATTTGCTAACACCGCATTTTCAGCATTACAAAACAACCACCCTAAAGATGGTAAAAGCATTAAAACTGGTAGATATGAACAGCCTGGATAATGAAACAATGCTAAAGGTTTTTAGTAAACTTAAATAAGATAGGTTAGGGACGAGAAAGGATGTGGTTTTTGAAATCGTTAAGGCTAAATCAACGAATCCGTATTATCAAAGTGATTGAACTGTTATAATTTGCAGCCTGACAATAGATTATGCATATTTTTCGGCTTCAGTCAATTCATTGAATTCCGGTATTCATTGGGCGAATGCCCAACCTGTTGTTTAAAGAAACGGGTGAAATGTGAGGGATATTTAAAGCCAAGCCCATAAGCAACCTCGCTTACCGATTTGCTGGTATCAAGGATCTGTTCTTTCGCAGCATCAATCAGTTTTAAGTGTATATACTCTAGCGCAGATTTTCCTGTTTCTTTTTTTACCAGGTCTCCGAAATATTTTGGAGACAGGTTGAGTTGCGCTGCACAATACGAAACGGAAGGTAATCCCAGCGTTTGCAGCTTTTCCGATTTGAAGTACTCATTCAGTAATCCCTCAAATCCAGTCAATACATCCTTATGGATATGTTCTCTGGTGAGAAACTGCCGGTCGTAAAACCGAACAGAATAATTCAGGAACATTTCGATATTGCTAACGATCAACGTTCTGCTATGCTTATCAATTGGATGAGCGAGTTCATACCGGATCTTATTAAAACACTCCAGCACTATTTCTCTTTCTGCATCAGATACATGAAGTGCTTCATTAACATCGTAAGAGAAAAAGCTGTATTTGTTAATACATTTGCCAAGATGGGTTCCTCGGATCAGATCGGGATGAAAGAATAATCCCCAGCCTGTCGGCTGTATCATGTTTTCGCTTTCCTCAAAACCAAATACCTGCCCGGGTGCAATAAAAAGAAGTGTTCCCTCTTCGTAATCATAGTGATTGCGGCCATATTTCATCTCCCCGCACTTCTCGTCTTTTAAAAAGATCATGTATACATCAGAAATATAACGTGCCTCTTTTACCGGCTTTGATAGCGACTGATCAAGAACACTGACCAAAGGATGCAGGGTTTTCTGGCCGCGCTCGTTATTGATCTGGGCTACACTTTCAATTCTAAGGGGATTTCCCATGACTTCGTTATTTTAAAGTGAAAATAGCTTAAGTATTTCAATAATCCCCACAGAAGCGCTAATGAACAGAAATATTGGTAAGAGAAACAGGAACCTGTATAACGATCTGATGCAAAAGTATAAACTGAACAAATAACAACTAGCCTTTACCTTTATCGATCTCTTTGGCAAGCCTAATGCGCAGCTTGCCCGCCAACAGGTTAAAGCTTACCTGAACATCAGCGAAAGACCTACAACGCAAAGTAAAAGACGGCACGTTAAAGTCTGTAAAACTGCCCGGTGGCGATTGTTTTTACCTGAAAGATTTACTGGCTGCCTACCTGGAAAGCCAGCAAAAGGACCGTATTTAATTACCCCTGCTTTACCTGTTGTTTACCCTTTGTTGCTACCAAGTTAACCCCAACGTTACCCCAGGCTTACCCCGGCTTTACCTTTTGGTTACCTAAAAGGTAAAGCCAAAGCTTGCTTTCGCAGAATGGCAACACCGCTTACGGTTATGTTGCCCTTAAGCAGGCTGCCACAGGTGGCCTGCTTAAGGGCAACGCGGACCAACCATAACGGTTCATTTTAGCTCATTATCCGTCTTAATTGGTCCATTTCAGCTCATTTTAGCTCAAAATGAGGTGCCAATACTGTTAATCCACTAGGTTTGGACATGGATTTAAACATATCGGTATAACAGCAATCCTTTTATACAAACATTTTTTCAATAAAAAACAAAAATTATGGCAACATATTCAAAAGGCGCAAATGGCGCATTCTCGGAAAAAGTAGGCCGTGTAATTGGCAGCAACTGGCGCAGCACAGATTGCCTGAAAGGTCTGCCTAAAAAGAGCAGTAAAACCAGTGCCGAACTGCAGCCCCTGAAATCCATCAGGTACTTTGCCGATTGGACCATTAAGAAAGAAGCAGATAATGATTGGCCTAGCCAAGACGGATTGACGCTTGAAAAGTCGCTACGGGTATTAAAACCAGGCGGAAAACTCATCTCGATCTCTGGTCCTCCCGATCCGGATTTTGCGCAACAAATCGGTGCATCCTGGTTCGTGAAACTGATTATGCGCCTATTGAGCTCAAAGGTAAGGAAGAAAGCAAAAAGGCTAAATGTGGATTTTTCCTTTCTGTTTATGAGCGCCAGCGGATCTCCGTTGAATGAAATTACGACGCTTGTAAACGCGGGGGCTGTTAAACCTGTGATGGATAAAATTTTTCCGCTCCAATAGGCCAATGAAGCAATAGCTTATGTAGAAAGTGGCCGTGCCAAAGGAAAAGTGGTAATAAAAATCAAGTAAATAATCGATGAATGTTCGGTTGTATTTTTGTTTGTTCCACAACAAAGGCCTTAACTTGGAAAGTTTAGGCTTTTTGTTTCTTTGACTTTAATAATTTTTAAAGCCGGTGCTTTGTAGCGTTTTAATGCGCTTTGTCGTTTTTCATTAAAAACAAAATAGACGATGAAAAAAATAGCGCTTGTATTATTGTTGGGTGTTGCCCTACTAAGCTGTAAAAAAAATAAAACTACTTCTGATTGTGGGGACAAGATCTGTACTGAAGAATTTGCCTCGGTAACGTTAAAATTTGTAGACAATAAAGGCGCTGGTGCGGAAGTAAAAGATTTCAGTGTAATCAACCAAAGAACAGGAGAGCGGGTAACGGCTAATTCGAGTGTTTATACAAGTACCATAAAAGGTTTATTTATTATCGTTGATGATAATAATAAACTTGGTCTGTCAGAACAAGGAGATAATCTGAAAATTACTGGTACCTCTGTAGAAACGAACCAGACTAAATCTGATGTAATCAAAGTAAGTGTTGGCAAGTGTGCGTGTCACATCAATAAAATCTCAGGACCGCAGCAGATTGCTTTCGATTAAACCTGTTAATATGTTCAAAACCTATAGCCTTAACCTTAGTTGAGGCTTTTTTTTATTTCAACAAAATCAGCATCAATCTGTGCTTTTACTTGCTTATTAGAAACAGCGTTTTTTAAAAGCAAGGTCTCACATATTTCTCTTAAATCTTTCTTATTGCATTAAAGCCTTGTTAATCATTAAACTGTGTAAATAATTTAGGGTAAATATTTGATTTTTATGAAAAGTATTGTTTAGTTTAGCTAAACAATAATTGATTTATGTAAACAATATCTTAATCCTGATTTAACTATGAAAACATTGAAACTTTTATCATTCTTAATTATTCTAATGGTTTGGTCTATCATGTCCTGCAAAAAGGCTGGCACTACTGATCCTAAAGAAAAACAAATTTCAGATGAACAAGCTTTAGCAGTGAATGCATTAGTTGCGAAACCTAAAAAAGTTTTGTTTATAGGTATTGATGGCTGTGTATGGAAAGCCATTACGGCCACAAACGCGCCTAACCTTAAAACGTTGATGGACCAATCGTACACCAGTACCAATGCGTTGGCCCAGGTGCCTACCTGGTCATCAAATGGTTGGTCGGCATTGTTTACCGGTGTTGGGGTAGCCAAACACAAAGCTTCCGATAATAGTTTTTCGGGATCTGATTTCGTAAACTATCCTTCTTTTTTTAGGCAGATCAAGACCAGTTTGCCCAGCTTGCGTACCGCATCAATTGTTACCTGGTCTTCGATCAATAATTTTATAGTTGCAACACCTGATGTAACGGTGAAACAGAACAGCGCAAACGATAATGCAACAGAAACCAGAATCATTCAGGAAATTACGACCAGCAATACCGATGTTGCATTTTGCCATTTCGATAATGTTGATCATGCCGGGCATGCCAGTAATTATAGAACCACAACGCAAATGTACATGGATTCGGTAAAAGCTGCCGATGCACGTGTGGGAAGGATATTAACTGCTTTAAAAGCACGGCCAACTTATAATAACGAAGATTGGTTAATTGTGGTCGCCACAGATCACGGTGGAGATTTAAGCCATGGCGGTTCGAGTTATCTCGAGCAAAATGCATTTATCATTTTAAACAACAGTGCCATTTCTCCTCAATTGGTTAATGCTTTACCAACCACCGCAACAGAATCGACACCCCACAGTATTTCTACTGTTAATTTTAAAACCAATGTTTATGGTCAGCTGCCTACGCTCAGTAGTCTTAACCTGAGCGCAACAAGCAGTTTTACCATCGAGTTTAGGGCCAGGGCAACAACCGCCACCAGCGATCCGGTAATTATCGGGAACAAAAACTGGGCGAGTGGTTACAATAAAGGTATTATCATTGCCAATAGAAACGGCGTAATCAGAGCCAACTTTGGCGATGGCACCCACAGATTGGATATTGATGGTGTTGATTTAACCGATCAGTTGTGGCACCATGTGTCGATAGTGGTTAACCGTAGCACACAAAAAGCAACCATGTACGATGGTGGGGTTCAGGTGGCTGAAGGTAATTTATCGGCAGTTGGCGATTTGCAGAGCAATATTGCATTTCAGATCGGTCAAGATGGTACAGGGAACTATAGCCCGTATTTTACAGGCAATATATCAGAAATCAGGTTGTTTAAATCTGCATTACCTGCAGCGAGTATTAGCGCCTACAGTTTTACAGCTTTAACTTCATCGCACCCGCAAAATGCCGACCTGGTTTTATATACCAAGGGAAACGAGGGCACCGGAACTGCTTATAATGGAAGTTTGGTTACACCTCAAATTAGTATCCTGACTAAAAGCAGTGCAACAGTTACCTGGAGTGCCTTAACTACTCCAATATTTAAACGTAAAACAACCGATTATCACGGCGCACCTTATTTGTATAGTGTACCACCAACAATATTAAAATTTTTAGGAATCACGGCGCCTAGCTATTATGATGGGCAGGCCCTGGTTAATTTTTAACTGATAAGAATAAAAAGAGGGTGTATCATAAATATAGATTTGTCATCCTGTCCAAAGGACTCCTGTGGAGAGCTTGTCGAAGGACCTGTTGAAATATGCTTTAAGGTGTTTCGACAGGCTCAACATGACAGGATCTGTGCTGAAATCGCCTTTATGATACACCCTCCATTATTAATTTACGCCGAGAAATAATTTTAATCCAGCAATGTCCAGGTTTTTCTGGCCTGTACCTGCTGTACAACTTGCTGTTCGGCAACCACAATATTTTCTTTGCGCTGGCCAATATATTCTAATCCACTCAACTTATTCCAAAGCGCTACCAATACATTCATAAATTCGTTGGCCATTAGCATACTGTTGTTAATTTGTTTATGATCGTAAACCAGTTCGATGGTTTTGGCCAAAAGCTCTTCAAAGTTTCCCGGGGTTACATCTTTCCACTCGTAAAAATACTTTAACAGTTCTTCTCTTTCGCGGGGGTCAATCAGTTTAATGGCCGTAAAAAAAATGTGTGCCAGGCTGGAGAAATAACCTGCTAAAACTGCTGGCGATTCGCGATGTGCAATGTTTCTATATTCGTAAAATAAACCCGCAATGTAATCTACAATTTTCTCTGAGATTAAACGGATGTTCTTGCCTAGCGGTGTAATGTTGTCCCTTCCTCCTGTTTTATCGATAATTTTAAAAGCAGCCAGCTGTAAGTCGTTTAGTAAAACACTAAAAGATTCATAATATCTAATCAGGGCTGGATGACTTGTTATGGTTGAGCTGGGCGGGATATAACTGTTGTTGATCGATAACCGGCCATTTTCGTAGTAAACCTGCCCAATGGTTAAGAAATAACTATCTGCTGTTTGTGAACCCACCTCGCTCTCCGGTAAAACCGCAATAGAATAACTTTTGGCAAGCTCCGGGTAACGGATCGGGTTTTCTTCAGGGTTTGGTGTGCCCGTTGGTACACGGTTAAAGGGGCTCACCACTAATAAAATAACATAGTTACGCGGTTCCGATTGGCCAAAATAATGGTTGTGTACCAGCGTATCCATATTATCAGATTGTATAATATCAATGTGGCAGCCTTCGGGCGTAATGGCATTACAGTATCTCACCCTTACCTCGATATGGTTGGTTGCTTTTTCGATAATTTCGATATCGTGCGAACTTTTATAACCTGCAAAAGGCGGTAAAAGTCCGTAATTACTATTATTTAAATGTAGAGAGGCGGCATCGCGTACAAAGTCCTGCAAATAAAGATCACTTAATGTAAAATGATCACTGGAAAGCTTCATGCCATTAATCCAGTTAATGGATTTATATTTTAGCGGCTTTATCATGGTAGATGTTTTTATTATAGATTAGATAAAGATAGCACTTTCTCCAACTTCATTGGGTTTGTTTACGTTTTCAGATACCCGTTTAGCGTAAATCGTCATTTTTTCTGTAATGCCATTTTCGATAATGTCGAGATCCGGATCGATGAAAATATTGCGTTTAAAAAAAGAAGTTTTAATAAAGAAAATCCATTTATAATTTTCCATATCGTCGCCCCTAAATTCTACCGGGCTTTTGGCAAATTTTAAATTGTAATCATCAATAAACTTGTGGAACCAGATACCGAAGTTCATGTTTTCTACAGCTTTTACCTTTACCTTTAAAGGTTCGGGATCGCTGCTTTTTTTGTAAAGCTCCAGCTCCAGTACCAATAAACGGTTAAAATCTACATGGTCCATGTTGATGTCCAATGGCGTATCGGGATATCTCCAGATCTTATAGATTTCTGAAGGGATACCAAGCAGTGAAACATAAGCCCACCAAAAAATAAGTGGAACAAAAAAGCAGGTGATGCTGCCGGCACCAAACCATCCAAAATTTACAACGCTTAACCAGTTAAAGGCGAGCTGATATAAATAAACGGCTAAAATAGCCGAAATTACAGTGGCAAAAAAGATAAAAGCCTTGCGCTCCAGCATATCTTTAGGGTAGTA
The DNA here is from genome assembly GCF_059422505.1 of Pedobacter sp. GW821-FHT01D05. Lineage (NCBI taxonomy): Bacteria > Pseudomonadati > Bacteroidota > Sphingobacteriia > Sphingobacteriales > Sphingobacteriaceae > Pedobacter > Pedobacter sp. GW821-FHT01D05. The sequence goes on along the minus strand of NZ_JBWKXA010000004.1, from coordinate 61,235 downwards.
TTTTGTTAGCAGGTAAACGAATACTGTTCCCATTAAAAGATAAAAAATACAGCAGATAATATACCCCCAGGGCATGAAATTAAAGTTCAGGAACCCTAAGAAACCCGGAGCCGCTAAAATAATGCCGATAAGCAGAATACTTACGATAAGTCTTTTGTTATTAAGAAACTGGTTCTTTTTGTTGATGATAGAAAGCACCGCCGTTGAGACTATAAATATCAGCGGAAATAAGAGAAAGCGAATAAAAAATGATTGAACGTCCATTAATTTTGATAGATGTGATGTACTACAAATATAGTATCTTTAGTATTTGATTATAATCCTATTTTTTTTCGATAATATAAATTTAACCTATAACAAATAAGCAAGCTTAAAGTTTAAATGAAAAAAGAAACTTTGATTAATAACGAACTCTTTACAGATTATAAAGCGGTGGCTCATGCTGCCGATTTAATAGAGCGTAAGGTAATTGATGCCGATCGGATTGAGGTGATCCCGATAGGGCCAGATAAGCGTGCTTTTGCTAAGGATATTGAAAATACAACTACCTACTATACGGAAAGAAGAAGGCAAGACCGTATCCGCATCAATACCAATAGAGAGGGTTTGTACGATATGCTGCCTGAAGGGCTTTTCCACCGTCCGCCAACTGGTAGTGCAGGTATGGACGAGGAATCTATGATTAAAGATATCAGGGATAGGAGAGAAGAAGAAAAGGAAGCCAGGTTGTTTTTTACACCCTTTGATGCGGAAATTAATTATGTAAGGGTCATGACCGAGTTATATGAAAATATGCTCGATAAAAAAACAACCTATTCCGATTTAAGTCAGATTTTTGAATTTGGATGGGATGAATTTAATTTACTCAATAAAGAACAAAGCATCATCTGGATGCACCTGCTACCCGAAATTCAGCAAAAGAGAAACGATATCGGTTTTGCATCAAAAGTACTTACTGCACTGTTTAACCTGCCACTTACCATTGTAGATGCTACAGCTAATATTGCACCGGTAAAAATTGCCGAAGAAATGCAGATGCAGCTGGGTGGAAGTGCATTGGGCATTGATACCATCATTGGTGATCGCTTTACCCCCGAACACGAAGCTTATCATGTTAATATCGGTCCAACTTTGCCACAGGAACTGGTTAAGTTTATTCCCGGACAAAAAAACCGGGCAATTTTAGATATGGCCATCAGTTATTTAATGCCTGTTGATGCAGAGGTTAATGTAGCGCTCCTTACCGCACCCGATTATCAGGAAACGATATTGAGCGAGGATGGCGAAAGTGCATATTTAGGGTATACGGTATACCTTTAGCATGTATTCGTGGGAATTATACTAGTAGATCTCTCCATTCCACTGCGTTCCAGTCGAGATGACGGCCTGGTTTGTTAAACTGTCATCCTGAACGGAGTCGAAGGATTTCCAATCTGCGATACTCCTGATATAGAGATGTTTTTTACTCTTTTCTTTGACTCGATCGTCATGCTGAACTTGTTTCAGCATCTTTCAAGCTAGATAGACCCTGAAATAAATTACCTTCGGTGAGCTCGCCAAGGCTTGGTTCAGGATGACGAACTGCCTTAGAGGACTGAATAGATAAAAAAGTTATTTTAAATTAAACCGCTTTGTACAACACTGGCTTTAACAGCATACGGTAATGCACATTCATCGTACTCCTTAGGTTTAATTTCGCCAAAGTTAAACTCAACAGTTCTTCCCAATCCTGTATGCTAAGGTTAAGCTGATCTGCAGGTTCGATCAAAATATCAGTAGTTTTAATAAAGCCTGCATTTGGTTTATTATCCATGATCAGGCCTTTGGCCAGGGTAATGCCCTTTAATTTGTTGCCCAGCTCGTAACGGCAAAAATTGATTACATCAGCCTTTGTAATAATCCGGTCGGCCGTGGTTAAACCATATTTATAAGCCTGCACTCGGTTGGTTGCATTCAATCTCGACCGGCCGCCTTTCGTTTGGCTCAATAAAACGATACTCTCTGCATTTACTTTATTGTTATCGTATACCACTAAACGGCTTCCGGCATTAATGTGGTTGGCCTCTTCTGCTTGTGTAACCCAGATATCAAGGAATAAAATATCCGCATCGCCAATCGGTTTCAATACAATGTAGCTGGGTAATTCTTTAATGTCTTTAAGCGCTGAGCGGCTTTTTTGTTCAATAAGCGCGATATTCTGTTCCAAATTTTTAAGGATGGTGCTTAAAAAATCAGGTCCGTAAGCTGTAAAAGCTGCTTTCTCATCGCGTAATAGCTCAAAAAGGTAATCTACTAACTCTTTGGCGTTTCTCGTATCAAAACGCTCCGTGCCTCCGTACCGGATCGAAAAAGATCCGTCTCCTTTTTCGTTTTCATTGGTGTAAGGAATCTCGTTGTAACTTTTCCCTTTATTATCCTTCAGGTTTTCTACCGCAAGCATCTGATCGAATGATTCCGTTTTAATCGGGATAATATTGTTCATCGTTTTAAGGCGGTGTTTGATCTGGCTTAACCGTTTATTTACCACCGGGAACGCATTGATATAAATATGAAGCTCGTTCAGCATTTCCTGATTTATAGCCGCCGGAAAAATTACTTTAAGCCATTTTACCGAATGATCGATCTGGTTTAAAACACCCGGTTGGAAAAGGTTGGCAAACTCAGGAGGTAGTTCCCTGCTTTCGTCGATATTAAAATCGTTAAGATCGCCCAGGGTAATAAACCTGTTGCTGTAAAACTGTAAAACATCTGCTTTAATCAGATTAAGCAATTGTTTGTGCTGAAACGGTGCCTGTACCTTACCCGTTAAAGGCTCATCCATAAAACGTTCTGTATAGGCGGCGAGCTCATTGTTTTTGTAGAACCATTTCCCCAGTGAGAGCAGATCGTAAGTGTTTTCGGGTACCGAATAATTTTTCCAGTCGAAAAATAAATTCAGTTTATTAAAGTCCATCCAGTCTTTAATGCCGTCAAAGCCTATGTAAATGGTGTTTTTATCTACAGAAGTGCCAGGGAGGGTATTGTGTATAGGCTGCTTGCCCAACTGTTCTACATTAAAAAGTGTATTTCCGGTAACAATATATTTTATAGATGCATTATTTAATTTCACGGTATGCAGCGGGCTAAAAAAAATATCGGTTTTCTTTGCCTTATCATTTTCCTGCGGGATATTCTTTTTAAATGCAAACTGCGAATAGATCGAAAGATAGTCCTGTTGTTCAATCGGCCTGGCGTGCATAATGGCATGTGCCGGTAACGATGAAGTTAAATGATCTGGAGCTAAAATACGGCTGATCTTGTCAAAAATCCTGTTCTCTAAATTTTTAACATCATTGGATACATTAAAAAGCTCATTGCTTAACGCCTCAATAATCAGTCTAACAAGTGGATCGAAGTCGTTACTGTCTTTAATATTCCAGAAATCTTCTGCATTTTTTAAAATTCTGTTCCGGATTTCATCTTTTGATGAATAAAAAACTGGTTTCATGTGTAGAATATTTTGGGCGTTTTAGATTAAGTTGATAATGGGCTAAGAAATAAAGCGGTATTAAAAAAATATTTTTCTCCTGTGGTTTTTATTAGTGCACTAACGCTAATATCTACCTTTTTTTTAATCTCGGTTATCTTACGTAACGGGTATACATTTTCTACCTCAGTAATGCGTACTTCTACCTCGGTATTATATATCCTAAATTCATAGTCGGTTATGGATTTTAGCAACGATTTGCGGAATTTTTCCTCCCAAATGCTCTCGCTCACGATTAGCTCAAAGTCGAGATCCCATATTTCACATCCAAAATCGTTATGGAACCGATGCTCACCAAAACGGCTAAAAATAATCAGTTCTATGTGGTTCGAAATCGATTTTCCGAGGTCAGCTGGCTGAAGGCCAACACCTGAGAAAACCGACTTAAATCTGAAGGGTTTGTTGTAAAAATTTTCAGACATACACGGTTTGGCTTAAAGTTTGTTAAATGTAAAAGAAATAATATCGTTTTAATAACCAAACAACAAATATTAAAAAATGTTATAGTATAGTGTTAATTTGAAAATTTTGAGTGATTTTATGTGAGCGAGATGTAAGATTAATATGATAACCAATGCTATGTGAAACTATTAATGCTCTATGAAACCCATTAATGCCATCGAAATCAGGACCGCTTACACGAGGTTTATCTTAAACTTTGTATTCCTAACGCTTTTCTCTATCCTTTGTATTTATCTCTTTTTTGTCGCATCCGATTATGAGTATACCCTGCTCGATAGAAAGGTGAAGGAAACCGAAAAACTATCTTATCTGAGAAAAGATATCAATACCAATTTCGATCTTATCCTTGTCCGTTTTAAAGAACTTGCCCAATACCGCGATTACAATGCCAACGAAATGAGCAAACAGAGCATCCTTTTGGGCGATATCCAAAGTGCCAACAACAGGATTAAAGACCTTATTTCTAAAAAAACGCAGGCCAGTCCGAGTTTTGATCTCTACACCAAAATAAACAATAATGTTGGTGCAATGGCCGATCTGCAGGATTCGCTTATTAAATCAAGGGGCGATATCCAAAGGTATAAAGAACAGATAAACGATTGCCACCGCGCAAACCAGGCTACGGCAACTAAAATCAGAAACGGACGCTTCGGCCGATAATTAAACGATTATGATAAAATTAAGTATAAAAGAAAGACGCGAACAATTCTTGTTTTTTATAGCGCTGTTTGTTTTTACTGTAGGGCTTTTAAGTTTTGGTATTTTTTATAGCGATAAATCGCGCTACGAAATCTCCAAAGAAGAGCTTGAGGTAAAAATCAGCGAGAACGAAACATTCGAAAGTATGGTAAAAGAAACTTCGCCTACCATTGATACCACTTACAAACAGATTACCCGCTACAACCCAAATGTACAGGCGGTTTTCTTGAAAAACGATATACAGAATTCATTAGGCGCTATCAGGGCTGCGTTTGACCGTAAAGCATCAGACCAGCGTTATAAAATATTTGTTCAAACGGCACAGCTGTACGACAGGTTATTTTACGATAGGCAGGAACAAAATAGAAACATTACAGATATCGAATTGCATAAACGGCAATTGGACGATTGTATTCTCAACAGGCGACAATTGCAGCAAACCATATCTGCTAGATAAATACCTCAAAAACAACCTATAAAAAACGCTACCTATGTCTGACACAAACACCAAGCAAGTTAATTCAAATTCGCAGGGCTATGTTATTCTCTACATCCTATTAGCTGTATTGCTCTTAACAGGTCTTATTTTCCTATTTAAAAGTTCATTGTTCGAAAAGAGAACAATTGATGCGCGGATCTTAAAAGATGAAATTTATTTAAACGAAAGTCTGGTTTTTACCGATAATACCCCAAAAGCTACCAAATGGTTATGGGAATTCGGAAACGGAGAAAAAGCCACCACAAAAACCGGTTCTTATCACTACACAAAGCCCGACACTTATATTGTGCGCTTAACCGTTGATGGCGAACTCCGTCAGGAATTTCCGGTTACCGTACGCGATACCGTTCATACACCGGTTGTAGATAGCGTACTAACCATTAGCGGCCCAACTGCAGGTTTGGTTAACGAAGAAATCAGGCTCGAAGGAGATGGGGAAGGAAAAGATTTCGAATGGTCGTTCGGCGAAACTGGGCGCGTAGATGTTAAAGGAAAAACCGCTTTATACACCTACCGGGCCCCAGGGAAATATGTGGTACGCCTGCGTTCGGATAAAAGCCGTAAACCCGCTTTTCTAAACATTTTGATCACTGATCCAAATGCCGAAATCGTTGAAGATATTGTTGCCCCTGGCGATGGCGAACGAAAAACCATTGATGATATCAGGGCGCGTTTACAGGCCATCGCCAATGGTGCCGATTTTAACTCCAACTATTACTATCTCGTTAACAAGTACATGTGCGGTAACGAAAAAGTAACGGTAAATGTTGAAATGAACGGTAAGAAAAAACAGACCGATATTTACTCGTACTGCATGGGACTCACCTTTGGGGGAGAAATAGCCGTTGATGAAGCGCAGCTAACCATCAAGCCAAATTCTACCTGTGCCAGCTTGGTAAACATTAAACAACATTCGGGAACGGCCCAGCCTGCGGCAACAACTGCTGATGCACCGGCCAAAACAAGATAAATTAACCGCTCACCTAATTTTAAAGCTCATCTACAGATTATGAAAAAATACTATGCCTTAACCCTCCTTTTTATAGGAATATCGTTTGCCTACGCACAATCGCCGGCATCCTTTGGCAAAAGAGTAAAATACATGCCTAAATCTTACGAAAGGCCTTCAGAAAGCATAAACGTAATGGACAATACCAGTAGCAGCAGTTTGCCATGGATTGTTTTTTCAGACCGTGAAGATAATTATACCACTACTGCACCCGGTGGAAGCCTGATTATGAAAAAAATCAGCTTTATGGAACCTTTCTATGTTTCAAAAGAAGAAAACGGCTACCTGAAACTGATTAAATACAAGGCCGGAATGATCAGGGGCAGAAAAATAAACGATAAAAAAAGTGCCATCAGTTATGGTTGGATCGCAAAATCTAAACTGCTTTTATGGCAACGCGCTTTCTCTAACCAAAAAACAGGTTATGCAGAAAAAGCCATCGGTATCGTAAACGGGAAAAATGCCTTAACCGAACCAAAGTTCTATTTCGATACCACCGATTCTATTCTGGTTTACAATACACCCGAACTTAAAGACCGGCGTACAAAAGTAAGGTTGCACGAAATTGCCTATATCTACAAAAAATCAGAAGATGGTAAGAAATACCTGATCGGTTCTGATGACCAGCTGGTTGCAGATACCGCTTTAAAAAGTATTTACGGTTGGGTTTCTGCCGAAGCCGTACACAGCTGGGGCGACCGTTTGTACATTACCTCGGTTAAACCTGGCGATTACGACAAGGATGATTCTACTTCGGTAGCCATCAAAAACGGAATTAATAAAGGAACAGCTTTCGCTGTAGATCCCTTATTGCCAAGGGAAAACCTGATCCTGCGTAGTGTACCCGTTGTTTCAAACGATGAAGGAGGTAACACGGTAGGTATCGCTGCAGATGTTTTCAATAAAAAAGACAATAAAATATTAACCATTAACGGTTCTGCACTTTCTTATCAGGACTACCTGAACCTCCGTAAAAATAAAAGCAAGGTAAATGTTGTTTTTGTAGTGGACGGTGGCAGCCCAATGACCAAGTATTTTTCCGGAATGACCAATACCATTGCTTCTTTCGAAAATATTATGGGCGATTTTGGTAAAGGAACAAAAGTAAACTTTGGTGGTGTAGTATACCGCGGCGAAAGTGGTTGCGCTTTAAAAGGTATTTTCGTAAGCCCAATCCAGAACGATTACAGGCAGTTGATGACTTTCCTTTCAAATCAGGCTAAAAATACCGTTAGGTGTAATGGAGAAATAAGTGAGGAACCTGTTTTTCAGGCAATAAAAGCTGGGTTAGACTTATTTAAAGCAAAAAAGAACGAAACCAATTTAATTGTTTTAGTTGGCAGTACCGGAAATACCGGGGGAACCAACAATTACCTCATTAATGAATTGAGTGAGCAGGTTGCGCAGGCAGATGCGCGTATTTTGGCCTTACAGGTGTATAGTGATTTTAATCAATCATTTAACGATTTTGTAATCCAGTCGCGTAAACTCGTTTCCGAATCGGCTATCCGCTCGGCCGAATACAGAAAAAACACCATGGTAAAGGGTGAGGGTTTAAAAAGCTTCCAGCCTTATAATACCAGTTTACAGGATTCTATCTCTTACTATTTAGATTATCCTAAAAACAGTTTAATCCAGGGCGGGGTCGTTTTCCCAACAAAAGGTTCTGTAAACTCCAACCAGAGCATGACGATTGCTTTGCGCCGTTTTGTAAAAGAAACCAACTCCGATATCTATAACCAGATCAGTTCGTTGGATAGTGCTTTCCGTTTAACAGGCATATCGCGTAAAAACCTGACTGCCGATGTAGAAGGTTTATTGCCAGAGCCCGTTGGCCCTGAAGTTGCAGACCGTATGCCACACAATGCGTTTAAATATTATAGCACTGCAAACCTGTCGGTTGATGCGGTAAAAAACAACCCCTCAACATTACAATACGCGATCGTTTTAAACAACATGGAGTACAAGCAGATTGTAGATGTGTTTTCGATTATGTTGGGGCAGAATTTACAGGCCGATCAGTCTTCTTTTAGGAGTAAACTTGTTAAAAATTATGTGAAAATGCCAAAACAGATGCTGGGTATTAAAGAGTCATCGGGCAACATAAAGCGTTTAACCTTGGCCAACTATATTAAATTGGTAACAGGTTTGCCTTTAAACAACAAATTTTTAGAGGAATATACCGTTGGCGATTTAAAGAACACTTCTAAAATGCCACTCGAAGCGTTCGAAACGTACATTAAATTATTAAATCAATCGGTTCAACAGATTAAGAGGGCTACTCAGATTGAGCAGCAGTTTATCTCGAACGGCAAAATATACTACTACATCACCGAAAATAATTTTAACCCGGCAGTATTGCCTACAACCAACTAAGGGATATGGCAGTTACAAATTTAAGCGAATCGGTTAAAACAGCCTTGCACATTGCACAGTCTTTGGCTAAAGAGTACAGAAACGAAGTGTTTACTGCAGCTCACCTGCTCAAAGGATTGATGCATAAAGATGTTGGCCTGCGCTCGTTCATTACTTCTATTGGTAAAGATGAAGAATACATTAGCGAATGGGCTGAAGTGCGGATTGATGAACAGGCAAAATCAGCGAGTTTTACCGATACCGTAAGCGGTGCGCCAGAAATTGCAGTGATTTTTGAAGAGGCCGATAATGTACGCATTAAACTGGGATTGGATTTAATTACCCCGGTATGTGTGTTAACCGCATTGGCAAAACCGGGTATCGGTTTTCAGCCCGATCAGTTAAAATCGTTCCCCATTAAAGAACGTGAGATCCTGGATCTGTATGTAAAAGATGATGAAATTTCGCGGGTGGTTTCGCCTGATAAAACAAGCGCTGGTGCCGAAAGTAAAAGTACAGGTAACGCCCTGTATAAATACTGTATAGATCGGTTGCAGATGGTGCGCGATGGTAAAACCGACCCGATTATCGGCCGTGATAAAGAAACCAGGCAGATGATGGAAATCCTTTGCCGCCGCACTAAACCAAATGTAATCCTAACCGGTGATGCCGGCGTAGGTAAAACGGCTTTGGTTGATGGTTTTGCCATTGATATCGTAAACCAGAATGTACCCGAGAATTTAAAACCCGTGCAGCTTTTTGAGCTCGATTTAGGTTCGTTAATTGCAGGTGCCTCTTACAAGGGAGAAATAGAAGACCGTTTAAAAAACATCATCAAAGAAATCAAGCAGTTTGAAAAGGCTGTGCTGTTTATTGATGAAATCCACACTTTATTGGATAGTAAGGGCCCTTTGGGAGCGGGTATAGGGAATTTGCTGAAACCAGAACTGGCCCGTGGCGAAATTACGGTAATCGGTGCCACAACCATTGATGAGTACCGCAAAATTATCGAGCCTGAGCAGGCTTTCAGCAGGCGTTTTGAAGTGTTGCAGGTAAATGAGCCAAACGAAGAAAGCACCATTAAAATGCTGCAGAAACTGGCCGTAAAATACGAAGAGCACCATACCTTAACCATCGAACCCGATGCTTTGGGCGAATGTGTGCGCCTGGCCAAACGTTACATGAAAGATAGGAGGCTCCCTGATTCTGCATTCGATCTGCTCGACCGTACAATGGCCGCCATGAAAATGATGAACGATACCTCCGATCAGGTAATCGAAAGTTTGGAAACCGATCTGGAAGCTTTAAATGCCAATACCGAAGAACCGGAAGCAGAGAAATTTGCTGATTACAAATGGCTTTTCTCCTTGCTTCAGAATAAATTAAGTCCGGTTTTACTGGGGCGTTTAACAGATGAAACACAAACCGATGCTTTCGAAACCGCCGATGAATACCAGGGTTATATTACCAAAAGCCTACAGGAATTAAAAAAATATGCCGCTGAAAAAAGCGATCGCATCAGCAAACAGGATATTGCTTCTATAGTGGCCTACAAAACGGGTATCCCTATGGGTAAACTGCAAGCTGGTGAAAAGGAGAAATTGCTCAATATGGAGCAGTATCTTAAAAAACGCGTGGTAGGACAGGATCAGGCTTTAAAAGCTGTTTCTGATGCTATACTCGAATCGCGCAGCGGATTGAATAAAAAAGGACAGCCAATAGGATCCTTCTTTTTACTGGGGCCAACCGGAACCGGTAAAACAGAGCTGGCCAAATCAATAGCCGAATTTTTGTTTAACGACGAAAAAGCGATGATCCGCTTCGATATGTCTGAGTTTAAGGAAGAGCATAGTGCAGCCTTACTTTATGGCGCGCCTCCAGGTTATGTAGGTTATGAAGAAGGCGGTTTATTGGTGAATAAAATCAGACAACAGCCTTATTCTGTACTGCTTTTTGATGAAATTGAAAAAGCACACCCTTCCGTTTTCGATACTTTTTTACAGATCCTGGACGAAGGCCATATGCACGATCGTTTAGGAAAAGAGGGCGATTTTAGTAATTCACTGATTCTTTTTACCTCGAACATTGGTAGCGAATGGATTGCCGAACAGATCGGTAAAGGTGTAATCCCTGCTTCTAATCAGTTAATGGAAGTAATGGCCGGGCATTTCCGCCCCGAGTTTTTAGCCAGGATCTCCGAAATTGTTCCTTTTGCGCCGATAAATGAAAGTAATGTGGTGCGTATTTTCGAAATCCAGTTAAACAGTTTGGTACAATCGCTCAATAAAATGGGTATCGAGTTTGAAATTGCGGAAGACGCCAAAAAAATGATCGCTTTAGATGGTTTTACACCCAAATATGGTGCAAGGCAGCTATCGGCCGTTATCAGAAATCTTTTACGCAGGCCAATCTCGAAATACATCATTTCTGGTGAACTAAAAAAAGGATCGAAGGTTGTAGTAAGCAAACATGCAGCGGAAGATAAACTCGAATGGAATATTATTCAGCCTGAAACGATAACATTGGAACAAAAATTGAGTTAAAACGTTAACTATTATATTATTAGAAAAAAATAATCGTAAACCTAAATCAACATACTATGTTTAATTATGAAATTGGTGGTAACGAGCGAAAAATTGACACCTCAGAAGCCTTCGCGGAAATTGCCCACAACAAAACACTTTTTGTACAGAAACTTACCGATAACGATCCGATAAAACCCGAAAAAGTAGAGGGATTAAAAACGGTGAAAGATGTATTCGAACATTATAAACCAAATGTGAAGGTAGCTTTCGAGAAACAGGATGGATCTACCGTTAGCGAAACGATAAATTTCAACGATCTGGGCGATTTTGGTGTGAAAAACATCATCAACCAAAGTAACTACCTCACTAATGTGAACATCGAAAAAGAAATGTCACTTAACGTGATCAAACAGTTAAAATCGAACAAAACCTTAAAAGCTACACTTGATGACGAAGAAACAAAGTCGGCCTTCATTAACGCCTTGAAAAACTTTGTTGACGAATTGGAGCAAAATAAATAATCTAAACGCCAGGAAAACATGTCAAACCCTCAAGAAATAAAAACCGACGAAAATACAGGCCAGGCAGGCTTTAAACCAGCTGAAGCCAAAACCATAGAAAAAACATCACTTAAAGATAACCTCGAAAAACTGGCCCGTGTTGGCGGTTTCGATCTGTTGGAAGCCACTGTTGATGGCCTGCAGAATTTAAACCCTGAACGTAAAGCCCGTAAACAGATCTTCTTAACAGGTGATGAGAAAAAGAAAGAACGCGAAGAGTTGAAAAAGAAAATCCAGCTTTGGATCGATGTACTTGAATCTTCTACTTCAGTTGCCGATATGGTAGAAAAAAGTACCCAAAAGCTAAATGCGGCAGAAGAAAACCTGAATAAAAACATTGGTACCGCATTAGAAAGTACAAGAGAACTGGAGCAGGCATACCGTTCGGTACATTTATTTTATAAAAATACCGAATCTGACAAACTTAAAAATGTGGTGCTGTTAAATGCATCAATGGATCAGATCAAAGATCTCGATAATCCACGTTTTATCGAATATGTAGATGATGAGCTAAAACAGAATTATGACCGTTTGGATCTCCGCAATAACTACTCGCTGATGGTTGTGCCTGGCTATATGGGCTCCAATAAAGTGTTGGAGAGATGGGGTAAAATTGCGCATAACAACAAAGCCATGCTGGTAACCGATTTTGCCGATCTTGATCAGCCGGATGATGTACTTGATTTATTTACCGCAGCAAACTTTACCGGAGGCGATGCATTCAGATCGAACGTAATCATGACCTGTAACTGGTTGGTTGGCCGGGGTAAAGTTGCAGAAGTGGGCGAGGAAGACGATTTAACCGTGCCCGGATCAGCAGCACTTGCAGGTAAAATGTATTACACCTTAATGTCGCAGGTTACTGCAGGTAAAAAACATGGCGCTATAAACGAGGTAGATGGTGTAAAATTCGATTTAAAGAAAAGTGAAATCTCCCATTTAGAAAGAGTAGGTTTGGTGCCAATGGTTAACGAATACGGTAAAGTAATGGCTTTCTCTGCCAAAACCTTATTTAATGGCGATAACATTGGTTTACAAACTTATTCGGTTGTACGCGTATTCGATTATATTACCAAAGTATTATTCGATTTCCTGAACAGAAGGGCTTTCGAAAACTGGACTTCTAAAACGGAACAGGACCTTCGTGGCCAGATTGTTAAATTCTTGGATGGTATCCAGGGTGCCGACCGCTTAATCGAACGATTTAAAATTATGCGTTTCGAAAGAGATGAACAACAAAAAGACAGGATCCACCTGGATATCCATATCACACCATATTTCCCGGCTAAAAGTTTTGTGGTAAAACTGGATGGACACAAAGGTGAAGATGAAAATACCACATGGAGTTCAGAATATAATCAGCAATAGTTTTTGATAGCTGAAAATAAAAACCCAACCCCAGCGTTGGGTTTTTTTATGGGTTATGCATAACACTTAACAAATTCTTTATAATTTTGTAATGCATCGGCCAGATCAGATTAATCAAAAAAAATGAAGCAAGTACTTCTCCTCAATGGGGATATTGAAAAAAACGCATCTACAAATTTCCTGATTAATGCCTACAAGCAAGGGGCAGAAAGTGTTGGCGCTACCGTTAGAGAGTTGGCCATTATCGATCTGATATTTAATTCGAACAAGCTGTTTAACAACAGACAGATTGCCGATTTGGAGCCCGACCTGCAGAAAGCGTTAACTGCCATTAGGCAGAGTAACCATGTGGTGCTTTTTTGTCCGGTATATGTTGATCATATTCCTGCAAAAGTTAAAGGGTTTTTCGATCGTCTTTTTATGCCCGATCAGATCTTTACGACCCAGCAGCAGAATGTAAACAACAATTTTAGCGGTCGGTCGGCCAGGATTGTATCAATCTTGGATGAGGCAACTTTTAAAGAGTGGAAAGCTAATAAGAAAACCACTTATTTATCCATAAAAAAAATAGTGTTCGAAAAATGTAAGATGAGCCCTGTATTAACCAATACCATTGGCGAACTGCATTCGCTCGAGAACCATTATAGCCAAAAATGGCTAACCAAAATGGAAAAATTCGGCTCACAGCTCATCTAAAATTTCATCATTTATGTCGCCATGTGTCATACAGACCATCAGATTATTTTTTTACAATTATCATAAATCGGTTTATCTTTCTGAGCCTAACTTCTTTTTAGCCACAGATAAACACGGATTTTTTTAGCTGTGTACATCCTTTCCGTCTGTGGTTAATATTTATTTCTGCGGTGTGTGTGTCTTAGCAGATCATTATATTTACTTTATCAGTGCACTTGTCCTAAAACACAACACTTTGTGTACAATCGCTACGATTTTGTAGTGCAACCACTTACTGTAATGTATTTGTAACACTAAAGATAAATCTGCTTTTCCACATTTTTTCCACAAAAAGACGTTGTATAACTGCGTTTTTAGGCGGTAGATACATGTGTCGTTTTTTTGAATGGCGGTTATCACCTATCAATAAGCTATATAGATCATGTTTGGCCTGATATTTGGGAGTCTTGGCACAGTAGCGGAGGCTACGTAAATCAAATTTTTAACCTTTAAATTTTAAAACTATGGCTTTCAAAGCTAGATTAAATTTTTCAGGCAAGGAGTACGATGTGCTTCATTGTGCCTATGCGTTAAACCGTGATGTAGATGCTAAGGGAAGACCCTCTTCCGGAGTTTACGGCGGTACCATCGACATTGAGATCGAATCAACCGAAGACACCTCAATAATCGAGGCGATGGTAAACAACCAGTACAAACCTATTACAGGAACGCTTCTGATCAAAAAAACAGAAGAAGATGCCAAAATGAAAGAAGTTAATTTCGAGGATGGCTACATTGTTAAATATTCCGAAGGGATAAACATTGTGGGCGATCACCCGATGACGCTCAAATTCCAGATTTCAGCCAGAAAGCTTAAATTAGGCAACGCCGAGCACCTTAACGACTGGCCAAAAGCCTAGAGAAAGGTTGAAGGTAAAAAGGTAGAGGGTGTAAGGTTTAGGGCATGAGGTAAATAAATGCCAACGCCATGCGCTCCACGCCAACCGCCAACCGCAATTCATTCATTTCAAAACATTTAAACTTACTACAATGGCATTTAAAACCCGTTTAAACTTAGGATCAAAAGAATTTGATGTACTACAGTGCAGCTTTTCATTAAATAGAGATGTTGATGCAAAAGGGCGTCCATCTTCAGGTGTTTATGGTGGTACTATCCACATCGAAATCGAATCAACCGAAGATACTTCAGTGATCGAATCGATGGTTAACAACCAGTACAAGCCGCTTTCAGGAACATTGGTTTTCAAGAAAGGCGAAGAAGATGCAAAAATGAAAGAACTGTCTTTCGAAGACGGTTACATCATCCAGTATAACGAGGGTATTGCGGTAAACGACAATACACCTATGACATTAAGTTTTGTCGTATCGGCCCGTAAGCTAAAGCTGGGCAATGCAGAACACGAAAACGATTGGCCTAAAGCTTAGTCATTACTAAACATATAGTAATTAAAGTGTCCCGATTTTCCGGGACGCTTTAATCCTTTGCTATTTTCATCACCCTACATTTACCTATCATCCAATCATCCAAAAAAATAACATGGCTTTTTGATGCATATATTAATTTACAAAGCCAGCTCAAAAATTAATGCTCAATTATGTCTAACCATTCCAAACATGTTGCAGTAAAAAACGATTACTATTCAGGTAAAATGTTTGGTTCGGCATCAACACACAATATTCATCTGAACATACGGTTTGCAGAAAATGGATCCATTTTTAATATAAGGGCATATGCATACCCCGCATTTGGCTTAGGGTAATTGTTGTGATCAAGATAAATTAATATGGAAAAGAAACTCATTGCTGAAATCAATATAGAGGATAAGGAAATTACACATTTTGCTTCTTTTATCCTTCAACAGGCTTTTAACGAACATCACTATTTTGAACTGCGTTTTAACCACGACCAGATGGGGGCGCCGGGGCTGATCAGTTTAGATGATAGCCGCGATTTTGTGGGTAAAACCTTAACTGCTTCTTTTGGCCATTCGGCAGAAGGTATGCAGAATTTTGTAGGCCTGGTTTCTAAAGTTGAACTATCACAAAGTCATGGTTACCATGGTGTTTTAATTGTAAGTGGGTATAGCCCAACTATTTTAATCGATCGTGGACCTGATTTGGGTTCATACTTAGATAAAGACCTGAATGAGATCGTGAAATTGGCAACTAAGGATACGCCTGCCAATGATTTAAAAGTGGTGGCCAATGCCGCAAGAAATACATCAATCGATTATATAATCCAATACCGTGAAAGCGATTTTGCTTTTTTGAACCGCCTTTCGGCCGAGTACCACGAATGGCTTTTTTACGATGGCAAACAGCTTAATTTTGGAAAACCCAATACACAAAAGGAAATAGCCCTATTTTATGGCAGAGATGTTCAGGAAATGCAGTATGCAATGGAAATTGCACCGATAAAAAATAAACGGTTCTCCTATAATCCGAAGCAGAACGAAATGTTGCTGAGCGAAAGTACAGGTAAGGTAGATGGTACACCCGATTTATCTCATGCTGTAAAAGCTTCTAATCTTACTTTTAGTAAAACCTTCAACCAACCTTCATTAATCAGGGTAGATAATAATAACGATATTAAAAACCTGGTAGAAAATGAAGAGAAAGCCAATACAAGTGAGCTTTTAAAAGTAACAGCCAGGGGTGATAATGCAGGTTTAAGCATAGGCAGTATTGCCGAAATTACAATGAGCCTTCGTAAAGAACTTGCTTTTACATCCGAAAGTCTGGGTAAATTTCTTATTACCAGTATTACACATTATATAGACGAAAACGGCAAATACCACAATACTTTTGAAGGAAAAGTATCCACAACTGAACGTTTACTGGTAAAGAACTTCGAAAAACCACAACCGGATATGCAACTGGCAGATGTGATTGATAATAACGATCCACAAGGCCAGGGGCGTATTAAGGTTAAATTTAAGTGGGAGTGTTTAACAAACGACGTTACCGAATGGCTACGTGTAGTTACGCCAAGTGCCGGTGTTGGCGATAGGGGTAATAACCGTGGATATTTCGCCATACCAGAAATCGATGATCAGGTAATGATTGCGTTTGAAGAAGGTAATATAGCAAGGCCGGTAGTAATGGGAAGTGTTTACCACAGCGCTAGTGTGGATAGTAGCCCTTTAATTAAAAACCACCTTAAAAGTATCATTACCAGAAGCGGACATTTAATAGAATTTGATGATAATCAGGATACACAGGGCATTAAAATTACCGATATCCACAGCAATATTATCCATATCGATACCAAAGGCAATAATATCACCATTACCGCTTTGGAGAACATGACTTTAAACTGTAAGAACATGCAGATTAATGTGGAGGAAAATATGGACGTAAAAGTGGGTAAAAACATTTCAGAAAGTGCTGGTGAGAATATTACCTCAAGTGCCAACGAAGACATTACACAAACCGCCGGAAAAGATATCAATATCAGCGCCACTGGAGATATGAAAGAATCAGCAAATAATAAAACTGAAATGGTAGAAAAAGCATACATGAGAAGTGCGCAGGAATCAACTCAGTATGCTGAAAAGGTAACTATTTTTAGCACTAAAGAAAACATGCTGTTGGAGAGTTCTGAAAAAACGGTAGAGATTAACAGTGCAGAAAAATCAAATCTTTTTTGATATGGCCATTAAGAAAACTGCTAAAAACCTGATCATTACGATTACTGATCAATATGTTTCCACTTCGCAAACAGCATTTGAAACTGCTGAAAAGGTAGAGATTGTTGCCTTAGGAGAAAATTTGGTTTTAGCTTCTAACAAAAAAATTAATATCACCGGTAAATAAGCAGGCTATGGCAAATGTAGTGTTTAAGAAGCCGAGGTTTGTAGTACCAGAGGCAACAAAAGATAAAACTATAGTTGATTTGGTGATGATGGTTGCAGGTACCACCGACCCTATAAATACTAAAGGATTAAAACACGAGGCAAATACAACTTATTGGGATGGCAAAGATAAAGACGGCAATGCCAGTCTTGTAAATTTTTGGGCAAAAGTAAAAGAATTAAAACCTCAATTCCACAACTTACACATAGAAGGAAAATTTTTTAGCTGGTCTGGCGATAATGATACCCAGGAGCGAAACTTAGCTGCAGATCGTTTATTGGATTTGATCAAAAGAGAATATCCGGGTTTTAAAAGAAAGGAAGTACACCTACATTTAATAGGGCATTCGCACGGTGGCAATGTTATTAATCAGTTTACTAATTTAATTACAACAGAAAAGGGTAAAGCATTTCCAGAGTTGTGGAAAATAAAAAGTATTACTTATCTTTCTACCCCCTTTTTTCAAAATAAGCACCAGTTAAACCATGCTAAACTACATCCTGCCTGCAAAATTATCAATGTACATAACGGGTATGATTTAACACAACAGTTTGTCGCGGATTTTTCATTAATCAATCTCGAAGTTCTGATCCGGAATTTGAATAAAGGTAATTTTGATAAAGCATTAAAAAGGATAAAAGCTGTAGATTTTACAACCTTTGATGTATTAAGCGATTTATATATTAAGGATGATACTGAAGGACCTAGTTTGTGGAGAAATATGGCCATCCTTTTAGATGGGATTAAATTGTTGATAAGTGCAGTAATAGATTATATTTTAAGTATCAAAACTGAAAGATTCAAAGTTGAAAAAAAACAGTTTTTAGACTTATTGAATAGGATTTTAAATTGGGCTACAACAGCCCAAACAGTATTTTCAACAAATCAAAGTAGAAGAAGAGGTGGCTATGGAAGATCTGAATTTTTTACCGATTTAAATTTATTGGTAGGGCTGAGACTTTTTAACGAAATTTTAGCGATAAAAACAGGTGAGAGTGACAGCTATTTACTTGGCATTTTAGAAACTTTATTTAAAGAAAATTCCGGAATAACAGATAGTATTGAGCAAACTGGTTGGAACCCCAAAAAGCAGACTAAAGGTCTTGAAATAATTGATGTTCCTATTACTGATTCCGATAAATACAACAGCAGAAAGAAAAAAGCAAATTTTGATGCTTTTTTAACACCCCTCCAATCAGCATTGCAAGCCAAGAAATTAAGAGAAGTTTTGATGCGTTTATTGAGCCAGTTTATAACGGGCAATCAGGTTAAAGATATTCAAGACAAAATCGGTAAGCTAGAATATGTTGTTTCTGGAGAAAGTGATACCCAGTTAAAGTTACTTAGGAAAACACATCTTCAAATTTATCGCAATTTGGTAACCAGGTATCATGCAGATCTGGTTGCTCCTCAAGATTTAAATACCGGCCTAATGGAAAGACCCGGTGGCATACCTTATTTAGCCACCATATCCCATAGTTTAAGTCATAGTCAATTTTGGGATAAAGCAAAAAATGGATTAAAAAGTGCATTTGGTTCAGGAATAAATCCGGGTTATAAAGGGAAATAATATGGAAGTTAAAAAGAAGAGTCTTTGGGTAGGTATTGCACTCATTGTTATTGCAGTTGGCGTTATTTTTCCTATTGAAAAAACAGACTTTTTAGATGATTTGGTTTATACTTTTTCAACCTTACTAATTGGACTATTGGTAATCATTTACGCAATATCAGGGGCGAATTTTTTAAAAGTTATAGGCTTCTTATTAGGAAGTATTTTAATAAGCATGCTCTTCTGGTTTTTGTTTGAACGGGGTGGATGGGGCGCATCAATTGCAGTTATTTGGGGCGGGATTCCTTCAGGTCTCATCTCGGGCATTTTATTTTTAATTGGTAACTATTATTTAAAATTGGGTGAAAAGAAAGACTATAAATACCTTAAACAATTGTTACTCTATTTCTTTATGCTGTTAATAGTTTGTGTATTATTCAGATACGGAGGTGATTGGTATTATGATGTTTTTCAAAGCTAAATGTATATTAAAGTAGGATCGGTAATTCCTTATAAAATAGATTGAAACAGTTAAAATGGACATTTCAAATAAAACAATATATTATTCAGGCTTAAACGCTCTTCGTTTAGATTGGCCCGCAGAACTATCTGTAAAATATGGTGTTTTAATTATTTTTAATGAGGGTGAAGAAGATAGCAACGAAGTGAAATACGAAGTGCGTGTTACCAGGTTAAAGCCAGGTAAAGAGGGACAACCTCTATTTCAAGTTGAGCGGATCAGTGATGTTTTTGTTAATGAAATCTTGCCTGATCTGGTTGCAGATCGTCTGGCTTATGCTGCAGGAAAAGTATTTTATCCTTTGGTAATTACTGTTGATCAGAATGGTGGTTTTCAAAGTATTTACAATCACCAGGAAATATTAAAAAGATGGCAATCTGTTAAAAAGAAGGTGCAGGATAATTTTGAAGGCGACCTTGTAGAAAGTTATATAGCGCGGATGGAAAAACAGCTAGCCAACGCGGATAGTATAAACCTGGCATTTTTAAATAACGATTGGTTTATCCACACTTTTTTTAAACAGATTTATAAAGAATATGGGCAGAACCATGAAACGGAATCCATATACAAATTTCCGATTGCCAGAGGCTTTAACGTAGAGGGTTATGTAACGCAGGAGAAATTAGCTGCCCAATCCAATAGTTTTGGAGCAGTAGAATTGATTCATGATGGTACTATTATGCCTTTGGAAGATGAATTATATATCACAAACAGGGCTACTGGTAATTATGAGGGATATTATCTTTTACATCCGAAATTTAAGCGGATCATATCTATAGTTTCTGATTTCAGTTACGGAGCACAGGAAAAGGCAAAAGTGAAGGTTAAAATTGCATTGATTCCCGAAAATGACCAGGAGTTTGATCACGATTTCGAATTAGATACCAATGTTAAAGTTTTGCCTGTGACAGAAATGGTGGTACTTGATGGCCCGTCAAAAAAAGGATTTTGGGATCGTTTACTAAATAATTAAGGCAATGGCAGAGAAACATATTGTAGTTCAGGGGGCACAGTGTATGTGCAAATTTGGATCGGCGCCCGATAAACTCAAAGTGCTAACGCATACCAAAGAATATGCAAACGATAAAGATGGAAGCCAAAAATCCATAGCAACCACGATGGATATCGGCCCAACTTTTGAAAAGAACATGTTTGGATCCTGCTCAAAAATGTACAATAAACCCTGTAATGCAGTGGTAACCAAATGGTCGGGTTTTTATGAAGATACCATCCTTACAAACGGAGGTAAAATTTTGCTCGAAGATAGCAAAGCTACCTGCCCTATCGGAGGCACTGATTGCATTGAGATTGTTCAACATGGCCAAAAAGCAGAAGCCTCAAAACAAAACTTTAATAACGCAAATAAAGACGTACAATCACAGCTTAATCCCATGTCAGAATCTTTAGATGAATCTGCAAATAATTTTAACGGTGTGGAAGCGAGTGTTAAAGCATAACGTATGGCAAAGGGAATAAAGAAAATTGTTTGGACCGGCGAAGGTAAAGTATACAATGCCAATAAAGGATCTATACCCGGTCAGTTAGTGGTAGTAGCTCCCGATCAATATGTTTGGTTTAAAATAGGAGAATGGCAGCCTGGTACTACCGAACAAGATAGAAAGAAAGATATAAAATGGGCCGTTTTTAACGAGAAAAGCGTGATAGATCTTCAGAAAACAATACCCAGCAATTTTAGCTATGGTTACCGCATACCCAAAAAATTATGTGGACCATACCTGTGGTACATTGAAGCAACATGGAGCGGGAATTTTGATAGTAAATCAGGCTTAAAGATCAGGGGCGAATCGCCTGCAAAAATAGTAGACAGCAGGTGGACTCAAAATGAAGGAGGCGCAGATGTGCGCAAAACTTACCAGTTTTCGTACGGAGAACTCATCTGGCTCAGGCTCTTTACCGAAGGATTAAATGGTTATGATAATGTGGAGGTGAGGGTATTCAGAAAATTGAGATCAGCATTAGGGCTATGGCCAAAAGATGATGAAGAAACCCGCAAAATTTATCGGGTAAGTGTAACTAATGGCGAAATTAACCTAAAAATTCCCAATACGTATTCATGGTACCAATCTATGAATGATAGAGCTGATGTTGAAGAATTTTATGTGCGTGTGGTGCATCCCGTAACGGGTAAATACATTGAAGATACAGGTGGTAAGGGTGATACTGCCCATGCTAGGTTTTTAAGGATAAAAGATAAACTTAAATCGCAGGTAGTAGACATACCCGAAAACAGAACACCTGTTACCATTTACCAGCCCGATAAAAACGAGGCAAGATTTGAGCTATGCAAGTTTGAACAAATTAATATAACAGAAGAAGGAGGTAAACCCGAACTCGTTTTCGATAATGGAAGTGGAGTTAAAAATGTTATCGATAAACGGGAAAAAACCTTAGAGTCTATTATTTTTAAATTTGATAGTACGGAACTTTTGCCCGAAAGCCTTAAGCAGCTTAATAATATATTACGGTTCTTGCTCGAACATCGATACAGCACCATTCAACTCGATGGTTTTGCTTGTGTAATCGGTAAGCAGAACCATAACAATGTATTATCAGAAAACAGGGCAAAAACAGTAAGAGAATTTTTTATCAAAGGAAAATTAGATCCCAATCGGATCAAAACAGTCGGACACGGAGAGGTAAATCCCACAGACGATAAAAAAGGGCGTGATAATATTAAATATAGAAATGAGGCAGACTATCAGAATAACCGTAGGGTAGACGTTGCTTTTGAGTATTACGGACATAATGCACAAACCATTATTTATGAGACTATAGTTGGCAATAAACCAAAAGATATTACCGTGGAACCCGTAAAATTCGAGACCAAAGCCTGTTTTGACCGTAAAAAGCACAATAAAACCATCAAATTAATCAACATTGATGTAAAAGCTGAGCATGAGGGCAAAATTACAGTTCCGGCAGTATCAACAATGAGTAAATTTAATGTTATCCCATTAAATTACATTTGGCCCAGGCGTAGTGGTTTAATGAATAATTACTTGGTCCACATTCATACCTGTAGATACTTTTCAGTTCCAAATAATCCTACCCTTGCCATCCATGTTTATTCCGATATCAAATGGACGGTAGAATTTAAATGGTCGCACACGCAGTCTTTCGCGTATTCTTATGGCAATAAATTATACGGTTACGAATTAAAAAATGCCCAAAATAAAGCTATTGGTGCGGTAATAGATGCAGAATGGTCTAAAAAGTACGGTGAAATGGCACAAAAGTTCGAGCTTTCATTAACCGGAGAGTGGACCTCGGCAAATGGCAGTAAACAAAAAGTAGAGTTTGGTAAGGAGTGGGAAGAACGTATTGCTAAAACCCTGCGTATTTTTAATAAAATCAAACAGCTGGCCGATGATGTAGTTCAATCACCAGTGGCAAAAGGGAAATGGAGCTTTGAGGTAAAACCGCCTGTTATTGCTTTTTCGGCACAATGGTACCTCCAAAAAACAAATGGTAGGGTTGGTGAAATTGTAGAGATCGGTGCTGATACCAAACCGCTTGTTGAAGCCAATACTTTTATCGATCTGTTCAAGATTTTTGTGGAGTATGGTGGAAATGCCATTTGTCCCGGTGCCGGAACAGTAATTAACTGGGTACTCGAAAAACTTGAAAAAAATGTCCAGATCACATTTTTAGTAACTTTTGGTGGGGCAATCAATATTAATGGCCAAACCAAAATAAATGTTCTCTTTCCCAAAGAAACCACTGGCAATGTTAAAGTTACAGGTGAAATAAAGGTTTCTGTAGAGTTTAAGGCATTGGCTAAAGCCGGCACGGCGAATATGGGTGTTGAAGGTGTGTTAACAGCCGATGTTAAAACAAGCGTAACCGGCGGTATTGAGGTAGGTGCCGATAAAACCGGGATCTATGCCAGTCCAATCGCGTCATTTGCCGGTATTAAAGCTAAATTTGTTGCGGCTACAACAGTAAAATTCGGTTTTATTAAAAGAACATTCAGCTACGAAGGCGAGTCTGTTATAGTAAAACCAGATGAGATAAAATTCGAAAAAAATTATATTTAATACTATGAAAATAAAATTATTGTCATTCACTTTATTACTAGTGATTTTAACATCTGCCTGTAAAAAAGAGGTTATAGATATTGCGCAGTTAACTTTCAATAAACCATTGGATATTGATTTAAACAGTTATGCTTCTCGGGTGGAAAACCAGAATGGACATATCGAAGTTTCAGATGGTGGTTTTAAAACAGTTGATAAGGGCGAAAAAGTTGTTAAATATTCTTTCGATGAAAAGGAAAGCGCCAATCTTAAATTCGATGGTGCAGCAATTAGCCCTTCATTTGGGGCAGTTATTACCACCTATAACAACCTATTATCGTTTGCAACATTTACCGTTAATGCAGAGCAGACGGCTGGCAGTATACAATATCTCAAGAAAAAATTCGGGAAACCTGATAGTGCCTCGGTAAACAATATCATGGCCGAAGCGCTAAGTGCCAAAACCAAGGCAATGCTTAAAGAAAGCTTTCCCGAATATTATAAAGAGTATAAAAATGATTTCAATAGTATGGTTGTTGATTATCCACAGGTAACTTCATGGGTGAAAAATGATGTCCTATATCGGTTAACACTAGATCCGGTAAATAATAGTTTAAACTTTAAACTCGATATTATTACTAAAAAAGCATTTGAAGACGCCGTAATTATGGGGTATCATAAAAATATTGACAATCCTTTTAAATAACCGAGTAAGGCATGATAAAAGAACCCTATTATTTAGTTGACTTCAATGTCTCTCTTGCAAATTTCGATATATTGATCAATGATGTGCTGGCCTTTTCATATGATAGCGGGGGGAGCATTTACTCAAATTACCCCATAAATCATTTTATACTGAACAGTGGGGCGCAGCAGGTTAAAGTGAGGTTTAAGCCCTTGGCAGATTCGAAAACGATACATCAGGATGCAGAAGCTATTATTAAAATACAATACCTTGACGCTTCAACAATGGATAAGGAGCAGCTTAAAACTGTATATGAATATAAAATGCAGCAGGCTAAAGATGGTAAATTGCCCCTTTTAGAGTCTATCGGAGAATTTAAGGCAGAGGTACCTTATCAATTAATAGGCTGGACCAATGCTGGCATTATCGATGTTGAAAATGAAGCTGCCATCGAGAAGGTACACAACTATTACCGTCGGATTTATACACTTTTTAAAGATCGGGATGTGAATCTGCTTGCATCGCTCTTAAAAAAAAGGTACGAAGAAACAGATGCATCTATGTACCTGGAAGAAGATAATATTGCCGGACTGAACAGTATTTTCAAAATGCTTGATGCTGAGGGTTATGTGATACAGGATTTTCCGGAAGTGCCAAGGGTAGAGTTTTACGCAAAAAATAGGGTGGTAAACTTAATCAGGGAGAATAAATCTCCGATTATTTCTTATTTAAAAACGGAAGAAAACGAAGAATTTGGTTTCCCTTTTTACATACACCTGCCAAAAGGCAATAATGGGTTTGAAATTATCCGCTAGACGCACAATTGCCAGGAATAAAAATTATGAGCGGAATACTGTTTAGTCGAAATTGTATTTTAAGCTGTAGTGCTCAAACTAAAGATCAAGAAAAAAATCATTGGAAATTGGTCTGGTAATATGAAAGATCTTAAAACGGGGGCATATGTTGAAAAATGTAAAAACCGGTATTTCTTATTTCTGGATGGAGACCCTTACAGGTAAAGCGATGTCTGTTGAGTTAACGGCCTTAAACGGGAGAAATGAAGCAGCTAAAAACTGGATCGCTTTCCGTGCTTTCGATGAGTATAAAAATTAGTAATTGTCCGAAATTACGTTTCAAAAAGTAATACCATGCCCTAAAATGCTACAGTATTTTAAGCTATTGTATGTAGTAAAAATGATACGTTTCATGATTTCAAAAAAAATACATTTTTTTTCTTGGCAAAAATCTGCATTCTGTTAGCCGTAGGGTAATATTTTTGAAATAGGCATGAGTGTTATCCGTTATGGATGAGCTACATATACAATAATTGGCTTAATTTTTGGTTTATATATGATGTAGCGGAGGCTATAATAAATCAAATTTTTAACCTTTAAATTTTAAAACTATGGCTTTCAAAGCTAGATTAAATTTTTCAGGCAAGGAGTACGATGTGCTTCATTGTGCCTATGCGTTAAACCGTGATGTAGATGCTAAGGGAAGACCCTCTTCCGGAGTTTACGGCGGTACCATCGATATTGAGATCGAGTCAACCGAAGACACCTCAATAATCGAGGCGATGGTAAACAACCAGTACAAACCTATTACAGGAACGCTTCTGATCAAAAAAACAGAAGAAGATGCCAAAATGAAAGAAGTTAATTTCGAGGATGGCTACATTGTTAAATATTCCGAAGGGATAAACATTGTGGGCGATCACCCGATGACGCTCAAATTCCAGATTTCAGCCAGAAAGCTTAAATTAGGCAACGCTGAGCACCTTAACGACTGGCCAAAAGCCTAGAGAAAGGTTGAAGGTAAAAAGGTAGAGGGTGTAAGGTTTAGGGCATGAGGTAAATTAAATGCCAAACGCCATGCGCTCCACGCCAACCGCCAACCGCGATTCATTCATTTCAAAACATTTAAACTTACTACAATGGCATTTAAAACCCGTTTAAACTTAGGATCAAAAGAATTTGATGTACTACAGTGCAGCTTTTCATTAAATAGAGATGTTGATGCAAAAGGGCGTCCATCTTCAGGTGTTTATGGTGGTACCATCCACATCGAAATCGAATCAACCGAAGATACTTCAGTGATCGAATCGATGGTTAACAACCAGTACAAGCCGCTTTCAGGAACATTGGTTTTCAAGAAAGGCGAAGAAGATGCAAAAATGAAAGAACTGTCTTTCGAAGACGGTTATATCATCCAGTATAACGAGGGTATTGCGGTAAACGACAATACACCTATGACATTAAGTTTTGTTGTATCGGCCCGTAAGCTAAAGCTGGGCAACGCAGAACACGAAAACGATTGGCCTAAAGCTTAGTCCCAATAAAAACCGTTACTAATCGCTGGCTAAAAAGCGCTGGTGATGGTAACGGTTTTTTGGCTTTAGAGGTGTGATATAAGGCGCTAATTATGGCTACTGATTTAGAATATATTAAGTTATTTAATTCCTGCATAGTATCTCCGATAAAATCGGTTGAGATTAATCGAATTATTGATGATAAAATCATAAGTAATAAATCAAGATATCAGGCAGTAAGGAATAAATTGCTTAACTTAAAAGAATATACCTATCGAAATACCTGTTTTGTAACCGAACCGGATGATTTATTCCTTAAAAGGAACCCTAAAATCGGCAATAGTTTTTTTAGCAGGTCATTTTTAGATCATAGTGTTTTCTCCGAAAATACAGGCATTCCCTGGTATTTTATTGCCTGTGTACATTATAGGGAAAGTAATGCTGATTTTACCAAACACCTGCATAACGGCGATCCACTTAGCGGTTTTACCAAACAGCATCCTGCTAACAGACCAAAAATTAATCATGGACCACCGTTTACTTTTGAAGAAAGTGCCGTTGATGCTTTAAAATTACGTGGACTGGATAAAGAAACAGTTTGGTCTTTGCCAAAAGTTTTGCTGCGTCTGGAGCAATATAATGGTATAGCAAAGGCTTATCAGAATAATAATATCAATTCGCCTTATCTGTGGGGCGGTTCTAACCTTTATACTAAAGGCGGTTTTCCCCGAGATCATTTTTTTAGCCTCGATTATGTAAATAAGCAAATTGGAACTGCCGTTATTTTGAAAGTTATGGAAAGCAGAGGTTTAATCAATATCCCAAGGCAATAATATGAAAACATCAGGTATTCCATATCTTTTTCTGATATTCTTGCTTTTTTCTTGCGAAGCGAAGCATAATGACCAGCAACTGGATAAAACTGGCAATGTTGATACTGTGGCAGGGAAGATAAAAGCAGTTTCCGTCGAGGCAAGCTCGCTCGAGACGTTAGCTGCTAAAATGTTAGCCTCCAGAGAAAGTTATCTGAATGATGGAAAAACAGCGGCCGAAGAAGTATTTATAAAAGCATTTATTGACACGTTAAAACAATCAAAGACTTTTGAGTCGGACTTTGCGAACCTAAAGAAATACGAGATTAACGTTTTAAATGCTGATGACCATAAACTTAGGGTGTTTTATTGGCTTTCTCCCTATTCTGGAACCATGTGGCATGTGCAGAATATTGTTCAATACCAAGGTGAAAATAACATGGTAACCGCGGTTTCATTTAATCATCTTTATGAGAATAAAGATGATGAAGGTAGTCCTACGCCTTTTTTTCAGCACATTTATAGCTTAAACACATCGCCACAAAAAACCTATTTGCTTACAGGTTATGGACAAATGAGCGGTACCGAGCCGTATAGTGTAAGTCATACGCTAATCATTAACCATTCAGAATTTAGCATTAATAAGCCCTTATTTAAATTAGCGAAGGCAGCCAAAACTCAGTTATTCGCTTCAGCAGATCTCAAGGAAGGTCAAAGCAAGGAAAAACTAACGGCACAATTGGCCATGATTTATAATCCGCAAGATAAAACCATTAGCTATCCAGAGGTTAGCGAAACTAAAAACGGATCTGTTTTCAATGGAAAAAGAAATGTTTTAACCTTTCGGGATGGAGTGTTCAAGTAATAATAAACTATTATTTAATCCGCATGGAAAAGAAATTAATCACCGAAATTAACATAGAAAATAAGGCAATTACCCATTTTGCTTCATTTAGCTTAAAGCAAGCTTTTAATGCACATCATTATTTCGAGCTGCGGTTTAACCACGATCAGATGGGCTCGCCGGGGATGATCAGTCTGAATGACAGTCGCGGTTTTGTGGGTAAAACCCTTACCGCTTCTTTTGGCTATGATCCTGGTAGTTTACAGGAATTTGCCGGCCTGGTAACCAAAGTAGAACTGGCACAAAGCCATGGTTATCATGGCGTGCTGATTGTGAGTGGTTTCAGTCCAACCATTTTGATCGATCGCGGTCCGGATTTAGGTTCCTACCTCGATAAGGATTTAAATACGATTGTAAATCTTGCTACCTCGGATGTACCTTCAAACGATATTAAAATTGTATCAAATGCCGCTAGAAAAGATCCTATCGATTATTTGATTCAATATCGGGAGAGTGACTTTGATTTCCTGAACAGGCTTTCGGGCGAATACCATGAATGGTTTTACTATGATGGCAAACAACTAAATTTTGGTAAACCAGATGATCAGAAAGAAGTTGCCCTGATTTATGGGCGCGATGTACAAAATCTGCAGTATGCCATGGAAATTGCGCCAATTAAGAATAAACGGTTTGCTTATAACCCCAAACAGGACGAAATGTTGCAGAGCGAAAGTAGCGGACAGAGCGACGGATCGCCAGATCTTGCACACGCCATACAAGTGTCTAACGCGATGTATAGCAAAACCTTTAATCAACCATCGCTTATCCGGGTAGATAATAACAATGACATTAAAAACCATGTTCAGAACGAAGAAAAGGCACACATCAGCAATTTGTTGAAGGTAAATGCAAGTGGAGACAATGCTGCTTTGAGCATTGGCAGTATTGCCGAAATTACAATGAGTGTGAGAAAAGAACTATCTTTTTCTACAGAAAGCCTGGGTAAATTTCTGATCACCAGTATTAACCATGAGATTGATGGTACGGGGAAATATTATAACACTTTCGAAGGTGTGGTAGCTACAACAGAGCGCCTTTTGGTAAAAAACTACAGTAAACCAAGCCCTGATATGCAACTGGCAGATGTGATAGACAATGCGGATCCGCAAGGGCAAGGGCGTATTAAGGTGAAATTTAAATGGGCGTGTAAAACCAACGATGTAACGGAGTGGCTGCGTGTAATTACGCCAGATGCAGGAAGCAGCGATAAAGTGAGCAAAAACAGGGGTTTTGTATTCATCCCCGAAATTGGCGATCAGGTAGCTTTAACCTTCGAAGAAGGCAATATTGCCAGGCCAATCGTACTGGGTTCGGTATTTCATGGCAAAAGCGGGAGCGGCGGTAGTGCCAGCAATAACAGCAAAAGTTTGACATCTAAAAGCGGACATACTTTAACCATGGATGACGGCGCAGGTATGATTATGCGGGATAAAGACAGCAATTTTATCGAGCTGGATGGAGCCGGTAAAGCCGTTTTCGAAACTAAAGAATCAATCCTGATTAAATGCGGGGAGAGCAGCATTTTTATGGATAAAACGGGAAAAATCATCATTAAGGGGAAGGACATTTTAACACTAGGAGAAAACATCGGGAATTCTGCCTCAATCAGTATTGGTATTGGTGTAGGACCTGAAGATGGAACACCAACCTCCGGAATAGGAATAGAATCACAAACCTTAGATATTGGCACTAAAACGCTTTCAATGAGTGGCGAAACAGAGGCCAACCTGGCTTCGAAAAAGATTAATGTGGGCGGCGAGAGCGAAACGAATATCAGTAGCGGTACCATCAATCTAAACTAATTTTCGACACTTAAGCTCAATGAACCCGATACAACTGGAATTATTTAAGATAGATAAACAATGGCAACAGGTAGTAAGGCAACATCCATCAGAAACCCTGTTTCTCTGTTTAGGTGAGCGGCACGAAGTAAATTTATTCGAAGCTTATTTTAAATACCAATTAACAGAAGAAAGCAGGACCAATGATATATTCCTGCTCCATTATCAGGAGTTCCAGAACAAAAATGATTATGGTAAAAGTTTGGTTAAAGAATGGAAAGAGATTTTTGATTTATGGCAGAAGGATACAAAGGCGGGTGTTATTTGGAATGTTGAAACAGGCGGGGGCGATAAAAATTATAACACCGATGCTTACTTCCCCGTTAAGGCTTTGGTACAGTTGTGCAACCTTTATCCCGATTTAAAATTAAAGAAGATATATGTTCAGTTGGCACCAACTGCCATCCATGATATAGCTGGGTTATCCGAATGGATTAACGAGTGGTGCAGTAGTGTTAAAGTATTCGATAACCACAATATTAAACTGGTTTATACCGAGCACCATACACACCGTACTTTAAAAAAATTAAAACAGGGTACCGAATTCAGGATCAATATAGATGTGAGCCAGTTGATGCAAAATGCAGCAGCACATACCAACCGGGAGAAGAACGATCCCGAAAGTGATTACCAGCAACAGATAC
This sequence comes from Pedobacter sp. GW821-FHT01D05, assembly GCF_059422505.1. NCBI lineage: Bacteria > Pseudomonadati > Bacteroidota > Sphingobacteriia > Sphingobacteriales > Sphingobacteriaceae > Pedobacter > Pedobacter sp. GW821-FHT01D05. The sequence continues at coordinate 30,381 of NZ_JBWKXA010000004.1, read as the reverse complement.
TGATTGCGAGTAATTATTTAAGTAAAGGCAAACATGAGCAGGCCAATGCAGTTTTAGAACGGGCAATTGTAATCGCCCAGAAACAAGGATTGCATGAAGCCGTAGTAGCCGCAAGGATTATGCTGGCACAGAGTTTAGCGATAAAAAATAAAAAAAATGAGGCACGCCAGCAATACGAACTGGCATTGGCCCGTGCCGGAGAAAACACACTGTTGAGTGCACATATCCACATGAGCTATGGCAGTTTCTTACTGGCACATTCGGGCAAAGATGAAGCTAAAAAGTATTTTGAAAAGGCAATTAAAATCGCAGAATTTATAGAGAACGATTTTATAGCAATGGAATGTACAAGGTTACTCGGGCAGCTCTCGGAAAGCAAAATAAGCGGCTCTGCAAAAGCCATGGGTTATTATTTAAAGTGTTTAGAAATTGCCAGAAAAATGCCGATTGAAAAACGGCGACAGAGTTCGATGGCTTATACCGCATCGATCATATTAAAAAAATATGGAGAAGAAAGCCCTGAAGGCAAAAAATTAGATATGAATATGCGGCAGGATTACGGAGAAGACTGGAAATCAATGGCCGAGGTGCCAAAAAATCACGCCAATCCATTATCATAAAAAAATATACGGATGAAAAAAATAAAAGTGAGTAAACCGAATATGTCTACTGATAGGTCAGTTAGCCTATCTGCAAGCTTAACCAAAGCCGAACCAAAAGCAGTTGGCGGTGGTGGAGCTGTTGCCCCCGGAAGTAATCCCCCTGCTGCAAAAAGTACCTTAAAGCTTGTAAAAGCTAAAAAGCCTGCAATGGCCAATACCGCGGTACAACATGTTAGCAAGCATTTTGACGTGGTGCTGGCTATCGATTTTCACTGGACAACCATTCCTATTCCACCATCTTTTGGATTTATTCCGTTGCCTTTGCCACATCCTTTTATTGGGATGGTGTTCGATCCGATGGATTACCTGCATTTCAGTATTCCCATTCCAAAATTTGCACAAGGTTTAATCGGTACGGCCAGTATCCCGATGGGGGGCTCAATTTATGTACATGGCCGGCATAAAGCCACTACTACCACTACAGTAATGGGTGTTTTGCTTCCTTTTAGACACATCAGTTCCATTCCCGTTTATTTTATTGTGAATATTCCGGGGTCCCCACATGAAGGTGAAGTATATTGGGGTTCTACCACAGTAAAAGGGCAAGGTTCGGAAATGAGTGGTTCTAACCCTGGCCAGGTGCTTACCTGCTGGTGCCCACCAATGGGTTTAAAACCCCTTCCTACGGTGCCTGGTAAATTGAAGAAAAATCCATTGGCTTATTTCGCTTTTTACAGCGATTTATTGAGTATGTATGTACAGATTAATACCGGTAAACCCGTGTTGGTTGGTGGTACATTCGCGCCCCATAATTATACGTTGAAAGAGTATTTAATGCGTTTTGCGGCCATTGGTATTATGAGGGGGCTCACCAAATTGGGCGGAGCTTTAGCTAAAGGGGCTTTAAAGGGTGTGAATAAGCTTCTCCAGCGGATGTTGGGTAAAACAAACCCACTGTCGAAAAAACTTTGCCATTGGGGGCTGGAACCTGTTAATTTTGTTACGGGTGCCATGTTTTTCGAATGGACAGATTTCGAACTGCCTGGTGGCCAAACACTGGCCTGGAACAATGTGTGGCGCAGCGATAAGCCATATGCGGGTATGTTGGGCAATCAGGTGTATAATAATTATGACCTCTATATTTACCCCGATCCTGACGCTGGAATTGTAGGTTTTAGCCATCCAACGGAAAATATGGTGATGCCTTTACCCTATATCGAACCGTATTCAGGCAAACAATACGATCGTGCACAAAAAATCTGGATGGAACGGCCTGATGAAAATACCTGGATACTTACCATCAATCAGGATATTTATACCTATTTACTTTTTAGCAGTGGTGCCAATGGAAATATCTATCGGATTAACCAGATTGAATACACCAGCGGTAACAACCTTACCTTTTATTATCAGAAACAACTTTTATCACGCATTGTAGAAAATTCTGGCCGTGTGCTCGAAATGCAGCATAATGACGCAGGCACGGCAATTAAAGCGGTTTATTATCAATATAAGAACACCAGCGATCTGTTGGTGAGTTACGATTATGATCAACGTGGCAACATGATCAAAGTATACGATCAGGCGGGTAAAGCCATTAGTTTTGAGTACGATGATCACGATCGTATAATGAAAAGAACAAACCGTAATGGAATGGCTTATTTCTGGCGTTATGATGAAGAAGGCCGTGTAATCCATACCGAAGGCAGGGATGGTTTTATGAGTGGATCAATAAGCTATTTCCCTGAAGAAGGATATAACGAAGTATATTATCGCGATGGTAAAGTAGAACGCTATTATTATGATGAAAATGATCTGGTATACAAAAAAGTAGATGCTATGGGTGGCGAAACCTGGTATGAACACGATCGCTATAATGAAGAGAAGATGGTTTCCAGCCCCGAGGGTAGGGTAATTGGCTATGAATACGATGAAAGGGGCAATATTACCACTTACCATACCGCAGATGGTGAACAATACCAGTATGCATACGATGAAAACAATAACCTGATTTTGCGTAGCGATCCTGCAGGAGCAAACGAAACCTGGTTGTACAACGAGCAGAACCAATTGCTTAAACATGTGCAAAAAGATGACCGTATAGTCGATTTTTATTATACTGACGGACAGAAATTACCGGTGTTTTGTCGCGATAATGATGGTTACGAAATCCGCTGGACTTACAATGCCTTAAACCAATTGATCGAATCGGTTTCGAGCGAAGGCAATACCCGTCGTTGGACTTATGATGACTACGGTCGACTGATCCGTTTCAGCCCTGATAGTGATCAAACTACGATCTGGGAGCGCGACGATTTGGGCCGCGTAACCCTTGTAAAAGATTTTGGAGAAGAAGCGTTACGTTTCGAATATGACGCTTACGATCTGCCGGTGTATGCCACAGATGGTCGTGAAGAATGGCGTATGGCTTACACGCCCATGGGTAGCCTTAAAACACAGATCAGAAGTAATTATTTATCAAAACAAAATAGCCAGACCCTCCATTTTACCTATGATAATTGGGAAAATTTAAAAGCCATTACCAACGAAAGAGGCGAAGAGTATGTCTTTTTAAGGGATGCGAACGATAATGTGACGAAAGAAATTGGCTTTGATGGACAAGAGCAACAATATATTCGTAACCAGGATGGACAGGTTATTAAAACGATACAGGCTGATGGTAAAGCCATTTACCATAATTATGATCTGAGCGGCCGTTTGGTATACAGTAGTTATGAAGATGGTACCTACGAAGCCTTTCAGTACAATAAACTCGGTTTGCTAATTGCCGCTGAGAACGAACTTTCTTCGGTTAATTTTAACCGGAACCCATTGGATATGATTACCCAGGAAATACAGGATGGCTACCAGATTAATTACCAATATGATGTTTTTGGCAATCTGATCAGTTTAAAAAGTTCATTGGGTGCCGACATTAAATATGATTATGATGAAACGGGTTATCTGAATGGCATCGCAGCTAAAAGTGGCGGATCAGCAGAATGGATGGCAAGCATTGGCCGTAATAAAAACGGACAAGAAACCAGCCGTAGTTTAAGTGGTGGGGTTAAGGCGACATTCGATTACGACCACGAAGGCCATCCAATTAGTCAAAAAGTTGAAGCCAGCCGTTCCATCACAGCATTTAAACAATATGCCTGGGGGCCAAACGATAAACTGAATAGCTGCTTAAATAGCATTACTGGGGGCAGCATCAATTACAGATATGACACTTTTGGTAGCCTTTCTTCAGCAAGTTATAGCGATGGTAAAGTGATTTACAAGAATCCCGATGAAACAGGGGATTTATACAAAACAGCCGATCGCAGCGACAGACGTTACGATAAGGGCGGTAAACTGCTTAAAGATGACCAATGGTATTACCGATACGATGCGAAAGGCAACCTGGTACAAAAAAGTAAACGTAATATTATCGGTCTTTCAAAGGAAGAAATTGCTAAACCGGAAGACGATGGCTTATTTGGCAAAAAATTAAACTGGGGAATGGCCAATCCCGATAACCCTAATGCTGAAACGCTGGATATTTTAGCCGACGCCGAACCCGATTTGCCAGAGTGGAAGGAGGGAGATTGGGCTTATGCCTGGGCCGCCAATGGCATGATGAAAGCGGTTAAGAATCCGCATGGCGAGATCATCAGTTTCGAATACGATACCTTAGGCAGGAGGAAAGCCAAAATTGTTAAAAATACGGTTTACCGCTATGTGTGGGATGGCAATTTATTACTCCACGAATGGAATTACCCTTTAAGCAAACGGCCAAATTTGGTGGTTAACGAGGACGGTCTCCTCAGCTACGATAAAACAGAACCGCTGGGCAACGATTTAATTACCTGGGTGTACGATCAGCATAAATTTACCCCAAGCGCCAAGATCATCAATGGCCAGTACTATTCCATTATTAGCGATTATTTGGGTACACCTGTTCAAGCTTATGATGATGCCGGTAAAAAAGTTTGGGATTGTGAACTTGATATTTATGGAAAAATACGTAAACTTAGTGGTGATAGCGGATTTGTGCCATTTAGGTATCAGGGACAATATGAGGATGTAGAAACGGGATTGTATTATAATCGGTTTAGATATTATGATCCAGAAAGTGGTAATTATGTGAGTAAGGATCCCATTAAATTAGAAGGGGGATCCGCACTTTATGGTTACGTGCAAGATACAAATGAATGTTTGGATGTTTTTGGCTTATCAAAAACACCAACCAGGACATTACAAAAGAATTGGTTGAAGCATGTAGGTTCTAAACACGTCAATCCTGATATACATCATGGTTTTCCTGAAGAATTTGCAAATAAATTTAAAGAAATTGGTGATATCGATGTAAATAATCCTAAATACTACTATAATCTACCAAAAGAAAGCCATACCAAAAAGCCGGGAATACATACTAACAGCTCGAGAACTGGTCAAAATTGGAATAAAACATGGGATGGAATTTTAAAAAGTACAGAACGGATGAATTTATCAAAAGCTGATGCTAAAATTTTTCTTGAAGCCAGATTAAGAGAGCTTGCCAGGAAAGAGAGAATAAGTAAATACAACGCAAACGCTGTAAAAGGAAAATGTATTTAATTTTAATATTATGTTCGAAAAAAAAGATGTGCCCCTGATTTTTGAAGAATTTCAGGAAAGAACAACAAAAATTAAGGATTTAAATAAGGTGCCTGTATCAGACCCGGTATATTTAAAATTTTTATCGGAATACAAGGGTCTAGAAATCACACCTGACATAGAAATATTTAGCTATGAAGGTGCTTTAAATGAAAATAAGTATATTGAGAAAAATTATCCAGCGCTATATGATAAAATTTGGATGATTGGACGAAGTGGGCAGGGAGATGAATGGTTTATTCATATAGAAAAGTCAACCATTTTGTTTTATGATCACAATAAAGGGGAATATAGTTCTATTGACGACTTTCTTGATTTTCAAATTAATTTTCTCGTATTCCTTCAAGCTGCTTTTTTGTACCGTGAGCTTGAAGAACAATTAGATGATTATGACGATAATCTGCCAGTAGAAATTCAGGAATTATTTGTCAATAGTTTAGAAAAGATTAGTAATGATTTCTATTTGAAATACCCCTATAAATACTTTTGATTTCTGATCGGGTAATACCATCAGTATAAATTTACCTCAATCGCCAACAATCGCTAATGGCCTGTACAAACCATTATTAGCAATTATTTTGGTACACTGTATGGGCTTATGGTGGTGCAGGTAAGAAAGTTTGGGATTGCGAAATGGAAATACGTAACCTTAGCGGTGATCGCGAATTTTTGCCCGTTTAGGCATCGGGACCCGTACGGGGAGATAAAACCAGGCTGTATTTTAGTCGGTTTAGATATTATATTATGATCCTGAGATATCACAGCCTAAACCCTATCCTTTAATAACAGTTTGATCACATTTTTTAAAGCTGGGTTCCGGTTAGATTCTTTCCAGATCATGTAAAGCTCTGTTCGTTGCGGAATATGCGTAAGCTCAACAAACTTTACGTTTTCCTGATAGCCATATTGCAAGGCTGTGGGTACAATGGCAATGCCGAGCCCTTCCTCTACCAGTTTGTAAATGGTGAGCGCATTAACCGATTTATGGTAGGTTTTGGGTTTAAAGCCATGATCCTCGCAAATACTCATCATCAGGTCATAATAGAATGGACTGTCGTCACTCGAGAAAAAGATAAAGGGTTCATTGCCCAATTTTTCCACCGCTTCAAATGATGCTTTTTTCATTGGATGGCTTTTAGGTAATACCAGCGAAAAAGTATCCTGATGGATCATGTGTTTAGAAATACCCGGTTTAAACTGTTGCATCCTCACAAAGCCCATGTCGAGCATGTCTTTTTCCAATAGTTCGATCTGTAGCTTATTAGGCATTTCGTCCAGATTGGTTCTGATTTCTGGAAAATCTTTGTTGAGTTTAAAAATAACTTCGGGCACGATTTTCTGTGCTGCTGAACCTAAAAAACCAATGCGAAGTTCGCCCTGTTTGCCCTCATTAATATTGCTGATCTGTTTCTTGATGTTTTCGATATGGCTGAACAGAAAATCTACCTCATCTTTTAGGTACAGGCCTGCTTCGGTAAGCGCTACCTTTTTTTTATTACGATCGAACAATGGAGCGTTAAAAATTTCCTCCATCTGTTTAATCTGCCGGCTTAGCCCTGGTTGAGAGATAAAAAGACGGTCTGCAGCCTTTCTAAACTTCAGCTCCTCAGCCAAAACCTGAAAATATTTTAAGTGTCTAAGTTCTATCTGATAACCCATGGTTATTACATGATGATGTAATTGGTATTTATAGGTATCAAATATAGGGCTTATTTTTGTTTAAAACCTTTTTAACATGAGCGAGCAACAGATTTTTAACTATGGGACAGATCATTTAACCGCTAAATTGGCCTTGGCCATTAGCAATGGCGAGATAAAAGGGATACTGAGCGAGCATACCCGCAATAAAGTGCTGGAAAGCAGCAAGGTAGTTGAACGGATAGCGGTTTCAGGTAAAGCCGTTTACGGCATTAATACCGGTTTCGGACCACTGTGCACCTCCATGATTTCGGCGGTTGATACCCGTAAATTACAAGAGAATATTTTGAAAAGTCATGCTGTTGGTGTTGGAGAGCCGATAGATCATGAAATATCAAAACTGATGCTGGTTTTAAAACTACAGGCTTTAGCTCAGGGATATTCAGGTATTAAAATCGAAACACTCGATCGAATGATCTGGTTTTTAGAAATCGGCGCTACACCAGTAGTGCCAAAACAAGGTTCTGTTGGTGCCTCTGGCGATCTTGCCCCTTTATCTCACCTCTTTTTGCCTTTAATTGGCTTAGGAAAAGTTCATTATAAGGACGAAATTATTGCAACAACTCAGCTTTTACAAGAATATCAGATGAGTCCGCTGCAATTGGGGCCAAAAGAAGGCTTGGCCCTCATTAATGGTACTCAGTTTATAGCTGCACATGCCGTTAAAGTGGTACAGCGGTTAGAAAATGTGCTGGCTTCAGCTGATATCATTTCGGCGATGATGATTGAAGGATTACAAGGCTCTGAAAAACCGTTTCATGCACAGCTTCATCAGCTTAGGCCTTATCCCGCAAATATCGCGGTCGCCGGGCAAGTACGTAAACTGTTGCAAGGTTCTGAAATTATGAAATCGCACGCTGATTGTGCCAAAGTACAGGATCCATATTCGTTAAGGTGTATTCCGCAGGTACATGGCGCTTCCAGAACGGCATGGATGCATTTAAAAGAAGCTTTAGAAATCGAGCTGAATTCGGTAACTGATAACCCTGTAATATTTAATGACGATTTAACGATCAGTGGCGGTAATTTTCATGGCCAGCCTTTGGCATTACCGCTCGATTATGCCTGCTTAGCTGCTTCAGAAATCGGAAATATCAGCGATCGTAGGATCTACCTTTCCCTGGAAGGAAATACCCCTGGCGTACCCAAACTCCTGATGAAAGAAACTGGATTAAATTCGGGTTTTATGATTGTTCAATATACCTCGGCGGCTTTGGCCAGCGAAAATAAAGGGCTTTGTTTCCCGGCCAGTGCCGATAGTATCCCAACTTCTTTAGGTCAGGAAGATCATGTGAGCATGGGCTCCATCAGCGGACGTAAAGCCCTGCAAGTAATCGAAAACGTTGAGAAAATTTTGGGAATCGAATTGTTCTGTGCGGCACAGGCAATTGATTATCATCATCCATTAAAACCAGGCAAAATATTGGCTGCGGTGCACGCGTTTGTGCGTACTGAAATTGATCATTTTGAGGAAGATCAGATTATGTACGATAGGATGGAGAATGCCATTCAAATGGTACAACAAGGTAAAATCGTTGCCGTTGCAACCGAGGCAGAATCAACATTGGATTAAGCGTTTAAATTGTAAAACATGGATTTTAAAGCACAGATACTGGCAGGTATTCCTTCAGCATTGCCTGCACACAAAAACAGGAATACAGCACTAAGCCATGCCCCCGTAAGGAAGGATGTTTTAAATGCAGATGAAAAAAGACTGAGCATTAAAAATGCTTTGCGTTATTTCCCAAAAGAATGGCACCAAACACTTGCGCAAGAATTTTTAGCTGAGCTGGAAAACTACGGTCACATTTATATGTACCGTTTTATGCCCGATTATGACGTTTATGCAAGAGATATAACGGCATACCCCTATCGTACTGTTCATGCTGCGGCAATTATGCTCATGATCCAGAACAATTTAGATCCCGCAATTGCACAGCATCCTGAAGAGCTGATTACCTATGGCGGAAACGGAAGTGTATTTCAAAATTGGGCACAGTATCTTTTAACCATGCAATACCTGGCTACGATGACCGATCAGCAAACGCTGAATATTTATAGCGGGCATCCGCAGGGCCTATTCCCTTCAAGTAACGCTGCACCACGCGTTGTGGTTACCAATGGTATGATGATCCCCAACTATTCTTCACCTGAGGACCTTGAAAAGTTTAACGCTTTAGGGGTAACCCAATATGGCCAGATGACGGCAGGTTCGTACATGTATATAGGGCCACAGGGCATTGTTCATGGCACGGCCATTACCTTAATGAATGCTTTCCGCAAAAAGGGTTTTTATGGAAAGGATACCGCGGGTAAAGTTTTTCTTACTGCAGGATTAGGTGGTATGAGTGGCGCACAAACGAAGGCAGGCAATATTGTGGGTTGTGTTACGGTGTGTGCAGAGGTAAACTCCAAGGCTGCAACCAAAAGGCATCAACAAGGCTGGGTAGATGAACTGATCGATAATTTAGATGAACTAGTTAACCGTGTAATACTTGCCCAAAAAGGAAAAGAAACGGTGTCTCTGGCATACATTGGCAATATTGTGGACGTTTGGGAGCGGTTTGATGAAGAAAATATTGAAGTGGCCATTGGTTCTGATCAAACTTCGTTACATAATCCATATTCAGGAGGCTATTATCCGGTAGGTTTAAGTTTTATTGAAGCAAATGAAATGATGGTAAACGCAGCTGATCAGTTTAAGCTTCAGGTTCAGGATTCGCTAAAAAGGCAAGCAACAAGCATTAATAAACATACTGCCAAAGGAACTTATTTTTTCGATTATGGAAATGCCTTTTTGTTGGAGTGTAGTAGGGCAGGTGCCGATGTAATGTTGTCAAATGGGATAGATTTTAGATATCCATCTTATGTAGAGGACATTTTAGGTCCATTGTGTTTCGATTACGGTTTTGGCCCGTTTAGGTGGGTTTGTGCTTCAGGTAACGAAAAGGATCTCGATTTAACAGATCAAATGGCTAAGGAGGTGATGGAAGAAATTAAGCTTAATGCCCCGGTAGAAATACAGCAACAATTGCAGGATAATATCAATTGGATCAGTGCGGCAAAGGAAAATAAACTTGTGGTAGGCTCAAAAGCGCGGATTTTATATGCCGATGCTGAAGGAAGGGCCAAGATAGCGCGGAGGTTTAACGAGGCGATTAATAGCGGCGAATTATCAGCACCAGTCATCCTTGGTAGAGATCATCATGATGTAAGCGGAACGGATTCTCCATTTAGAGAAACCAGCAATATTTACGATGGAAGCAGATTTACCGCAGATATGGCTATTCATAATGTAATTGGCGATAGTTTTAGGGGCGCCACATGGGTTTCGATCCACAATGGTGGTGGTGTTGGTTGGGGAGAAGTAATAAACGGTGGTTTCGGAATGGTATTAGATGGAAGCGAACAAGCTGCTGAAAAACTACAGAACATGCTTTTTTATGATGTAAACAACGGCATTGCGAGAAGAAGCTGGGCACGAAATAAAGAAGCCCGATTTGCTATCGAACGCGAAATGGAACGGACGGGTACTTTAAAAATTACACTGCCAAATTTGGTTGATGATGAGGTTTTGGAGGGATTAGCGATAGATAAGCCTTTTTTGTCATTCTGAACGCAGTGAAAAATCTTTTTAGGTAACAGCACATACCGAAGAGAAAGATTCTTCGTTTCACTCAGAAAGACAAACAAATAGACCGTACAAGTTCTGCAAAGACAATTTTCCAGAAAAACCTTAGCGCAATTGCTAAAACCTTTGTGTTCTTTGCGGTTAAAAATGCGATTAATTCAATGGCAAAGTAAAATGAAAAACGGAACCCTTACCTTCTTCACTTTCTACCCATATTCTGCCATTGTGTCTTTCAATAATTTCGGCGCTTAAGTAAAGCCCAATTCCAAAGCCCGAAATGGTGTGGTTACCCTGTACGCGGTAATAACGTTCGAAAAGTTTATCGATATCCTCTGGCTTTATGCCAATTCCCTCATCTTTAATCAGAATTTCAACTTCAGTATCGTGCAATTTGCAGGTAATCTCTATACGTGTGCCATTGTCTGAGTATTTTAGGCCATTGCTGATTAGGTTAGAAATTACATTCCCGATTTTATTCCGATCGCCATTAATGTTAACCTCACATGTTGGGTTTAATATAATTTGATGCGAAGATTGTGACACATAGGTTTCTTCGATGGTTTCTTTTAGCAGTTCATCTAAGCTAAAGTTTGTTTTTTCAATAAGCAGCTTGCCAGATTCTAAACGCGACACATTTAAGAAACCATTAATCATGGCGGTCATTTTCCTGATCTGGCTGTGCGCTTTATCTAAAGCGATAATGGCATAATTATCTTCATCTTTTTTCGCTTTGCGCTGCAAAACCTGCACAAAACCATTAATTGCTGTTAGCGGTGTTTTTAACTCGTGACTGACCATTCCGATGAAGTCGTTTTTTCGAAGCTCATCTAATTTTTGCTCCGTAATATCGATGAAAAGACCAGAATACTCCGTTGGGTTTCCATGTTGGTCTAAAAATACACGCCCGGTTGCTCTAACCCATTTTTCCTGACCATTGATTAAATTGTTAATGGGATATTCCATATCACTGGGTAAATGGTTTTTCATGGCATTATCGAGCGCCGAAAAAAGCATGTTATGGTAATCTGGATTCACGGCCTTCATAATCATATCCATTTCTGCAGGTTTATCCAAAGGCAATCCAAGCAAGTCCTTAACAAAGCTCGACACGGTAACTTCAAGTGTTTTCGGATTGATGCTCCAGGTGCCCATTCTGCCTGTTTCTATCGCCTGTCTGAGTTTTTCCTCACTATCTGATAGTTTATTGGTGTACTTGATCAGGTCATCATGCGTTTGAGCAAGCTCTTCATTGGTAGTGGCCAGTTCTTCGTTTGCTGCAGCCATTTCCATATTTATACCTTGCAGCTCTTCCTGATAAAGTTTTCGTTCTGTAATATCGGGACTTACCGTAGCGAAGGCAACTATTTCATCCGTTTCTTCATTTCGAATGGCAAAGCCATTCCATTCAATCCAAAAAGGATGCCCTGTTTTTTCATTCCAGAATCGAATCTCCTGTCTGAAAGTATTATTCTTTAAAATCCCTGGTAGAATTTTCTCCGCCATTAATCGATCTTCAGGAAAAACACAATCTAAGATTGTTCTGTTCGAAATGCCAGACCAACCTAGTTTTTGTAATGCGGCGGGATTTAGGTACTGGATTGACATATCCAATTCGGCAATGCCTATAAATTCTGAACTCGCCTCTATGAGTTTATTTAGATTTAGTCGCTCTATTTCAATTAACTTCCGTTCTGTAATGTCAATGCAAGAGCTAATGTAGCCAGCAAATGAGCCATCGGCATGAAAACGTGGTGGGCCACTGGCAAGCAGCCATCTGTAGTCGCCTTTTTTAGTGAGAATTCTAAATTCGCCGGTAAAAGGTTTTTGTTCGGCAAGGGCCGAAAGGTAAATATTTACATACCTGTCCCGGTCTTCAGGATGAATTAAATCTGCCCAGCCAAAGTCGAGCAGGTCTTTTATTGACCGGCCAGTAAGTTTTACCCACGGTTTATTAAAATAAATGGCTTTTCCACTTTCATCCCCAACAGCAATAAAGATGTCGGTTCCCTCGGCCATGGTTTTGAACCGTTTTTCGCTTTCCGAAAGTTGATTAAAACGTTCAGCAACCCTTAGTTCCAGTTCGTTATTTAAAACATGTAGGGTTTCTTGTGTTTCCTGGAGTTCTTCATTGGTGGCAACAAGCTCTTCGTTGGTTGTGGCAAGCTCTTCTACTGTTGCCGCCAGTTCTTCATTTAAAGTTTGTTCGCGTTGTAGCGCCTCTTCTCTTTCAAGCGCCTGTTCTATAGCCTGTTGCCTAAGTACCCGCTCGCTTACATCAATTGCCGTATGTAAAATGCAGATGGTTTTACCTGCATCGTTTTTTATAGCCCGGTATTCAAAATCAAAATAAAATGTTTGCAGTTTACCGTCGATCACCAAATCCGCTGCGGTATCTTTTCCTGAGATAACCAGGCCTTCTAACCAAACTTTTCTGAACATATCGATAAAAGGCTGTCCTTTAAGCTCAGGTAAAGCCTCTTCTAGCGATTTTCCGATCACACTCCTGTCTTTTCCCCATATTCTGAGCATTGCATCGTTTGCTGTCTGAATTATAGCCGTTTCGCCAACGTGTACAGCGGTTGCCGTATGCGTTAAATTAAAAACTTCCAATAACTGCTCATGGCTCAAAAGAAGGCTGGATTGACTCATATGGATGTTTAAGGGATAATCTAAAATAAATATTTTAAGGTTTTAAAGTAAATTTAAATCACGAACCTAAACATGATTTTTTCAATATAAACTATATACTAACCATAACCTCCTTAAAAAGGTTTTTAATGATGTGAATTTCTGCTGCATACTGCGTATTTTTTCTGCAACCGAAGTATAGGGTGTTGGTGAGTTTTGAGGTGCCTTCCCAAATTACTTTTACCTTCCCTTCTTCAACTTCTTTTTTGCAAAGAAAATCGGGGATGATAGCCAAGCCTTTTCCTCCAGATAAGCAGCGCACAATCGAATTGAGGTTAGGTACAATGTAGTTTGGGCGGAAATCGGCGTGCTTGCCAAAGTTAAGCTGCCAGAAACGTAAAAGGTGCTCCATATCGCCAGCTGTTCCATACCATTTTTGCTGTTTTAACCATGACTCCATTCCTGACATATCTTTCTTTTTAACCAACGAGTTAAAAGTTTGCCCATCAGTTTCTATTCCGCCTACTAAAACAATGGTTTCGGAAGAAAAGGCCTCATGTTCTACATTGGCCGAATTGCCTTTTTGTGGGGTGATAATCAGGTCTAGAATACCCTTGTCCAATTGATCTAACATCTCAGGATATTCGCCGAAACGGATAATCACGTTAAAAGGAAGTGTAGAAATATATTGCTCGAGCGTAATCTGAAAAGTTTCGAAACACATGCCTACGCTAATGGTTGGTGTATGTTTCTCCGTACTTTTTTGAAAATGTTTTTCGGCATCCTCCAGTTTTGTAAGCGGCTCTACAATGAAATTATAAAGTACTTTCCCTTTTTCGGTCGGGATCATCTTTCTGCCCGTGCGCTCGAACAGTTTATAGCCGACGTAACTTTCTAAAGAACTTAAATGCAAACTTACTCCAGGCTGCGAAATAAACAGGTTCTCTGCTGCACCAGTTAAGGTTCCTGTTTTATAAATTGCCTTAAAACTTCTGTACCATTCTAAATTGACCATAATAGTAGTATTATAATTCTGATACAAAGCTATGAATTAACTTGTTTTAATAATAGATTTAGGCGCTGTAATTTTGTCTTATCAAAATAGAAAAACGAAATGACAAAAATATTCATTATTAACGGAGGACAAAAGTTTGGTCACTCCGGCGGCAGGTTTAACGAAACAATAGCCGATGCAACAGCCAGTTTCTTTTCCTCGTTAGCAGATTTCGAAGTCAAAACAACCAATATCAATCATGATTACGATCCAAAAGAGGAAGTAGAAAAATACGTTTGGGCAGATGTTGTAATTTACCACACACCCATCTGGTGGTTTCAGTTACCACATGGGTTTAAACAATATATCGATGTTGTGTTTACCGAAGGACATAAAAAAGGAATCTATGTAAGTGATGGCCGCAAAGCGGATAACCCGACTAGAAACTACGGTACAGGCGGGATGTTGCATGGCCGTAAGTACATGGTAACATCATCGTGGAACGCACCAAAAGAAGCATTTACCTTACCTGAAGAATTTTTTATGGAAACCAGTGTAGATGACGGTGTATTGTTTGGTTTTCATAGAATGAATGCTTTCACTGGAATGGAACGCATAGATGGCATCCATTTTCACGATGTAGAAAAGAACGCAGATATAACGAGTGCGCTTAAATTGCATGAGGAACATTTAACCCAAAATTTTTTTAATACAGCAGTATATGAGCATTTATCTAACAGCAATTGTTAAAAGTAAAAAAGAAACCACGGCGGCATTAAGAACTATGCTGTTGGATATGGTTGTAAATTCCCGTAAAGAAGAAGCCTGCATTCAGTACGATCTGCATGAATCTGCCGTTGATAATACTTTTATTTTTCAGGAAGAGTGGAAAGATCAGGCAGGTTTGGATCTCCACGATCAGCAGTCTTATATTTTAGCCTTTGTAGCGCAAGCGGATGCGTTGACGGATGATATTGTAATCTATAAAACAGAAAAACTGGCCTAATTACAGTTTTGCACGCCTGGCTGTTAACGAAGAACCCGCAGAAGCAATAACAACGAAAGCAACGGCAAAACACTCTTTTAAAGTGAGGTATTCTTGTAAAAAAACGAGTGCAGCTAACGAAGCCATGGCGGGTTCGAGGCTCATTAAAATACTGAAAGTCCGGGCGGGGAGCTGCTTAAGGGCTCTCATTTCGAGGGTAAACGGGATGGCGCTTGATAGTAGAGCAAGCGCTGCCCCTAAACCCAGTAATTTCGGATTCAGGCCACTTAAACCGCCGCTAAAAATGCCAAATGGCAAGATGACCAGGGTAGCGAATAACATGCCAATGGCCACAGCATCGCCGCCTTTCATTATTTTTGAGATTCTGCCACCCAGTATAATATAGGCTGCCCAAAAAATGCCAGCTAAAAGTGCTAATAATACACCAAGAACATTTAGCCCAGTACTGGCCCAGGGGGCAATTAGTGCAATGCCTGTTGCGGCCAGTATTACCCAAAGGAAATCAATAGGTTTTTTAGATCCAAAAATAGCCAGGCCCAAGGGGCCAACAAATTCTAAAGTTACGCCTAAACCGATCGGAATTCTTGCTATAGCCATATAGAATACCATATTCATTACCCCTAAACAAACACCATACAGGATAACATATTTCCACTGTTTGGCATTTAGTTTAAATAGGTTTGGCCTAAAAGCGATTAATAAGATAACCGCAGATAAGCCGATCCGTAACGATGCGGTAGCAGCAGCGCCAATTTGTGGGAAAAGCCCTTTTGCAATTGCTGCGCCACACTGCACACTGATAATAGACAGTAAAACGGCTGGTATGGGCGGGATATTGATTTTGCTTTTCATCTGGCGCTCGTAAATGAGGCGCAAAATTACGGAATTATAACCTGCTAATATTTTAAAATAAAAAAAGGGAGAATTAGATTACGCTAATTCTCCCTTTTCAATCAGGTTTTAGGTTATTAACAAAACAATTCCTGCTCGTCTCTATTTTCTGTAGGAATTTTTTTTAGGAAATCATCAAACGATGGTCCTTCATTATCAGAGTAGATGCCGTAAGCATCTAATATATACCCAATATTTTTTTCCTGATCTTCTACCAGATACAATACTGAATTGTCTGCAGGGTCTGAGTCTCCTTCAAAGCGATAAGTCTTAACAATGGTTAAATCTTCGGGACTATAAATTTTTCCGAGCGATTTACTTTGCATCTTACCATGATCAGAAATTTTTAATTCGTTATCTTTCCCTTTCAGCCTCAATTTCTCCAAAATTTGACTTAAAGTGTTCATTGCAATTGGCTGTTCCATAGTTATACGATTTTATATTCTTTAAACAAGTGGCATTCGAAATGGTTTTACCATCCTTCTTTTTAAAGCAAACTAAATGATTGTCAATCTGTTTCTTATGTAAACTAAATTTTAATAAAATGAAAAAATATCTTTTAAGCTTAGCTATTGCGGGCGTAGCACTTATCAGTGCTTGTGCCAAAACCGACAAAGAAATTGCCCGGGCCACATTGACCGAAACAGCAGATAATACGAAAACCATTGGAACAGCAAAGTTTTACGAATTAAGCGATGGAAAAATTAAAATGGACATTGAGATGAATTTTGCTGCGCGTGCAGACAGCAATGTTGCAGTCCACTTTCACGAACATGGCGATTGTGGCAATATGGGCGAAAATACACACGGTCACTGGAATCCAACTAAAGAAGCTCATGGCAAATGGGGTTCTGCCGCTTATCACAGCGGCGACATTGGCAACATCATGTTAGATAATAAAGGCCATGCCACGCTTTCGGTTACTACCGATAGGTGGAGCATTAAAGAAGGCGATATTAAAAACATTATCGGCCGTGGAATTATTGTGCATGGCGGTACCGACGATTATACTACACAACCAACTGGAAACTCAGGCCCACGGGTAGGTTGCGGTGTAATTGAAGCGGTGATGTAATTATATTAATATGATCGTCATTGCGAGAAGGCTTTTCAGCCGACGAAGCAATCTTAATGCGGTAGTCATAAACCCACAGTTGTAAGATTGCTTCGTCGTTCCTCCTCGCAATGACGACTTTTCTTAAGCGGTTAAATTTTTTAACCGCTTTTTTTATGCAATTCGATCGGGTTTGTCATCATCATTAAAAACCTAAATTATTATGGCAACATTAAACGAATCTCAAAGCGGCAAGGCTGCAAAAGGAAGAACCAAAAAAGCAACTCCAAGGGTAGATCTCACCGCAATGGTTGATCTGATGTTTTTATTAACTGCATTTTTTATGCTCACCACTTCATTAGGTACTTTAAATGCGGCAGATATTGCCAAACCCATTAAAGACGATGGTGTAATTGTACAACCATATCCCGAATCACGTACCATGACCATCCTGCTCGGCAAAAACAACAAGGCCGTTTGTTACATGGGTACAATAGAAAAGGCAACCATGAAGGTTATCTCAATAGCAAATATTCAGAAAGAGATCATTGCAAATGAAAAACTGGTTGCTGAAATCCATCAGCATAACCCTTCCAAATACATGATCGTCATTATCAAGCCAGCTAAAACAGCTAATTTCCAGAATTTTGTTGATGTAATTGATGAAATGAAAATTGCCAATATTAAGTCCTATGCCATTGACGATGATCATATTGCAGAAAAGGAGACTGTATTTATGAAAATGAACGGTATCTGATCAAGCTATTTTTTAAAGCAGACTACTTAAAAAACAGCGAATAAAAAGAATATAATGCGATTTGAGGCTAATGAATAAATTGAATATGAAAACTAATACCCTAGTTTTTTAGTAGTGATTGCGTTTTTTGTGTGATGGAGGCAGTTTTTTTGAATTATTAACGAATCGTTAGGTTTTTATTAGATGTTTAATACTACATCCGTATAGCTAATAATGTTACATTCGTCGAAGTGTTTGGCCAAGCATCAGGCGCATCCCGAAAAGCCTTCAAAAGAGTAGGGATCTTAAAACTCAAAAAAATCTAGTATGAAAAGTTTAGAATTAAAAAATCTTGGTGTTAAAGAAATGAACACAACTGAAATGTCACAAGTTGAAGGTGGTGGTATTGTTAACAATACATTAAACGAACTTTTAGCTTCTCTTTCAGGAACTTTAAATGCAGTTGGTGCAGACACTTCAACATTTTTAAACAAAACAGTAACCAATGTTTTGAAACTTGTTTGGAGTCTATAAGCAATTTATTGTATCCGCTCTTCTGGTTTTCAGAATAGCGGATGCTTTACGATTTCGACCACTATGGCGCTAACCAGCTACTCTACAGAAAGAATTTCGAATACCGCTCTCGTTTACCGTTCTCAAATTAGTAAATCAAGTCAGTTAATCTATATTGTTGCCGTGGCAGCCATTTTAATTGTTTTGATTGCCCTGCCTTTTGTTAAAATTCCCATTAGTATAAATGGGACGGGCATTTTACAATCTACCATCGAAAAAACAGAGCTTATTGTACCCGTTAATGGGCGGTTAATACAATACAGGCTCACAGATAATAAAAGGCTTAAACAAGGCGATACGCTTTTGGCCATTGATGCCGGTTTACCCAAACAGCAAGATGCTTTGGTAGAAACGCGCAAAAACCAGATTACCCAATTTTTACAGGATATCCGTACGTTGCTCTCTTTTAATGGTGGTTCATCCGATCTGCAAAGCGGTCAGTATGTGGCTTCCTGGCAACAATATGTTCAGGAGTCAAAAAATGCTGGTATTGCAAAAAGACAAGCCGCGAGCAATTTTTCGCGCTACAGTAAGCTCTATCAGAATAAAGTGCTTACACAATCAGAATATGAAAAATACAAATACGAGCTAGAGCAGGCCGAATCGGTTTACTTAATGGTGCGTACTAAATATAAAACCCAATGGCAAACCGAAGCCAATGGTTACCGCAACGAACTGCGTCAGCTTTCTGGGCAGCAGGCAGAACTTAACGAACAGAAAAAACAATATGTATTACGGGCACCAATAGACGGTTCGGTTCAGAACTTAGTTGGGTTGCAACAAGGTGCTTATGTATTTGCCAATCAAAAAGTAGGGGAGGTTTCGCCCGATGCCGGTTTAGCCGCTTACTGTTATATCAACCCTTCAGATATCGGTCTGATCAGAAAAGGACAGGAAGTGCATTTTCAGATCAATGCCTATAATTATAACCAATGGGGTTTGGCAGTAGGTAAAGTAATCGATATTTCGGACGATATTGTGATTTTAAATGGTAACCAGCCTGCTTTTAAGGTAAAGTGTTTAATGGATAAAAATTTTCTGATGCTAAAGAACGGTTACAAAGGATACCTCAAAAAAGGAATGAATTTTACAGCTCGCTTTAAAGTAACCGACCGTAGTTTATATCAACTACTTTACGATAAGGTAGATGATTGGGTTAATCCGAACTTAATCCAAAAAACATAAAAGCAATGAGTACAAAAGTTAAGCAACGAGATATAACAGATTGTGGTGCGGCTTGTCTGGCTTCAATTGCGGCTCATTACAAATTAGATTTGGCGGTTGCCCGCATCAGGCAGCTTGCCGGAACCGATAAAAAAGGTACAACCGTTTTAGGACTTGTAGAAGCGGCCCAAAAATTAGGATTTGATGCGAAAGGTGTTAAGGCACCTTTTGATAGTTTGTTTAAAATACCTACGCCCGCGATAGCACATATCATTGTGAATGATATCCTTCAGCATTATGTAGTGATTTACAAAGTAAACAGTAAGTTTATAGAGGTGATGGACCCTATAGATGGGAAAGTGCACCGTAAAACGCATGATGAATTCAAAAAGGAATGGACTGGTGCTTTAGTCTTATTGTTGCCGTCAGAAAATTTCCAGATCGGCAATGAAAAAAAATCAATCCAGGGGAGATTTTGGAGTTTGATTAAACCGCACAAAGACATTCTGACGCAAGTTTTATTTGGTGCTATAGTTTATACTGTACTGGGTTTATCCACCTCTATTTTTGTTCAGAAGTTAGTAGATTTTGTGCTGGTAGATGGTAACCACAATCTGCTAAACCTCATGAGTATTGCCATGATGGTTATTCTTTTGGTGCAGCTGTTTATTGGCTCGGCAAAAACAATTTTTACCTTAAAAACCGGTCAGCTAATCGATTCGCAGCTTATTTTAGGCTACTATAAACACCTGCTCCGTTTGCCACAGCAGTTTTTTGATACCATGCGTGTGGGCGAAATTATTTCGAGGATAAACGATGCCGTAAAAATCAGGACGTTTTTAAATGATGTATGCGTAAATTTTGTAGTCAACATTTTTATTGTTTTCTTCTCGTTCATCATGATGTTTACCTACTACTGGAAACTAGCACTTATTACGCTTACCGTTATCCCCTTGTATCTTATTATTTATGTAATTACCGATAAATTTAACAAACGTACACAACGCAGGTTGATGGAAGATGCTGCAGAGCTCGAATCGCAATTGGTAGAAAGCTTAAACGCGGTAGGTACCATTAAACGTTTTGGCTTAGAAGATCATGCTAATGATAAAACCGAAACCCGTTTCATCAAGTTGCTCCAGGCAGGCTTTAAATCGAATATAAATGCCGTTGTATCAGGAACGTCTACCGAGTTTATTTCGCGCATGATTACCATTGTATTGCTTTGGGTGGGGGCAGGTTATGTGTTAAGCAATTCGATTACCCCTGGAGAATTATTATCGTTTTATACGTTGATCGGTTATTTTACAGGGCCAGTGTCCTCTTTAATCGGAATGAATAAAACTGTACAGGATGCTGTTATTGCAGCAGACAGGTTATTCGAAATTATGGATCTGGAGCGCGAAAGTGATGAAAATCAAATTGAATTAAGTGCCGATAAAATTGGAGATATTCATTTCGAAAATGTTTCTTTCCGCTATGGGGCAAGGCTGCCCGTTTTCGATAACCTGAATTTAACCATTCCGCAAGGGAAATTTACGGCCATCGTGGGCGAGAGTGGTTCAGGAAAATCGACCTTAATGTCTATCCTGCAGAATATTTATCCGATACAAGCGGGTAATGTACGCATCGGTAAATATGATCTCAAATACATTACCAATTCGTCGCTTCGTAGAATGGTATCGGTTGTGCCCCAACAGATTGATTTATTTGCTGGTAATGTGATCGACAATATTGCCATTGGCGAAGAAGAGCCTGATATGCAGAGGATTATTGATATTGCCACTAAGCTGGGGTTAATTGGTTTTATTGAGGCTTTACCTAAGGGCTTTCAGACATATCTGGGTGAAAATGGTACATCTTTATCAGGCGGTCAAAGGCAACGGATTGCCATTGCAAGGGCTTTATACCGTGATCCGGAAATTCTAATCTTAGATGAAGCCACTTCATCGCTCGATTCGGTTTCGGAACAACACGTACAACGCATGATCGAGCTTTTAAAAGCCGAACAGAAAACCGTAATCGTAATTACGCACCGATCGAGTACGCTGAACAATGCTGATAAAATTATTGTATTAGATAAAGGTTTAGTGGTTGAACAGGGCAGCCACCAGGAACTGAAGTACCATTTGGCCTAAACTCACGAAGTTTATTAGGGTACGACTGTGTGCAAACTTCGTAAGTTTAGCGGAAGGAGAAAGCCTAAATATTTTATTTTGTTTTTTGTAAAGCAATTGCAGTAGCTTTTTTTAATGTTCTCCCTGCTTTTCATTACAAGTCCGCACCCGATGAAAGATCGGGCTTACGGGCTTTCCATTTCAATCAGGTTTGGATAGATTAGGCATTTGCTACTATTAACGAATTCTGCACAGTTCCAAAATATTTATTTTTAAGCGCATTACCTTTCCCAAGAACCACCAGCCCAGGTTAACTAAACCTGACACAGGAGCGAGCACCGAACGCAGAGCGGTAAAGCGGATGGCAGGGCTTTCGAAACCGATGCACTCAGAACCCTGCTTTCCTAAAAAGTGATCAATGATTTTTTTGGTGGTGTCAGGTGTTACCACCTGACACAAATCTATTCAGTCAGATGGTAACATCTGACTGCACGACAACAAAAAAGGCGTTCTGCAATGTTGCAAAACGCCTTTTTCTATAAATTTATTCGAAGAATTAAATGCCGAAAGCAGCTTTAACCTGGTCTACGTAATCTAATTTCTCCCAGGTAAACAGATCAACCGTAACTGTTTTTTCTTCACCGTTCGGTGTTCTGAAAGTTTTGGTAACTGTTTCTGGCGTGCGGCCCATGTGCCCATAGGCAGCCGTTTCGCTATAAATTGGGTTTCTTAATTTCAAACGTTGCTCAATAAAGTAAGGACGCATATCGAAAATCGATTCTACAATTTTAGCAATCTCGCCATCGGTTTTTCCTACTTTACCAGTGCCATAAGTATTGATGTAAATACCCATTGGTTTTGCAACACCGATAGCATATGATACCTGAACCAAAATTTCGTCTGCCACACCGGCGGCTACTAAATTTTTAGCGATATGGCGTGTAGCATAAGCCGCACTTCTATCTACTTTACTTGGATCTTTACCAGAGAAAGCACCACCACCATGCGCACCTTTACCCCCGTAAGTATCAACAATAATTTTTCTTCCGGTTAAACCAGTATCACCATGAGGGCCACCAATTACAAATTTACCGGTTGGGTTAATGTGGTATTCAATTTTATCATTAAATAAATGTGCGTAAGCAGGATTACTTTTGATAATTCTTGGGATTAGGATATTCACTAAATCCGTTTTGATTTTAGCCAACATGGTGGCCTCTTCATCAAAATCGTCATGTTGTGTAGAAATTACAATCGCATCAATACGTACTGGTTTATTGTTATCGTCGTACTCTAAAGTAACCTGGCTTTTTGCATCTGGACGTAAATAAGTGATTTCGTTATTTTCGCGGCGCAGAACAGCAAGTTCCTGTAATAATTTATGAGAAAGGTTTAATGCCAAAGGCATATAATCTTCGGTTTCGTTTGTTGCGTAACCAAACATCATACCCTGATCGCCGGCACCTTGTTCTTCTTTGTTGCTTCTATCTACACCTTGATTAATGTCTTGAGATTGCTCATGTATTGCTGATAAAATTCCGCAAGAGTTGGCCTCAAACATATACTCGCTTTTGGTGTAACCAATTTTCTTGATTACATCACGGGCAATCTGTTGTACATCTAAATATGTTTTAGATTTTACCTCACCAGCTAAAATAACCTGACCAGTAGTAACCAAAGTTTCGCAAGCAACCTTTGATTCTGGATCGAACGCTAAGAAGTTATCAATTAATGCATCCGAAATTTGATCGGCGATTTTATCTGGGTGGCCTTCAGAAACAGATTCTGATGTAAATAAATATGACATTTATTAAATAAATTAATGGTAAATAAACAAATTAATACTTGCCAAACCCCTTGGAAACAGGTGTTTAAATGATTGAAAGGAGGCATTAGCAATTTTTTTAAGTGGTTGCAATCCGGTCCCGAGGTGTCGGGATAGCAAATCAATCCACTTTTTTACTGGTGCAAAATTAGCATATTTTCTTTATTTCAAAAATTATAGATTATTTTGTGCATTCATTCTTACACTTTGCACACAAAGATCAATATCCTCTTTATTATAAACCCTATCTCAGGTGGGCGAGGGAAGTTACGCATCCCTGATTTTATTGACCAATATCTGGATAAGGAAAAGTTTAGCCCGAACTTTGTTTTTAGCGAATATGTTGGTCATGCCGGCGAATTAGCAGACGAAGCCGCGACTAAAAATTTCGATGTCATTGTTGCGGCAGGGGGCGATGGCACTATTAACGAGGTGGCCAGTAAGGTGTTAAAACACAAAAAGATTTTGGGGATTTTACCGCTTGGATCAGGAAACGGTCTCGCCAGATTTTTAAGAATATCGAAAAATTTGAGGTATGCACTTTCCCTGATCAATAACTTTAATGTTGATGAGATTGATACTGCCGAGTTTAATAACAAATGTTTTTTTAATCTGGCCGGTATGGGGTTCGATGCCCATTTGAGCGCTGTTTTTTCGAAAGATAAAAAGCGGGGCCTATCAGGCTATGTAAAACTGGGCTTTAAAGAAGTTTTTAACTATAAAGCACAAACTTATTTGCTAAACATTGATGGCGTCGCATATACCAGAAAAGCTTTTGCCATTAGCATAGCCAATTCATCGCAGTATGGCAACGATGTTTATATCGCACCTAATGCATCGGTAAAAGACGGCTTGCTTGATGTTTGCATTATTAAACCTTTTCCGATAATAAAATTGCCATTATTGGGTTATGTAATGTTAAGAGGGAAGGCCGAAACATCAGACATGATTGAAATTATTAAAGGCAAAAACATTGAAATTACCAGAGAAAAAGCGGGTGCAGTGCATGTAGATGGCGAGCCTTTACAAATGGGAACAGAAATCCACGCAATAGTAAATCCGCTCTCGCTCAAAGTAATTGTACCTTGAGTGTGGCGCTAAGCGTTGACTGTTGAAGGTGATTAGACCATGAACCATCAAACTATCGACCATGGACTATTGACTAATGAACCAATGGCCAATGAATCTTTTATAAAACATGAAACCAAAGAAAAATAGTTTAAGTGATCTTGGCGGAATTATGTATTCTACCAATCCAGAATTCGAATACGAAGAAGAAGTTGATGATACCGTTACTTCGCCAAATAACCAGCAGGATTTAAGGGTAATGCTCGATAAAAAGAATCGTGGTGGCAAAGCGGTAACGTTAATTACAGGCTTTAGAGGCCGCTCTGAAGATTTAGATGTACTAGGCAAAATGCTTAAAACCAAATGTGGTGTAGGCGGCTCTGTTAAAGATGGCGAAATCATGATCCAGGGCGATGTGCGCGATAAAGTAATGGGTATCCTGCAGAAAGATGGCTATAAAGTAAAAAAGGCCGGGGGCTAGACTCTCGTAAAATACTAAAATTCTACCCACTAATACTAATTGTAAACCAGTGTATACTCAATGTTGATTTTTAAATGGATAACGCGAGACTACCTTCGTTGAACATTTAAATCAATCAACATGAAACAATTATTGTTTTTACTCTTTTTTATCATCGCTTTTGGCTTACGAGTGGCGCATGCAGAATTTTTAAATCTTGGTGCGGCAGAGATAATAATGCTTTTGGTCGTGGGCTTTCTTGCTGTGACCTTCGTTATAGGTTTTATTTTTTTATGTTTATACTTAATTAGAAGTATTAAGCCAGCTAAAAATGAAAAATAAGATAATCTTTGGGTTGGTTTTTATCCTCGTTTATGGTATTCATATTGCCTATGCCGATTTTCTAAATATGGGTAGTGCAAAAATAATTATGCTCTTGGTAGCAGGCCTTCTCTTTTTTGTTTTTTTTGGTGGCATTTTTATGCTGATCTACTTTTTGATTAAAAAAAACCGAAGTACTTCATCAAACGCTGCTCCGAATACAGTCGCCATAAACTTTGCCCCTCCGCTAGCTTACCAAAACGCTACAATTGAAGAAAGAATCGACAAAAAGGAAGTGGTTAAAGGAAATACCAGGATAGCGCTGCCTCAGCAGAATGAAATTAGGTATGTTGGTATCGAAGAAATCATCAGATGCGAAGCGGACAACAACTATACGAACTTCTTTTTTAGCGACGGCGATCAGCTGCTGATTTCGAAATCATTAAAGGAATATTCCGATCTGCTCAAACCCCACGGTTTTGTGCGGGCACACCAAAGCCATCTGGTTAACCCGAAATTTGTAAAAAGCTGGCTCAAGGAAGATGGTGGAACACTTTTGATGGATAGTGGCGATAAAATTCCGGTGAGTAAACCAAATCGGGAATTGGTGAAAGAGGTGTTGGGGAAGTAATGGGTGCGATGATCGTCAATGCTGAGGTACGAAGCAATCCTAATGCACACGAAAATAACGATCGTAAGATTGCTTCGTCGTTCCTTCTCGCAATGACGAAATTTTATTTTTAAACCTTACATTTTTGTACTTTTGCGGCTATGTCAGTTATTAAACCCTCATTAGCAAAAGGTACCCGCGATTTTTCGCCGATTGAAATGGTGAAACGCAACTTTATTTACGATACCATTAAAACCGTTTTTAGGAAATATGGTTATGCTGAAATCCAGACACCAAGTTTCGAAAATCTTTCTACTTTAACCGGAAAGTATGGCGATGAAGGCGATAAACTGATTTTTAAAATCTTAAACAGCGGCGAATTTCTTAAAGATCCAAAAAAGAAATCTTTCGATTTTGCAGATGAAGATAATAGCAATAGACTAATTCCGCTAATCTCTGAAAAAGCCTTGCGTTACGATTTAACAGTGCCATTTGCGCGTTATGTGGTAATGCACCAGCACGAGATCACCTTACCTTTTAAAAGATTTCAGGTTCAGCCGGTTTGGCGTGCAGACAGGCCGCAAAAAGGCAGGTACCGTGAGTTTTATCAGTGTGATGTGGATGTGGTGGGATCTGAAAGTTTATTGAACGAAGCTGAATTTATTTTAATCTACAATGAAGCGTTGAGCAAACTGGGTTTGAAAGATTTCAGCGTAAAAATCAACAACAGAAAAATTTTATCGGGTATTGCCGAGATTATCGGTAAACCAGATTTAATTATAGACATGACCGTAGCTATCGATAAATTAGATAAAATCGGATTAGATGGTGTAAGTAAAGAATTGTTAGAACGTGGTTTTACCGAAGCTGATTTAGAAAAACTTCGCCCGGTAATTTTGTTGGAAGGCACCAACGAGGAAAAACTGGCTAGCTTGAAAGATGTTTTAGCGCAGTCAGAAACAGGTTTAAAAGGTATTACAGAAATTGAACAGGTTTTTGAATATGTAGAAAGCCTGGTTGCTTATGGTTTACCATTAACGGCCAAATTAGAGTTGGATATTACTTTAGCCCGTGGATTAAATTATTATACCGGCTGTATTTTCGAAGTTAAAACCAACGAAGTGGCCATGGGGAGCATTGGTGGCGGGGGGCGTTACGACGACTTAACTGGCATGTTCGGTTTAAAAGATTTAACCGGAGTTGGTGTTTCTTTTGGCGCCGACCGCATTTACGACGTATTGGAAGAGCTGAACCTTTTCCCTGCCTCAGCAGAAGTCGGAACAAAAGTGTTGATCAGCAATTTTGATGCAGAAGCTGAAAAATATGCTTTGCCAATTGTTCAGCAATTCAGAAATGCAGGTATTTCCGCAGAGTTATATCCAAGTTCGGCGAAACTTAAAAAACAAATGGCCTATGCTGATGCCAAGAACATCCCTTACGTCATTTTAATCGGTGGGGATGAAATTGCTAGCGGAGAACTTACATTAAAAGATATGCAAAGCGGTGAGCAGAAAAAACTGACTGTTTTAGGTATTCTGGAATTACTGAAATAACGTCGGTTTTCGCCGCAAAGTACACAAAGGTTTTCGCAAAGAAATGCAGAGGTTCGGTTAGGTAACTGGCTTTGTGTACTTTGCGCTTGCCTTCTTTACCTTTGCGGTTAAGCTAATCTCCCAGTCCGCAATAAAACCGGGAAATGAACAGCTTTCTCAGCATCATCTCCCCAGGCTTCTTTTAGCTCGGTAAACATATACTCTAATGGGTTGCGTTCATTCGCCTTTTTATAATGCTGCAAAGAAGACCAGGTATTTAAATAGCCAATCAGTTGGTTAAAATTCCAGGTGGTTTTAATCTGAAAATGAGGAGCAATGATTTCTTCAAAAGGAAAGGGGATGGTTTTATAACCTTCTTCAATGTAACGGCGTTCACTGTCCCAATATTTACCCAAAATATCTTCGTAAAGTTTATGTATAGCTTTATCTACTTTTTTATCGATAAACATTAAGCCATAACCAATCACCGCGAAAAGTCCATCGGGTTTTAGTGTTCTTTTTACCTCGGCATAAAATGCCTCGAAATTAAACCAATGGATGGCCTGGGCTACGGTAATTAAATCGAAACTGGCATTACCCACCGATGTTTGCTCCGCTGGTTCCACTTTGTAAGTAATATTAGGCAGCTGCAATGCATTTTTTAATTGATTCTCGCTGATATCCGTTGCATAAACGGCATCGAAATGCTGGGCCAATACACGCGCAACCTGACCATTCCCCGTGGCGCAATCCCAGGCGATTTCTTTGTTTTTTATTAGGCTAAACAGATAATCGTACAGTTCCTGCGGATAAGTTGGCCGATAAATAGCGTAATCGGCAGATTGGGTAGAAAAATTATCTTTCATTTTATTAATGGTTGAGTGTTGAATGAGAGCAGGAGCGAATGCTGTCAGAATGAAAACAACTCCGCGCTTTCTTTATAAAATTATCATATTTTTGATTAACAAGTGGGGTTGATTTAAGTTTAATTCAATCATCCAAAATTCTCTCATTCAATCAATAATTTAATAACATGGATAAAAGCGCTGATACTATCCGCCAGAACGAAATTAAAGATGTAGAATATCGGTTAAAATCTATATTTGGTGGTTCGGTGGGTAATCTTGTGGAGTGGTACGATTGGTATACTTACTCTGCTTTTGCACTTTATTTTTCTCCTGCTTTTTTCCCCAATAGTAATCCAACTGCACAGTTATTAGATACCGCAGGGATTTTTGCAGTAGGCTTTTTAATGCGGCCTATCGGTGGCTGGCTGTTTGGTAGCATTGCCGATAAGCTAGGACGAAAAAGGTCGATGACACTTTCTGTACTCATTATGGCGATAGGGTCGTTAATTATCGGATTAACGCCAGGTTATAAACAGATCGGCATAGCAGCTCCCTTATTACTGATCTTTGCAAGGCTGATCCAGGGCCTGAGTACTGGCGGCGAATATGGAACTTCTGCCACTTACCTCAGCGAAATGGCCACCAAAAAACACCGTGGATTTTATTCAAGCTTTCAGTATGTAACCTTAATCGGCGGACAGCTATTGGCTTTGGGCATTCAATTAATTTTACAAAACTGGTTGCTTACGCCTGCCGAACTGCACAAATGGGGCTGGCGGATTCCATTTTTTATCGGCGCCATACTTTCTTTCGTCGCTTTGTATTTAAGGAGACATATCGATGAAACCAACGCTTTTAAAAGCAAAAATTCAGCAGATAAAAAAGGTGGCATTGCCGTACTGATGAAATATCCAAAGGAAGTTTTTACCGTAGTAGGCTTAACTTTGGGCGGAACGATTGCCTTTTATACGTTTAGCACTTATATGCAGAAATTTCTGGTTAATACGGTTCACCTGAGTAAAGAAACCTCTACAACCTTATCATTCGTTTCATTGTTGGTTTTTGCCGTTATGCAGCCGCTGTTCGGCCTATTATCTGATAAAATTGGGCGTAAACCTTTATTAATTGGTTTTGGCATACTGGGTACTTTATGTACTTATCCCATTTTAACCGGTTTGGCTGGAGAAACCAATACGACTATCATATTCTTGCTGATGATTGGCGCCTTAATTATTGTTAGCGGTTATACGAGCATTAATGCCGTAGTTAAGGCAGAACTGTTCCCTGCCGAAATCAGGGCTTTGGGTGTGGGTTTACCTTATGCTTTAACCGTTGCCATTTTCGGTGGAACGGCAGAATATTTTGCATTATGGTTTAAGAATATCGGTCACGAAAATTATTTCTACTGGTATGTAACCGGATGTATTTTAATCTCGCTGATTTTATATACCACCATGAAAGATACCAAACACCACTCGAAGATTGAGGATTAGACTTTTCGTGCCGTCTGCCTTAAATAGTCCTCGTTTGTAACGAGGATTATCGAGATCTGCATTTGTAATGCGGATAAGAAAAAAAATGGCGATAAAATCGCGTTTCTCCTCCGTCCTCGTTGCAAAGTAGGATGATATAACTTTGTGTTACAATATCTTCCGTGTCAATCCGTGTTTCCGTGGCAAAATGCTGCAGCTATATTGAAATAAACCCGACAGTAGCGAAAATCCTTTTTGTTGCTCCTTCGATAAACTCAGGAAGACAGCACAAAAAGATTGTAGCGAATGGCGGGGCTAAAGGAACCGAAGCACACTAAGCCCTGTTTTACTTATAATAAAAAGCATTGTCATCCTGAGTTTTAATTTATTGCATAAATCAGTAGTTTAAAGATCTCTCCGCTCCGCGTTGCTTCGGTCGTATTCTAGGTTTACCACAATTGCAAATTTATTTTAAGAAAAACTCTTTTTTTGGAGTTTTTCTTAGCTTTT